>JBFMGA010000009.1:0-182451 GCA_040751855.1 Pseudomonadota bacterium | reverse complement strand
GATTTTTCTTCATTTCCGCGATCAGCTGTTTTTCAAGGTCGTCCAGGGAGTGTAGGCGCTCTGTCGCTGCAGTACCTAGCCATTCATTGATTTCGGCGCGCTTGCGCGCAAAGTAATCGAGAATCATGCGCTCGGACATCAACATGAACTGAATGGCTTGTTGAGGATCCGCCTGGACAAACGGGTTGCGCGCCACATTACGCGCTGCGGCTTCCTGCTGTTCACAAAATGCGGTCAGGAGGAAATACATGTCTTCACGCGCGCTTTTTAATAGCGCTGTTTGATCGGTGGCATAAAGGTTGGCATCGACCAGCACATCCAGCCAACGCATAAGTTGGGTTTCGCTCATGACCCAGTCTTCGCTCAGAATGCGTTGATGTAATTCGGATAAGCGTTCCTTGTTCTCTTCGGTTTGTTTGCGGTTGGCCCAGGGCATAAATTTGCTGGCAAGAGAAGCCGGGCGACGAAGAACCTCTTCAATAGCGTGAAGCTGTTCAAACAGAGCTTTTTTGTTGCCGTCCGAGGCATTGATTTGCAGGTGTTTTTCGTGCATCTCCGCAGCGACGATTTCAAGATGCAGTCGATGGAAATCACCTAGCGCCAAATCTATCTCGCCAGCTTGTTTGTTTAGTCGTGCGATGTTGTGTTGCAGTTTCTCGGTGAACGACCCCGGGTTTTTCAGACAGTCTTGCAGCACCAAGGTGGCCCTCGCCAGTCGCGCACGCAGGGAATGGATCTGGATGACGGACTCGCGCAAAGGTTGGATCGCCTGACCCATGGCGTAGTTGGTCATTTTTCCTGACCGCCATTTTTCCAGCGTTGGGGTGAGGTCGGTAATTTTCTGGAGCAGAAGCTGGTGAGCGATTTCAGCTTCGTTATCGTGCGCCAAATCGATCGCCCGTGCGACCGTACTGCCAAACATCCGTTCAAACAATTGTTGTTCACGCAGCTCGCGTGCGCCGACCTCAAACGCCAGCTTCTCCAAAAGACCACGCAAAGGCTGCGCTGCACCGCGAATCAACTCTGCGGGGATATTGTCCGGCAGACTTTCCAGCGGGAGGTTTGCCAGCTCCTGAATTTGTCTGGAGCGAATCATGCCGACAAACTCTTCGAGGCTCATACGTGCTCTAGTCATTGGCGCTCCGCTGGGCAGTCAGACCTGGATGATCGTTGGGGGCATCAGCCTGTGCAGCGACTGAACACCAGGCTGGCATTGGTGCCGCCAAAGCCGAAGCTGTTGGAGAGCACGGTGTCGAGCTTGGCGTTGTCGATGCGCTCGAAGGCGATATTGACGCCCTTGGCCGCCGGATCCAGGGTTTCGATGTTGGCGGATGCGGCGATAAAACAGTGCTGCATCATCAGCAGAGAATAGATCGCTTCATGCACGCCCGCCGCCCCGAGAGCATGGCCGCTGAGCGATTTGGTGGATGTGACGACCGGCGAGCTGTTGTCGGAACTCTGTCCAAAGACCTGGGACATGGCTTCCAGCTCGCGCATATCGCCGACGGGGGTGCTGGTGCCGTGGGTGTTGATGTAGTCGACGGGGGAGCTTATGCCCTCAAGCGCCATTTTCATGCAGCGCACCGCGCCTTCGCCGGAGGGCTGCACCATGTCGTAGCCGTCCGAGGTGGCGCCGTAACCGACCAGTTCGGCGTAGATACGTGCGCCGCGTGCCTTGGCGTGCTCCAGCTCTTCCAGTACGACCACGCCGCCGCCGCCGGAAATGACGAAGCCGTCGCGGAACTCATCATACGGGCGAGAGGCGGTGCCTGGGGTGTCGTTGTACTTGGAGGACAGAGCGCCCATGGCATCGAACATGGCGGACTGCGCCCAGTGCAACTCTTCGCCGCCGCCGGCGAACATCACATCCTGCTTGCCGAGCTGGATCAGCTCCATCGCATTGCCGATGCAGTGCGCCGAGGTGGCGCAGGCCGAGCTGATGGTGTAGTTCACGCCCTTGATGGCGAATGGCGTGGCCAGACAGGCGGAAACGGTCGAGCTCATGGTGCGCGTGACCATGTAGGGGCCGACGCGCTTGACGCCCTTGTTACGCACGATATCGGCGGTATCGACGATCATGCCCGTCGATGAGCCGCCGGAGCCGACGATCAGTCCTGTGCGCGGATTGGAAACCTGTTCGGGCGCCAGGCCGGAGTCGGTGACCGCTTCGGCCATGGCCAGATAAGTGTAGGCGGCGGCGTCGCCCATGAAGCGGTAAAGCTTGCGGTCGATCAGTTCTTCAGGCTTGAGCTTGAGCGTGCCCGCCACTTGCGAGCGAAAGCCGAGCTCGGCCATTTGCGGCACGAACTCGATACCCGAGCGCCCTTCGCGCAGGCTTTGCAAAACTTCATGCTGATTATTGCCAATGCTGGAGACAATGCCCATACCGGTAACGACAACGCGGCGCATTTTCTTCATTCCTCAAAATCCGCTGGTGGATGTAAACAGACCGACGCGCAGGTCGGTCGCATGGTAAATTTCGCGGCCATCGATCATCATCACCGCATCGGCGATGCCCATGACCAGCTTGCGGTTGATGGTGCGTTTCATATGCACGTGGTAGGTGATTTTCTTCGCATCGGGTAAAACCTGACCAGAGAACTTGACATCGCCGACGCCCAGTGCGCGTCCGTGCCCCAGACCGCCGATCCAACCCAGGTAGAAGCCTACGAGCTGCCACATGGCATCCAACCCGAGGCAGCCGGGCATGACGGGGTCGCCTTCAAAGTGGCACAGGAAGAACCAGAGATCCGGACGGATATCCATTTCAGCGATGATCTCGCCTTTGCCGAAGTTGCCTCCCTCTTCGCTGATCCGTTCGATGCGGTCAAACATCAACATCGGGGGCAGGGGAAGCTGCGCGTTGCCTGGGCCGAACATTTCGCCACGGCCGCATTGAATGAGTTCTTCGAAGCTAAAGGCTGATTTTTTCATGGTTCTCGCTGGGCGGATCGCGGCGGTAATCCGCTGCATCGCCTTGAATTGGATGCTTAACGTCAAGTCACAGAGCGCGGATGATATGACAAAACCGGGGATAAGGGCAGGTTTGACCCATGCAAGGGGCTTACTCGGCTTCGTCAAAGCGCGCATTCACCAGGTTTTCCAGGGCGGCAAGCGCGGTTTGCGCATCGCTGCCGCAGACCAGGACATGCAGCGTACTGCCCAGGGGAGCAGCGAGCATCATCAGACTCATGATGCTTTTGCCATTGGCTTGCAGGCTGCCGTGCCTGACCGCGATATGACTTTGGAAGCTCGACGAAAGGGTGGCGAAGCGTGCGGCGGCGCGGGCATGCAGGCCGCGCTTGTTGATGATGGTGACCGAGGACTCCAAGGTGGCGTGAGTTTCGCTCATGCCTTTTCCTCAAGTTCACTGGCGTCCAGAATGCCATCGTGGCCGCCGCTCAGCGCCTTCACGGCCAATTCGTCCAGGGGGAGATGAGCGTAATTGAGCGTGCGCACCAACATGGGCAGATTGATGCCGGCAATGACGCGAATGCCCGAGCCAGAATCCGTTGCAGGCGTTTCGGCTTGGTTGGCGGCGTGTTTGATCGAGCCCTCGCTCAGATGCAAACGATGAGCGATATTGCTCGGCGTGGAGCCGTACATATCCGTCAGTACCAGCACGCCCGTCCCTTGCTGGATTTCGCCCAACAGGCGGCGTGCGCGCGTGAGAAGATGAACCGGGTCGTCGTCCTGCCTGACCTCCAGACTGCGCAGCTGCGGGCAGGCGCGATCCAGCATATCCGTGGCGGTTTCCACCAGTTGTTGACCGATCTTGTTGTGGGCGATGACGAGGATTCCGACACGTGGACTGTTCAATTCAGCAATTCTCGATGACGTATGGCAAGGTTGGGGTAAAGGCTGCGCAAGCGCTCGGCCAGACGTTCCACCATGAAGACGGAGCGGTGCTGACCGCCGGTGCAGCCCAGCGAAACGGACAGGAACTGACGTTGCTCGCGCTCGAACAGGGGCAGCCAGCTTGTGAGCAAGGCGCTGAGCTGTTCGATCATGTCCCGTGTTTCGGGCAGAGCGGACAGAAACAGCGCGACCTCGGCGTCCAGCCCGGTCAGTGGGCGCAGATGAGCGTGCCAGTGGGGATTGGGCAGGCAGCGCATATCAAAAACAAAATCGCTGTCGGAAGGCGCTCCGTGTTTGTAGCCGAAGGATTGCAGCAGCAGACTGAGCTTCTCCTGCGGGGCGTCCAGCAGGCGAGTGCGCAACAGAGCGCGCAGTTGGTGCAGATTGCTGTGCGAGGTATCAATCACCAGATCGGCTTCGGCGCGCAGGGGAGCGAGCAGACGCGCTTCGGTGGCCAGGGCTTCGTCAAGCGGCAGGCCCTTGCGCGTGAGGGGATGCGGGCGACGTGTTTCGCTGAAGCGGCGCAGCAGAACGGACGGCTCGGCGTAGAGAAAAATCAGGTGAACGCTCAAGCCTGCGGCGGCCTGGCGCAATGCGCATAGTTGACGCTGGAGTTCATTCAGTTCATCGATGCCGCCGCGTATGTCGATGCCGATGGCGGCGCGCTCGTTGGCGCGGTCGACCGGCTCCAGGCGTGCCGCGACAAACGCGGTCAACAGGGCGAGCGGCAGATTGTCCACGCAGACGTAACCGGCGTCTTCCAGCGTATGCAGGGCGATGGTTTTGCCTGAGCCGGAAAGGCCGCTGACGATCACCAGTTTCACTTGAGCCTCATGGATGAGCCTGAACCTCCGGATTATACGCGCTCATGGCGAAACCGCGTGCTGCGGTTTCAATCAGCAGCGCCATGGTGGTCGCGGGCTGGGCGTGCAGAACGAGCTTGGGGATGAGCGATCCGAGAATGCTTTCCTCCTGCCAGCATCCATGCAGACGCTGATGGCTGGCTTCGGCAAGCGAGAGATTGGCTCGGCTTGCCGCCACCAGTTCAATAATCAGGTCAAGGCGTTGCTCGGTGTGCATGCCCTGCGCCCCGAACAGTCGGCGCGGGTTGATGACACCTAGGCCGCGCAGTTCCATGCAGTCCTGAATGCTCGGCGGGCAGATGCCATACAGCTGGTTGTCCGCCTTGCGCGCGAAGATGGGGGCATCATCGGCGATCAACACATGGCCGCGATCCAGCAGGGCCAGGGCGGCATGGCTTTTGCCTATCCCTGGCTCGCCGCAAATCAACACGCCGCAGGAGGCGAGCTGCGGCGTCGTCAGGCGTATGCCCATCAGCACGCCGTGGACGCTGTGTATCCCGTCGCTCATCAAAGATTCAGTCGGCCAACCCCGGGGCGGAGTTGCGATCCGGCGGCGGTACACGCTCAGTTTCGTCTTCCCCATCCGTCCCGGCGTCCAGGGCAGAGTCGCTCAGTTTGCGCGTCAGCAGGCTGAAGGCGACTTCGCTGCTTTCCGTGGCGCGGATGGCGCCGCAAAACTCGGGGTCGCTGAAGCGGCGGGCAAGCTGCCCCAGAATGGACAGGTGGCTGCCTTCATCCCCCTCGGGCACCAGGATGGCGAAAATCATGCTCACCTCCTGACCATCCGGGCTGTTGAATTCCACAGCTTCATGCAGGCGCAGGAAACAGCCGACGGGCGCGCGCAAGGCGGCCAGCTTGCCATGCGGAATGGCGACGCCGCGCCCCACGCCGGTGCTGCCCAGGCGTTCGCGGGCGAGCAGCAGATCAAAAATCTCCCAGGCTTCCAGACCTTCCTGGGCGGTCGCCAGCAGTTGGCTGGCCAGTTCCAGTACACGCTTTTTGCTGGCGCATTCGGCGTGCAGCTTGACCCGCTCCAGGGTCAGAATGTCGGCGATGGTGATCTGTTTCATGGTGGGTGGGTCTGTCAGAGAGGACGTTTGCGTTCGTTGGATGGCGGGATGCCCAAGGCCTCGCGGTACTTGGCCAAGGTGCGCCGGGCGACGTGGATGCCCTCCGCCTCCAGCATTTCAGCGATTTTATTATCGCTTAATGGTTTTTGCGGGTTTTCTCCGGAGATGATTTTTTTCAGCATGGCGCGAATGGCGGTGGATGATGCGTCGTTGCCGTCGGAGGTGGCGACATGACTGGAGAAGAAGTAACGGAATTCCACCACGCCCTTGGGTGTGTGCATGTATTTGTTGCTGGTGATGCGTGAGATGGTGGACTCATGCAGCTCCAGCTCTTCGGCGATTTCACGCAGCACCAGCGGGCGCATGGCCGTTTCGCCATGCTCGAAAAAACCCTGCTGACGGCGCACGATGGCCTCGGCCACGGCGAACAGGGTGTCGTGGCGACTGTGTACGCATTTGATGAACCAACGTGCGTCGTTGAGCGCATTGCGCATGTAGCTCATGTCATCCGAGCGCTGGCCGCGTTGGATATAGCCAGCGTAAGTCTGGTTGATGCGCAGTTTGGGCAGGATGGCGCTGTTCATTTCCGCGCGCCAGCTCTTGCCCACGCGGCGCACGAACACATCCGGCACCACATAGTCCACCTCGTTGCTGCGCATACGGTCGCCGGGATGGGGGCTGAGGCTTTGCACGATATGCAGCGCGGCCTTGAGCTGCTCTTCATTGATGTTCAACAGGCGGCGCAGGCGGTTGTAGTCGTGGTTGCCCAGCAGGTCGAGGTGGGCGAGCAGCTGCGCGGCATGTTGTCGCGCTTCTTGCAGCTCCGGCGCGGTTTCGAGCTGGGCGAGCTGAATGCTCAGGCTTTCTTGCAGGTCGCGTGCGCCCACGCCGGGGGGGTCGAAGGTTTGCACCAGGTGCAGCATGGCCAGCGCTTCGTCCATTTCCACGTCGGGCAGATCCTGCTGCTGCAATCCGCGCACGATTTCCTCCAGCGTGTCGTCCAGCAGGCCGTTGTCGTTGATGGACTCGATGATCGCGCTGGCGATGAGTTGGTCGCGGCTGGAGAGGGGAAAGACCAGCAGTTGCGAGAGCAGGTGATCAAGCAAATTGTCGCTGCCGCTGCTGCGGCTGCCGATAAAGTCGTATTCCTCGCTTTCGGCGTCGCCACGGCTGAAGCTGGTGCTGCCATCGGCTTCGTAGATGTCGTCCCAGCGGCTGTCCAGGGCAAGCTCGTCGGGCATGGACGCGCTCGGCGCCTCCAGATCAAGCGTCTGTTCAGTGCGCGTGTCTGCGGGGGCGGCGTAATCCTGCGCGGCATCAAAGTCTGCGGCGCCCTGACTCAACGCCTGTTCGAAAGTGTCATTGCTGCGCAGGGCTTCGCTTGCGCTGTTGCGTTCGTCGATGCCGCTATCCCCGGTAGCGCTTTCGCCGATGCTTTCGTCAATCTCAAGCATGGGGTTGCTTTCGACGGCCGCCAGGATTTCGGCCTCCAGTTCAAGCGTGGAAAGTTGCAGCAGGCGAATGGATTGCTGCAACTGCGGAGTCATGGTCAGGCTTTGCCCCTGACGGAGTTCAAAACCTAGTTTCATGCGGCTGAAAAAGGGTATGGATTGTGCATGGCGCGCATTCTACTCCGCAGTGCGCGCGAGCGTTACAGAAAACCTACCGGGCGCTTCCATAATTTGATCAAGCCGACCTCGCTTACGACTTGGGGAAGCCAAAAACCAGCGAAAAAGCGGAGCCTACACGCAGTACGCGAGTATTTTGAGTCGGTTTTTGGTGCAGAAGACACGTCTTCAGCGAATCTATGCAAGTGTCCTACAGGCTGAAATGCTCGCCCAGATACACCCGGCGCACATGCTCGTCGCTCAGGATCTCATCCGGCGTACCTTCGGCCAGCACCTGGCCGTCGTGCATGATGGTGGCATGGGCGCAGATGCGCAGGGTTTCGCGCACGTTATGGTCGGTAATCAGGATGCCGATGCCGCGTTCGGCAAGGTGGCGGATCAGACGCTGAATATCCAGCACGCTGATCGGATCAACGCCGGCGAAGGGTTCGTCGAGCAGCAGGAAGTGCGGCTCGGCGGCCAGGGCGCGGGCGATTTCCACCCGGCGGCGCTCGCCGCCGGACAGGCTCATGCCCAGGCTATGACGCACATGGGTGACATGCAGCTCTTCCAGCAGGGCGTCGCAGGCGGCCTGGCGTGCGCTGTGACGCTCAAGCTCCGGACGCAGCTCCAGCACGGCGAGCAGGTTGTCTTCCACCGAGATCTTGCGAAAAATGGATGGCTCTTGCGGCAGATAACCGACGCCCAGGCGGGCGCGGGCATGAATCGGCAGACGGGAAATATCCTGCCCGTTGAGGGTGATGCTGCCGCTGTCCGCCTGCACCAGGCCGGTCATCATGTAGAAGCTGGTGGTTTTGCCCGCGCCGTTCGGGCCGAGCAGGCCGACGATTTCCCCGCTTTGTACGCTCAGGCTCATGTCGCGCACGACCTGGCGCTTGCCATAGCGTTTGCTCAGGTTTTGCGCGCTGAGTGTGCTTGCGCTGGGGACATTCGGGCTCATGGCGTGGGCTTGGCGGTGTCGGTTGTTTGCTCGGCGTCTTTCTGGCGCGGTTGCAGGATCATGCGCACACGGTCGCCATTGCCTGCGCCAGCGTCCATCACCTCGCTTTTCAGGTTGTAAATGATGCGCTCGCTGCTCAGGCTGTCCTTGTTGCGCTCGATCAGGGCTTGCCCGCTCAGGGTGAGCACATCGCCGCTCTTGGGGTTGACCTGATAGTTCATGTGCAGGGCGCGGCCACTGAGCGGCAAGCCCTGTTCATCCACATCCTGGTAGGTGACGGGCTTGCCTTCGAGCTGGGCGCGGTCGAGCTGGCCGGCGCGCAGGGTGAGAATGGCTTTGTCGGCCTGGATCAGCATGTGTCCCTGGCGAATGATAACCTTGCCTTCGTACACCGCCGTTCCAGCGGGATAGTCAGTATGCTTGCGGTCGGATTCCACTTCCAGCGGCAGTTTGCGGTCGCTGCTGGCCGCCGATGCAAGGGCGGGCAAGATGCAAAGCGCAATGAGCGCGAGGGCCTTGAGTAAACGCTGATTGATTCCATCCATGGAATCAATCAGCAAGCCTCGTTGCGGTACACGCCCGCAACGGTCTCCACGAATCAATGGCTTACGCCATTGTTCGTGTTGGGGCATCCTGCCCCAGGCGGGAAACGCTGAATAAATCAGCGTTTCCCTAATCAATCGGTTGGTAGCGGTCATGCACGCGGCCTGTCTGTTCGAGCTGCTTGGTTGTTAAATCGGCGTGAAACGCGCTGGACTGGCTTTGCCAGTTGGCGCCCTGCACGGTGACGGGGTGGGCACTGCTTGCCGTTTGCGCCTGACGTGCGAGGGTAACATTTTGTGCGCGCAGAGTGATGCGCTTTTCCGCTGGCACGCCCTGGCGTTCGGCATCCACCTGGCCTTCGAGCAGCACATGCTCGCGATCGGCCAGAATTTTTGCCTGCGCGGACTGGATATGCCAGTGTTCGCGTTGGGCGGAGGGGGCGGTGTCGGGTTGATTCTGCGGGTAAACAAGCATCCGCGCTTGTGACAGCAGGTATTCCCCGCTTTCGGCGCGGTGTTGCAGATGTGCGCCGCGAATATCGTAGGCGACATCGCCATCTTTGGTGAAAACCCGCGCTTCTGGCTGGATAAAGCTATGGTCGGCGCCGAAATTGCGCTTTTGCGCCGTAGGCAGGGGCTGTTGCAGGGCGTGGTTCGCCCACAGGCTTAATGCCGTCAATGTGGCCAAAACCAGCCAGAGCCAAGCGTTCATTGCGTCAGATTCTTAAGGGTACTTTTATAAATTCGATCAAGCCGACCATGCTTACGACTTGGGCGAGCCAAAAACCGGCGAAAAAGCGGAGCATACGCGCAGTATGTGAGCATTTTGAGCCGGTTTTTGGTGCAGCAGACGCGGCTTCAGCGGATTTATAGAAGTGGCTTTATCGTAGGTAGTGGGCAAGGATACCTTCCCACTTGCCTTGCGCCTTGAGCAAAAGCTCGCAGATTTCACGCACCGCGCCCATGCCGCCCATTTTGCCGCTGACAAAATGACAATGGCTTTTGATTAGATCATCGGCATCCAGTACGGTGGCGGCTAGACCGACTCGGCGCAGCACGGGCAGATCGATCAAGTCATCGCCCATGTAGGCGACCTGCGCCGCTTCCAGGCCGGTTTGTTGCAGGATGTTTTCCAGGGCGAGCAGTTTGTCATGCTGGCCTTGGTGGACGTGCTGGATGCCCAGGTTGCGCATTCTGCGGCTGACCGCCAGCGATGAGCGCGCCGTGATAATGCCGATGTCCACTCCGCCTTTTTGCAACAGGTTCAATCCCAGACCGTCGCGCACATGAAAGCTCTTGCTCTCTTCCAGTTCGCAGGCGTCTTCCAGCGCGGAGTAGGGCAGGCGGCCATCGGTCAACACGCCGTCCACGTCCAGCAGCAGCAGGCGGATGGCGGCGGCGCGTTGTTGCAAGTTCACGTTCATATCACTCCAGCGCGTAGCAAATCATGGGTATTGAAAGCGCCGATGGGGTGTTGCATCTCGTCTACCACGATCAGAGCGTTGACCCGGCTTTGCTCCATCAATCCCAAGGCTTCGGCGGCGAGCATGTCCGCCTTGCAGGTTTTGCCGCCGGGCGTGTAGAGGTCGTCAACTCGTGCGTTGCGCAGGTCGAGAGACTCATGGTCTAGGGCGCGGCGTAAGTCGCCATCGGTGAAAACGCCCGCCATCAGACCTGTCGCATCAACGACTGCGGTCATTCCCAGGCCCTTGCGCGTCATTTCCAGCAGGGCGTCACGCAGCGGGGCGCCCAAAGCGATCATTGGCAGTTGATCGCCGCTGTGCATGATGTCGCTGACGCGGATCAGCAAGCGCCGACCTAACGCGCCGCCCGGGTGGGAGAGGGCGAAGTCTTCGGCGGTAAAGCCGCGCGCCTGCAACAGACTGACGGCGAGTGCGTCGCCAAGCGCCAAGGCGGCGGTGGTGCTGGCCGTGGGGGCGAGCCCTAGCGGACAGGCTTCCTGTTCCACGCTGGCATCCAGATGTACGTCGGCCTCGCGCCCCAGGGTGGAACCCTTGCGCCCGGTGATGGCGATGATGGGTACAGCCATGCGTTTGAGCAGGGGAAGAATGGCCAGCAGTTCGGGGGTTTCGCCGGAATTGGAGAGCAAGAGCAGCACATCCTGACGGGTGACCATGCCCAAATCGCCGTGACTGGCCTCGCCGGGGTGCAGAAAAAACGCAGGGGTTCCGGTGCTGGCCAGGGTGGCGGCGATTTTGCCGCCGATATGCCCGGATTTGCCCATGCCGCTGACCACGACCCGACCGCTGCAAGCCAGAATCAACTCACATGCCCGTTCAAAATTCGCATCCAGACGTGAAGCAAGTCGCGTAATGGCCTCAGCTTCGATATGGAGAACCGCCTGGGCGTGCTGAATGAGGGAGGAATTGGGCATGGCGAGTGAGTTGAGACTTGAAATCAGAAAGCGGATTTAGCCACAGAGAACACCGAGATCTCAGAGTTTACAGATGTTTTCTCCGTGTGCTCTGTGATCTCTGTGGCTCAATCTGTTTTAACGACTCAGGCGAGCATACGCCGAATGGTTGTGGATGGACTCAAAGTTTTCCACCTCGACGGAAAAGCCGTGAATGCGTTCATTTTCACCCAGGATATGCGCGACATCACGAATCATGTCTTCGACGAACTTGGGGTTTTCGTAGGCTTTTTCCGTGATGTGCTTCTCGTCGGCACGCTTGAGCAATCCATAAAGTTCGCACGAAGCTTGGGATTCGAGCATGCGGATCAGCTCGGTCAGCGACAAGTCGGCTTCCGCCTGCACCTGTACACGAATGTGTGAACGCTGGTTGTGCGCGCCGTACTGCGAAATTTCCTTCGAACAGGGGCAGAGGCTGGTCACTGGCACTTCCACGCCCATGACGACGTCGCAGTGCTCGGTATTGCCCTGGACTGAAAAATTCGCCATGTAGTCCATCAGGCTGGAAACACCGGACATGGGGGCGGTTTTGCGCACGAAAAACGGGAAACTCAGTTCGATCTGCCCGGCATCCGCTTCCAGCAAGGTCAGCATTTCACGGTGTAAATCCAGCAGACCCAACATGGAAATATCACGCGGTGCATCGCCCAGCAGGGCGACGAAGCGCGACATGTGCGTCCCCTTGCGGTCGTGCGGCAGGTTGACGGTAAAGCTGACGGCGGCCACGCTGGCCTGCGGCGCTTCGCCGTGATCGTGAATCACCACCGGGTGGCGCAAGCCCTTGATGCCTACGGCGTCAATCGCAATGCGGCGAGTGTCGATCTGGCTTTGAATGTCAGGAATAGCGGAACTCATCAATCATTCATCTCTCGGTAAGTGACGCAGGCGCGGTCGGTTTCCCACAGGGTGACGGCGCTGACCTGCGCGTGTTCGGCGTTCAGGAGCAGGCCGATCTCGCGGTAAAACCAGGCGGCGAGATTCTCGGCGGTGGGGTTGATGACATCGAAGGGCGGAATGTCATTCAAATAGAAGTGATCCAAGCGGTCGGCGACCTCTTTGGCCGCTTTTTTCATGGCCTTGAAATCGATCACCATGCCGACCTGATCGAGCTTGCGCCCGGTGACTTCGACCTCGACCTTCCAGTTGTGACCGTGCATACGCGCACAGTTGCCCGGGTAGTTGTGCAACTGGTGCGCTGCGGCGAATTCGGTAAGGACTTTGAGCGTGTATTGAGCGGCCATGGGAGTATGCCTTGAGCAAAGTTTGAAGATGTTAAGGGCGAGACTTGCGCATAACAAGCAAGGCCATGATTTTCAAGGGGTGGCAGGCGTGGCGTTGAACTGGCGCACGATGCCCTCGGCATCCAGCCCATAGTGCCGATACAACTCGGGCTGTGTGCCTTGCAGGGTGATGACATCGGGTAGCCCAAGGCGCAGTACGGGGACGTGGATGCCCATGTCACCCAAGGCTTCGATGACTGCGCTGCCCGCGCCGCCGATCAGCGCGTGGTCTTCCAGCGTAACCAGGCGGGCGTGGTTGGCGGCGGCTTCACGCAGGGTGGCAAGATCCAGCGGCTTGACGCTGCGCATGTCGATCACGCTGCAATCCAGCGTTTGCGCGGCCTTGAGCGCCTCGTGCAGCAAGGGGCCGAAGGCGAGGATGGCGGTGTGCTGGCCATGACGTTTCCATACCGCTTGGCCGAACGGGCAGGTTTCGCTTTCTGTGTCAGGCGTTGCCGGCGTGCAGCCGCTGCCGCCACGCGGGTAGCGCACGGCGACCGGGCCGTCGTGCGCCAGCCCGGCGTTCAACATGCGCTTAAGCTCGCCTTCGTCGGAGGGGGTGAACAGCGTCATATTGGGCAGGCAGCGCAGGAAAGCGATGTCGTACAGTCCGGCATGGGTTGCTCCGTCGGCGCCGACCAGCCCGGCGCGGTCGATGGCGAACAACACAGGCAGGTTTTGCAGGGCGATGTCGTGTACGGCCTGATCGTAGCCGCGCTGCAAAAAAGTGGAATAAATCGCCATCACCGGCTTCATGCCCGCAGCGGCCAGGCCGCCGGCAAAGGTCACGGCATGTTGTTCGGCGATGCCGACATCGAAATAGCGGTCGGAAAAGCGTTGCGCAAAGTCCACCATGCCGGAGCCTTCGCACATGGCCGGGGTAACGCCGACCACGCGGCGATCACGTTCGGCGGCGGCGCACAGCCAGTCGCCAAAGGCCGAGGTGAAGGTTTGTTTGCTTGGCGGCTGCCCGCTTTCCAATTTGTAAGGCTTGAAAGTGCTTACCCCGTGGTAGCGCACCGGGTCGTCTTCGGCGGGCGCATAGCCGCGCCCTTTCTGCGTGAGCACATGCAGCAGGCGCGGACCGCTTCGCGCGCAGAGGTTGGTCAAAACCTCGTTCAGCGTTTCCAGGTCATGCCCGTCCACCGGGCCGACGTAGCGCAAGCCTAGTTCTTCGAACAGGGCGCGCGGCGTGTCGGTGGGGGCGAGCATGTCCTTGACCTGATCCTTGGCGCGCCGCGCCAGATGCGCCATGCCCAGCAGGTCGAACACCTGCTTGCCGTCTTCGCGTACACGCTGGTAGCTGCGACTGGTCATCAGGCGGGCAAGATGCTTGTTCAGCGCGCCGACATTGGGCGAAATGGACATGGCGTTGTCATTGAGCACCACCAAAAGATTGGCCTTGCCCGCGCCCGCATGATTCAGGGCTTCAAACGCCTGTCCGGCAGTCAGCGCGCCATCGCCGATCACCGCCACGGACTGATGCTGCTCGCCGCGAATCTTGAACGCCTTGGCGAAGCCCAGCGCGGCGCTGATCGAAGTGCTGGAATGCCCCGCGCCAAAGGGGTCGTACTCGCTCTCGCTGCGTTTGGTAAAACCCGACAGCCCGCCGAACTGGCGCAGCGTAGACATGGCTTCGCGCCGACCGCTGAGGATTTTGTGTGCATACGCCTGATGGCCGACATCCCAGATCAAAATGTCCTGCGGCAAATTCAGCGCACGGTGCAGGGCGATGGTCAGTTCCACCGTGCCCAAATTCGCGGCCAGATGCCCGCCGGTGCTGGATACGCTGTCGATGATGAAACGCCGCAACTCGCCCGCAAGCTGGTTGAGCTGCGTCGTACTCAGGTTTTTCAGATCGGCGGGGCGCTGGATCAGTTCGAGCAGGGGCATGGTTCAGTTTTTCCGCATGACGACGTAATGCGCCAATTCACGCAAAAGATCAGTTTTGGGCAGGCCATGCAGCGCGTTTTGCGCCTCGTCCAGCAACTGCCCGGCCAGATTTTGCGCGCCGTCTAGGCCGAGCAGACTGACATAGGTCGGCTTGCCGTCGGCGGCATCCTTGCCCTGGGTTTTGCCCAGGGTGTGACTGGGGCTGATGACATCCAGAATGTCGTCGCGCACCTGGAATGCCAGCCCCAGAGCACGGGCGTAACGGGCAAGTCGCTCTTGCGCCGCCGAATCGGCCTCTGCCGTCAATGCGCCGAGTCGCACGCTGGCCGCAATCAGCGCGCCGGTTTTCAGGCGGTGCATCCGCTCCAGCTCAGCCAGATCAAGATGCTGCCCGACGGCGGCAAGATCCAGCGCCTGCCCGCCCGCCATGCCCTGTGAGCCGCTGGCTTGCGCCAGGGCGTGCAACATGGACAGGCGGACATCGGCGCGCAGAGCCTCTGTCTTGCTCAAAACGTCAAAAGCCAGGGTTTGCAACGCGTCGCCGACCAGAATTGCCGTAGCCTCATCAAAGGCGCGATGACAGGTCGGGCGACCACGGCGCAGGTCGTCATCGTCCATTGCGGGCAAATCGTCATGTACCAGCGAATAGGCGTGAATCAGCTCCACGGCGGCGGCGGGCGCGTCCAGACGCAGCTCTTCGGCATCGAACATGCCGCCCACGGCATAGACCAGAAAGGGGCGCACCCGCTTGCCCGCGCCCAAGGCGGCATAGCGCATGGCGGCGTGCAAGCGCAGCGGCTCGCAATCCAGCGGGGGCAGGACTTGTTGCAAGACCTGCTCCACCCGCACCGCCGCAAGATTCATGGCGTGGCGTAGCGTATCGGCGGGAGGTGATTCAGTCTGCATGGTCATCCGCATCGACGTGCGCGTCGTCTGTTGCGGTGGACTGGCCGAAAGGCTCAAGCTTGCCCTCGCGGGTCAGCATGTCCACCCGCTGCTGCGCGTTCTGCAACATGCCCTGGCACAAGCGAGTCAGCGCCACGCCGCGCTCAAAGTCGCGCAGGGCGTCTTCCAGCGTCTGCTCGCCTTGCTCCATGCGCGCCACCACAGCCTCCAGCTCCTTGAGCGAGGCTTCAAATTGCGCCACATCGGGAGCGGACGGAGCGGTTTTACGCGGACGGGTCGCCATGACTTGTGCGGGGGTTGGATAAATTTTGTGATTCTAGCATGTGGTGGGTCTGTTTAATCCCATTTGCTGCACATGTCTGATTCGGCTGGGTCAGCGAAAATTCAAATGACATGCGGCGCTCGCCGAAAGCGAACACCACGGATTCGTCGGGGACACATCGCACAGCTTGATGCAGCTGTCTTCGCGGATTTGGTAGATTTGGCCACGCGATCCTCGGCGTTGACCATGACGTAATACTTCACGTTTCCGCGTGAGTAGAGACTGAATTAGAGGTCGTGACCCTTGATTGCGGCGGATCGATCTTGAGACCGTGGGGCACGGTAAGCGACCCCGGGCGGCGATTTCAGTCAGATTCTAACCGCTTTTCCTCTGTGCGCTCTGTGCCCTCTACAGCAGCCCCAAAGCCTCGGTCAGCCGGGTTACGCCGTGCAGTTCCATGCCCTTGGGCGGGTTGCCTTGCAGGTTGGCCTTGGGGACGATGGCGCGCTTGAAACCGTGTTTATGCGCTTCGCGCAGGCGTTCCAGGCCGTTCGGCACCGGGCGCAGTTCACCCGCCAGACCGACTTCGCCGAAGATCACCGTGTCGGCGGGCAGGGGACGGTTGCGCAGGCTGGAGAGCGCGGCGCAGAGCAGGGGCAGGTCGGCGGCGGTTTCGCTGATCTTCACGCCGCCGACCACGTTGATGAATACGTCCTGGTCGAACATGGCGATGCCGCCGTGGCGATGCATCACGGCCAGCAGCATGGCCAGACGGTTTTGTTCCAGCCCCAGCGTCACGCGGCGGGGTTGGCCGAACGGGCTTTCGGACACCAGCGCCTGCACCTCGACCAGCAGCGGGCGCGTGCCTTCGCGGGTGACCATGATGACGCTGCCGGACACCGGCTCTTCGTGACGCGAAAGAAAAATGGCGGAGGGATTGCTCACCGGCTTGAGGCCGTGTTCGGTCATGGCGAACACGCCCAGCTCGTTCGCCGCGCCGAAGCGGTTTTTCACCGCGCGAATCACGCGGTAGCGACTGCCCGCCTCGCCCTCGAAATACAGCACGGTATCGACGATGTGCTCCAGAAGACGAGGGCCGGCAATCGCGCCTTCCTTGGTGACATGGCCGATGATGAACACGGTGATGCCGCGCTGCTTGGCCATGCGGGTAAGCAGGGCGGCGGCTTCGCGCACCTGCGATACCGAGCCGGGTGCGGCGGAAAGCTGGTCGGAAAACAGGGTTTGAATCGAGTCCACCACCAGCACGCCGGGGTTGAGGATTTCGGCCTGCTGCACAATGCGCTCCACCGAGGTTTCGGCCAGAAGTTGCAGATCGGCGGCTTCCAGCCCCAGGCGCTGTGCGCGCAGGGCGACCTGGCCGAGGGATTCTTCGCCGGTGACATACAGGCCGGGCAGGCTGGGCTGGAGTGCGACCAGGGTTTGCAGCAGCAGGGTGGACTTGCCGATGCCGGGGTCGCCGCCGAGCAGGATGACCGAACCTTGCACCAATCCGCCGCCGAGCACGCGGTCGAGTTCGTCCATGCCGCTGCCCTGACGCGGGGATTCGGCAAGCGTGACATCACCGAGTCGGCGTGCGTCCTGCGCTCCGGCGTATTGCATTACGGCGCGCTTGGAGCTTGCGGCGGCATTGGGCGCAACCTGCTCGGTCAGGCTGTTCCATGCACCGCATTCGCCGCATTGCCCCGCCCATTTCGGGCTGGTCGCGCCGCATTCGGCGCAGACGTACTGGGTTTTGGATTTGAGCGCCATGCAGGGGCTAGTCAGCGCCTTCGTCGCTGTTTGCGCTCGCTGGCCACAGACGCGCCTGTTCGACCACTTTGCGCGCAATGCGCGTTACTTCGACTTTGCATCCGGCCATGTCCAGTTTCATGCCGACCTCAGGCAGGCATTGCAGATGTTCCAGAATCAGGCCGCTGAGGGTGTTGGCGGTATCGGCGGGCAACTGCGTACCGATGCGCTTGTTGATCTCGCGCAGCGGCGTCTGGCCTTCGATGAGGAAGCTGCCGTCGTCCTGTTCCTGGATTTCCGGGTAATCAGCGTCGGGTTGCGAGGTGAATTCGCCGACGATTTCCTCAAGAATGTCCTCCAGAGTGACCAGGCCGAGGATGTCGCCGTACTCGTCCACCACCAGCCCCATGTTTTTCTTCTCGCGCTGGAAGTTGAGCAACTGGGTGTGCAGCGAAGTCCCCTCGGGGACGTAGTAAGGCTCTTGAATGGAGCGCACGAAGCTTTTCAGGGTCAGCTCGCCCTTTTGCGCAATGGGCAGCAGGTGACGCAGATTGATCGTGCCGACGATGGAGTCCAGCGTGCCGCGATACACCGGCAGGCGGGCGTAGGCCGAGGCGCTGATGGCGTGCAGGATCTCATCCCAGTCGGCTTCCAGGTCGATGCCCAGCATGTCTTGGCGCGGAACCATGATGTCTTCCACCAAAGCCTCTTCCAGGTCGAGAATGCCGGTGAGCATGGTGCGGTAGCGTTCGGAAACCAGGCCGCCGGTTTCGCCGAGCAGGGTGCGCAATTCCTCGCGCGACAGATCGTGCCCGCTATTGGCGGTTACCTTGATGCCGAACAGGCGCAGCAGGCCGTTGGCAAGCAGGCCGACCGCCCACACCAGCGGGCCTAAAACTCGTTGCAAGGCGGAATAAACGTAGGCGGAGGGGAAGGCGATGCGCTCCGGGTAGAGCGCGCCCAGCGTTTTTGGGGCGACTTCGCCGAAAATAAGCAAAGCCAGAGTGAGTATGCCCGCAGCAATGGCGATACCGGCCTCGCCGAACAGGCGCATGAAAATCACGGTGGCCAGGGTGGAGGCCATGACGTTGACAAAGTTATTGCCCAGCAGGATCAGGCCGATGAGTTTGTCCGGGCGCTCTAGCAGCTTCTGCGCCAGACGTGCGCCGCGATGCCCCTGGGATGCAAGATGGCGCAGGCGGTAACGATTGAGCGTCATCAGCCCGGTTTCCGAACCGGAAAAAAAGGCTGAGAGCAGGATCATCACAACGAGCGTCGTTATAAGTACGCTAAGGGATATGTCGTCCAAAAGATGTTGGCGGAAGTTGAGATAGGGGGATGATAGGGTATCAAGGGCGGTTCTATCAATTCGATCAAGCCGACCAAGCCTTTAACTTGGTCAAACCAAAAACTGGCGAAAAAGCGCAGCATTCACGCAGTATGTGAGCATTTTGAGCCGGTTTTTGGTGCGGAAAACGCGGCTTCAGCGGATTGATGGAAGTGTCCTTAGCGTTGAACGCCCAAGACCCACTCCAGCACGATCTTGCTGCCGATAAAGGCCAGCAGCAGCACGGCATAGCCGCTAAGAGTCCAGTTCACGGCGGTTTGACCGCGCCAGCCGACCGAGTAACGTCCGATCAGCAAGGCGCCGAAGACCGCCCAGGAGATCATGCTCAACACGGTTTTATGCACCAGATGTTGGGCGAAAATGTCGTCCAGATACATAAATCCCGTGACCAGAGCGAGAGTCAGCAGGACAAAACCTGCGCCGATGATGCGAAACAGCAGGGTTTCCATGTCTTCCAGCGGCGGCAGGACGCGGGCGAAGGCGCTGGGACGTCGCATGTGCAGGGCGCGGTGCTGGCTGGCCAGCAGCAGGGCTTGCAGCGCCGCCAGGGTGAACAGGCTGTAGGCCAGGATGGAGAGCAGGATGTGCACATCCAGCGCCAGACTATGCGCGATCAGGCTTTGCGGCGCGTCCGGCCAGGCCAGTTGCGCGATCAGGCTGAACGTCGCCAGCGGAATGACCGGCAACAGCAGGTTTTCCAGCGGTTGACGCACGCTGGAGGCAAGCACGATCAGCACGGTGGCCACGCCGGACATGGACAGAGCCTTGAGTACGCCAAAGTCCATGGCTCCGGTGGCGCAGGCGCATAGGCCCAATGCGCCAAGGTGCAGAGCAGAGGCCAGCAGGGCGAGCGCCAGCGCCGCGCTCTTACCCGGAGTTTCGCCCAGGCGCAATGCGGGTAATCTGCGCCATAGCGACAGCAGGGCGAGGCCGTAGCTCGCCAGAGCGGCAAGACCAAGAGCGAGGGATATGGGCATGGATGGAATCCTTGAAAAAGGGTTTGCGAAACAGAAGTCGAGCTGATTTATCAAGTCGGATATTAATAGGATTGACGCAAAAAACGTTTTGTATTTCCTCCCCCTCGTCAGAGGGGAGAGCGAGTCGAATCCAAGAGTTGCGTAAGTTCTGAGAACTTGTTTACGATCTTCCTTGAAGCTGAAAATCCCTCGTGAAACGACACTGTAGGTGCGAATGAACTCGCACCTACGCTTTTTGGCGACTACATTTTCCGTTCAATGGTGAGATCGTGAACAGGTTCTGAGTCAGTAGCGGCTCGTTCGGACATCGCTTGTCTGGCGGTTGGAGGGGCTCCGAGCGATTGTGTTATAAAAAAACGGCGCTGAGCGGAAATACGCCCCCCAAGGAAGAGGCGAGCTCAGCGCAGCCGTTTCAAAATTCTGTCCGCCGTCCCGGAGCACTACGGCGCGTCTGCTTTCCTCCGTGGATATTGCCATGCCGCTTGTTGCAAAAACAGCGGCATGGGCGCGGCGAGGCATTCGTTTTTCCCCCTCTCGTCTGGCTTTCCGTTTTCGCCTCCGTTCATCCTGAGCGCCCCAGCCCAGGAGATCCTCATGAATCACCTGTTCGCTCCCAGCAGCCTGGCGCTTGCCATCGCTCTGACCCTGACCGCTGCCGCTTCATCCCCGCTTCTGGCCGGAGCGCCAGCGGGCAACCTGATGTCGTCCGTCAGTAAAACCCCCGATCTGCAAAGCCACGAAGCGCTGCTCCAGCATGCGCTCACCGCGTCCGGCGCAAGCCTATCCTGGCATGGGGGTGATGGTGCTTGAAGTCTTCGGTCATGCCCACCATGCCGTCGGCGCCGCCATTGAAGCGCTGTACCGCTCCGGCACGGTGGAATACGCCCATCCCGACTACATCGTCAAGGCGCAGAAAACTCCTGTTGATCCTTCTTATCCATATTTATGGGGACTCCATAACGACGGCCAGACCGCTGGCGTGGCGGATGCGGACATCGATGCGCCGGAAGCCTGGGACAAGCGCATCAGCTCGCGCGGCAGCGTGGTGGTCGGGGTGATCGACTCCGGCGTGGACTACACCCGTCCGGAACTGGTTCCCAGCATGTGGACGAATCCTGGCGAAATTCCGGCCAACGGCATCGATGACGAGGGCAACGGCTACATCGACGACGTTTACGGCATCGACGCCTACAACCACGACAGCGACCCGATGGATGACGACGGCCACGGCACCCATGTCTCCGGCACCATCGGCGCACGCGGCAACAACAACCAGGGCGTGGTCGGCGTCAACTGGCTGGCGAACATCATCGCTTTGAAATTCCTTGGCGCCGATGGCAGCGGCCCGACCTCGGGCGCCATTGAAGTCATCAACTATGCCCTGGACGCCATCAACGCCCCCATGGCGCAGGGCGCGCTGTTCGTCGCCGCTGCCGGCAACGACGGGATGAATCTGGAGTTTTCCCCCCACTACCCCTCCAGCTACGACGCGGACAACATCTTGAGGACGATTTTTGCGCCCCAGCATGATGCCAAAAATGATGCTTGGTGCGCCGTTGATCGAGATCGTAAACCGGTTCTAAGCCCAGTCCTTGAGCGTTTTAAGTTATCCGTTTGCGATCGCTGGGGCGAAATAGAGGCGTCCATCAATTTCAAGGGTTTTTTGCCAGGTCTGCAGGGTCGCGGCTCTGACCGTCCGTCAGAGATTGCAAATCCGACAAGGGCATGGATATTGCGTTTTCACTTGCCAGTTCGGCAAGCACCTCGTCCATGCTCCGCGGCCTGGAGATGGCAAAACCTTGAACGAAATCCACGCCTATCTCTTTGAGAGCATGCACATGGGCTTCGCTGCTGGCGTACTCAGCGACAATTTGCATACCCATGACCTTGCCGATGTGGTGAATGCTTTCCACGAGTATCCGATCCAGCGAATCGGTCAACATATCGCGCACAAAGCCGCCATCGATTTTAAGGCACTGAACCGGAAGGTTTTTGAGGTAACCGAAGGAAGACATGCCGCTGCCGAAATCATCAAGAGCGAACTGACACCCGATGGCCTGCACTTGGCGCATGAAGTCAATGGCCTGACTCAGGTAGCTTATCGCCGCAGTTTCGGTGATTTCAAAGCAAATAAGGCGCGGATCGACGTGGTTGGTCATAATCTCCGTGCGAATGAATTCCGGCATCTGCGGATCGATCATCGACAACCCGGAAAGATTGATGGCCAAATGCATCGGTCGAGCCGCATGCATCGCGCTCACCCGACGCAGGACATGACGCACCACCCAACGGTCAATGTGCGGCATCACCCCATAGCGCTCCGCCGCTGGAATGAAGCTGTCGGCGGGCATGATCTCGCCTTGGTCGTTGCGCAAGCGCAGTAAAACTTCAAAGTGGGGGATACCCGATCGCTCCGCCTCCACGCTCACTGGGCGAATCTCTTGCAGCATGAGCAGAAAGCGATCCTCTCGCATCACCTCGCGCAGGCTGGACGCCACGACCATTTGAGCGCGGCGTTTCACTATCGCCGCATCATCCGCTCGATAAACATGCACTCGATTACGACCTTCTTCCTTGGCGGAGTAACAGGCGACATCGGCTGCGCTCAACACTTCGGAAACTGAGTACATACTCTGGTTGAGCATGACCAATCCTATCGACACGCCGACCTGGAACACTTTGTCTTGCCAGACAAAACGGAAATCATGCACAGCCTCGCGCAGATGACCGGCGATGCTCAGGGCGCGCTCTTCAGGGCAGTCAGGCAACAGCACGCCAAACTCATCCCCGCCCAGACGGGCGAAAACATCGCTCTTGCGCAGGCTTTGCTGCATCAGAAAGGTCACTTGACGCAGCAGCTCATCTCCCGCCATGTGTCCGCTGGTGTCATTGACGATCTTGAACTGATCGAGATCGATGTACATCAAGGCATGATCCGCACAGGTTGAAGCATCTTCCCTTTCCATGTCGATCAACTGACGCAGCTGAGCCTCAAAACTGTGCCGGTTCATCAGTCCAGTCAAGCTGTCATGGTTGGCCTGCCAGTGCATTTCCTCCAGCATTTCGCGTTTGGCGCTGACATCCTGCAGGGCCAGCACGACACCGCTCACTCCACCGTCGGCATCACGGATCGGCGCCACCGTATCTGAAACGTACAAGCGGCGACCATCGCGGGTCAGCAACAGCGCATTGGCATCCAGTCGAGCAAGATTATGCTCACGCAAACAGCGTCGCACCGGATTTTCAATCGGCTCTTCACTGGCGCCGTCCACCAGTTTGAGAACATCTTCCGCCTGCTTGCCGACGACTTCTCCAAGCTTGCAGCCAAGCAAGGCTTCCGCGGCCGGGTTGATGAACATCACGCGCCCTTCAAGATCAAAGCTCATCACGCCATCGCCAATCGAACTAAGTGTGACTTGTAAAAACTCTTTTTCATGCGTCAACAGGGCGTTGGCGTGTTCGATGTCGCTCAGTTTTTGTTGCAGCGCCGAGGCCATGGTATTGAAAGCGGCTCCCATTCGTCCGACGTCATCGCGACCTTCGTCCAGAGGTTTGAAAACAAACTCTCCTTGCGCCACCTTTTCGCTGATTGCAGTGACACGCGCCAGCTTTTGCGTCAGCAGTTCTCCCAGAATGCGCAAGGCCAGCATGGTGAATACAACCGCCAGCGCCGCAATCAAGGCAAGCTGCCAGAGAAGGTCTATGCGTTGAGTCTCGATATAGCTCAGACTCAAACCGTAATGCAGCTTAGCCAGTTTTTGCTCACCGATTGATATGTCGTTTACGACGTTCAAGCGTGGAAGAAGCCCGTCGGCGAAGTTTTTCAAGGGCGGCGTCGGCTGAGGCAGTTCCTGTTTTTTTGACCAACCCGTCGCAGCGACAATTTCGCCCTTCAAGTCGGTGACCGCAATATATTCAACGCCTGGCGCCCTGGAGGCATGAGCGAGAATCTGCTTGGTACTGCTGACATCCTCCATCAGCAGGGGCGAGATCAACGCCGACTCCAAGGCCGGGGTCAGGCGTTTTTCGCAATTGACCACCTGCCCCAACAAGCCCTCCTGAAAAATCACCACCGCGCGTCCGATCAGAATGGACAGCATCAGCACCTGCACCAGCAAGGCCAGCCAGAGTAGGCGTGAGCGCACAGTGCTCGGCAACAATCTACTCAGCCACATGCGGTATGCCCTCGGTCGATGGGGTTCCGCCGTGCGCCTGGACATCGCTTTTGAGTCGTGCAGCCATCAAAGTTCGCAATGCCTTGGCATACGGCTCCATAACTTCCAGTTCGGCGGGGGAAACGTCGCGAAACCCCGCAAGCAGGCTACGCTGGAAATAGGTCTGCCCAGACGAGGAGCGTGCAAACGCATCCAGAGCGGAACGGAGATCGGCATACTGCCCGGCGAGGCGCGGGTGCAAGATATAGGTGCGCCCCAAAAACGCCGGGCTGCGCTCAATGATTTCCAGCCTGTCGCGCAGCGTGGCCGGAAGCTGGTTGACGCCCGCCTGCGATAGGGCTCCAACATCCGCCGCCCCGGAAACGATGAGTTCTGCCAAACTGTCCGAGGCGCTGACGAAACCCAGCCTGGACGGCGTTATCGAACGCTCCTGCAGGTGTTGTTGACTCCACAGCGCCGTCAAGGAACCTGGTCCTAGTGTGATGAAACGACGACCGTGCAAATCACTCAGGTTAGCGATGCGTGAACCGTTCTTCGCCTTGAGCAAAACAATCCTGAAATCCGCCTGGTAAGTCACCAGAGGGATCCACCCCGCATCCATCTGCATCAGGCGCGCCTGATGACCCGTGGTAATCGCCATGTCGTAACGCCCATTCAGAGCGCGGTAGAGGAATTCTTCAAAATCGGGGGCGGAAACAATCCGCACCTCGCACTGCAATTCGTCTTGCAGAAAAAGGCGCAGCGGCTGATAGCTCTCAAACAAGGCGCGAGCGCTGGTGTGCGGGGCGATGCCCACGATCAGGGCGGGGCGCTTGCTCGTCACTTCAGCCGCCCACACGCTGTGCAAAGGAAGCAGCCACGCCAGGCAAGCCGCCAGCCACAGCGTCTGCCGCGCCCATCGCTGCGGAATCATTTGAGCTGAATTCTGCGCCACATCACGCTCTCGTTATTGACTCCATGATTCATAGCACAGCAATCCCGCACCGGGCGTTTTCGTTAGGGAAACACTGATTTATTCGGCGTTTCCTGTTTGGGGCATGGATGCCCCAACGCAAACAATGACGTAAGTCATTGTTTGCGTTGTTTTCACCCGGACATGCGCCGGGTGAAAACCGCTGAATAAATCCAAGGATGGATTTATTCAGCATCTCCTTAGACCAAGCTTCTGGCCTGCAAGGTATTCCACATCAGCATCGCCACCGTCATCGGCCCGACTCCGCCGGGCACGGGGGTGATCCAGGCTGCCCGCTCCGCAGCAGCGATGAATTCCACATCCCCCGCCAGCGAGCCATCGGCCAGACGATTGATGCCGACATCGATCACCACCGCACCCGGCTTGATCCATTCGCCCTTGACCAGACCGGGCTTGCCTGCGGCGACCACCAGCAGATCCGCGCGCGCTACATGCGAGGCCAGATCACGGGTGAAACGATGCGTCACCGTCACCGTCGCGCCAGCAAGCAACAACTCCAGCGCCATGGGACGACCGACGATATTGGAAGCGCCGACGATGACCGCTTCCATGCCCTTGGGGTCGATGGCATAGGTTTCCAGCAGGCGCATCACCCCAAACGGGGTACAAGGGCGCAAACCCGGCATCCGCTGCGCCAAGCGCCCGACGTTGTAAGGATGAAAGCCATCCACATCCTTGTACGGTGCGATATGTTCGATCACCGCCGCGCTATCCAGACCCGATGGCAGGGGCAGTTGCACCAGGATGCCGTCAATCGAGGCATCGGCGTTCAGACTGGCGATCAGGTCGAGCAATTCAGGCATCGTCGTGCCGGCAGGCAGGTCATGGGCGATGGAAACGATGCCGGTACGCTCGCAGGCGCGCCGCTTGTTGCCCACATACACGCTGGAAGCCGGGTCGCTGCCCACCTGGATCACCGCCAGGCCGGGTGCCCGCTGCCCTTGCGCCTTGAGCCGCTCAACGCCCTCACGCACGGATGCCAGTACATCCGTCGCCACCTGCTTGCCATCCATCTTGTGAGCCGACATGCACCACGCTCCTTAAACTTACTGAATATGTATTCCGCTGTAGGTGCGAATTCATTCGCACATTTGCCAGAGTGATGTGCGAATGAATTCGCACCTACGACATCCTGATTAAATTGAACTCAGCCCAAACCGCACGCAAACGGCTGGGGAGCGAGTCGCTGCGCAATCTCCCGGATCAAGCCCGGCCCCTGATAAATGAAGCCGGTGTAAATCTGCACCAGGCTGGCGCCCGCATCCATTTTGTCCTGTGCATCTTGCGCCGACATGATCCCGCCCACGGCGATGATCGGCAACTCGCCGCCCAAGGCCGCGCTGAACTGACGCACCACCTCGGTGGACTTGGCGAGCAGGGGCGCGCCGGAAAGCCCGCCTTTTTCCTCGGCATGCGCCAGACTTTCGACCCCCTCGCGCCCCAGGGTGGTATTGGTGGCGATCAGACCATCAATGCCCTGGCGGCGCAGGGTGTCGGCAATCGACTGGATTTCGTCGCCGTCCAGATCCGGAGCCACCTTCACCGCTAGAGGCACATAGCGACCGTATTGCTCGGTCAAACGCTGCTGCTCACTCTTCAGCCTGGCCAGCAGGTCGTCGAACATGTCGCCATGCTGCAAACCGCGCAGCCCGGCGGTATTCGGCGAGGAAATGTTCACTGCGACATAAGAGGCATGGGCGTACACTCGGCGCAGACAAAACACATAATCGTCTACCGCTTTTTCCAGCGGCGTGTCGAAATTCTTGCCGATGTTCAGTCCGAGAACCCCGCCTTGCTCACGGAAACGGCTATGTTCGACATTGGCGATAAACTGCTCCACGCCCAGGTTGTTGAACCCCATGCGGTTGATGATGGCGCGCGCCTTGGGCAGGCGGAACAGGCGCGGCGCGGGATTGCCCGGCTGCGGGCGCGGCGTCACCGTGCCCACCTCGATGGAACCGAAACCCAGACTGCCCAGAGCGTCGATGTAGCGCGCATTCTTGTCCAGACCCGCCGCAAGCCCCACCGGATTGGGAAAGTTCAGCCCCATCACCTCGCGCGGACTATCCGGCACGCGCGCGCGCATCATGCGCGCCAAGCCATCGCGCAGCGCGAAGCGCATCATCTCCAGCGAAAACTCGTGCGCCGTTTCCGGCGGCAGTAAAAAAAGACCCTGACGGGCCAAGGCGTATAACAAGCTCATCGGCTCAAGCTCTGTGTCATTTGCTTGCTATGCTATCACTCCTCTTGCCCTTGCCGCGCAATCTTAGGGAAGCGCTGATTTATCCAGCGTTTCCCGCCTGGGGCAGGATGCCCCAGCACGAACAATGGCGTAAGCCATTGATTCGTGAAGACCGTTGCGGGCGTGTACCGCAACGAGGCTTGCTGATTTATTCCATGGATGGAATAAATCAGCATTTACTTAGGACAACGATGAACGCCAACACCCGTCGCCTGTTTTTTGAGCGCCTGCGCGCACTCAATCCCCACCCCAAGACCGAGCTGAACTACAGCACGCCCTTTGAACTGCTGATCGCCGTCGTCCTTTCCGCCCAGGCCACGGACAAAAGCGTCAATCTGGCGACCGCACGCCTCTTTCCTGTCGCCCATACCCCGCAGGCGATACTGGATCTGGGCGAGGAGGCGCTGCGCGAGTTCATCAAGACCATCGGCCTGTATCAGACCAAGGCCAAAAACGTGATCGGCCTGTGCCGCCTGCTGCTGGAAAAACATGATGGCGCAGTGCCGCAAACCCGCCCTGAACTCGAAGAACTGCCCGGCGTCGGGCGCAAAACCGCCAATGTGGTGCTCAATACCGCCTTCGGCCAACCCACGATGGCGGTGGACACCCACATCTTTCGCGTCGCCAATCGCACCGGCCTGGCTCCCGGCAAGGATGTGCGCGCCGTGGAGGATCGCCTGCTCAAGGTGATTCCCAGAGAGTTCATGCAGGATGCCCACCACTGGCTGATCCTGCATGGCCGCTACACCTGCACCGCACGCAAACCCAAATGCGGCGAATGCCCGGTGTGCGATCTGTGTGACTACAAAGCCAAAAGCGCGCCCTGCGCCGGAGTATTGCCGCCATGATGTTTTCCAATGATCGCAACACCCTGCGCCGCATGTACGTCAACGCCTGGCGCAAGCGCCTGCAGGGCTTGCCGCTGGAAGCGCTGGAGCACCTGATCGCCGACATCATCGAAATCCATCCCGAATACCACGCCTTGCTGGGCGATGAAGAACAGGCGCTCGCCTGGGAGGAATCCGCAGAGCAAGGCATGAGCAATCCCTTTCTACACCTGGGGATGCACCTTGCACTGCGCGAACAGGTAGCGACTGATCGCCCTCCCGGCATACATGAGCTTTACGTCAAACTGGTGCGCAAGACGGGAGATATCATGGAAAGCGAGCACCGCATGATCGCCTGCTTGTTGCGCGCCCTGCAGGATGCAGGAGCTAATCCGCCGGATGAGCGCAGCTACCTGGAGTGCGTACGTGGAAAGGTGAGTTAACGGCTTGCTGCAAAACGCATCCTTGAGTTTTTCAGCCTTGCCAATCCCGGTGCACGCCCGTGATTGGCATTAGAAAATCAATCACTTACGTTCTTGATTTTCGGGCGGGACATTCATGTCCCGCTTCACAGGCTGCTGAAATTAAATATTTCAGCAGCCTGTGAAGCGGGCAAAACCTGCCAGGCGGAAAGTGAACAAAACTCCTAACTCGTCAAATAGTTGCAATAAAACAATCCTAGACTCTGGGTATTATCAGTGCATTAAAAATGTTTATTGGTCACGCGACAATAACCGCACTATTCACATGAGAATAATCCCTGTCTGAGGTTCGCCATCATGCAACTGCACTCTCAAGCCCACGCCGATGGAGATATTCTAAAAACCACATCCGACGGCGTTCCCCTGTCCCCGGCCTGCCTGGCGGGCGTGGATGGCGACATTCTTGCCGCAGTCGGTTGTGCGTTGTATACCAATGCCAAGAGCATGGCGGAGAGTTTCGGCTTGGGAAACCTGCATTCTGTCGAGTGTCACCTGAGTTCGGGCGCAGTGCTCGTTCATCGACTCAATGGCTGCGGCGACCTCTGGATTCATGAAACGCAGCCTCTCTCATCCTGAGAGCCAAGTTCTGCCGCCACTGACCTGCACGAAAGCGCCTGCCCGAAGAGAGATTTTTTGTCGACTCCCGACTCGGTGACTCTCTGTGGCGAAACGCTGAAGCGCCGTCTGCGGCCTCCTGCTAGAATGCGCCGAACGACGAGCAAGGAGGCTTAAGAGCCATGGCGCAAGCGCTCCGCTTACACGGCATTCCCCACTGCGCCACAGTGAAAAAGGCGCGCGCCTGGCTGGCGTCGCACGGCCATGAAGTCGAATTTCACGATTTCAAGAAAACGCCCATCACCCTGGAACAGCTTGAGCGCTGGGAAGCCGCTCTGGGTTGGGAAACCCTGCTGAAAAAAACCGGCACGACCTGGCGCAGCCTGCCCGATGAACACAAGCGCGACTTGTCGCGTGCTAAAGTGCTGCAACTTTTGCACGAACACCCCAACCTCATCCGCCGCCCGATTCTGGAACTGCCTACAGGGGGCGTACTGGCCGGTTTCGTCGAAAGCCAGTACCAAAAAGCCCTTCAATCCCAGGATTAAGCCATGTCCGAAGTTCTCAAGCTCGCCAGCGAACTCATCTCCCGCCGTTCACTCACCCCGCAGGATGCCGGCTGCCAGACCCTGCTGGCCGAGCGCCTGCAAGCCCACGGCTTCAGCATCGAGTGGATGCAGCACGGCGAGGTTTTGAACTTGTGGGCGCGACGCGGAACCAAGCATCCGCTGGTGTGCTTTGCCGGACACACCGATGTCGTGCCCAGCGGGGCGGAGAGCGCCTGGGATTCGCCGCCCTTCACCCCTAGCGTGCGCGACGGCATGCTGTACGGTCGCGGCGCTGCCGACATGAAGGGCGGGGTTGCTGCCATGACGGTGGCCGCCGAACGCTTCGTGCAACACCACCCCGAACACCAAGGATCCATCGCCTTCCTGCTTACCTCGGACGAAGAAGGCGTTGCCGTGGATGGCACGGTCAAGGTCATCGAAGCGCTGCAGGCGCGTGGCGAAAAAATCGACTATTGCGTGGTCGGCGAACCCTCCAGCCATGTGGTGGTAGGTGATGAGTTCAAAATCGGCCGACGCGGCTCGCTCACCGGACGCCTGCAGGTGCAAGGCGTGCAAGGCCACGTCGCCTATCCGCATCTGGCCGACAACCCGGTGCATCGCGCCGCCCCTGCCCTGGCGGAGCTTGCTGGCGCCGTATGGGATCAGGGCAACGCCCACTTCCCTCCCTCTAGCCTGCAAATCGCCAACATCAGCGCCGGAACTGGGGTGGATAACGTCATTCCAGGCGTGTTGAACGTACAGTTCAACATCCGCTTCAACACCGAGTGGACGGTAGAAAAGCTGCAAACCGCCATCGCAGCGATTTTTGACCGCCATCAACTCAACTACAGCCTGGAATGGAGTCTCTCTGGCCACCCCTTCCTCACCCAGTCCGACGGCAAACTGGTGGAAGCGGTGCATGAAGCCATTCGTGACGTGCTGGGACTGGAAACCCAGCCCTCCACCTCGGGCGGCACTTCGGATGCGCGCTTTATCGCTCCCACCGGAGCACAGGTGATTGAGCTTGGTCCGCTGAACGCCACCATTCACAAGGTGAATGAATGCGTCGGCGTGGAAGACCTGGATCGCCTTGCCGCCGTGTACGAGCGCGTACTCGACCTGCTTTTGCTGGATGACGAATAAACCGGATTTCAGCCACAGAGAGCACAGAGCGTAGGTGCGACTTGTCGCACACCATCTACAGCGTGTGCGAATGAATTTCGAACCTATTCAAACCGAGACACCATGGACATCTGGCTACTGCTGAAAGCCGCAATACTCGGCCTGATCGAAGGCGCGACCGAGTTTCTGCCCATTTCCTCCACCGGGCATCTGATCATTGCGCAAGACCTTTTGCACTACGACTCCGAGGCCGCCAAAGTCTTCACCATCGCCATCCAGCTCGGCGCCATTTTGGCGATCTGCTGGCATTACCGCGAGAAGATTTTCAACGTCGTCAAGGGTCTGCCCGGCGATAGCGCCGCGCAGCGTTTTGCCGCCAATCTCATCATCGCCTTTATTCCGGCGATGATTTTCGGCCTGCTGTTGCACAAGCTCATCAAGCAATACCTGTTCAGCCCGTTGACTGTCGCCGGCGCACTGATCGTCGGCGGCTTTATCATCCTTCTGGTCGAGCGCTTCAAGCCCGCGCCGCGCATTCAACAGGTGGACGACATGCGCTGGAGCGACGCGCTCAAGGTCGGGTTGGCGCAAAGCGTCGCCCTGTTTCCGGGCACTTCGCGCTCCGGCGCAACCATCATGGGCGGCATGATGTTCGGACTTTCGCGTACCGCCGCCACCGAGTTCTCCTTCTTTCTCGCCATTCCCACCATGTTCGCCGCCGTGACCTACGACTTGTACAAAAACGCAGGGCATCTGCACAGCGAGGATCTAGGCATGATCGCCGTCGGCTTTGGCATGGCGTTCATTTCCGGCCTGGCCGCCGTGCGCTTTTTGCTGCGCTATGTGTCCAGCCACAGCTTTGTCGGCTTCGCCTGGTATCGCATCGTGTTTGGCGCCTTGGTCTTGGCTTATTTTCTGCTGTAACCCCCGCCTTGACGCCCACCCGACTCACCCCCTTCGAGCAACGCTGGCTGGCGGAAACTCTGCGACGGCATGAGGCCGCGCAGGGCATGCTTGACGACAGCGCTCTGCTGCCCGCGCTGGCCAACACCGGGACTGATGATGAAAGCCGCATCATGCAGCGTGCGCAAAGCCTCGCGCGCCAACACTTTCCGCAATGGCTCGATGGCATGCGTCAATGGCAAACGCAGGCGTGGTGGGTGCTGGCGTTTTTAAGCGTGGTTGCTGCCTTGAGCGGATTTTTTTCCGCACTTGGCCTGATGAATGCGGGAGCCATCACGCCGGATGGGCGCGCGCTCAATGTGCCGTGGATGCTGCTGGCCTTGCTGGCTGCGCCCAGCTTCAGCCTTGTGGTCTGGCTTGTGTCGGCCATGTCAAGGGGAAGCCAACAAACTCCGCTCGGACAATTGGCGCTCTGGCTGCAGCGCCATGTGCCTGGAAAGAAATCCCACAGCCTGCTTCTGGGGCAGGATTTGCTTGGTCTTCTGGCGCAAAAACGCCTTCTGGGGCTGGGCATGGGCAGCCTGAGCCACGGGCTTTGGCTTTTAGCTTTAGCGGGCGCGTTGCTGGGTTGTCTGCTCATGCTTGCAACCCAGCGGCATGTGTTTGTATGGGAAACCACCATCCTCCAAGCCGACGTATTCGTTGATCTGGTTCATTTTCTTGGCAGGCCGCTCGCCCTTTTCAACCTGCCTACGCCAAGCAGGGAAATGATTCTTGCCAGCGGCAACAGCCATGTGCAGCAAGATGATGCAGCACGCCAAGCCTGGGCGGCCTGGCTTTTGGGCTGTGTGCTGGTGTATGGCGTTCTGCCTCGCCTATTGGCGTTGGCGACAAGCTTTGCCTTCTGGGTTCACGGCCTAGCCAATCTGCGGCTTGATCTCAAGCGCCCCGGATTTGCCATGCAGCGGGCGCGTTTGCAGCAGATAAGGCAAAACCTCGGCATCATCGATCCGGCGCCGACGTCTCTTTCGCTAACGCACAAACGCGATGGACAGCACGATGCTTCAAGCGGTCAGGCGGCGCTGGCGGCTTTTGAGCTTGGCGGCGATCTTCCCTGGCCGCCGGATATGTCGCCGGAGGCGGCCTTAACCTTCAGGGTTTACCCACGCATCGATAGCCGCGAAGAGCGCCAACGACTGCTGGATCAGCTCGCTCACGCCCACGCGCCCAGTCTTCTGATCGCCGTCGATCCCCGTCTATCGCCGGACCGAGGCAGCCTTCATTTTCTCAACCAACTTGCCATGTACAGCGCCATCCCCATGATCTGGCTGGTAGGTAAACACGAAAGAGTCCGTCTTTGGCGCGAGACCCTGCTGCAAGCTGGCTGGCCTGGAGATGCTCTGCTGGACGACGCTGCCGCAAACGTATGGCTCGGAGGCGCAGCGTGGGCGCGCCGTTGAAACTTGCCGTAGTGGGGCACACCAACACCGGCAAAACATCGCTTTTACGCACCCTGACCCGTGATACCGCGTTTGGTGATGTCGCCGCCCGCCCATCGGCTACGCGGCATGTGCAGGGAGCGCGCCTGCTGGCCGACAACGAAAGCATCATCGAGCTTTACGATACTCCAGGGCTGGAAGATGCTATGAGTCTATGGGACACGCTGGAGCAGCAAAGTTTTCCCAACGAACGCCTAGATGGCCCGGCGCGCATCACGCGCTTTCTGGCAAGTCCGGCGGCGCAGCTGCGCTTTGAGCAGGAAGCCAAGGCGCTGCGCCAGTTGCTTGCCTCGGATGCTGGCCTGGTGGTGATCGACGTGCGTGATCCCGTTCTTGCCAAATACCGCGACGAGCTTGGCATACTTGTCTTGTGCGGCAAGCCCCTGTTGCCGGTTTTCAACTTCGTGCACGGCGCGGAAATGCACGCCGAAGCCTGGCGTGAGGCGTTGGCAAGGCTAGGACTGCATAGCGTCATTCTGTTTGACGCCATCGTCCCCGCCATTGACGGTGAACAGCGCTTGTTCGCCAAACTCGCGTTGATGCTTGAGCGCCACGCAGCAGCCCTGGAGCGCCTGATGGCGGCACGCCGACGCGAGGCCGACGAGCGTCGACAAAGCGCCCTGGAGCTTATCGCCTCGCTTTTGATCGACGCCGCCGCCTATCGAATACTTGTTCCCCGTCCCAACGACGACAAGGCGGCTGAAGCGGCAGAGCATTCCCTGCAAAGCGCCAGTGAATTGATGCGTGAGCGTCTGCGTCAGCGCGAAGCGGCCTGCGTGCGTGATCTGCTGACGCTTTATCGTTTTCGTGAGCACGATGTGCAAGCAAGCGGTCTGCCGCTAGCGGCCGGACGCTGGGAGCATGATTTGTTCAGCAGGGATGCTTTGGGCATCGTGGGGATAAAGCTTGGCAAGGGCATGACTGTCGGTGCTGCCACCGGCATTGGCCTCGACTTGATCCTGGGCGGGCTGACCCTGGGCGCGGCGACCCTGGCAGGTGCGGCGGTCGGTGGCTTGTGGCAATTGGGGCATGTCTATGGCGATCACATTCTTGGCGCCCTGCGCGGGTATCGCACTCTCACAGCAGAGGACGCCATTCTGCGTCTGCTGGCCTTGCGCCAACTGTGGCTGCTCGACGCTCTGCAACGCCGTGGACATGCCGCTACGCAGGCGGTTGCGTTGGACAGTCCGGAAGGCCAGGGCTGGCGCAAGGACGGCCTGCCCGCTCCCTTGCTCAAGGCGCGCAGTCATGGCGAATGGTCAAGCTTGAATCAGGACATAGGTGACGATGAGGCAAGAACCCAGGCAGTCCATGACCTTAGGGAGTTCTTGTCATAGAAGCCGTTCACCCGGCAGCATGGAGATGAACTGACAGGCTGCTGAAAATCCTGCTTTAAGCAAGCTGCCAAGGGCGCTTCGATCAAGCTGAGCATGCTTATGACTTGAGCCGAAAAAACCGGCGAAAAAGTGGAGCGTGCTGGCGGTATGTGAGGGTTTTGAGACGATTTTTGGCGCCGCGGACGTGGCTGCAGCGGATTGATAGAAGTGCCCTATACTTTTGGTGATCGCTTTTGCCGTGCAGTCTTCAACCCGGCCATTACGCCGAGTTGGAGGGAACGCTGTCTACAGGCGATCTCGCCCTCTCGAATCGACCGTTCAACACCGCTTCCCCCAAGACCACCAGCAAAGGATCCACCCATGAAACACCCGTTCGCCCCCGGCAGCCTGGCGCTTGCCATCGCTCTGACCCTGACCGCTGCCGCTTCATCCCCGCTTCTGGCCGGAGCGCCAGCGGGCAACCTGATGTCGTCCGTCAGTAAAACCCCCGATCTGCAAAGCCACGAAGCGCTGCTCCAGCATGCGCTCACCGCGTCCGGCGAATCCTTTGCGCCGTTCCGTGTCATCGTCAAATTCAAGGATCAAACCTGGACGCAGGGCTTCAGCTATGGCCGCAGCGTGGCCAACGCCAGCGTGCAGGCGACCCAGGCGAACCTGTCCGCCGAGATGCGCAATGCGCTCGGCGCGGCGGGCGCGCGTGTGGCGCAAGCCTACCCGGGCATGGGGGTGATGGTGCTTGAAGTCTTCGGCCATGCCCACCATGCCGTCGGCGCCGCCATTGAAGCGCTGTACCGCTCCGGCACGGTGGAATACGCCCATCCCGACTACATCGTCAAGGCGCAGAAAACTCCTGTTGATCCTTCTTATCCATATTTATGGGGACTCCATAACGACGGCCAGACCGCTGGCGTGGCGGATGCGGACATCGATGCGCCGGAAGCCTGGGACAAGCGCATCAGCTCGCGCGGCAGCGTGGTGGTCGGGGTGATCGACTCCGGCGTGGACTACACCCATCCGGAACTGGTTCCCAGCATGTGGACGAATCCCGGCGAAATTCCGGCCAACGGCATCGATGACGAGGGCAACGGCTACATCGACGACGTTTACGGCATCGACGCCTACAACGGCGATAGCGACCCGATGGATGACAACAGCCATGGCACCCATGTCGCCGGCACCATCGGCGCACGCGGCAACAACAACCAGGGCGTGGTCGGCGTCAACTGGCTGGCGGATATCATCGCCCTGAAGTTCCTTGGTTCATCAGGCAGCGGCTCGACCTCGGGCGCCATTGAAGCCATCAACTACGTGCTGGACGCCCAGGCGCGGCACAACCTGCCGCGCATCGTGCTCAACAACAGCTGGGGCGGCGGCGGATTCAGCCAGGCGCTGCTCGATGCCATCAACGCCTCCATGGCGCAGGGCGCGCTGTTCGTCGCCGCCGCCGGCAACGACGCGCTGGATGTCGATCTCCATACCAACTACCCCTCCGGTTACGATGTGGACAATATCGTCTCGGTGGGCGCATCCACCCATAACGATGATCTGGCATCTTTCTCCAACTACGGCTGCAGCCAAGTGGATCTGGTCGCGCCGGGTGACTCTATCCTGAGTACGGTTCCTGGGAACGGTTACGCATACAAATCAGGCACGTCCATGGCGACGCCGCATGTTGTCGGCGCGGCGGCGCTGCTTTGGGCGCAGAATCCGAACTTTACCTGGCGCAATGTCAAGGCCGCCCTGCTCAATGGAGTGGATGTCAAGAGCGCTTATGCCTCCAAGGCCATGACCTCGGGGCGCTTGAACCTGAAGACTGCGATGACGCCCAAGGCGGGCAGCAAGCCATCCATCTGGGAATTGGAGCCGAGCGCAGTGCGCGCCAATGGCAATCTGGTGATTCGTGGCAACCGCTTTGGCGACACGCCGGGCACGGTGAGCGTGCGTGGTCTGGAGGCATCCATCGTTTCCTGGTCGAACGGCAAGATCGTGGTCAAGGTTCCAACGAATGTCGGTTACGGCGCAGGCAAGGTGATCGTCACCGATGCCGCCGGTACGCGCGCCAATACCGCCTGCGTCAACGCGGGCTCCGAAGTCAGCGTGGTCGATCAGTTGCAGATTCCGCGTTACTACCACGTGGGCGTCAAGGAAGGCGAGCACTACTGGCTGATAGGCGGTTATGCCGCAGACGGCTATACCCGTTTGGTGGAGCGCTATACGCCTGCCACTGGCGAAAGCGTGGTGGATGCGCAGTGGACGAGTCCGGTATATTTCAGTGGCTCCGCCGGGGCTGCAATAGGCAGCAGAATTTATCTTATCGGTGGGGGGCACACTGGCAACGAACTGCATATCTTCAACACGAACAACGGCACATGGTCACAAGGCGCTCCGCTGGCTGATCTTCCTTACATCTACGCAGGTAGCGCTGTGGCGCTTGGTGACGGCAAGATCTACCTGTTCGGCGGCTACACCGATCAAGGCTATTCCAACCGCACCTACCGCTATGATCCCGCCAGCAACGCCTGGGAACGTCTGGCTGACATGCCTTATGCTCAACGCTATACATCCGCCGTGCGTCAGGGAGCCGGCAATGAGGTGTGGGTGATAGGCGGTGAGGGCTACGCTCCGGATGGAGGCAGGGTGGTTATGTCCTACAATGCAGGCAGCAACAGCTGGCAAGTGCTGAGCTCAACTGCTTATGTCCACTCCGGAGGCATGGCTGTATGGAATCAAGGGCGCAGCTACGCGCTCTTTGGAAGCTCATCCGAGGGGCGGGGCGAGTTTTGGTATGGCGGCAAATGGACTGAGGCGTTCAAGGTCACCCATGCGCTGATCTATCCAAGCGGCGACTCGTTCGATAACCGCATCTATGCCATGGGCGGCTTCGACTTCGCAGCTGGCGCCATCTCTGGCGACGTGCTGCGCATTGTCAAGTAAATCTTCAAGCGCGCGGAGAGTTCTTCTTCGGCGCGCTTTGATCGGGTCTGGGCATCTATGCGGTTTGAATCGAGCCGTTCGGGCTGAGTCAGTCGAGGCGCTCTGTCAAGCCTTTCGACAAGCCCAAGGCGAGCGGCGACACAAACGTTTTCGTTCCGGATCAGCCGGATGCAACGCCAGCGGATGCTGGCGTTTTTTATTGCAGCAGGGGGCGACGCCTGCTTCGCCATTTTTTTGTAGCTCTGGTGTCATTGGGGAAGCTCTGATCGAATCAGAGCTTCCTGTGCGGGGCATGGATGCCCCGCCGCATTCATGACGTAAGTCATTGAAATGCGCGAGGCCGCCCGGGCGTGTACCGGGCGGATCGAGTCTGAATGAATCCATGGATGGATTCATTCAGAGATTCCTTGGAGGCAATGACTGTCAGCCAAGTCGCGATCCTGTGCAGGGTGAAACTCTATTCCCTTCAAAGGCAGTGTCTTGTCGGCGTTGAGAATGCCATGCGGATCAAACGCCTGCTTGATGCCGCGCATCATATCGATGGCGTTCTCGCCCAGTTCGCGCTCGATAAAATCACGTTTTTCCAGACCGACCCCGTGTTCGCCGGAAAGCGTGCCGCCAAGGGCGAGCACCTTGGCGAACACCTCATCCAGACAGGCGTGGGCGCGCTCCCAAGCGCCAGGGGCATCCGGGTCGAGCAGCAGATTGACGTGGATATTGCCGTTGCCTGCGTGACCGAAGTTGATGATGGGGATGTCATGCTGCCGGGAGAGATTTCCCAGCGCACCGATCAGCTCGGGAATGCACGACACGGGAACGACCACGTCCTCGTTGATCTTCTTTGGCGCGATTTTGCGCAGCGCGGGGGAGAGCGCCTTGCGCGTGGCCCATAGCGTGTCCACTTCGTCCTGATCCTGCGCCTCGCGCCATTCGAGCAGCCCTTCGACTTCCGCTGCCCGGCGCACCGAAGCCAGCGCGGCATCCAGACAGGCCGCGGAGCCATCGACTTCGATCATCAGCATGGCGCGGGCATGCGGCGGCAGATCGGCGGCGGTGTGGCCGCGAATCATGTCCATCGCCGCGCCGTCGATGAACTCCAGCGCGCAGGGTGTGACGGGCTGCGCCATCAGGCGGGCGATGGCTTGGGCGGCGCTCTGCATATCGGTGAACAAGGCGCGGGCGGTGCGTATCGCCTCGGGCAGCGGGGTCAGCTTGAGCGTGGCTTCGGTGATGATGCCCAGCGTGCCTTCCGAGCCGATCAGCAGGCGGGTGAGGTCGTAGCCGACCACGCCCTTGGTGGTGCGTGTGCCGCAACGAAATTCGCGCCCGTCGCCGCTGATGGCGCGCAGGCCGAGCACGTTGTCGCGCACCGTGCCGTATTTGACCGCACGTGGCCCGGCGGAGTTGTAGGCCAGATTGCCGCCCACGCTGCAAAACGCCGAGCTGGTGGGGTCGGGCGGCCAGAAAAAGCCATGTGCGCGCACAGCCTGCTGCACTTCGGCATTAGTCACGCCAGGTTCGACCACGATCAGACGGTCATCCGGGTTGACTTCCAGCACGCGCTTCATGCGCTCAAAGCTCAACACCACGCCACCGTGAATCGGTACGGTCGCGCCGGTCGTCCCCGTGCCGCGTCCGCGTGCGGTGAGAGGGATGCGCTGTGCATGGCAGACGCGCACCACGGCCTGCACCTGTTCGTGGCTGTGGGCGAAGATCACGGCGTCGGGCAGCGCGTGGCGACGGCTGTTGTCCATGCCATACGCCCACAGGGTGGCGTGCTCGATGCTCAGAAAAGACTCGCCAGCCGCGTGACGCAGCGCCGCAAGTTGTTCCGGGCTGAGCATTAGATCATCCCCAGCAGGCGATGATCCAGCGCATCGCAGATGGCATGTACGGCGCTCAGGGCGCATTCGTTCAGGCTGGCCTGGGTCGGCGCAGCCAGTTGGATCAGCACGTCGCTTTCTTCCAGTTGCCGGTTGAGCGTCTGTGGCAGCGGCGTGGCCAGCAGGATGAGTTTCAGTCCTAGCTCGTGTGCGCTGTCGATCAGGGCGCTGAGTTCCTCGTGATCGTACTGGGCGAACACCCAGAGCACGTCGCCGGGGTTGGCTAGACTGGATACATGCGCTGGGTAGTGGCTGCTGTCGTCGGGCAGGGGGGCGCAAAGCAGTGCGGGCAGCGCGGGGCGCGTCTGTAGCATACCGCGCTGCAACAGGCCGCTGGCGATCTGGGCGGTGAACAGGGTTTCGCGGCGGGCGAGCAGCAGCACGCGCTGGCCTTGCATGATGCTTTCCAGCAAGGTATCGGCGGCACGCGCCAACATGGCCGAGCTGCTGTGCAGGCTGCGCCGGATCTGCTCCAGGCGTTCTTCGGTGTGGTCTTCAATGTGGCGGGCGAGGATTTGGTTCATATCGTTCGGCTTAATAGGCTGAGGCTTCGAAGGCGTTTTTCCGCCATTCCAGACGGCGCTCGCCCAGATTATGCGCAATGGCGACCACGTCAAAGCGGCAGGGACGCCGGGCGTGTTGCGGATGGCTGGCGAGGAAGCACTGCGCGGCGTGGATCAGACGGCGCTGCTTGCCGCCGTCCACGCTTTCGGCGGCGCTGACCAAGCCGCGTGCGGCGCGCTGGCGTACCTCGATAAACACCAGGGTCGCGTCATCGAGCATGACCAGATCCAGCTCACCGCCGCGTACATGGAAATTGCGCGTGACCAGCGCCAGCTTTTGGCGCTGAAGGTAGTCCAGCGCCAGATTTTCCGCCTGGCTTCCGGCTTGTTGGCGCGCCGTTGTTTCCACCGTGTTTTTGCCCGTGCTGTTGCCTGATCGGGCGGGGGTCAGGGCTGCGGCGCTGCGGCAGGCGTGCCGACCGGGTTGGCCAGCCCGCCACGGAAGACCGCCCAACTCGGACGGCGCATGATGCGTCCGTCAGCGCCCAGGTCGAGTTGACCGCTTTGTCCGTGCATGTCTTTTATGGTCTGGTTCGCCGCGAGCTGCTGCGCCAGTTGGTAGGCGTCGAATCCCAGGGCGAACAGACGCGGCTGACCGCTGCGCACGGCGTTTTCAAAGCGGTTGGGTTCGCTTTGTCCGGGGCGACGCACAAAGTCCAGCATCAGCGGCATCTCGCTGAACACCACGCCATCCAGCGCCCGGTCGGCATCCGGCTTGGGCGCGCCTTCATAAATATGTGAACTGGAGAAAATGGCCAGATCGCCTCCGCCTTGGGCGCGCACATACGGCAGCGCTTGGCGTGCGTCCGCTGCGCGGGCGATCAGGAACAGCGCATCGGCGTCCTCACGCATGGCCGGTTTGCCGGTCAGCGGGTTGGGATGAGGTTGCAGCAGCTGTTGCACTCGGATAGCCCAATCATTGGCGCGTCCGTCGCTGGGGGCGTATTTTTCCATGGACACCACCACGCCGCCCGCAGCGCTCAGGCGTTCGCTGAATGCCTTGAACATGCGTTCGCCCAGTGCATCGGCTGGGGCCAGCACGAGGGCGCGCTTCTGGCCTTGCGCGATCATGCGCTCGGACACGGCAGTCGCTTCGTCCTCGGGCGGCAGGCCGAATTGCACCAGTTTGGGCGAGCTGCCGGCGCTGTCCAGGGTGTTGAGCGCAATCAGCGAAATCGGCGGCGAAAAGCTGGTCAGCGCTTGCAGGCTGGGGCGGTCCAGCGGGCCGATGGCGGCGGTGGCTCCTGATTGCACGGCGATATCCAGCTGGCTGAGGAAGTCCTTGAGTTGGGCGTTGTAAGGATATTCACGCAGTTCGGGCGAGGCTTCGCCCGCATCCTCATGTGCGCGATTCACGCCGGCCTGGATGGCGCGCACTGCGGCCTCCAGATTGACATCATTGGGCAAAAGCAGGGCGATATGCGGCGCATTGGCCGGTTTGCGCAGGGCGACTTCGCGCTTGAGTCGCTCAAACAGGGCGGGCATGAGCGGTATGCTGGCGTGAGCGAGCCGCCACTGATCCAGAGCCTTGACCCCCTTGCGCTCGGCTAGGCTCAGTTCGATCCAGGCGCTCAAGGCCGCATCCTGCGAGTCCTGCCGCGCCTTGTTCAGGCTGAGCGTGTCCATGTCGCGCAGGAGGTTCAGGATTTTTTCCTGATTATTCATGCGCGCCGTATCGGTCAGCAGGGCGTCCAACGCAATGCGTTGCTGTACGGCTGGAATGATTTGCTTGTTCATGGCGCTGGCTTGAGCCAGAAGCTCCAGCCGACGCACGCCTTCGGCAGGCTCCAGCGGCGCCGGGATATTGTTCAGCACGCGAGTCGCTTCCGCCGCCTGTCCGTTTTGCAACGATTCAAAGGCTTGCAGCAACATGGCGCGGCGCGGATAAAACTGACGCCATTCGAGCGGCCTGGCGCGCGGGTCTTTCATCAGAGTCATGGCGGCGCTTGCGTCGCCGGGCTTGGAGCTATCGACCAGAGCTTCAATGGCGCTCAATTGCAGGTCGGCGCTTTGCTTGTCTTCTGTGACCATGGCTTTGGCCCACAAGGCATTGGACAGACGATGAGCGTCATCGGCTTTTACCGCTTGCGCGATCGCCAGATCAAGTTGCGGATCAGGGCGTGAGGCGGTGGGCGCGCAGCCATGGAGCAGGAAGCTCAAGGCGAGCAGGAGGCTAAGCCAGAGCGGCGGCAGGCGGGCGGTTGGAGAGCGAAGATAGGTAATGTTCATGCCTGACACGAGGGGTACGGGACGGGTCTGCCAAGGAAACGTTGCATCAATCCAAGGGTGATCAAGGATGGCCAAGGATAGATTTATTCAACATCAGCTTACAGTATAGCTACGGAGCGCAACGAAAACCTGGTCTTAAGGGCGTTTCCATCAATCCGTTGAAGCCGCGTATGCTCCGCCTCTTCGCCGTTTTTTGGTTACCATCCATCGGCTTGATCGAATTTATAGAAGCGCCCTTATGAAAACAACCCCGCATCAAGCAGCATCCGCCGTTGGCGTTTTATATGTCGTGGCCACGCCGATAGGCAATTTGCACGACTGGAGTCCGCGCGCGCGGGAGGTATTGGCGGCGGTCGATACCATCGCCGCCGAGGACACGCGCCATAGCCGACCGCTATTGCAGCATTTCGGCATCGCTACCCCCATGCTGGCGCTGCATGCGCACAACGAAAACGAGCGGGTGGAGGAGTTGGTGCAGCGTATGCTCCAGGGTGAGTCGCTGGCTTTGATCAGCGATGCTGGCACGCCTCTGGTGAGTGATCCGGGTTTCCCCCTGGTGCGCGCCGCGCTTTTGGCTGGTGTGCGCGTATCGCCCATTCCAGGCGCGAGCGCAGCGATGGCGGCCTTGTCGGTATGCGGTCTGCCCAGTGACCGTTTTGTCTTTGAAGGTTTTTTACCGGCCCGATCCTCGGCGCGGCGCGCGCGCTTGCAGGAGTTGAAAAACGAAACGCGCACTCTGATTTTTTTCGAGGCGCCGCACCGTTTGTACGAATCCTTGCAGGATATGGCGCAGGTCATGGGCGCGACGCGGGAGGCTGCGCTGGCGCGAGAGCTGACCAAAGCCTTTGAAACCGTGCGCATGGCCGCTTTGCATGAGCTGGTCGCCTGGGTCGAGGCGGACAAGGACCAGCAACGCGGCGAGAGCGTCGTGCTCGTGCGCGGGCAGGAGGCGGAAACCGTATCCGAGCAGAGCGGAGTAAGTGCGTCAGATTTGCTGAATAGCTTGCTCAAGCATGGCGTTTCGGTCAAAACGGCGGCGAGCATCGCCGAAGAAGTGTTGGGCGGGCGCAAAAAGGCGTATTACCAGTGTGCGCTGCAGTTGCATGAGGGGCTGCGGGAGCGGGGCGCGGATTAATTGGATAGCTAGCAGCTTGCTGAAAAACGCATCCCCGAGTTTTCCAGTCTTGCCTATCCCGGTACGCACCCGTGATTGGTAATTGAAAATCAATTACTTATGCGATTTATTTTCGAGCGGGGCATCCATGTCCCGCCCCAGCAGGCTGTCAGGCCTTGCATTCCTCTGCCAAAAAAAGCAAAAAATCCCCGCTCAAGGCGGGGGTGTTAATAAAAGCGAATTCTTTGAAATCAGCCGATCAGGAAATCTTCCAGATTGGCGCCGTTTTCAATCGCTTCGCGCAGCCACACGGGCTTTTGACCGCGGCCTGTCCAGGTATTCCCCATGTTGTCGCGGTATTTCGGGGCGACCTTGCTGGTGGTTTTGCTTACAGCGGCTGCGCGCTTGGCGGGTTTATCCAGATCCAGCAGCTCGGTGACCGTGATGCCCAGGGCGGCGGCGGTTTGCGCGACTTGTTTGCGCAGGGCGTCGGCAGTTTCCACTTTTTTCTGGTGAATGGTCGCTTCTGCGCGAGAAATCAAATCAGCCAGTTGTTCGATGGTGTATTGGCTCAGATCAAGCGACTCGATGTGCATGGGATTCTCCTGATGCTCTTAGGGATGTCTTTTATTAAAGCTCGTCTCTCATTTTATGCGGTTGCGTAAATGAAGCAAGTTTTTTTATTGAATAAGTTCTTCGCCTTTAAATAACCATGCTTCATTTTTCAGCATGTTTTCAATTCGTATGAGCATGGTGGGTATCACTCTGTCTTCCCTGCGCAATTTTTCAAGCTCCATCCATCGCGTGATTTCGGTTTCGTGTATGCCCTGCATGCGTGCGCAGCTGAATAAATGAGATATCGCTAGGCGTTTGGTACGCGCCACTTGTCCGGGGTCTTGGGAAATTCGTTCATCGGGCGTGTTTTCGATCAGAGCCCAGACTGCTGCGGCCAAGAGCGCTGCATCGCGGTCGGTTTTTTGCTCTTCGCGCATGAAAAGCCAGGCATGGGCGTTGATCAGACCTTCGATATCCTGCGCGGCGGCAAACATCAGCCATACCGCTTGCCACATCAGTTCGCGCCGGTTTTCCTGACGCGCAATCTGCGCCAGGGTGCGAGCCAGTTCACGACTCATGCCTGCGGTGGCCAACACATCGATAGCCTCGCGGCGCAGACTGGTTTCCGCCTCGACGTTTTCGCCTTCTTTGGCCAGATCCGCTAGTTGCAGCAGGGCGCGGGCGGCGTCCGCATTCAGATTCTCTTGGCGAGCCAGCGCCAGAATATCCAGCCAGTGCTCGCTGGCTTGCATGCTGTCGCCAAGTTGGTGCGCCAGTTGCGCCAGTTGGCTTTTGCAACGGATGTATTCGCTATGCTCACCGGAGATGAGTCGCAGGGCGGCGGCGCGTTCCAGGCTTTGCAGGGCGCGCAGATATTGCGCCTGACTTTGCTGCATTTGCGCCAGGTGTTCGAGCATGTCGCCCCGCATGGCGGCGCTTTCGTCATCACCCGCGCCGTCAAGCTGTTGCAGCGCCTGTTCGAGGTGGCTGATGCCCGTCTTGCTCTCGCCCAGTGCGTGTTCGCTTAGAGCCAGGGTGTGCAGCAGGGCGGGATCCTGGCCGAGTTGCAAAGCCTGGGCGGCGACATCACGCGCTTCGGCATGGCGTTGCGCAAGCAGCAGGGCGTGACTGAGGTGGTCGGCGATTTCAAACACGATATGCGCGGGTTCGGCTTGTTCGCTGGCGGATTGCAGAAGCTCACGCATCTGGTTTTCGTCAAGCTGGCCTTGACGTAATGCGTCGAGGGGAAAGGGAGTTTGAGCTGAATTCATGATTGAAATGTGGGTGAATGTTGGCTTGAAAGCGCGATGATGGGCGCGCATGGTAGCATCAGCGGCTTTGCAGCGTTCCGAATCCTTCTATCGAGACTACTGAATGACTCCCCATCCAGAACACCATTCCGCCTTTGTTTTCAAACGTCGTCAGTGGATTGAAGCCTTGCAGTTGCATGTGGATGAATTTGAGCACCCCGCAAGTGGCGCACGGCATTTTCATCTGGCGGCGAAGGACGATAACAATGTATTTCTCGTCGGCCTGCGCACCGTGCCGCAGGATTCGACCGGCGTGGCGCATATTCTCGAACACACGGTGTTGTGCGGCAGTGAGCGTTTTCCGGTGCGTGACCCGTTTTTCATGATGACGCGCCGTTCGCTAAATACGTTTATGAACGCCTTTACCTCCAGCGACTGGACGGCCTATCCCTTTGCCAGCCAGAACAAAAAGGATTTCTTCAATCTGCTGGATGTGTATTTGGATGCAGTGTTTTTTGCGCGTCTGGATGCTTTGGATTTCGCCCAGGAAGGTCATCGCGTGGAATTCGCCCAGGCGGATAACCCCGAAACTGATCTGGTATTCAAAGGGGTAGTGTTCAACGAAATGAAAGGGGCGATGAGCAACCCGGTCAGCACCCTTTGGCAGGCGTTGACCCGGCATGTTTATCCCACAGTGACCTATCACCATAACTCCGGCGGCGAGCCGGAAGCGATTCCTGATTTGAGTTACGAGCAGCTTGTGGCGTTTTACAAGCGGCATTATCACCCGTCGAATGCGGTATTCATGACTTATGGCGATATGTCGTTGGCGGAAGTGCAGTCGATGATTCACGAGCGCGCCCTGTCACGTTTTGGTCGCATTGATCCGCATACCGCTGTGCCCGCCGAACAGCGGTTCAGCGCGCCCAAGGCGGTCAGCGAGCCGTATGCGGCGGAAGGCGAGACCGAAGACAAGACGCATATCGTGGTTGGCTGGTTGCTGGGCGAAAACGCCGACTTGCAGGATGTGCTGGAAGCGCAATTGCTTTCTGGCGTGTTGATGTCGAACAGCGCTTCGCCGCTCATGCTCGCCTTGGAAACCACCAAGCTGGGCGATGCGCCTTCGCCCTTGTGTGGCCTGGAAGATTCGCAGCGCGAAATGCTGTTCGCCGCCGGGGTGGAAGGTTCGAATCCTGAACACGCCGGGGCGGTCGAACAGATGATTCTGGATGTGTTGCAGGACGTGGCCGAACACGGCGTGCCTCTGGAGATGGTCGAGGCCGTGTTGCACCAGCTTGAATTGTCGCAGCGCGAAATCACCGGCAGCTCGTATCCGTATGGCTTGCAACTGATTTTGCACGCCCTGCCTGCGGCGATTCATGGCGGCGACCCGGTGGCCTTGCTTGATCTGGAGCCGGTATTGGCGAGCCTGCGCGAGCGCGTGCAAGACCCCGATTACATCAAGAACCTGGTGCGCCGTTTGCTGCTGGACAACCCGCATCGTGTGCGCCTGTCCCTCGTGCCTGATACCGGGCTTGCAGCGAGCAAGGTGGCGGCGGAAACCGAGCGCCTGGCGGCAATGAAGGCGGCGATGACTGTCTCGGACAAGCAGGCCACGGTCGATCTGGCGCAGGCTTTGCTAGAGCGCCAGGCGCAGCAGGATGACCCGGACATCCTGCCCGAAGTCACGCGGGCGGATATTCCCGCCAGTCTGCACACGCCCAATGCGCATCATGTGGATGCCGCGCCGCGTCGCAGCACCTGGTTCGATGCCAGCACCAACGGCCTGGTGTACAGTCAGGTGGTGATGCCGCTGCCTGCTTTGTCGGAAGACGAGATCGAGCTGTTGCCCTTTGTCACCGGCATGATCTCCGAGCTGGGCGCGGGCGAGCACGATTATCTGGCCATGCAGCAGCGCATGTCGGCGGTGACGGGCGGCATTCATGCCTATGCCTCGGTGCGCGCCAGGGTGGAGGATGAGCAGCAGACCAATGCGCATCTTGTGCTCTCCGGCAAGGCGTTGGCGCGGCACGGTGCGGATGCGCAGGCATTGATGCGCGAAGTGCTGGAGGATGTGCGTTTTGACGAATTGCCGCGTCTGCGTGAACTGGTGGCGCAAACCCGCGCTGCCCGCGAACAGGGTGTGACTTCGGCAGGGCATAGTCATGCGATGGGCATTGCTGCGTCCGCCCTGTCGCCGTCGGCGGCGCTGTCGCATCGCTGGGGCGGTTTGCTGGGCTTGCAGCGCCTGAAAAAACTGGATGACACCCTGGATGACGAGGTGGAGCTGGCCGGATTCGCCGCCTGCTTAAGCGTACTGCATGAAAAGCTGGCCAAAGCGCCGCGTGAATGGCTCTATGTGGCTGAGGCGCGCAATTTTGATGCGCTGGCCAAGGCGCAGGCTGAGATTTGGGCAGAGTCCAGTGGCGCAAACTCATGGAGTATGGCGTTGCCCGCCACGCGCACCCAGACCCGCGAGGCATGGCTGACCAATACCCAAGTGCATTTCTGCGCCAAAGCCTATGCGGCTGCGCCGCTGGATCATGCCGATGCCGGGGCGCTGGCGCTGCTCGGCGCTTACCTGCGCAACGGCTTCCTGCATCGTGCGATTCGTGAGCAGGGAGGGGCGTATGGCGGCGGCGCGAGCTACGATGCCGAGTCGGCCAGCTTCCGTTTCTATTCCTACCGCGATCCGCGTTTGACGGAGACGCTCAACGACTTCGACCGCGCCCTGGACTGGCTGCATGGCGATGGACACACGGCGCAGGCATTGGAAGAAGCCTTGTTGTCGGTCATTTCCAGTATCGACAAGCCCAGCTCACCGGCAGGCGAGGCGAAAAAAGCGTTTTACAGCGCCTTGCATGGCGTGACGCCCGAGCGCCGCATGGCCTATCGCGCTCGCCTGCTGGACGTGACCCTGGACGACCTGCGTCGTGTGGCCAGCGCCTATCTTGTGCCGGATGCGGCCAGCATCGGCGTGGTAACTCATGCGGGAGCACGAGCGGAGGTTGAGGCTTTGGGGTTGGCGATCCAGCAGGTGTAGCTCGGTTTTCGTCTTGCCAAGAAAAAGCCCGGATCATCCGGGCTTTTTGTCGCGTGCCGATGTCGGTTTACTTGCCTTTCAGCATGTCGAAGTAGGCGGCGATCCCCCCTTGCAGGAAGTAATAATCCTTCACGCCCTGGTCTTCGAGCAGATACTGCAAAGGTTTCACCTGCTGGCCGGTGGCGTCATAAAAATAGATCGGCTGGTTGGCGGCTTTGGCGGCTTCGATCTGCTTTTTCAGCTTGGGGATATCCAGACCGGTACGGATTTCACGCCCGGGGAAAAGGGAAACCCCCTCGACCTGGAAGGCGTCGCGTACATCCACCACATAGGCGGCGGGCTGGGTTTGGAGGCGGTTCATGAATTCCTTGGGCGCCAGCGCGTGCGCCTTGAACTGTGCATCGCTGATGAGCATCTTGGGGTCAAGCGGCTTGTCGAGCAACAGGGTGAGTTGCGGGTTGGTTTTCGCCCAGTCGTTGATGCCGCCGTCGTAGGCCAGCACATTGACCGATCCTGCCTTGGTCATGGCCATGGCGGCCTCATAGGCCTTGGCGCAGCGGTGACCGTTGCAGTAGAACACCAAGGTCTTCCCGCTGTCGCCGGCGGCTTTTTTGGCGTTGGCGACGAATTTCTTGTCCGAAATGGGCAGATTGAGCGCGCCCTGGATGTGCATGATGGAGTATTCAAATGGCGAACGCACATCGACGACCGTGTGGTCGCCCAACTTGCTCGTCAGGTCGGCGGTTTCGATGACTTTGATTTCAGGGAAGTTTTTACGCAAGGGGAAGGCTTCGGCTTCATCAGCGAATGCATAGGAACCTGAAAGCAGCGCACTGGCGACGAGTGATGCGGCGAGGTGCAGGAAACGGCGTTTGTGCATGGGTGTCAACTCCTTGGGTTGGTGCGTGAACTTCTGCCGACTGTATGCCCTTGCATGAGCCAGAGCAATTCATCGGGGTTTATCGTGATTCGCTTGGTTGAGAATAGACGGTTTTGAAGGTTTTGCCACGGGGGGGCGGTATTACGCGCCGCTTGACGTTTCACGTGCCGGAAGGATGGCGCCGAAAGCCTGCACGCGGGTCAAAATGGTGCGCGCCCAGCTTCGATGGGTGCTGATTTCACACATGCTGCCGCCATGTTGGAATACGGCAGGGCTGTGGTTATCCAGAATTTTATGCGCGGCGTCCAGATCATTGGGGCAAACGCGGTAGTGCTTTTCGATCAGCGGGATCTGGCTTGGGTGGATGGCGGTTTTGCCGATCAGGCCATGCAGCAGGTCTTCTTCGACTTCCATGCTCAATAATTCGGGGATGTCGAGATGTTCGAATACCGGAGCGGTGAGATGAAAGCCGTGCGGACGCAAGGTGGTGACCAGACGGGCGATGATGCCGCCCAGCGGGGTGCGATAGATGCTGACATGGCGCGGGCGGCGAATGCCGAGCAGGGCGAGCAGGTCGTTGCCGCCGATACGTAGCGCCAGGATGCGCGCCCTGAGGTGAGGCTCGCTCAGTTTGTCGCGCAGCAGGCGCATTTCCTGTTCGCAAAAGACTTCTGCGGTTTCCAGGGTGGGCATCAGCCAGTGACGGCTGTGGGCGATGGGGGCGAAGTAGTCGTCCAGATTGTGGCGCGTGGCCTTGGGAATGACAAAGCCGTCGAGCTTTTCCTGCCCCGGCATGGCGAGGACGCGCTGCATGATTTCCAGATTGCGCACGCGCACGAAGCGCAGGGTGGAGCTGTCAGGCGGCATGTGCGCCAGGGTGAGGCGCAGGTTGTCCAGGGCGGTTTCCAGCTGTGCGTTGCTGACGGCGTCTTCGGTGCAGAAAATGACCGAGCGCAGAAACGGATATTTCTCGCCGGCGGCGATCAGGGCGAGATCCGGGTGCGTGGCGGGAACATACAGGGATGCGCCCAGGCGTTCGGCAAGATGGGGGGCTTCATGTGCGGTCATGGCGGACATCCTGAATGATGGCGATGCTTTGGTAGGGGAACAGGTCGGTCAGGGTGGTGACCGGGACATTTTTATCTTCGGCCAGACGATGCAGGTGGGCGATGTCGGCGTCTCTGGCCTGAGCGCTGAGCAGCAACAGCCCGGGGGCGCGACGCAGCAGGACGCGGGTGGACTCGCCGATGCCGGGTTTGATGTAGTTGATGTGCGAAACCTTATGCGTCTGCATGAGTCGAGCCATCAAGGCGTCCACCTGCGTCTTGCGTCCGGCTTTGTCCATGGGCTGGCGAGGCAGGGGCGGGGGCGCGCCATGCCCGAAGCGCTCAGCAAACAGACGCTGCGCGCGCGAAGACAGATCTTCCACAAAACGCAGGGAAACATCCACGTCCTTGAGCTGTTCGAAATACAGGCAGCCGTGCAGCGCGTGAGGTTCGGAGTCTGAGGGCATGATCGAGCGACTGACCAAGCCGGAAATGGTGGCATTGAGAATGCTGGAGGGAATGAGGTAGTCGCTGGCGCTGGCGCTGTATTCGGCGACGCCGGCCAGGTCGGCGATGACCCATAGGCTGGGGTCGATATGCACAGCATGAGTCCGGTTGTAACGACCGATCGCCTGTTGCAGTTCGCCATTGATGATGCCCTTGCCCGTCCAGCCGTCGATAAAGGCGATCGAGCCGGGGGCATGGGCTTGCAGGATAAGATCCAGGGCGTGGGTGTCGATGCCGCGGTCGCGGATGATCGAGATGGAATAATGCGCGACCTGGCGTTGGAACAGCGAGTTGAGCAGGCGCTTGAGGATCACGCCGAACGGCGTGCCGGCACGCGCCAGCGAAACCAGGGTGATTTCGCCCTGGCGGCTTTGATGCAGCATGATGGCCAGCCTGAGCGCATCCTCTGCGGTGCGTTCGGCGTTGCTGTTCCATGCGCGCTCGAACAGCTGCATGTAGGCGACGGAGGGTTGGCGCTCGGGCGAGATCATTTCGCTGTAATGACGCTCGCCGCTTTGGATCAGACGCTCTTTTTCCTGCACATCCACCGTGATGGCTTGCGCCAGCGGCTGGAGCAGAAAGGTGACATCGTCGGGCGGATAGCTGCCGTGGAAGCTTGAGTCGGGCATGATGACGCGGCCTTTAGAGTCTGTGCATCAGTTGTGCGTGTTTGGGGATCAGGGCGTAGTCGCAGTGCCTGAGAAAATCGGCGTCGCTTTGGCTATCGCCTGCGCCGAGGATCAGCAGTTCATCGTGATTGCGGCGGTAATGCTCGATCAGAAAGGCGACCGCATGCGACTTGTCCAAGGCTTTGGGCATGACGGTCAGATTATTGCCGTTGTGATGCACGACCAGTTCCGGATAGGGGGCGAGCCAGGATTGCAAAAAATCTTCGATCAGTTGCGGCAGGGTGCTGGCGTGCAGTTTGAGCTGATCCTTGACCAGGATATAGAACGTCTGCCCCATATCGCCGATCAGGCGGACATACAGGCTCGGCGCATGCTGCGCAAGCCAGGGTTCCATCGCTTGGCGCAAGTCTTCCAGCACGGGCAGCCAGGGCTGCATCACGCCCTGCATGTGCGCCTGCCAGTCCGGGTGAGGGTGTAGCGCGGCGTCGAGCAGGGTGCCGCCATGATTGAGGATGATCCATTCCGGCGCAGCCATGCCGAGCTGCACCCGCTGGTAGCTGTCCAGACTGCGCGCCGTGGTGGGGATGATGCTGCAGCCGCGCATCAGATGCAGGAAATGGCGTTGCGCCGGGGTGGTGAAGCCATGCGCCTGCCCGTCCGCCAGATAGGCGGTCGCCGTTAGCGCTGCATCGTCCACGCCATGATGACGCAGGGCTTTGTGGCGTGTTTGCAGCACGGTGTCATCCAGATCAAGAAATAACAGGGTCTTCATCGGCGGCAGGCCAGGCGAGAGGGTGGGCATGGAGTTGGCGCGCGCTTGCTTCGATGGCGGCATGGGGCGGCGTTTCATGAATCATCAGGGTCAGCTCCGCGCCGGGCGCGGCGTTGTAGATGAAATAGGCGTCTCCCCGGCCATAGGGGTCGGGCAGCGTTTGGCGGTGGCTGATCGCGCCAAAATGCAGAATCGGCGAACGGGTGCTGGACTGGTAACTCACGTTGTAGCCTTGCTGCTCCAGCCAATGCGCCAGCGCATAAGGCGCGTGCATGAACTCGCCGCTGCCCAGGATGCGCAGGGGGGTGTGGCGTGGAAGATCGGCCAGCAGGCGTTCAAGCTGGGCGCGCAGGGCGAAAGGCACGCTGATGGGCTGGCTCAGGCCGATGCGCCCCAAATGGGTGAGCACCTGCGGCGGGGCGCTCATGGCGGGCGCACACGCGCCGTTGGCGTCCGCTGTCCAGTCCTTGGAACTGAAGCGCCACTGCGCTCTGGCCGCGCTGACAAAATCCACCTGAAGCGACTCGCTCATGCCCAGGCGCTGGCGCAGCGTCTGCCGCGCAGCATCGTGCATGAAATCGGTCAGGGTGAGAACGACGATGCGCTCGACTTGCGGCATGTGCGCGTGCAAGGCTTGCCAGAGGTGGCCGAAGGTCTGGCCGGTGCTCGCTTCGTCGTCGATCAGTACCAGGGTTTTGGCGCGTTGCAGCATATCCCGCTGTGCGCCATGCCTTGGCAGGTGCAGGAACTGGTTGGGCGCGTGGCAGTGCGACTCTTCAAAGGTCAGCGCCTCTTCCTGCGCCAGCGGGTAGCGCGTGCTGTGCAGAAACAGGGCTTCACCCTGGGGCTGCGCCTGCTTCCATGCTTCAAACACGCCGTAACCCAAGCCCACCGCCGTTTCCGCCATGCCGATCAGGATCACCGGCGCGGCGGGAGCGGCCTGAATGCGATCCGCCAGAAAACGGTGCATGGCCGCCATGCGCGAGGGGCGGGTGGGAAGATGTTTGCCCAGCACCGTGCTGACAAACAAAAAGCCGCGCTTGGGGTTGTTGCGTGCGCCGTACTGGATCAGTTCGTGCAGGGGAAAGGGATTGCCCGCGCTTTCCTGAACGGACAGGGTTCCCGTCGGCAGTTCGATCGTTTTCCAGTCGCTCATGCAGGTACATCCAGCAGGCCGGGCAGCATCGTCTGGTGCAGAAAAATGCCATACGGCAAGGGGCAGCTTGCCGCATCGGGCAGGTCGAAGCCTGCGCGGTCTTCCTCGCTCAAGGCGCGAACCACCGCCTGGTAGGGCAGATTGACTCCCGCCGCACAGGCCAGCGGCACGCCGCCGGAAGGCCGGGCGTTGATCTCCAGCACGCGAATGCCATGCGCGCCTTCCCTGAACTGGATATTGAACAGGCCATTGAGCTTGAACTGTTCGCTCAGGCAGACGCACATGGCGGCGATTCCTGCATGGTTATCCAGTTGCTGCGGCGCACTGAGCACGCCTGTCTTGCGTCGTTGCACGGAGTACAGCAAGGCGCCGTGTTCGGCCAGACAATCCACGCTCCACTCATCGCCGCCAAGAAATTCCATCAGCAAAAGGCTGGGTTTGCAATCTTCCTTGTCCTGCATGGCGCGACGCAGCTCAGCGAGATTGAGCATTTGCTCCTCACCGGCCAGAACATGCTGCAATGCGTCACGCTCCTCGTCGAGCATGCGAAAGCCCAGGCCGAAAACGGAAACCGAGGGCTTGAGGCAAAGCCTGGCATGGCGCGTTCTGAGCTGGGAGTAAGCAGCGTCGAACTCCGCCAGATTCTTGATTTCCACGGTCTCAGCAGTCGGCGTCAGTGCGGGATCGACCGCAGCGCTGAAGCGCGCCTTCTGATCAAGCAGAACCAAGTTGTCCGCGTCTGCGCAGAGCAAGACGCGCGTTCCCTGGGCAAGAAATTCATCGACCCGGTAGGCGATATTGATCGTCGCCTTGCCGGGAACGAACAGATCGATGGCGTGCTCGCGGCAAAAGCGCAAGCACCAATCCACATAATCCTGGCCGCTCAGCTCCGGTTCCACATGCCAGGTGTCGGCAGCCAGACGCGCCATGGCGTTTTCCACCGAATGCGAGGCGAAAAGATGCAGTTGCCGCGCAGGGTCGCCATGGCGAATCAGAGTGAGTAGGTTGTAAGTGACAGAGAAGCTTTTATTGAACCAGATATTGAGTGGCATTGCGGACTTACAGCATGGGGATGATTTGCGGAACCAGGTCATTGAAAGTCGCGCCGCGGCTGTTTTCGCCGATGGCGTGCATCTTCCAGGCGCCATTGTGACGATACAGCTTGGCCATGATCTGCGCGGTATGCGCGCCCTGGCCGCTGAGTACGTACTTGGCGATTTCCTGGTTGGAGCTCAGGTCGATCAGGCGGCAATAGGCGTTTTCGACTTGCTGGAAGCTTTGTCCGGTAAAACTGTTGACGGTAAACACCAATGCGGTGACGTTTTCCGGCACGCGAGCCAAATCCACGCTGATGGTTTCGTCATCGCCGTCGCCTGCGCCGGTGCGGTTGTCGCCGGAGTGCGCCACGCTGCCGTCCCTGGATTTCAACTGGCGGAACCAGATGACGTCGGCGACGTTCTGTCCGGCGAACATGATGCACGCCGCATCCAGGTCGATATCCGCCTGTCCGCCGCCAAAGCCGAACATGCCTTTGGTTTTCACGCCGTCCCAGCCCAATCCCATTGCCACACGGGTGAGGGATGCGCCGCCTTCTTTGCTCAGGGAAATTTTCTGGCCTTTTTCGAGATTGATGCTCATGGTGGTTTACCTTTTTGGCAGGGTTAAAGATCGAAGTTTTTGGGGTTCAGGCCAAGCTCGTGGCAGATCGTGGTGACAGCCTGACGTTCAAGCTCGTCGAAGTTGCCGTCCGAACTGCCGATGGCGATGCACACGCGCACCAGGAGCTGAGCCTGATCGGGCTTGGATTTCATCTTGACGATCGCCGCCAGCGCTTCGCCGCGACCGATGCCATGGTCGAACTCAAACTTGCCGATGTACTTTTCAAAGGTTTTGATCACATCGTCGGTATCGAAAACCTTCAGCGCATCGGATTGCTTGATAAAGCCGAGCATTTTTTGCTTTTCCGCGCTTGAGGCGCTGCCGTCGGCATAAGCGACCAAGGCGCAGCCGGCGACGATGCCTTCCATCATGTCTTTGTTACGAAATTTGCCGATTTCAGTTTGCATGTTGCTGGTTTGCTGCTTGATCCAGTTCATTACTGACATGGTGATCGCCTCGTTGGGGTGAAAAAGTAGGGTGATGAGAAACGCAGAGTCTTGAAAACACGGCTGCATTAATTCGGTTAATTGGACTTGGAAGAAGCCCAGCGCATGAAATTCTCACGGTTACGTGAACAAATTAAGACTTTGCCGTTTCCGGAAAAGCGCAGGATGACGCCCTCGCCGGAGGTCGCCGCATTCACCACGCCGCTTAAAAAACCGGTCTTCGCTGTCGCCAGACCCAGGGTGTAACGCAGGCTGGCATCCCAGGCTACGACGTGGCCATTGTCGATGATGACTTCTTTGCCCTCGGTCACATCCAGCGTGAAGATGGAGCCGAAGCCGGACACCACCAATTGCCCTTGACCGCTGCTGGTCATGACCACGAAGCCGCCGCTGTTGGCGAACAGGGCGTTGCCGATGCTTTGCATCTTGACCTTCATTTCCACGCCCGAGGTGGCGGCGACAAACGCGCCATCGGCAAGAATGTACTGGCGTTGCCCGTGGCCGGAGCCGACCTCCAACACCTCGATGGCGCCGGGCAGGGTGGGGGCGAGCAGGCAATCGCCGTCGCCCTTCACCGCCTCGATGTGCTGCTGAAAGAAGTTTTCTCCATTGACGAATTGCCGCAGCAGCGCGGAGCCGAAGCCGCCGGTCATGCGCCCCTTGAGTTCCAGATTGGACTCCATCATCACCATGGCGTCCGATTCGCAGTAGATGCGGTCGCCATGCTGCATGGAAACGTGCAAAAAGGGATCGTCGTCACCGAGAATGTTGAATTGAGTCATGTTCACTTGCTCCCCGCTGTCCAGCGCAAACCGTACCTGTAGGCATGGTCGAGCATTTCCTCGTCGGTGTGGAAGGTGACGTGCTTGGTGACCCTGACAGCACCGCCGACGTTTTCGATGGAGGCCACCGCGCATACGCGATGATGGCGCGAATACTCATCCAGCTCGACCACGATTTCCTGCTGTCCGGGGGCGCGAATGCTGACTTGGGCGTCGGTTGCCGCCCAGTTGGGCGCGCCGTCATAAATCGAGGCGAAAATCAGCACGCGTCGTATGGAAACCCAGTGCTGGCCATTGATGCGCAGAGTTTCCCCCTCCTGCGCCTGCCCGCTGCGATCGTCGCCCATGAGTTCGATCCAGGGGGCGTAGAAATAATCGCCGAAATGATTGCCCAGAGCCTGAATGGCGCCGGGTTGGCCGCCAGCCAGTTCGAACAGACAGCCAAGATCCAGATCCATGCGCGCCAGATTGCCTTGCTGGTTCCAGTTCAGGTTGACGCGGATCTCGCCGAAATGGTCGCCCTTTTTTTCCATGCTGACGGATTGGTTCTTGTGCAGCGTGACTTTGTGCAGACTGACCGACGAGTCTGCCGCAGGGGGGGGATTCGCGGCGAGGCTGGGAGCGCTTGCAGGCTTGCGCGGCGCCTGAGCCTCCACTTCGCCGCCAAAGTGCCTGACCAGAGCCTCAAGGCCGCCGTTGAAGCCCTGCGCGGTCGCCCAGAAACGCCAGCCGCCGTCCTTGCGGTAAAACTCGCCGAGCATGACGGCCTTTTCCAGCATGAAATCCTTGCCGCTGAACGCGAAGCGGCTGGTTTCGGTTTCAGCGTCGAGAATGCGTACATGCCCGGCGCTCACATTGCCCATGGTGCCTATGCCATCGACGGCGGCGGTCAGCACGAGACGTTCGATGCCCGGCGGCAACATGAAGTGGCGAATCACAAAGCCGGCCTGGTCGCCCGCAGGCGTGCGCAGCTCGATGCCGCCGCAGGGCGAGGCGGGCTGGTTGTAAAAAATCATGTAGCGCTCATCGGACAGCTTGCCCTGGGCGTCCAGTCCAAACAGCGCGATATCGGTGTTCGGTCCGTCGATACGAACGCCCACGTTCCAGGTGGCGGTATTGGGCGTGATGTCGCGCATGGCGGCGCGCTGCCCGGGTTGAATGTGCATGGTCGGCTACCTCGTGATCCCCTTTTTCGCAGCTTCTTTGATCCATTGGGGAAATTCATTTAGAAGCCGCTCATAAAGCTCTTCTTCGCTGATGCTATGCAAGTCGTCAATGGCGAAGAAATTGGCATTGTCTACAGTACGTCCTTGCATGGTATCCAGTTGCTCCAAAACTCCGTAGCCTCTCCCGCCGATGCCTACGAATTGCCAGAAAATAGGCAGGCTGGAGGCTTGAGTAATGATGCTTTGTATTTTTTTGTTCTGACTCACGCCGCCATCGCTTACGAAAACAATATAGGTGGGTATTGAATTCGGTTTGTTTCTGTAATGTTCTATTACCGTGTTCAATGCGACAGGCTCATTGTTGATGCAGGGCGCGATTTTGTGCATCCAGATTTTCCAGCCCCCGCTCACTCCTTCAACATAGCCTCGTATCGTGCTCGCTGTAGCGGCAGGGAGTGCCAGCGTTTTGTCAGCAAAAGCCCAAGTGTCCAACGCTCCGTCATCATCAAAATGCAGTGCCAGGGGCAATAGACGGTTAAGCAGCTCTTGAATCTTTCCGGATGCGTACTGATGGCGCATTGATCCTGATGCGTCGAGAACCAGCCCCACTCTTGCAGCGGTGTCAAGCAGCCCCTTCTTCGCAAGGGTCACGGTCGCCTTTTTGGCTAAATTAACCAAATGCGGCGCTTCCTTTTCCACCCGTTTTTCCAGTGAAACCTGACGGACGCCGCTCTCGGACGGGGACGCGGACGGGGCGGGCGTTGGCGCGGGCTGAGCCGCTGGCTGATCTTCAGCCACTTCGCCGCCAAAATGCCTGACCAGGGCGGCCAAGCCGCCGTTGAAGCCCTGGCCTGTGGCCGATACGCGCCAGATGCCGTCCTTGCGGTAAATTTCGAGCAACATCACGGCGCGTTCGCCGCTGAAGTCGTTGCCGCTGAAAGCGAAGCTGGCGTCTTCACTGTTCGCACCGCCCAGGCTGACCTTGCCCTGTTGCAGTTGCTGCATCGTGCCTGCGCCCTCCAGTGCCGCAGTGAACACCAGACGGTCGATTTGTGCGGGCAGTTTGTCCAGGTCGATGACAAAGCGTGCGGGGTGAGACGCGGCTTGCATCTGCACGCCCATGCACGGGCTTTGCGGCTGGTTGTAGAACTGCATGTAGCGCTCGTCGGAGAGCTTGCCTTGCGCATCAAGACCGAAACAGGCGATATCGACCTGGATGCCATGCAGTTCGACGCTGACGCGCAGGGGGTGCGCCCGGCTGAGTTCACTTAATTTGCTGCGTTGACCGCGATTAAGTTGCATGGTGTTTCCCTTGACGGCTTGCAGATCAATACGCAAGCGGCGCTTGCGTATTGCCCCGCCGGACAAAAAACTGCCCGCAAGCAGCGGGCAGAGGTTTTGCAGCTAAACGTCTTAACCGACGTTGACTCCAAAGTGGCTGGCCAGCGGGCCGAGGCCGCCGGCGAAGCCTTGGCCGACCGCCTTGAACTTCCACTCGCCGTTGTGGCGATAAAGTTCGCCGAAGATCATGGCGGTTTCGGTGGAGCCGTCTTCAGAGAGGTCAAAGCGCGCGATTTCCTTGTCATCGGTCGCGTTGATGCAGCGAATATAAGCCTTGGCCACCATGCCGAAGTTTTGCTTGCGTGCGGCGGCATCGTGAATGGTGACGCTGAAAGCCAGTTTTTCGATTTCCGCAGGAACCTTGGCCAGCTCGACGCTGATCACTTCGTCATCGCCGTCGCCTTCGCCGGTGCGGTTGTCGCCCAGATGGTTGACCGAGCCGTCGCTTGAGGTCTTGTTGTTGTAGAAAATGAAACCGTTGTCGCTCTGAACCTTGCCATCGGCCTTGAGCATGAATGCGCTGGCATCCAGGTCAAAATCCGTGCCGTCGGTGGCGCGCACATCCCAGCCCAGACCCAGCTTGACCGTGGTCAAGCCGGGGGCTTCTTTGCTCAAACTGACGTTGCCGCCTTTGCTCAGACTAATTGCCATGCTAAATCACCTCATGTTGGTGGTTGGAAAAACTTCTCGTAGGTTTCAGGTCATTTTTCAGCCGTTTCAAGCTGGCGTCGATGCTTGATCGAGGCCACGATGGCGGCGGCGATAAAGGCCACGCCGATCAGCCCGGTCAGCACTTCCGGTACGTGAATCTTGATCGAGGCGATCATGATCAGCGCCAGCACGCCGATAGCATAATGCGCCCCGTGTTCCAGGAATATGAATTCGTTGAGTGTGTCATGCTCCACCAGATAGATGGTCATGGAGCGCACGAACATGGCGCCGATGCCCAGGCCGAGCATGATGATGACAATGTCCTTGGTGATGGCGAATGCGCCGATGACGCCATCGAACGAGAACGAGGCGTCGAGCACTTCCAGATAAAGAAACGCACCGATGCTGCCGCGCTTGACCATTTGTCCCACGGCGGGGTCATGCTCTTCCTTTTCCAGAAAGGCGGAAAGAAAGCTGACCAGCAGGTAGGTGAGAATGCCCCAAACGCCTGCCACCAATACGGCGAAGCGGTGATCGCCCTCGACCATGCTCATTGAGCCGACCAGCACCAGCAGGGCGATCATGACGGAAACTGCGTCGATGCGCCCCAGTGCGCCGACTTTTTCTTCAATGACCTTGATCCAGTGGATGTCCTTGTCTTCGTCCAGGAAGTAGTTGAGGAATACCAGTAGCAGGAACATGCCGCCGAAGGCCGAAATTTCGCCGTGATGCTCCATCAGTTTGGCGGAGTACTCGTCCGGTCGATCGATCGCCATGCTCCATACGTCCAGTATGCCCACGTCGGCGGTCACTGCGACGATCAGCAAGGGGAACAGCAGGCGCATGCCGAATACGGCGACGAAAATGCCGACGGTGAGAAACATGGTTTGCCAGAAGCGATCCCAGGTTTTGAGCACGGAAGCGTTGATGACGGCGTTGTCGAAGGACAGCGAAACCTCCATCACGCTCAGAATGACGGCGATCATGAGAGCGCCTAGAGCGCCGGCCAGTCCGCCGGAGGTATAGCCCCACCAGGCGGCGATGCCTAGCGCGATCGCAGTGAAGAAGAATGAAAAGGTGAAGTGCTTCATTGCACGCGGCTCCGAATTGAAAGATTTGCTAGGTTAGCAGGGTTTATGGAAGTGGGTCGCCGTCCCCATTCGCGGCGGACGGGCTTTCCTTGGAAATCGGCGGGCGTTGTTTGCGCCGATTGACGTAAAGCATCACATAAATCCGCCAGAAAGCCTGAATGCCCCAGTAGCCCAGAATGGCGGTGATGACCGACAGCATGAAATGTCCGACGATCAGCGGCAGGCCGATGGAGGAGAGGTTGTCCCAAATCCAGCTCCACTCAAAGCTTTCCGGCAGGGGCTTGAAATCGCCCGGAATCACGAAGGTTCCCAGCCAGTAGGCGGAAAGTTCGATGGGGACCATGGTCAACGGATTGGTGATGAACACCATGAGCACGGCGATGGGCAGATTGGCGCGCAGCCAGATGGCGAGTACGGCGGCGATCGGACTCTGAAACGGGATCGGCAGGAAAGCGGCGAACAGCCCGGCGCCAAAGGCGCGCGCCACCGAGTGGCGGTTAAAGTGCCACAGATTCGGATCGTGCAGGATATGCGCGAAGCGCTGGAAGAACTTGTGCTCGCGCAGGGTATCGGGATGGGGCGCCATGCGGCGAAACAGTTTTTTGGGCATGTTGTCGAATCTCAGGCAATCGCGCGTTTATACGCGGGCATGATGAAGGCTGCAATCATGCCGTCAGGCTTTCTTGCGGCCCAAAGACTTGCTCACGCAAGCGCATCAGTTCGTCACGCAGTCGTGCAGCCTCTTCAAATTCAAGATTGCGCGCCTTGGCATACATCTCTTGCTCCAGTTTCTTGATTTTCTTCGCCGCCATGTCGGGGGAAAGGTAGGCAGCCTGATCTTCGGCGATCTTCTCTTTTTGTGAGCCGGGACGCGCGCCGGGAACGCGGCCATAGCCGCTGTCCAGGATGTCGGCGACGCTTTTGCGTATGCCCTGCGGCGTAATGCCGTGCGCCTGGTTGAAGGCGATCTGCTTGGCGCGGCGGCGTTCGGTTTCGTCCATGGCGCGGCGCATGGAATCGGTGATCCTGTCGGCGTACAAGATCGCCTTGCCGTTCACATTGCGCGCCGCACGGCCAATGGTCTGGATCAGCGAACGCTCGGAACGCAGGAAGCCCTCCTTGTCGGCATCGAGGATGGCGACCAGCGAAACTTCGGGGATGTCCAGTCCCTCGCGCAAGAGATTGATGCCCACCAGTACGTCGAACATGCCCAGACGCAGGTCACGGATGATCTCCACGCGCTCCACGGTGTCGATGTCCGAGTGCAAGTAGCGTACTTTGACCCCATGCTCGTGCAGGTATTCGGTCAAGTCCTCCGCCATGCGCTTGGTCAGGGTGGTGACCAGGACGCGCTCGTTCTTTTGCGCACGCAGATTGATTTCGGAAAGCGCATCATCCACCTGCGTGGCCACTGGGCGCACTTCCAGCAGCGGATCGACCAGCCCGGTCGGGCGCACCACCTGTTCCACCACCTGACCGCTGTGTTCAGCCTCGTAGTTGGCCGGCGTGGCCGAGACGTAAATCGTTTGCGGCATCATGCGTTCGAATTCATCGAAACGCAGCGGACGGTTGTCCAGCGCCGAGGGCAGGCGGAAGCCGTAATTCACCAGATTTTCCTTGCGCGAACGGTCGCCCTTGTACATGGCGCCGACCTGGGGCACGGTGACATGCGATTCGTCGATCACCAGCAGCGCATTGGGCGGAATGTAGTCGTACAAACAGGGCGGCGGCAGCCCCGGCTCGCGCCCCGAGAGATAGCGCGAGTAGTTTTCAATGCCGCTGCAATAGCCCAGCTCGGCCATCATCTCCAGATCGAACTGCGTGCGTTGTTCCAGGCGTTGTGCTTCAACCAGGCGGTCGGCCTCACGCAGTTCCGCCAAGCGCGCCTTCAGTTCGAGCTTGATCGCCTCCATCGCCTTGAAAATGCGCTCCTTGGGGGTGACGAAGTGGCTGGAGGGGTACACCGTGTAGCGCGGTACGCGGTGCAATACTTCGCCTGTCAGCGGATCGAACAGGGTGATCTGCTCGATCTCGTCATCGAATAGCTCGATACGTACCGCCTCGCGGTCGCTTTCCGCCGGGTGGATGTCGATGACATCGCCGCGCACACGAAACGTCCCGCGACGAAAATCCAGATCGTTGCGCGTGTACTGCATATCGGCCAGACGGCGCAGGATGGCGCGCTGATCCATGCGCTCGCCGCGCTTCAGATGCAGAATCATCTGCATGTACGCCTCCGGGTCGCCCAGGCCGTAAATCGACGACACCGTGGCGACGATAATCACGTCCTTGCGCTCGAACAGCGCCTTGGTGGCGGAAAGGCGCATCTGCTCGATGTGCTCGTTCACCGAGGAGTCCTTTTCGATAAACGTATCCGAGGCGGCGACATAGGCTTCCGGCTGGTAATAATCGAAGTAGGACACGAAGTATTCCACCGCGTTATGCGGGAAAAAGCCCTTCATTTCGCCATACAACTGCGCCGCCAGGGTTTTGTTATGTACCAATACCAGCGTCGGGCGTTGCACGCGGGCGATGACGTTGGCGATGGTGAAGGTCTTGCCCGAGCCGGTCACGCCGAGCAGGGTCTGCCCGGCCAGTCCGGCATTCAGGCCGTCCACCAGTTGGGCGATGGCGCTCGGCTGGTCGCCGGCGGGGGCATAGTCGGAAATAAGTTGGAACATCGTAGATGAAGAGGTATCAGACATGCCGGGCAGCTTACGTTAAAATGCCGCAGATCACGTTTTGTCATGCTTTTTCGAGGTTTCGTCTTGGACATTCATCTGTCGCACCGGGTTCAACGCATCAAGCCTTCGCCCACCCTGGCGGTTTCCGCCCTGGCCGCCAAGCTCAAGGCCGAAGGCCGCGACATCATCAGCCTGGGCACCGGCGAGCCGGATTTCGACACCCCGCGCCATATCCGCGATGCCGCCGTCGATGCCATCAATCGCGGCTTTACCCGTTATACCCAGGTGGACGGCATTCCCAGCCTGAAAAAGGCGGTGATCGACAAATTCGCCCGCGACAGCGACCTCAACTACGCACCCAACCAGATCCTGGTTTCCGTCGGCGGCAAGCAGAGCTTCTACAATCTGGTCATGTCGCTGCTGGATGCGGGCGACGAGGTCATCATCCCCGCGCCCTACTGGGTATCCTACCCCGACATGGTGCTGCTCGCCGACGGCAAGCCGGTCATCGTCGAATGCCAGCAGGCGCAAGGCTTCAAGCTGCTGCCGGAGCAGCTCGAAGCCGCCATCACCCCGCGCACCAAGCTGTTCGTCATCAACAGCCCGTCCAATCCCACCGGCGTGGCCTACACCAGCCAGGAACTGGAGGCCTTGGGCGAAGTCCTGCGCCGCCATCCACAGGTACTGATCGCCACCGACGACATGTACGAGAAAATTCTTTGGGCGGACGAGACGTTCTGCAATATCGTCATGGCCTGCCCGGATCTGTATGAGCGCACCGTCGTGCTCAACGGGGTCTCCAAGGCTTACGCCATGACCGGGTGGCGCATCGGTTATGCGGCGGGCGCGATCAAGCTGATTAATGCCATGGCCAATGTGCAGTCGCAAAGCACCTCGAATCCCACGTCCATTTCACAGGTGGCGGCGCAGGCTGCGCTGGAAGGCGGTGATGCCTGCATTGCGCCGATGATCGCAGCCTTCAAGTCACGCCATGATTTTGTGGTCGATGCCCTCAATGCCATGCCTGGCGTCGCCTGCCTGCCCAGCCAGGGCGCCTTTTATGGCTTCCCGGACATGAAGCAGGCCATGCAGCGCTTGGGCATGAAGGATGACATCGAGCTTTCCAACAAACTGCTCTACGACGCGGGCGTTGCCGTGGTTCCCGGCTCGGCCTTTGGCGCCGCCGGGCATGTGCGCTTGTCCTATGCAACTTCCATGAGCCAGCTCGAAGAAGCCATGCGCCGTATGGCATCAGCGCTGGCCTGATTGGCCATGGCGTAATCATTTTTTAACAAAAGTCATTGACAGCCAGTCTTAACTCCCTATAATGCGCCCCCACAAAGTCATTCCCGAATGGCGCAGCGGTAGCGCAGCGGACTGTTAATCCGTTGGTCGCTGGTTCGAATCCAGCTTCGGGAGCCATCTTTGTACGCCATTGTGGCAATGTTTGCGCCCGTAGCTCAGTTGGATAGAGTATCTGGCTACGAACCAGAGGGTCGGGCGTTCGAATCGCTCCGGGCGCACCAATAAAATCAAGGGTTTAGGTAGAAATACCTAAGCCCTTTTTCTTTGTGGCTTCGGTTGATGGTGTTCTGGGAACAAGTTGGGAACAAGTTAGCGGATGCTAGGGGCTAATCCACCATGGAAACTGTTGGCAACCATTGCCTCCACCTTGCGCACGGTGTCCTTGCCTACGCCTGCCATGTCTGCGATCACTTGGCGGGTTTCGATTGGCTGAATACATTCCGCTGAATTAAGTGGAATGTCAGTCCTTGTTCCCTGATTCGCCTTCGCCCTCGCCTCCACAATCGCCTTGGACGCAAGAGCAAGTTCAACCCGCACCGTGTCGGATAGGTTCGGCGGCCACAAAAAATCCGGCGCATGGCCGGGCGGTGGTTAGCAAAGGTTCGCCGCCACTAACCAGCGCTAACAGGTTGCCACCTTGGAAGCGCGGCAACCGCTGGAAACTCTTGGAAACCTTGGTAGCTTTTGGTAACCATCGCCGGGCTGTTCGCTTCACGCATCGCGCGCGTACTGCGCAGAAAATCCAGTCGGCGGGTCAATGGTGGTTGGCGCGGGCTATGGCTTCCAGCCTCACGGGGTCATGCTCCCCGTCTTCAATGGCGCAGGCTGCGGCGAAAGCTTGGCGGCTGGTGTACTTGTGCCGAATCAACGCCAGGAAAGCGGCGGCGGCTCCCTGAGTGCGGAACAGGCAGGAATCAGTCAGCGCCCCCTTGTTCACCAGGATGACGCGCTCAGGCATTCCCTCATCCTGTTGCCACCCGTCCGGTCGGTCGGTGTAGTCCACGGATAACAGGCGTTTGATGGCGGGCAGGTGGTGACGTATGGCGGCGCGGTCTTCATCCGTGAGCAAGCGGGCAGGGGTGACAGTCACCTTTCCACCATTGGCCGGGTCTAAGGTCATGTCCATGCCGCGCTCCCAAAGGGCAAGCATCAGGGTCATGGCGTTGGCGGATGTTGCGGACATCAGAACTCCTCCCCATGACTTGCATGACTTGAGTTCCCGGCCTCGTCGTTCTGGCTGGAATCAGTGCGAGAAAAGTTTGTTTTCACGTCCGCAATGTCCGCCATGTCCACATGTGGGGGGTGGTTTGCGGATGTTGCGGACAATGCGGACGTTGTTTGAAACTTTTTTCTCTCTACCCGCCATGTGCGCACGTTGTCATGGCCGCTTTTTTCGGATGACTGTTTGACCTCGATTCCGACTTGTCGCAGTGACGGCGCGGCTCGGCGCAGAGCATCCGCAAAACCCCTTGGCGACTTCGGCCATGCTTCGGCGTACTCAGGCTTGTAGTGCTCCACGGCCTGCATCAACTGCTTGGCGGGCATTTCCACCGCTTGCCGCTTGTTGACCTCGAACCATTCCACCAGTGCGGCGGCTACCGGGCTGGACTCAATCGAGCGGCTTGCAGCGTCATGTCGAGTGCTCAGGTATTGCGCTTTGAAGTCACGCTTCAACACCTCGCCCACGGCCAAGCCAAGACTGTAGAACTCCAACATGCGCGGCCTTTCGTGCGCCGGGACTTGGATGTTCGGCAATATCGCCAGCGCACGCGCTGCCAGGGTCATCAGCCCGGCGATAATGTCCGCCTGGTGCTGAGTGAATACGTGCCAGACGTTTGAACTCTCGGCTCTGTTTTCGACCACGGGCAGCTCAATACTGATCGCCCTATCCGCCAGGTCATGCGCGGTGACGTTGGCGCTAATCCCGTTCAAGATGACGGGACGCTTGACGTTGATGACCGATTCGTCAGCATCGCTGTACAGCTTTCGCTTGGCGAAGCCTCCCCCGGTCGCCAAAACACACAAGGCATCTTGCAGCGGAGCGGGTAGGTGACTCACGTTTTCATAGCTAACGACCCAGCTCACGCCAGCAGCGACAAAGCAGTCATCAACGGCCTTGGGTGGTGTGCGCAGGTTGGCGGCGTTCGGGTCAATCAGGCTGCGCAATATCGCTTGCGTGGTGCTCTTGGCGCTTCCGGCCTCGCCGCCCAGCTCCAAGACAGGAAACGGCGTGTCAGGTCGCAGCGCATCAATGAGCCATGCAACGATCAGCACGCGCTTGTCAGCCGGGATATTGGTCACGTCCCAAAGTTTGCTCAGGTCGCCCTTGCCAGTGGGGGCGGGTAGTGGCTGCATGGCCTCGGTGCGCATAAACCGGATTGGCGGCGCGTCCGCGATGCGCCAAGAACCCGGTCGCAGTTCAATGGCGCGGCTGCTTTTCGGTTCGCACAGGTCAATGAAATATGCGGCATCGGCCATGCCTACACGCAAGAAAACCGCCTGTTGTTCGCGCTCGTGGCGCGCAATGCCGGATAGCGTGCCTATGGCCTCGGTGACGGATTGGCCGCGTGGTGACTTGCCTTCCGCCGAATAAAACGATGCCGCCAGCCAATCCTTGAACACTCTGCCGTCAAGTCGGTAGGTCAGGCCGGAACCGTTCAATGTGGCGAAGGCATCACGGTTTTCATCGTGGAACAGTTCGCAGTGGTCGAGTACGAAGGCCACCAGTTTTGATGCTTGGCTGCTTTTGTCTTCGGGCGGCTCGGTCGCTGCGTCGCCTGCATGTTGCTGTTCGGCCTGGTGCGCAGATTCGCGGGCGGCGTCTTCCAGTAGGCTGTCAACAAGATCGTCAGTGCTTTGCATGTGCCGCCTCCGATCTGAGGCGTTCGCCAAGCGTGCCGCAAATGGCGACTACGCGGGCGGCGCGTTGGATTAGCGAAAATGGCGCAACGTCATTGCCTTGCTGGATGATTTCACGCGCTATGCTTTGCGCTTCATCGGCTTGGGCTGCGACTACGCGCAGAGCGTCCAGCAGGCGGGCGCGTTGCGCGGCGGTGGATGTGCTGCTATCGTGCTGATGCGCTTTTCGCCAATCGCCCCCGTTGCCGCCGGGGGCTTTTTCATGGGCGTGTGAAGCCCTGCCGCCAGCGTGGGCGGCTGTGTTTGTTTGATTCATGGCGCATCCTCACAGACTGCGCATGAATGCGTTTAGGTCGGAGTTTCGCCAGGCGCTTGCGCGCGTTCCGACTTTGACTTGCGCTGGAAATTTGCCGACGGCAATCATCCTATAAATTGCGCTTTTCGATAGGCCAGTTAGCGCCTTGACTTGTGGCAGGCGGCTAACGCCCGGCTCGGGCAACATGACGGCGGGTTGGGTGTTTTGGGTTGCAAAATCAGTCTTCACTGCCACAGGAATATCTCCAAGATTGGCGATTGATGAAGCTGAATGCGGACTGCTCTGGGACGTGGTGTGACTTTGTAGAACGCAACTTTTAGTTGCGCTTTGATAAAGCATTGCTTAAAGTAACGTTACGTTACAAGCAAACTTGTAGCCCGAAAGTCTGATTCGTCAAAGAGTTAGGCTTTTTTGTCGAGCGTGTCAGCAAGACTTTTTGCCATCCGCAATCAGCGGTTTGTGCAAGATGCCCGGAAAGTGTTGGTAGCACTTTCCGGGCTTTTTGCGTCCGTAGAAAACGTGCGCTTTCTACTTGGGACGAATTTACACTATGTATTGTGTTCGTCAAGCATAAAACACACTAGAAACCGAACCAGACGCTTTCTAAGGCGCTTTTGTTACCAATCCGGTATAACCACGGTTATTGATATGCGTGCGCGCATAAGCCGTTTACGGCGGTTTTAGGTTTCTTGCCGCGTCTTGGCGCGTCTGTTTGTGTCCTTGTGGGAATTATCCATTTCTGCACACATTTATCCATAAACACGGGCGGCACTACGCCAGGCGCTCGTGCAGCTCTGCCAAAGCTGGCACGGATGACGTTCTTCCCTTCGCGCAATTCGTCCAGGTAATCCGCCCACACCTGCATCATGCGCTTGCCTTGTTGAGCATGAGCACGCAAAGCCTTAGACTTGTCCGCTAAGTAGTACAAGTTATGCAGGTAGCGGTCATGCGCGTCGTGAATTTCTCCGAGGCTCGCAGCAGCCTGAAAAACGTGATTGATCAGGTCGTTGAAGATTCCGACTTTACGGTGATTGCTCGCCGGGACTCCCCAGACGCGGTGCTTATGTCGCTGGACACATTTAACAGCCTCATGGAGACCATGCATCTTTTGCGTTCGCCTGCCAATGCTGCGCACTTGGCGCGCTCGATTGAACAATTCCGGCAAGGGAAGATTGCGCCACGGGATTTAGTGAATGTCGAGTGAGCCAAAGCTTCTCACGTTGACATGGACGTTGGCGGCTTGGGAAGACTATGAGTATTGGCAAGGCCAAGATAAGAAGACGCTCAAGCGCATCAACAGCTTAATCAAGGACTGCCTACGTCATCTCTTTGAAGGCATCGGTAAACCTGAACCCCTCAAAGAAAATCTATCGGGCTTCTGGTCGCGGCGCATTGATGACACGCATCGTCTGGTGTACTGCGTTGAAGGCCAAACGCTGGTGATTATTGCCTGCCGCTATCACTACCACGGATAGGCAAAGCATCCATCACGCCACCCGCTTGAACGGCAACACCTTGCGCTCGGTTCCGTTGAGCAGTTCGTCGATGCGTTCGCCCAGGCGCGCCCATGCCTGCACCCGTTCTGCTTTCAGTTCATGGCGTTGATAGGTGCGCTTGAGTTTGGAGGCTTCAACGTGGTTTAGGCATCGTTCGATCACGTCGCTGGATATGCCTAGCTCGCCCATCATGGTTGCGCCTGTTCTGCGCAGATCGTGCGGTGTCCAATCGCCGCCGGGTAGTTTCAGCACACCTAATCCGCGCATGGTGCGATTGCTTAGGGCGGTGTCGCGCTGGCGGTCTTTAATCTGCTTGCTGAAAGAACGCAGACATAGATGCTCGTTTGTGCGCTCAGACGGAAAACACCACACGTCTTGCCATCCGTTGACACTGCGCAGGTCTTCAAAATGACGCATGGCGAAGTCGGATAAAAACACCACATGCTCCCGTGCATTCTTGGCGTTGCCCGCTGGAATCGTCCATGTCCCGGCGTTGAAGTCGATGTGTTCCCACTTGGCTTGCGTGAGCTCGCCTACACGCGCCAGAGTTGAAAGCATCAACCAGATCGCCAGCTCGGTTTGGCGTTCAAAGTGAGCATCGGGCATCTTGGCTTTAAGGGTGCGCAGTTCGTCGGCGCTCAGGACGCGCTCACGCTCAGGCTGTGCGCCGCCCACGTCTTTTTTGGTGATGCCGCGTAAAGGATGCTTGGACACCAATTCCCGTGCATCGCACCAGTTAAAGAATTGGCGCAGGTCTCCAAAGATGTGATTAGCGAGCACATGCGCGCCGCGCGCTGTCACGCGGTCAAATATCGCCAGTAAATCCGCCTTGGTGACGCTGCCTAGCTCCTTGTGTGCAAGGCGTGGCAGTACGTCCTTGGTGAAGATGCGCATGGTCTCCTTGCCTTTGTCCTTGCGTTTGGATAAGGCCAGTTCGTGCCATTGGTTCACGGTGTCACCAAACATGCGGCGGCTTTCGCGTTCGATGCGCTCAGCTTCGATCTTCGCCAGACGTGCGCGCTCAGCTTCCTGTCGTTGGCGCTCGACTTCTTGGCGCTCCTGTTCGGCCTTATCGCGCTCGGCCTGCTCATGCGCCATTGGTTCGATGTTCTGGTCGAGTAGTTTGCGCATGGCTGCTACGCGGTCGCGGACTTCCCTTAATCCACCTTCACCGATGGTATATGTGTACGCCTTGCCGCTGAGCGTGTACCTGAATCGCCAGATGCGCGCACCTGCCGGGGTAATGCGCAAATTCAAACCGCCTCCATCATTCAGGATGACGTCCTTTTCTTGCGGTTTCGCATTTTCCACCTGTTTGACGGTGAGTAAATCCCTTTTAGTGCTTGGTCTTCTTTTGGTGGTCATGTGTGCATCCGTTTCTGGGAACAAGCTGGGAACAAGTTGGGAACAAGTATGTCCGGGATAGGATGATACACCGCGGGACGCTGTGAAACACTAACTCCATGATAAACAAGGAAACACGTTTTTTGGTGGGACAGTGCAAAACCGCATGAAACCCATAAATAACTAACTACGAACCAGAGGGTAGGGCGTTCGAATCGCTCCGGGCGCACCAAAACTAAGAAAAGCTCAGGCAGAAATGCCTGGGCTTTTTTTCTTGGGCGGGTGTCTTGTCTTTGTGCATGGATTCAAAACCCTTATGACCTTGTCGGTGTTAGCTGGGTTAATGTTGGCTTCCTTTCTTGACTCAGCATGAGGTATCCGTGATGTTTTTCAGGCATGGGCAGCGTGTTTGGGCTGCATTGATGATGTTGGGCGCTCTGACCTTCGCTTCCGCACAGGCGGAAGAGGTCACGACCAAGCTGGATGGCGTCAATTTGCGCGCCAATCTGGAAATGGCGGCGGGCAAGTCGCTGAAGGATGGCGCAGTGCTGATTACCCACGGCACGCTGGCGCACAACGATATGGAGCTGATTAAAGGCTTGCAGGCCGGCTTGAAAGCCAAGGGCTACAACTCGCTGGCGATCAACCTCAGCCTGGGGCTGGATAAGCGTGCTTCGGCGATGTATGACTGTCCCACGCCGCATGTGCACAAGCACACCGATGCGGTGGGCGAGATTGCCGCGTGGACAACATGGTTGAAGGACAAGGGCGCGACGCGCATTACGCTGATGGGGCATTCGCGTGGCGGCAACCAGACCGCCTGGGCGCTGGCGGAAAAGGATGACGCGGCGATCACTTCCGCGATTTTGATCGCGCCGCAAACCTGGGAAGCGGGCTATCACCTTAAGGACTACAAGGCGAAGTACAAGGCTGACCTTGCCCCGCTGCTGGCCAAGGCGGAAAAGCTGGTGGCCGAGGGCAAGGGCGATACGCTGATCGACATGGATTTTATCTACTGCGAAAAGACCCGTGCGGCGGCGAAAAGCGTGGTCAGCTACTACAAGGACGATGCACGCATGGATACGCCCACCTTGCTGGCGCAATCCAAAAAGCCCGTATTGGTGATTATCGGTTCGGCGGATACCACGGTGAAGGGGCTGCCGGAGAAGATGGCGAAAGCCGCGGATGGCAAGCGCATCAAGGCTTACACCGTGGAGGGCGCCGACCATTTCTTTATGGATTTGTACACGGATGAGGTGGTGGAGCAGGCCGCAGCCTTCCTTAACTGGAAGTGATTTTCTTCATGCTCTGACGACTCTTGTGTCGTCTGCTGCATAACACCATGCACCCCCGGCCATGCCGGGGGTTTTTGTTTGGGTTAAACTGTGCGCATTGTTTTAGCCCGGTTAGTGCCGGGTATTCCTTTTAATAATCTATGAGAACCGAGGTGCGCCCTATGTTTGACCGTAACATGACCATTGCAGGCTATGACGATGCGCTGTGGCAGGCGATGCAGGAAGAAGTGCAGCGCCAGGAAGAGCACATCGAACTGATCGCTTCCGAAAACTACGCAAGCCCGCGTGTGATGCAGGCGCAAGGCTCGGTGTTGACCAACAAATACGCCGAAGGCTACCCCGGCAAGCGTTACTACGGTGGCTGCGAGTATGTCGATGTGGTCGAGCAGCTCGCCATTGATCGTGTGAAGGAATTGTTCGGCGCCGACTGGGCGAATGTGCAGCCGCATTCCGGCTCGCAGGCCAATGGCGCAGTATTTTTGGCCTTGCTTCAGCCTGGCGACACCGTGCTTGGCATGTCGTTGGCGCATGGCGGGCATTTGACCCACGGCGCGAAGGTGAATTTCTCCGGCAAGAGCTACAACGCGGTGCAGTACGGCCTAGTGGCGGAAACCGGCGAGATCGACTACGCGCAGGTCGAGGCTTTGGCGCGTGAGCACAAGCCGAAGCTTATTATCGCTGGCTTTTCGGCCTACTCCCGCGTGATTGACTGGTCGCGTTTCCGCGCCATTGCCGACGAAGTCGGCGCTTACCTGCTGGTGGATATGGCGCATGTGGCCGGTCTGGTGGCGGGCGGCGTGTACCCCAACCCCGTGCCGTTCGCCGATGTGGTCACGTCCACCACGCACAAAACCCTGCGTGGCCCGCGTGGCGGCATCATCCTTGGCAAAGCGAATCCTGAGATCGAGAAGAAGATCAATTCCGCGATCTTCCCCGGTATCCAGGGCGGCCCGCTGGAGCATGTGATCGCCGCCAAGGCGGTCGCGTTCAAAGAGGCGCTGGAGCCTGAGTTCAAGACCTACCAGCAGCAGGTGGTGAAGAACGCACAAGCAATGGCGGCGGTATTCATGGCGCGTGGTTTCGAGGTGATTTCCAAGGGCACGGAGAATCACCTGTTCCTGGTCAGCTTCATTGCCCAAGGTCTGACCGGCAAGGATGTTGATGCCTGGCTGGGTTCAGCGAACATCACCGTCAACAAGAATGCCGTGCCGAACGATCCGCAGTCGCCGTTTGTCACCTCGGGCATTCGCATTGGCACGCCAGCGATCACCACACGCGGCTTTGGCGTGGCCGAATGCGAGGCGCTGGCGGGCTGGATGTGTGATGTGATCGAAGCCAAGGGCGATGCCGCCGTGGTCGATGCGGTCAAGGCCAAGGTGCTGGAGGTTTGCCAGCGTTTGCCGGTGTATGCCTGAGACAAACACCTTGGCGTGAAGGGCTGAAGAAGACATTAGCCACAGAGGCCACAGAGTGCGCAGAGGAGAAAGTCTATTCTCGGTGTACTCTGTGATCTCTGTGGCTAAATAGTTTGGATTTTTAGCGTATGAAATGTCCCTTTTGCGGCGCGGCGGATACGCGGGTGATGGACTCGCGCCTGACCCAGGACGGTGCGCAGGTGCGCAGGCGGCGTGAGTGTCCGTCTTGCGGCGAGCGTTTCACCACCTTTGAAACCGCTGATCTGCAACTGCCGCGCATTATCAAGCGCGATGGTTCGCGTGAGCTGTTTTCCCAGGAAAAGCTTCGCCGTGGCATGTTGCGTGCGCTGGAAAAACGCCCGGTGCCGACCGAGCGCGTGGAAGAGGCGGTGACGCATATCGAGCGCGAGCTGATGAAGCGCGGTGAACGCGAGGTTGAGGCGCGTGTGGTCGGCGAAATGGTGATGGACGCGCTGCGCAGGCTCGATCAGGTGGCCTACATTCGCTTCGCCTCGGTGTACAAAAGCTTTGAAGATGTCGCCGCGTTTCGTGAACTGATCGAGCGTTTGCAGCAGGAACCGCGTGAACGCTGACCAGGACCACATGCGCCGAGCGCTGGAACTGGCGCGGCGCGGGCTGTACACCACGCACCCCAATCCGCGTGTGGGTTGCGTCATCGTGCGCGAGGGCGAGATTGTCGGCGAAGGCTTTCATGCGCGAGCGGGCGAGCCGCACGCCGAAGTCCATGCCCTGCGCATGGCGGGGGAGCGCGCTCGGGGCGCGACCGCTTACGTCACTCTCGAACCCTGCTGCCACTGGGGGCGCACCGGGCCGTGTTCGAATGCCTTGATCGAAGCCGGCGTGACGCGCGTGGTTTCCGCCATGCAAGATCCGAATCCGCGTGTGGCGGGCGGCGGGCATGGCCTGTTGCGTGCGGCGGGCGTGCAGGTAGCAAGCGGCGTGTTGGAAGAGGACGCGCGTGCGCTGAATGCCGGGTTCATCAAGCGCATGAACATGGGAATGCCGCTGGTGCGCGTGAAATGGGGGGCGTCGCTGGACGGGCGCACGGCTCTAGCGAATGGCGCGAGTCAGTGGATTACCGGCGCAGAGGCGCGGCGCGACGTGCAGTTCTGGCGGGCGCAGTCCTCGGCGGTATTGAGCAGCGCGCAAAGCGCGATTGCCGATCAGGCGCGCCTGAATGTGCGGTTAACAGCGCAGGAATTGGGCATTGAAGGCGCAGTGCGCCAGCCCGTGCGGGTGATTCTGGATCGGGAATTGCGCCTCACGCCGGATTTGCCTGTTTTTGATACGCAGGGCGAGGTGTGGATTTATACCGCCAGCGACGATGCAGGGCGGCGCGCAGCCTTGGAGCAGGTCGGTGCAAAAATCATCGACGCGCCGTTGGATGTCGTGGATGCCAGTGGAAAGCTCGATTTGCGCTGGGTGTTGGCTGATCTTGCGCGGGCTGAAATCAATGAAGTCTGGGTCGAGGCTGGGGCGCGACTGGGCGGCTCATTTTTGGCGCAGGATTTGGTCGATGAGCTAGTCGTTTATCTTGCACCGATGCTGCTCGGACACACTGCCCGCCCGCTGGCCGAGTTGCCGGAGCTGACTGAACTCACGCAAGCCAGACGCTGGCAGTGGCAGGATGTGTGCCAGATAGGCAGCGATCTGCGCTTGACCCTTGCACGCAGCGCGTAGTTCTCACCGCCGCGTTTTCAAAACCATATCAAACAAACGGTGATGTTCATCAAATCACCGCTTGTTTATGTAAATAAGAATGTTTATCATTCGCCTCACCATGAATAGAGACGCGCCCAAGCCCGCAAAATCACCGTCGCCATCCGTCATGCAGGAGGCTCCTGCTGGTCGTCAGCGTGTGGATGTGGTGGATTTGATGGCTGGTCGTCGTGACGTGGTGCTGGTGCATGGCGCAGAGGAGTACCTTCTGCGTATCACCAATCAGGGCAAGCTCATTCTCACCAAATAGTCTTCTGACGGGTCGGTTTGAGCCTGCCGCGTGTGTCCTCCTGTGGTTATTGATTTCCCTAGCCAGCCGCGAATTCGTTCGCACGTCAGCCCGGGCTTTTTGCGTAGCAAAACATGCTTGGTATGACGATGAACCGTGAATTTGCGTTGATGGCTGGGGCTTTTTATCCCCTTTGATTTTCTTGCTGTCCTGTAACCCGTGTGTACAGGCGGATTTTTGTCGTGCGCGCTTTGCACGCCGAGTTTCATCGTAGCGCTCATGGATCGGGCGCTGCGCCTTTTTCAGTGACGAAGCCAACTTTTGAATGATGGAAAACAAGATGCACATGACCGCCGTCCAAGCCCAACCCCTGCGCCAACGTTGGCAGGCCTTCCTGGCAGAATCCCCCCGCGCCCGGGCGCGTGATGCTGCGCGTTCGCTTGGCGTGACCGAGCTTGAGCTGCTCGCCCTGCAATGTGGCGAGAGCAATACCCGGCTCGAAGGTGAATTTGAAGAGATGCTCAAGGATGTCGCCACCCTCGGGCGCGTGATGGCGTTGACGCGCAACGAATTTTGCGTGCATGAGCGCAAGGGCTTGTATCGCAATATGAGCTTCCGTGGCGGCATGGGGCTGGCTTTGGGCGAGGACATTGACCTGCGCCTGTTCATGCAGCAATGGGCGCACGCCTTTGCGGTGGAAGAGCGCACGGCTGACCGTTTCCGTCGCAGCCTGCAATTCTTTGATGCCTATGGCGATGCGGTGCACAAGGTGCATTTGCTCGAAGAAAGCGATGTCGAGGCTTTCAAGGCCCTGGTGCAGCGTTTCAAGGCGCAGGATCAGGGCGAGGAGGTCGAGGTCGAGGCGCGTCCGGCTCGGGCGGTGGAACTGGCGGATGCGCAGATTGATGTGGACGGCCTGCTGGCGGGCTGGAATGCGCTCAAGGATGTGCATGATTTTCACGCCCTGTTGAAAAAATTCGGTGTCAGCCGTGTGCAGGCCTTGCGTCTGGCCGGGGAGGCGCGCGCCTGGCGGGTGAAAAACACGGCGCATGCCGATGTGTTGCTGGCGGCCAGTGAAACCGATTTGCCGATCATGGTTTTTGTCGGCAATCGCGGTTGCGTGCAGATTCACCGGGGCACGGTGCGCAATATTAAGCGCATCGAAGGCTGGTTCAATGTGCTTGACCCGAACTTCAATTTGCATCTGGTCGAGGCCGGGGTGGCGCATACCTATGTGGTGCGTAAGCCGACGGTGGACGGGGTGATTACCTCGCTGGAACTGTACGACGCTGAGGGGCAGTCGATCGCCACCTTTTTCGGCGACCGTCATGCCGGTCATGCGGAAAATCCGGCTTGGCGCGCTATTGTCGAGGCGCTGGAGCCTGCGGCATGAAAGCGGGCATGTTCTGCGCTATCGGTTTGAGTTTTTTGCTCTTGCCTGCATGGTCGAGCGCTGCGCCGCCTGCGCGCGTGGTCAGCATCGGCGGTCATGTCACGGAAATCATTTACGCGCTGGGCGCGCAGGGCGCTCTGGTCGGCACCGATTCATCCAGCATTTACCCGGAAGAGGCGAAAAAACTGCCGCAGGTCGGGTATTTGCGACAGGTTGCGGTGGAGGGCGTGGCCTCCTTGCAGCCGGATTTGATCGTCGCCAGCCATGACATAGGCCCGCCTGCGGCGCTGGAAAAAATCAGGGCGCTGGGCGTGCCCTTGGTGGTGACCTCGCAGACCGACACCATTGCCGAGGCGGCGACGCGCATTCGTGAAGTGGGCAAGGCTGTGGGCTTTGCGGACAAGGCCGAGGCCTTGGCGACTCGCGTGCAGCGTGAGGCTGAGACGGAGAGCCAACGTTTGAACGCCCTGCCTGGAAAACGTCCCAAAGTGGTGCTGTTTCTGGGGCATGGCAATGCCAGCCCGATGGCAGCAGGCGTGGATACCGGCGGCGATGCCATGATCCGGCTGGCGGGCGGGGATAACGCCCTGTCCGGCATGAAGGGCTTCAAATCCGTGTCGGCGGAAGCGCTGATGCAGGCCGCGCCGGACGTGATCGTGCTCACCAAGCAGTCGGTGTCGCAGGCTGGTTCTCTGGACGCAGTGGTCAAGTCCTTGAAAGGCGTGGAGCACACCCCGGCAGGGCAGGCGCGGCGTTTCGTGGTCATGGACGTGATGGAGCTGTTTGCGTTCGGGCCGCGTTTGCCACAAGCCTTGCGTGAGTTGGGTGCGGGTATTCATGGTGAATCCATGCCGACGGCGGAGCGGATATTTTGAGCGCCACAGCCTTGCTCGCGCTCGCGGATGAAAATCGCAGTGCGCTCGGTCGTCGGCAAAAACTGGCCTGGCTGAGCTTGGTTGGTCTGGCGGTGCTGCTTGCTGGTGCGTTGATCGCTTCGGCCATGCTGGGGGCGGTGCAGATCTCTGCCGCGCAGGTGCTGGCGATTCTTGGCAATGCGCTGGGTCTGGCGGATGCCAGTCATTTCACGCCGATGCAGTCCGCCGTGTTGCTGGATATCCGCTTGCCGCGTCTGCTGCTGGCGGTGCTGGTCGGTGCAGGCATGGCGCTGGCGGGTGCGGCCATGCAGGGCATGTTCCGCAACCCGCTGGCCGATCCGGGCATTGTCGGCGTGTCCAGCGGCGCGGCGCTGGGCGCGGTGCTGTGGATTGTGCTCGCCGGGCAGTTCGGTTTCATGCAGGCCTTCAATCAGGCGTTAGGCGTGTATGCCCTGCCGGCCTCGGCCTTTATCGGCGGTCTGCTGGCCACGCTGGTGATTTACCGCATCGCACGTTTCGGCCAGCCGGAAGCGCAGACTTTCATGCTGCTGATGGCCGGGATCGCCATTGCCGCACTCACCGGCGCGGCCACCGGGGTGCTGACCTATATCGCCGACGATCAGCAACTGCGCTCGATCACCTTCTGGTCGATGGGCAGTCTGGGCGGGGCGGGCTGGGACAACTTGCGCGTGATGGCCGTCATCATGCTGCCCACGATGGTTGTGCTCTACGGGCTGTATCGCTTGCTGGACGTGCTGTTGCTGGGCGAGGCCGTGGCCGGGCATCTGGGCTTTGAGATGAAACATGCCCGTCCACTGTTGATTGTGCTGGTGGCCTTGCTGGTCGGCGTGGCGGTGTCCATGACCGGGATCATCGGCTTTATCGGTCTGATGGCGCCGCATATCGCCCGTCTGATCGTCGGCCCCGGGCATCGTTTGATGATGCCTGCCGCCGCCCTGGTCGGCGCCTTGCTGCTGGTGGTCGGTGATATGACCGCGCGCACCATCGCTGCGCCTGCGGAAATTCCCATCGGCATTATCACCGCCCTGGTTGGCGGGCCGTTTTTCCTTGTCTTGCTGTTTTCACGGAGGCTGCACGCATGACGCAGAGCATGAATTGCGGCGAAGACTGCTGCCTTGCCGCGCGCGGCATCGGCGTGAAACGACATGGCAAAAGCTTGCTGGCCGACATCGATATCGCGCTCAGGCCGGGCGAGGTTTTGGCTCTGCTGGGGCCGAACGGCGCAGGCAAGTCCACGCTGATTAAAACGCTTTCGGCGGAGAACGCGCCCACGGCCGGGCATGTTTGCCTGAACGAGCGTTGGCTGCGCCATGTGCCCTCGCGCGAGCGCGCCAGAAGCATTGCGGTTTTGCCGCAGCAGCTCGAACTGAGTTTCCCCTTCACCGGCTTCGAGGTGGCCTTGCTGGGGCGTATTCCGCATCACAGCGGCGCTCCAGAGCCCAAGGATCGTGAAATCACCTGGCAGGCCTTGCAGGCGGTGGACGCTGAGCATCTGGCGGCGCGCAGCTATCCCACGCTGTCCGGCGGCGAGCGTGCGCGGGTGCAGCTTGCGCGCGTGTTGGCGCAAATATGGGAAGAGCCTGGAGAGGATCAGGGCAAAAATCCGCGCTACCTGTTGCTGGACGAACCGACCGCTCCGCTGGACATCGCGCATCAAATCGCCCTGATGCACACCCTGCGCGAGGTGGCTCAACAGGGCATCGGCGTGATGTTGATCGTGCATGACCTGAATCTTGCCGCAGCCTGGGCGGATCGCATCGCCCTGCTGCGCGACGGGCGCATCAGCGCGGTCGGCACGCCGCAGCAGGTAATCACCCGTGAGCTGATGCGCAAGGTTTTTGATGTATCCCCGCACATCGTGGCGCACCCCGAGCACGGGCGGCCATGGATGGCGTTTTAAGTCGCTTCGCCTGGGGCGGAGTGCATTTTGTCAATGAAAATCTGGAGATGATGAGTATGAAGAAGTCTGTTCGTGTCGCGCCCAAGGCGCTTCCGCTGGTTCGCCCGCTGATCCTGGCCATGGGCATGGCCGCTGGCGCGGGTATGTTGACCGCCTGCGGCGGGGGCGGCAGCGATTCGTCCGTTGCGGCCGCTCCCGTGGTCAGCGGCGCGAGCATGAGTGTGGATGTCGGAGCAACCGCCACGCATAAAGTCAGCGCCAGCGATCCTGCTGGCCTGGCCTTGAGCTATAGCATCAAAACCCAGCCCAAGCTGGGCAGCGCGACCATCGCCGCCGATGGCGCCTTGAGCTATACCGCCTACAACGTGGCTGGCAAGGACAGCGTGGTGGTCAGCGTCAGCAATGGTCAGGCCAGCGCCGATGCCACGCTGGATGTGAGCGTCGGCATCGTGACCGCATTCGACTACCAGTTTTACAGCGTGACCAATCCCAGCACGCTGAACAAGCAGGTGGTGCGCTATGACCCGAACGACAGCAATGCCGCCACCAACCAGAAAGTCATCAAGGACAATGTGATTCTGGGCAGCAATGTGTTCGTCATCAGCGGCGCCAAGTCGGGCGACAAGACGCAGTATGTGAAGCGTGAATACGCCGTGTTCCTCGACCCGAACGCGTCTTCCGAAAAGCGCACCGCCTCCGACGGCATGGGCGGCACTTACGAGTACACCTTTTATACGGACAATATTCTCAAGCGTTTCGACGCGGCCAATCCATCCTCGGAGGCGACCATCTTCAGCAGCGCCATGCTGCCTGCCGACGCCAAGGCGCAGGGCATGAAAGTCATCGAGGGCAGCTATGAACAGGCGTTGAACTACACCGACATCGCCAATTCCTATGTGCGCCTGAAGGCTTACGAATATCTGCCGGATGTGTTGAAAGGCGAGGATGATGAATCCATTCCTCATGCGCCGATTACCGTGCGCGTGTCCGACAGCAAGGCGCGCATGGGTCGCCCGGTCGGCTTGATGATCAACAGCACCAATGGCAAGACCGATCAGCTGCTGTTCAACTACGTCGCCGCGCACAAGCATGGCGCTTACCCGAGCGACCCGACGCTGGCGCAGCGTTTGCAAGTCTGTTCGACCGATCTTGCGACCTGTACCGATGTGGCGGGCGGCGCGGGCAACTACTTCACCCTGGGGCAGAGCAGCACGCATTTCTACCTGGCGAAACAGGGCAGCGCCAGTCTGTATGCCTTCGACAAGGCGGCGGGCACCTTGGCGCAGATCAGCGGCGTGCAATATCCGGCCAAGTTCGATCACCACGTGCATTTACTGTCCAGCGGCGATTCGCATGGCGGTAATGGCATTACCAATGACTTCACCACGCTAAGCGGTATCCGCACGTCCTTGTCTGAGGGCGAGAGCGCCTATGTTGCCATCAACTACGACATGGATCTGGATACGCCGATCAATCAGGTGTACGGCATGGATAACTACATGTGGAAGCACGCCATGATCCTCAAGTTCAGCGGCGCGGGCGGCGTGAAGGTGTACGACAACGGCGATGGCGTAGACGATATGAACGCTTCCGGCGGCAAGGACACCATCAGTGACCACGTCACTCTGACCGCAGTCAAGGGCGGCAAGCTGTTCTTCGAGGCGGGCGGCTATCCGATCGAGGCGCTGGGCGGAAGTTGCAAGCCGGTCGCGCCCAACAACACCGGGTGCAGCACGGTCAAGCAAGGCTGGCTGGACACCACCAGCGGCAGCTTCCCCAAAACGCAGATGGATAACGTGGTCAGCAGCATGACCTATGCCTACATGACCGCCAACCGTGTTCCGGCGCTGGCGATCAGCGACAGCATGTATATCTCGGAAGCCACGGGAAGCAGCGCCGCCACCCGCGTGTACAACATCTACAAGATGGCGATTGACGCCAGCCTGTCCAAGCCCGCCACGCCGACCACCAACGGGCGCATGTTCTTTGAACGCACCGCCTTCCGTGGCACGGGGGTGTATGACGGCAGCGTGCTGCTGTGGAACCGCGCCACCAGTGAGGTGTTCGATGCCACCAACAACGTGCTGATCGGCACCGACAGCAGCATTGAAACCGAAGCCAACAGCATCACCGGCGCGACCGCGAAGAGCACCGGGCTGGCCGGGGTGGGCGGCATGTTCGGGCTGAAGATGAGCGTGGCGCATGGCGCGGTGCCTTATCTGGTGAGCGGCACTGCGGGTCAGGCCGGTTCGCTGGTCAAGGTCAATCAGATTGAAGGCGACTGGATTATCGACTGATCTTGAGGCCAGCCTCAGCCACGCTCTCCGGGGCTGGCTGAGCGCTATACGGCTCTTGAACCTGTCTGCGCTTTCCCGGATTGAGCCACGGCGAGAGGACAGACAGGTTCAAGGGCGTTTGAATGGAAAGACTTATGCAGCAACAGGTTGTCCCCGCCCTGCGTGTACGCCGCTATGCGTCAAGCAGGGATTTCTACGCAAAGCTGGGTTTCAGCGAGCAATGGACGCATCAGTTTGAACCTGGCTTTCCCGTGTTTGCCTCCATCGTGCGTGAGGGGATGCAAATCTTTCTCACCGAACATACAGGCGATTGCGCCTTCGGCGGGCTGGTGCATTTTTATGTGGCAGACGTGGATGCCTGTTATGCCGAATTCATGCGGCAAGGGGTTGCTGTCGCCAGTGCACCGGGGCATTCCCTGGGCGAGGATTTGCGCGACATGCTCATCGTGGATACTGATGGTAACCGATTGATTTTTATTACTATTCTGAACGACAACGCTGCTTGATCGTTTTTGAAGGGCAATACTTGACTTTGAAATTCAAGATGAAAGTTGCAAAAAGATATTTTTTTCGTCTGCCCGCACCCTTTGGTGTTCTGATGTTTCTGGGTATGCCGCTCACTCTGCCCGCCAGCGTTTGGGCGGATGAGGCGCTTACCAAGGAAAACCCGGACAAGTTGAGCGATATTCAGGTTGAGGCGGACAGGGAGCCGACCCAGGATGCCGAGCGGCGCATGGCCGAAGAGAGCTTCTTTTTGCCTTACAGCCCCAGCGCCATCGGTGCGGAGGCGATTGCGGAAAAGAACGCAGCCAATGCCACGGATGCCATCAGTGACATGGCTGGGGTGTCGGTGCTCAGCCAGGGGTCGTTCAATCGCAGCCTGAGCATTCGCGGGCTGGACGGGCCGCGCGTGGTCACGCTGGTGGATGGCGTCAAGATCGGCAACCAGGGCATGAACCATTCCGGCGCGGGCGAATTGAACATGACTGACATCAATACGGTGGAATCCATCGAAGTGGTGCGCGGCAGTCCGTCGGTGATCTACGATCCGGGCGCGTCGGGCGGCGTGGTCAATGTGGTTTCGGCCTCGGCGCTGGTGGATGAGTCCCTGGGCTTCAAGCAGGTGCTGGGTTACGACCAGGGCTATGGCAAGACCACCTCCAGCACCCAGCTGCGCGGCGGCAATGGCGAGGTCGGCGCCAGCGTGACCTACACCTACGAGGATGCCACCGACTATCGGATTGCCGGAGGGGATGAGCAGAAGGAGTTGCTCATCAGCCAGACCAACGATCAAGCCGGCCTGAATCCGAGTGCGGTCAACGTGAGCGACTTGGGCTACAGAGCCGAGTCCCTGAGCGCACGCGCCGCCGCCAAGGTGCTGGACGACGGACGCATCGAGGCCAGCGTGGACCGCTGGTTGGGCAAGGACATCAACTTTATCCACGGCCCGACCATCGGTGAGGCGCTGGTGATTCATTACGACCGCATGCAGCGCGATACCAACGCCTTGCGCTTCAAAAAGCAAAGCCTGGGCGCATTGGAAGACATCAATCTGTCCTTTGCCAACCAGAAGCTGGTGCAGGAGGTGGGGGCGGATTCGGTTGGTACGACCCTGAACAGCAACAGTCTGAATTTTTCCGGCTTGATACGCAGCGGCGGCTGGCGCACCCGTCTGGGCGCGGAAGTGACGCTGGACGATGCCGAAACCCTGGTGTCATCGACGCAGGATTACTACGCCATGTTCGCCAATGTGGAATATGCCTTGGGCGATTTCCTGTTCAGCGGCGGTTTGCGCGGCAATTGGTGGCGTACCACGCAGGAACTGCTGGCGGGCAGCAATCCGACGGTGGCCAAGGACTTGTACGGCATTTCCGGCATCACGCCGCCGATGGATGAGTCCTCGCCCACCTGGTCGCTGGGCGCGGTGTACATGCTCAATGAACAGCAAAATCTGGCCTTGAACTTCAACACCACTTACCGCAATCCCGATCTGTATGAACGCTATGCGTTCGGCGGGGTGTATGGCGGCGGCGCGGACATGGTTCCCGAGTCCGGCAGGCATGTCGAGGCGCTGTGGAAGTATCTCGACAAGCAATGGGCGATGACCGCCAGCCTGTTCTACAGCGATTTCGACAACTACATCACCACCAAGAACGTGCGTCAGCTCACCAATCCTGAAGGTTTGCGCCAGTGCGTGGCCGCTGGCATCTGCGACCCGGTCAACGGCGATTTCAACGGTCGGGAAAACGAGTTTTTCAGCCAGTTTGTGCAGTACTACAACTCGGAGCACGTCACCAACCAAGGGGCGGAATTCAGCGCACGTTATGACGACGGCGTGCATGACGTGCGTGCGGCGTTGGGCTACAACGACATCCGTTCCAACGATGTTTTCGTGATCGCCAATTCGCAGCCGATTCGCCTGAACCTGTCCTACAAATACCGTTTTGCGCATGAATGGAAACCCTGGGCGATGGCGCAGGCCGTTGGCGTGACCGATACCCCCGAGGTGCGCCAGTACGGCGGTTTTGAACCCTATGCCCTGCTTAATCTTTACGCCGGGCTGCGTGTGGACGATGTCCTCGTCACCGCCGGGGTGGGGAATGTCTTTGATACGGTCTATCATCCGCCGTACGGTGGAATCAACGGACTGGCCAGGCATTTCTTCATTAACTTGACCTACGACTGGGGGCGGTCGGGCTGACCGCTTCCGGTTTTTTAACCCCTAGCAAGGAGGGAATGATGATGCTTAAAGCCAATATCGTTGAATTGCTCAACGCCCAGGTCACCAACGAAACCCATGCCGCGCAGCTTTATCTGCAAATGGCCATGTGGTGTGAAGACCGCGGCATGCACGGCGCGTCCGCGTTTTTCCGTTCGCATGTGCCCGAGGAGATGATTCACCGCGACAAGCTGGTGGACTATATGGTGGAATCGGGCGCGCGAGTCGTGATAGAAGCCATTCCCGCGCCGCGTGCGGATTACGAAAATCTGGTGGAAGTGCTCAAGGCCGCCTACGCCCACGAGCAGAAAGTCACCACGCAGATTCATCGTCTGGCCGAGCTTGCGCTTGAAGAGAAGGACTTCAGCACCTTCAACATGCTGCAATGGTTCATCGCCGAACAGCGGGAAGAAATTGTGTTGTTCCGTGGCATTGTCGAGCATATCGAGCTGACCGGCTTTACCGGCGATAATGGCATCGCCATGGTGCAGATGAACCGTTACCTGCACCGTCTGGTAATGGGGGCGGCGCATCCTGAGTTGAGCTAAGTCTTGCGGGTTTTTACGTGGTGTTTTGAGTGCGCTGATGCGCACTTTTTCTTGGATTAAAAAATTAACTGAGGTCGTTTGTGCTCGAATCGCTTAAAACCGCATTGGATTTTGCCGTGATCGGCCTTTTGGGGGTGATGAGCGTGCTCATGCTGGCGATGGCCGTGGAGCGGGTGCTGTTTTATCGCACGCTTGATCTGCAAAAGTTCAACCATGCCGACACCCTGAATATCGAGCTGACGCGCAACCTGACCTGGATTTATACCGTGGGCGCGAACGCGCCGTATGTCGGCTTGCTGGGTACGGTGCTCGGCATTCTCATCACGTTTTACGAGATGGGGCAGGGCGGGCAGGTGGACGTGCATCACATCATGCTCGGCCTGGCTCTGGCGCTCAAGGCCACGGCGGCGGGGCTGGTGGTGGCGATTCCGGCCATCGTGATTTACAACGGCCTGACGCGCAAAGTCGAGGTGTTGATGGGGCAATGGCGCGCACTCAAGGGCGTCTGAAACGATGAAAAAGTTCGATCAGATCAATGTGATTCCTTTCATCGACATCATGCTGGTGCTGCTAGCCATCGTGTTGACCACGGCCACGTTTATCGCCCAGGGGCGCATTCCGCTCAATCTGCCCGAGGCGCAGCACGCCGCTGCGCCGCAAAACGAGCAGGCGCTGGAAATCAGCATCGACGAGGCTCGCAGCCTGTATCTGGACACGGCGAAAGTGCATTTGCTGGAGCTGGATCAGCGTCTGGCGCTGCTGTCCGCCGACAAGCCGATCGTGCTGCGCGTGGATGCCAGCGTGCCGTTCAATGACGTGGTTGGCGTGTTGGATGTGCTCAACAAATACCATCTGCGCAATCTGAATATCGTCACGGTGCGCAAGTAGTGCGTGTGCGTCGCCGTCTGGCTTGGGGGATTTCGCTGGGCGTGCATCTGGCGCTGCTCGCCTTGTTGTTGTGGTGGCTGGAGGCCAAGCTGCCCAAGCCGCACGCGGTGGAAAAGCCGGTGCCCTTGAATCTCGCCATGCTGGCCGCGCCGAGTGCGCCGCCCGTGCAGGAAGCGCAGGAGCAAGCGGAGGAGGTTTCGCCGGTCGAGCCGCCGCCGGAAATCATCGCTGCGCCGCCTGTGCCGGAACCTGTCGCTGAAGTCAGCCCGGAGCCGCCCAAACCAGAACCGCCCAAGCCAGAGACTCCTGTCAAACCCAAGCCCGCGCCGCCGAAACCAACGCCGCCGAAAGAGGCCAAACCGCCGGCCAAGCCGGTGGCGAGCAAGCCGAAGGTTGTTGAGGCGCAGGTTCAGTCGAGTGAAAGCGTAGCGACAGCGGTTGTGCCGGTGCAGAACCCCGTTCCGCTTCCCGTACCTGCGACTGTTTCATCGCCTGTTGCCGATCCCGCTGCCGAGGATGCCTACAAGGCGCTATTGCGCAACCGGGTGGACGCGCACAAACAATACCCGCGCCTGTCGCGTCGCATGGGCGAAGAGGGGCGGGTGGTGGTGGAATTCAGCGTGAGCGCTTCTGGCGAAGTCAGCGGCCTGCGCATCAAGTCGGGCTCGGGCAGCGAACGTCTGGATGAGGCGGCCTTGCAGGCGGTGCGCGATGCCGCGCCGTTCCCGCCGTTTCCCGAAGGCGTGCGGCGCACGGAATGGTCTTTTAGCCTGCCGCTGGTGTTTAGCCTGGATTCCTAAGTAGATACTGATTAAACCCATCCATGGATTTAATCAGCAAGCCTCGTTGCGGTACACGCCCGCAACATTCTTCACGAATCAATGGCTTACGCCATTGTTCGTGTTGGGGCATCCTGCCCCAAGCGGGAAACGCTGAATAAATCAGCGTTTCCCTAAATCATCGCCCCCTGAGTGATTGACTTGGGCGACAGGACGTCGCCTTCGCTAATCAGCCTGCCGCCCAGCTTGGCGATACGTGCAGCGCGCTCCTTGAGCGGAATGTTGTGAGCCACGGCGTTCAGGCCGCAGGCGCGCCATGCTTCTTTGGCAACCACGGTCGTCCAGGCGTGGGGGCATTGCATGAAATGCGGGCAGGCCGCTCCGTCGCAGCCGCCGGACTCCATCAGGCAGGAAGGCGTGCGCGCCGGGGACTCCAGCGCCAACGAGCGTGCCGTGGTGGATAGGGCGGCATTGCTCCATGCGCCCAGCGAAGTGCAGCCGCCATTGGCCTCACGCAGCTGGATACGCTCCTCCACCTTGCCGAACAGGCGCAGCTCGCCGCCGGCATTGACCAGCCCGCTTGCTACGCCATGCGACAACAGGGTGCGCACGGCCTGATCCAGCGCATAGCCCTTGATGATCGCGTCCAGCGTCAGCACCACCGGGCGCTTGAGGCGCACGCGCAAGCGCGGCAAAAGCAGCAAGGCGTCGCAACCGCGTGCATACAGGTCGGAGAAGCCGTGATCAGGCAGGCGACCTTCGCGTACAAGTCGCCCGCCTGCGGTAAGGTCAAACAGCCCTTCGCTTTGGCGGGTCAGTTGGCGGGCGAAGCACAGCGCGGTCATGGTCTGCGGGCTGATGCTCACCGGGCGTTTGTGGGCGACCAGGTTGATGCGGCTGATGTCGCTTTGCTCATCGTGAAAATCGCTCAGCCGGTGGATCTGGGAAAGCGTTTCAAAGGCAGCCGCAAGCGCACGCTGGGCAAGCCCTGGCGGAGCTTTGATCACGATTTCCACATGGCCGCCCCATAGGGAGCGGATGTGGCGCATGGGCAAGGATGTGTGCATGACGTAGGTCAGGAAATCGCCTGTAATTTTCGCAAATGCGACTTGTTCTCATTCTTTTGATTTGCGCGCCGATGTCAAGTCGTGCGCAGGCTTAGCCATGCAAAGTTTGTGCAAAATGAGAATCACGCATGATTATTGTTGATAATCATTATCGATTGCGTTAACGTGAACTCCAGCCTGATCAATTGATGGATTTTTTAAGACGTGAACAAGCCTGTTTTGACCAAGAAGTTATCCCTGGCCGGCGCCTTGATTGCGCTGCCCCTGGGGGCAAGTACAGCCTTTGCGGCGGATGCGGCGCCGAGCACTGCGGAATTGCTGCAACAAGTGCAGGAGCTGAAAAAGACGATTGATCGCCAGCAGCAGCAAATCGATGCCCTGGTGAGCCATGTCGAGGCCGGTCAGTCGAAGGCGGCTCCCGCAGCGTCGGGGGTTGGTGCGGCGGTCACGGCGGGTGGCGTCGCGCCGGGCGAAGCGGGAGCTCCTGCGGCCGCACAAGCCGCATCCGCACCAAGCGCGTCAGCAGGTTCCAGTATCGTGGACGATGCGTTCGGCAAAGTGACTTGGTCGGGCTATGGCATCATCAACTACACCAAGCAGGATTTTTACGCCAACGCGCAGACCGCCACGCCGGAAAAACGTGCAACCACGGATCTTGAGCGCATCGTTCTCGCGCCGACCTTTTCCATGGGCAAGGGCTACAAGTTCGTCACCGAGATCGAATTTGAACATGGCGGCACGGGATCGACCGTCGAATACGAGTCTGAGGAAGCCGGCGAGTACGAGGCTGAAATCGAAAAAGGCGGCGAGGTGGTTCTGGAGCAAGCGCACCTGCTGATTGAGCAATCGCCCCTGCTCAATTGGCGCATCGGTGAAATGGTCGTGCCCTTCGGCATGATCAATATGTATCACCAGCCTTCGCAGTATTTCACTGTCGAGCGTCCCCAGGGTGAAACCAACGTCTACCCCACCACTTGGCATGAAACCGGGGTTGGCGTGTTTGGCAACTATGACCAGTGGCGCTACGAGGCGCAAATCGTCACCGGCCTGGATTCCTCTGGCTTCTCGGGCTACGGCTTCGTCTCCGGCGGCATGCAGAACAAGCTTGAGTATCGCGGCGCGGACGCGCTGGCCTTTGTCGGGAATGTTGATTACTCCTTCCTGCCGGGCGTGATTGTGGGCGGCTCGTTGTACTACGGCGATACGGCGGCCAATCGCGTGCGGCATGACATGGAAGAAAGCGCCGATCTGTTCATGGGCAACCTCTACGGTCGCTACGAACGCGGCCCGGTCATCGTGCGCGGGCAGTACACCTATGCCTCGCTGGACAACTCCGATCTGATTACCAAGGCCAACCTGCAAAGCTTTAATTCAGGCGTGTTGGGCATTTCCAAGACGCCGATCGGCAGCGAGGCGACTTCATTCATGATCGCCGCAGGTTACGACTTGTTTGATCTGTTCGATGTCAAGCAGTGGGGGCGTCTGGACGCCTTCGTGCAGTACGAAAGCTACAACACCCATGCAGCGACAGCGGGGACGATCACCCAGCTGCCGCGTTATGAGCGTGATGCCGCCACCTTCGGCCTGAACATGAAGCCGCGCCCCGGCGTGGTGTTCAAGGCCGAATATTCCAACCGCAACCACTCCGGAAGCACGGGCAGCGATGCGGACTATTTCGGCCTGGGCGTTGGCGTCGAATTCTGATTTTTCCAGTTCTAAACCGGGTATGTCATTGCAAGGCGCATACCCATCTATCCACCCGATGTGAGGTCGTAATCATGATGAATAGCAAAAAGACATTTGGCCTGAGCCTGATCGCCGCCGCCCTGGTGAGCCTGACTGCCTGCGGCGGAGGCGGGGGCGGTTCGTCAGAATCCACGACGACGACAACGCCAACGACAGGCAAGGTGACTTTTGACGCCACGGCGGTGATCAATAACGAGGCCGACGCGGTGATTACCCAGACCTACAAAAACCTGAACAGTCAGGCGGCCGCCCTGCTCAAGGCGGTTGAAGCGTTCAAGGATGGCGTCAGCGAAGCCGAGATGGACGTGGCGCAGGCAAGCTGGAAGGCGGCGCGCGTGCCCTGGGAAACCTCTGAGGGCTTCCTGTTCGGGCCGGTGGACGCCTTGGGCATTGACCCGGCGATTGACTCCTGGCCGTTGAACACGCCTGACCTGCAGGATTTTTTGGCCGCCAATCCGAACACGACCCAGGATGACATTGAAAACGCCTCGGATGATCTGCGCGGCTTCCACGCTATGGAGTATCTGCTGTTCGGCGATGGCGTAAGCGTCAACGACAAGGCGGCATCCGAGGTGACTGCGGCCGAGGTGAATTATCTTGTCGCCCTGGCGCAGGCCTTCAAGTCCAAGACGCAAGAACTGGAGGACGGCTGGGTCAAGGATTTCAACGGCAAAGGCCCGTATGCCACCCTGGTGAAGTCGGCGGGTGCGGGCAACACGGTTTACAGCTCGCAAGCCGCAGTGATGGAAGAGCTGGTGAATGGACTGACCGGCATTGCCGACGAAGTCGCCAACGCAAAGATGACCGAGCCGTTCGGCCCGTCCATCGACAAGGCGGACACTTCGCTGGTGGAGTCGCAGTACAGCTGGAACTCGCTGACCGACTTCCACAACAACCTGCAAAGCGTGATGAACGTTTACACCGGCAAGATCGGATACTCGCCCAGCGTTGACAGCATTTCCGCCAACCTGAATGGCGTGTACGCCTTTGTGGTCAAGCATGACGCCATCCTGGCCAACCGCGTGCTCAGCGAGATCATCGACGCCCAACAGAAAATCGCGCTGATCAAGGGCGACGGCAACCCGAATACCACGGCAATCACCGGCAGCGCCAAGCCCTTCCGTACCCAGATCAGCGATGCCAATGGTCGCGTGTTGATCCAGGCGGCGATTGACGCCAGCAACAAGTTGTTTGCCACCCTGGAGCAGGAGGTTATGCCCCTGGTCGCCAAAACGGAGTTCAGCGAGTAAATGTCGATGCCAGCCAAATTTCCCCGTCCCGCAGGGGCTGGGGTGATCGTAGCCAGCCTGATGTTAGCCGCCTGTGGCGGCGGTGGCGGGGGAGAGACGGCGCAAGCTCCTGAGTCGGGGCAACCCGCTGAGCCGTCTTGGGCGCGCGTTACCGCGCTCGGTGGCGACACCACCAACACCACGGGCAACCAGTCGAGTTTTGGTTTCGACACGCCAGCGACCAACCTTGGCGATGCGTCGCTGGAACTGCATCTCGCTGGGGATGCCGAGTTTGAAACCAAGTTCATCAAGGCGGTGAGTGCCGATTTCCCCAATCAGGATGGTGTCGGACCGGCTTTTAATAATGATGCCTGCATTGAGTGCCATACTCGTGATGGGCGCGGCAATTACAGCTCGACGGCGTTGCAGGCGGCGACTGGGCAGTGGACGAAGCTGGGCAGCGATGAAGGCGTGTTTCTGCGCATCAGCATTCCGCACGCGCAAACCTGTACGCCCAGCGCGCTCAATAATTACTGTGCGCCGCGCATGGTTCCGGGTTTTTCCGACCAGCTTTTCCATCGAGGCGTGCTCGGCTTGCGTGAGGACTCCCCATTCAGCGGGCAGGCGGATGTCTATGTGAGCTTTGTCAGCTCACAAGTCAGCTATGCCGACGGCAGCGTGGCGACCCTGCACAAGCCCGTGTTCCAGATCCGCAATCCTTATGATTCCCCCGGCGAGAAGCCGGGCGATTTCACCCCGCCGCTCAGTCGCCTGTTGCAGACGGACGTGATGACCAGCCCGCGCATGGGGATGCCCATGATCGGCCTGGGTCTGCTGGAAGCGATTCCTGAGTCCAGCATTCTCGCCCTGGCGGATGAAAACGACAGCAACAAGGACGGCATTTCCGGGCGTCCCAACTGGGTATTTGATCCGGCCAAGCAGGCGCAGGGCGATCCCAATCCGCTCAGTCTTGGGCGCTTTGGCTGGAAGGCCAACACGCCGACCGTGGCCGTGCAGGGCACCGGGGCGTATCACGGCGACATGGGCGTGACCAGCTATCTGTTCAAGCAGGACAGCATTGCCGGAACCGCCCTGCATGACGCCTATCTGGCCGTCAACCCGCAGGATGACGGCCAGAACGGCGAAGAAGTGGCGGAAGACGTGGTCAAGGCCGTGATGTTCTATGCCAACACGCTGGCGGTTCCGGCGCGGCGCAGTGTGGATGATGCCAGCGTCTTGCGCGGCGCGGGCTTGTTTGAGCAAGCCAAGTGCAGCGCCTGCCACACGCCTTCGTTCAAGACGGCGACCCATCCCGGCATTTGGGGGCCGTCCGGCATGGTCAAGGTGGCCGAAGTCGAGCAGCAAACCATCTATCCATTCAGCGACATGCTGTTGCACGACATGGGCGAGGGACTGGCCGACAACCGCCCCGACTTCCTGGCTAGCGGACGTGAGTGGAAAACGCGCCCGCTGTGGGGTCTGGGGCTGACGCTGACGGTCAACCCCCTGGCGGGTTTCCTGCACGATGGCCGTGCGCGCAGCATCGAAGAAGCCATTCTTTGGCACGGCGGCGAGGCCGAAGCCAGCAAGGAAGCGTTCCGCAGCATGAGCAAGTCGGATCGCGAGGCATTGCTGGCCTTCCTCGGATCATTGTGATGCGCGTGCAGGCGCTGGGCGCTGGCCTGTGCCTGGCGTTCGCCCAAGCGCTCACCTTGGCGGTCTGGTCGGCGGTCTGTTCGATAGCATGGGCCGATGTCTACCAAACGCCGGAGGATTTCGTGCGCCAGGCGCAGGCCGACCCTGCCAGTGCGCAATCCCTCTGGTTGACCGGCGAGATCAAGCAACGCATTCGCGCCATTCTTGGGCGCGATTACCCGTCGCTGCGCCTGAAATACTGGCGCAATGGGGGGCAAGGCGCCAACCCAAGCATCGGCCAAGCGACCAGCCAAACGATTTGGGTGCTGGAAGATATCGGCAAGGACGAATACATCACTCTGGGCTTTGTGGTGCAGGACGGAAAAATCGCTTCATCGCGCGTGCTGATCTTCCGCGAAAGCCGTGGCTGGGAGATCAAGTTTCCCTCGTTTGCGCAGCAGTTCGTCGGCGCGGGGTTGACCGACAAGTTGCAACTGGATCGTCCGCTGGATGGCATTACCGGCGCCACGCTTTCGGTGAATGCCTATGAGCGCATGGCGCGTCTAGCGCTGGTTCTGGATCAGGCGGCTCATGAGCAAGATAAATAAGAATCGCGCATTCAGCCTGTTGCATCGTGGTCTGGGCGTGAGTGTCGCCGTGTTTGTCGTCATCTTGGCCGTGACCGGCATCATGCTCAATCACACCGCCGAACTAGGGCTGAAGCAAAAGCAGATCAACCTGCCTTGGCTGAACCAAATTTATGGCATTGCTGCGCCGCAATGTTCGGCGGCTTATGCCGTGGATGGGCATTGGCTCAGCCTGTGGGGTAGGCAGGTTTTTCTGGATAAGCAGGCGCTGGACATGTCTGAAACGCAGCGCCTGCTGGGGGTGTTCAAACAGAATGAGATCCTCGTCTTGGCCGGCGCCGAGCAGCTGGGTCTTTTTTCCGCCCAGGGCGAGCTGGTGGATCGGCTGGACTATCCCGCCGGACTTTCCCCTCTACGCAGCGGAAAAGCGGGACAAGACATCGTGCTGGAATTCGCCGCCGTCCCGTCGCTTATGCAGCTCAATGCCGAATGGACGGCGCTCGTCCCTGCCCGGATCGACCCCGCAGACATAAGCTGGGCGCACGCGCTTGCCTTGCCCGAGGATCTGCGCGCAGAAATTGCGCAGTCCTACCAAGGCGAGGGCGTCAGCCTGGAGCGCGTGGTGCAGGATATCCACAGCGGGCGTATTGCGGGCAAGCTTGGCGTGTATTTCATGGACGGCATCACTGTGCTCATGCTTTTGCTCGTGGCCAGCGGTGCGGCGCTGGTGTGGATACGCAGACGACCATCTGCGAAGCATAGGCAGAACTGAAGCGGGTTAGGACGTAAGTGCGCTGGCGGGCGCTTGGTTTCGTGAAAGTCCGGCTGTTTTTTCCGGGCTCAAGCGTCTGGGAGAATGCTGAACAATTCGGCATTTTCCCTAGGGAAACGCTGATTTATTCGGTGTTTCTCGCTTGGGGCAGGGTGCCCCAACATGAACAAAGACGTAAGTCTTTGGTTCATGAGAGCCATCGCGGACATGCGCCGCGATGAGCGAGCTGATTTATTCCATGGATGGAATAAATCAGCATTTACCTAGGATAAACTCGCGCCTGCTTTACCCTGACAGCAATCCGCCTTTGCGTGCATCCGCCTGTACGACCTGGAAAACGGCGAGCAACACAAATTTCCGCTGGCCGAGCTGCATCAGAACATCAAGCTCTTCGGCTTTATCGCCGGCTACCAGACGCGCAGCTTTGGCGCGCAAGACCCGGTCAACATCATGGACGCCGAACTGTTGGGCAAGCTGCACGACGCCTTTGAAAACCAGCGATTATGGCGGTCATGCGCTGGAAGTCCTGCTCGTGCGCATCCGCGCAGGCTGTGCTCGACGCCCGTGCGATTTATCTCCCCTCTCTCGCAAGCGGGGAGAGCCAAGCGAGGGGGGCGAAGCCGGGTGATGGGGAACAGAGCAAGCCAACAAACAAGGGTGCAACTCTGGTCGATCTCTACGACCCGCTGACCATGCCGCCCGAACTGGTCAAAGCGCATCAAGCCCTGGACAAAGCCGTAGATGCCGCCTACGGCATGAAAAACTTCGCCAGCGAAGCGGCATGCGTCGCGTTTCTGTTCGAGCGTTATCAGTCACTGACCGTCAAAATCTGAACGCTCTGGCTCATAACAGCTTGCTGAAATACTTGTTTCAGCAAGCTGTTATGGCGGGATATGGATGTCCCGTACGCAAATAAATCGCGCAAGTGGTTTATTTGCGTCTACCTAGTCCGGGCATGTACCAGGTTAGGTAGGGCTGAAAAACTCATGAATGAGGTTTTTCAGCATTCTGATAAAGGCCGTCCAACAAAAAACCCACAGGCGTGTTCGCACTGCGGGTTTGGGAATTTTGTGGTGGCTATAGGTGGACTCGAACCACCGACCCCAGCATTATGAGTGCTGTGCTCTAACCGACTGAGCTATATAGCCTTGTCGCGGGTAGTGCGCAACGCGCCCCGGATCAGGTAAGCGCGGCATTATCCAGATTGGGCTTGGGCGCGTCAATGCCTCAAACAGCAAAAAATGACTTTTATGTGACGGTTGATGTGACTTGGAGCGCGTTTGTTGATAGCATTCGCGACCTTGATCGTGGGCGGGGCGTTTGTTCCTGAGGCGATTAGGAGGAGATCGAACTCCTTAGTCTATGGCGGGCGCATTCGTCCTCTCGCGACAGGCAGCCGTGAATTCCGCCAGGTCCGGAAGGGAGCAACGGTAGCGGTGCGTTTGGGCGCCGGGATGCGGTGGGTGCGTTTCGCCACCATTCAGATTCACTTTCCAACCCTTTTCCAACCGCGCCGACGAGCGTGGCCTTTTTGCTGGGCGATTGTTGTATGGCCTTGCTGCTAGAATGGCGCAATTCTGCATGAAGCCGGTAGGTTTATGAGCGATTTGGGTTCGGGTTATCAGGTACTGGCGCGCAAGTGGCGGCCACGGCGCTTTGAGGATATGGTCGGTCAGGAGCATGTACTGCGCGCACTGACCACGGCGCTGGACGAGCAACGCCTGCATCACGCCTATCTGTTCACCGGCACACGCGGCGTGGGCAAGACTACGGTGGCGCGCATTTTCGCCAAGGCGCTGAATTGCGAACAGGGAGTGAGCAGTCGCCCCTGCGGCGTGTGTTCATCCTGCGTGGCCATTGATGAAGGGCGTTTCGTTGATCTGATCGAGGTGGATGCCGCTTCGCGCACCGGGGTGGACGATACCCGCGACCTTTTGGACAACGTGCAATACCTGCCGAGTGCGGGGCGTTTCAAGGTGTACCTGATCGACGAGGTACACATGTTTTCCAAGAGCAGTTTCAACGCGCTGCTCAAAACGCTGGAAGAGCCGCCGCCGCATGTCAAATTCCTGCTGGCGACGACGGATCCGCACAAGCTGCCGGTGACGGTGCTGTCGCGCTGCCTGCAATTTCATCTCAAGGCTTTGCCGCGCCGCATGATTTTTGCGCGTCTGGCGCAGGTGCTGACGGCGGAAGGCATTCCTTTTGACGAAGCCGCCTTGCAGCTTTTGGCGCGTGCGGCGGAAGGCAGCGTGCGCGATGCCCTGAGCTTGCTCGATCAGGCGATTGCCTACGGCCAGGGGCGAGTTCTGGAAAACGAGGTCGGCGCCATGCTGGGGCTGACCTCCGAAGCGCATTTGCGCGCCTTGGTGCTGGCCTTGGTGGCACAGGATGCGCCCGCCCTGTTCGCTGCCATCGGCCTGCTTGCCCAGGGTGCGCCCGACTATGCCGAGGTGTTGGCCGAGCTGCTGCAACTATTGCACGCGCTGGCAGTGCAACAGCTCATGCCGCAGGCGGATGCCGAGCTGTTTGAGGCTTCGCCCCAGCTTGTGGATGAATTCGCCGCGCAAATCAGCCCGGAAGCGGTGCAGCTGTTGTACCAGATTGCGCTGCACGGTCGGCGCGATCTGCCGCTTGCCCCCAGCCCGCGCCTGGGGCTGGAAATGACGCTGATGCGTATGTTGGCCTTTGTGCCGCAGGATGAAGCAACCCAGCCCGCAAATCCCGCTTCCGGGCGCAGTACTGCCATAGCATCGCCGCCCAAAACAGAGCCTTTGCTGGTTCAAGAACGAGCGCAAGCGCCGAGCGCACGCAGCGCGCCTCCGGCGGCCATGCAGGAAGCCTTGCAGGCGGCAGGCGTGATGCCGCGCACCAAGCCTGCTGAAAAGGCGCAAGCGACAACGCAGGTCGTTCAAGCTTCCGAGCCGGTTGCACAGTCCGCACAGCCCAAGGCGATTCAAATGCTGGGCGATTGGCATGATGTCTTGCCGCGTTTGGCATTGAAGGGCATGGTTCTGCAACTGGCGGAAAACCTGGAACTGGTGGCGCAAGAGGGCGATAAAATCACCCTGCGTTGCCCGAAAAGCCATGCCAGCGTGCGCTCGCAAGCCAGCGAAAAGGCGATTGCGCAGGCTTTGGGTCAGTTGCTTGGTCTGCCCGGCGAGGCCAGGCTGCAATGGCTGGAAGGCGAGGTGCAACAGGCGACCCCGGCGCAGTTGCGTCAGCAGGCGGCGGATGCGCGCCAGGCGCAGGCGGTGGAAAGCCTGCGCAACGACCCCGTGGTGCGCGCCCTTGAGGAAAATTACGGCGGGCGCTTGCTGGTCGAAAGCGTGCGCCCGCTGCAAAACGATTGATTGAAACAAACAACAGAGAGAAACGACATGATGAAAGGCGGCATGGGCAATCTGATGAAGCAGGCGCAAAAAATGCAGGAAGACCTGCAACGTGCGCAGGCGGAAATCGCCAATATGGAAGTCACCGGCGCATCCGGTGGCGGCATGGTGAGCGTAGTAATGACCGGACGGCACGAGGTGCGCCGGGTCAGCATCGACGACTCGCTGATGGGCGATGACAAGGAAATGCTGGAAGATCTAGTGGCCGCTGCGTTGAACGATGCCGTGCGCAAGGTGGAACATGAAACCCAGACGCGCATGTCCGGCGTGACGGCGGGCATGCCCATGCCCCCCGGCTTCAAGCTGCCGTTCTAAGGCGACGCGGCCATGCAACTTTCGCCCCTGGTCAATGAATTGATGGAGGCTCTACGCCGCTTGCCCGGCGTGGGGCCGAAATCAGCGCAGCGTCTGGCGCTGCATTTATTGCAGCGTGACCGTGATGCGGCGCGACGTCTGGCGCGTGCGCTGGACGCCGCGGCGGAACGGGTCGGGCATTGCGCCGAATGCCGCACTCTGACCGAAGAGCCGGTGTGCGCCCTGTGTCGCAACCCGCAGCGCGACCGCAGCCAGCTTTGCGTGGTGGAATGGCCGCAGGATCAGTGGTCGCTGGAAAATTCCGGCGCGTATCGCGGCTTGTACTACCTTTTGATGGGGCGTCTAAGCCCGCTGGATGGCATCGGCGCACGCGAACTTGGGCTGGATAAACTGGAAGCTCGCCTGGATTCCGGCGAAGTGCGCGAAGTGATTCTGGCCACCAGCAGCACGGTCGAGGGCGAAACCACGGCGCATGTGATCAGCAGCATGTGCCATGCGCGCGGCATTCCGGCCACCCGCCTGGCGCAGGGCGTGCCGATGGGCGGCGAGCTGGAGTTTGTCGATGGCGGCACTCTGGCGCGGGCGCTGAATGATCGGCGACCGGTTTGATGGGGTGACGACTTTGATTTGCATAGCAGCATTCAGAAGCATTGGAGCAGCGTTATGAGCGAAACCATTTTCAGCAAGATCATCCGCAAGGAAATCCCGGCCAAGGTCGCCTACGAAGACGACGAGATCCTCGCCTTTTACGACATCAACCCGCAGGCGCCCATTCACATTCTGATCATTCCGAAAAAGCCGATTGCTACGCTGAATGATGTCGGCGCCGAAGATGCGCCGCTGGTCGGGCGTTTGTTTTTGGTCGCCAAGCAGCTTGCCGCCGAGCTGGGCGTGGCCGAGGCGGGCTACCGCACGGTGTTCAACTGCAACCGGGCGGGCGGGCAGGAGGTGTACCACATCCACCTGCATCTGCTGGCCGGGCGGCAGATGACTTGGCCGCCGGGCTGATTTTTCAAGAGCGGAACGCACAAAGTCTCGCCCGTAGGTGCGAATTCATTCGCACAGCGCATAGATTGTTGTGCGAATGAATTCGCACCTACGATTTACGTCCGGTCACTCCATTGAGGCAAACGACAATATGCGCGTAGCCATTATCGGCGCGGGTCCTGCCGGTTTGATGGCGGCGGAGGTATTGGCCGCGGGCGGGACGCGGGTCGATGTGTTCGATGCCATGCCTTCCGCCGGGCGCAAATTTCTCATGGCGGGCAAGGGCGGGCTGAATATCACCCATGCCGAGCCGTTCGAGGCTTTTATCGAGCGTTATGGTGATTCGCGCCCCTGGGTCGAGCCTCTGTTGCGTGAGTTTCCCCCGAGTCGTTTGCGCGAGTGGATGCACGGCCTGGGCATCGAAAGCTTTGTCGGCACGTCCGGGCGAGTGTTTCCCATAGAGATGAAGGCCGCGCCGCTGTTGCGAGCCTGGCTGCATCGTCTGCGCCAAAGCGGTGTGCGCCTGCACATGCGTCAGCGCTGGCTGGGTTGGGATGAATCCGGCGCGTTGCGCCTCGCGCACCCGGAAGGCGAATCCACGCATCAGGCCGATGCCGTGGTGCTGGCGCTGGGCGGCGGCTCGTGGGCGCGTTTGGGGTCGGATGGCGCATGGTTGCCGCTGTTGCAGCAGCAGGGCGTTGCCGTGGCGGCTTTGCAGCCGAGCAATTGCGGTTTTGAATGCGCCTGGAGCGATTTCCTTAAAACGCGCTTTGCCGGGCAGCCGATCAAACCGGTCGTGGTGCAGTTTGGCGAGCAGCGCGTGCAGGGCGAGCTGATGCTGACCGATGACGGGCTGGAAGGCGGCGCGATTTATGCGCTCGCAAGCCGCTTGCGTCAGGCTATCGCCGCGCAGGGCGAGGCCTGGCTGACGCTGGATTTGTTGCCCGCGCACGCGCAGGACGCGGTGGAACATGCGCTCAAACAGGGGCGGGGTAGTCGCAGTCTGGCCGAGCATTTGCGGCGCAAGCTGAATCTGCACGGCATCAAGGCGGCCTTGTTGCGCGAATGCTTGCCCGCCGAGGCGTTCACTCATGCGGCGCAACTGGCCGCGGGCATCAAGGCGCTGCGCGTGCGCCTGCTCGCCACCCGACCGATGGACGAGGCGATCAGCACGGCAGGCGGGGTGATGTTCGGCGCGCTGGATGAGCGCCTGATGCTGAAAAACAAGCCCGGCGTGTTTTGCGCCGGGGAAATGCTCGACTGGGACGCGCCCACCGGCGGTTATCTGCTCAGCGCCTGTTTCGCAAGCGGTTATGTCGCGGGGCAGGGGGCGCTTGGGTTTCTACACAATACAGGCAGGGCTTTGACGCCATGAACAAAAACGCCGTTTGCGCGCAGCTCGAATTTTCCTTCAAGGGTGAAACCTATCTTCTTGAGGAAATGATTGATCTCGATTCGTTTTTTATTGAGCAAAGGCAGCTTGCAGCAGGTGAAACGCCCGACTTCCATCGCTATCTGGCCAAAAAAGCGAGCATCGACCCCATTTCGTATCTTTATGAAGTGCTGGAATCGCACGAGATCAGCTTTTCGCAGGCGAGCGGCTTGGCGGCGGATTTTTGCCAAAACGCAGCCTTCGACTGGCAAGGCTTCGTCGAGGCGCGGCGCGCGGCAGGCGAATGGGAAAATATTCTCGCCATCGTGCAAGACAAAATCACGCCGCAGGCGCTGGAAGCGGATGATGGATTGAAAGCGGCATTGCTGGCCGTTTACCGTGCGGGTGTGGCTGGTGTCCGTTGATGTAAGAGAGGGGAGAAAAACCGCCGTCCCGCGTACATTCCGATCAATTGCAATGGATTGCTCACGGCCAAGTATTGCGTAAGCCCTAAAGTTCAAGCATTTTCAGCCCGACACAGGTTCGGAAGGTCTTGTGCACTTCGGTAATGTTCGCCCCGATGCGACGGGGCGTCCCTGCTCCGAGCGGGAAGCCCTGATTGAGCCAAAGCTTGCGTAAAAACCAGGCGAATTCGCCAGACAACGCCCATAACAGGCTGCTGAAGTACCTATTTCAGCAGCCTGTTATGGCGGGACGAGGATGTCCAGCTCGAAAATCACGGGCGTGTACTGGGATAGTCAAGGCTGAAAAACTCAAGGATGAGTTTTTCAGCAAGCTGATAAGGGGCACAAAAAAACCCCGCCGAAGCGGGGTCTGTTCATTTCAGGAAGCTCTCAGGGTCAAACGCCGCCGTCAGGCGGTGTGATAATCCATGATCTTCTGTACTTCGTTCTTCGAGCCAAGAATCACCGGTACGCGCTGGTGCAGCTTGGAAGGCTTGATGTCCATGATGCGCTCAGTGCCGGTAATCGCCATGCCGTTGGCTTGCTCGACGATCATGGCCATGGGATTGGCTTCGTACATCAAGCGCAGCTTGCCGCCTTGCGCCTTGATTTTGCTGTCCATCGGGTAGAGGAACACGCCGCCGCGGCAGAGGATGCGATGCACATCAGCCACCATGGAGGCGATCCAGCGCATGTTGTAGCGCTTGCCCAGCGGGCCGGTTTCGCCTGCGACGCAGTCGGCGACGTACTTCTGTACCGGCGCTTCCCAGAAACGCTGGTTGGACATATTGATGGCGAACTCTGCGGTGTCTTCAGGAATCTGCACGCCTTCCTTGGTGAGCATGAAGCTGCCGATGTTCTTGTCCAGAGTGAACATATGCACGCCCTGACCGGTGGTCAGCACCATCATGGTGGAAGGGCCGTACACGCAGTAGCCCGCAGCGACTTGCTGTACGCCAGGCTGCATGAAGTCTTCTTCGCTCGGGTTTTCCACTCCGGCGGGAGCGCGCAGCACGGAGAAAATGGTGCCGACGCTGACGTTGACGTCGATGTTGGATGAACCGTCCAGCGGGTCGTACACCACAAGGTACTTGCCGCGCTGCACGCCTGAAGGCAGTTGGTAAACCTCTTCCATTTCCTCGGAGGCCAGTCCGGCGACCTGGCCGCCGCGCATCAGGGTATTGGTGAAAACATCGTTGGTGATGATGTCGAGCTTTTTCTGGGTTTCGCCCTGGACGTTCTCGGTTTCCGCACTGCCCAGCACGCCGATCAGATCGCCCTTGTCCACATAGTGCGAAATCACCTTGCAGGCGGTTTGAATATCGTTGATAAGCAGAGTGAACTCACCCGTTGCGCCTTCAAAATGACGCTGGCCTTCGATCAGGTAGTGGGTCAGGCTGGTGCCTAGCTGCATAATGCAATCCTCGTGTTGCGTTTTTGGGAATGAAACCGATCAGTCATGTCGTTCGGGCATGATAGCCCTGTGCGAAGATAGCGACAATCAGCAAACCGCCCGCAAACCGACTGGAGACTCCAAGATGAAACACAATATTCTCTATGCTCAATCCGGAGGCGTTACCGCCGTCATCAATGCGAGCGCCTGCGGGGTCATCGAGACCGCGCGCCGCTTCCCGGAAAAATACGGCAAGGTGTTTGCGGCGCAGGAAGGTATTCTGGGCGTGCTGCGCGAGCAGTTGTATGACCTCGATCACGAAGACCCGGCGCAGATCGCCATGCTGCGCCACACGCCCGGCGGCGCTTTCGGCTCGGTACGCCGCGACATCGGTTCGCCGGACACCCATCCCGAGCAGTATGAACGTCTGCTTGAAGTCTTCAAAGCACATGACATCGGCACGTTTTTCTACAACGGCGGCGGCGGTTCCATGCTCACCGCCGCCAAGGTGGCGCGCTTCGCCCGCTCGCACGGCCTGGATCTGACCGTCATCGGCGTTCCCAAAACCATCGACAACGATCTGCCGCTGACCGATACCAGCCCCGGCTTCGGTTCCGTGGCGAAGTACATCGCCACCAGCGTGCGCGAAGTCGCCCTGGATCTTGCCGCCATGTCCGGCACCTCCACCAAGGTCTTCATCCTGGAAGTGATGGGGCGACATGCGGGCTGGCTGGCGGCGGCCGCAGGACTGGCGTTTGAAGGCGAGGACAGCCCCTTGCTGATTCTGATGGCGGAAATCGATTTTGAACCCGAGCGTTTCATTGCCGCGCTGCATTCCAAAGTCGCCCGACATGGCTGGTGTGTCGTCGTAGCCGCCGAGGGACTGATGTGCAAAGGCCAGTTCTGCGCCCAAGCGGCCGAGAGCGAGATATTCGGCCATGAGCAGCTCGGCGGTCTGGCGCCCATGCTGGCCAAGCTCACGCGCGATGTCGGCTATAAAACCCACTGGGCGGTGTCCGATTATTTCCAGCGCTCGGCGCGTCACCTGTCTTCGCGCGTGGATGTCGAACAAGCCTACGCCTGCGGCGCAGCGGCGGTCAGTTTTGCCGCGCAGGGCAAGACGGATGTGATGGTCGCCATCCGCCGCACTTCGGATGTCCCCTACCTGTGGACGCTGGATGCCGTGTCCCTGGATGAGGTGGCGGACATTGAACTGCCAGTACCGCCGGAGTACATCAGCGCAGACGGCTACGGCATCACCGAAGCTGCGCGCCACTACATGAAGCCGCTGATTCAGGGCGAGGACGCGCCGCCCTTCCGCGATGGCCTGCCGGTGTTCGCCCAGCTCAAGTTGCAACATACGCCGCAAAAATTGCCGTCGTTCGAGTTTTGAGAACCGCTGGCATGGCGGCGTGAGTGCGCATGGGCTAGTCTCGACTCAGACCCGTTCACGGAAACCTCATCTCGCGCCCAGGAGTTTGTCATGCAGGATTTAAGCGACTACACCGCCATCACGGGGCAAAGCCTGTGGTTGGACAATCTCTCCCGCGCCCATGTGCTCGAAGGTCGGCTGAAATATGCGATGGATCATCTGGGCATACGCGGCGTGACCTCCAATCCCTCCATCCTCGACAAGGCCTTGCGTGAATCTCCGGCTTACTATCGTGCGGATATGCACAACCTGCATCTGGAGCATAGAGACCGGGAAACGGTTTACGAGCATCTGATTGCGCGTGACGTGCAAATGGCTTGCGACCTTCTCGCTCCCCTGTGGGAAAGCAGCGAGGGCATGGACGGTTATGTGAGCTGGGAGGTTTCTCCCGTCTTGGCGCATGATGCCGCCGCTACCCTGGCGGCGGCGGCGCGCCTGCACCTGCTGGCCGGACGCGAAAACCTGATGATCAAAGTGCCAGCCACCGCTGCGGGAGTGCATGCTTTCGAGGAACTGACCGCACGCGGCTTCAAGGTCAATGTGACCCTGATTTTCGGACTGGAACAGTTGCACGCCGTGTTTGAGGCGCATCTACGCGGCCTGCGGCGCTGGATGGCGCACAGTCATGATCCCCTGGCGGTGCGCAGCGTGGCCAGCGTATTCCTCAGCCGCGTGGACACCCAGGTGGACAAACGACTGGATACCTTGGCCGCAGCCTACGGCAGCGGGCATGAAGGCGTTCTTGAACTGCGCGGCAAGGCGGCGCTGGCGCTGGCCACGCAAGCCTATGCGCTGTATCAAGCGCTCTACCACGGCGAATATTTCGCTGAGCTACGCGAACTGGGCGCGCGTCCGCAAAGCCTGTTGTGGGCCAGCACCGCCACCAAGAACCCAGCCTACAGCGATCTGCTTTATGTTGAAGACCTTATGCTGCCCGAGACCATCAACACCCTGCCTGACGCCACGCTCGCCGCCCTTGCCGATCATGCTCTAATCCGGCGTCGTGAAGCGCCATCCCTGGCAGAGGCTCAAAACCACTACGCGCAACTGCAAGCCCTCGGTATTCACATGGACAAGGAAATCGCCCAGGATCTGCAAAGCGATGGACTGCGTCTGTTTCAACAAGGCTTTGAGGCCTTGCTCAGCCAGGCCAACCAGTAGGCTGATCCGCGCAACTCAGCGCACAAACCATTCGCCAAAGGCCGCTGAGAGCTTGATTCAGCGGCCTTTTCTTTGCATCGATCCCCTGGTCATTCACAGCTTGCAAACCGTGTTGCTTACATAATAATCCACATCATATTGTGCTTGACGACTGATATGGACACTATATGATGTGCCAACACCACCCGCGGAGATGCAGCAATGAGCCTTGCCACTGAGCACGTGACCACCCCGACACAGATTCCCGCCGCCATGGGGGAGAACGCAGTTCCCGTGACGACCTCCTTGGGCGGGGACGTGCGCGCCCCCGGCGAATTTCGCGTTACGCGCCGCAATGGCAAGGCGACCGCTTTTGAACCCAGCAAGATCGCTGTGGCCATCACTAAGGCCTTCCTTGCCGTTGAGGGCGGAACCGCCGCCGCCTCGCCGCGCATTCACGAAACCGTGGCGGCGCTGACCGAATCCGTAGTGGCCTCACTCAAGCGCCGCGCTCCCGGCGGCGGATCGTTCTACATCGAAGACATTCAGGATCAGGTCGAACTGGCGCTGATGCGCGAAGGGCATCACAAAGTCGCCCGTGCCTACGTGCTTTACCGCGAAGCGCGTGCGCGCGAACGCGAAGAGCAAAGCGCCGCCAGCGAAGAGGCCGTCCCGCAGCGCAGCCTGAGCGTCACCCTGGCGGACGGACGCAAGGAGCCGCTGGACAGCACACGCCTGAGCACGCTGTGCAATGAAGCCTGCTCCGGCCTGACGGGTACGGACGCAAGCGTCGTGCTCAATGAGACCCTGCGCAATCTTTACGATGGCGTCAGCGAAAAGGAAGTCAGCGCGTCCCTGGTGATGAGTGCGCGCACCCTGATCGAGACCGAGCCGAACTACTCCTTCGTCGCCGCCCGCCTGCTGCTGGACCAGCTGCGCACCGAGACCCTGGGCTATCTCAATCTCATGCCGCACCACGCCACCCAGGCCGAAATGAGTGCGCGCTACGCCGAAGTCTTCCGCGCCGCCATGCTCAAGGGCATTGAGCATGAGCTGATCGACCCGGTATTGCGCACCTACGATCTGGAACGTCTGGGCAAGGCGCTGGACGCCAGCCGTGACCTGCAATTCACCTACCTCGGCCTGCAAACCCTGTACGACCGCTATTTTATCCATCATCAGGGGCATCGCATCGAGCTGCCGCAAGCGTTCTTCATGCGCGTGGCGATGGGTCTGGCAATCAACGAGATCGACCGCGAAGCGCGCGCCATCGAGTTCTACCAACTGCTGTCGTCGTTCGACTTCATGAGCAGCACGCCGACCCTGTTCAACTCCGGCACGCTGCGCCCGCAGTTATCAAGCTGCTACCTGACCACCGTGCCGGACGACCTCGACGGCATTTTCGGCGCCATTAAGGACAACGCCCTGCTGTCCAAGTTCGCCGGCGGCTTGGGTAACGACTGGAGCCGCGTGCGCGCCCTCGGCTCGCACATCAAGGGAACCAATGGCAAGTCGCAAGGCGTTGTGCCCTTTTTGAAAGTGGCCAACGACACCGCCGTGGCGGTCAACCAGGGCGGCAAGCGCAAGGGCGCGGTCTGCGCCTATCTGGAAACCTGGCACATGGACGTCGAAGAATTCCTCGACCTGCGCAAGAACACCGGCGACGATCGCCGCCGCACCCACGACATGAACACTGCCAACTGGATTCCCGACCTGTTCATGCAGCGCGTGGTGGAGGAGCAGGACTGGACGCTGTTCTCCCCCGCCGATTGCCCCGATCTGCACGACCTGACCGGCCAAGCCTTCGCCGCACGCTATGCCGAATACGAGCGCATGACCACGGATGGGCGCATCAAGCTGTTCAAGCGCATTCCGGCGGTGCAACTGTGGCGCAAGATGCTCGGCATGTTGTTCGAGACCGGCCACCCGTGGATCGCATTCAAAGACCCCTGCAACCTGCGCTACACCAACCAGCATAGCGGCGTGGTGCATTCCTCCAACCTGTGTACCGAGATCACCCTGCATACCAACGACCACGAAATCGCCGTGTGCAACCTGGGTTCGATCAACCTGGCGCAGCATGTGGACGAAGACGGCCTGAACATGGAGAAGCTGGAGCGCACCATCCGCACCGCCATGCGTATGCTGGACAACGTCATCGACTACAACTTCTACGCCGTACCGCAGGCGCGCAACTCCAACTTGCGCCATCGCCCGGTGGGACTGGGCATCATGGGCTTCCAGGATGCGCTGTACAAACTCAACCTGCCCTACGCCTCGCAAGATGCGGTGGAATTCGCCGATACCTCGATGGAAGCGGTCAGCTACTTCGCCATCCAGGCATCATCCGAACTGGCCTCCGAGCGCGGCAAATACTCCAGCTACGAAGGCTCGTTGTGGAGCCGTGGCATTCTGCCGCTGGACTCCATCGACCTGCTGGAGCAAGGGCGCGGCGGCTACCTGGAGCAGGATCGCAGCGCCACCCTCGACTGGGCAGGACTGCGCCAGCGCATCAAGAAGCATGGCATGCGCAACTCCAATGTGATGGCCATCGCGCCGACCGCGACCATTTCCAACATTTGCGGCGTCAGCCAGTCGATTGAACCGACCTATCAGAACCTGTTCGTCAAATCCAACCTGTCCGGCGACTTCACCGTGGTCAACCCCTATCTTGCCGCCGACCTGAAGAAGCTCGGCCTGTGGGACGAAGTGATGGTCAATGACCTGAAATACTTCGACGGCAGCGTGCAACCCATCGACCGCATCCCGGACACGCTCAAGGCGCTGTACGCCACGGCCTTCGAGATTGACCCTCGCTGGCTGGTGGAAGCCGGTTCACGCCGCCAGAAATGGATTGACCAGGCGCAGTCGCTCAACCTGTACATGGCCGAACCGTCCGGGCAGAAACTGGACAACCTGTACAAACTCGCCTGGGTGCGCGGCCTGAAAACCACTTATTACCTGCGCGCCATGGGCAAGACTCACATCGAAAAAACCACCCTGACCAAGCTCGACGGCAAGCTGCGCGGCGTGGATGCAGGCAGCAACGACAGCCCCGCCATGCCCATCGCCGCCCCGCATATCGACACCAGCGGCCTGTCCATGCCCAAAGCCTGCTCGATTCTCGACCCCACCTGCGAAGCCTGCCAGTAAATCACCTACCCCCTCTTTCAAAGGGGGGACAGACCTTTCGAGGAGATAACATCATGCTGAACTGGGACAATCCAATCACCCCGCGCAACGCGCCCGCCCCGGCGCAAGCCACCCCGCCCGCCGCCGAGGTCGTACAGGCCGCCCTGGCGCAATTCGACCAATCCGCCGTCAGTCACACGGCTGAGGATCACGGCGGACAAAGCGGACTGGACGGCATCGCCCTCGGCGCAGGGCGCGTGGACGTTTCCGAAAAGCGCATCATCAATGCCACCGCCGACGTCAACCAGATCCTGCCGATGAAATACACTTGGGCCTGGGAAAAATACCTGGCCGCGTGCAACAACCACTGGATGCCGACCGAAGTTTCCATGCAGGCCGACATCGCTATGTGGAAAAGCCGCGAAGGGCTGACCGCGGACGAGCGTGCGATGGTGTTGCGCAACCTCGGCTTTTTCGCCACGGCGGAAAGCCTGGTCGCCAACAACATCGTGCTCGCCATCTACCGCAACATCACCAACCCGGAATGCCGCCAATACCTGCTGCGCCAGGCTTTTGAAGAAGCCATTCACACCCACACCTTCCAGTACATAGTCGATAGCCTCGGCCTGTCCGAAGGCGAAGTGTTCAATATGTACCGCGAAGTGCCGTCGATCACCGCCAAGGATGCCTGGGCGCTCAAGTACACCAAAGGGCTGATGGACGGCCAGTTCGACACCAGCACCCTTGATGGCGCGCAAAACTTCCTGCGCGACCTTGTGGCGTTCTACGTCGTATTCGAAGGCATGTGGTTCTACACCGGCTTTGCGCAGATTCTCAGCCTGGGGCGGCGCAACAAGCTCACCGGCATTGCCGAACAGTACCAGTACATCATGCGCGACGAGTCGATCCACCTGAACTTCGGCATCGACGTCATCAACACCATTCGCCTGGAAAACCCGCAGCTATGGACAGCCAGCTTCCAGAACGAAGTGCTCACCATGCTGCGCGAAGCCTGCGAACTGGAAGTCGGCTACGCGCGCGACACCATGCCCAACGGCCTGCTCGGCCTGAACGTGGAAATGTGCGAAGAGTACATGCACTTCATCACCAACCGCCGCTGCAACCAGCTCGGTCTACCGGAACTGTATGCCGGAGCGGGCAATCCTTTCCCGTGGATGAGCGAAGTGATCGACCTGAAAAAGGAAAAGAACTTCTTTGAAACCCGGGTGACGGAATATCAGACGGGCGGGGCGTTGAGTTGGGATTGAGTTCCGTGTGACAGTCATGGAGGGGACTGCATGACAACAAGGCTGCTCGCAATTGACGGTGGAGGGATTCGAGGTGTCTATGCGGCTCATGTCCTTGGGCGCATGCAGGAGGCTTTTTCCACCGAATCCGATTTATTTGTATTTCATGACCAGTTCGACCTTATCGCAGGCACCAGCACTGGCTCGATCATCGCGGCAGCCCTTGCCTTCGGTAAGCCAATTTCCGACGTTAAGGAGCTTTACCTAAAACATGGGGCACAGATCTTTACCCCTCGTGGAGGTACGTTTGGTGGAATGCTGGCACCAAAATATTCCTCAGATGTGCTGCGTGGGCTGTTGTCTGATGTGTTTGAGGATGCGCGTCTTGGAGATGCAAAGACTCGCCTTGTGATCCCGGCAACGGACATCGCCAATGGTGGTGTTCATGTTTTCAAATCTGGCTATGACAAGAGCTTCGTGAGGGATAACAACGTGCGGGTGGCCGATGCCGTGCTTGCTTCATGTAGTGCTCCGCTCTACTTCGAGCCCGCAATGGTTGGTGAATATCAGCTGTGTGATGGGGGGCTATGGGCAAACAACCCCTCTTTGGTTGCGCTAACCGAAGCTATGACCCGGCTTGGCGTAACGCGCGAGACCATTCGCCTCGTATCTGTCGGAACAGGAATCGGCCACAAATACTACTCGATCAAGAAAAGCCCTTGGTCTTGGGGGTTCCTGCTTGGTTGGAAGCCGAAGAAGTTCATTGAGATGTTGTTGAATTTGCAATCGGCTAACGCGGGCAATATCACTAAACTGATTCTCGGGGATCGCCAGCATGTCTCAGTAAATTTTGAGTCGAACGCGCCCCTGTCTTTGGATGATCCACGAATCATGAAAGATCTCATGGCCTGGGCAGGCCGTGACTTCACGCACAATGCGCTCAAGATTAAGGCACTCATGGAGGAGTAAGAGATGCTTGATCTAGGCTCACTGCCGCAACAACAAACAGACCGCCTTGAAAGACTTCTTCAAGCCATCGTAAAGGAACTGGACATCCCCGATAGCCGATACGAATCGGCTGAACGAAGCTACAAGTCGGTAGGGCAGTGGCTCGATAGGATCGACTCTGAATTCAAGGGGGTTGAGGTCAGAGTCTATCCCCAAGGGTCTTTCAGACTAGGGACAGTGATTCGCCCGATCAATGGAACTGAGCATTACGACTTTGATGTGGTCTGTGAGGTCGGAAAGACTAAGCAACAGCTCTCCCAAGCAGAGCTTAAAGCCATGTTGGGGCGTGAAATTCGAGCTTACGCCCAGTCCAAACAGATGAGCGAGCCTGATGAGGCACGACGTTGCTGGACACTGAACTATGCCGACGGTGCGCAATTCCACATGGATGTGCTTCCCTCCCTGCCAGATGGTGAGCAGCAAGTAGCCGCTCTCAGCTCGATGAGCTTTTCATATGAGTGGGCTGGAGCTGCGATCGCTATCACCGACATCAAGCACCCCTTTTATCGCCACCGCTCAGATGAATGGCCGTCTAGTAACCCGAAAGGTTACTCAGATTGGTTTAAGTCTCGGATGCAGAACCTCTTCAAAGAACGACAAAGAGCGATGCAGCTCGCCGAGTTGAAGGCGTCTATCGAGGACATCCCCGAATATCGTGTAAAAACCCCTTTACAAGGCGCAATCCAGATTTTGAAGCGACATCGGGACATGATGTTCAGGGACAATCCTGATGTGAAGCCCATTTCGATCATCATCACGACACTTGCCGCACATGCTTACAACCAAGAGACGACGCTTACAGGAGCGCTTTACAGCATCCTGAATGGGATGGCGAGCCATGTAGTGGATGCTGGGGGTGTCACGCAGATTCTGAACCCTACTGACCCGCGAGAGAACTTTGCGGATAAGTGGAAGGAGAAGCCTGAGAAGAAGAATGCATTCTTCGAGTGGTTGGAGATGGCGAAAGCGGACTTCGAAGCGGCGCTCCGCCAACAAGATGTCACCAAGATCGTGGATATTTTTGCTCCTCGGGTGGGGCGTGATCTGGTTGAGCGCGCGATGCAGTCAGCAAGGCTTTCTGGTGGACTGCTCTCTTCCTTCGGCTCACTAAGCAGGAAGGCTCGGCAAGTTTGGGATGCCCCTCACCGCAAACCAATGGCTTGGACAGAGCTTTCTTCGGGCACGGTAACCATCGATCAGATGACGGTTGAGCGATCAGGGTTTCAAACACTTACAGTTAAAAATGACGGGCAGGCCATACCCAAAAGCAGGAAGCTAACCTTTGCTGCTAGAACTGATGTTGTGAAACCTTACGATGTCTATTGGCAAGTCCTCAATACAGGGGAAGAGGCTCATAAGGCTGGTGATTTGAGAGGCGAGCTTCGGCAAGGTGTGGTTCAGTCTGGTCATCTGACCAAGAAGGAAAACAGCGCCTACTCAGGCAGCCATAGCGTCGAGTGCTTCATTGTGAAACATGGGTATTGCGTGGCGAGGAGCGGGCCGTTCATTGTGAACATCACGTAAGTCACGCCCCCTCTATCAACCACATAAAAAACCGATAAATATCAGTCAACTTATTGATTTAATTGGATTTCAACACCATAACGCAAGTCGCACCTCACCCGAAAGCTCGCTCAATAATCAGCCACCGCAAGGCGACCTGATCATTTTATCGTTATTGATCCGACCTAAATAACTATTGATTTTTCGCTGGCTGCTCCCTTGCTCTTCCGATAGAAAATTCTTCTAAAGAATCCGAACTCTGGAACAACTCCATGCCCTGCGCAAACAGGTTATTCGCCTGCATGGAAAGCAAACCCCTGTAATGCGGATTGTCGAGTTGACCGGCCTTTCCTGGCCTGCTGTGCGGGCGACACTCGATCTGCATGAAAGCGACGGAATGGCGGTGCTTAAGCCGGCTGTGCGCGGAAGGAAGCCTGGTACGGGGCGCAGCTTGAGCGCTGAACAGCCCGCGTAGAGCGCATTAGCGCAGCGTAATGCGCCGAATGAAAATGTGAGCAACGCCACCATTTGGCGGGTTACGCTTCGCTAACCCACCCTACCCCCGTTATTGATCGTTCTCACGCTGGAATACCTGAACGACTCAAACCGCCAGCATCCAAAGCTGCCAACCGAGAGCTATAATTCCAAGGCAAGCCGCCCTTGGAGCACACGCATGAACGCAAGCAACATGCTCGAACGCATTACCATTCAGCCCGGCCAATGTCACGGTCGCCCCTGTATTCGTGGTATGCGCGTCCGTGTGAGCGACATACTCGCCATGCTGGTCAGCGGCATGGATGTCAAAGATCAGCCGCCGCAAGGCGGCTCGATTATTTCAACCCTCAGGATTTGAGCAACACAGCCTCCACTGCCGCCAGCACATCGCGGCAAAGCATTGCGCCTAGCGGAAGCTCGTTTTCATCCCCGGCATGATATTTTCCGCTTTGCACCAAGGCGGCTTGCAGACCTGCATCATGCGCACCACGCACATCGCTGTGCACGTCGTCGCCGATCATCAGGATCTGTGTTGCGGGCAGGCCGAGCTGCTGTACCGCATGTTGAAAGAACAGCGCGCCGGGCTTGCCCAAGACCTGCGCCTGCACCCCGGCGGCGAATTCCAGCAAGCGCACGAACGGTCCGGCATCCAGCATCAACTCGCCCGCTTCACGAAAATAGCGTGCGCCGGAGAGCGAAAGCAGCGGCGCGCCGGACATCAGCAGGCGAAACGCGCGATTGAGCGCGGCATAATCGAAGGCTTCGCCTGCATCCCCGACCACCACGGCCTCAGGCAGACTCTCGCCATCCGCAATTTGGGAAAAATCCGACAGCAAGGAGGGATGCACCAGCAAATGGGCGTGACAACCGTGGCCTTGCAACCAGGCGCGAGCCATGCTGGCCGGAGTGAGCAGCTGGTCTTGCGCCACATCCAGCCCGGCACGATGCAGGATGGCGAGCAGATCGGCATGAGCGGTGCGCGTGGTATTGGTCAGCAGCAGAAAGGGCGTCCCGGAGGCGCGCAGCGCAGAAAGCGCCTGCACTGCGCCAGGCAAGGGACGCGTGCCGTCAAGCAACACGCCGCCGATGTCGAGAAGTACCGCCCGGATATTCATGCTGCACCCCCCCTGTTTCACAGGTCGCTTCGACGACATTCTAAAGCTGCAGCCGCGTGGTATAAAGTCGGCATTGCGTCATTTTTCAGGTTTTAGCCCCATGTCTCCATCCTTGGCGGAACATATCGAAGAACAACATTTCAGTCAGCGCATGAACGGGCTGCGCGCCGCCGTGCTCGGCGCAAACGACGGCATCATCTCCGTGGTCAGTCTGCTGATCGGCGTGATGGCGGCGGGAACGGACAAGCCCACCATTCTGCTGGTCGGGTTGGGCGCCTTGATCGCCGGGGCGATTTCCATGGCGGCAGGGGAGTATGTGTCGGTGCAATCGCAGGCGGACACGGAAAAAGCCGATCTTGCCGTGGAAAAGGCTTCGCTGGATGCTAACTGGAACGGGGAGATGCGCGAATTGGCCGCCATTTACCAGAGTCGCGGCGTGAGCGAAAGCACCGCGCTGCAAGTGGCGCGTGAACTGATGGAACACGACGCGCTGAGCGCCCATGCCATCGACGAACTGGGGCTGACTGAAACCCACGCGCCGCGCCCGATTCAGGCCGCGGCTTTTTCCGCTGCGGCGTTCATCGCTGGCGGCGTCTTCCCTTTCCTGCTCGCCTGGTTTTTGCCCAACGAGCAGGTGTGGCTGCTTGGCCTGTCGGCGCTGGTCGTTTTATTCGCCACCGGCGCGCTGGCCGCCTATGCGGGCGGCGCAAACAGGCTCAAGGGTGGCGTGCGCGTTATGGTATGGGGGCTGTTCGCCATGCTCGCTACTTATCTTATCGGCAGCGCGTTTGGGGTGAACCTCGCCTGATTCAAGAACGCCTCAGGCTGGCGGCAGCTTGCGGTACACCCAGCCGCCCGCATACAGCGACAAGCCAAGAATCAGCAGCACGCCCACGCGCCATAGGGCATCGGTTCCGGCCAGGTCGAACAGCACGATCTTCAACCCAGCCAGCAGGAACAGCAGCAAGGACGATTGCCCCAAGCGACGATCCTGCAAGACAAAGCCCCCCGCCAGCGCCGCGCCCGCCACGGCCAGCCAGGCCAGCGACACCAGCGCGGGTGTGTCGATCAGATGCGCCGCCGCCGAGATGGCGGAAAGATGGGCGAAAAACAGCAGAGCCGGCGTCCAGTTTTTAACCGCTCCGTCGATGCGCAGCTTGACGTAGGCGAAATAGCTCAACGCAGGGTAGAGCAGCAGAACCAGCGGGCTGGCGGGCACGTCGTGCATTTCCCAGTTGAACAGCACGCGCAGCACGTTGAACAGCACGATCGCCAGCGTCGCCCACATGAACGGCCAGGTCGCCAGCGGCGCATCGTCTCTTTCGCCCAGATTGAGCAAATGGCGCAACAGCAACAGCAGCAGCAAGCCCGCCCAAGGCGCGAGCGATTCCGGCAACAGGTTCAGATAGGCGGCATGAACCAACACCAAGGCAAGATAGGCGCTGACTAGGCTACGCGCCGCCAGCCCGCCCGCGCTGCTTTCATCGTTCAGGCGCTTGCGCACCGCAAGATACGCGCCCAGCAGCAAGGCCGCCGTCAACAGAGCGATCCATGGCGCAAGCTCCGGCACATGGCGGTCGAGCAAATCGTATTGCAGCGCGTAAAACAGCAGCAACGCGGGAAAGTGCAGCCAAGCCTCAGCGTTGTTCATCAACTGCTTATTGCGCAGGGAAAACAGCAGCGCCGCCCCTAGGAAAATGGCGAACTGCAAACTCTGGAACAGCAGCGCGCCCTGCCATTGCCCGCGCAAATGCTGCTCAAACAGCCAGGAAAACACCACCAGCGCCAGATACATGGCCAGCACATACACCGAGCGGCGCTGGAGCGTGATGGCATACCAGGAAAAAGCCAGACTCCACACGCTGAAATAAATCACCAGCCCGCTCATGTCGCCGCGCAACTCGGGCAGGAACAGGGGCGCAGTGTACGAACCAAGCACGGCGAACAGCGCGTACAACTCGCTCTCGAACAAGGCTCCCAGCCACAAGGCCAACAGCGCGACGGCAATCACGCCAAAAGCCGCCGGTTCGCCGCCGATCAGCGCGTAATACAAATGCGCGCCGTACACCGTGGCAAACAGCACCACCACGCCGGCGGCAGGCAAAAAGGCGGCATATTGGCGATCCAGACGGCGCAGCAGCAAACCGCCGATCACCAGGGCTGCGCCGCCAAAAGCGGCCAGCGCAAGCTGACGCACCGGAGTCAGCCAACCGCTGTCGATGCCAAGGCGAATGAGGTAAAGCGCCGCCAGCACCAAGGCTGTCGCCCCGCTCCAGCCGAGAAGCTGGGTGGCGTCCAGGCTTGGCAAGGTATGAGCGGTTTCGCGCTTCATGGGGCGTTCCGCCTTTTTTGGCAGCGGATCCATGGCGGAAAAAGCGGTTGACGACGATACAGGCGGCGGAGAGATCCGCACTGCAGAGGCTGCGACGCTCCTTTCAGCCGTGCCCAAGGCGTGCTCGATGCGCTGCAAACGCGACTCAATCTCCGCCAGCTTTTGTTCCAGAATGTCGTCAGTCATGGAGAGCGTCCCCGCCGCATTGATGTACTCTCGCACCTTGATAGCACAAAATGGCTGGGGTTGATGCAAAAGCGGTCGCGCACGCCGTCTTTACCGCCCCCTGCGGGGAGGAATGGTTCTAAGAACCTGTTTACGATCTCGCCATTGAGCGGAAAAATAATCGCCAAAAATTGTAGGTGCGAATTCATTCGCACAATTGAGGCGCGTTTGTGCGAATGAATTCGCACCTACAGCGTCGTTTCACGAAGGATTTTTGGGCTTCAAAAAAGATCGCAAACAGGCGCTAAATCCAGGCTGCGCATCAACCCTGATATCCCCCCTAGACGAGAGCGGACGTGCAAACCTTGCATCAATTGAATAGCGGCGCTTTACAAGGAGCAAGCAAGCTCACGATTGCGGACAATCTGGACGAGTTCCCGCGTGCAATTTTCGAGCTGGCGCCAAGCCTGGAATATCTGGATCTTTCCGGCAATCAGCTTGATCGGCTTCCGCATGACTTCGGACGTTTGCACCGGTTGAAAATCCTGTTTCTATCCAGGAACCGTTTTACCGAGTTGCCTGCCGTTCTTGCAGATTGCCCACAACTGGAAATGATCGGATTCAAGTCCAATCAGATCGAACACATTCCCGAAAACGGCCTGCCCCCTGCGCTGCGTTGGCTCATCCTCACCGACAATCGCATCCAGGCTCTGCCCGAGAGCCTGGGGCGTTTGCGTTTTTTGCAAAAGCTGATGTTGGCGGGCAATCGCCTGAGCGCTCTGCCGCAAAGCCTGCAACAATGCACCCGCTTACAGTTGATCCGGCTCTCAGCCAATCAACTCCCGCATTTGCCGGATTTTCTGCTGAGCCTGCCGCAACTGGCCTGGCTGGCCTTTGCCGGCAATCCTTTTTGCAGCTCGACCAGCGCTGTGAGCGATGCATCACCCCATGTGCGCATGGAAGATCTGGATTTGCTCGAAACGCTGGGAGAGGGGGCATCGGGCGTCATTTACCGCGCACGCTGGCGTCAAGCCCCTGCGACGATCAAAAACCCGGAGGAGAGCGTGGCTGTCAAACGGTTCAAGGGCGAGGTGACCAGCGACGGCTACGCGCGTGACGAAATGCTCGCCAGTCTGAGCGCAGGCAAACACCCCAATCTTGTCGAAGTATTGGCTGCCGTGGCGGAAGAAGATGAAATCACCGGTCTGGTCATGCGCCTGATTCCCGATGGGTTCGGCAATCTTGGCCTACCGCCAAGTTTTTCCAGTTGCACGCGCGATACCTTCGCTGCGGGAACCTGTTTTCCGTTGCAGCATATCCTGGACATGGCGCATGGCGTGGCGGACGCAGTGAGCCATCTGCATGCACGCGGCTTGTGTCACGGCGATCTCTATGCCCACAACGTGTTATGCAATGCAGAACGGCATGTGTTGTGCGGCGATTTTGGCGCGGCGGCGCGTTTTGACGGGCTGCCCGCGCACCAGCAGGCTGCTGTGCAACGCATTGAACTGCGCGCCTTCGGCCATTTTCTGGATGATCTTTCGGGGCTGTGCACTGACGCGCAACAAGAGCCCGTCCGCTGGGGCGCCTTGCGTCATTTGCACGAGTCATGCGTGGCGGAGCGCGCGGAGAGTCAACTCAGCATGGAGGACGTCAAACAGGCCTTGAACGCCCTGGCAAATATGGCGCTGAACGAATGGCAATCCGGCGCGCTCTGACCGGCTGCTGAAATCAAACACTTCTGCAATCGGCCTGAGAACCTGTTTACGATCTCGCCATTGAACGGAAAAGTAGTCGCCAAAAAGTGTAGGTACGAATTCATTCGCACAATTTAGGCGCGTCTATGCAAATGAATTCACACCTGCCGTGTCATTTCACGAAGGATCTTTACCTTCAAAAAAGATCGTAAACAGGTTCTGAAAAGTTCTGCCAAAGAAAAACCGCGCTAGTGGCGCGGTTTGTTGTTCATCCGGTCAGTGCAGGTTTTTGGCGACGCCTGGCTTTTTCACTCCACGCTCCACCCAGTAGTCATAAATATCCAGCGCCGAACCGCTGATCAGATCGAGGAATTCCTCGTATTGCTCAGGGTCGTCCTGGATTTCGGCGAACTCCGGCATCTCACGTCCGCCGCCAGCGATCATGGCGATCGGGTCGATCAGTTCGGAATCTTCGGAATCCAGCATGGGCTTCCATGCCGCTTCGCGCAGCGCCACGCCTTCCATAAAGCCCCAGCACCAACCGTCCGGGGTCATCAGCTCGTTGTCGTCTTCATCGACTTCGATATTGAACATCGGCGCAATTTCGCCCTTTTGCAGGGTCTCCACGATGCGCGCATTCAACGCCAGAATCAGCGCCAGCACGCGCTCCAGCTCTTGCGGAGTTTCAAACACCGGGCCGTCGCCTTGCCAGATCACTGGCAGCCACTCGCTGGGCGGCACGAGCTCCGGGCCTGCGGCCAAGGCGGTGAGGAAACCGTCGATTTCAGAGAGCGTCATGCACTCTTCGGGAACCTGCTCGGAGAACAGGAAGTTTTCCAGCTCCTGCACTTCTTCATCGGTAATCGGGGCGGGGGTGTAGTTCATGGCGGGTTCCTGGATGGCAAAAAGTTTAATCGGCATCGTAACCCAGAATCGGCGCCAGCCAACGCTCGGTTTCGGCAATCGTCCAGCCCTTGCGCCGAGCGTAGTCGTCCACCTGGTCGCGGCCGATCTTGCCGACGCCGAAGTATTGCGCCTGCGGATGGGCGAAGTACCAGCCGGAAACGGCGGCGGTCGGGTACATGGCGTAGCTTTCGGTGATCTTCAGGCCGATGGCTTCATCCGGCTTGAGCAGCGCCCACATGATGCCCTTCTCGGTATGATCCGGGCAGGCCGGGTAGCCGGGCGCGGGGCGGATGCCGCGATAGGCTTCTTTAATCAGCTCGTCGTTGGCGTAATTTTCATTCGGCGCGTAGCCCCAGAACTCCTTGCGCACGCGCTCGTGCATGCGCTCGGCGAAGGCTTCGGCCAGGCGGTCGGCCAGCGCCTTGAGCATGATCGACTGATAATCGTCGTGGTCGGCCTCGAACTCGGCCAGCTTGGTTTCGATGCCGATGCCTGCGGTGACGGCGAAGCCGCCGAGGTAGTCCGGCACTCCGCTCTGTTTCGGTGCAATGAAATCGGCCAGGCAAAGGTTCGGCTTGCCGCCGGAGCGCTCCATCTGCTGACGGATATGGTGCAAGGTGGTCAGCGTTTCGGCACGTGACTCATCATAAAACAGCTCGATGTCGTCATCGTTCACGCTGGCGGCAGGCCAAAAGCCGATCACGGCGGCGGCTTGCAGCCATTTCTCGGCAACGATCTTGTCGAGCATGGCGGTGGCGTCGGCATACAGCTTGCGCGCCTCAGTGCCGACCACTTCATCGTCAAGAATGGCCGGGAAACGCCCCGCCAGCTCCCATGCCTGGAAGAAAGGACTCCAGTCGATGCGCTCGCGCAGGTCGTCCAGCGGGTAGTTGTCGAAGACTTGCGTGCCGAGGAAGCTCGGCTTGGGCGGCAGGTAGCCGGGGGTTGGGGTGGCGCAGCAGCCGGCCTCGCAGTTCGCGCCCTCTGCCATCTTGGCAAAGCCGAAATGCAGCTTCATCTTGTTCTGCCTGGCCTGCTCCAAGCTCACGCGCTTGCCCTCGCGCCGATTGGCCGCACGCTGCTCCGCCAGTTCGACATATTCCGCACGAATATCCGCCGCGTACTGTTCGCGGTTCGCGCCCAGCAGGCTGGCGGCCACGCCCACCGCGCGGGAGGCGTCCACCACATACACCACCGGATGGTCACAGACCGGCGAAATCTTCACCGCCGTGTGAATCTTGGAAGTGGTCGCACCGCCGATCATCAGCGGAATCTTGATCCCCTGGCGCTGCATCTCCTTGGCCACATGCACCATCTCGTCCAACGAGGGCGTAATCAGTCCGGACAGGCCGATCAAATCGCAGCCCTCGCGCACGGCGGTATCCAGAATGGTCTGCGCGGGAACCATCACGCCCAAGTCGATCACCTCGAAGCCGTTGCATTGCAGCACCACGCCGACGATGTTCTTGCCGATGTCATGCACATCGCCCTTCACCGTGGCCATCAACACCTTGCCCGCACTGGTCGTCGCGCACGCGCCCTTGTCGGCTTCCATAAACGGCATCAAATACGCCACGGCTTTTTTCATCACCCGCGCCGACTTGACCACCTGCGGCAGGAACATCTTGCCCGCGCCGAACAGGTCGCCGACCACGTTCATGCCGTCCATCAGAGGGCCTTCGATGACGTGCAGCGGGCGTTCGAAGGACAGTCTTGCCTCCTCGGTGTCCTGCTCCACATAGGCATCGATGCCCTTCACCAGGGCATGCTCAAGACGCTTGGCGACCGGCCAGGAACGCCATTCCTCGTCTTCCTTCACTTCGCCGGTGTTGCCGGTGCCGCGATACTTCTCGGCAATTTCCAGCATGCGCTCGGTGGCGTCCGGGCGGCGGTCGAGCACGATGTCCTCGACGCGCTCGCGCAGCTCGGCGGGCAGGTCATCGACAATCGCAAGCTGGCCCGCGTTGACGATGCCCATCGTCATCCCGGCCCTGATGGCGTGGTAGAGGAAGACCGCGTGGATCGCCTCGCGCACCGGCTCGTTGCCGCGGAAGCTGAAGGAAACGTTGGACACGCCGCCGGAGATCATCGCGTGCGGCAGGTTCTGCTTGATCCAGGCGGTGGCCTCGATGAAGTCCACCGCGTAGTGGTTGTGCTCCTCAATGCCGGTGGCGATGGCGAAGATGTTCGGGTCGAAGATGATGTCTTCCGCCGGGTAGCCCACCTTGTCCGTCAGCACGCGGTAGGAGCGTTCGCAGATCTCCTTCTTGCGCGCCTCGGTGTCGGCCTGGCCGGTCTCGTCGAACGCCATCACCACCACCGCCGCGCCGTAGCGGCGCAGCAGGCGGGCCTGATCGATAAACTTCTCCTCGCCCTCCTTGAGCGAGATGGAGTTGACGATGCCCTTGCCCTGGATGCATTTGAGGCCCGCCTCGATGATCTCCCACTTGGACGAGTCGATCATGATCGGCACGCGGGCGATGTCCGGCTCGGCGGCGATCAGGTTGAGGAAGCGCACCATCGCCTCCTTCCCGTCGATCATGCCCTCGTCCATGTTGATGTCGATGATCGGCGCACCGGCTTCCACCTGCTGGCGCGCCACCTCCAGCGCGGTGCTGAAGTCGCCTTCCTTGATCAGGCGGCGGAAGCGGGCGGAGCCGGTGACGTTGGTGCGCTCGCCCACGTTCACGAACATGGTATCGGCGGTGATATTGAACGGCTCAAGGCCCGACAGGCGGCAGGCGGCCTCGGGCGCTTTCGGCTTGCGCGGCGGCTTGCCCGCGACGGCCTGAGCAATCGCGCGGATGTGGTCCGGCGTGGTGCCGCAGCAGCCGCCGACGATGTTGAGGAAGCCGGAATCCGCCCACTCGGCGATCTGTACGGCCATGGGATCGGCATCCAGATCGTACTCGCCCATCTCGTTCGGCAAGCCCGCGTTCGGGTGGGCGGAGACGAAGAATTCGGAAACGCGCGACATCTCCTCCACATACTGGCGCAGCAGGTCCGGCCCGAGCGCGCAGTTGAGGCCCATGGACAGCGGGCGCGCGTGACGCAGGCTGTTGTAGAAGGCCTCCGTGGTCTGGCCGGACAGCGTGCGGCCCGAGGCATCGGTGATGGTGCCGGAGATCATCACCGGCAGGCGCAGGCCGTCCTCGTCGAACACCTTCTCCACCGCGAACACGGCGGCCTTGGCGTTGAGCGTGTCGAAGATGGTCTCGATCAGGATGATGTCCGCGCCGCCCTCGATCAGCCCGCGGGTGGACTCCACATAGGCCTCCACAAGCTGGTCGAAGCTCGTGTTGCGGAAACCGGGGTCGTTCACGTCCGGCGAAATGCTGGCGGTGCGGTTCGTGGGGCCGAGCACCCCCGCGACGAAGCGCGGGCGGTCCGGCGTCTTCGCGGTCATGGCATCGGCAGCTTCACGCGCCAGCCGGGCGGAGGCCACGTTGATCTCGTAGGACAGCTCCTCCATGGCGTAATCGGCCATGGCAATGCGCGTGGCATTGAAACTGTTGGTTTCGAGAATGTCCGCCCCGGCCTCCAGATAGGCCATGTGGATGCCGCGAATGATCTCCGGCTGGGTCAGCACCAGCAGATCGTTGTTGCCCTTGAGGTCATGCCCCCAGTCGGCAAAGCGCTCCCCGCGATACGCCGCCTCGTCCAGCTTGTGGCGCTGGATCATCGTGCCCATCGCCCCGTCGAGAATGACGATGCGCTCGCGCAGGGCGGCGTGCAGGGCGGAGATGCGTTGGTCGCGGGAGGGTGTGGACATGCTGGAAAACCTGAAGTCTCAAGGCCTTGTCGCAAAGGCAAGGTAGATTGAAAACGGGCATTTTAGCAGTAAAGAAGGTCAAGCCGATGGCGCAAAGCCGTGGGGGCAACGAGGGCGCAGACTTGCTTCGTTCCGATAAAGTTGGACGGTCGCCATAGAGAAGTCACGGCGAACAAAGCCCGAAATCCTTTTCGTGACCAATCAGCAACAAAGAGTCAATGCCGATAACCTGAGCTCTTGCGGCATAAAAGTACCCTGCCAACATCGAATACGCTCAGAACCTCAATCCGCGGGGCTGTGCGAACGAGGCAAGATGGTCGCGACTTATCGGGCGCAGGCGACGTCCCCTTGACATTGCGTGTATAGAAACTGACACCGCCATCCTTGAGCATTTCGCGGATTTTGCGGCCTTGCTCGTCATAGGCGTTTTGTTGCGCAACAGCGCTTTGCCTGGCGGGCGGGCTGATGCTTGCGGGGCGGAGGGTGTGTTCGCTTCAGTTCATAAGCTATCGGTGTGCATTCGGCGGGTTATAACCCGCCTTACGTCAGGGATTGCGGGCTACGCGGGCTAGCCGCAGAGGTAGGGAGTCTCCAACATATCCTTATCGCGGGCTTGCGCCAGACTCGCGTTAGGAGCGCAGAGATGCGCAAGCTCGCCTATCTGATGATCGACAGGGTGGTGAAATCGGGAAAACCGTTTGATGCAAATTTCGCGATAAAGGGGACGGCAGTTCAAACTGGTATCTGAGCCAGATTTCTCAAGCAATTTGCACCAGAATTTGTTCTTCACGGCTTATAAGGCGTGTCGATGATGTGTTTATTTTATTGTTTATATTCAATCAGTTGTGGCTTAACTTAATAGCAGTGAGTCTGACCCTATTGATCTCCTATGACCCCAATGCTACTACACTTTTTCCTTTTCAATGCCACTGCGAGGTTAACTCGAGACACCTGTATATGTGTATAAACCGATGAATTCATTCATTAGCTTAATATCCTCTTTACTGTATTCACTCTTTATTTTTTTGTTATCTATGACTTCAATGAAACGTTCCATGGTTATATTTAGCACGTGTGTGCGACGCAACTCATTCTTTCTTATTGTTGTAGAAAACCTTGCTAAATCACGGATGGTCAAATGAATTGACTTGAGTATTGCAAGATATATTATACCACCGCGCTCTATTTTGCAATAAACCTCATCAATTAGTTCAAACAATCCTTTCACGCTGTATTGGTCTTTATTGGCGAGTCGCCCTGAATAATCAGATGGATAACCTTCAATATCATAATTGTAATTAATAATTTCGCCAACATCAATCGTATCAGGCAGGTGTGATAGTACCTCGTCGTAGGCACGGTCAAAGCTTATGTTTTCCGATTTTATTTTCATTATCTTACGGTTCCATTGTCTCGCACGCTTTCGTACTTCCCAGAGAATTTCTCCCAAGTTTTTTGATTTTTCCAGCGCTTCCATGTGGAACCTCCGTGCTGCGAATTATCTGTTTCCCACATAGAACCATCATATTTATTTTTCCACGCCTTCCCTGAGTATTTTTGGTCATGGAAGTCCTCTGGATGGTTACCTGGGTTTCTCGGATAAATAACCGGATCACATTTTTCCTTTTTCTTTTGTTTGTTTTTACAGTAATCCGGACGTATAACGTTGATGGCGGCATCGAACGGATTTGTGCAGGCAGTTTTATTATCACCCTTTCTGGATTCACCACCATTTTGTGCAGGCTGTTTGTCTACTGGGCCTCTCCCCTTCGCAGCAATCCCCACCATCCTTGGTGCGCTCGAGCTTGCTATGGATACCCCGGCAGGTGATTCGTCCAGCTCACCGATGATTTCGGTGATTAGACTGCTGCCATCACCTTGCGGCACCAATGTCGCCACCGTCCCCGTGGTAGCATGAGTAATCCCCGTCAGATCACCCATGGCATTGTAGGCCAACTCCCAACGCCCGGTTTCCGTACTCCCTTCCAGCTCCACAATGGTAGTGGGCAGATTCTTCGCATCATACGTCCAGCGCGTGGTGTAGGTCGTGCCGCTTGGCGTGGCATTAAAGCCCTCGGCACCGGTGGCATCTGTGGTCGGTGTATCGATCAGCTCAAGCAGATTGCCCTTGCTGTCATGGCTGTAACTCGTGATGAGATAGGCTTCGGCGACTCTAAGCGGCAGATCCCACGTGGCATGCCATTGCGTACGGGTCACATTTTCTGCAGCAGCCAGCGGCGGTGCTGTGGTGGCACTCTGATAACTGGCAGGATAGGTGGCTTCGCGGGTGATGCGCCCCTTGGCATCGTAACTGTAGAAGGTGACGCGACCATCGTGGGCAACCACTTTGGACTTACGCTGATTCGCGTCATAGTCGGTCGTGGCCGCCGAAGCGCCGCATAGAGGACATGGGGTCGTCACCGAAGTGGGGCGCAGTACCCCATCGAGGACGGAAAAAGCGTATTGAGTCGGCGTGCTTGCCGCACCGGGGAACGGCGTATAGAAAATCGTACTGGACGTACTGCTGACGCCCGTCGAGGACGCATACTGAAAGCTCAGCTTCTCCACCCCCTGCGCCTTCTCCGTGCTGGCGACCCGCCCCTGCGCATCGTAGGTGTAGGTGGTGATACGCACGCCCTGCTCATCAGTGATCCCCGTCAACGCATGGGTATTGGGACCGCGATCGTCCTCATAGTGATAGCGCTTGGTAGCGCGGGACGCGGCATCGGCGCTTGGACGGGAAAAGGCCGCCAGATTGCCCCGCGCATCGTAGTCATAACGCAGAAGCTCCCCACTGGGCGGGACAAGTTTATTGAGACGCCCGGCGCTGTCATAACTCAAGCGTAGTTCGCGTCCGAAAGCATTGCGCACCGCAAGCAACAGCCCGGCATAAGGCGCACGGCTGAGAGGAGTTGATGCGCTGCTGTAGACCAGCGTGGTCACATGGCCGTTGCGCGCCTTGATCGTCTTTAATCGCCCCTCGGCGGAGTAAGACTCAACGCTACCGTCGTCATACGAACGGTAGACCCAACGCAAGGTCTGCCCCTGAGCATCCAGCTGCTGGGTCAGACGATCCTGGGTATTGCCGGGGCTGATGTCGCGCCAGACGATGCTTGTCGCGGTGCTTTGAGTGTCGTCACGCACAAAGCTGCGCCAGGAGCCGTCGCCACGGAGCGCGCGTACTTGCGGCTTGGGTGCGCCGGTGATGACATAAATGGAGCGATCATAAGTATGCGTCCAGCCTGCGCCCAGCGGCATGAACGCGGATGGAACGTCATCCGGCCAGCGGGAGCGGTAGTAACGCGTGAAATGCAGCGGTTCGGCGCCTGCGCCGGCAACGTCGGTCTCCTGATGCAGTTTGACCCCCGTGCCGGGAAACGTCGGGGTGTCGGTGGGGCAGGTGGTTTCTTCGAGTAAAGGCAACAAGCAACTATCGCCAACCTTGACTTCAGGAGGGCTGCAACCCGCAGGGCAGGGGATGATCGTAGGGGTGACACCAAAGGTTTGATCGGCAAAATCCACACAACTCTTTTTGCCAGTTGAAAAATCAACGCCACAAATTTTTGCTTTAACCAGGAATACACAAAAAACATCTCGCAAACCCAATACCGAACATGTGGCCTCAATATTTTGCGGTAAATTAATGCAAGCATTATAGTATTCCGGAGTGGATGTTACGTTGTCACAGGACTTGCAATCCTCAGCATAAACGCTCACATCGAAAATAAAAAATGCCAAAAACAAAAATAAGCTTATCGCGCTCTTTATTTTGCTGTTTGTGTGTATTTTCATTTTTCATTCCAAGTAGGCGTTCAAAGGCGAAAACAGACCCGGCAAGAGTCACAAACGTCCAGGAAGGCAGAGACAACCCCGACCATCATTGGCACGTAGACTTGGGGTGAAGTGCGAACCCCGACGGCTGCGTGCCGGGCTTTTTGCCTCGGGCTGATCCACGCGCCATTCCGCCCGTCCGACTTACGTGAATCTAACAGATGGCGTCGAATGGCGGAGTGAATTTTTGATGTCAGCACAATACACGCGCGTTAGCGCAAACAACCCGCCAAACTCCCTGCCAGATTGCGCAGCAGCTGCTCATAGCCGTCCATGCCCGAAGGCAGTTTTGCCCCCAGCGGATCAAGCACCCCGGTGCGTGCGTTCGTGCCCTCTACCAGCGTGGTGACTAATTTGGGTTCAAACTGCGGTTCGGCAAACACGCAGGTTGCGCCCAGCGCCTTGATCTTGTCGCGCATCTGACTGACGCGCTTGGCGCTGGCCATACTGTCTGCGCTGACCAGAATGGAACCGGCGGCGTGCAGATCAAAACTGTGCTCGAAGTATTGATAGGCATCATGGAAGACGATAAAAGGCTTGTTCTGCACGGCAGCCAACTCTTTTTTGAGCGCCTCGTCCAACACGCCCAAACGCTGCATGGCCTGCTCGGCGTTAGCTTGGTATTGGACTGCATGTTCAGGGTCGCGTTGGCTTAAAACCTCTGCGGTGGTGCGTACAATCGCCCTGGCATTGGCCGGGGCAAGCCAGAGATGACCGTCCAGGGTGGCGTCATGGTTGTGCTCGTCGGCGTGAGCGGCAGGGTGATGCGGCGTGGCGCGCGGCTTGCGCTCCCAATCACCGCCGGTGCGCGCGGGCAGAAGCAGCATGTCGGGCTGTTGCGACAGGGTGAGGACGAGCGTGCCCTTGGGCAGCACCTGGGTGACTTTGTCCAGCGAGGTTTCTACGCTTGGGCCGATCCAGACGAAAACATCGGCCTGTTCTGCGGCCTGGCGTTCGGAGGGCTTGAGGGCATAGGTGTGCGGTGAGCTACCGGGGGGAATCAGGCGGGTGGGTTCGCCCACTCCTTGCATAACGCTTTGCACCAGGTCGTTGATGGGCTTGATGCTGGTGACCACGTTGGGCGCAGCAAGGGCTTGGGTGCTGAGCATAACGCCGAACAGAATGCTGAATACGGAGGGCATGGCGGAGCGGTGCATAAGGGTTCCTCGGGTTGTGCGACAATTTCGTAACTTTATAACACGCACAACAGGCGTTGGGGTATGAGCATGAACGACGATGATTTTTTGCTGCGCGCGCAGGCGGTGAGCGTGCATCGGGCGGGGAGGGCGCTGTTGCACGAGGTCAGCGTGAGCTTGTTTGCGGCGAAAATCGTGACTCTGGTCGGCCCGAACGGTGCTGGCAAGACCACCTTGGTCAATGTGTTGCTGGGCTTGCTCGCCCCGGACGCGGGGCGGGTGCAGCGCGCGCCCGGGCTTATGATCGGCTATGTGCCGCAACGCTTTGCCGTGCCGCCGAGTTTGCCGCTGGATGTGGACGGTTTTCTTCAGCTTGCCGGAAAAAGCTCAAGACAAGCCAGGGTGGCGGCGTTGGCGCGGGTGGGCGTGGATGACTTGCAGCGAGCCGCCTTGCGCACGCTTTCCGGCGGCGAGTTGCAACGCGTGCTGCTGGCGCGCGCCTTGTTGCGTTCACCGCAGTTGCTGGTGCTGGATGAACCGGCGCAGGGGCTGGATGTGCATGGGCAGCAGGACTTGTATCGCCTGATTGGTCGTGTGCGCGACGAAAGCGGATGCGGCGTGCTGATGGTGTCGCATGATTTGCATCTGGTGATGGCGGCGACCGACCAGGTGGTGTGTCTGGAGCAGCATGTATGCTGCGTGGGCGCGCCGGAGGCGATCAGCCAGCATCCTGAGTATCTGCGTCTGTTCGGTACGGATTTGCGCGATTTCGCCGTCTATCAGCACCATCACGACCATGTGCACGATTTGCATGGCAATGTGCTGGCCGCGCCTTCATCCTGCGCGGCGCAGGGAGGATGTCGCCATGATTGAGTCCATGCTCGGGTCATGGTCGGCAGCCTTGCATCTGCCGGATTTCCTGTTGCGCGCCCTGCTGGGCGGGGTGGGCATTGCGCTGCTGGCCGGGCCCTTGGGTTGCTTTGTGGTCTGGCGGCGCATGGCCTATTTCGGCGAAACCTTGACCCATTCCGCGTTTCTGGGCGTCGGCCTGGGGCTGTTGCTGCATGTCGAGCCGATCATCGGCGTGGCGGCCATGGGCATGGTCATCGCGCTGATTCTGGCGCGCCGTCATCCGGCGGACGGACTGGCCGAGGATACTTTACTCGGGCTGCTGGCGCACAGCAGTCTGGCGCTGGGGCTGGTGTTATTGGCCTTTATGGAGGATGTGCGCGTCGATCTCTTCGCCTACCTGTTTGGCGATATCCTCGCCCTGCGCCCGGCGGAACTTGGGTGGATTTTTCTGGCCGATGCGCTCGGCCTGGGGCTGCTGGCCTGGATGTGGACGGGGCTTTTGGCCTTGACGGTGCACGAACCGCTGGCTGCGGTGGAGGGGCGCAAGGTGATGGCGTTGCGTCTGGGGTTCATGCTTCTGCTTGCGGTGTTCGTTGCGCTGGCGATGAAGCTGGTCGGCATCCTGCTCACCGTGTCCATGTTGATCATTCCGGCGGCGGCGGCGCGTCGTCTGGCGCGCACGCCCTTGCAAATGGCCTTGGGCGCGGCGCTGGTCGGCATGTTGGCGTCGGCGCTGGGGCTTGCGGCATCCATGCTTTATGACACGCCCGCCGGGCCGTCGATGGTGGTCGCGGCGGCGGCGTTGTTCGTGGCGTTGCGTGTTCTGCCCGCACGGGGCTGACCCTGGTCTTCCGCACGCTTGTGTTTTAATACCAGTCGATAATGTGTTCCTGATACTCCTCTTCAGGCACATGGCGTGCGGAAAGGCAGCGCCCGGCGACGGAGCGCCCGTGCTTGCGCGTGGAGTCGCGGTCTTGGGTGACCAGCGGATGCCAATCGGGGAGCGGCAGGTTCTGTGCGCGCAGGCGGTAGGCGCAACTGGCGGGGAGCCAAGTGTAGTCGCGCACATCCTGCGGGCGCAGCACCATGCAATCGGAAACGCGGCTTTGCCTGTGGGCGTAGTCCGTGCATTGCGCGCTGGCGCAGTCGAGCAACTCGCAGGCTACGGCGGTGGTGTATACCGTGCCGTCCTCCTCGTCTTCGAGCTTGTGCAGGCAGCATTTGCCGCAGCCATCGCACAGGCTTTCCCATTGGCTGGGGCTGAGTTGTTCCAGCGGCGTGCGGTTCCACCAGGGTTCGTGCAAAAGAGATCTCCAAAAAAAGAGCCACGGAGCGCACCGAGTTTGACTAGGGAGATGAACTCCTGGAAAGCTCTAACAGCTGGCTGAAAAACTCATCCTTGAGTTTTTCAGCCTTGCCAATCCCGGTACACGCCCGTGATTGGCAATCGAAAGTCAATTACTTACGTTCTTGATTTTCGGGCCGGACATCCATGTCCCTCTTAGCAGGCGGCTGAAATTCAGTATTTCAGCCGCCTGCTATGCGCGACGTGGCAAGATCCCTCGCTAGTCCTTTATTTAGCTACGCAAGTCGTCCACAAATTTTTTCACCTTGTCGAGGAAAGAATGCTCCTGCGGACGATGGTGGTTGCCGCCGAGTGAGTCTTCAAAACGACGCAGCAGCGCCTTTTGTTCTTCGCTCAGCTTGACCGGGGTTTCCACGTTCACCTTGCAGATCATGTCGCCCTGCGCACCGCCGCGCACCGGAGCCACGCCCTTGCCGCGCAGACGGAACAGCTTGCCGCTCTGCGTTTCCGCCGGGATTTTCAGGCGCACGCTGCCGCCCAGGGTGGGGACATCGACTTCGCCGCCGAGCGCCGCCGTGGCGAAGCTGATCGGTACTTCGCAGTACAGGTCGGCGTCCTGACGACTGAAAATGGGGTGAGGCTTGACGTGAACGACGACGAACAAATCGCCGTTCGGGCCGCCGTGTTCGCCATGCTCGCCTTCGCCGGAGAGACGGATACGGTCGCCGGTGTCCACGCCGGGCGGGATTTTAACCGACAGGGTCTTGGTGGTCTTGATGCGTCCCTGTCCGTGGCATACCGGACAGGGGTCTTCGATGATCTCGCCGCGTCCCTGGCAGGTGGGGCAGGTTTGCTGCACGGCGAAGATGCCTTGCTGGATGCGCACTGCGCCCGCGCCATGGCAGGTGGGGCAGGTCTTGGGCTTGCTGCCCTTTTTCGCGCCCGTGCCATCACATGCGATGCATGGCTCGGAAGATGGGATCTTGATCGACACGGTGGTGCCGACCACGGCTTCTTCCAGGCTGATTTCCAGGTTGTATTGCAGATCGGAGCCGCGATAAGCGCGTGTGCCGCCGCGTCCTGCCTGACGTGCGCCGCCGAAAATATCGCCGAACACATCGCCGAAAATATCGGAGAAGCCCGCGCCGCCGTAGCCCGCACCCGCGCCTGCACCGCCGCCCATGCCGCCCTCAAATGCGGCATGACCGAACTGGTCGTAGGCGGCGCGTTTTTGTGCGTCGGTAAGGATCTCGTAGGCTTCCTTGGCCTCCTTGAACTGGGCCTCGGCCTCTTTGTCGTCCGGGTTGCGGTCAGGATGGTATTTCATCGCCAGGCGGCGATAGGCTTTTTTCAGTTCATCCTCGCTGGCGTTCTTGCTGACGCCGAGGATTTCGTAAAGGTCTTTCTTGGCCATGATGGTTCCGTAAAAAGCAATAAGCCACAGAGGCCACAGAGGTCACAGAGGTAGGGGAAAATCCGCTCTGTGCGCTCTGTGCTCTCTGTGGCTAACGATTTGATTTATCTTTTGTTACTTGTCTTTTACTTCTTCAAATTCGGCATCGACCACGTCGTCGTCAGCCTTGTTAGAGCTTGCGCCCGCGCCCGCCTGCGCGCCGCCTTCGCTTTGCGCAGCCTGAGCATAGGCCTTTTGCGCGATTTCGCCGGAGATTTTGGCCAGCGCCTCGGTTTTGGCTTCAATGGCGGCCTTGTCGTCGCCCTTGATGGCTTCCTTCAGATTGGCGATCGCAGCCTCCGCCGCCTTCTTCTCGCTCTCGTCCACCTTGCCGTCGAGGTCTTTGATCGACTTCTCGGTGGCGTGGATCATGCCGTCGGCCTGGTTGCGCGCATCCACCAGCTCGCGCATCTTGTGGTCTTCTTCCTTGTGCGCTTCGGCATCCTGCACCATGCGCTGGATTTCGGCCTCGCTCAAGCCGCTGGAGGCGGTGATGCGGATGGATTGCTCCTTGCCGGTGGCCTTGTCCTTGGCGGAGACGTGCAGGATGCCGTTGGCGTCGATGTCGAAGGCGACCTCGATCTGCGGCATGCCGCGCGGCGCGGGCGGAATGTCGTTGAGGTCGAAGCGACCCAGCGACTTGTTGCCTGCGGCCATTTCACGCTCGCCTTGCAGCACATGCACGGTAACGGCGGTCTGGTTGTCATCGGCGGTGGAGAAGGTCTGGCTGGCCTTGGTCGGGATGGTGGTGTTCTTCTCGATCAGCTTGGTCATCACGCCGCCCATGGTCTCGATGCCCAGGGAGAGCGGGGTGACATCAAGCAGCAGCACGTCCTTGCGCTCGCCGGAGAGCACGCCGCCCTGAATCGCCGCGCCCACGGCCACGGCTTCGTCCGGGTTCACGTCCTTGCGCGGCTCTTTGCCGAAGAAGGCTTTTACCGCTTCGCGCACCTTGGGCATACGAGTCTGGCCGCCGACCAGGATCACCTCGTCGATCTGGGATGCGCTCACGCCGGCATCCTTGAGCGCAATGCGGCAAGGCTCAATGGTGCGGGTGATCAGATCATCGACCAGGGCTTCGAGCTTGGCGCGGGTGATCTTGACGTTCATGTGCTTCGGCCCGGACGCGTCGGCGGTGACGTACGGCAGGTTGACGTCGGTCTGCTCGGTGGAGGAGAGCTCGATCTTGGCCTTTTCCGCCGCTTCTTTCACGCGCTGCATGGCCAGCGGGTCGTTGCGCAGATCCACGCCCCGCTCGCGCTTGAAGTCGTCCACCAGGAAGTCGATCAGGCGGTTGTCGAAGTCTTCGCCGCCAAGGAAGGTGTCGCCGTTGGTGGACAGCACCTCGAACTGCTTCTCGCCGTCGATGTCGGCGATCTCGATGATGGACACGTCGAAGGTGCCGCCGCCGAGGTCATACACGGCGATCTTCATGTCCTTGGACTGCTGCTTGTCCAGGCCGTAGGCCAGCGCGGCCGCGGTCGGCTCGTTGATGATGCGCTTCACGTCCAGACCGGCGATGCGCCCGGCGTCCTTGGTGGCCTGGCGCTGGCTGTCGTTGAAGTAGGCCGGCACGGTGATGACCGCTTCGGTGACTTCCTCGCCCAAGTAAGCCTCGACGTCTTTCTTGATCTTCATCAGCACGCGCGCGGAGACTTCCGGCGGCGCCATTTTCTTGCCGTTGGCTTCGACCCAGGCGTCGCCGTTGTCGGCCTTGACGATGGCGAAGGGCATCAGCTTGATGTCCTTCTGCACAGCGTCTTCCTGGAAGCGGCGACCGATCAGGCGCTTGACCGCGTACAGGGTGTTCTGCGGGTTGGTGACCGCCTGGCGCTTGGCGGGCTGGCCGACGATGACTTCGCCGTCCTTGGTGAAGGCGACCACGGACGGGGTGGTGCGTGCGCCCTCGCTGTTTTCGATCACCTTGGGCTGGCCGCCTTCCATGATGGAAACGCAGGAGTTGGTGGTGCCAAGGTCAATGCCGATGATTTTAGCCATGAGAATGCTCCGAAATAAATTGAGAGTGTTTGTTGCGCTTTATGGTGTTGGCATGTGGTTTTTTTTCAAGCCCGTCGGTGCGAATTCATTCGCGCCTATGGCAGGCTTGAATTATTGGGCAACAATCACCAGCGCCGGGCGCAGGACGCGCTCGTTAAGCTGGTAGCCCTTTTGCAGCACTTGCAACACGGTATTGCTTTCCTGGCTATCGCTGGGCTGCATGGAAATGGCCTGGTGCAGATCGGGGTTGAAGGCTTCGCCCTGCGGGTCGATGGCCTTGACGCCGTAGCGTTCCAGCGTTTGGAAAAACTGGCTGTGCATGATCTCGGTGCCTTTTTGCAGCGCATCGACTTCGGTGGCATCCGCACAGGCTTTCAGGCCAAGATCGAGGCTGTCGGCCACGCCCAGCAGCGAATCGACAAAGCGTTCCAGTGCGTATTTGCGTGCGTTGTCGATATCGCGCTCGGTGCGTTTGCGCAGATTGTCCATTTCGGCGCGCAGGCGCAGCACTTCGTTCCAGTGCTCGTCGACCTTGTTGCGTGCGTCTTCAAGCAGCAGATGAAGGGATGGCTCTTGCGGGGTTTCGCTGGCCGCTGCGTTTTCGACGGCAGTTTCCGGGGTGGTGGCGTCAATGCTGTCGGCTTCGGGTTTGTTGTTGGTTTCTTGGTTCATGGCGTGTTCCTTGGGAATGAGGTTTGGACTTGCACAAAGCCTGGATTTAGCCCCCTCTCCCCTCGTGGGAGAGGGCTGGGGAGAGGAGGCGTGGTCGTTTGCCAAAACAAAAGCTTACGCCACTATTTCACCCTCTCCCCAGCCCTCCCCCATCAAGGGGGAGGGAGCAAATCCGCATGTTTTGCGATTAATAGCAAAACTCTGCAATCTTTGTGGCAAAAAATTCGGTATTAAGCTGAGGGCGGGTTGGCAGGATTCAAGGCCATGCCGAGCAGGCGGGCGGTCATGTCCACGCGGGGGATGATCTGGTCGTAGGACATGCGGGTGGGGCCGATGATGCCGAGGTAACCGACGATACGCCCATCTTCTCGCCCGTCTTCGCGGTAGGGGGCGGTAATCAGGCTACATTCTTCCAGCGGGGCGTAGCCGGATTCCGCGCCGATAAAGATCTGCACGCCGTCGGCGCGTTGGCTGTGGTCGAGCAGGTGGAGCAGTTCGCGCTTGCTTTCAAAGGCGGCGAACAGGCTTTGCATGCGGCTGCGATTGCTGATCTCATCCAGCGCCAGCAGGCGCGACTGGCCGCTGACTAGCAGGTCGGCGGCACTTTCGCTTTGTTCGGTGAGCAGGATGGCTTGCTGCATCAGGTTGTTGAGGTCGCTGCGCAGTGCGTCCATTTCGCTGAGCAGCAAGGTGCGCGCAAGCTGAGGGTCTTGCCCGGCCAGGCGCTCGGTTAGCTGGGCGGCGAGCTGGTGCAATTCCTGCGCGGAATAGGCGCGAGAGGCAGGCAGGACGCGGTTTTGCACTTCGCCGTCGCTCATCACCAGAATGGCGAGAATGCGCTGGCTGGAGAGCGGGATGAGTTCCACTTGCAGAATGCTGCTGGCTTCGCGCTTCGGCAGAGTGACCAGCCCGGTGAAGCCGGTAAGCTGGGTGAGCATGTGCGAGGCGGTTTCCAGTAGCTGCTGGCGTGAGCCGCGCGCCTGCTGCAAGCCCTGTTCCAGCCGGGTTTGCTCTTCGTTTTCCAGCGGGCGACAGGTAAGCAGGCGGTTGATGAACAGGCGATAGCCCTGGACAGTGGGTACGCGCCCCGCCGAGGTGTGCGGCGCATGAATCAGTCCCAAATCTTCCAGATCGGCCATCACGTTGCGCACGCTGGCCGGACTTAGGCTGAGCGTCGTGCTCTGCGCCAGACTTTGCGCCAGCGTGCGCGAGCCAACTGGAACACCTTCCTCGATATAGCGTTCGACCAGGATTTTCAGCAGGTGCTGGGCGCGCTCGCTGAGCAGGGGCAGAGTCATGGCTTGCGGCGATTGCGCGTCTTTGCGCCGGGTTCAGACGCGGGCAAGGCGGTCGTCGGCGCGGCGACCAGCTCCTGGTACAGATCAAGATAGCGCTGCGCGCTGCCTGTCCAGCTGAAGTCCTGCGTCATGCCATGCGCTTGCAGGGTTTGCCAGATGGCGGGCTGACGGAAGAACTCCAGCGCACGTCCGATGCCCCAAAGAACGGCCTGCACGTCCAGATTGCGCATGACAAAACCGTTGGCCGTGCCATCCGCCAGAGTCTGTTCCCAGGTATCGATCACGGTGTCATTCAGGCCGCCGACGCCATGCACGATAGGCGGCGTGCCATAGCGCAGGCTGTACAGCTGGTTCAGGCCGCAAGGCTCGAAGCGCGAGGGCATGAGGAAGGCATCGCTGCCCGCTTCGATGCGGTGCGCCAGACCTTCGTTATAGCCCAGGCGCACGCTGACCCGGCCGGGATAGCGCTGCATGACGGCCTGGAAGCCGGCTTCCAGAGCCTGCTCGCCGCCGCCGAGGATGACCAGTTGCACGGGAAGCTGCATGATGCGATCCGCTGCAGCGAGCACCACGTCCAACCCTTTTTGCTCGGCCATGCGTCCGACCATGCCGATCAGCAGCGCATCGGCATCGGTTTCCAGACCCATTTCGCTTTGCAACGCGATTTTGTTCAGCGCCTTGCCGTGCAGATCGTCCAGGTCGAAGGGGGCGGCCAAAAAGCGATCGGTGGCCGGATTCCAGTCATCGAGGTCAATGCCGTTGACCATGCCGACCACGTCGGCATGGCGTTGGCGCAGCAGACCATCCAGTCCGGCGCCGAACGCAGGGGTCTGGATCTCGCGCGCATAGCTCGGGCTGACGGTGACGATCTTGCGTGCGGCGTTCAGGGCGCCCTTGAGGCAGTTCATCTCGCCCCAGTGCTCCAGCGCGTCCGCGCGCCACAGGCTTTGCGGCAGGCCGAGCGCATCGAAGGCGGCGCGGTTGAACACGCCCTGGTAAGCAAGGTTGTGGATCGTCACCAGGCTGGGCGGCGCTTGTGGATTGTCGCGCAGCAGCGCCAGCAGGACGCCGGTCTGCCAGTCATTGCCATGCACCACGTCCGGCTGCCAGTCAAGCATGCTCTGCCCGAGCGCCAGCATTTCGCAGGCGCGGGAGAACAGGGTGAAGCGCTCGGCATTGTCCGCCCATGCGTGACCGGTGGCGTCGTTGTAAGGGTTGCCCGCACGCTCGCTGAATACAGGGTGTTCGATGAGATAGAGCGGCACGGGGCTGCCGGGCATGCGGCTCTGCAACAGGCGCGCCATGCCGAACGCGCCCAGATTGAGCTCGCTGATGACATTCCATGCCTTGAGGCGTTGCAGGGTGTCGGCATAGGCCGGCATGACCAGGCGTATGTCTACGCCAAGCTCGAACAGGGCGTGCGGCAGGCTGGCGGAAACATCGGCCAGACCGCCGGTTTTCATCAGTGGATAGATTTCAGAGGTCGCAAATAGAACACGCATGGAAATGTCCTTAAAAATCGTTTTTCGCCACTGAGAACACAGAGCTAAAAAACGTCATAAAAACGCCTCCGTGACCTCTGTGGCTAAAATCAACCAACACGCTGCAAATACAGCGCGCCAAGTGGCGGCAGGGTGAGCACGATGGACTGCTGCATTCCCATCCATGGCACATCTTCGGATTGCGCCTCGATCAAGCCGACATTGCTGCCGCCGTACACTGCGGCATCCGAATTGAGCAGCACGCGGTAAGTGCCCGCTGCAGGCACGCCCAGACGATAGCCATCGCGCACCACCGGGGTGAAGTTGAGAGCGACGATCACGCTGTGTGCGCCGTTCTGACGGATGTAGCTGAGGATGGAACGGCTGGCGTCGGCGCAATCCAGCCAGTGGAAGCCGTCCCAGTCGAAGTCACGGGCGTGCAGAGCGTCTTCATTGACATACAGGCGGTTGAGATCGGTCAACAGGCGCTGCATTCCGGCGTGCAAGGGGAATTGGGTGACCCACCACTCCAGCTGATTGGCAAAGCGCCATTCAGCCACTTGGCCGAATTCGCCGCCCATGAACAGCAGCTTCTTGCCCGGATAGCTCCACATCATGCTGTACAGCAGGCGCAGGTTGGCGAAACGCTGCCATTCGTCGCCGGGCATCTTGCCGAGCAGCGAGCCTTTGCCATGCACCACTTCGTCGTGCGAGAACGGCAGGACGAAGTTTTCGGTAAACGCATAAAGCAGGCCGAAAGTGAGCTGATTGTGCTGGTATTGGCGGTGAATCGGCTCGTTTTTCATGTAGCTTAAGATGTCGTGCATCCAGCCCATGTTCCATTTCATGGTGAAGCCCAGACCGCCCTGATCGACCGGGCGGCTGACACCGGGCCAGGCGGTGGATTCTTCGGCGATCACGCTCGCGCCGGGGAACTGATCGTGGACGACACAGTTGAGTTCGCGCAGGAACTCAATGGCGCCGATGTTTTCCTTGCCGCCGTACTGGTTGGGCAGCCAGTCGTGCGGGTCACGCGAGTAGTCGAGATAGAGCATGGAGGCTACGGCGTCCACGCGCAGGCCGTCGAGGTGATATTCCTGCAACCAAAGCACCGCCGAGGCGAGCAGGAAGTTGCGCACTTCGTTGCGGTCATAGTTGAAGATCAACGTACCCCAGTCGCGGTGTTCGCCGCGGCGCGGGTCTTCATGCTCGTAGAGCGCGCTGCCGTCGAAGCGCGCCAGCGCCCAGTCGTCCTTGGGAAAGTGGCCGGGCGCCCAGTCAAGGATGATGCCGATGCCGTTTTGATGGCAGTGATCGACAAAATAACGGAAATCGTCCGGCGAGCCGTGGCGCGCGGTGGGCGCGAAGTAGCCAGTGGTCTGGTAGCCCCAGGAGTCATCCAGCGGGTGCTCGGTGATCGGCAACAGCTCGATGTGAGTGAAGCCGAGCGGCTTGAGATAGTCCACCAGCTGATGCGCCAGTTCGCGGTAATTGAGGAAGCCGTTGTCCTCGTTGCGCCGCCAGGAGCCAAGATGCAGCTCGTAGATCGACATGGGACGATTGAGCCAGTTTCCCTCGCCGCGCGTTTGCATCCAGTGGTGATCGCTCCAGGCGTAGCGGTTGTGCTCGGCGATCATCGCCGCCGTACCGGGGCGCTGCTCGAAGCGTGCGCCATAGGGGTCGATCTTCACCATGATCGCCCCGCTGTCGCGGTTGCGAATCTCGAATTTGTACAGGTCGCCGATGCACAAGCCGGGAATGAACAGCTCCCACACCCCGCTTGCGCCGCGCACACGCATCATATGGCGACGACCGTCCCACTGGTTGAAATCGCCGACCACGCTCACCCGCTCGGCGCTCGGCGCCCACACCGCAAAGCGCACGCCATCGACATCGTCTACGCGTTGCGCATGCGCGCCCAGCATACGGTAGGCGTGCCAGTGACTGCCTTCGCCGAACAGGTGCAGATCCAGTTCGCCAAGCAGGGGTTGGAAGGTGTAGGGGTCGACGAAGCTGAATTCATGACCACCTTCAGCGGTGCAGCTCAGGCTGTAGTGCTGGGGGATGTCGCGGGCCGGAGCCTCGACTTGCCACAGGCCGCGCGCATCCAGGCAGGTCAAGGCAAGTTGGTTGTGTGCCAAGCGCACAGCGCTCATTCCCGGAAGATAGGCGCGCACCACCACCCGCTCGCCCTGATTTTCGCTTTGCGGATGCCGACCCAGAAGGTCGAACGGATCATGGTGACGGCCTGCAAGCAGGCGTTCAAGGGAGGGGTCAAGAACTTGTTGCATGGGATATTCCTGCGGCTGCACTCATGGATCGGAAAGGGAAAATCGACACCGATTAAGCCACTCAATGCTGCATTATTCAAATGCGTTTTTTTGCAGTGGTTTTTTCATACTCTTCGGGCATAGTATAGGCGCATCGGCGCTGGAATGAGGCTTTCGCCCCATTCGCCACAAGAATAACCCCAAGACAACCCGAGGAGTCAGTGATGAAAATCGAGCAGCCGAAGCGCCTTGTCAGCCGTATTACCCGTGACACCCTTGCCCTGGTGCTCGCAGGGGGGCGCGGCTCGCGTCTCAAGCAACTGACCGACTGGCGCGCCAAGCCGGGCGTGCCGTTCGGCGGCAAATTCCGCATCATCGATTTTCCGCTGTCCAACTGCATCAACTCCGGTATCCGCCGTATCGGCGTGCTCACCCAGTACAAGGCGCACTCGTTGATCCGCCACATCCAGCTTGGCTGGAGCAACTCCAACCCGGCGATGGGCGAGTTCATCGAGTTGCTGCCCGCGCAGCAGCGCATTGACGAAAACTCCTGGTACGCAGGCACGGCGGACGCGGTCTACCAGAACATCGACATCATTCGCTCGCACAACCCGGAATATGTGCTGATCCTGGCCGGCGACCACATCTACAAGATGGACTACGGCCTGATGCTGGCCTACCACGTGGAAAAGCAGGCGGACATGACCATCGGCTGCATCCAGGTGCCGGTCGAGGAGGCCAGGGCCTTCGGCGTGATGGGGATCGAGGAGGGCGGGCGCATCCTGCGTTTCCGCGAGAAGCCAAGCGACCCGGACTCCATTCCCGGGCTGCCCGGCACCGCTCTGGCCTCAATGGGCATCTACGTCTTCAACACCAAATTCCTTTACGAGCAGCTGATCCGCGACGCGGATAATCCCAAGTCCTCCAAGGACTTCGGCAAGGACATCATCCCCTCGGTGATCGACAAATACCGCGTGTACGCCTACCCGTTCAAGGACGTGCAAAGCGGCAAGCAGAGCTACTGGCGCGATGTGGGAACCATTGATTCCTACTGGACGGCCAACCTCGAACTGATTGGCGTGACTCCTGATTTGAACCTCTATGACCGCGATTGGCCGATCTGGACGCATCAGGAGCAGCTGCCCCCGGCCAAGTTCGTGTTCGATGACGAAGACCGCCGCGGCATGGCGGTGGATTCGATGGTTTCCGGCGGTTGCATCATTTCCGGTGCGACCGTGCGTCACTCCTTGCTGTTCTCCAATGTGGTGGTCAATGAAGGCGCGATGGTGCAGGACAGCGTGATTCTGCCGAATGTCACCGTTGGCGCCGGGGCGCGCGTGCGCAAGGCCGTGCTGGACAAGGGCTGCGAAATTCCGCCGGGCATGGTGATTGGCGAAGATCTTGCTTTGGATCGTGAGCGTTTTGAAGTCAGTGAAGGCGGCGTGGTGCTGGTGACCCCCGAGATGCTGAACCAGCAACTGCATTTTGTGCGTTAAGGAAACGCTGGTTTATTTGGCGCTTCCTGTTCGGGGCATGGGTGTCCCATTGCGATCCATAGCATAACTCATTGATTATATAGATACTTCGCGGATCTGCGCTGCGAAGAAACGATCCGGATAAATCCGTGAATGGATTTATTAAGAGTTTCGTTAAGCGCTCCGCCTCATCCTTTACCGAGGACTGCCCGAATGAATGCAGCAGCGACTCCGCCCGCGCGCCTAAACGTCGTGTTGATGTGGCATATGCACCAGCCGGAGTACCGCGACCCGTTTTCCGGCGAGTTTCAGCGCCCGTGGACGTATCTGCACGCCATCAAGGATTATGTGGACATGGCGGCGCATATCGAGGCGCATCCTGAGGCGCGCGCCGTGGTCAATTTCGTTCCCGTGCTGCTGGAGCAGATCGAAAACTACGCTGAGGCCTTGCAGGCCTATCTGCATGATCGCCATGCGCCCTTGCCCGACCCACTGCTATCTGCGCTGGCGGCGGATAGCGCGCCGCAGGAGGAAAAGGCTCGCGTCGAATTGATTGAGTCTTGCCTGCGCGCCAATGAGCAACGCCTGATCCAGCGCTTCCCGGCCTATGCCGGGCTTGCGCGCATTGCGCGCGATTTCCTGAAAAAACCAGAGCAGGTGCGCTACCTCGGACATGCTTTTTTCGCCGATTTGTGCATGTGGTATCACTTGGCATGGATGGCGGAAACCGTGCGCCGCAGCGACGCGCGCATCCGGGGTCTGATGGACAAGGGCGGCGGATTTGATGTGCATGACCGCCACATTCTGCTGCAAGTCATCGCCGAGCTGATGACCGGCCTGATCCCGCGCTACCGCGAGCTTGCATTGCGCGGCCAGATTGAGTTGAGCATGACGCCGTATGCACACCCGATCATGCCCTTGCTGTTGGATATTTCCTCGACGCGCGAGGCCTGGCAGGACGTGGTTCTGCCGATGGACAAGGGCGTTGTGGCGCACTATCCGGGCGGCGAGGAGCGCGTGCGCTGGCATTTGCACGAGGGGCGGCGAGTGTTTGAGCGCGTGTTCGGCATCAGCCCGGTGGGTTGCTGGCCTTCGGAGGGCAGCGTGAGCGCAGCCACCTTGCCGCTTTTGGCGGAAGCCGGGTTTACCTGGGCGGCCACCGGCAGTCAGGTGTTGCACAACAGCCTGCGCGCCAGCGGCTTGGCTGAGCGATTCAAGGCCTGTCCGCACCGCCTTTACAACGTGGATTCCAGCCCGGCGCCGAAGATGGCGTTCCGTGACGATGGCCTGTCCGATCTGATCGGTTTCAAGTATTCGACCTGGCATGCCGATGATGCGGTGGGCGACCTGATCAATCATCTGGTGCACATCGCCGACCACTGCCATGACGGCAATCACGTCGCGTCGATCATCATGGACGGCGAGAATGCCTGGGAGTACTACCCGGAAAACGGCTTTTATTTCTTGAACGGGCTGTACAAGCGTCTGGCGGCGCATCCGCGCCTGAGGTTGACCACCTATCAGGAATTGCTGCGCGATGAGCCGGTGGTGAGCGAGCTGCCCAAGCTTACGGCCGGAAGCTGGGTGTACGGCACTTTTTCCACCTGGATCGGCGAAAAGGACAAGAACCGGGGCTGGACATTCCTGATTGAGGCCAAGCGAGCCTGCGATCAGGTTTTGGCAAGCAAGACCCTGAGCGCCGAGCAGGAGCAGGCCGTGCTTTTGCAACTGGCGATTTGCGAAGGTTCCGACTGGTTCTGGTGGTTCGGCGATTACAACTCCGCCGAGGCAGTGCGGGATTTTGAGCGCCTGTTCCGCCTGCATCTGGTACGTTTATATGAATTGCTGGGCGTCGAGCCGCCAGCGATTCTTGGTGAGGTCATGGCCGTGGGCGCGGGCAACCCGGAAGCGGGTGGCGTGATGCGTACCGGGCAACAAAATTGAGTTCCGTCTTGAGTAAAAATACCTCCCCATCGGCGCATCAGGGCGCTGAACTTCCCGCAGTATTGGCCGTGCGTCGCGCTGGCGTTTTGCTTCACCCGACATCCTTCCCGCCTGCGGATGCCACCCAAGCGAGCGGCACGCTGGGGCAGGCGGCCTATCGTTTTGTCGATCACCTGGCCGCTTGCGGCATGAGCGTCTGGCAAATGCTGCCGCTCGGCCCTACTCACAGCGATGGCTCGCCTTATCAATGCCTGTCATCCCATGCGGGCAGTCCCAGCCTGATCGACTACGACAACCTGGCGCAGCAGGCCACCTGGCTTCCACAGGGGGTGCGCGATGCGGGCGCGGCTCTGGAGGCCTTCGAGCAACAGGCGGATGATGCCGCGAAGGCGGATTGGGAGCGCTTTCAAGCGGAAGAGGCGCACTGGCTGGGGGACTACGCGCTATTTATCGCCCTGCGCGAACAGCATGGCATGGCGGCTTGGTTCGACTGGCCGCAAGCCTTGCGCGAGCGCCAGCCCGCTGCTTTGGAGCAGGCGCGTAGCGAACTGGGTACGCGCACGGCGCAGGTTCGTTTCGAGCAATACCTGTTTTTTAAGCAGTGGCTCGCCCTGCGCGCCTATGCCCATGCGCGCGGCGTGCTGCTGTTCGGCGACATGCCGATTTACGTGGCGCATGATTCGGCGGAAGTCTGGGCGCAGCCCGAACTTTTCAGCGTGGATGCCCAGGGACAGTGCATCAGCGTCGCTGGCGTGCCGCCGGATTATTTTTCCGCCACCGGCCAGCGCTGGGGCAATCCGCTTTACCGCTGGGAACGGCATGAAGCCGACGGCTTCGCCTGGTGGCAAGCGCGTTTCGCCACCCAGCTCAAGCTGTTCGACATCGTGCGCATCGACCATTTCCGTGGTCTGGAGGCTTATTGGTCGATTCCAGCGGAGTGCGAGACCGCCATGGAAGGCGAATGGATTCTGGCGCCGGGCGACGCGCTGCTGAGCGCCCTGCGTGAACGCTTCGGCGCGTTGCCGGTGGTCGCCGAAGATCTGGGCATCATCACCGAGGAAGTCACCGCCCTGCGCCAAAAACATGGCCTGCCTGGCATGCGCATCCTGCAATTCGCCTTCGATGGCAGCGCGAAAAACCCCTATCTGCCGCACAATCACACGGCGGACAGCGTGGTCTATACCGGCACGCACGATAACGACACCACCTTGGGCTGGTGGCAAAGCCTGAGTGTGCAGCAACAGGCGCATGTTCACGAGTATCTCTGCGGTGAGGATCAACCCGAGGACATGCCTTGGCTGCTGATTCGCGCCGCCCTGGAGTCTGTGGCGCAACTGGCGATCATTCCCATGCAGGATCTGCTTGAACTGGGAGCGGAGGCGCGCATGAATACGCCGGGCACAACCGAGGGCAATTGGGTGTGGCGCTACGATGAGGCGCAATGCACGCTGCAACGCGCACAGCGCATGCGCGAGGCGTTGGCTTTGTACGACCGCTTGGTAGCGCTACAGCGGGTTTAGGTGAGCATGGCTGCCCTCTTCTAAGCCGACGTTTTGTCGTAAATGGTTGAGTCTCGGCCTTGAAGAACCTGTTTGCGACCTTGCTCCACGGATGCAGTGCAAGTGAAGATTGACTGTAAGAGCGCAGCATAGATGGACTATGTGAGCATTTTGAGGGCGGCTTTTGCGCCCAAGAATTACGCTTGGCGCACCGTTCAGCGAGATTCTGAACAAGCTTTTTGGGGCGGCTGCCGAAAACCGGTCACATGGTCATGTTGAGCGCAACTTCCAATGTGTGATGACCTGTCACCAAAGCCTTCGGGTCAAATATGCAGCTTGATTCACCGCTTTGTTATCGGGTGAATGGTTTATCGTCTACAGGATTGTGCAGACCTGAGCACAGAGTCATGGGCATCTCTAAAAATTCGATCAAGCCGATGGAAGCAAGGCAAAGAGTGTCGAAAAGGCGCGGCATACACGCAGGATGTGAGCATTTTGAGGCGCTTTTTGCCGAAGACTACGCGGCTTCAGCGAGTTCTTAGAGGTGTCCTCATGAATTCACCGCTCTGGTTTCCATCGCCCGAGCCTGTACAAAGCCGCGACGTGGCGGTGATCGGCGCGGGCATTGCCGGGGCGAGCGCGGCGCGCAGCCTTGCCGAGCGTGGATTCACGGTGCAGGTTCTGGAGCGCCATGCCCTGCCCGCGCAGGGGGCGTCGGGCAATCCTGCGGGCATTGTTCTACCGGTGGTGAGCCGCACCGGCAATGCCCTGAGCGAGTTGACCCGCATCGGCCTCGATTTTGCGCGCAGGCGGATGCAGAGCCTGATGCAGCAGGATGCGCGGGTCGATTGGCAACCCAGCGGCGTGTTGCGCCTGGCACGCAACGAGCGTCATGCCGCGCAGCAGGAGAAAATCGCCGCGCAACAGGCGTTTGCGCCTGATTTCGCCCGTTGGGTGGATGCCGCAGAAGGCTCCGCCTTGGTTGGCGTGACGGTGGAGCAGCCGGGATGGTGGTTTGCCGGCGGCGGCTCCGTCTGCCCTCCGAAGCTGGTGAACGCCTTGTTGCAGCACTCGCGAATCAGTTTGCGCTGCGCTTGTGCGGTACGGAACATGCGCCGCGAGGCCGGGGAATGGTGGCTGGAGGATGCGCAGGGCGTGGTATTGGCGCATGCGACGAATGTCGTGCTGGCCAATGCGCATGAGGCCTTGCAGCTTTTGCCCGCGCTGTATGCCGAATCCCTGCCGCTGGCGGCGATACGCGGTCAGGTGAGCCTGTGCGCGCTTGGCGCCGATTTGACAACGCTACGCGCCGTGGCCTGCCGCGAGGGCTATGCCATTCCGCCGCGTGAGGCTCAGATCTGCTTTGGCGCAAGCTTTACCCACCACGCCCAGGATGCTGCGCTGTCCGTGGCCGAGCATCAGGGCAACCTCGAACGCCTGCAGGCGATTTTCCCCCATGCTGCGCTGCCGCCGATCGACGCGCTCAAGGGACGGGTGAGTTTCCGCTGCGCCACGCCGGATCGTCTGCCCATGCTAGGGGCGCTGCATGATGCCGAAGACTTCCGCATGCGCTTTGCCAATCTGCACCATGATGGCAGGGCGCAGCGCGAGCAAGCCGCGCAGCTGTTGCCGGGCTTATGGCTGAACGTCGGCCATGGCGCGCGCGGCCTGGTCTGGGCGGACATGCTGGGCGAGGCGCTGGCTTGCATGATGAGCGGCGAGGACTCGCCTTTGCCGCAAGCGCTGCTGCATGCTCTGCACCCGGCGCGCTTTGACTACCGCCTGATGCGTACTGCGCCGGCGCACCGCAAGGCGTGGACGTTTTCCCAAGAGGAATGATCGGCGTTAATCCACGTAACTGACGGCAAGAACGACGTAATTGCGCGTCCCTGTGGGCAGGCGCACGCATACCTCGTCGCCTTCGCAGCGTTTGAGCAGTGCGCGCGCCATCGGTGAGTCCAGGCTGATCCAGTTGCGGCTTGGGTCGAATTCGTCCGGGCCAACGATACGCAGGCGCATTTCCATGCCGGCTTCGTCCTCCAGATGTACCCATGCGCCGAAAAAAATGCGCGAGGCATCGGCGGGTTTGTGCTGCACCACGGTCATGCCATCCAGACGTTTGCGCAGGAAGCGCACGCGGCGGTCGATGTCACGCAGCATCTTCTTGCCGTAGATGTATTCCGCGTTTTCCGAACGGTCGCCCAGCGCAGCGGCCTCGCTCACCGCCTGCACCACCTTGGGACGCTGCACGCGCCAAAGATCATCCAGTTCCGCCGTCAAGCGGGCATGGCCTTCGGGGGTTATGAATTGGGACGCGCTCATGGAATGTAAATTCTGGAACTGAATGATTCGGACTGAAATGCTTGAACGGCAGGACTTGGCCTGGATTTGCCCATCTCTCCTTTCGCAGGGGAAAAGCTGCCGTTCAGTGAGATATTAAACAGGCTCTAGAATCAAAGTTTCACTTGGCTGAATCAATAGCGACCGCGCTTGCCGAGCATGGCGCCCATGACGCCGCGCATGATTTCTTGTCCCAACCGACTGCCGACGGCGCGCATGGTGCTTTTGATGAACGCTTCGCCGACTGACTCGCGTGTACGGCGACCGCTGCCGGTGTTGCCGCCACCCAATAGGCTATCCAGTAGCCCACCTGAATTTTCCGCTTCGGCGGCGGGCGCTGTTGTGCGCTTGCCCTTGCTGGCGGGGGCGGCTTCGGTGGCTTCGAGCGCGGCTTCTGCGCGCTGTTTGAGCATTTCAAACGCCGATTCGCGGTCAATGGTTTTTTCAAACACGCCGTACACGGTGGAGCTGCGGATGATTTGTTCGCGTTCTTGCGCGCTGATTGCGCCAATGCGCGAACGCGGCGGGGAAACCAAGATGCGTTCGACCGGGGTGGGCGTGCCTTTGGCATCCAGGCAGGAGACCAGCGCCTCGCCGACGCCAAGCTGGGTGATGGCCTCGGCGGTATCCAAGCCAGGCTTGGGGCGGAAGGTGTCGGCGGCGACGCGCACGGCTTCCTGGTCACGCGGGGTGAAGGCGCGCAGGGCGTGTTGTACGCGGTTGCCAAGCTGGCCAAGAATCGGCAGGGGAACGTCCAGCGGATTTTGGGTGATGAAGTAGATGCCCACGCCCTTGGAGCGAATCAGGCGCACGACTTTTTCTACGGTATCGACAAGAACTTTGGGCGCATCGTCGAACAGCAAGTGAGCTTCGTCGAAGAAAAACACCATTTTCGGTCTGTCCATGTCGCCGGCTTCGGGCAATTGCTCGAACAATTCGGCCAATAGCCAGAGCAGCAGGGTGGCGTAGAGCTTGGGCGAGTGGAACAGCTTTTCGGCGGCCAACACATTGATAATGCCGCGACCTTGTGCATCGGTTTGCAGCAAATCGTCCAGGGTGATGGCAGGTTCGCCGAACAGATGGTCGCCGCCCGCATCTTCCAGGGTGAGCAGGGCGCGCTGGATGGCGCCGACACTGGCGGCAGACACATTGCCGTACAGCGTGGTCAGTTCGCGAGCGTTTTCCGCCACATGCTGCATCATGGCGCGCAGGTCTTTGATGTCGAGCAGCAGCAGCCCTTGTTCATCGGCGATGCGGAAGGCGATGTTCAGCACCCCGGCCTGGGTGTCGTTGAGATTGAGCAGACGGGCGAGCAGCATCGGCCCCATTTCGGAGATGGTGGTGCGCAGGGGATGCCCGAGTTCGCCGAATACATCCCAGAACACCACGGGCGCGGCCTCAAGCGCGAAGTCGGTCAGGCCGATCTTGCTCACGCGCTCCTGAATCTTGGGCTTGTCCTCACCCGCCTGCGACACCCCGGCCAGATCGCCCTTGATGTCGGCCAGAAACACCGGTACGCCCATGCGGCTGAAGCCTTCGGCCAGCACTTGCAGGGTGACGGTCTTGCCTGTTCCCGTCGCCCCGGCGATCAGGCCGTGGCGGTTGGCCATGCGGCCAAGCAAATGGGTTTGCGCGTGGAGATCAGGATTAGCGCCGATAAGGATTTCGTGTTGCATGGCTTGGGTTTGCTGCCTGTTATGAGGAATGGCTCGGATTTTAGGATGAAATGCAGCGCGGCGCGCGTGGTATCTTTGCGCGCTTGATTTTGGATGAGAGTGATGACGATGCTGGGTCGAGTAGGCGCGTGGTGGGGTGTGATCGGGGTGAGTTTGCTCATTGGCTGGGCGGTGATGCGTTTGACGCCGGTCGCCGCTGAAGCATGGGCGATGCCCTGGGGCTGGATGGAATGGGCGCTGGCCGTGCCCTGGCTGCTGTTCATGCTGGTGGGCGAAGGCTATCGCGGCTTCCAAAAGGGCTTTGCGCCGCGTGTGGCAGCGCGTGCGCGCTATTTGCGTGAGCATCCGACCGCCTTGCGTGTTGCGCTGGCTCCAGCGTTTTGCATGGGTTTTTTCGACGCCACGCGCAAGCGCATGATCGTTTCCTGGGCGGTGACCACGGGCATTGTGCTGCTGATTCTTGGCGTGCGCCTGCTGCCCCAGCCCTGGCGCGGGATCGTGGACTTGGGCGTGGTGGCCGGGTTGACCTGGGGGCTGGTGGCGATTGTGTTGTTTGCCTTGCATGCGCTGACGGCGCGTGATTTCAATCATCCGCCGGAGATGCCCGAAGTGCATTGATTGAGGAACAGGCGAAACAAAAAAGCCCGGCATGCAAGCCGGGCTTTTGCTTGACGAGTCAGCTTGAAGGCTTAGTGCTTGGATGCGCCCTCAGCGCCGATGCCAGTTTCCGAGCGGACGTATTGCCTGATAAAGGCTGCGCGTTCGGCTTCGGCTTGCGCGCTCTTGTCGGTGATGGAGAAAATCCATGCAGCAAGGAAGGCGGCGGGCATGGAGAAGATCGCCGGGTCTTTGTAGGCCACGATGGCGGCTTTGAAGCCGAACACATCCACCCACACGGTCTTGGAGAGCACCACCAGGGTGACGGCGGTCAGCAGGCCGACCAGTCCGCCCATGACCGCGCCGCGTGTGGTCAGGCCGCGCCAGTAGATGGCGAGGAACAGCACCGGGAAGTTGGCGGAGGCGGCCACGGCGAAGGCCAGGCCGACCATGAAGGCGATGTTCTGATTTTCGAAGGCGATGCCGAGGAAAATCGCCACGATGCCCAGCGCCACGGTGGCGTACTTGGAGATGCGCATTTCGGTCTGCTCATCCACGCGGCCATGACGGAAGGCGCTGGCGTAAAGGTCGTGCGACAGGGCGGACGCGCCGGCCAGGGTCAGGCCGGAGACCACGGCGAGGATGGTAGCGAAGGCCACGGCGGAGATGAAGCCGAGGAACAGGTCGCCGCCAATGGCATGGCTCAGGTGAATCGCCGCCATGTTGTTGCCGCCGATCAGCTTTTTCGCTGCATCCAGATATTCCGGGTTGGTGGACACCATCACGATCGCGCCAAAGCCGATGATGAAGGTCAGGATGTAGAAATAGCCGATGAAGCCGGTGGCAAAAAACACGGATTTGCGCGCTTCCTTGGCGTCCGACACGGTGAAGAAACGCATCAGGATATGCGGCAGACCGGCCACGCCGAACATCAGCGCCAGGCCGAGCGAGATGGCGGAGATCGGGTCCTTCACCAGCCCGCCGGGCGCCATGATGGCGTCGTGTTTCGGGCTGATTTCAATGGCCTTGGCGAACAGGGCGTTGAAGTCGAAACCAAAGGCATACAGTACGGCCAGAGACATGAATGTTGCGCCGGAGAGCAGCAGAATCGCCTTGATGATCTGCACCCAGGTGGTGGCCAACATGCCGCCGAAGGTGACATACAGCACCATCAGCACGCCGACGATGACTACGGCATAGGTGTAGGGCAGGCCGAACAGGGTTTCGATCAGCTTGCCCGCGCCGACCATCTGCGCAATCAGGTACATGGCGACCACGACCAGCGAGGCGATGGCAGCCACGCTGCGTACCGGAATCTGTTGCAGACGGTAGGAGGCGACGTCGGCAAAGGTGTACTTGCCCAGGTTGCGCAGCTTTTCCGCCAACAGGAACATCATGATCGGCCAGCCGACCAGGAAGCCGATGGAGTAGATCAGGCCATCGAAGCCGTTGGCATACACCAGGCCGGCGATACCGAGGAAAGAGGCGGCGGACATATAGTCGCCCGCCAGCGCCAGGCCGTTTTGCCAGCCCTTGATGCCGCCGCCTGCGGCGTAAAAATCACTGGCGGTGCGTGTGCGCTGTGCCGCCCAATAGGTAATGCCCAGGGTGGCGAGTACGAAGACAAGGAACATGCTCACGGCGGCGATATTCACCGATTTGGCCGTGGCGGCATCGGCAGCCAGACTTACCCCGGCGTAGGCGAGGGCGGCGAGGCCGGCGGCGAACAGCATGGGGCGCATGATGAAAGAGTGACTCATTGCATATGCTCCTTGAGTTCGGCAGTCAGGCGGTCGAATTCCTTATTGGCGCGCAGGGTGTACATGCCAGTCATCAGAATGGCGGTAAGAATGACCACAAAGCCGCCCAAAATGCCGATGGAAATGGTTGATCCTGCGGCGATTTTGGTCGCCAGCAAGCCTGGCTGGAAGGCGATCAGCAGGATGAAGGCAAAATAAATGACCATCATGATGATGGCCATTGTCCAGTTGTAGCGGCTGCGCTTGTCAACCAGCTCCTCAAAGCGCGCGTCCGCATGGATTTGCGTCGCCAGTTCGTGATTCATGCCGTTGCTCTCCTTTTGTTGCAGTTATGTGAAGGCGGGGCAAGGCTACGCCACTCCCGGCAGGCGGACAACAGGTTTTTTTGTTGTATTAGCAGTTACTTATGGTTTTCGTGCGCAGCGCGAAGGCGCTTATAGGCTTGCAGCAGCAGGGCGTGTTTTTGCATGCCGCCGTCGTCGCCGTGCAGGGCGAAAAGATCGGGCAGGCACTCATCGCCGCTGACCAGCCGTTCGGCGCGCGCGAACAGTTCGCCGCCATGCAGGCGGGTGAGCACGGGGCGGAAATCGTCTAGCTCGAACCCGCTCTCCGCCATAAAGCGCAGCAGGTCGCAAACCGCGCGCAGCAGGCGGGCGCGCTGCACGCCCAGGCCGCCGAAATCCAGCGCCCAGCGCAGATCGTCCAGCGCCTTGGCCGTCTTGCCTTGCGCCAACCACAGCCAGCCGCGCAGCTCGCCCACGCGCAGACTCGCCCAGGCCGTACCCGGATCGGCCAGCAGACCCAGCAGTTCGGCCACCGGCTGCTCGTCGGCGAAGCCCGCCTTGTCCAGCGCGCGTAGCAGAGCCTTGCGTTCGTTGCCGTCCAGCTGCGGCAGGCGGCGCAAGGTCTCGCGCAGGGGCAGGGCGGCGTTGCTATTGTTCTCCTGCATGTCCTCGGCGGGGTAAACCTCGGAAAAGCCGGGCACGACGATGCGACAGGCGTAGATGCCAAGATGCGGCAGGTCGAGGACGTAGGCGTCGTGCCCGTCCTCGTGCAGCAGGTTCAGCAGGTGGTGGAATTCTTCTTCCGTACTGCCCGCGTAATCCCATTCGGCAAATTCGACATCCGGCGCGCGGTGGAAGAAGTCCCAGGCGATCAGGCCGCTGTGGTCGATAAAGTGTGTTTCCATGTTGGCCGGGTCGGCCACCTCGTCCAGATCGAAGGACGGCGCGTGGAAGTCGCCTAACTGGTCGAGGTCACGGCCCTGAAGCAGCTCGGTCAGGGTGCGCTCCAGCGCCACCTCGAAGCGCGGATGCGCGCCCCAGGAGGCGTACACCCCGCCATTGGCCGGGTTGAGCAGAGTGACGTTCAGCACCGGGTAGCGGCCGCCGAGCGAGGCGTCCTTGACGATGATGGGGAAGCCGCCTTCCTCCAGCGCCTCGATGGCCCGAACCACATGCGGGTAGCGCGCCAGCACCTCGGCGGGTACGTCCGGCAGGCACAAGCCCTCGCTGATCACCCGGTGGCGCACATGGCGCTCGAAGATCTCGGACAGGCACTGGGTGCGCGCCTCGAACGCGGTGTTGCCCGCCGCCATGCCATTGCTGGCGAACAGATTGGCAAGAATATTGACTGGGACGAACACCTCTTCGCCGTCGCGTTGGCGCACAAAGGGCAGGGCGCAGATGCCGCGCCCACTGAAACCTGCATTGCGGTCGAACAGCTGTGCGGCACTGAGATCACCATGCGGGTTCCAGGCTTCGAGCATGGCGGCATCCATCAGCCTCGCGCTGACGGCTTTGTCGATGGATTTGCTCTTGCCCTTGTGATGGCCGACGGGGAACCGGCGTTCACGTGGATGGTGTACCCAATCAGCGCGCCCCAGTTCATCGCCAAAATCATAATCGGAGAAGAAATACTGCGTGGCCAGGCGCTCGAAATATTCGCCCAGCGCCGAAGCCAGCGCCGCCTTGCGACTTGCGCCCTTGCCATTGGTGAACAGGAACGGCACGTTCTTGTCGCGGATATGCACCGACCAGACGTGCGGCACGGGATTCAGCCAGCGCGCCTCCTCGATCTCGAAGCCCAACTCGGTCAGGCGTGCGAACATGCGCTCGATGGAGACTTCGAGCGCCGCGTCCTTGCCGGTGATAAATGTTTGTTCGGTCATGAGGGGTGGTTTAGTAGGTTAGGTGAGGCCTAATATAGCGGGCATCCAGATCATCGGCATCATTCGTTGTGATTACCCCCCCCCCGCGTGCTTGATCTGGTTGTGTAGCATGATCGGTGTGTGATTTTTGCTATTTTCTTTTGGATTGTTTTTTCCTCCCCCTGCTAAACTGCGAGCCTCTAAATCTATGCCGGTCGATTATCGGAATGACCTCAGGGTATCGAGGATCACTAAAACACAAGAATCGCCCAGCCAGAGGGAGCAAGGGTACTCTTTGCCCTGAGTGGACACATGCCACTGATGTCGATGGCGGCTTCGATGGTGATCCGTTTAAACATCGTTGGGAGAGCACAGTGGCGCATCGCCTGTTTGATGAGGCGATACCGAGTGATGGCGACAGGCGTTTTGCGACGGAAAAAGGTATTGCGTTCGAAACAAAGCCGACCGGAGACGGGACTTGGCATGGTTTCCCCATTCCTTGGGAAAGCGTTCCCCCCCCCATCCTGAAGCAATGGTTGAAGGAAGGGAAAGTGAGTCGACGTGAAATCAGGATGAACAAATCGCGCGATGCGAATGACATCCACTGGGCCTTGGGTAGCGACGAGCCATGAGTGACTTTATGCGTTTTGGTGATCCTGGGTGTTTTGAAATCGCGGCAAGGTGGTCTATCGACACCGAACCACGCGAGCGCTTGCCCAAGACCGAAGGCTGGTCGACTGGCGAGCTGAGAATCAGCGTTGGTGGACAGGTGCTGACGGAGCACCGATTTCGTGACGCAAACCACATTGATCTCTCTTGGTATTTGTCGCCAGTGATTGATTGGTTGATTCGTAATTGGATCTGTCTGCTCCATGAAGAGCGCTACGCTTGGCTTGACAAGTCTGGACAGCCAGCGGCTGTAGCGACATTTTCTGCGCTGGAAAGAACGATGTCCTCACAAGATGAGGAGGAACAGCAGCATTACGAAACCGTTCATGCTTGGTGGACTCGTCATGCCTTGCGTGCGGCGGATTCCAGCGCGTTGTATCCAGATATTTATTTTCGACGACTCGGTGATGACATCGAGATTTCCTGGTTGGCACGTCAGCCTGAGTTCGCTCCCGCAGGATTCTCGCTGTCGCTCGCTCCGGGCTATGCCCTGTTGCCAGTCAATGCAGTCGCTGAGCCACTTTGGCAGTTCCTGAAGTGGGCGACAGAGACCGCGCCTGTCGTGGAAATGGCTGACCAAGCCATGGTAGCAGGCCTTAAGGCGCGTTTTACCGACTTGAGCAAGACATCGGTCACTCAGCTGGAGCAGGCTTATGTGGGTGAATGGGTGCAGCGCATGCTTGAGAAAGCGCGCGCTGCCCTCGGTCTTCTCACAAATGCAGTACCCACGCAAAATCTACCCGCCATCACCTCTATGGACTCTGCCGTATTGATGTTTGGCGGTTTGAATGTCGATATTGGCGAGAGTGATATAGAACACCTGGTTGGTTTTTTGGCGTCCCAGCAGGGGGGGGCAGAATCGCCTACCCTTTCTCGCTTGGTTCGCAACCCAGAGCATGAGGTATGGTCTCGTCCTCATGAAGAGGGTTACCGCCTCGCAGAAGACTGCCGTGACGAGCTAGATATTGCGCCTGAGCAGGTTTCTGTCGATTTAGCGGATATTTTACAAAAACTAGATATTTCGGTCGTGGATCAGGACTTGGACACGAATACTATCCGCGGTGTGGCGCTAGCAGGCAGCGGTTTTGCACCCGCGATCCTGATTAATACGACCAGCTCTTACAACAAAAACGAAGTTGGCCGACGCTTCACGCTGGCTCATGAGCTTTGCCACATTCTTTATGATCGAACGCGAGCTCGAAAGCTGTCTCATTTGAGCGGACCTTGGGCTTCCGCACGCACGGAAAAACGCGCCAATGCCTTTGCTGCCATGTTTTTGGCGCCACCTTCCGCTATCAGGCGGAAACTCTCCGCAATTACAGAAGAGTCCGTGCGACAACTGGCATCCGAAGTGGGCATGGGCATTACTGCTTTAATTGAACATTTGTACAACGTGGATCTGATCAATGATGCCGAGAGAGAGGAGTTGAGATCGTCTCTGGATAATCTGTCGGCCGAGCCAAAGCGCTCATTAAGAAATCGCAGCAGACACCAGACCATGAGCTGAAATTGGCACGTCAGCCCTTTGTCAGCGCCTCCCCATTTAATATCAACCCACACCCCACCCGCCGCCCCTCGCTGGCGAGGATGTTGTAGATGCGGCAGGCGCTTGGTGTGCTGACATACTCCAGCCCCAGGCCGTGGCGGGCGAAAAACTGCATCACCATGAGATTGGGCGGGCGTTGCTGTTGGCCTGTGCCAATGACGATCAGTTCCGGCTCGTCGAGTAGCAGTTCAGTCAGCAAGGCTTCGCTGAGTTGCGCGGCGTCGTCGATGTTCCAGTCCAAACGCTGCTCCGGGGTGAGGATCAGGCTGCGATCAAAGCGGTCGTTGTTGATGGTGATGTGGCGCTCGCCGTAGTTTCGGATCAGGAAGCGTTGGTCGCTGGTGTTGAGGTGCAGTTTCACGGTGTTTTCTTAAGTTTTTGGAGGTGTTTGACAGTTTAATGACCGCATCCTAATGTGGCGAACTTGTCTTCAACAAATCAACTGCGTGATCGCCATGTCCAATACCCTGCTCAACCCTGTGCGTAAATCGTCCAAACTGGCCAATGTCTGTTACGACATTCGCGGGCCGGTGATGGCGCGAGCGCAGCAGATGGAGGAAGAAGGGCATCGCATCATCAAGCTGAATATCGGCAACCCGGCACCGTTCGGCTTTGAAGCGCCGGAAGAAATCATGCAGGACGTGATTCTGAATCTGGGCAGCGCTTCGGGCTATTCGGATTCCAAGGGACTGTTTTCCGCGCGCAAGGCGGTGATGCACTACACCCAGACCAAGGGCATCCGCGGGGTGAAGATCGAAGATATCTACATCGGCAATGGCGTGTCCGAGCTGATCGTGATGGCGATGCAGGCGCTGTTGGACAACGATGATGAGGTGCTGGTGCCTGCGCCGGATTATCCGTTGTGGACGGCGGCGGTCACGCTGGCGGGCGGTACGGCGCGGCATTATGTGTGTGATGAGCAGGCAGGCTGGTTCCCCGATATCGATGACATTCGCAGCAAGATCACCCCCAAAACCCGCGCGATCGTGCTGATTAACCCGAATAACCCGACTGGCGCGGTGTATCCGCAAGAGGTGCTGGAGCAGATCATCCAGGTGGCGCGCGAGCACCAGCTCATCATTTATGCCGATGAGATTTACGACAAGGTGTTGTACGACGGCGTGGAGCACACCTCGATTGCCTCGCTGGCGGATGATGTGCTGTTCGTCACTTTTGGCGGCCTGTCGAAAAACTACCGTGCGGCGGGTTATCGCGCCGGCTGGTTGATCGTGTCCGGCGACAAACGCCATGCGCGCGACTATATCGAAGGGCTGACCATGCTGGCCTCGATGCGCCTGTGTTCGAACGTACCGGCGCAACATGCCATCCAGACCGCGCTGGGCGGCTATCAGAGCATCAATGATCTGGTCACGGCGGGCGGGCGTTTGCTCAAGCAGCGTGATCTGGCGCATGAAATGCTGACCTCGATTCCGGGGGTAAGCTGCGTCAAGCCGCAGGGTGCGCTGTACATGTTCCCGCGCCTGGATCCCAAGGTTTACCCGATTACGGATGATCGCCAGTTCATTCTGGAATTGCTGGAAGAAGAGCGCGTGCTGGTGGTGCAGGGCAGCGGCTTCAACTGGATGACGCCTGATCACATCCGCCTGGTGTTTCTGCCCAATGCTGACGATTTGCATGAGGCCTTGCAGCGTATTACGCGCTTTTTGGAGCAGTATCGTCGGCGTAATCGTTGAAGGAAACGCTGATTTATTCAGCGTTTCCTGAAGGGTGGGCTGAAGAACGGCTCGTTCGGGATAGAATGCAGAAATTGTTAAATTTGGAATGAATGCGATGGAACCTGTGAAGGTTGGCCTGTTGGGTTTGGGTACGGTCGGCGGCGGTACGGTCAATGTGCTGCGTCGCAACCAGGATGAGATTTCACGTCGCGCCGGGCGCGGCATTGAAGTGGTCGCCGCTTCGGTGCGCAACCTGGATGCGCCGCGCATTTGCGATACCACCGGCATTCGCATGACCACCGATGGTTTTGCCGTGGTCAACGACCCTGAAGTTCAGGTGGTTTGTCTGTTGCAGGGCGGCGAGGAGCCGGCACGTGAGCTGGTGTTACGCGCCATCGATCTGGGCAAGCATGTGGTCACCGCCAACAAAATGCTGATCGCCCTGCATGGCAACGAGATTTTCCGCAAGGCGCATGAAAAAGGCGTGGTGGTGGCTTTCGAAGCGGCGGTGGCTGGCGGCATTCCGATCATCAAGGCGATTCGTGAAGGGCTGGCGGGCAACCGTATCGAATGGCTGGCAGGCATCATCAACGGCACGGGTAATTTCATCCTCACCGAAATGCGCGACAAGGGACGCGATTTTGCCGATGTGCTGGCCGAGGCGCAGCGCTTGGGTTATGCAGAAGCCGACCCGACCTTTGATGTGGAAGGCATCGACGCTGCGCACAAGCTCACCATTCTCGCTTCCATCGCCTTCGGCATTCCGCTTCAATTTGAAAAGACGGCGATTGAAGGCATTACTCAAATCACACGCGATGATGTTGGCTATGCCGAGGCGCTGGGCTATCGCATCAAGCATCTGGGCATTGCACGCCGCACCGAGCAGGGCGTGGAGTTGCGCGTGCATCCCACGCTGATTCCTGAGCGCCGCCTGATCGCCAATGTGGATGGGGTGAAGAACGCCGTGCTAGTGGTGAGCGATGCGGTGGGGCCGACGCTGTATTACGGCGCGGGCGCCGGCGCTGATGCCACTGCGTCTGCCGTGGTGGCCGATTTGGTGGACGTGGTACGCACCATGACCGCCGACCCGGAAAACCGCGTGCCGCATCTGGCCTTCCAGGCGGATGCGCTGCGCGATCTGCCAATTTTGCCCATGTCCGAAGTGGAAACCGCGTACTACCTGCGCCTGACTGCGGAGGATCGCCCCGGCGCACTGGCGGATATCACGCGGATCCTGGCCGATGAAGATATCAGCATCGAGGCGATTTTGCAGAAGGAAGCGCCGGAAGATGAAACCAGCATTCCGGTGATCATTCTTACCCACCGCGTGAAGGAAGGTCGCATGAACGCCGCCATTGCGCGCATTGAGGCTCTGGATGCGATCAAATGCCCGGTGGCGCGCATCCGCGTTGAATCATTGAGCTGATTTTATTGTAGGTACGGAGGACGTAGCGGTTTTTAACTCTCTGCACGCTCTGTGTTCTCTGTGGCTGAAATTCGATTTATTGTTCGGAGTGTCATATGTCTTTTCGTCCTCGCTATACCGGTCTGATCGAACGCTACCGCGACCGTCTGCCCGTTTCCGCCGATACCCGCATTATCAGTTTGGGGGAAGGCAATACCCCGCTGATTCGCCTGCAAAACATTCCCAAAATTCTTGGCAAGAATGTTGATATCTATGTGAAATATGAGGGGTTGAACCCGACCGGTTCGTTCAAGGATCGCGGCATGACCATGGCGGTGACCAAGGCGGTGGAAGAAGGCTCGAAGGCGATTATCTGCGCTTCGACCGGCAACACCTCGGCGGCGGCGGCGGCTTACGCGGCGCGTGCGGGCATTACTGCTTTCGTGCTCATCCCCGATGGCAAAATCGCCATGGGCAAGCTGGCGCAGGCCATGATGTACGGCGCAATCACCTTGCAGATTCGCGGCAACTTCGATGACGGTATGCGCCTGGTGAAAGAAGTGGCCGATCATGCGCCAGTTACCATCGTCAACTCGGTCAACCCTTTCCGTCTGCAAGGCCAGAAGACGGCGGCGTTCGAAATCATCGAAGAGCTTGGCCGCGCGCCGGATTATCACTGCCTGCCGGTGGGTAATGCGGGCAATATCACCGCACACTGGATCGGTTATTGCGAATATTCCTCCTCCGCGGGTGCGCATGTCACCGATGCCTGTGCTTATTGCGACGGTTCTTGCGCCTTCGCCAACGGCGTGATCGTGGACAAGCGACCCAAAATGGTCGGCTATCAGGCGGCGGGGTCGGCGCCCTTCCTGCGCGGCCACATGGTCGATCATCCCGAAACCATCGCCACGGCGATCCGCATCGGTCATCCGCAATCCTGGGATCGCGCTTGGAAAGTCATGATGGAGTCCGAGGGCTGGTTCGCCGAGGTCACTGATGCAGAAATCCTGGAAGCGCAGCGCATATTGACCCGTTTCGAAGGCGTGTTCTGTGAGCCGGCCTCAGCCGCGTCGCTGGCGGGCGTGATGAAGGACATCAAGAGCGGCAAGATCGAAGAGGGCGCGACCATCGTGCTCACCCTGACCGGCAATGGCCTGAAAGACCCAGACACCGCCATCGCCCAGTGCCAGGGCGAGGGGGCGGACAAGGCGAAGATGGTGACCATCGACGCCACGCTCGATCAGGTCAAGGGCGCCATCCTGGACAACATGGCCTGATGCACGTGTCCAAGGCGGTTGCGCGCGAAACCCTGCTGACCTACTGCGAACAGCTGTTGCGCCTGGATGCCTATGCAGACTACGCGCCCAATGGTTTGCAGGTGGAAGGGCGGGCTGAAATTCGACGCATCTTCAGCGGAGTCACCGCCTCGCAAGCCTTGCTGGATGAGGCGCTGCTGCAGGGCGCGGATACCGTGCTGGTACACCACGGCTATTTCTGGAAGAGCGAGGATGCGCGCGTTATCGGCATGAAGCGCAAGCGTCTCGCCACCCTGCTCAAACACGACATCAACCTGATCGCCTACCATCTGCCGCTGGATGGTCATCCTGTCTATGGCAACAACGCGCAGTGGGCGATGGCGCTGGGCTTGAAGGAAACCCAGGGCTTTCTCGGCTCGGCGACAGCGCGCATCGGCGTGCGCGGCGTTTTGCCGGAAGCGGTTAGCGGCTTGGCGCTCAAGCACAAGCTGGAACGCATCCTGGGGCGCGAGGTGCTGCATATTCCCGCCACGGATGAGCAGCGACCCTTGCGCAGTCTCGGGCTGTGCAGCGGCGGCGCGCAGGGCTATATCGCCGAGGCGGCGGCCTTGGGGCTGGACGCCTATCTCAGCGGTGAGATTTCCGAGCAGACCACGCATATCGCCCGCGAAGCGGGCATCGACTATTTCGCTTGCGGACATCACGCTACGGAACGTTTCGGCGTGCGCGCCCTGGGCGAGCATCTGGCGGATACCTTTGGCATCGAGCACAGCTTTGTGGATCTCGCCAATCCGGCTTGAATGCTTGCTATAGGCTTTTTAATTTTCGGCTTTGATGTGCTTATAAAAAATCCGAAGGACAAACAGGCAAATTCTGTCTTGTCAGTCATGCCTTGTTCATGGATGCTTGACGCGTTTTGCAATTCGCTCACCGCATGAACGTGAGCAACGAGAATCAGGAGATGAGGATGTCCGAGCAGAGCGTAGCGAATGTAACGGGTGGTACGATCGAGCCTGCCGTTGATCTGCGCCGTCGTCGCTTTTTGACTGGCGCCGCGACGGTGGTCGGCGGCGCAGGCGTAGCAGCGGCAGCCGTTCCCTTCTTGAGCTATTGGCAGCCCAGCGCCGGAACACGCGCCGCTGGCGCGCCGGTGGATGTCGATATCGGCAAGCTGGCCGAAGGGCAGATGATGACCGTCGAATGGCGTGGTATGCCGATTTACATTTTGCGCCGCACCAAGGCCAGCGTGGATGAATTGGCCACTCTGGATGCCGGGCTGCGTGACCCGAATTCCCAGGTCGAGCAGCAGCCGGAGTATGCGCAGAATGCTTACCGCGCACGCACACCGGAAATCTTTGTCGCCGTGGGCATTTGCACTCATCTGGGCTGTGCGCCGACCTTCAGGCCGGATGTCGCCCCTGCCGATCTGGGCGCGGACTGGAAAGGCGGTTTCTTCTGCCCTTGCCACGGTTCGCGTTTCGACCTGGCCGGGCGAGTTTTCAAAAGCGTACCCGCGCCGACCAATCTTCTGGTTCCGCGCTATGCCTTCATGAATGAAAGCCGACTGCTCATCGGCAAGGATGAAAAAGGGGAAGCCTGATGAACAAACTTTTTCAATGGGTTGATGCGCGCCTGCCGATTTCGCATTTCTGGAACGCGCATCTCTCCGGCTATTACGTCCCCAAAAACTTCAACCTTTGGTATTTCTTCGGTTCGCTGGCGCTGACCGTGTTCGTGATCCAGATCGTTTCCGGCATCTGGCTGACCATGAACTACAAGCCGTCCGCCGCCGAAGCCTTCGCCTCGGTTGAATACATCATGCGCGATGTCGAATGGGGCTGGCTGATCCGCTACATGCACTCCACCGGCGCGTCGGCGTTCTTCGTCGTCATCTACCTGCATATGCTGCGCGGCTTGATGTACGGCTCGTACAAAAGCCCGCGTGAGCTGATCTGGATTTTCGGCATGTTGATCTATGTGGTGCTGATGGCCGAGGCCTTCATGGGCTATCTGCTGCCTTGGGGGCAGATGTCCTACTGGGGCGCGCAGGTGATCATCTCGCTGTTCGGCGCCATTCCGTTCATCGGTCCGGATCTGGCGTTGTGGGTGCGCGGCGACTTCGTGGTCGGCGACGCCACGCTCAACCGTTTCTTCGCCCTGCACGTCATCGCCCTGCCGCTGATCCTGCTGTTCCTGATCGGCGGCCACATCATGGCGCTGCACGAAGTCGGCTCCAACAACCCGGAAGGCATCGAGATCAAGAAGCACAAGGACGCGAATGGCATTCCGCTGGATGGGGTGCCCTTCCATCCTTACTTCACCGTCAAGGATCTGGTCGGCGTGACCCTGTTCCTGTTCTTCTTTGCCATCGTGGTGTTCTACATTCCGGAAATGGGCGGCTACTTCCTGGAAAAGCCTAACTTCATTCCGGCCAACCCGATGCAAACGCCTGAGCACATCGCCCCGGTGTGGTACTTCACTCCGTTCTACGCCATCCTGCGCGCCGTGCCGGACAAGTTCCTCGGCGTGGTGGCGATGGGCGGGGCGATTTTCGTGCTGTTCCTCCTGCCCTGGCTGGATCGCAACCCGGTGAAGTCCATTCGCTACCGTTCCACAACGTTCAAGGCGCTGCTGGCCATGTTCGTGGTCAGCTTCCTGGTGCTGGGCTGGCTGGGCACGCAACCCGCGACCGGGCTGCTCACCTTCCTGGCGCAGTTGTTTACGCTGTTGTATTTCGGCTACTTCGTCGCCTTGTGGTTTATCAGTAAAAACGAAAAGACCAAGCCTGTGCCGGAGAGGATTACCCGATGAATGCCCTGCAACGTTTTTCATTCTGGGGTTTCTGCCTGCTCTTGCTGGGGCTGTCTTCCCATGCTGCTCTTGCCAGCGGCGGTAGCGTGGCGGGTCTGGTCAAGGCGGAAATCGACCTGGGCGATACCGCATCCCTGCAACGTGGCGCGCAGTTGTTCGTGGATCGCTGCCTGAGCTGCCACTCCGCCAAGTTCATGCGCTACAACCGCATCGGGCAGGACTTGGGCATGAGTGAGGAGGAGGTTAAGGCCAAGCTGATTCGCGGCGCCGACGTGAAAATCGGCTCCACCCTGCAAAGCGCCATGCCTGACGCTTTGGCCAAGACTGCGTTCGGCGTCGTGCCGCCGGATTTGTCGCTCACCGCTCGTTCGCGTGGCGCGGATTGGCTGTACAGCTATTTGCGCGCCTTCTATGTCGATCCGACGCGCTCACTGGGGGTGAACAATCAGGTTTTCCCGGGTGTGGGGATGCCTAATGTCTTCTGGCGCGAACAGGGTGAGCAGGTTTTGCTCAAGGATGAGCATGGTCATGCCAGCCTGAAACTGGTCAAGCCGGGCAGCATGACCCCGGCGGAATTCGACGGCATGATCGGCGATCTGACCGCCTTCATGAGCTACATGGCGGAACCCGCCGTGCTGCAACGCAAGGCGCTGGGCGTCTGGGTGCTGGGTTTCCTTGCCTTGTTGTTTGTCATTCTCTATCTGTTGAAGAAAGAGTACTGGCGCGACGTGAAGCACTGATGCTTCCCATACTTTAAGACTGAGCGCTCAAGGCTCGGCAAGCGTGCAAACGGGTGTGCTAGAATCACGCCCGTTTTGCTTTTTACCGCCAAGAATTATTAGGGGAGAGTGCCGCAATGGCTGTGAGTCCTAGTCGCCGTGGGGTGATGACCCTGTTTTCGCATCCGGATTGCCCGGAAAGTCATCGCACCCGCATCGTGCTGGCCGATAAGGAATTGATCGCGGATATGGTCGAAGTCAATCCAGCCAATCCGCCCGAGGATTTTATCGACCTCAGCCCGACCGGCACGCTGCCGATGCTGGTGGATCGTGACCTGATCCTCACCCAGGCGCGCGTGATCATGGAATACCTGGATGAGCGTTTTCCGCATCCGCCCCTGATGCCGATCGATCCTGTGAGCCGCGCCCGCGTGCGCTCGGCGCTGTATCGCATCGAAAAGGAATGGTATCCGCTGTTGCCTGATCTGGCCGAAGGCGGCAAGGGCGCAACCAAGGCGCGCAAGCTGTTGCGCGAGGGCTTGCTGTCGATCATGCCGATCTTTTCCGCCAGCGAATTCGTCATGAGCGAGGAGTTCAGTCTGGCCGACGCCACCCTGGCGCCGATCTTGTGGCGCCTGCCGGTGTATGGCATCGAGCTTCCCTCAGGCCCCCAAACCCAGCCGCTGCTGGATTACATGACACGTATTTTCAAGCGCGTAAGCTTCCGCCAGAGCCTGTCCGATCTTGAGCTGGAAATGCGTCCGGAATTGCGCGCCGAAATTCGCCAGGAAACGCGGGACGCACGCAAGTGACCTCCAGTCGTCCTTACATCCTGCGCGCGTTGTATGAGTGGATCGTGGACAATGAACACATCCCCTACATCGTGGTGGATGCCACCGTACCCGGCGTTGCCGTGCCGCAGGAGCATGTCAAGAACGGTCAGATCACGCTCAATATTGCGCCTCATGCCGTGCACAGCCTGAGTCTTGGCAATGCCGACATCCGTTTTTCGGCGCGTTTCAGCGGTCGTCCCTGGGTCATCACTATTCCAACCCAGGCGGTGCTGGCCATTTACGACCGCGATACCGGGCAGGGCATGGGCTTTCCGCCGGGGCAGATGCCGGGAGAAACCGGAGACAACGCGGATAACCAGATCGAGCAGCGCGCCGGTCGCCCGCCTGCGCTGCGCGCGGTGCCCTCGGAGGGGCGCAAAAGCGAGGCCGAGGGGGAAGATGAGGAGCCGCCGCCCGATGACACGCCTCCGGCGCGCGGCGGTCATTTGCGGCGCATCAAGTAGCGTGGCTGTTGCTGTTGCTGCTGTTGCTATTGGTCAGAAGCGAGCATGAGCAAAAACCAGGCGGAAAGCGAGCGCTTGCAGGCCTTGGCCGAGTGGTGGCGAGGCGATCAAGGATCGACCCTGTGCAAGGATGAGAGCGCCGCCATGGAGTATTGGCTTGCGCGATGCTTTGGCTATCACGCACTGCATCTGGCATTGCAGCCTGTGGGCGCTCAAGGCGAAGCGTCCGCGACTTGCCCCTTGGCCGGATTGCGTATTCCCCATGCTTTCCGTCTTGGCCCTCTGAGCGGGCAGGTGCGCGCTCGTTTCGAATCCCTGCCCCTGGAAGCCGAGTCCGTGGATCTGGTGGTGGCGCAGCATGTGCTGGAGCTGGCCAGCGATCCGCACGCCCTGTTGCGCGAAGTGGATCGGGTCTTGATCCCGGAGGGTCGCGTGGTGTTGCTGAGCTTTAATCCGGCAAGTTTTTGGTGGCTGAGGCGGCTGTTTAATTATCGTGACGCCGCGCCATGGTTTGGCGAGGCTCCGGGGCGCAAGCGTCTGCGCGACTGGCTGGGCTTGCTGGGTTATGAGCTGGAGGCGGAGGCCTGGGTCGGACACGGTTATTCCTTTCAGGCGGATTCCATGCTGGCAGGATTCATCCAGCGCTGGCTGGCGCGCTGGTTGCCGTCCAGCGGCATGGCGCAGCTCATCCTGGCGCGCAAACGGGTGAGCATGCCGGCGCCCATACGCCATCGCTGGCGGCTGATGCCCGGTTTCAGCGTGGTCAAACCTGGCCAGGCTGTGGGCGCTTCCCCGCAAAGCAGGGGGCATTGTCCGAGGCATATGCAGGATGGGCATTGCGGTGAGCGACACTACTGAGCCTGCGGAAGTCGCCGTGGTGAATACGGCGGCCTGTCCCGCACGCGCGCCGTGGATACGCTGGGCGTGCATGGCGGCGGGCGCGTTTTTCGTGTTGACCGGGGCGATCGGCGTTGTCGTGCCGGTTTTGCCAACGACGCCTTTCCTGCTGCTGGCGGCGGCTTGTTTTGCCCGTTCATCCGAGCGTCTGCATTGCGCCATTCTGCAACACCCCTGGTCCGGCCCCTTGATCCGTGAGTGGCAACTGCATCGTCGCTTGCCGCGCAGAGTGAAGCAGGGGGCGATTTTGATGATGACGTGCAGCTTTATCCTGTCGGTCAGTCTGGCTCCGCTTCTGCCGGTCAAGCTTGGACTGTTCGCCTTGTGGGCATTGCTGCTGTTTTTTATTTCAAGAATTCCGAGTGAACAGAAGCAGGAGCAGCAAGCTCATGGTGGAGCCTGACTCGAACAACGAGATGATGAGCATGGTCGACATCTGGACGGACGGCGCATGTCGCGGCAATCCCGGGCCGGGAGGCTGGGGCGCGATTCTGCGCGCGCAGGACAAGGAAAAGCAGCTTTGGGGCGGTGAACATGCCACGACCAATAACCGCATGGAGCTGACGGCGGCCATCCGCGCGCTGGCTGCATTGAAGCGACGCTGCCGGGTGAATCTGACCACGGATTCGCAGTATGTGATGAAGGGTATGCAGGAATGGCTGCCCAACTGGAAAAAGCGTGGCTGGCGCACGGCGGGCGGCGGTGCGGTGAAGAACGCCGACCTGTGGCAACAGCTCGACGCGCTCTGTGCGCAGCATGAGGTGCATTGGTTCTGGGTGCGCGGGCATGTCGGCCATGCGGAAAACGAACTGGCTGATCAGTTGGCCAATCGCGGCATTGATGAATTGAGCGGGAACAAGACATGAGACAGATTCTCCTGGACACCGAAACCACCGGACTGGAACCGCGCGAAGGGCATCGCATCGTGGAAATCGGCGCGGTGGAACTGTTCAACCGCAGTCTGAGCGGGCGCACGCTGCATCAGTACCTCAATCCAGAGCGCATCATGGACGAAGAGGTCATTCGCGTTCACGGCCTGACCAATGCTTTTCTGGAAGACAAGCCGCGCTTCGCCGAAGTGGCGCAGCGTTTTGTGGATTTTGTCAGCGGCGCAGAGCTGGTGATTCACAACGCCGCCTTCGACCTGGGGTTCATCAACCATGAACTCGCCCGTCTGGATGAAGAAACGGGGACGAATTTCGGGCGGATCGAAGAGCATGTCAGCGGCGTGGTGGATAGCCTGAAGCTGGCGCGCCGTCTGCATCCAGGGCAGCGCAACAGCCTGGATGCGCTGTGCAAGCGCTATGGCATCGACAACAGTCATCGTCAGTTGCACGGCGCTTTGCTGGATGCCGAAATCCTGGCCGATGTCTATCTGGCGATGACCGGCGGGCAGTCCAGCCTGGGGCTGGAAGCGCACGAGGCATCAATGCAGGGAGAGGGCGGAGAGACTCCGCGCGCACTGCCAGCGTCACGTCCGCGCCTGGCGGTCGTGCATGCCAGCGACGTGGAGCTTGAGGCGCATGTCGTGCTCATGGCGGCGATCAAAAAGGCGGCGGGCGGTATGACGGTGTGGGGTGAAGAGTAGGGCTTGTTTGGCGAGCATTCTTCCGTTCACGTTCGCACGCTATGCCGCATGATGCGTCCTTTTTCGCGCTCCCAGTCGCGCTCTTTTTCGCTGGCGCGCTTGTCGAATTCCTTCTTGCCTTTGCCCAGGCCGATTTCCACCTTGAGGCGGCTGCCCTTCCAGTACATGGCGAGCGGGATCAGCGCGTAGCCCTTGCGTTCGACCGCGCCGATCAGCTCATTGATTTCCTGACGGTGCAGCAGCAGCTTGCGCGTGGCGGTCGGGTCGGGCTTGACATGGGTGGAGGCGGAAAGCAGCGGTGAGATTTGCGCGCCGAAAAGAAAGGCTTCGCCGTTTTTCAGCAGCACATAGCTGTCGGTGATCTGGATTTTGCCGTCACGAATCGCCTTGATCTCCCAGCCTTGCAGCACAATGCCCGCCTCATAGCGGTCTTCAAAGGCGAAGTCATGCTTCGCTTTTTTATTCAGGGCCACGGTGGATGCGCCCTGGGTGTTTTTTTTGTCTTTTGCCATGATGCTTGAGTGGTGGCGAGAGCCGAGGTATTCAAGATTCCCTCAAGCCGAGCTATTCAATTAAGGGCGCGCATCTTAACATTAAGACTGTGCTAACCCTTGTCGAGCATTTGCTTTATGTCTCAGTCCAGTCGCGTTTCGATTCATGGCCAATGGTCTTCCCGCTGGGCCTTTATCCTCGCCGCGACAGGCGCTGCAGTGGGTCTGGGCAATATCTGGAAGTTTCCCTACATCATGGGGCAGAACGGCGGCGGGGCGTTCGTCATGCTTTACCTCGCCTGCATCCTGCTTGTGGCCGCGCCGATTTTTGTCGCCGAGGTCATGCTGGGGCGGCGTTCACGGCGCAGCCCGGTGCAGGGGATGACCCTGCTGGCCGAGGAGGAGAAAGCCTCGCCAGCGTGGAAGTATCTTGGCTGGATGGGCGTCATCGCCGGGTTTCTGATTCTCAGCTATTACAGCGTGATCATGGGTTGGGCCATGGCTTATGTGGAGCGCGCCGTCACCGGGAGTTTTAATGGCCTGGACGGCGCGGCGCTGAAGTCCATGTTTGAATCGTTCAAGGCCAGCCCCATGGATCTGTTGTTCTGGCACAGTCTGGCCATGCTGATCACCATGCTGGTCGTCGTGCGCGGCGTGCGCGCGGGGCTGGAGACCTTCACTGTATTGCTCATGCCGGCCTTGTTCGTGATTTTGCTGCTGCTGGTCGGCTATGGCATGAGCACCGGGCATTTTGTCGAAGCCTTCGCCTATATGTTCACCCCGGATTTCAGCAAGCTGACGGCGAATTCGGTGGTGGTGGCTCTGGGGCATTCGTTCTTCACCCTGAGCATCGGCATGGGACTGATCATGGCTTATGGCTCCTACATGCCTGAAAAGGTGTCGATCACGCAAACGGCGTTTTTCGTGGTGGCGGCGGATACCACCGTGGCCTTGCTGGCCGGCTTGGCGATTTACCCGGTGGTGTTCGCCAATGGTCTGGAGCCTTCAGCGGGGCCGGGGCTGGTGTTCCAGACCTTGCCGATCGCATTCGGGCAAATGCCCCTGGGCGTGTTGGTCGGCACGCTGTTTTTCGCCCTGCTGACCCTGGCAGCGTGGACATCCTCGATTTCCATGATTGAACCCGCTCTGGCGCATATGGTGGAAAGACATGGCTGGACGCGGGTCAAGGCTGGCGTGTGGCTCGGCCTAGGCGCCTGGCTGCTGGGTATCGCCAGCGTGCTGTCGTTCAATCATTGGAGCGAGATCAAGCTGTTCGGCAAGACATTCTTCGAGCTTCTGGATTTTTCCACTTCAAACATCATGCTGCCGCTGGGCGGTTTGCTGATTGCACTGTTCGCGACCTGGGTGATGCGCCGTGAAACCAGTTTTGAGGAGATGGGCGAGTCGCCGCGCATGTATGCCATCTGGCGTTTTCTCGCCCGTTTTGTTGCGCCCTTGGGAATCGTGGTGATTTTCCTCTACGGTTTGGGGCTGTTCGGATGAGTCGCTTGCACCGTGAAGCGCTGGTGCCCTACAGCGCGCAAGAGATGTTCGCCCTGGTCAATGGCGTGGAGGATTATCATCAATTCCTGCCCTGGTGCAGCGCATCGTCGCGCCAGCAAAGGGCGGAAGATGAAGTCATCGCCAGCGTGACCATCAGCAAGGGCGCGCTGTGCAAGACCTTTACCACGCGCAATCTGCTGCATCCGCACAAAATGATCGAGATGAGCCTGATCGATGGGCCATTCAAGCATTTGCACGGTTTTTGGCGTTTTGATCCCATCGGTGAGCGCGGCTGCAAGATCAGCCTGGATCTGGAATTCCAGTTCACCAACAAGCTGGTCGAGTTCGCCGTGGGGTCGGTATTCACCACGGTGGCCGGGGAAATGGTGCGTTCCTTTCAGAAGCGTGCGGAGCAGGTGTATGGACGACGGTTCTGAGGAGAAGATGAATATCGAGGTGGCCTATGCGCTGCCGGAGAGGCAAACCTTGTTGCGCCTGAAAGTGCCTGCGGGTACGACGGCGGAGCAGGCGGTACAGCTCTCAGGTTTGCCGGAGCGCTACCCCGATCTGGATCTGGCGAGCAGCAAGCTGGGGATTTTCGCCAAGGTCGTGCCATCTTCGCGCGAACTGCGCGAGGGCGACCGGGTGGAGATATACCGCCCGTTGATCGCCGACCCGAAGGCCGTGCGCCAGAAGCGTGCGGAAGAGGGCAAGAAACTGAAAAAAGGCGGCGGTTGAAGCCGGTGGCGGCGTGCTCCTTGTGATCAACCGGCGTCCCTGGTTAAAGCGTGGTCAAGGGCAGGGTCGGCAGATCGGCCAAGGGCGGCTCGGAACGTTCAAGCCTGCCATTGGCATCGAAAAACAGGGCGAACTTGCGTTGCACCGGCGCGGCTTTGCCCGCCTTGTGGAAGTAGACGTAGTCCCAGCGGTTGGCATGGAACATATCATCCACCATCGGCGTGCCGAGCAAGAAGCGCACTTGATCCTTGCTCATGCCGGGCTTGAGTTGCGCCAGCTTGTCGTCTTCCAGGATATTGCCCTGGTTGATGTCCATTTGATAAGGCTGCAAAAAGGTCGGCCAGGAACTGGTGGCGCAGGCGCTCAGCAGGCAGGGGAGGGCGGCGGAAAGCAATAAAAGGCGCGCGTGTTGCATGGTCTTTGTGTCATGGGGTGTGAAAGTTTGCGCGATAACATACACTCCATGACGCTTTGCATCTACTATTTCCGTCCGCTGGTTGCCTGCCCCTGTTGTGCATGCGTGCGCGGAAAACAGCACTACTCATCGATACAGGATTCCCCGTGGAAGTGAATGATCTCAAAAAAGCCGGCCTGAAAGTCACCCTGCCGCGCGTGCGTATTCTCGAATTGCTGGAGCAGCACGCCGACCAGCATCTTTCGGCGGAAGACATTTATCGCCTGCTGCTGGACAACGATGAGGACATCGGCCTGGCTACGGTGTACCGCGTGCTGACCCAGTTCGAGGCGGCGGGTATTGTCTGTCGTCACCAGTTTGAAGGCGGCAAGGCGGTATTCGAACTGATCTCCAAGGGGGAGCATGACCATATCGTCTGCGTGAAAAGCGGCCATGTGGAAGAGTTTCACGACCCGGTGATTTACGAGCGCATCCAGAAAATCGCCGAGGAACATGATTTTGAAATGACCGATCACTCGCTGGTCATTTTTGGCATCAAACGCAAGCCCAAGGCCTGAAGGCTTGAAGATTCTCGCTCTTGATACCTCGACCGAGGCCTGTTCGGCGGCGCTGCTGCTGGATGATCAGGTTTTTACCGCCTACGCACTCACCCCGCGCGAGCATACCCAGCGCCTGTTGCCCATGGTGCAGCAGGTGCTGGCCGAGGGCGGGGTCAGCCTGGCGGGGCTGGACGGCATCGCCTTCGCACGCGGGCCGGGCGCGTTCACCGGCTTGCGCATCGCGGCGGGCGTGACCCAGGGGCTGGCCTTTGGCGCGGATCTGCCGGTCATGCCGGTATCCAGCCTGGCTGCGCTGGCGCATGGCGCGTGGCGCGTACATGGCGCTGACAAGGTATTGACCGCATTGGATGCGCGCATGCACGAGGTTTACTGGGGCGCCTGGCGTGTACTGGGGGCGGGGGATGTGCGTCTGGATGGCGATGAGCGCGTGATCAAGCCGCTGGATGCCCCCCTTGTGCCGGATAGCGGCTGGTTTGCCGTCGGCTCGGGTTGGTCGGCCTACGCCGAGACCTTGCTGCCGCGTTTCGCCGCCGTGGTCAGCGCCGTCGACCACGATCTTCTGCCGCAGGCGCATGACGTGGCCTTGCTCGCCGCGCATCAGGTAGCGCGTCAGGGCTGGTTGCCCGCCGCTGAGGCGCAGCCTGTCTATCTGCGCGACAACGTGGCGGACAAACCTAAGTAAACGCTGATTTATTCCATCCATGGAATAAATCAGCGTTTCCCTAAATCTGCGACACCATAACGGGCACGGGCGATTCCTGCGCGGCTGCGCTGCGTCCTTCGACCACAAAACGCATCAAAGTCTCGTCATGGGCATGAATCAGCGGGATAAGCGCCGGATCGTCGCAAGTCAGCGTGGCGCATATGCCGTCTTCGCGCATGACCAGTTGCACATGGATGTTGTCGCGCTGCTCGAACAGCATGGCGAACAGCGGATCCCAGGAGCGAATCGCTCGCCCCCTGCCGAAGCGTGCCTTCATGTCGCCTGCATGACGCTGGAGAATCACGACCAGCTCCGGGTCGGCGCTGGTCGTGCAGCTGCGGATGCCGTCGGCAAGGTGCTCGGTTACGCGCTTCAACTGAGCGTGCCTTTCCAGCAGCAAGGTGATATCGGCCTGATGCGCCTGATGTTCGGCATCACTGCCCCCGCGCCCATGTTTGTAAACTTTGCCCTCACTCATTTCAGTTTCTCCACGATCAGGTAGGTTGCGCTCATGCGATCCTGCAAGGCGCGGCGTTGCGGGTCGACGTACAGCCATAACACCCCCAGTCCCGCCAGCCCCCAACTCGGAATCGCCCACAGCGCACGACGCAGCAAATGGCTCAGGGCAGGCGTATGCCCCTGCGCATCCACCAGCCGTAGCCGCCAGGCGCGCATGCCCAGCGTTTGCCCCGTCCTACGCCAGAAAAACAGAAAGAATCCCAGCGCAGTGAGATACAGCAAAGCCAGATAAGCCCAATGCGCCAACCCCGTTTGCGGCAAAGCCTGGCCGCCGGTCAGCGGCAGCAGCAAGGCGGTTTGCACGAACCAAAGGGCGATAATCAGCAGCCAGTCGTACAGCAGCGCGCCGAGGCGACGGACAAAGCCGGGGGTTGGTGCGACTTTAGAATGGTTCATGGAGCGGACGCTCTATTTGCGCACAGAACCGGACGTCATACGCGCCGGGTCGAATGAGCGTCTGACGTAAAGTACAGCGCACTTTCTCTTCCATGGCTCGTCCGTGATGAGCGGCATGCGAGCGCCAAAGGTCTTCCAGGCTGCCGTTAATATTTCGAACAGTGAAGGTGACCAAGGCCGTTATCCCTATATGCATATGCTTGCATTCGTGTCGATTTATTTGGCGCTACGCTCGGAACGCATTTCGTCCAGAATGCCGCCCATTGACATGAAGAACGCACGGTAAAACGCCGGGTCGGTAATGGTTTCGTCGGTGGTCTTCACCATGCTGTCGGCGCTCTGGCCGATAGGCACGGAGAGCGAACCGAACACGCTGACCCCGACGCTGGCCGAGGTGGAGGATTTTTTCAGCTCATACGCGCTGCGCAGGCCATTGGCGTACACCGTACTGGTGCCGTCGTTGTTGGCCAGGCAGTTGACGGTCATTTCCACCACATGTCCGTGCTCGTTGTCCACGCGGAACGACTTGCGTCCCTTGAGCTTGTCCGCCGCCAGCGCTTCCACCAGGTAGCCATCGCCGAGCAAGGCGCGATGCGCGGCCTTGCAGCTGGTGAGGTTGTCTTCGCTGAAGTCCTTTTGAAACGGGCGTTCGGGCGAGGCGGCGGACGCGCTATCCGGTTTGGGCGCGGCGCAGGCGCAAAGGCCGCCAAGCAGCAAGGCCGCAAGCGTGTTACGCAGCGTGTAGATGCTCATTTGATGGCGCTCATTCATCCTTCCAGACGCTTGTATTTCAGGCGCTTGGGCTGGTCGGCGTCCGAGCCCAGGCGCTTGTGGCGATCCGCCTCGTAATCCTGGAAGTTGCCTTCGACGAACACCACGCCGCCGTCGTCCTCGAAGGCGAGGATGTGGGTGGCGATGCGGTCGAGGAACCAGCGGTCGTGCGAGATCACCAGCACGTCGCCGGGGAAATCGAGGATGGCTTGCTCCAGTGCGCGCAGGGTTTCCACGTCTAGGTCGTTGGTCGGTTCGTCGAGCAGGATCACGTTGCCGCCGGATTTGAGCAGCTTGGCCAGGTGGACACGGTTGCGCTCGCCGCCGGAGAGATCCTTGATGAACTTCTGTTGCGCTTCACCCTTGAAATTGAAACGCCCCAGATAAGCGCGAGAGGGCATTTGGAACGTGCCAACCTGGATGGTGTCCAGCCCGTCGGAAACTTCCTGCCACACGGTGTTTTTGTCATTCAGCGCATCGCGGCTTTGATCGACGCAGGCCAGTTGCACGGTTTCCCCAAGGGTGATGCTGCCGGAGTCCGGTTTTTCCTGACCGGTGAGCATACGGAACAGGGTGGATTTACCCACGCCGTTCGGGCCGATAATGCCGACCACAGCGCCTTTGGGCACGCTAAACGACATGCCTTGATACAGCACACGCTCACCAAAGCCCTTGCTCAGGTTTTCCACCTCGATCACCTTGTCGCCCAGACGCGGCCCGGGCGGGATGTACAGCTCGTTGGTTTCCGAACGCTTCTGGAATTCGACCGATTGCATTTCCTCGAAGCGCGCCAGACGCGCCTTGGACTTGGCCTGACGGCCTTTCGCGCCCTGACGCACCCATTCCAGTTCCTGCGCCATTGCCTTGTGGCGGGCGGATTCGGTTTTTTCCTCTTGCGCCAGACGCTTTTCCTTGGCGTCCAGCCACTGCGAGTAATTGCCCTCGAAGGGAATGCCCTGGCCGCGATCCAGCTCCAGAATCCAGCCCGCCACATTGTCGAGGAAGTAGCGGTCGTGGGTGACCGCGACCACGGTGCCGGGGAAGTCTTGCAGGAAGCGTTCCAGCCAGGCCACGGATTCGGCGTCCAGATGGTTGGTCGGTTCGTCGAGGATCAGCATATCCGGGTTGGAAAGCAGCAGGCGGCACAGCGCCACACGGCGCTTTTCACCGCCGGAAAGATGATTCACGTCCGCATCCCAAGGCGGCAGGCGCAGCGCATCGGCGGCGATCTCCAGCTTACGATCCAGATCCCAGCCGCCGCTGGCGTCGATCTTGTCCTGCAATTCGGCCTGTTCGCTCAAAAGCTTGTCGAAGTCGGCGTCCGGGTTGGCGAATTCATTGCTGATTTCGTTGAAACGCTCCAGCAAAGCGGCGATTTCGCCCACGCCTTCCATCACATTGCCGCGCACGTCCTTGTCGGCATTGAGCTGCGGTTCCTGCGGCAGGTAGCCGATCTTGATGCCGGGTTGCGGGCGCGCTTCGCCGACGATGTCGGTGTCCACACCCGCCATGATGCGCAACAGAGTGGACTTGCCCGCACCGTTGTAGCCGAGCACGCCGATCTTCGCGCCGGGAAAGAAGTTGAGGTAGATGTCTTTGAGAATGAATTTCTTCGGCGGGACGATCTTGCCCACGCCGTTCATGGTGAAAATGTACTGAGCCATGTCGAATTACTTCTTGCCGCTGCCGAAAACGTAAAGGTTGAGGTTGGACACATCCTCGCTGGCGCGACGGAACAGGTGATCCAGGCTGATGATGGCGTATTCGAGCAGGTTCACCGCGATGTAGGGATGCTCAATGCGCATGCGCTTGTACATCGGGCGGGTGAGCTTGAGCAGGCGGTCACGCGGGGTGGCGGCTTTCAGGCGCACGTTGCGCGGATTGCGGTCGAAAAAGCTCATTTCGCCCATCAGTTCGCCTTCAAAGATGCGACCAACTTCGACTTCGGCGGCGGTGCTGCCGGTCACTAGGGCGACTTCGCCCTCAACGACGAAAAAGAGGGCTTCGCCAATTTCGCCGATATCGGCGATGACTTCACCTTCCTCATATTCCACCAGTTCGCAGTATTCGAGAAAGGTGGCGTATTCGCTGGTTTTCATGGTCTCGCTGCACCACTGGGCGCGAAGTTGCTCCACCAGTTCGGGATGATTGTTAACGGAAAGCATGGCGGGTCTCCTTGCGTGTGCTTGATGGGGGCGTAGTTTACAGGATGAAAGCCCGTCGTCTTTGCCAGGGCGCGTCAGGTGAGCAACAGTAGACGAAAAAGTATTGCGCCTTGGAGCCTGTCAACGTTCTCGCCATTGAACGGAAATGTAGACGCCAAAAAGTGCAGGTGCGAATTCATTCGCACAATTTAGGCGCGTTTGTGCGAATGAATTCGCACCTGCAGTGTCGTTTCACGAAGAATTTTTAGCTTCAAAAAAGATCGTAAACAGGCTTTTACACCCGCCGCACTTCATCCACGCCGGGCAGGGCGGAAAGGCGTTGCAGCATGGGGGCCAAGCTGTGCAGATCGGGCAGTTCGAGACGCAGACGCATGCGCACCTGCTGGGTGCGCACTTCACGTTGGCTGTCGATCGCATTCACCCGTGCCTTGAACTGGGATAGCGCATGGCTGATGTCACTGAGCAATTCGCTGCGATCATCCGCCAGAACGAGCACTTCGGCGCGCACGGGCATGTCTTGCAGATAGGGCCACTCCACGTCCAGCAGGCGTTCGGGCTGGGTGCGGCGCAGGTTGTCCAGATTGCGGCAGTCGGCGCGATGCAGGCGCAGACCCTGCCCACGGGTGATGAAGCCGACAATGGCGTCTCCGGGCATGGGATTGCAGCAGCGCGCCGGTTCGGCCTGCAAGCCAGCAAGATTGATGTGACGCGGAACGGATGTGCTCGCCAGACGGCGCGGAAGCGTGATTTCCTGGGTGGGCGGGCTGTCTTGAGCCAGTGTAGAGCGGGCGGCATCCAGAAAGGCAGCGTGGGAGATTTGTCCTTCGCCCAAAACTTCCCAGGCGGCGGTCTCGCTTTTGAGGCCAAGTTTGTCCAGCAACTGTTCACGCTGTTCGCGTGACAGTCCCAGGCGGCGCACGGTTTTGTCCCAGTGCGCCCGGCCTTCTTCGCGTGCGCTTTCGCGTTCACGCTGCTTGAACCAGGCGCGCACCCGCGATCTTGCGCTGCTCGACACCAGGTAGCCGCTTTTCGGGTCGGCCCATTCGCGGTTGGGCGTGCCTTGCGGCGAGCGCAGCAATTCCACGCGGTCGGTGTTTTTCAGCGGCGTATTGAGCGGAACCAGGCGGCCATTGACCTTGGCTCCCTTGCATTGATGCCCCAGCTCGGTATGCAGGCTATAGGCCAGGTCGAGCGGCGTTGCGCCCTGCGGCAGTTCCATAACCTGCCCCTTGGGCGTGAAAACGTACACGCTGCGCGCATTCAATGCGCCGCCTGCGCCGGTTTCCAGCGATAGTCTGAGCTGTTCCAGATCGTCTTCAAACGCATCGCCGCGAGTCTTGCCGCCCGCCTTGTAGCGCCAGTGCGCCGCCACGCCGAGTTCGGCCTGATCGTGCATGGCGGCGGTGCGGATCTGCACTTCCAGAGTTTTGTGATCCAGTGCGTGGACGGCGGTATGCAGCGACTGGTAGCCGTTGGGCTTGGGCTGGGCGATGTAGTCGTCGTACTCGCTGGCAATGGGTTGCCACAGGGTATGTACCACGCTCAGTGCGGCGTAACAGTCCTGAATCGATGCGACTTGCACCCGCAGGGCGCGCACATCGAAAAGTTGTTCAAAATCAAGCTTTTTTCGGCGCATTTTTTCGAAAATGCTGTACAGGTGCTTGGGGCGGCCATAGACGCGAGCCTGGATGCCCTCATGCTGGAGCGCCCGCTCAAGCTGCTGTTTGACCTGGGTGATGTAGCTTTCACGCTCGATACGCCGTTCATCGAGCAGATGAGCGATGCGCTTATAGGTTTCCGGTTCCAGATGGCGAAAGGCGAGGTCTTCCAGCTCCCATTTGAGCTGCCCCAGCCCCAGGCGGTGGGCGAGGGGGGTGAACAGCGCCAGCGTTTCCCGCGCCACATGGCGGCGCTGCTCCACATCATCCAGCAGGGGCAGGGCGCGCAGGCGCTCCAGGCGGTAGGCCAGCTTGATGAGAATGACGCGCACATCGCTGACCATCGCCAGCAGCAGGCGGCGCAGGTTTTCCGCCTGTTGCGGGTTGTCCATTGCCAGTTGCGTTTCGCTGAAGGTGTTGAGGCGATGCAGCTCGGCCACCATGCGCGCCACTTTCGCGCCGTACTGCGCGCTCATGGCGCGTTCGTTGAAGTCTGCACGCAGGCGCGGGTCGCCGAGCGTGGCGGCCAGCAGCGTATCCGCGTCGGCGTTCATCTCGCGCAGCAACAGCGCAACACGCGCGCCACGCGGTCGGGTCGGGTCGCCATCCCACACGGCGCTGGCCTGCTCACAGGCTTGTTGCAAAAGCGCAACGTCTGCGCACTGGGCGAGCAAATCGGCGCAGAGCGCCTGCGGATTCTGGTCGAGTGGATGTTGCATGGGCAAAGAATGGCACAATGCCCGCTCTTTGAGTATCGCTGCGAGTTGCCGATGAACATGCCTTACGCCTTTGCTCCGCCCGCTCTACGCGGGCAGTTGCGCGCCGTCGCCGAAGATTTTGTGGTGGACGAAATCCTCGGTTTTACCCCGGAGGGGCGCGGCGAGCACCTGTGGCTGGCGGTGCGCAAGCGTGGCGAAAACACTGCCTGGGTGGCGAAGCAGTTGGCGCGGCTGGCTGGTTGCGCCGAGCGCGATGTCGGCTATTCCGGGCTGAAGGATCGCCATGCAGTGACCACGCAATGGTTCAGTCTGCCTGCGCCGCGTCATGCGGTGAATTGGGCGGAGCTTGCGCAGCGAGCGGCGGCGGAGATTGTGGTGATGACGCGCCACACGCGCAAATTGCGGCGCGGAACGCATCGTGCCAACCGATTTTTGTTGACCGTGCGCGCTGTGGAGGGCGATTGGGGCGGCTTGGATGAGCGTCTGGCGCAGATCGCCCGTGTCGGTGTGCCGAACTGGTTCGCCGAGCAGCGTTTTGGGCATGAAGGCGGCAATCTGGACGCCGTGCGCGCCTGGTTTGCCGGCGGCAAAGCGCCGTCCCGCGCCCAGCAGGGAATGCTGCTTTCCACAGCACGCAGCGAGTTGTTCAACGCCATTCTTACCCGGCGCATTACCGATGGAAACTGGCTGCAACCCCTGCCGGGCGAGCCGCTGATGCTGGATGGTCGGCACAGCTTCTTTATCGCCGAGGCGGACGATACCGCCCTGGCGGGGCGGATAGCGGCGGGTGATGTGCATACCAGCGGCGCGCTGTGGGGCAAGGAAGGTACGCAGGCGCAGGGTGCATGCGCCGATGTGGAGCAAGCGGTGATTGCGCAGGATGCTCTGCTGGCCGAAGGCTTGGTGAAAGAAGGTCTGGAGGCGGCGCGTCGCCCCTTGCGCGTGATTCCGAGCGCCATGCACTGGCGTCTGGATGAAGCGAATCGTGTGCTCGTCGTGGGTTTTGCGCTACCTGCAGGAAGCTATGCCACGGCGGTGATGCGCGAGATTGTTTCTGCACAATAAAAAGCCTGTGCAATAAAAAGCCCCGCATCAAGGCGGGGCTTTCATGCGGAGTGTTGCGCAGTTTTACTTCGACAGGCGCGCAATACCGATCGCTTTCATAATGTACTTCTCATAAATCGGCTCTGAGCTGCCGGACTTCATCTTGCGGATGAAGTACTTCTCGAAGGCGATTTTGGCCAGATGCACCCACTTGCCCTTGGCGAACCAGTTGACATTGCGCGGCGGAATCTGCGGCAGGGCGATGAAGGCTGCGCCACGGTCGCCCATGTCGGCCAGGCAGATGGCCTGCCAGGTGCCTTTGTGGGTGGGATCTTCGCCTTTGATTTCCTGCTCGATGTTATGCACGATGGCGGTGACCATGGATTCGATCATGTAGCCGGTTTTCGGCGTACCGACTGGAACCGGGGTGGCCTCAACCGGCGGAATGGCGACGCAGACGCCCGCCGAGTAGATGCTGGGAAACTTCGGGTTGCGCTGCTTGTCGTCGATCAGCACGAAGCCGCCGGGGTTGACCATGCCTTCCACTGCGGCTACGGCATCCACGCCACGGAAAGGCGGCAACATCATGGAATGATTGAAGGTCAGCGCGTGAGTCTTGACCACATTGCCTTGCATGTCGAGCTCTTCGACATGCATTTTGCCTGCTTCAACTTTGGTGGTGCGCGCGTTGCAGATCCACTTGATGTCGTGCATGCGCAGTTCGGATTCGAGCATGCCCTTGGAGTCGCCGACGCCGCCCAAGCCGAGGTGACCGATGTAGGGTTCGGCAGTGACGAAGGTGATGGGCACCTGGTCACGGATTTTTTTCTTGCGCAGTGCGGCATCAAGAATAAACACATATTCGTAAGCCGGGCCGTAGCAGCTCGCGCCCTGGAATGCGCCGACGATGACCGGACCCGGGTTTTCACAAAGCTTCTGGAAATCGGCATAGGCCAGTTCGGCGTGATCGACGGTACAGACCGAATGCGTATGGCCGCCGTGCGGGCCTGCGCCTTCAATGGCGGCGAAGTTGAGCTTCGGCCCGGTGGTGATGATGAGGTAGTCGTAGCTGACGCTTTCGCCGTTGCTCAGATGCAGGGTTTTGTTTTCAGGGGCGAGGCGGGTACAGGCGGCATGAATGAAGTTGATGCCCTTGCGCTTGAGATAGGGTTCGATGGCGAAGGTGATTTCTTCACGGCTGCGCCAGCCCACGGCCACCCAGGGGTTGGACGGGGTGAACTGGAAGTAATCGGTGGTGTTGATCACGGTGATTTGGTGCGCTTTGCCCAAAAGTTCACGCGCTTCGTACGCGGCGGGCATGCCGCCGATGCCTGCACCCAAAATGACGATGTGAGCCATGTTTATTTTCGCCTCTGCCGTTGAAGTCTGAAAACCAGCGTTTTTATGCAAAATCGCTATGAAAATCCCTGAATGCTCTCAGGGGTTTTGCTGACGCTGGGCACTCTAGCACGGCCTTGCATTGCAAACCCATTGGAGTGTCTTATGTTTCATGATCTGGTTTTATGGAAGATAAATATCTTAGCTCCATGTGTGGGTATTTGCTTTGCAACCATTTTTCAGCGTAGGTGCTGTTTCACGAAGAATTTTTAGTCGGCAGCCTCAAAAAAGATCATCGACAAGTTTTAGGTATATCGTGCCAGCAATTTGAGAAACTCTTCACGCGGAATAGGGGTTGCCCCCAGACTGAGCAGGTGATCGGTAGAGAACTGGCAGTCGATCACAGCGGGAACGCTGCCCAGCGCGCCCTGGCACAGGCCGACCAGCGCGGCCTTGGAGGCGTCGGAAACGCGGGTGAACATGGATTCGCCGAAGAACACCTTACCGATCTTGACGCCGTACAAACCGCCCGCCAGAGCGTCGTCCCGCCAGCTTTCGATGCTGTAGGCGTAGCCCATGCTGTGCAGACGCAGGTAGGCGTATTTCATGTCGTCCGTAATCCATGTGCCTTGCTGTTGGGCGCGGGGGGCGGCGCAGGCGTCGAGCACAGCAGCAAAATCGTGGTTGACGCGGATCTCAAACGGATGATTTTTCAGTGTCTTGCGCAGGCTGCGGTGAATTTTGATCTGGGCGGGAAAAAGCACGGTGCGCGGATCGGGCGACCACCAGAGAATCGGGTCGCCGGGAGAAAACCAGGGGAAAATGCCATGACGATAGGCGCGCAGCAGGCGCACGGGCGAAAGATCCCCGCCGATGGCAAGCAGGCCGTTGGGGTCGGTCAGGGCGTCACGCGGGTCGGGAAAGTGCGTGTCCTTGGGGTCGAGTTGGTAGAGTGGCACGCACGCATCCGCAAAGCTGAAACTACTGCGGCAGGCTGATCTGCGAGTCCTTGGCGCGCTTGCGGAACAGCACGGCCATGTGGCCGATGGCTTGCACCAGATCAGCGCCGCTGCGCTCGCAGATCACTTCGATCACATCGCGCTTGTCGTCGCGCTCCATGCCCGGCACTCGAATCTTGATCAGTTCGTGATGCTCCAGTGCAAGCTCGATTTCCGCCATGACGGCTTCGGTCAAACCATGCTGCCCCAAGAGCACCACCGGCTTGAGGTTGTGGGCGATGCTGCGCAAAAAGCGCATCTGGTTGGCTTTAAGGGGCATGGCGGTCTCAATCCGTGATTAAACTCCCACAGAGTCTAGCATGTGAAGCATTGTCTCATGCCGAACCGACAATACTCCGCTGCCTCATCCCATGCTGCGCCGCGCCGAATAATGTCATCTGAATGCCGAAAATCATGGCGGCGAACATCAGATGCAGCGGTTGCAAAAAGGCGGGGAAGCCGAACAGAGCCAGGCTCAGGCCGAACATCAGTTCAATCAGTACCAGCAGCATCATTGCCTGCGCCAGTTTTTGCGCCAGCGGGTTGTCGGCGAAGCGCAGTACGCGCATTCCCAGCCAAAGGTTGTAGGCTACTAGCAGCATTGCGCCAAGCACATGCAGCATCAGCGGTGCGCCGATCTGCGCCACCCATGTGGCGCGCTCGGCATAGTCGAGTCCTACGGAAATGATGTCGATGCGCTCGCGCACCTGTACGCCCAGCGCGATCTGCACAATGCTCAGGATCATGCCTAAAATCAGCCACATGCGCGTCATTTGCGCGCCGTTTGCGCTCATGCGCAGCGTATTTTGCGTGGCATGGCTGATGGCCAGAATCAGGCTGGCGACCACCAGCAGCGAGGCCATCATGTGCGTGGTAATCAGCACCGGATGCAGATTGCTGCTGACCACGACCTTGCCCAGCCAGCCGTTGAAGCCCACCAGCAGGAACGCGCTCAATGACCACCAGAACACCGGCTTCATTTCGCGGCGCACCCGCCACGCCGCCCACAGCGTCCAGATGGAAAGAAAGCCGATGGTGACGCCGACCAGACGGTTGAAGAATTCTGTCCAGGTTTTCAGCGCGTTGAATTCGGTATTGGCATAGCCACGATCACGGTAGATTTCCTGATAATTGGACGGGAGCTGGGATACATCGGTGGGCGGAATGAGTTGACCGAAACAGGTCGGCCAGTCCGGACAGCCCATGCCCGCACCAGTGGCGCGCACGGTGCTGCCCACGGCGATCAGGATGAAGACGGCGGCAATGGTGATCAGTGCGGCGGTAATAAAGTGAGGTTGGGCTTTAGGCATGGCGAGATTCGTTCTTCAGGTGGGTGCGGGCGCGATAGCTTGCGATGCCGCCATAGACAAGTAAAGGCACGGCCAGACTGGCCAAGACCCAGAGCACCCGTCCCGGCATGGCGAAGAATTCGCCGGTATGCAGCTGTTGCAACCATGGGGCGTCCGCAGTAAACAAGGCCAGAGTCAAGCCGGTGCTGGCAATCAACAGCAGAACAGGCGCCGCGGTGACGCCGAGCAAGGGGTGCAAGCGAGCGCTCAGGCTGTGCCGATAGGTCTGGCGGCGCAGCAACAAACCGCTCAGGCTGGTGAGCAGCAGCCCCAAGGCGGCGAGGCGGGTGATCCATGCGCCCGTTTCACCCATGGCAAGCGTGGTATGGAATGTGCGCACTTGGGCGTAAAAGTTGTCTTCCGCTGGGCGGCTGCCGCGAATTTCAGCGGTTTGGGTGTGGATGTAGACCTCATGCAGGCTGTTTTCAGCGTCGCGCATGACAAACAAGGCGCTGTCGAAGGTGGTTTTCGCCGGATGCGTCTCGACGACGCTGTAGCCAGGATAGCGCGCCAGCACGGCGGAGCGCAGGGCTTCCAGGCTTTGCGCGGGCGCCGAAGAAAACGGTGCGGAAACCAGATCGACGTGCATGATGCGGTCGCTTTCCCGCGCAAATCCAAGCAGCGCGCCGCTCAGGCTCACCAGCAGCAGGGGCAGGGCGAAGATGAACGCCAGAGCGGCGTGAATCCTGCGGCTCAAGGGTTGGATCAAGGCGACGGCTCAACGCAGGTAGTGGTCAGCTAGAAGGGCGACGAACAGTAGCATCAGGTAGAGAATCGAGTAACCGAAAGTCGGCATGGCCATAGAAGGCGTGCCCGCTGCATCTTGCCCTGCGCCTTCTGTTTCACGGTACAGCTTCCAGGCGTAGTAAAGAAACACCGCGCCCAGAGCAGAGGCCGAGCCGAGATAAAGCAGGCCGCTCATGCCGATGGTGGTGGGCAACAGGCTGGCGGCCACCAGCAGCATAGTGTAGAGCAGAATCTGGTACTTGGTGTGATGAATGCCCTTGACTACCGGCAACATCGGAATGCCCGCGTTGCGGTAATCCTCGACGCGGCGAATGGCCAGCGGCCAGAAATGCGGCGGAGTCCACAGGAAAATGATCAAGAAGAGCACCAAACCTTCAACCGTGACCTGACCAGTCATGGCCGTCCAGCCCAACAGGGGCGGAGCCGCGCCTGCCGCGCCGCCCCAGACGATGTTCTGCGGTGTATTGTGCTTGAGATAAACCGTGTAGATCACGGCGTAGCCGATCAGGGCGAAGAAGGTCAGTACGGCGGTCAATACATTGACCTGCCAGACGAGGATGCCCATGGAAACCGCCGCCCAGGACAGAGCGACGAACATCACTTCACGCGAATTAACGCGCTGGGTGGGCAGGGGGCGGCTGTGGGTGCGATCCATCAGCGTGTCATAGCGCTCATCCAGCAAATGGTTGATGGCCGCGCCGGATGCGGATGCCAGTCCGATGCCGATCAGGGCGAAAAGCATGCGCTCCCACTCCATCCACGTCGGCCAGGCGCCGGACGGAATGGCGAGCAGCATGCCGACAAAGGCGGTGAAAACGATCAGGAATACCACCTTGGGTTTGGCCAGTTCATAAATCGAGCGAACCTTCACTGCCAGAGAGTGATTGAGTGCAACAGTCTGATTCATGTCCTATCCTCCCACGCAAACCGGGTGTGTTATTTGACGCGCTTTTTATACCCGAATAAATGAATGTGCAAGCAATAAAAATAGTTGATGACCATGCCACGTCCTCAAGTATAGGCGATGCTTGGCGTTGGTGATTATCCGAGAATTTGTGGGTATTTGCCGGGTAAATGTTGAGTGATTTTCTGAGTTGTATCTGGCATAAGTCGGATTTATAGTGCGCCAAATGACACACTTCCATCCGCTGTGATCTTGGTCTGGCCTAGTTGAAATGTCGTAAAAAGCGAAGGGGCGTACGCCCCGCTTGTTCACCCCGCCCCGTCCGATGAATGGGGGCTGACTTTAGGAGAGTTAGAGAATGTCCCATTGTTTTCCGAGTAAGCGTATGCGCATGGCGGGGTTCGCTCTGGCCATGGCGATGTCATTTCCCCTCGCGGCGGCCACCCCCACGACCCCGCTGCCTACGGGCGAAATGATGGGCAATACCTGTGCAGGCTGTCATGGCACGCATGGTCGCTTGGTGGGCGAGGCGTTTCGTCCACTGGCTGGCATGAACGAGGCCACCTTCATACGCGCGATGGAAGAGTTCCGCAGCGGCGCACGTCCGGCGACCCTGATGGGTCATGTGGCCAAGGGCTACACCGACGAAGAGATCAAAGCCATGGCCGAGTTCTTCGCCAAGGTCAAACCCTAAGGAGCGCAGCAGCATGAACACC
>JBFMGA010000008.1:0-560411 GCA_040751855.1 Pseudomonadota bacterium | reverse complement strand
ACGAGGCAGATTCCCACGTATTACTCACCCGTCCGCCACTAGGTTGGCCGAAGCCAACCTCGTTCGACTTGCATGTGTTAGGCATGCCGCCAGCGTTCAATCTGAGCCAGGATCAAACTCTTCACTTAAAATTCAATGCCCGAAGGCTTTTTATCGTCAGATCCAAGATGACCCCGTCAAAAATCATTCTCTTTGACAGGTCACTTGTATCAATTCATGTCCAACCGGTCATGATCAACACAAGCTCCCACACAAACTATCTAATCTATTCTGTTAAAGATTCAGTCCATTTCCCGGACTCTTCACTCAATCACTAAACTTAATTAGTGTCGAAGTGAGCTGCATATATTAGCACGTGATTTTGATTTGTCAACAACCTTTGTCTTTCGATTCCGGTCATTGCTGCGTGCTGCTGCAATGGAGGCGCATTATAGGGCGCTCCAAAATGCTGTCAACACTTTTGTCAAAAAAGTTTCACACGGGCGATGCGGCGCTTGCCCACCTGGACGATGACATTCGCGCCGCGCTCCAAGCGCAGTCCGCGATCGCTCACGCGCTCGCCATCCAGGCGCACCGCCGACTGCTGGATCATGCGCAGTGCTTCCGAGGTGCTTTCGACCAGACCCGCTTCCTTCAGCATCGGTGCAATCGGCAAAAACCCATCGTCATGCACCTGCACGCAGACTTCTTCGATTTCATCAGGCAACGCGCCTTTTTGAAAGCGCTCAATAAAAGCTTCGCGCGCCTGCTCGCCCGCATTCACGCCATGAAAACGGTTGATCAGTTCAACACCCAGTTCAAACTTGATGTCGCGCGGGTTGCGTCCCTGCTCCGCTTGCGACTTCAATGCGGTGATATCTTCGAGCGGGCGGAAGCTGAGCAACTCAAAATAGCGCCACATCAGAGTGTCGGATATGGACATCAACTTGCCGAACATCTCATTGGCAGGCTCGCTGACCCCAATGTAATTACCCAGTGACTTGGACATTTTTTGCACGCCGTCCAAACCTTCAAGAATGGGCATGGTGATCACGATTTGCTGCGCCTTGCCATACTGGCGTTGCAATTCACGCCCCACCAGCAAATTGAACTTCTGATCTGTCCCGCCCAGTTCAACATCAGCATCCAGCGCCACCGAGTCATAGCCCTGCACCAGAGGATAGAGAAATTCATGAATAGCAATGGGTTGTTGTCCTGCATAGCGATTACTGAAGTCATCCCGCTCCAACATGCGCGCCACGGTGTAACGCGAGGCAAGACGGATCATCTCAGTCGAGTCCATGCCCCCCATCCAACGGGAGTTGAATTCCACGCGGGTCTTCTGCGGATCGAGAATCTTGAACACCTGCTCTTCATAGCTGCGAGCATTCTCCAGTACCTGCTCGCGCGTCAGGGGTTTGCGCGTGGCGCTTTTGCCGGTTGGGTCGCCGATCATGCCGGTGAAATCGCCGATCAGAAAAATAACCTCGTGCCCCAATTCCTGAAAGGTGCGCAACTTGTTGATGAGCACCGTGTGACCAAGATGCAGATCGGGCGCCGTGGGGTCAAAACCGGCCTTGATGCGCAAGGGGCGGTTCAGTTTGAGCTTTTCCAGCAGCTCCGCCTCCACAAGGATTTCCTCGGTGCCGCGGCGTATCTCGCGCAGGGCGCCTTCGATTGTGTGCATGACTAGCCTCTTTTGTTGACCGTTGATAGAGCGGGCGTTATTTTAACCGGATTATTACAGCAGCTTGAGAATCGCGCATGCACCGTCCCATGGCCATCAAGAATCGCAGCAAGCTCAACTTCCGCAAACGCAGCCATCATTTATTGCGCTTTAGCGTGCTTGCCGTCGGTCTGACCAGCCTTGGCGCCGTGATCGGCAAAGTCAGCGAACACCCCTTCGGCGCCCATGACGACCCGCTGTCGCCAAGCAACCAACTTAGCGCCAGCGTACTGCCGCCTCCCATCATCCCGCTTACGCCCTCTGTTACCCCCATCACGCAGGAGGCGGATCAGCCAGAAAACACCACTCCCGCTGCAACCAGTCAGGCGCTTCCCGTCGCCGTCGAGGCCGTGCAGGAAACCAGCGCCGAACAGCCTATCGACACGCAAACCGTCGATATCAAAATCGAAAAAGGCTCGAATCTTTCCAAGATTTTCGCCAAGCTCGACCTGCCCTCCAGCGAACTGGATCAGATCCTGAAACTGGGTGACGAAGCCAAATCCCTCACCCGTCTGCGCGTCGGCGACTCCATCAGTCTTGAACTTTCCGACGAGCAGGAAGGCGACCCTCAGCTTGAACGCCTGAGCTACCGGCTCGGACTCGAACGCACGCTGCACGTCATCCGCACGGAAGAAGGTGACTTCAGAGCGGAAGTCGAGCGACACCCGCTTGAATACCGTCAATCCCTGGGGCATGGCGTGATTCATGATTCGTTTTACAACGCAGCGGTCGACGCGGGCGTCGCGCCGGACATCGTGATGCAGCTCGCCGATATTTTTGGATGGAAAATCAACTTCCTGACCGACATTCAGGACGGCGACAGCTTCAGCATCCTGTACGAGTCCGTGTACAAGGATGGTCAGCAGGTCACCACCGGCGACATTCTCGCCGCCTCATTCACCAACAATGGCAAGCTCTACCAGGCCGTGCGCTACGCAGACGAAGCGGGCAATAACGCCTACTACACCCCGGACGGCAAGAGTCTGGAGCGCGGCTTTCTGCGCTACCCCGTCGAATTTTCACGCATCAGTTCGGGCTTTACCCACGCTCGCCTGCACCCGCTGCTGAATGTCGTGCGTGAACACAAAGGCGTAGATTTTGCCGCCCCCACTGGCACGCCGATTCATGCCGCCGCCGACGGCAAGATCAGTTTCCAGGGTTGGAAAGGCGGTTATGGCAAGGTTGTCATGTTGCAGCATGACGGTGTGTACAGTACGGTTTACGGGCATATGTCGCGTTTTGAACCCAGTCTGAGCCAGGGCAAGAGCGTCAAGCAAGGCCAAGTGATTGGCTATGTCGGCGCCACCGGCTATGCCACCGGCCCACATCTGCACTACGAATTCCGTATCAATGGCGCGCATCAGGATCCTCTCACGGCCAAACTTCCCGAAGCCAAGCCCATTGCCGCCAACCAACGCGCACGCTTCCTCGCCGAGTCCGCCCCCCTGATGGCGCAACTCGCCCGCATGGAAAACGAAGCCAAAACCGCCGGTCTCGACAACAGCGCGCCAGATAGCAACTAAGAGCGCAATCGCCAACATGTCGCTCTATCTTGGCCTGCTCTCCGGCACCAGCATGGATGGCATCGATGCCTGCATCGTCGATTTTGATGCTCAAGCGGCGAAACTGATCGCCAGCCACACCACGCCCTACTCCGCTGAACTGCTTACCGAATTGCGTGCGCTCATGCAAATGGACGCCGCACAAGGCATGACCCGCAGCGCAAGGCTGGACGCTTGGCTGGGTGAGGCGTTCGCCGATGCCGCCAACCAGTTGATCGCACAGAGCGGCATTGCGCGCAGCGACATCCTCGCCATCGGCTCGCATGGCCAGACCCTGCACCACGCACCGCATATCGACTACCCCTACAGCCTGCAACTGGGCGACCCGCATCGCATCGCCGAACGCACCGGGCTGACCGTCGTCGCCGACTTCCGCCGTCGTGACATCGCCGCTGGCGGACAGGGCGCACCGCTGGTTCCGCCGGTTCATGCCGCGCTTTTTGCTCATCCTGATGAAACCCGGATCATCGCCAATATCGGCGGCATCGCCAATATCACTATTCTCCCGGCCATTCTCCCGGCCAAGAACGACGCGACAAGCGCCGTGCGCGGCTTCGATACCGGGCCGGGCAATACTTTGATGGATGCCTGGGCGCAGCGCCACCTTGGCTTGCCCTATGATCGGGACGGCGCGTGGGCGGCAAGCGGCAAGCTTCATCAGCCGCTGCTCAACCGCCTGCTTGCTGCGCCGTATTTTGCGCAACTGCCGCCGAAAAGCACCGGGCCAGAGCTGTTCAACCTCGCTTGGCTGCATACCGTGGCGGGCGATGTGCTGACAGCCATCCCTGCACAGGATGTACAGGCAACTCTACTCGAACTCAGCGCACGCAGTCTGACCGATGCGGTCAGACAACATGCGCCCGATACGGGGCGCGTGCTGCTCTGTGGCGGTGGCGCTTACAACGCCGCCCTGATGCAGCGTTTGCGCGCATTGCTCACGGGTATCCCGGTAGAAAGTACGGCAGCCTTTGGCATCGAACCCGCCTGGGTCGAGGCTGTGGCCTTTGCATGGCTGGCGCGACAAACCCTGCGCGGCCTGCCGGGAAACCTGCCTGCGGTGACTGGCGCGAGCGGCTTGCGGGTATTGGGCGCGATTTATCCGGCGAACTGAAAACAAGCCAAATCAGGGAGCACTTGTGCGCCGCAAGACCGAGTACTCCCGTTCGTACTGTTTTTTCCTATCCTTTTCAAGCGCAATTTCGGTGGCGAATGCGTCTTTAATCCTGTTGATTTCCAGCGCAATAAGCTCCCTGTCCTTGCTTTTTTTCGCATCATTTTTCTGCGCCCGCAAATCCGCAAGCCTTGCATCGCGCTCGCGCATCATCTCGGCGATGGCCGTCTCTGAATTCGCTATCCTGCGCTGCAAGACCAGCAGCCCATAATCCCGCTCAATACGGCGTGAGTTCGCCTGCATTCCCGCATGAATAGCCGCCTGCTCCTTGACTGCCTGAGCTGAAGGCTGATGAACCTCAAGCTCAACGACCTGTGCATTCGCCGCGCAAGGCTGCTGGGAAAAGGTCGTTTTTCCATCCTGCACGCATTTGAAAATCTCAGCATGAACGCATGGAGCGAAAAGGAAACTCAACACTATCAGCCAGAGCTTCATTCCCGCGCCCCCTCTCACACGCGATGGTTAACGAGACTCCAACGCCACATACCCCCTGGTTTCGGCACCGACATATTCCTGCGTCGGGCGATAAATGCGGTTATTGCCAATCTGCTCCTTCCAGTGCGCCAGCCAGCCCGCCGTGCGCGAAATGGCAAAAATCGGCGTGAACTGGTCTTCGGGAATGCCCAGCGCGTCGTAGAGCACACCGGAATAGAAGTCCACATTGGGATGCACGCCTTTTTGCGACAGACGCTCTTGCGCAGCGACTTCAAGCGCTTTGGCGATATCGTACAGGGGGCTGATTTCACCGCCACGATGCGCGCACAGTTCTTCAAGCATGTTTTGCAAAATATCGGCGCGCGGGTCTTTGACCTTGTACTCGCGGTGACCAAAGCCCCAAACCACCTGTTTATTGGCTAAACGCTTTTCCAGCCAGGCTTCTGCATTCTGCGGCGTACCGATTTCACGCAGCATTTCCAGCACGCGCTGGTTTGCGCCGCCATGCAGCGGGCCGGCCAGCGTACCGATCGCCGAGGCCACCACCAGATTGGGCGCGGCCAGGGTCGAACCACATACCAGGGCGGCAAAGGTGGAAGCATTGATGGTGTGCTCGGCGTGCAACACCAGGCAGGCATCCATGATGCGCGCCTCCACCGCATCCGGCTCGCGCTCGTTCATCATGTAGAGGAAGTTGGCGGCATAGCTCAGATCCTCACGCGGCGGCACGGGATCATCGCCTTTGCGGATGTGGTTCCACATGGCCACAATCGTCGCCATGGTGGACAGGATCTTGATCGCAGTGCTGTTGACGAAGTCCTCGCTCGGTCTGTCGCCCTCGGCGGTCATGCGCTCGCTGCCCGGATAGAACATGCCCAGGCTGGCGACACAGGTTTGCAGCATTTCCATCGGATGCCCGTTGGTGGGCAGGAACTTCATGATCTCGCGCACGTTGTATTTAACGCGACGATTCTTGGCAAGCTCACCGGAAAACCCGGCAAGCTCGTCAGCCTTGGGCAGTTCGCCATTGAGCAACAGAAAGCAGGTTTCCTCGAAGCTGCTGCACCCAGCCAACTCGACGATGGGGTAACCGCGATAGGTCAGAATTCCTTTTTGCCCGTCGAGAAAGGAAATGGCTGAGCGCGTGGCGGGGACGCCTTGCAGACCGGGAATGTAGGCGAGGCTTTCTGTGCTCATGCGAATCTCCTGAACGTCAAACCGAGAACGAAGAACCACAGCCACAGGTGGTAGTGGCATTGGGGTTGCGGATTACGAACTGCGCCCCTTCCAGACCTTCGGTGTAGTCGATGGTAGCTCCAGTGAGGTATTGCAGGCTCATCGGATCAATCAACAGAGCCACGCCAGCCTTTTCCATGCGCGTGTCGCCTTCCTGCTCGTTTTCATCAAAGGTGAAGCCGTACTGAAAGCCGGAGCAGCCGCCGCCGGTGATGAATACGCGCAGCTTGAGCGCCTCGTTGCCCTCTTCGTCGATCAACTGGCGCACCTTGGCTGCCGCGCTATCGGTAAAAATCAGCGGTTCTTCAAATTCTGTACCCATCTTTCCTCTCCTGGATCACATTCGCAAAGCATTAAACACGCCAAAGAAGGCTGGCTTCAAGGCAGCAAGCCCACAAGGCGCAACCCCATATCCTCAGGGAAGCCAAACATCAGGTTCATGTTCTGCACCGCCTGACCGGACGCCCCTTTGACCAGATTGTCGATCACCGACGACACCACCACCGTATCCCCGCCCCGCGGTCGGTACACCGCCAAGCGACACATATTGTTGCCGCGCACGCTGCGCGTTTCCGGCAGACTGCCCGGCGGCATGACATCGACAAACGGCTCATCGGCATAGGCCTGCTCGAACAATGCCTGCACATCGGCACGTTCATCCATGGCCTTGTCATTCAGGCGCGCATACAGCGTGGCCTCGATGCCGCGCACCATCGGCACAAGATGCGGCACAAAGGTCAGGCCGACAGGCTGCCCGGCGACCAGGTCGAGCGTCTGGCAAATCTCCGGATGGTGACGATGCCCGCCCACGGCATAGGCGCGGAAACTCTCGCCCGCCTCGGCCATCAGCGTGGGAATTTCCGCCTTGCGCCCGGCGCCGCTCACCCCGGACTTGGAATCGGCGATCAGCGAAGTCGCGTCCACCCACCCCGCCTTAACCAGCGGCAACAGCCCCAGCGTCACCGCCGTAACATGACAGCCCGGATTAGCCAGCAAGCGTGCGCCACGAATCGCTTCACGATTCAGCTCCGGCAGGCCGTACACCGCCTCCTGCACCAGATCGGGGCTGGCGTGCTCCATGCCATACCACTTCGACCATACCGCCAGATCCTTAATGCGGAAATCCGCCGCCAGATCGACCACGCGCACGCCGGCATCCAGCAATTCGCGCGCCGCACTCATGGCAATGCCGTTCGGCGTGGCGAAAAACACCACGTCGCACGACTTCAGATCGGCGCTCGCCGGGTCGCTGAACGCCAGATCAACATGACCGCGCAGATTGGGGAACATATCCGCCACCGGCTCACCGACATTGCCGCGCGAAGTGATCGCCGCCAGTGAAACCTGCGGATGCAGCGCCAATAGACGCAACAGCTCCACGCCCGTATACCCCGTTCCGCCGACGATGCCCACGCGAATCATGTGAATGCTCCTCTTGCTGATGCTTTGGTCAATCTGTTTTCATAGACTGAATCATAACCGCATATTCAGCCGATAAATCTTACGGAACCCCGAGAAATGCTCACACGCCGTCGCTTTTTGGCCTTCCCCCTTGCGATTACACCGTTATTGTTCGCCGCCTGCACCCAGCAAGCCAGTACGCCAGATGCGCCGTTGCTGATGCTGGATGCGCCTGCCACCAGCCTTGCCGCACTGCGTGGCAAGCCCGTGCTGCTCACGTTCTGGGCGACCTCCTGCCCCGGATGCATCGAAGAGATCCCGCTCTTGAGCGAACTGCACCACAGCTATGCCGCCAAGGGATTGCAGGTCATCGGCGTCGCCATGAGCTACGACCCAGAAGCCCAGGTGCGCGCCCTGCGCGATCGCCTGAAGGTGCCCTACCCGCTGGCGCTGGACAAAGACGGCAAGGCCAGCGCCGCCCTGGGCACGGTACGCCTGACGCCGACCACCTTCCTGCTCGACCCGCAGGGTCAGGTGGTTTACCAGAAAATCGGCATTTTTGATTTGGGTAAGGTCAAGGGATTGGTTGAGGGCATGTTGACCAAGGGTTAATACCCCAGCGCCCGCGCCGTCTGATAAAAGGCAAAGCTCACCGCATAGGCCAGCGCCACCGACCAGAGCACGCTGGTCAGCGTCAAACGCCAGCTCTTGCCCTCGGCCTGAATCGCCGCCAAGGTGGAAACGCAGGGTGTGTAGAGCAAGGTGAACAGCATGAAACTATAGGCCTGCACCCAGTCCATATGCAGGCGCACGGCCTCGGTCAAACCCTCTTCCTGCACGCTATACAACACCGCCAGCCCGCCAAGCACGATTTCCTTGGCGATAAAACCAAACAGCAAGGCCACGCCGAGCAGCGCATCGAAGCCCAGCGGCGCAAAAATGAAGCCGACGGCTGCGCTCAACTGACCTGCAAAACTCGTGGCGCTGGCAGGCTCCACGCCCCAGGGCAGGTTGGTCAACAGCCAGATCGCCACTACGCCAAGCACGATAAAACTGGTCGCACGCCGCAAGAAGCTGCCGATCTCGCCCCATGCCGCCTTGAACATAGTCACCGCCTGCGGCAGACGATAGGGCGGCAACTCCAGAATCACCGGCTCAATCGAGGCATAGCGCCGCTTGAACACCAGAGCCGTGACCACCGCCGCCAACAGACTCAACAGGTACAGGCTGAACAACACCAAGGCTGCCTGCGCGGGAGCGAACAGCGCGGCGATAAGAAACAAAAACACCTGCAAACGCGCTGCGCACAGGGCGAAGGGCAAGACCAGCATGGTCAGCGCGCGCATGCCCGGGGAGCGCATCACCCGCGTGCCCATGACTGCGGGCACATTGCAACCCATGCCGAACAGATGCAGCACAAACCCCCGCCCATCCAGCCCCAGACGCGCCATGAAACCATCGACCAGAAAGGCCGCACGCGCCAGATAACCTGAGTCGTCCACCGCCGACATCACGATAAAAAACAAGGCGATGATCGGCAAAAAGCTGGCCACGGTCGCCAGGCCGTCGTAGATGCCGCCGATCAGCAAACCTTCGCCAAACGGGGGCAGCACCGCTTGCGCCATCGGCTGCAACAGGCGTTCACGCAACTGATCGAAAAGAAAAGCAACGCCATCCTGCAAGGGCGCACCTGCCGTAAAAATGAACTGAAACAGCAGGAACAGGCTGAAGAAAAAGATCGGCAAGCCCCACAGCGGATGCAACAACACCCGATCCAGACGGGCGCTCATGCCATCCGACAATTCGTGGGGCGATTTGACCGCCATGCGCAGCAAGGCATCCGCCTCGTCCTGCACCGCCTCGTCGGGCGCAAGACGCATGGCCATGTCCGCCAGAGAAACCGTATTGGAGGATTGCAACGCCTTGGCCAGCGCCTGCTTGAGCGGCCCCAGCCCCTCGGCGCGCCTTGCACTGATCTCCAACAGAGGGAAGCCGAGAGCCGAACTCAGGCGCGCCGCGTCGATACTGACACCCAGGCGCTGCGCTTCGTCCTTCATGTTCAGCACGGCCAGCATGGGTACGCCCAGCGCCTTTGCCTGCAATAACAAATTGATCTGACGGTCAATTTGCGCGGCATTGAGAACGACGACCACCAAATCGAGCGGCACGCGCTCCAGAAAACGGCGCACGACATGCTCGTCTTCGGTCATGCCGTGCAGGTCGTAAATGCCGGGAAGATCAACCAGTTCGACCAGATCCGCCCCCAAGGGCAGCTTGGCCGCCAACAGATCCACCGTCAGCCCCGCCCAGTTGCCGGTGCGCGCCGAAGCGCCGGTCAGACGGTTGAACAGAGTGGACTTGCCCGTATTAGGCATACCGAGAAGAGCGATGCGCTTGGGCAAAACCAGCCCTCAATTAAGTAAACGCTGATTAAATCCATCCTTGGATTTAATCAGCAAGCCTCGTTGCGGCGCACGCCCGCAACGGTCTTCATGAACCAAAAACGTACGTCTTTGTTCATGTCGGGGCATCCTGCCCCAAGCTCTAACCATTTAATAAATAAAGGTTTCCATAGGCGAACGGGTAGCCGATCAAACGGCGCCTTTGACCAGAATGGCATCCGCTTCGCGCGAACGCAGGAAAAACTCGGTAGAACCCACACGCAAATGCAACGGGCCATTGAAGGCCGCACGCCGTACCACGCTTACTGCGCGCCCGGGATGCACGCCCAGCGCGTGCAAACGGCGCACCAGACAGGCATCACCCTCAACGCAACTTACCGAGGCGGATTCGCCACAACGCAAACAGGATAGTTTCATGATGCAGTCCCAAGTTGCCGCAAAAAGCCAATCGAAAACGCTGGCCGGAAAAACACGTCAGAAGCGACAGGCCATATACTTTCGTTAATGATAATGATTCCCATATCTTGATGCAAACCCGGCATACAGGCTTGTATCGACGCCCCCGATTTCAATTGAGCAGCTTTCATGCCCAGAAGACATGCAAAATCCGCTCATTGCGCGCCCCCAAGGGGAAAACAAGCTTCAAAACGCGATAAAACCTTAATAAATCATTAAGTTAAAAAACACGACAGCAAACCCGAAACTCCGCCGACGGCAATGCTTCCCCCGGAATCTACCTGCCGATCGCTTTGGGTTAAGCTAAACGGCAAGAGTCATCGAAACGAACGTCGTACACGCTCGCCAGAAATGTCATAAACCCGACAAAGGAGGCCGCCCATGCTCAATACCCTCGATCTTGGCCGCAGCGTAAGCAAGGACGATTACAAAAAGGAACTGCCCGAACTGCGCTCTCGACTCTTGGCCGCACAGCGCGCCCTGCGCGCCGCCGATATCAGCGTGCTGATCATCATCGAGGGCATCGACGGCTCGGGACGCGCGCAGGTAGTGAACAAGCTGCATGAATGGCTGGATCCGCGCGGCATTCAGACGCACACCTTCTGGAAGCCTTCGGATGAAGAGCTGGAGCGTCCGGCCTACTGGCGTTATTGGCGCGAGTTGCCCGCCTCGGGTGAGATCGCCATCTTCCTCGGCGGCTGGTACCGCGACATCATTACCGACGCCATCCAGAGCCGGATCAAGGAAAACAGTCTCGAAGCGCGTCTGGTTCCGGTGAACGACATGGAACGCCTGCTGGCCTACGATCGCACCCTGATCCTCAAGTTTTGGTACCATCTGCCGCAGGATGCACAAGAAGCACGCCTGAAGTCCGAACGCTCCACACCTGATGACCGCTATTCCAGCAGCAAGGACGCCATCAAGGATCGGGAGAATCTCTACCTTTGGGCCGAACGCATCCTGCGCAGCACCGACGTAGCGCATGCCCCTTGGTTCTTGATCGAAGCCGATGATCCGCGCTACCGCGACCTGGCCACCGGCTACAGCCTGCTGGCCGCCTGTGAAAAGCGCCTTGCCATTCAGAAAAACCAGCGCAACGAACCCCTGCCGCCGCATGAGCCGGCCCTGCCCCATGCACCCAGCGCGCGGGTGACCCTGCTTGATCATGTCGACTTGCAGCGCACGATCGACAAGGATGAATACGCGGAGAAAGTCGCCAAGCGCCAAGGAGAATTGCGCGAACTCACTTGGAAAGCCTACGAACTGGGCATCAGCACCTACCTGGTATTCGAAGGCTGGGATGCCGCCGGCAAGGGCGGCAGCATTCGCCGCCTGACCGCCGGCATCGACGCCCGCCTGTATCGCGTCATCCCTTACGGCGCGCCTAGCTCACACGAGTTGCAGCACCATTACCTGTGGCGCTTCTGGCGTCAGGTTCCGCGCGCCGGTCGCGTCGCTGTCTTTGACCGCTCCTGGTACGGGCGGGTGCTGGTCGAGCGCGTGGAAAACCTCTGTCCTGCCGCAGAGTGGCAGCGCGCCTATCATGAAATCAACGACTTCGAGCGCCAACTGGTGAACGGCAAAAACCTGCTACTCAAATTCTGGCTGCACATCTCCCCGGAAGAGCAGCTACGCCGCTTTGAAGATCGACAAAATACGCCGTGGAAAAACTACAAGATCACCGAGGATGACTGGCGCAACCGTGAAAAGCGCCCGGACTACGAGCTTGCCGTCAACGAGATGCTGCTGCGCAACAATACCGAGTACGCGCTCTGGCACATCATCGCCAACGAAGACAAGAATTTCGGTCGCCTGCAAGTGCTGGAAACGGTGTGCGAAGAACTGAAAAAGCGCATCAAGGCGGAAAAACAAGCCTTGACCAAGGAGGAGGATTAACGGGCTTGGTGAATCGCCGTAAGCAGGCTGCTGAAATGAGTTTTTCAGCAAGCCGTCAGGACACATCCTCACCGCTGCGCACCAACCCGCCCAGACCATAACTGCGTAGTGCGCCGCGCAGCAGGACGCGCACGTCCTCGCCACGCTCACAGCCCAGCGCCTGCTGCGCAAGGCGTTGCGCATGTTCCAGCGTCACGCTGCGAATCACACGCTTGATGCGCGGCAGACTGCCCGCGCTCATGCTCAGCGAATCGATGCCAAGACCGAGCAGCAGCAGCGCGCCCAGAGGATCGCCCGCAAGTTCGCCGCATACGGACACCGGGCGCGCCGTGCGCCGCCCGCCGGCGACAATTTCGGCGATGGCGCGCAGCACCGCCGGATGCAAGCTGTCGTACAGCGGCGCGACACGCGCATTGTTACGATCCACCGCCAGCAAGTACTGCGTCAGGTCATTGGTGCCGACCGACAGAAAATCCACGCGCCTGGCCAGGGTGTCGATCTGATACACCGCCGAGGGCACCTCGATCATCAAGCCGACCGGAACATCGCCGACGGAAAAGCCTTCCTCGCGCAACTCCTGCGCGGCGCGTCCGATCAGCCCCAGCGCTTCATCCAACTCGCCCACGCCGCTGATCATCGGCAACAGAATGCGCAGATTGCCCAAGCCGACGTTCGCCATGAGCATGGCGCGCACCTGGGTGAGGAAAATATCCGGGTGATCCAGGGTCAGGCGCATCCCGCGCCAGCCAAGGAAAGGGTTGTCCTCTTCGATCGGGAAATAACTCAGCGGCTTGTCGCCGCCCACGTCCAGGGTGCGCAATATCGCCGGGCGCGGCGCATAGGCGCTGAGCACCTCGCGGTACACCCGCGCCTGCTCGTCTTCGCCTGGAAAATTCTCGCGCACCTGGAAAGGAATTTCCGTGCGATACAGGCCGATGCCTTCGGCGCCGACATTGTCTGCGGGAGCCATATCCGCCAGCAGGCCGACGTTGACGTACAGATGCACGCAAGCGCCATCCGGGGTGATCGCCGGTTCGTCGCGCAGGGTGGCAAGCTCGGCGGAAAGCTGCGCCTCCTCGCCCAGCAAGCGCTCCAGCGCCTCGCGCAGCACGCCCTGCGGCTCGACATGCACCACGCCGCGATAACCATCGAGAAACAGCTCGCGCGCATCCAGACGCTCAATGGGCAAATCGCTCGCACCCATCACGGCCGGTACGCCCAAGGCGCGCGCCAACAGAGCCACATGCGAGGAACTGGAGCCGCGCGCGGACACGATGCCCGCCAGACGGCCTTCCGGCACGCTGGCCAGATGGGTCACGGTGATTTCGCGTCCGACCAGAATCGTGCGCGAGGGATATTCACGCGCCAAGCCTTCTACATCCTGCAGATGCTCCAGGATGCGACAACCGAGATCATGCACATCATCGGCGCGCTGACGCAGGTAGTCGTCATCCATGCCGGCGAACACCGCCGCGTACTCATGCACCGTGTCGCGCAGCGCCGCCGGCGCCCATTGCCCGGCGCGAATGCGCTTTTCCATGCCCTGCAACAGGCTTTCGCTGTCCAGCATCATGACAAAGGCGTCGAACAGCGCACACTCTTCCTCGGTGACCCGCGAAGACATGCCCTGACGCAAGGCGGCGAAGTCCTGGCGTACCGCCTGGCGCGCCGCATGCAGCCGCGCCAGCTCCTGCTCGGCGTCATCGCACTGACGATCCGGCACGCCATCCAGATCGGCCTGCGGATAGACCACCACCGCCGAGCCGAAGGCCACGCCGCTGGCGCCAGGCACGCCGCGCAAAGGCTCATTCGCCGGAGCGATACGCCGCCCTTGGCTTGAATGCGATTGCGCCACCGCCTCGCTGATTTCCGCCTGCACGATGCTGCTCGCCAACTGCGCCGCCAGCGTGACCAGAAACGATTCCTGATCGTCGGAAAAATGGCGCGGCTCGCGATCCTGCACCACCAGAACGCCGAGCGCCTCGCCGCGCAACAAGATCGGCGCGCCAAGGAAAGCGTGGTAAGCCTCCTCGCCGATATCAGCGATATGCTTGTAGCGCGGGTGCGTCGGCGCATCGTCAAGGTTGATCGGCTCGGCGCGCTGCGCAACCAGGCCGACCAAGCCCTCATCCAGCGCCATGCTCACCCGCCCGACCGCATCCTCCGCCAAGCCCTCGTTGGCCATCAGCACCAAGCGAGCATTAGCCTGCCCCACCTGCGTGTAGGGCAGCAGATAAACCGAACACACGGCGACCTCAAGCGTGTTGCGCACGCCCAGCACAATGGCGCGCAACGCCGCGTTCAGATCACGCGCCCGCCCAACCTGACCGACGATATGCCGCAGGGTATCGAGAATCATGCCTCCCCCAAGCGCCCCAGCAAGGGAGCCTCCAAAGGGGGAGGAGGCATGCTGCCCGTGCTTTCGATCAACGGAGCAAGCTCCTGCATCGCACGGCGATACACGTCGCGCTTGAACGACACCACCTCGCGCAGCGGATGCCAGAAGTCCACCCAGCGCCAATCGTCAAACTCCGGATGCAGCGTGGCGTTCAGGTGCACGCACTGATCCTCGGCGATCATGCGCAGCAGAAACCACTTCTGTTTCTGGCCGATGCACACCGGAAAGGCGCGCTTGCGCACCAGGTTTCCAGGCAGCCGATAGCGCAACCATTCACGGGTGCTGCCCATTAGCCGCACATGCTCCGGCAACAGCCCGGTCTCCTCGCGCAATTCGCGGAACATCGCCTCCAGCGGCGATTCCTCGCAGTGGATCCCCCCCTGCGGGAACTGCCAGGAGTCATGCCCCAAGCGGCGCGCCCAAAACACTCGACCTTCGGCATTCACCAGAATGATGCCCACATTGGGGCGATAACCTTCTGAGTCGATCATGGTTAAACACAGGAATTTTGGAATTGGAAGGGATTGTTCCACAAGTGTTGTGCGCGCGCAAAAAAGCCGCTGCGTTTACAATGCCTGACCCGCAACCTTCAGCAAAAAAGCCATGAACCTCGCCATCTTCGACCTCGACAACACCCTGCTCGCCGGCGACTCAGACTACCTCTGGGGACGCTTTCTCTGCGCGCGCGGCATTGTCGATGCGGCGCACTATGAAGCCGCAAACCAGCAATTTTACGAAGACTACAAACAAGGCACGCTGGACATCGACGCCTTCCTGCGCTTTTCGCTCGCACCGCTGGCGCGACACAGCATCGCGCAGCTCACCGCCTGGCATCAGGCATTCATGCAGGAGATGATCGAACCGATCATCCTGCCCAAGGCGCTGGCGCTGATCGAAAAGCATCGCGCCCAGGGCGATTACCCCATCATCATCACCGCCACCAATGCCTTTGTCACCGAACCCATCGCCCGACGCATGGGGGTGAGCGACATCCTCGCCACCCAACCGGAAATACAGGACGGGCGTTACACAGGAGGCTACCTCGGCACGCCGACCTTCCAGCAGGGCAAGATCAAGGCGCTGCACGACTGGAGCCAGGCGCAGGACGCGCCTTTCGCCAAAACCTGGTTCTATAGCGACTCACGCAACGACCTGCCGCTGCTGGAGCAAGTCACCCACCCGGTCGCCGTGGATGCCGATCCCGTTCTAAGCGCCGAAGCCGAACGCCGGGGCTGGCCGCAGATTTCCTTGCGTTAAGGCGATAATCAAGCCTTGGGCAAGGTCACTCCAGTCTGCCCCATGTACTTGCCGCCGCGATCCTTGTACGACACCGAACAAACCTCGTCGGACTCAAGAAACAGCATCTGCGCCACGCCTTCGTTAGCGTAGATTTTCGCAGGCAGCGGCGTGGTATTGGAAAACTCCAGGGTGACATGCCCTTCCCACTCCGGCTCCAGCGGAGTGACATTAACGATAATGCCGCAGCGCGCATACGTGCTCTTGCCCAGGCAGATGGTCAGTACCGAGCGCGGAATGCGGAAATACTCCACCGTGCGCGCCAGGGCGAAGGAGTTGGGTGGGATAATGCACACATCGGACTTCACCTCGACAAAGCTTTTTTCATCAAAGTTTTTCGGGTCAACAATCGTGCTGTTGATATTGGTGAAAATGCGAAACTCGTCGGCGCAGCGCACATCGTAGCCATAGCTCGACGTGCCGTAGGAAATGATGCGCTGCCCATCCGCCTCGCGCACCTGACCGGCGGCGAATGGCTCGATCATAGCGTTCTGTTCGGCCATACGGCGGATCCAATGATCTGACTTAATGCTCATCTGCCCTCTCCCCTCAATCATTCCAGCGCCACAAAAACACCATTCTGCCTGTCTTTGACGATTTGCGCATAAGGCAAAACCAGGCCGTGCATGGCGATACGCACCTCGGGCGTATCGCCAGACAACAACCAGCCCATGCCCAGGGCAAGATTCATTGCGCCTTCCTGCGGCGCAAAAGCATAAGGCGTCATCGCCCCGCTAAACACAATCCGCTTCTCCGGGCAGCACTTGGCAACCGCATCCGCACTCAGCGACATGGTATCCGTACCATGCACCACCAGCACATGCGTTTCCGTTGCAGCAGCAATTTCCCGCGCCAGCAGGGCGCGATCTTCCTCATCCATCTCCAGACTGTCCTTGTAAATCAGCCCCTGCACGCGGCAAGCCAGATTGCCACGAAATTGAGCAAGCGCCGCCTCAACCGCCTGATCGTCCCTGGCGACGAACAAGTCGCCGCCGATGGGGTCGTAACGCTTGTTGAACGTACCGCCGGTATTCAGCACCAGTACAGCCCTGTCGAACGCCGACGCCGCATGTTGTTTCATTACCCTCTCTCCAAGTGTCTGAATTCGCCGTTTCGCATAGAATAGCCGCCACTTTTCAAAGACTACGAGTAGCCCCATGGAACAGGCACAGCCCTTCCGTTACATCATTGAAAGCGTCACCCAGGATGGAAAGCGTTTCCGCCCCAGCGACTGGATCGACCGTTTGTCCAGTTGGGACGCCACCTTCGCCCAGCATCGCCTGGTATTTTCCGAGCGCCTGCACCCGGTCAACATCAAAGGCGAAAAGTGTTTGGCCATCGAACCCAGCCTGAAGGAACAGGCGCCGGCCATGTACGAGCAGATTCTCGGTTTCGCCCGCGCCAACAATCTCAAGGCGCACCGCCAGACCGAAGATGGCGTGATGAGCGAAGTCGCCCTTGATGATCTCTAAGCCCATGCCCGCCGCTCCCAAAGTCGGCTTTGTCAGCCTGGGCTGCCCCAAGGCGCTGGTGGACTCCGAGCGCATTCTTACCCAGTTGCGCGCCGAAGGTTACGCCATTTCCCCCAGCTATCAAGACGCGGACCTGGTGGTGGTCAATACCTGCGGCTTTATCGACTCAGCCACCGAAGAGTCGCTGGACACCATTGGCGAAGCGCTGGCGGAAAACGGCAAGGTCATCGTCACCGGCTGTCTTGGCGCACGCGAAGACGGCGCGCTGGTGCGCCAAGCGCATCCCAGCGTGCTGGCCATTACCGGGCCGCACGCCTACGAGGAAGTGATGCACGCCGTGCATGACCACTTGCCGCCGCTGCACGACCCGTTTACCGACCTGATTCCGCCGCAAGGCATCAAGCTGACGCCCAAGCACTACGCCTATCTGAAAATTTCCGAAGGCTGCAACCATCGCTGCAGCTTCTGCATCATTCCGCATCTGCGCGGCGACCTCGTCAGCCGTCCGATCGGCGAGGTGATGACCGAGGCGGAAAATCTGGTCAAGGCTGGCGTGAAAGAGTTGCTGGTGGTGTCGCAGGACACCAGCGCCTACGGTCTGGACTTGCGCTACAAAACCGATTTCTGGGGCGGTCGCCCGCTGAAAACCCGGCTTTACGACCTGGCGCAGGCGCTGGGCGATCTGGGCGTGTGGGTGCGCATGCACTATGTCTATCCCTATCCGCATGTGGACGACATCATCCCGCTGATGGCCGAAGGCAAGATCCTGCCCTATCTGGACATCCCCTTCCAGCATGGCAGCCAGAGCATTCTCAAGGCGATGAAGCGCCCGGCCTCCAGCGAAAACGCGCTGGCGCGCATCAAGGCGTGGCGCGAAATCTGCCCGGATCTGGCCATCCGCTCCACCTTTATCGTCGGCTTCCCCGGCGAAACCGAGGACGATTTTCAGCAACTTCTGGACTTCATCGACGAGGCGCAAATCGACCGGGCGGGCTGCTTCAAATACTCCCCGGTGGATGGCGCGCCCGCCAATGACCTGCCCGGAGCCGTGCCCGAAGAAGTCAAGGAAGAGCGCTGGCATCGTTTCATGGCGCATCAGACGGAAATCAGCACCTCGCGTCTGGAGGACAAGCTGGGCAAGCGCATGACCGTGCTGGTGGACGAAATCGACGAAGAAGGCGCAATCGCCCGCTCCTACGCCGATGCGCCGGAGATCGACGGCAATGTGTTCATTGATGGCGCGACCGATCTTGCCCCCGGCCAGTTTGTCGAGGTGGAAATCACCGAATACGGCGAGCACGACCTGTGGGGCAAGCCGGTCGAGGGCTAAGCCCGCGACCGGACTTTCGCCATAGCGACAGGGGCGCCGCATGTGCTTCTCCGCCCCCGTCAGCTTCGCCGCCGCCGCCGTGTTGCTCCCGCTCGGCCTGCACGCCCTGCGTCAGGCCTGGCGAACCGACCGGCGTTATCTGCTTCTCGCCGCCTTCCCGCTGCTCTTCGGAGTGCAACAATTCAGCGAAGGCTGGGTCTGGCTCAGCCTGGGCGGCTTTCATCCTGAATATGCACGCGCCTCAGCTCTCGGCTTCCTGTTTTTCGTTTACCTCGTCTGGCCAGTCATCACACCGCTCGCCGCGCGCGCCCTGGAAGATCGCCCCCGGCAGCGCGCCATGCTGCTCTATGTCGCCTTGTTTGCAGGGCTGATGGGCGCGCTCGTCTACCTACCCTTGCTGCCCGTCGAGGCACGCGTCCAGGCCAGCATCGTGCAACACTCCATCCTCTACCAACATCGTCCGCTGTTCGAAGAGCAATGGAACGACTGGGTCGCGCGCATCGGCTATGCACTCGTCATCGTCCTGCCCCTTATCGTTGCATCAACACCCAATCTGCGCATCTTCGGCGGGCTGATCGCCCTCTCGCTTATCCTCAGCGCGCTCTATTTCGACTACGCCTTCACTTCCGTGTGGTGTTTTTTCGCCGCCATTCTCTCCGGCTTCATCCTGCGCATGATCCGCATGGATGCCCGCCGCCCTCCATTCGGGTTAACATCGGCTAAACCCACCCTAGCCGCCACGAGCCCGCCATGAATGCCGAACGCAACTTCATTCCTCTCAATATCGCCGTCCTCACCGTCTCCGACACACGCACTCCGGAAAACGACACTTCGGGGCAAGTTCTGGCGGCGCGTATCGAAACCCACGGGCATTGCCTGCACGCCCGCCGCATCGTCAAGGACGATAAATACGCCATTCGCGCCGTGGTTTCCGAATGGATCGCCGACGATGCCGTGCAAGTCGTCATCAGCACCGGCGGCACCGGACTGACCGGACGCGACGGCACCCCGGAAGCGGTACGGCCATTGTTTGACAAGGAAATCGAAGGCTTCGGCGAATTGTTCCGTGCGCTTTCGTTCCACGACATCGGCACATCCAGCCTACAATCGCGCGCCACGGCGGGCGTGGCCAACGGCACTTATCTGTTCGTGCTGCCCGGCTCTTCCGGCGCGTGCCGCGACGGTTGGGACAAGCTGATCCAGGCGCAACTCGACAACCGCACCCGCCCCTGCAATATGGTCGAACTCATGCCGCGCCTGCTGGAAAAATAACGCCCGGGGCATGCCCGGGCGGCTGTCTCGCGCATTTCAATGACATTCGTCTTGATGCGACGTGGGCATACTTAGCGTCTGCACAGAAAAACCGTTTTCTCCGCCTCCTCGCTATGCACCCCTGCAAGAGTGGATTGTCCGCTGAATCTTCTGTTGCGACAGCGGAAGCCATACAAGAGGGCAAACTCCAAGTCTTGCGCAAGCCCCGTAATGCACGACATCAGAGCCGCACTCACTGCGCCACCCCGGAAAAGGCGGGACGCTTGTTGGTGGCATATTGGCGTAACTCATCCTTGGTCACTATGCCGCTTTTGTCCGCGTCAATCTCCGCGAAATGACGAGACACATAAGGCATCTTGCCTTCAACCTCCTGCGCCGTTAGCTGTCCATCGGAATTTTGATCCGCTAGAGCAAAGCGCTCCTGCGCCGCTTTGGCCACATTGTTGTCCCCGGGAAGGTCGGCTGCGACAACGGGCGGCAGGGCCATGCCCGCAAGGGTCAAAACCGTTGCAAAAAGCCATGTTTTCTGTTTTCTCATAAAAAACTCCAAATCGAAGAACCATAGAACCTGAAACGATTGTGCCTGGATCGCTGTTTCCGGGCTTGATCCTTGGACGCAGTGCAAGGAAAAGTCGACCGAGAAGGCGGCCTTACGGCAGCCCCGCATTCAGTAAAATAGTGAACGACGTCTCAGCGTGAAGGGCAGGCGATGACATTGCCCGACGCGTCATAACACGTCGAAGTGTGACTCAGGCCACTGGAGGTGTCGTAGCTTGTGTTCCCTTGATAACTGTTGCCCGTAGCGGCATTGGTAGCTTCGGTGCTGCGACTCTGATTGACATTGCCACTGGCGTCTACGCTCGTGCTGCCTGTGCTTTTCAGGCTGCCCTGACTTCCGCTGGCCGCCATGCCGCTCTGGTGCTGCACGCTTCCGTCCGCATTTCGAGTCGTATAGCCCGCGCGTCCAGCAGCTCCTCCATTCACGGTTTGCACCGCACCGCCGCTTGCTGCGCGCAAATTCCCCTGTCCATCGCTACGCACGCCCCGCCCCTGCGTCACGCTGCCATTCTCGCCGCTGACCTGATGCGCGGAGCCTGCGGTGATGCCGCCCTGGGCATTTTCACGAGCGAAGCGCCCGCCGCCATCAGCCCAAGCGCTGGCGGAAAACATCAGTCCAAACAACACTGCGCCGAACACTGGCGTCATTTTTTTCATGAGCTAGCCCCCTAATCAATTGCATATACGTTCTTCAGGGTGTACTTAGGTTCAACCTGGAGAGCCCTTGTCTTTCGACGGGTGTTAAGTTAGACGGATTGAAGCCGGAATGGGTGACCAGACTCGCAGGAAGCATGACGCTCAATGACCAGCGCCTCCTCTGGTAACGCTTTGTAACATTTCAAACCAAGCCGACAGATGCCCTGGCGTAGAATCAGCGATACCCAATGCAAAGGGTTAATCCGATCCCCCATGAAAAAATGCACACATGCCGCGAACGCTCCCCGCCAGGGATTAAGGCTGCATGCAGCGTGTTCGGCCTGTATTCCCCCCTTTTGGAGTGTGTGAGCGTCATGCAGGAACAGGCTGGAAAAATCCTTGTGCTTGATGACGAAGCCGAGCTACGCGCCCTGCTGGCGACGTATTTGGGCTCGCGCGGGTATCGGGTGCGTCAGGCTCGTGATGGAGCCGATGTAGACCGGTTGCTGTCACGGGAAAGCTTTGATGTACTGATACTCGACATCATGATGCCCGGCGAAGATGGGCTTTCAATTTGCAAGCGCCTGCGCATGGCGGGGGAAACCGTGCCGATCCTCATGTTGACCGCGCGTGGCGAAACGATCGACCGCATTATCGGCCTGGAAATGGGAGCGGATGACTATTTGCCCAAGCCATTCGAACCACGCGAACTACTGGCGCGCGTGACCTCGATGATCCGCCGCCAGTCCATGCTGGGCGCAAATGATAAGCGCCACCCGCCGCCTAAACTGACGCTAGGAGACTGTCTGCTGGATCTTGAAAACAGGATGCTGCACAAAGCTGGGCGAACAGAAGCGCTCAGCAGCGCCGAGTACGAGTTGCTGCGCGTGCTTGCGGCCAACCTTGGACGCCCGCTGAGCCGTGAAAAACTGCTGGAGATGACGCATGGCAGGGGCGCGGAGACGACCGAACGCAGCATCGACGTGCAAATCCTGCGCCTGCGTCGTCTTATCGAAGATGTTCCAAGCCGACCACGCCATATTCTCACCGTACGCGGCAAGGGTTATGTTCTGCACTTGACCGGGGAAGGGGAATGAGGCTGTTGCCCGCCTCCCTGCTGGGGCGCAATATCTTGCTGCTGTTCGTGTTGATCGTTATCGGGCAAATCCTTGGCGGCCTTGGATTCTACCTCTTTGTCCAAGCCCCCTTTATCGAACGCTTGGCGACAACCCTGGCGGACAACCTGATTGCGACCAGCGCGGGCATTCGCGCACTGCCTCCGAATCAACGCGAGGATTTTGTCGTCGCGTTCAATGCCCACAGCACAGAACACCGCAGCCGGGAAACTGTCGCCCCGCTTGCCCTGCCCGCTCAGCGCATGCTGATACGCAAAACCTCTGAGCGTCTTGCAAAATCAGGATTGAGCACCGTTTGGAAACGCGAATCGGGCGGCATGTTTTACATGCAGATTAGCCTTGATGGCCAAAGATACTGGCTGGCCACAACCGGCTTGCAGACCATACCGAATCTTCCACGCGCCGTACTTGTGGCCTGGCTGATCGGCATCGCGCTGGCGCTGTTGGGCGCATTATTTATCCAGCGTCTGATCAATCGCCCCCTGACGCAATTGGTCAAGGCGGTACATGCCGTGGGGCGGAATGAGGACATACCGCGACTGCCCGAAAACGGCCCAAAGGAAATCGCGGATGTTTGCCGTGGCTTCAACCACATGCAGTCCCGACTCGCCGACCAGGACAAGCAACGTGCAATCATGCTCGCTGGGGTTTCACACGATCTGCGCACGCCGCTGACCAAGATACGCCTGAGCGCAGAGATTATCGGCGAGCAAACCGGGTCGGAATATGCTGCGAGCATCGCCCGTCACTGCAGGCAGATCGAAGGCATCATCAGCCAGTTCATTGACTTCGCCGGCATTGGCAACCGTGAACATCCCGTGCCGACCAACCTCAACCGATTGATCGCCGAACGTGTGCATGAACTGGAGGCGCCTTTCGCCCTGAAACTGGATGACGCCTTGCCTTCCGTGCGTCTGCGCCCTCAGGCGGTGCGGCGGATGCTGGACAATTTGATTGAAAACGCCCTGCGCTACGCTCGCCCACCGTACTGCATCATCACGACAAGCCAGCCCGGACGAGCGCTGATTCTGGTTCAAGATCACGGCGACGGCATCCCCGCAGCGCGGGTTGAAGAGCTGCTTCAGCCGTTTACGCGCGGCAGCGAAGCGCGCAACGAGCCTGGGGGCTCCGGCCTGGGGCTGGCGATCGCCGCGCGCGTAGCGCGCCTGGAGCAAGGAGTGTTGCGCTTGGGGGCAAGCGAAAACGGGGGGTTGGAAGTAAGGATTGAACTTCCACTATCCCAAACAGACCCTGAGTGAACGTCCCATCCCCGATCCATTCGGACTTGATCGACCTGGCATGCGCTCTGGCTGCCTCAAGCATTCAATTCTGTCCGTCCTGATGCGACCGGCATCCCTGCCCGGGCCTGCAACAAAAACACAGGGCGACCAAGCTCACCCCTGCCTGGAACAGAAGGCGCGCGCGAACGTCAGCAAGGCCTCCATGGCTGGCAGGCGGAATTTGTGGCGCTGACGCACGAAGGAGAAGCCGCGCAGCAGCGGAGGATCGAGAGGCACGCTGACCAGCATTTCAAGCTTCAATTCCTTGCTGATGCCGGACTTGGACATCACTGACAAGCCCATGCCCGCCTCGACCGCGCCCTTGATCGCCTCCGGGCTGCCCAGTTCCATGCACACCGTCCAGCCATCGGGATAGCCCTGCTCGATCAGGTAGTTCATGATCGCTTCGCGTGTGCCCGAGCCTTCTTCACGGCAGATGAACTGATATGGCATGAGCTGATCGACGGTCACTGTCTCGCATTTCGCCAATGGATGATCCGGAGGCATGATGACCACCAGCTCGTCATCGCGGCAAGGCTCCACCATCAGGTTCTTGTTGCTGATGCCGCCCTCGACGATGGCCAGATCAATGACGTTGTGCTCCACCATGGACACGATCGACTCGCTGTTGCCCACTTTCAGACGCACGTTCAGGTCGGGGTGTTTCTTTTTGAACTGGCCGAGCAGCGCAGGCAGCATGTTTTCCGCCACAGTCATGCTTGCGCCGATGTTCAGCGAGCCGCCCATCTCGCCGGTCATCTCGCGCACCCGCCGCTCCATCTCGTCGTAATGCTCGAAGATACGCTCAGCGACTTCATACACCACCTGGCCGACATCGGTCAGGGTGACGCGGTTGTGCGTGCGATCAAACAGGCGCGTATCGAAATGCTCTTCCAGCTGGCGCACCTGAAACGTCACCGCCGGCTGCGTCATATGCAGCGATTCCGCCGCCTTGGTGAAGCTGAGCAAACGTGCCACGGTGTAGAAAACCTTGAGTCTGCGATCGGCCATTATTCCGTCCTTATTAGAGTTCGCTCACGCATTCTATCCGCTATCCAGCAGATTTATAAGGGTGTGAGGCATTCAGCCCAAAAACAGCTTATGAACCCGCCATGTTGCGCTGCCAACGCCAGTACACCAGCGGAATCACGACCAGGGTCAGCAGGGTGGAGGCCAGCGTACCGAAGATCAATGACACCGCCAGCCCGCCGAATACCGGGTCGGACACCATGATGAGCGAGCCCAGCATGATCGCCAGCGCAGTCAGCAAAATCGGGCGGAAACGCACCGCGCCGGCCTCGATCACTGCCTGCTCCAGGCTGTAGCCCTGCCTGCGGTAATCGAGAATGAAATCGATCAGCAACAGGGAGTTCCGCACGACCACCCCCGCCAAGGCGATCACGCCGATCATCGAGGTGGCGGTAAACGCCTGCCCGGTCAGCCAGTGACCGGGGAAAATGCCGACCAGGGTGAGCGGAATGGCGCCCATCACGATCAAGGGCAACATGAAGGACTTGTAGTAGGCCACCAGCATCAGATAGATCAGGATGATGGCGACGATAAACGCCGACCCCAGATCTCGGAACACGTCCAGCGTCAGGCGCATCTCCCCGCCCCAGAGCAGGGTGTAATCGACGATATCCTTGGGTTCCGCCTGCACGAAGCCCAGATTGCCGGTGGTGAAGCTCACGCCATTGGGCAGCGCCTGCTTATCCAGCGCTTTGTCCAGCGCCAGCACGGCATACACCGGACTGGAACGCAGCAATTCGCCGCCCACCATCACGAACGGATGCTGGTCGCGGTCGAGATAAGGCTTGTTGCCTGCAACCTGCTCCAGCGTGGCGATACTGGACAAAGGCACGAACACGCCCTGCGCGTTTTTCACGCCCATGCTCAGCAACTGCTGCGGCAGGGCGCGCTGATCCTGCGGCAGGCGCAGAACGATTTCCACCGGCTCGCGCGGCTGCGGCGCATCCTCCGCCACATGCAGGGTTCCCGCCGGCAAACCGGAAACGGCATCGCGCAGCAATTGCGCAACCTGCCCGTCGGCTACGCCGGAGAGCATGGCCTTTTCCTTGTCCAGGCGCACGCGATAGGTCAGCACGTCCGCACCCACCGAGTCATCGACGTTAATCATGCCGTAGGTCTTGTTGAACGCGGCATCGACATAGGCCGCCGATTCGCGCAGCCTGGCGTAATCCGGGCCGTAGAGTTCGGCCAGAATCTGCGCCTGTACCGGCGGGCCGGGCGGAGTCTCGTAAATCTTCAGCCGCGCCTGCGGGAAGTCGGCGCGCAAAGGCTCCAGCGCCTGGGCGATCTGCTCGGCCAGCTCATGCGAGTTGATGCTGCGCGCGTGCTTGTCGCGCAGATTGACGCGAATCTGCGCGATCTGGGCGCCGCGCTTGACCAGGTCGCCGCGCACCAGGGCGGCAAAGTCAATGGGAGCGGTCATGCCGCTGTAGGTGGTGTAATCCTGCACCTGCGGATGCGCCGCCAGCACTGCGCTCACCGCCTGCACCACGCGGTCGGTCTCCGCCAGCGCCGTGCCCTCGGGCATGTCCACCTGCACCAGGAAAGTGTTGGTATTGTCGTTGGGCAACATTTTCAGCTCCACGCCCAGGGGCGAGAGCGGGCCGTCGATGCCGCTGGGGCGCACGAATTGCCAGGCGGGCATGAGCATCGCCGCCGCCAGCAGGCCGATAACGACCAGAATGGTGACCCAGCGCATCCAGCGCGAACGCAGCAGGGGCTGCATCACCGCCACATAGGCGCGGTGCAGGACGTCCTTCTGGTCGCGCCCCATCTCTTCCAGCGTGCTGGAGTTGACCAGTGCGCGCGCCGCCGCCTTGTTCGACAGCCAGATGCGCGCCGCCCAGGGCACGACGATATAGGCCACCACCAGGGAGGCGATCATCGCCACCGGCACGTTCAGCGGGATCGGACGCATGAACGGCCCCATCATGCCGCTGACGAAGGCCATGGGAATAAAGGCCAGAATCACCGCCACCGTGGCCACATTGGTCGGATTACCGATTTCATTGGTCGCAGTGACCAGCATTTTGCTGAAATCGCCGCCGCTGTGGTGGTGCATATGGCGATGAATGTTCTCGATCACCACGATGGCCGCATCCACCAGCAGCCCCAGGGAAAGAATCAGGGCGAACAGCGTGATGCGGTTGATCGTCTGCCCCATCAGCAAGCCGGTCGCCAGCACCACGAACAGAATCAGCGGCACGGTCAGGGTGACGATGCCCGCCTCACGCCAGCCAAGGAAGAAAATCAGGATCAGCACCACCGAGCCGATCGCGATCGCCAAATGCTCGAACAGGGTGTTCACCGCCTCATTCGCCTTGGCGCCGTCGTTGCGCGTCACCACCGCTTCAATGCCCTGCGGCAGCGCAAGTTTTTTCAGCTCGTCCAGCTTGGCCAGCACCGCATCGGCCACCACCACCGCGTTGGTGCCCGCCTGCTTGGCCAGCACCAGGGTCACCGCAGGCTCCTCGCCACGGAAGGGCGGATTGTGCGCCGCCGCACCGAAGCCCAGACGACTGAGGCTTTCCACCTCACGCACGCCATCTTCGATGCGCGCAATATCGCGCAGATAAATCGGCTTGCCCTGCATTTGTCCGGGCGCGGGCGGCGAGACGCCGACGATCGTCTCGCCGATGTCCGCCGCCGAGTGCAGCGCGCCGCTCAGGCGCAAGGGAATGGCTTGCCCCGCCGCCACCATTTCGCCCAGGGGCGCGGAGACATTGCCCGCCTGCAGCATCTTCGCCACCTGATCCAGACTCACGCCGCGCGACTGCATCTTCAGCGCATCCAGCCAGACGTTCACTGCGCGCGACTTGCCGCCCACCACCTCGGTGAGCGACACGCCCGGCACATTACGCAGATGCTCCATCAGCAACAGGCCGATTTCGCGCAGCTTTTGCTCATCCAGGCCCTGCGCATCGCTGGCTGCCGGAGATGCCGCCAGCGCGATGGTCATGATCGGCACATCGTCCACGTTGATCGGCTTGACGATGGGCTGCATCGCCCCCGGGGGGATGCGATCCATGTTCTGCATCAGCTGGTTGTACAACTTGACCAGGCTGTCTTCCTGATCCTGTCCCACCTTGAACTGCACGGTGACCACGCCGACATCATCTGCGGCATAGCCGAAAGTATGATCCACGCCCGACTGGGCGCGCATGATCGCCTCCAGCGGACGCACCACCAGATCGCGCACTTCCGCCGCACTCGCTCCCGGCTTGGCGACGATGATATTCGCCGCCGGCACCACGATCTTCGGGTTGTATTCGCGCGGAGTGATCAGCAGCGCGAGCAGTCCTACCAGGGTGATGGCGATAATGATCAACAGCGTGATCTTGGAATGGATAAAGGTCTGCGCCAGCTTGCCGGCGATGTTCAAAGGCGCCTCGGCCTGGGCGGAATGTTCGGTTGCCTGTTGCATGGCTTATTCCACGACCTTGTCGCCGTTGTGCATCAACATCCCGGCGGCGGGCAGAGCGACGCGCTCTCCCGCCGCCAGACCAGCCAGCGCTTCCACCATGCCGTCAGCCTGTACGCCGCCGGTACGCACCATGCGGTAATGCGCCAGCGCGTTCTTGTCGAGTACGAACACTCCATGCACGCCCGCGCGATCAAGCAAGGCCGCCTGCGGAATCAGCAAGGCCTGGCGCTCCCCTTGGGGAAACAGCGCGCGGGCGAAGGCTCCGCTGCGCAGGCCGGGCGCGGACACTTCCAGGGTGACGGGATAGGTGTGCGCCTGAGCATCGGCTGTCGGCGTCATGCGTGACACCTTGGCCGTCAGCGGCTCGTCCATGCCGTTCACCTCAACCAGCACCGCATCCCCGATGTTCAACATGCGAAACACGCTCTCCGGCACAGCGGCTCGCACCTGCATGCGCGACGGGTCTTCCAGGGTGAGCACGGCATGTCCCGGATTGGCCATGTCGCCCTCATTGGCCAGCTTGGCGGTGACGATGGCGTCCATCGGCGCAGTGATGCGCGTGTAGCTGAGCTGTCCCTTGGCCACGTCCAGGCCTGCCTTGGCCTGCGCCACGCGGCTTGCGCTCACCTCGTAATTCAGGCGCATCTTTTCCAGTTGCTGCTTGTTGACCGCCTCGTCACGATAGAGATTTTTGAAGCGCTCGTAATCCGCCGCCGCATCCTTCAGCGCGGCCTCGGCCTGCACCAGATTCTGCCTGGCCTGGTTCAGCGCGCCCTGGGTGTCCACCGGGTCGATCTCAAACAGCACTTCGCCCTTTTTCACCGCCTGCCCCTGCACCACATGCAGCTCGCGGATATGCCCCATCACCCGCGAGGCAAGCTGCACGCTGTCCACCGCCTCGACCACGCCCGCCACCGGAAAGCTGGCCGACACATTGCGCGCCTGAACCTGCACGACCTGCGCCTTGACCTCACGCGGCGCCGCAGCGGCTGCGGACGTCTCGGCGCTCTCGTGCGAACAGCCCGCCAAGCCCAGACCTGTCAGCAGGCAGAGCGCCAGGAACGAGCGATAAGGCGTTTTCATCATATCCATGTTGCACCCTCGAATCATGATGCTGTCCCCACAGGCTTTTGCACGGGGGTTTGAACGTTTTTTGCGGCGGGCGCAACCCCCAGCCGCTCCGGCGTGAGCCGCCCAAGAATGCGCATCCACTCGGCGCGCTGCACGATCTGCTCATAGCGTGCGGAGATCAGATCGGCGTTGGCCTTGTCCTGCTGCGCCTGCGCCGTCAGCAGCTCCAGCATGGTGACCAGGCCGTTTTCGTAGCGCTTTTTCGTCAGGCGCACCGCCTCTTCCGCCTGCGTCAAGGCACGCTGACGCGCCACGATGCGCTCGTCGATCTCCTGCGCCTTGCGTGCCGCATCGCGCAGCTGCAAACGCACGCCATCCTCGGCCTGACGCAGCTTGGCGTCCATTTCGATGCGCGCCGCCTGCGCCCGATCCACCGCCGCATGGCTGGCGCCGCCATCGAAAGCGTTCCAGCTCAGCACCCCGGCCACGGTGTAGGAATTGGCGCCGAACTCCAGACCCGGATCGTTCCAGTCCTGACGCGCCATCAGATTCACCTGCGGCCTGCCTGCCGCACGCGCAGCCTCCACCCCGGCATTCAGACTGCTCAACTGATGCCGCGCCGCGTTAAGCTGCGGATTATTGGCCACCGCTTCCGCCTGCAAATCCTGCGATGCCCCTTCCACCGCCGGCATGACGACCGGCGCACCGACATCGACCGGCGTTTCCAGCGCCATACCCAGCAACAGGCGCAACTGGTCGAGCGCCACCGCTTCCTGGTTGCGTGCCTGGGCGAGTTGCACCCGGACATCATCCAGGCGCACCTGCGCCATCAGGTAATCGCTTTTCAGCGACACGCCTTGCCCCAGCATTTTTTCGGCGATACGCACATATTCTTCCGAAGCCAGACGCGCCTGATCGCCGACCTTGATGAAAGCGCGCGCCGCGTGCACCCCTTCGTAGGCCATGGTCACCTGCTTGACCAGCGCCTGGCGCGCGGCGGCATCACCCTCCTGCGCCGCCGCCGTCATCGCGCGCGCCTGCTGTACGTAGCTTTCCACCATGCCGCCGTTGTACACCGGCACGAGCAATTCGATGCGCGTGTTCACGTTGCCCATGGCGCCGGGGTCATTCAGATCATTCGGCGCGACATTCAGAATGTTCGGGTTGCTGGCGTCAAACTGGCCAAAGCCGAAATCGCCGAACGTTGCATCACGCTGGCTGAGTTTCATGCCAAAGACATTCAGGGCATCGTTGGAATAGGTTCCGGTCATCGACAGATTCAGGCGCGGCATCCACCCCGCCTCGGCCTGGCGCACAGCGGCGGAGGCCTGCTCGATCTGCGCGCGGCTTATTTCCATCTCCGGGTTCTGCGCCAGGGCGCGCTCGACGCAGGCGTTGAAGTCCAGGCTCTGCGTCGCAGCCGCTTCAGCCAGCGCGATTGAGGAAGTGCCGAAACACAGTCCCAAGGACATTCCAAGGCACATTGTCAGCCGAAAAGTGCGCAAGCCCCGTCGGCGCAAGTCATCATGTTTCATGTCAAATCCCAGATTGTTTGCGCGCCCTGACGGACGGATTCAGGGCTACTCGACGACCATGTGGCGACCGTAAACGCCCGCCGCATCCAGCTTGGCTGCCAAGGCGTCAGCGTCATCCACCGATGAGAGCGGCCCGATGCGCACGCGGAAAAGACCGTCGTCTCTTTGCACCACATTAACGCCGCTTATATTAGCTATTTCTAATTTACTGCGCAATTGCTCGGCGTTCGGGCGCAGACTGAAGGCGCCAAGCTGCACGTAGATATTGCGCCCCCACTCGGGAACGGGACGCGAGGCCAGCGGCGCGATAGCGGCTGCAGCCGGGCGGGCTACCGGGTCGGCGGCAAGGGGGGCAGGCTCGGGCTGGCTCATGGCGACCAGGGTCTCGCTCAATGGCGGCTCCCTGAATTGCTCATTGGAGCGCTCTGCGGGCGCGGCGCCGGGGGCATACTCATCCAGATGACGCACTTCGACCATGGCCGTGCCCTTGCCGACCACGCCGAGCTTATCCGCCGCCGCCTTGGACAGATCAATCACGCGGTTTTCGTGGAAGGGGCCGCGATCATTCACCCGCACCACGGCCTTGCGCCCGTTTTCCAGATTGGTGACCTCGACATAGCAGGGAATGCGCAGGGTTTTGTGCGCCGCAGTCATGGCGTTCTGGTCATAAGTCTCGCCCGCCGAGGCGCGCTTGCCATGAAACCCCGGCCCGTACCACGAAGCGATGCCGGTTTCCTTGTAGCCCCGGTTGCTGCGCATTACCTCGTAGCGTTCACCCAAAACCTCGTAGCTGTTGGGATTGCCATATTTGCTGTAGCCATCTGCGCCTTTCGGCGCAGGCTTGGGCGCGGAAGAACAGCCAGCCAACCACGCGACGAGCGCTGCCATGCACAGCAGCGCAGCGATACGCATGGACGGCTGGAGGCTCATGATGCACTCTTGCTCCCCTGGTTCTGGCTTCTTTGCCGGATGGCCTGCGCCAGCTCCCACACCGCCAGCGCGTAATGCGCGCTATGGTTGTAACGCGTAATCACAAAAAAATTCGGCAAGCCGCCCATGTAACGCAAATCATCCTCTTCCTGTAGAGGTATGAGCATGATGGGCAGATCGTCACGCCCCTGGGCGATGGGAACGCCCACGCCCAGGGCGCGCAACTCGCCAAGGGTGGTCTTGGCGGCAAGATCGCGTCCGCGATTGAGCATGGCCTCAAATCGACCCGGCGTTTCCAGCAGGCTTTCCGGCATGCTGAGCGGAACGATCACGCTGCCGCCGCGCTGCCAGCCGTGTTCGACAAAATAATTCGCCACGCTGGCCAGCACATCGTCCGTGCTGCCCCACAAGTCGCGCTTGCTGTCTCCGTCACCATCGACCGCCCACTGGCGGTAGCTGCTCGGCATGAACTGCGGCAAACCCATCGCGCCAGCGTACGAACCCTTGGCATTGCTCACCGACACGTTCTCATCCCGCGCCAGCAGGATGAACTGCTCCAGCTCCTTGCGGAAAAAAGGCGCACGCCTGGGATACTCAAAGCTCAACGTGACCAGGGCGTCCAGCACGGAATACTTGCCCACATTGCGCCCGTAGCCAGTTTCCACACCGACGATGGCCACCAGAATTTCCGACGGAACACCGTACTTTTGCTCCAGTTCGGACAGTTTGGCGGCATGTTCACGCATGAATGCCGCACCGTCGGCAATGCGCTTTTCGTTGACGAAAATAGGGCGGTACTGATACCAGGCCTTGCTTTCCGCCGGGCGATCCATGGCCGCAATGATCGATTCCTGAATTTGCGCCTGAGCGAGAATCGCCAGGACTTCGCCCTGATCCAACCCATTGCGCTGACTAACTTCGCGCGCGAATTCGCGCACGTCGTCGCGCTGCACCAGTTCGGTGTTCGCTGCAGTGGCACAGGCCATCGGCAATGGGCTGAGCGCCAGCAGAACGCCCAGCAGGGCGGCGCGACGCAGAAGAAGGGTTGGTTTCATTTCGAGGCCGCCATAAAGGGTCGATGAGTATGAATGGACATGAGCATACCGAAACCGGCCATCAGGGTCACCATGGCCGTGCCGCCATAGCTCACCAGGGGCAAGGGCACGCCGACCACCGGCAACAGGCCGGTCACCATGCCGGTATTGACGAAAACATAGACGAAGAAGCTCAGGCTGAGACTGCCCGCCACCAGACGCCCGTAGATGGTCGGCGCCTGCACGGCGATATACAGCCCGCGCAAGATGATGAACAGATAGAGCAGGAGCAGCAACACCACGCCGACCAGGCCGAATTCTTCGGAGAACACCGCAAAAATGAAGTCGGTGTGCCCCTCGGGCAAAAAATCCAGATTCGACTGGGTGCTGTTCAGCCAGCCCTTGCCCGACACCCCGCCCGAGCCGATGGCGATCTTCGACTGGATGATGTGATAGCCCGTACCAAGAGGATCGGCTTCCGGGTCAAGCAAGGTAATGACCCGCTGCCGCTGATAGTCGTGCAGGCCGAACTGCCACATCAGGGGCAGCAAGCCCGCCAGGGCGACGAGGAATCCGGCGATATATTTCCAGGACAGTCCAGCCAGAAAGAGCACGAACATGCCTGCCGCCCCGACCAGGATCGACGTACCCAGATCCGGCTGCAACATGATCAGCCCCATGGGCACGGCAATGATCAGCAAAGTCACGAGAATATCCAGCGGCCTGGGCGGCAGGGCGCGCAGGGACAGGTACCAGGCCGCCATCATCGGCACCGCCAGCTTGAGAATCTCGGAAGGCTGGAAGCGCATGAAGCCCAGATCCAGCCAGCGCTGCGCGCCCTTGCCCACATGCCCGAACAACTCCACCGCCAGCAAGAGCAATACGCCGAACGCGAACAGCCAGGGCGACCAGAATTGGTAGACCGTCGGCGGAATGCGCGCCATCAGCAGCATCAGCACCACCCCCATGCCGATGCGCGCCCCCAGATTGACCATCTGCGCCATGCTTTGATGCGAGGCGCTGTACACCGTGACCGCGCCCACGCCCAAGAGCAGCAGCAGGGCGAATACCAGCCAGGGATCAAGCTTCAGCCAACGCAGCAAGGCGCCCTCATCCACTTGCAGGGCGGAAAACGCGCTGCCCATTTTTTCGCGCCAAGCGCTCATTCCCGTCCTCCCGCACCCATCCCCAGCGTGGCGGGCGCTTTGTCCTGCGCCTCGCCCAGCAGCCAGGTGTCCATCACCTTGCGCGCCATCGGCGCCGCCACACCCGAACCGCTGCTGCCATGCTCCACAAACACCGCCACGGCGATACGCGGCGCGTCAAACGGCGCGAAAGCGATGAACACGGCGTGATCGTGCAGCTTCTTGCTGAGATTCTTGGCGTTGTAGGTTTCGTTCTGCTTGACGGTAAACACCTGCGCCGTGCCCGATTTGCCCGCCATCAGATAGGGCGCGTTCTTGCCGATGTACTTGCTTGCCGTGCCGTAATCGGCATGCGCCACGTGCAGCATTCCGCCCAGCGCTGCGCTCCACCACGCCTCGCGCGCCAGCTTGACCGGCGGCAAAGCCTCCTTGGGCGCATCACGCCACAGGCGCGGACGAAAGGCCGCTCCGCGCTGCGCCAGCGTCGCCGTCATCTGCGCCAGTTGCAGCGGCGTGGACAGCATATAACCCTGCCCGATGCCCGCGATCAGGGTTTCCCCCGGATACCAGGCCTGTTTTTTGCTCCTGCGCTTCCACTCCTTGGACGGCACCAGCCCGGCGGCCTCGCCCGGCAAATCCACCCCGGTCACCCGCCCCAGGCCAAAATCCAGGGCGAAGTCATGCAGGCGGTCGATGCCCATGCGATAGGCCAGATCGTAGAAATACACGTCACAGGACTGGGCGATGGCATGATCCAGATCCACCCAGCCATGACCTCCCTTGCGCCAGTCACGGTAGCGATGGTCATCATTGGGCAACTGGTAATACGGCCCGGCGAACATGCGCCATTCCGGGGTGATCAGACCATAGGACAAGCCGGCAAGCCCCATCATCGGCTTGACCGTGGAGCCGGGCGGGTAGGCCGCCGTCAAGGCGCGATTGAACAGAGGGCGATCCGGGTTGTCCATCAGGGCGCGGTAATCCTTGCTGCGGATGCCATTCACGAACAGGTTCGGGTCAAACGCAGGCTTGCTGACCATAGCCAGCACCTCGCCATTGCGCGGATCCAGCGCCACGATTGCGCCGAGGTAATCGCCCAGAGCCGCCTCGGCCGCCTCCTGCAGGCGCACATCCAGACTGAGGTGCAAGTCCTCGCCCGGCGTGGCCGGCTGTTCCTCCAGAACACGCAGGCTGCGCCCATGGGCATCCACCTCCAGCTTGCGCGAACCCACCCGGCCATGCAGGCGATCCTCGTAAAAGCGCTCCAGGCCGGTCTTGCCGATGTGCGAGGTTCCGGCATAGGCGTCGTGCTCGATGCTTTCCATCTCGCGTTCGTTGATGCGCCCGACATAGCCCACCGCATGCGCCGTCAACGCGCCGCGCGGGTAAATGCGAGTCAGGCGCGCCTGCACCTCGACTCCCGGCAGACGCGGGCGCTCGACCGCCAGACGCGCAATATCCTCTTCGCTCAGGTTGAATTTCAGCGGGATGCCATCAAAAGGACGGCTGTTTTTCAGCGCCTTGCGAAAACGTTCCACATCGTCCTCGTCCAGCGCCAGGATTTCGCCGAGCAGAGCAAGCGTGGCCTCCATGTCCTTGACCTGCTCCGGCACCAGCTCCACCTGAAAGGACGGTGTGTTGTCCGCCAGCAGGATGCCGTTGCGGTCATAGATCAGCCCGCGCGACGGCGGAATGGGTTCGGAACGGGTGCGGTTTTTTTCTGCCAGCTCGGTGAAGTGCTCGTGCGCGGAAACCTGCAACCAGACCACGCGCGCCACCACGACGGCAAGCACAAAAAAACACACCAGCCCGGCAAACACGGCACGATGCAGGAGGATATCGCGCACACGCGCCTCGTCCTCCATGGATCGGGAAGCTGCTTTAGGCTCTTTCCATATGCGCTTCATGCCTGAGTGTGCCGGGACGATGGACCGGCTTAGTCCGCCATGCTGGCTTGCAGGCGCTCAACCGAGGCCACGATTTCGGCGCGCGCCGCCGCCGCGTCCGCCCAACCGTCAACCTTGACCCACTTGCCCTTTTCCAGCGCCTTGTATTGCTCGAAGAAATGCGCAATCTGCGCGCGCAGCAACTCCGGCAAATCGGTCACTTCCTGCACATGGTCATACAGCGGGGTCAGCTTGCCGAAGGGCACCGCGACCAGCTTGGCATCAAAGCCGGCTTCATCGCTCATGCGCAACATGCCCACCGGACGACAGCGAATCACCGCACCGGGTTGCAAGGGGGTCGGGGTCACCACCAGCACGTCCACCGGGTCGCCGTCATCCGACAAGGTATGCGGAATAAAGCCGTAGTTGCAGGGGTAAAACATGGCAGTGGCCATGAAGCGATCGACCACCAGCGCCCCGCTTTCCTTGTCGATTTCATACTTCACCGGCGCGCCCTGCGCAGGAATCTCAATCACCACATTGATGTCATCCGGCAGGCTTTTGCCTGCGGCGATATTTTCGAGCAGCATTTTCCATCCTCATCAGCAATAAAGGAGCGTGTATCATAGCCGCTTTGTGACAACTACGATTAAACCAAGGGCAACACACCATGCGCATCGTTCTTCTCGGCGCCCCCGGCTCAGGCAAGGGCACCCAATCAAAGTTCCTCGTCGAGCGTTACTCCATTCCGCAAATCTCCACCGGCGACCTGCTGCGCGCTCAGGTGAAGGCGGAAACCCCGCTGGGGCTGGAAGCGAAAAAAGCTATGGACAACGGTCAACTGGTAAGCGACGACATCGTGCTCGGCATGATCCGCGACCGTCTGGGCGAGGCTGATGCGCAAAACGGCTTCATTCTGGACGGCTTTCCACGCAATATCCCGCAGGCCGAGGCGCTGGACGCCATGCTGGCCGCGCTGAACAAACCGCTGCAGGCCGCCATCCTGCTCGACGTGCCCTTCGATGACCTCATGCGTCGCCTGACCGGTCGCCGCACCGCCGTCAACAGCGGCATGATCTACAACATCTACACCAACCCACCCAAAGTGGAAGGGGTGTGCGACGTTTCCGGCGAGGCTCTGATTCAACGCGCCGACGACAACGAAGAAACCGTCGCCAAGCGCCTAACCACCTTTGAGCAACAAACCGCGCCGCTGATCGGCTTCTACCAGCAGGCGGGCAAGCTGCACCGCATCAACGGCCAGCGCGCCATGGATGTGATCTTTGACGACTTCCGCGCCATCCTTGATCCGCTGCAAGCCTGAGCAGCCGATTCCGGCCACAGAGAACACCGAGGGCGCGGAACTTGAAGTCCATGCGGAAGCCTTTGGCACATGAACTTTCAACGCCCGGCGTTGAGGCCTGTTTCTCGTTTTTCTCCGTGGATCCTGTGATCTCTGTGGCTGATTTCCGGGTTGCGCTGCGTGCCGCAGCCTTGCTTCTGCTGCCTGTTTTCCCGGCATGGGGCGCGGATCGCTTCGTTCTTTGCCCGCCCTTCGCCCCTGATCTTCCCGCCTTGCAAGCTCTTGAGCCTAACGCCCCCGCGCAGGCGGAGGGCGACCAGGGGCGCTACGACGGCAACCTGGCCACGCTGCAAGGCGCAGCGCAACTGCAATACCAGGATCAACGCCTGCTGGCCGAGCGCATCAACTACCGCCTGAGTCCCGAGCAGGTCATGGCGCAGGGTGGCGTGCGCTACTGGGACAGCACGCGCATCCTGTTCGCCGAACATGGCGAGTTTCAGCCCAAGGCCGAACAGGGTCAGGCGGAAAACGTGCGCTTCTGGCTCATTCCGCAGCGTTTCTCCGGCGAAAGTCGCAAGGTGCTGCGTCTGGACGCTCAAAAAGACCAGTTGTTCGATGTCAGCCTGAGCAGCTGCCCCGTACCCAAGGCGGGCGAAACCCGCGACTGGACGCTGGATGCGCGTCAGGTCGATCTGAACCACGCCACCGGACGCGGCGTGGCGCACGACGCCTGGCTGCACTTCAAGGGCGCGCCGATCATGTACACCCCCTATTTCGACTTCCCGCTGGACGACCGCCGCGCTACGGGCTTTCTCTACCCAAGCTTCAACTACAACAGCGAAACAGGCATCAGTGCAACCATCCCGTACTACTGGAATATCGCGCCGGATAGAGATGCCACACTAACCCTGCGCCCGATGAGCAAGCGCGGCGTCATGCTGGGCGGCGAATACCGCCAGCTCTGGCAGGAAGGTCGCGGCATCCTGCGCGGCGATTGGCTGCCGAATGACAGCGAAACCGACGAGCAACGCTATTTCTACGACATCCAGGCGCAGCAGCAACTGGCCGACTGGAGCAGCTCGCTCGCCGTGCGCCGCGCCTCCGACATCGACTACTTCCGCGATTTCGGCAACTCCGCGCAGGTGAGCAATACCGCCTATCTGGAATCGCACCTGAGCATGACGCGCAGCCTGCAAAGCTCGATCAACGACCAGACGGGCGCATGGCAGCTTTCCTTGCTGGCGCAGGAATACCAAAACCTGAGCTTCAGCGTGAATGGCGCCAGCCTGCCCTACAAGCGCATGCCCCAGCTTGTGCTGAGCGGCGAACAGGCGCTCGGCGCGCTGCGCCTGAATCTGCTTACGGAAGCGGTCAGTTTCAAAAGCGAATACGACATGAACCCGGAAGGCGAGCGCTACGCCCTGCTGCCGACGCTCTCCCTGCCCATGGGCGAAAACTGGTACCGCATCACGCCCAGCGTCGGTCTGCACAGCGTGAATTACCAACTTGATGCGCAGACGGCGCAGACCCAAAACATCCCGGTCAGCAGCATCGACGCCCGCTTTTTCTTCGACCGCTTCGGCGAGCGCTATCACCAGCAGCTCGAACCGCGCCTGTTCTATCTTTACGTCCCCTATCACGAACAGGACGTCCCCCTGTTCGACAGCGACCTGCCGCTGCCCAGCCTGTCGCGCCTGTTCAGCTCCAACCGCTTCATCGGTCGCGACCGGCAAGGCGATGCCAATGCCCTGAGCTATGCGCTCACCTGGCGCGCCATGGATGCCGCCGAAGGCTTCGAGCGCCTGAGCTTCGGCCTGGGGCAGCAATATCGCTTCAGCGAAGAGCGCGTCACGCTCAACCCCGGCGACCCGATCAATCCGCGCGGCGCAGGCGAAGCGATCGCCGAGCTTGGCGCCGGCCTCAGCCGCGAATGGAGCACGCGCATCACCGCTTCGGAAAGCCAGACCTATGCCGTACTCAGCTATCGCCCCCTGCCCGCCGCAGACGACCTGCCACACCAGCAACGGCTATTGAACCTGTACTACGGCAATCAGGCGGAAACCGAAGGGCTGCCCAGCGTGAACCAAATCGGCCTGTCCTTTGCCTGGCCCTTGAGTCGCCAATGGCAGGTGATCGGCCATGCCGCCCAGGATCTGGATGTGGAAAAACCGCTGCAACTGCTGGCGGGACTGGCCTATGAAAGCTGCTGCTGGCGAGTCAAGTTTGGCGCGGAATACTATGCCGTCAGCAACCCCAACCCCGATGTAGTGGAATACTCCACCGCCGCCCTGCTGCAATTCGAACTCAAGGGTCTGGGCAGCCTGGGATCGCAAGCCGACTCTCGGTTTGAACGTGCTATCCTTGGCTACCGACCTGACACCCTTAACTGACCTATTCCGGTTATCCCCATGCCTCGTCTCATCCTGCCCGTCACCACCCTCGTTCTCAGCCTGGCCTGTGCGCATGCGCTGGCGGCGGAAGCGCCTGCCAAGGCCTCCGCCAAGCCGTCCGCCGTCGCCGCCACGCCCGTCTCTTCCAGCCCGGTCGCTCTGGATCGCATCGTGGCCATCGTGAACGATGACGTAATTACCGAGCGCGAACTGGTGCGCCAAATGGCCTTGGTCAGCAACCAGCTGCGCAGCAACAAACGCCCTCTGCCGCCGACCGAGGCGCTCATGCCGCAGGTTCTGGAGCAGATGATCACGCAAAAGACCGAGTTGCAGCTGGCGCAGCGCGTGGCCATTACGGTGGATGATCTCAGTCTGGACACCACCCTGCGCGGCATCGCCAGCGACAACGGCATGAGCGTCGAGCAATTCCGTGACGCCCTGGCCAAGGAAGGCACGAGCTGGGCGGATTTCCGCGAACAGATCCGCCGCGAAATCATCATCAGCCGCCTGCAAAAGCGTGAAGTGATCGACCGCATCCAGATTTCCGACAAGGAGATCGACGACGCGCTGAACATCAAGCGCGGTCAGCAGAGCAGCGGCAAGGCCAATCTGCAATACCACGTGCGCCAGATTCTTGTCGCCCTGCCCGAAGCCGCCAACCCGGATGAAGTCGCCAAGGCGCGCAACAAGGCCGAGCAAACCCTGCAAGCCCTGCGTGACGGCGGCGACTTTGCCGCTCTGGCGGCCAGCGTCTCCGGCGCGCGCGACGCTCTGGAAGGAGGCGACCTGGGTTGGCGCAGCGCCGACGACCTGCCCAGCATCTACGTTGACGCCGTGCTGGCCATGCAGCCGGGACAGGTTTCCGAGTTGATCCGCAGCCCGAGCGGCTTCCACATCATCAAGCTCGAAGAAACGCGCGGCGGCGGGAGCGCCCCGAGCAGCGCGCAAAGCGTGAAGCTCACCGAAACCCATGCGCGCCATATCCTGATTCAGACCAGCGATGCGGTGAGCGACGACGAGGCGCGTCGCCGTCTGGAAGACATTCGCCTGCGCCTGGAAAAAGGCGAGGATTTCGCCGTGCTGGCCAAAACCTATTCCAACGACAAGGGCTCCGCCGAGCGCGGCGGCGACTTGGGCTGGGCGCGCCCGGGAATGATGGTGGAGGAGTTCGAGCGCGTGATGAACGCCACCCCCCAGGGTCAGGTGAGCGCCCCCTTCCGCAGCCAGTTCGGCTGGCACATCCTGCAGGTGCTGGAAACCCGTGACGCCAGCGGCAACATCGAATTCCTGCGCGAACAAACCCGCCAGGGACTGCTGCGCCGTCATGCGGAAGAGGAACTGGAGCGCTGGCAACGTCGCATCCGCGACGAAGCCTATGTGGACATCCTGATCGGTCAGCCCGCCCAAACAAAGCCATGACCACAGCCGTGATTATGACTGGCGACATGGCTATCGCCCGCCCATGAGCGCAACTCCCTGTCTGAAACTCGCCCTTACCCCGGGCGAGCCTGCCGGCATCGGCCCCGATCTGGCTATTGCCCTTGCCCAGAAATCCTTACCCTGCGAACTGGTCGTGCTCGCCGATGCCGAGCTGTTGCAGGCGCGTGCGGCGCAGCTCGGCCTGCCCCTGCAACTGCGGCCGCACGACAACCATCGCCCCGCCCGCGTCGCCAATGCGGGCGAGCTAAGCATCATCCCCGTCCCCCTGCGCGCCCGCGTCGAGCCGGGGCGATTGAATGCCGCCAATGCCGACTATGTGCTCGACAGCCTGCGCATGGCTGCGCGCGCCTGCCTGAGCGGGGAAATGGCGGGGCTGGTGACCGGGCCGGTGCACAAGGGCGTGATCAACGATGCCGGCGTGGCATTTTCCGGGCATACCGAATTTCTCGCCGAGCTGAGCGGCGGCCATCCGGTCATGATGCTGGCCGCCGGACACCTGCGGGTGGCTCTGGCCACCACCCATCTGCCGCTGCGCGCCGTGCCGGACGCCATCACCCCGGCTACGCTGGACAAGGTGTGCCGCATTCTTGCGCATGACTTGCGCACCCGCTTCGGCATTCATGCGCCGCGCATCCTGGTGGCGGGACTCAACCCGCACGCAGGCGAGGGCGGGCACCTCGGGCGCGAAGAAATAGACATCATCGAACCCGTGCTCGCCGGGCTGCGCGCGGAAGGCCTGAACCTGGTCGGCCCCTTGCCCGCCGACACCCTGTTTACCCGCGAGCGTCTGCAACACGCCGATGCGGTGTTGGCCATGTACCATGACCAAGGCTTGCCGGTACTCAAATACGCGGGCTTTGGCGAGGCGGTGAACATCACCTTGGGACTGCCGCTGATCCGCACCTCGGTCGATCATGGCACGGCGCTAGATCTGGCCGGCAGCGGGCGCGCCCAGGTCGGCAGCTTGCTGCAGGCCGTGTTGATGGCTCAATACATGGCGGCGCAGCGACGTTAAGGGCATGCCGATAAATTCGCTGAAGCCGCGCCTGCTGCACCAAAAATCGGCTCAAAATATCAACATACTGCGTGTATGCTCCGTCTTTTCGCCAATTTTTGGTTTCCATCCATCAGCTTGATCGAATTTATCGAACCCCTCTTAGGCATGAGCAAACACATTCCGCGCAAACGCTTCGGCCAGCACTTCCTGCACGATCAGGGCGTGATCGCCGAGATCGTCGAAGCCATCGCCCCACACCCGATGAGCGTCAGCGGCGAGCGCCTGGTGGAAATCGGCCCTGGTCTTGGCGCGCTCACCATTCCCGTACTGGAGCGCTGCGGGCAGCTCGACGTGGTGGAACTGGATCGCGACGTCATTCCCCATCTGCTCGCCGCCGCCCGCGGCAAGGGCGAAATCCGCGTGCATCAGGCTGATGCGCTGCAATTCGACTTTGCCAGCCTGTCGCAACATGGCGAGAAATTGCGCGTCATCGGCAATCTGCCCTACAACATCTCCACGCCGCTGATGTTCCACCTGTTCGCGCAGCGCCTAGCCGATCAAGCGGGAGATCAACCCCTGTTCAGCGACATGACCTTCATGCTGCAACTGGAAGTCTGCGAACGCCTGGCTGCGCCGCCCAACAGCGAGCACTACGGACGCCTTTCCGTGATGGCGCAATACTTCGCCGACATCGAGCTGCTGTTTCACGTCGCGCCGGAAGCCTTCGATCCTCCGCCCAAGGTGGACTCGGGCATCGTGCGCCTCACGCCCTACCTCGCACCGCCGGTGGAAGTCGGCGACCATGCGCGGTTCGCGCTCATGGTGGCGCGCGCATTCAACATGCGACGCAAGACCATACGCAACGGGCTGAAGGGGCTGGTCGATGACGCCGCCTTCGAGCAAGCGGGCATCGCCCCGGTGCGCCGCCCGGAAACCCTGAGCCTGGCGGAATTCGCCGCTCTTAGCAGGTTGCCTAATAACTCATCCCTGAGTTTTTAGGCCTTGCCAATCCAGGTAAACGACCCGTGATTGGTAATAGCCGCCAGGCGAATACGATCTAATCAGGAGACTGAACGACCATGTCGGAAACACACATCCACGACGATCTTCCCGCCCTTGCCGCCGCCGTCGCCCAACGCTGGCTGCATCTGGCCGAACAAGCGGTTGCAGATCATGGTCGCTTCAGCGTCGCCCTTGCCGGCGGAAGCACCCCGCGCACGCTCTACAGCCTGCTTGCCAGCGCGGCATGGCGCGAACGCCTGCCTTGGGCGCAGACCGAACTGTATCTGGGCGATGAACGCTGCGTCCCCGCCGATCATGCCGACAGCAATGCGCGCATGGTGCATGAAACCCTGCTCGATCATCTGCCCGTTGCGCCGCAGTTTTTCCCCATGGTGCGCCATCCCGGGCTTCCCGCGCAGGACGCCGCGCATTACGCGCAACTGCTGCGCGAGCGTCTGGCGGATGACGACGACAGCGCCCTGCCCCGTTTCGACCTGGTCTTGCTGGGCATGGGCGCCGACGGGCATTACGCCTCGCTGTTCCCCGGCACGGAGGCCAGCGAAAACCGCGAAGCCGTGGCGCTTGCGGTCTGGGTGGAAAAGTTGCAATCCTGGCGCATCTCGCTTGGGCGCCGGGTGATCGCCGCCGCCGAGCGACGCATCGTCATGCTTGGCGGCGCTGACAAGCGCGCCACCCTGCACGAAGCCTTGAACAACCCGCTATCGACCCTGCCCATCGCCCGTCTGCAACGCCAGGCTGCGCTTGAATGGCATATCGAGCGCAGCGCCGCACCATAATGCCCCTTCCTGTCGGATGACTAAGCCACCATGAGTTCCACCACGCCCGAAATTGAAGTCACGCCTGAAGCGAGCTTTCTTGCCCAGCATTCGGATGCCAGCCAGAACCGTTATGCGTTCGCCTACACCATTACCCTGCGCAATCTGGGCGATGAAGCCGCCCGCCTGCTGGAGCGCCACTGGATCATCACCCACGCCGATGGTCAGACCGAAATCGTGCGTGGCCCAGGCGTGGTAGGCGACCAGCCACTGCTGGAACCTGGCGCGAGCTACACCTATTCCAGCGGCGCGGTAATTCCCACTCCAGTCGGCACCATGCAGGGCGATTATCTTTTTGTCAGCGCCAGCGGCGAACGCTTCATCGTGCCGATCCCCTGCTTTACCCTGTCCATCCCGCGTGTTTTGCACTGATGAAACAGAACAGGCCGCACCATGGATCACATCTTGGATAAAGAAACCGCCCCGCTGCGCCGCGCCTACACCCTGTGGGCGCCGTTTTACGACACCCTGCTCAGCTTCAGCGCCCTAACCACGGCGCGCCGACGCAGTCTGGCGCAACTGGACGCCTGGCAAGACAAGAAGGTCTTGCTGATGGGCATCGGCAGCGGTCTGGACATTCCGCTGCTCCCAGCAGGGGCGGACTACACTGGCATCGACATCACGCCGGCCATGCTGGAGCGCGCGCGCCGCAGCGCCAAACGCCATGACTGCGCCATCCGCCTCCTGCCCGGCAACGCCATGCAGCTTGCCTTCGCCGATGGTGAATTCGACCGCGTGGTGATGCACCTCATTCTCGCCGTCGTCCCCGAACCGCAGCGTGCACTGCAAGAGGCCATGCGCGTGCTCAAGCCCGGCGGCGAAATTCTCATTCTGGACAAGTTTTTGCAGCCCGGACAAAAAGCGCCCCTACGCCGGGCGCTGAATGTACTCAGCCGCAACCTGGCGACGCGCACGGATGTCGTGTTCGAAGACATACTCGCGCAATGTGCAGCGTTGAAACTGGTCAGCAATCAACCCGCCCTGCTGCGCGGATGGTTTCGCCATATCGTGCTGCACAAGGCGCCGACCTCCGCACAGCTCTCTGCGACCGAGTAGTCATTATGGCCATCTATGTCATCGGCGACCTGCAAGGCTGCCTCGATCCCCTCAAACGCCTGCTTGATCTGGTGGATTTCGCCCCGGAAACGGATCGTCTGTGGTTTGTCGGCGACGTGGTCAACCGCGGCCCGCAGTCCCTGCAAACCCTGCGCTTCGTGCATGAACTCGACGCATGCTCCGTCACCGTGCTCGGCAACCACGATTTGCATCTGCTGGCCGTGGCCATGACCGGCAGAAAAAGCAAGGGCAAGGATACGCTGGAAGACATCCTGCGCGCCGAAGATAGCGACGAGTTGCTCGACTGGCTGCGCAAGCGCCCCTTGCTGCATTACGCCGCCGAACAAGACGCCATTCTGGTGCATGCCGGCATTCCCCCGCACTGGGACATTGCGCAATGCCTGACGCATGCGCGTGAGGTCGAACAGGCGCTAGGCGGCGACAATGCCAAGGAACTGCTCGGCATGATGTACAACGATCAGCCTGAGCTGTGGAGCGATGACCTGTCGGATAGCGAACGCCTGATCTATACCATCAACGCCTTTACCCGCATGCGCTATCTCACCCGTGACGGGCGGATGGAATTCAAAAATAAAAGCGCGCCGCAAAACGCCGCAAGCGGCCTCATCCCCTGGTATCAGGCCGCGCGGGCGCCATTGGGAGCGAGGGTGTTTTTCGGTCACTGGTCTACGCTGGGGACAATTCGTCTGGGCGACCATCCTGTCGAGGCCTACGCCATGGACTCCGGTTGCCTGTGGGGCGGTCATCTAAGCGCCATGCGCGCAGACCTGGCGGAATTACCGTTGTACTCCGTCGCTTGCACTCAGTGGGTAAAGCCAGGCTGATGGCATCTGGAAAAACCAAGGCGCAAAAAAACCGGGACTAGCCCGGTTTCCTGAAATCAGCAAAAAAACCGCTACAGCGAATTACTCCGCAGAAGCCGCAGCCTCGGGACGATCCACCAGCTCGACATAGGCCATGGGCGCATTGTCGCCAGGACGGAAGCCGCAGCGCAGAATGCGCACATAACCGCCCGGACGAGTCTTGAAGCGCGGGCCAAGGTCGGTAAACAGCTTGGCCACAATGGCGTCGTCACGGGTCTTGGCGAAGGCGCGGCGGCGTGCAGCGACGCTGTCGTTCTTGCCCAGGGTGATCAGCGGCTCAGCCAGACGGCGCAGCTCCTTGGCCTTGGGCACCGTGGTGCGGATGATTTCATGCAAAAAAAGCGAGTTGGTCAGGTTGCGCAACATGAGCTTGCGGTGCGCGCTGTCACGGCTCAACTGACGACCAATATTACGATGACGCATAATGACGTTCCTTAAACTTGCCCACCCGAATCAGGCGGACTTGTCTGACAAATTTTGAAGTTCGACGGGGGGCCAGCTATCCAGCGTCACACCGAGCGACAAACCATGCTTGGCCAGAACATCCTTGATTTCAGTCAGGGACTTCTTGCCGAGGTTCGGGGTCTTCAGCAGCTCCATTTCCGAGCGCTGAACCAGATCGCCGATGAAGTAGATGTTCTCCGCCTTGAGGCAGTTCGCTGAACGCACGGTCAGTTCCAGATCATCGACCGGGCGCAGGAGGATCGGCGCAACGCCGCTTTCCCTGACCACGGGACGATCCATCGACTCGGTGTTGAGATCGACGAAGACGGCCAATTGGTCGCGCAGAATGGCAGCTGCCTTGCGGATCGCGTTTTCCGGAGAAATGGAACCATCGGTTTCAATGTCCAGAACCAGCGAATCGAGGTCGGTACGTTGTTCGACGCGCGCACGCTCGACGGCATACGCCACCTTGCTGACCGGCGAGAAGGATGCGTCCAGACGCAGACGACCCACGGAAGAAGATTCTTCCAGCGCCTCGCGGCGCGTGGCTGCCGGCACGTAGCCTCGTCCGATCTCAACCTTCAGACTCATGTTCAACTCGCCTTCCTTGTTCAGGTGGGCGATGACATGCTCAGGATTGAGAACTTCAACGGAAGGGTCTCCGGTCAGATCCGCCGCAGTCACCACACAGGGGCCTTTCTTGCGAAGGTTCAGCGTGGAGGTGGCGCGACCGTGCAGCGCGAGAGACAAGCCCTTGAGGTTAAGCAGGATCTCGATGACATCTTCCTGCACGCCCTCAATGGCGGTGTATTCATGCACCACGCCTTCAATCTCGGCCTCAACCACCGCCGTTCCCGGGATGGATGACAACAGAATCCGACGCAGCGCATTGCCCAAGGTATGGCCGAAACCACGCTCCAGCGGTTCGAGCACCACACGCGCAGAACGCGTGTTATGCGAACGAACCTGGATTGAGCGCGGGCTTAGCAGCTCAGTGATATTGTCCTGCATCAAATGGGAACCCCGGGATTACTTCGAGTAAAGTTCAACAACGAGCGATTCGTTGATGTCTGACGGCAGATCCGCACGATCCGGCAAGCGCTTGAACACGCCTTCGAACTTGGACGGCTCAACGGCGATCCAGGTGATCTCGGTGCGGCGCGAAGACTGCTCCAAAGCATCTTTGATTCGCTGCTGCTGACGAGACTTCTCACGCACGGCAACCACATCTTCAGGCTGAACGTGATAGGAAGGAATATTGACCGCCTGACCGTTCACCATGATCGACTTGTGCGATACCAGTTGGCGCGCTTCAGCGCGGGTCATGGCAAAGCCCATGCGATACACCACGTTGTCCAGACGCGACTCCAGCAGACGCAGCAGGTTTTCGCCGGTGGAGCCCTTCAACGAGCTTGCCTTGGTGTAGTAGTTGTGGAACTGGCGCTCAAGCACGCCGTAGATGCGGCGCAGCTTCTGCTTTTCACGCAGCTGCAGGGCGTAGTCCGAGATTTTCGGGCGACGACCGGACGCGCCATGCATACCAGGGGCGCGATCGAGCTTGCACTTGGAATCCAGAGCGCGAACGCCGGACTTGAGGAACAGATCCGTGCCTTCGCGACGGCTCAGCTTACATTTAGGACCGATATAACGTGCCATGTTCTATTTCTCCATCACACGCGACGACGCTTGGGCGGGCGGCAACCGTTATGGGGGATCGGCGTAACGTCAATGATGTTGTTGACCTTGTAGCCGATGTTGTTGAGTGCGCGCACTGCGGACTCACGACCGGGGCCAGGGCCTTTGACATGCACGTCGAGGTTCTTCAGGCCATAAGCCTTGGCCGCTTCACCGGCGCGCTCAGCCGCAACCTGTGCAGCGAACGGGGTGCTCTTGCGTGAACCACGGAAGCCTGAACCGCCGGAGGTCGCCCAGGCCAAGGCATTGCCCTGACGATCGGTGATCGTGACGATGGTGTTGTTGAATGACGCATGAACATGCGCGAGGCCGTCGGTAACGACCTTCTTCACTTTTTTTCGCGTTTGCGCGGATGGTTTAGCCATTGAATCCTACTCTGAAAACAGAAGCATTAAGCCAGATTACTTTTTAATCGGGCGGCGCGGACCCTTGCGAGTACGCGCGTTGGTTTTCGTACGCTGACCGCGCACAGGCAGGCCACGACGATGACGAAGACCGCGATAGCACCCCATGTCCATCAAACGCTTGATGCTCATGGAGACTTCACGGCGAAGATCACCTTCAACGGTGAATTTAGCGACTTCAGCGCGCAGCGCCTCAACTTCGCTTTCCACCAGATCCTTAACTTTAGCCTCAGGACGAACATTGGCATTCGCGCAAATGGATTTCGCGCGAGTAGGCCCGATGCCATAGATCGCGGAAAGCGCAATCACGACATGCTTGTTCACCGGAATGTTTACACCAGCGATACGCGCCATAACTCCCCCAACAAAACGGAAAGCCGGGGAGGATACACCCCGGCATGATTTAAATCAATATGACAAACCAGCCATCAATTAACGACCACCGCTCAATCCGCGCAGGTGAGCCTTGCGCATCAGGCCGTCATACTGATGAGACATCAGGTGCGATTGAACCTGAGCGATAAAGTCCATGATGACCACGACGATAATCAGCAGGGAGGTTCCGCCAAAGTAGAACGGAACATTCCAATACAGAATCAAGAATTCGGGCAACAAGCACACCAAGGTGATGTAGATCGCGCCCCAGAAAGTCAAGCGCGTCAAGACCCCATCCACATAGCGCGCAGTATTTTCCCCGGGGCGAATGCCGGGAATAAAGGCGCCGGAACGCTTGAGGTTATCCGCCGTTTCACGCGAGTTGAACACCAGCGCCGTGTAGAAAAAGGCGAAGAACACGATCGCAGAGGCATAAAGCAGGAGATACAGCGGCTGCCCCGGCGAAATGGTGGTTGCGATATCCTTCAGCCAGGTCATGTTCTCCGAACGACCGAACACATCGGCAATGGTCGCCGGGAACAGGATGATACTGGAAGCAAAAATGGGCGGAATAACTCCGGACATGTTCAGCTTCAAGGGCAGGAATGAAGACTGCCCGCCCATCATCTGACCGCCGTGCTGACGCTTGGCGTAGTTGACCGTAATACGGCGCTGACCGCGCTCGACGAATACGACAAAACCAATGACCGCTACCGCAAGCACCATGAGCAACAGCAGAACCAGAATGCTCATCTGATCGGTGCGCACCAGTTCAAAGGTACCGGCGAACGCCGCAGGCAGGCCAGCCACGATACCGGCAAAGATGATCAGCGAGATGCCATTGCCTATGCCGCGCTCGGTAATCTGCTCACCCAACCAGACCAGCAACATGGTTCCTGTCACCAGGGAAAGCGTTGCCGTAAACAGGAACGCAATTCCCGGATTGATGACCAGCGGGTTGGCGCCGACCTGCTGGCTCTGCAGGGCGATTGCCACGCCCAGCGCCTGGAACAAGGCGAGCACCAAGGTGCCGTAACGCGTGTACTGGGTAATTTTGCGCTTCCCGGCATCCCCTTCCTTTTTCAGCTGTTCAAACTTGGGAACGACCACGGTCAGCAACTGGACGATGATCGACGCCGAAATATAGGGCATGACGCCCAATGCGAAGATCGACATACGCGACAGAGCGCCACCCGAGAACATGTTAAACATTTCCAGGATGGAACCGCGGGACTGATCGAACAACGCCTGCATGACATTGAGATCAATCCCGGGGAGCGATATGAACGTCCCGATTCTGTAAACGATCAGCGCACCAACAACGAACAGAAGGCGCTGGCGCAGCTCGGTAAACTTACCGGAACCTGCCAGACCTGAAAGGGTTGCTTGGGATGACACAGATTACTCCACTCGTCCGCCAGCCTGCACAATGGCCGCCGCCGCGCCTTTGGTCACGCGCACGCCATTGACCGCCACCGCCTTGTTGATCTCGCCGGACAATACGATCTTGACAAAGCGCACGTCACGACGAATCAGGCCGGCAGCCTTGAGGGTTTCCAGGGAAACGACATCCTCAAGCTTGTTCAAGGCTGAAAGCGGAATCTCAGCGCTGATCAAGGACTTCATGGTTACAAAGCCAAACTTGGGCAAGCGGCGCTGCATGGGCATTTGACCGCCTTCGAAGCCCACTTTGAAGTGACCTGCACGCGAATGCTGACCCTTGTGACCACGGCCGGAAGTCTTGCCCAGGCCGGAGCCAATGCCGCGACCGAGACGGCGCGCAGCGAATTTGCTGCCTTCTGCGGGTTTCAGTTCATTAAGCTTCATTGTTAAGCACCTACAACTTTCACAAGGTACGCAACCTTGTTGATCATGCCGCGATTTTCCGGGGTATCGATCACTTCAACGGTGTGATTGATACGACGCAGACCCAAGCCACGCACACAAGCCTTGTGCGATTGCAGACGGCCTGCCGGACTCTTGACCAACATCACTTTGATTTTTGCTACTTCGGACATGGCATCACCCCAGAATGTCTTCAACGCGCTTGCCGCGCTTGGCGGCCACACGTTCCGGCGAGTTCATCTCGCGCAGACCATTGATGGTCGCACGGATCATGTTCATCTGGTTGCGCGTGCCATTGCACTTGGCCAGAACATTGCGCACACCGACCGCTTCGAACACGGCACGCATCGCGCCGCCGGCGATCAGGCCGGTACCTTCACTGGCAGGCTTCATGAAGACATGCGCTGCGCCGTGGGTTCCCTTGACATCGTACTGCAGGGTGCCGTTGTTCAGGGCGACGTCGATCATGTTGCGACGCGCCTTTTCCATGGACTTCTGCACGGCGACCGGCACTTCGCGCGCCTTGCCATAGCCAAAACCGACGCGACCGTTGCCATCACCCACCACGGTCAGCGCGGTGAAAGAGAAAATACGACCACCCTTGACTGTTTTTGACACACGGCCGACCGAAACCAGCTTTTCGATCATTCCGTCGCTAACGACATTATTGGCTTCAACTTTCATCGTGACACCCTGTTAAAACTTAAGTCCGTGCTCACGCGCCGAATCGGCCAATGCCTTGATTCGACCATGATACTTGAAGCCAGAACGATCGAATGCGACCACTTCCACGCCAGCCGCCTTGGCGCGCTCAGCGATGACGCGACCGACAGCAACCGCCGCATCGGCGTTTCCTGTACCCTTCAGACCGGCGCGCACATCAGCGGCAAGCGTGGATGCACTGGCCACCACATTGGCGCCGTCCGCAGAAATGATCTGCGCATAGATGTGACGCGGAGTGCGATTCACGCACAGGCGCGGCATATTCAGCTCGCTCATTTTGGCGCGGCTTTTCAGCGCGCGACGCAAGCGTTGTACTTTTTTGAGATTCATACCTTAACCTTCAGCCTTATTTTTGAGCCTTACTTCTTCTTGGCTTCCTTACGGACAATCGTCTCGTCGGAATACTTCACGCCCTTGCCCTTGTAAGGCTCTGGCGGACGGTAAGAACGAATTTCGGCTGCGACCTGACCAACCAATTGCTTGTTGACGCCCTTGAGAACGATTTCCGTCTGCGACGGTGTTTCCACGGTGACGCCATTGGGCATTGCATAGTTGATCGGATGGGAATAGCCCAAGGCCAGGTTCAGTACAGCGCCTTGCGCCTGCGCACGATAACCTACGCCAACCAGTTGCAAGCGACGCTCAAAGCCGCTGGTGACGCCAGTCACCATATTCTGCGCGACCGCACGCATGGTACCGGCCAGAGCATCGGCGGATTGCGCTTCTTGATTAGGCTCAAAGTGGATCACACCGTCTGTGATCTTCACATTGACTTGCGGATTGATACGCAAATCCTGTGCACCCTTCGGGCCTTTCACCCGCAGGAATTCACCATCCAGCACCGCTTCGACGCCCTTGGGTACTGTGATTGGCTGTTTGGCAACTCGAGACATTATTAGATACCTTAAAAATTAGCTAACCGTGCAAAGCACTTCGCCGCCATGACCCGCCGCACGAGCCTGGCGATCGGTCATCACGCCCTGGGAGGTGGACACGATCGCCACGCCCAAACCGTTCATCACCTTGGGCAATTCGCTTACGCCACGGAAAATGCGCAAACCAGGACGGCTCACACGCTGGATTTTTTCAATCACAGGGCGGCCTTCAAAATACTTCAACTTGACAGTGATGGTCGGGCGCACGTCGCCGACCACGATGAAGTCACTGATATAGCCTTCATCTTTCAGAACCTGGCAAATCGAAACCTTCAGCTTAGACGAAGGCAGAGAAACCTCGGCCTTACCTGCCATCTGACCGTTACGCACACGGGTCAGCATATCGGCAATGGGATCACTCATACTCATAACATTACCTCAAGCTTACCAGCTGGCCTTGCGCAGACCGGGAACGTCGCCCTGCATGGTGTGTTCACGCAGCTTGTTACGCGCCAGGCCAAACTTGCTATACACGCCCTTGGGACGACCGGTAATCGCACAGCGATTACGCAGACGGCATTTGCTGGAATCACGCGGCAACTTGCTCAGCTTGGCGTTGACCGCCAGCAGTTCCTCAAAGGACAAGTCCGCCGCGAGGATGGATTTTTTCAGCTCGGCACGTTTGTTCGCGTACTTCGCCACGAGCTTTTCGCGCTTTTGTTCGCGCATCAGCATTGATGTTTTCGCCATCTCTTGATCCTCAGCGACGGAATGGAAATTCAAACGCCTCCAGCAGGGCACGGGCATGATCGTCCGTACTTGCAGAGGTGGTGATTGTGATGTCCATACCACGCAGCATGTCGATTTTGTCGTAATCGATTTCGGGGAAAATGATCTGCTCACGCACGCCCATGCTGTAGTTGCCGCGACCATCGAAGGACTTCGGGTTCAGGCCACGGAAGTCACGGATACGCGGGGTGGTGATACTGATCAGGCGATCAAGGAATTCATACATCTGCTGGCGACGCAGGGTCACTTTCACACCCAGGGGCATGCCTTCACGCAGCTTGAATCCCGCAATCGACTTGCGCGCATAGGTGACCACCGGCTTTTGACCGGAAATGGCAGCCATTTCCGCCACTGCGGCCTCAATCACCTTCTTGTCACGCGCCGAGTCACCCAGACCCATGTTCAGAGTGATTTTCTCCAAACGTGGCACAGCCATCACGTTGCTGATCCCCAGCTTCTCTTGAAGCTGCTTGACAACGGTCTGGCGATAAAAGTCTTGTAGTCTTGCCATTAGCGCACCTTATGCGTCAACGACTTCGCCATTGGATTTGAAGAAACGCACTTTGCGTCCATCCTCCAAGGTGCGGAAGCCAACGCGATCCCCTTTTTGGGTCGCGGGATTAAACAGCATCACATTGGAAACATCAATTGCCATTTCCTTGGTGACGATGCCACCAGCCACACCGGCCATCGGGTTGGGCTTTTGATGCTTTTTCACCAAATTGATGCCCTGAACCACGACGCGGTTATCGGCTCCCACCTTCAGGACGGAGCCACGACGCCCCTTGTCCTTGCCGGTGATTACGACGATCTCATCGCCTTTACGAATTTTACGCATCTTCTCTCACCCCAACCTTAGAGCACTTCGGGCGCAAGAGACACGATCTTCATGAACTTCTCGCCGCGCAGCTCGCGGGTGACTGGTCCAAAAATACGTGTGCCGATAGGCTCAAGCTTGTTATTCAACAGTACGGCGGCATTGCCGTCGAAGCGGATGACCGAGCCATCCGCACGACGAATGCCCTTGGCCGTACGTACGACAACGGCGTTGTACACGTCGCCTTTCTTGACCTTGCCACGCGGAATCGCATCCTTGATGCTCACCTTGATGACGTCGCCAACAGCGGCGTAACGGCGGTGCGAACCACCCAACACCTTGATACATTGTACTTTTTTGGCTCCGCTGTTGTCAGCGGCATCCAGCACAGATTGCATCTGAATCATGGATCAACCCTCAATCAGCGGTAGCGCGCTCAACCACGCGCACCAAATTCCAGGACTTGGTTTTGGACATCGGGCGGCATTCCACGATCTCCACCTTGTCGCCTGCACGCGACTCGTTGTTCTCGTCGTGCACATGCAGCTTGGTCGAACGAGTCATGTACTTGCCATACACCGGATGCTTGACGCGACGTTCGATCAACACTGTGATGGACTTGTCCATTTTGTCGCTCACCACAGTCCCCATGAGGGTGCTCTTGATTTGCTCTGAATTAGTCTCATTTGGCATCATCAACCCTCCGCCTTCTCACCAAGCACCATCTTGATGCGCGCAATGCTGCGACGCACAAGGCGGATTTGATGCGGCTTGACAGGCTGGGAAAGCCCGGCCTGCATACGTAGATTAAATTGCTCCTTGCGCAGGGCAAGCAGCTCCTGGTTCAGCTCGTCAACAGACTTGCCACGCATTTCAGTTACTTTCATCACATGATCGTCCGGATGACAAAGGTGGTCTTCACCGGAAGCTTGGCAGCTGCCAGGCTAAACGCCTCACGCGCGATTTCCTCAGAAACACCTTCGATTTCATAAAGCATCTTTCCGGGCTGGATCTTGGCCACCCAGTACTCAACACTACCCTTGCCCTTACCCATACGCACCTCAAGAGGCTTGGTGGTGATCGGCGTATCGGGGAACACGCGAATCCACAGCTTGCCGCCACGACGCACCTTACGAGTGATGGCGCGACGCGCAGATTCGATCTGACGCGAGGTCAGATTGCCGCGCTCCAGCGACTTGAGACCGAACTCACCAAAGCTCACCTCGTTGCCGACCTGAGCCAGGCCACGGTTCTTGCCTTTGAATTGCTTACGGAATTTAGTTCTTTTTGGCAACAACATGGTTCAGACCTCAGGCTTTAGCCTTTTTAGCGGCAGCATCCTGGACGCCAAAGACTTCGCCTTTGTAGACCAGAACTTTCACGCCGATGATGCCGTAGGTGGTCGCCGCTTCGGCAAAGCCGAAGTCGATATCCGCGCGCAGGGTGTGCAGGGGAACGCGCCCCTCGCGCACCCACTCCACACGGGCGATTTCAGCGCCGCCCAGACGACCCGACATGGTGATTTTCACCCCTTGGGCGCCGGCACGCATGGTGTTCTGCACCGCGCGCTTCATGGCGCGACGGAACATGATGCGCTTTTCCAGCTGTTGAGTGATGCTTTCAGCGATAAGCTGCGCATCGATCTCCGGCTTGCGGATCTCTTCGACATTGACCTTGATATTGGAAACATCCAGGCCAAGCATCGGCGCGACTTCGGCGCGCAGACGCTCGATGTCTTCGCCTTTTTTGCCGATCACGATCCCCGGACGCGCCGTATGGATGGTAATGAAGGCGGAACGCGCAGGACGTTCGATGCGAATCTTGCTCACTGAAGCGTGAGCAAGCTTCTTCTTCAGATAGTTACGCACCTGAATATCGTTATTCAGGTACTTGGCGTACGACTTGCTGTCTGCAAACCAAGTGGAATTCCAGTCGGTTGAGATTCCAAGTCGGAAACCCGTTGGATGTACTTTATGACCCATGCGAATGTTCCCTTATTTCTCAGCGACGGTCACATTGATGTGACTCGTGCGCTTCACGATGCGGTTTGCACGACCTTTAGCGCGTGCGTGCAGACGCTTCATCACAGGACCTTCGTCCACCTGGATGACAGCGACATGCAGCGCATCGATATCGGCACCTGCATTGTGTTCGGCATTGGCAATGGCCGACTGAATCACTTTGCTCACCAGACCAGCGGCCTTTTTATTGGTGAACTTGAGGATTTGAAGGGCATCAGCCACATGCTTACCACGAACAAGATCCGCCACCAGACGAACCTTTTGCGGTGAAATGTGTGCATATTTATGAACGGCAACAGCTTGCATCACATCACTCCTTAACGCTTGGACTTCTTGTCCGCCACGTGTCCCTTGAAGGTACGCGTAGGGGAGAATTCGCCGAGCTTATGACCTACCATCTGCTCTGAAACCAGAACAGGAACATGCTGCTTGCCGTTATGCACGGCAAAGGTCAGACCCACCATGTTCGGCAGGATCATGGAACGACGAGACCAGGTTTTAATGGGACGCTTGTTGCCCGCCTGGAGCGCATCCTCAACCTTCTTGAAAAGGTGATGATCCACGAATGGACCCTTTTTCAATGAACGTGGCACCTTGAATTACCTCGATTACTTCGTGCGGCGACGAACAATAAACTTGTCCGTACGCTTGTTATTACGGGTTTTGTAACCCTTGGTAGGAATACCCCACGGGGTCACCGGATGACGACCGCCCGAGGTACGACCTTCACCACCACCGTGCGGGTGATCGACTGGGTTCATGACCACGCCACGCACCGTCGGACGAATGCCTAACCAACGCTTGGCGCCAGCCTTGCCGTAGTTGCGCAGGTTGTGCTCGTGATTGCTCACTTCACCCAAGGTTGCGCGACATTCGACATGCACCTTGCGCATTTCACCTGAACGCAGACGCACGGTCGCATACGCGCCTTCGCGCGCAACCAGCTGCGCGGAAGCGCCGGCGCTACGCGCCATTTGCGCACCACGCCCGGGCTTCAGCTCAATCGCATGAATGGTCGAACCTACCGGGATATTGCGCAGCGGCATGCAGTTGCCGGGCTTGATCGGCGCATCCGCACCAGAGATGATGGGATCGCCTTCCTTGCTGCCCTTGGGCGCAAGAATGTAGCGACGCTCACCGTCCGCATACCTCAACAAGGCGATGTGCGCAGTACGGTTAGGATCGTGCTCCACGCGCTCAATCACTGCAGGAATACCGTCCTTGTCACGCTTGAAATCAACGACACGGTACTGCTGCTTGTGGCCGCCGCCAATGTGGCGGGTGGTGATGCGACCAAAATGGTTGCGACCACCGCTTTTGGTTTTCTTCTCGACCAGAGCGGCAAACGGCGCACCTTTCCACAGGTGCGACTTGTCGATCATGATCGCGCCGCGACGCCCTGGCGAAGTCGGCTTAGCTTTGATAAGAGCCATAACTATTTAACCTCGCAAGTATCAGGCGCCAACGCCGTAATCGATGGTTTGACCGGCAGCCAGCTTCACATAGGCCTTCTTCCATGCCTTGCGCGCGCCTTCTTTCGCACGGAAACGCTTCAGCTTGGGCTTGACATTCAACACACGAACCTGCTCAACGGAAACCTTGAACAGTGACTCAACCGCCAGCTTGATCTCTTCCTTGGTCGCATCGGTGGCGACCTTGAACACATGCTGACCAAACTCAGCATTGACCAGAGAAGCCTTCTCGGTCACCTGCGGCGAACGCAGGATTTGCAGGATGCGCTCTGCATTCATGACAGCCACTCCTCAACCATCTTCAACGCAGCGGCGGTGATAACCACCTGATCCGAACCCACAAGGCTCACTGGATCAAGCGACAAGGGATCCAGAACCCCAACATCACCCAGATTGCGCGAAGCAAGATACAAGTTTTCACTCACCGCCTCTGGAACCAGCAGAGTCACACCTGACAATCCCATACCAGCAAGCATTGCAGCGACCAGCTTGGTCTTCGGCGCTTCCACATCAATCGCCTCGACCACCAACAGGCGATCCTGACGAATCAGCTCCGAGAAAATCGAGCTGATCGCAGCACGATAGGCTTTGCGGTTGATCTTCTGCTCGTAGTTACGCGGCTGCGCAGCAAACGCACGACCACCAGTACGCCAAAGCGGGCCACGGGTAGTACCCGAACGCGCACGACCGGTACCCTTCTGCTTCCACGGCTTGATACCGCCGCCACTGACTTCGGAACGAGTCTTCTGCGCCTTGGTGCCCTGACGAGCCGCAGCCATGTAGGCGACCACCGCCTGATGCACCAGACCTTCATTGAATTCGCGGGCGAAAATCGCATCCGACAACTGCACAGAGCCGCCAGCTTGAATCTTCATTTCCATTACTTAGCCCCTCCAGCCTTGGATGACTTGGTCTTGATGGAGGGACGCACGATCAGATCGCCGCCCTCAGCACCAGGAACCGCACCCTTGACCAACAAGAGGCCACGCGCCGCATCAATGCGCACGACAGAAAGATTCTGCGCAGTCACAGTTTCATCACCCATGTGACCTGACATGCGCTTGCCCTTCCATACGCGACCCGGAGTCTGACGCTGACCGATTGAACCCGGCACACGATGCGAGCGCGAGTTACCGTGCGTCGCGTCTTGGGTACGGAAATTATGACGCTTGACCGTACCAGCAAAACCCTTACCGATACTGGTTCCCGTCACATCCACCGCCTTGACGGCATCGAACAGCTCGACAGTGATTTCGGCGCCTGGCGCATATTGCCCCAGCACATCACCAGCGACCCGAAACTCCCACATACCGCGACCCGCCTCAACACCCGCCTTCGCAAAGTGCCCGGCAAGCGCGGACGTTACACGCGATGCGCGGCGCGCACCGGTAGTCACCTGAAGCGCCTCATAACCGTCAACTTCAAGGTTTTTCACCTGAGTCACGCGGTTTGGCAACACCTCAATCACAGTGACCGCTACCGACTGACCCGCATCATCAAAGACACGGGTCATGCCGACCTTACGACCAACCACACCAAGAGACATGATTTTTCCTCGTTACAGCGCCAATTACGATTGACCAGCGCCCCAAAATTAATCAGCCAAAGCAATCATCATCAGCCAAAAACACCGACCCGGAGGGACTAAAGCACTCCGGGTCGAGCGAGTTGGTGACTATAACAGACTTTTTTGATTTAGTTAAGCTTGATTTGTACATCCACGCCAGCGGCGAGATCAAGCTTCATCAAGGCATCGACCGTCTTGTCAGTCGGATCGACGATTTCCAGCAAACGCTTATGGGTCAGCAGTTCGTACTGATCGCGCGCGTCCTTGTTGACGTGCGGAGAGGTCAGAACCGTGAAACGCTCGATTTTGGTCGGAAGGGGGATCGGCCCCTTCACACGAGCACCGCTGCGCTTGGCTGAATCAACAATTTCACCTGCGGAACGATCGATCAAGCGATGATCGAAGGACTTCAGGCGAATGCGGATTGTTTGTTTAGCCATGGCAAATACACTCAAAAAGAACTGAAAAATCTTGTATTACACAAGAATCTTGGACACAACGCCGGCGCCGACGGTACGGCCGCCTTCGCGGATCGCGAAGCGCAGGCCTTCTTCCATGGCGATCGGGTTGATCAGGGTTACGGTCATGGCGACGTTGTCACCCGGCATGACCATTTCCACGCCTTCCGGCAGCATGCAGGCGCCGGTGACGTCGGTGGTGCGGAAGTAGAACTGCGGGCGGTAGTTGTTGAAGAACGGGGTGTGACGGCCGCCTTCTTCTTTGCTCAGGACGTACACTTCGCATTCGAACTTGGTGTGCGGCTTGATGGTGCCCGGCTTGCACAGCACTTGGCCGCGCTCGACGTCGTCACGCTTGGTGCCGCGCAGGAGCAGGCCGACGTTGTCGCCCGCCTGGCCTTGGTCGAGCAACTTGCGGAACATTTCGACGCCGGTGACGGTGGTGCTTTGGGTGTCGCGGATGCCGACGATTTCGATGGCTTCGCCAACCTTGATGATGCCGCGCTCAACACGCCCGGTCACGACGGTGCCGCGTCCGGAGATGGAGAAGACGTCTTCTACCGGCATGAGGAAGGTGCCGTCGATGGCGCGCTCCGGTTCGGGGATGTAGCTGTCAAGCGCATCAAGCAAACGCAGGACGGATTTGACGCCGACTTCGGAGTCTTCGCCTTGCAGGGCCTTGAGGGCGGAGCCGATGACGATGGGGGTGTCGTCGCCCGGGAAGTCGTACTTGCTGAGCAGTTCGCGCAGCTCCATTTCAACCAGTTCGATCAGTTCGGCGTCGTCGACCATGTCGGCTTTGTTCAGGAAGACGACGATGTAGGGTACGCCGACCTGACGGGAGAGCAGGATGTGTTCGCGGGTTTGCGGCATGGGGCCGTCAGCGGCGGAGCACACCAGGATCGCGCCGTCCATCTGTGCGGCGCCGGTGATCATGTTCTTGACGTAGTCGGCGTGTCCCGGGCAGTCAACGTGGGCGTAGTGACGCTTGGCGGATTCGTATTCAACGTGGGCGGTTGAAATGGTGATGCCGCGCGCTTTTTCTTCCGGCGCCTTGTCGATTTCGTCGAACGCTTTCAGTTCGCCGCCGTAGGTTTCCGCAGCAACCTTGGTCAGCGCCGCGGTCAGGGTGGTCTTACCGTGGTCAACGTGACCAATGGTGCCTACGTTGACGTGCGGTTTGGTACGCTCGAATTTACTCTTGGCCATTTTGTGTAAACCTCAATGAATATAAAAATTAACCTTTGACGCTCTTGACCACCGCTTCGGTGATGTTGCGCGGGGCTTCCTGATACTTGGCGAACTCCATGGAGTAGCTGGCGCGACCCTGGGTTGCAGAGCGCAGATCGGTGGCGTAACCGAACATTTCGGACAGCGGGACCTCGGTCTTGATTTTCTTGATGCCGCCAAAGCCGTCTTCCATGCCCTGCACCATGCCGCGACGACGGTTGATGTCGCCGATGACGTCGCCCATGTATTCTTCAGGCGTTTCCACCTCGACCGACATGATCGGCTCAAGCAGAACCGGGCTGGCTTTTTGGCAGCCTTCCTTGATCCCCATGGAAGCCGCGACCTTGAACGCCATTTCGTTGGAGTCCACGTCGTGGTAAGAACCGTCGAACAGGGTGACCTTGACATCCACCATCTGGAAGCCGGCGATGACGCCGTTTTGCAGAGCCTCGTTCGCACCCTTGTCCACCGCAGGGATATATTCACGCGGAACCACGCCGCCGACGATGGCGTTAACGAATTCGTAGCCCTTGCCTTCTTCGTTCGGTTCGATCTTGAGCCAAACGTGACCGTATTGACCGCGACCGCCTGATTGGCGCACGAACTTGCCTTCCTGCTCGACCGTGCCGCGAATTGTTTCGCGGTAGGCGACCTGCGGCTTGCCGGTATTGGCCTCGACCTTGAATTCACGCTTCATACGATCGACGATGATTTCCAGGTGCAGCTCACCCATGCCGGAAATAATGGTCTGACCGGTTTCCTCATCGGTATGCACACGGAAGGAGGGATCTTCCGCCGCCAGCTTGGACAGGGCGATGCCCATCTTTTCCTGGTCGCCCTTGGTCTTCGGCTCAACGGCGATTGAAATCACCGGCTCGGGGAATTCCATGCGTTCCAGAATGATCTGATTGTTGGAGTCGCACAGCGTGTCGCCTGTGGTCACGTTCTTCAAACCGACCGCAGCGGCGATATCGCCCGCACGCACTTCCTTGATCTCTTCACGCGAGTTGGCGTGCATCTGCACCAGACGACCGATGCGTTCACGGCTTTGCTTGACGGAGTTGTACACGCCATCGCCCGCATTCAGAACACCCGAATACACACGAATAAAGGTCAAGGAACCGACGAAGGGGTCGGTCATGATCTTGAAAGCCAGAGCTGCGAACGGCTCATCATCAGAGGCGACACGCTCGGCCGCAGTACCATCTTCCAATTCACCCTTGATCGCAGGAACGTCGGTCGGCCCCGGCAGGAACTCGACCACGGCGTCCAGCATGCGCTGCACACCCTTGTTCTTGAACGCAGAACCGCAAAGCGCCGGGATGATTTCGTTGGCCAGAGTACGCTTACGCAGACCGCCTTTGATCTCCTCATCGCTCAGGGTCGCGCCTTCAAGGTATTTTTCCATGAGGGCGTCATCGGACTCGGCCGCAGCCTCGACCATCTTCTCGCGGTATTCCTCGCACTGAGCAAGCATCTCTGCCGGAATATCGCGCACTTCATAGGTCATGCCCTTGTCGGCTTCGTTCCAGTAGATCGCCTTCATGCGCAGCAGATCGACTACACCCTGGAAAGAATCCTCAGCACCGATCGGCAATACGACCGGAACCGGGTTGCCGCCCAGACGCTTCTTCAACTGCTCCATCACGCGCAGGAAATTGGCGCCGGAACGATCCATCTTGTTGACGAAGGCGATGCGCGGAACGTTGTACTTGTTGGCCTGACGCCACACGGTTTCCGACTGCGGCTGCACCCCGCCGACCGCACAAAGCACGAACACCGCACCGTCGAGCACGCGCAGGGAACGCTCAACCTCAATGGTGAAATCGACGTGCCCCGGGGTATCGATGACGTTAAAGCGATGCTGTTCGAACTGCTTGTCCATGCCGCTCCAGAAGGTGGTGATCGCAGCCGAGGTGATGGTGATCCCCCGCTCCTGCTCTTGTTCCATCCAGTCTGTTGTGGCTGCGCCTTCATGCACTTCACCGATCTTGTGGGAAAGACCGGTGTAGAACAGGATGCGCTCGGATGTAGTGGTTTTACCCGCATCGATGTGCGCCATGATGCCAAAGTTGCGGTATCGCTCTAGCGGTGTGGTACGCGCCATAAAATCAGACCTCGTGCTCTTAGTTCAGGGAAAAATTACCAACGGAAATGAGCAAAGGCCTTGTTAGCCTCGGCCATGCGGTGCGTGTCCTCACGCTTCTTCACAGCCGAACCGCGATTTTCGGCGGCGTCCATCAGCTCACCGGCCAGACGGTTCTTCATGTCTTTCTCGCCGCGCTTGCGCGCCGCTTCGATGATCCAGCGCATGGCCAGGGAGGTGCGACGCACGGGACGCACTTCAACCGGAACCTGGTAGTTGGCGCCGCCCACGCGACGAGACTTCACCTCGACCGCAGGAGCCACGTTATCCAGCGCGCGACTGATCAGATCGACCGCATCGCTCTTGCCCTTGGCCTGCATGGTGTCGATGGCGCCGTACATAATGCCTTCGGCAACCGCTTTTTTGCCGTCGAGCATGATCATGTTCACAAACTTGGTGAGCATGGTGTTGTGGAATTTGGGATCAGGCAGAACCTGACGCACCGGGACTTCACGTCTTCTTGGCATTTCAAAATCACCTAATTATTTCTTGGGACGCTTGGCGCCGTACTTGGATCGACCCTGACGGCGCTTGGCCACGCCCTGGCAGTCCAGGGAGCCGCGCACGATGTGATAACGCACGCCCGGCAAGTCCTTCACACGACCCCCGCGAATCAGCACAACGCTGTGCTCTTGCAGGTTGTGGCCTTCACCGCCGATATAGCCAATCACTTCAAAGCCATTGGTAAGACGAACCTTGGCCACTTTACGCAGCGCTGAGTTCGGTTTTTTGGGCGTGGTGGTGTACACGCGAGTACACACGCCACGACGCTGAGGGCAAGCCTGCATTGCAGGAACTTTGGACTTCTCGGTCAAAGCTTCCCGAGGCTTGCGCACCAGCTGATTAACTGTCGCCATTAACAAATACTCCAATCATGTTATGCAAAGCAGACGTAAAGCCGCATTGAAAGGGTGCGCATTCTAGGAGGCAAGCACAACCTTGTCAATGTGTCATGCCTCACTATCGGCTACGGAATGCGGTTCCACATCGCTGCCCTGTGCGGCATCCGCTGCGAACCCTTCGAGACCCAGTGCCGTTTCTGCACTTCGACGCAGCGCACGGCGGTTTTGGTGATAAGCCAAGCCCGTACCGGCGGGGATCAAGCGTCCCACAATCACGTTTTCCTTCAGACCGCGCAGCGGGTCGGTCGCGCCGCGCACCGAAGATTCGGTAAGCACGCGCGTGGTTTCCTGGAACGAAGCCGCAGAAACGAAGGATTCGGTGACCAAAGAAGCCTTAGTGATACCGAGCAGCATCGGCTGGTATTGCGCAGGCATTTTTCCTTTTTCCAGCAGATGGCGGTTTTCTTCCATCAGACGCGCCTTGTCCACCTGGTCGCCGACGATGTAGCTGGAATCGCCGGCATCGCTGATTTCCACCTTGCGCAGCATCTGACGCACGATCAGCTCGATATGCTTGTCGTTGATCCTCACGCCCTGCAAGCGGTAGACATCTTGCACTTCCTTGCTCAGATAAGAGGCCATGGCCTCCACGCCGCGCAGACGCAGAATGTCGTGCGGGCTGAGCTCGCCATCGACGATCACTTCACCGCGGTTGACATGCTCGCCCTCGAACACGTTGACCTGACGCCATTTGGGAATCAGTTCCTCGTGGGTTTCACCATTATCCATGGTGATGACGATGCGCTGCTTGCCCTTGGTCTCCTTGCCGAAGCCGATGATGCCGGAAACCTCGGCCAGAATGGCGGACTCCTTCGGCTTGCGCGCCTCGAACAGGTCGGCCACGCGCGGCAGACCGCCGGTGATGTCGCGGGTCTTCGAGCTTTCCTGCGGGATACGCGCGATGAAGTCACCCACGTCCACGCGGTCGCCATCGTTCAGACTGACGATCGCGCGGCCAGGCATGAAGTAGTTGGCGGGCAGATCGCTGCCAGCCAGCTTGATGTCCTTGCCGTGCTCGTCCACCAGCTTGACGATGGGGCGCAGCTCCTTGGCGGAACCGGCGCGCTGCTTCGGATCGGTGATTTCCTTGGAAGACAGGCCGGTGATGTCGTCCACCTGCGAGTTGACGGTCACGCCTTCGACGAAGTCGATAAAGCGTACGTAACCGGCCACCTCGGTGACGATCGGGTGGGTGTGCGGATCCCATACCGCCATGGTGGAGCCTGCCGCGACGTGCTCGCCTTCCTTGACGCGAATCACCGCGCCGTAAGGAATCTTGTAACGTTCGCGCTCGCGACCGTTGTCATCCACTACGCCGATCTCGCCCGAACGTGACACGGCGACCAGGAAGCCGTCCCGGTTGGTGATGGTCTTGAAGTTATGGAAACGCGCCGAGCCTGCGCTCTTGTTTTCCACGCTGCTCACCGCCGCGGAACGCGAGGCCGCGCCGCCGATGTGGAAGGTACGCATGGTGAGCTGGGTGCCCGGCTCGCCGATGGATTGCGCCGCCATCACGCCCACGGCTTCGCCGACGTTGACCATGTGGCCGCGCGCCAGATCGCGGCCATAGCACTTGGCGCACACGCCGTAACGCGCTTCGCAGGTAATGGTGGAACGCACCCACACCTCGTCCACGCCCGCCGCTTCGATCTTGCGCACGGTTTGCTCATCCAGCAGGGTATTGGCCGCCACCAGTGTCGTTCCCGTACCAGGCACGAGGACATCCTTGGAGGCCACGCGACCGAGAATACGCTCGGCCAAGGTCTCCTTCACATCCCCGCCTTCGATCAGCGCAGTCATGTGCAGGCCGTCATGCGTGGTGCCGCAGTCGTCAATGGTAATCACCATGTCCTGCGCAACATCCACCAGACGACGGGTCAGATAACCGGAGTTCGCGGTTTTCAGCGCGGTATCCGCCAGACCCTTGCGCGCGCCGTGGGTGGAAATGAAGTACTGAATCACGTTCAGGCCTTCGCGGAAGTTGGCGGTGATCGGCGTTTCAATGATCGACCCATCCGGCTTGGCCATCAGGCCGCGCATCCCCGCCAGCTGGCGAATCTGCGCCACCGAACCCCGCGCGCCGGAATCGGCCATCATGTAGATCGCGTTGAACGAGTTCTGCGTGACTTCATTGCCCTTGGCGTCGATCACCTGCTCCACGCTCAGGCCGCTCATCATCGCCTTGGTGAGCTGATCGTTGGCGCGAGACCAAATGTCCACCACCTTGTTATAGCGCTCGCCCTGGGTGACCAGGCCGTCGTTGTACTGCTTCTGGATGCCCTTCACCTCGTCCTCGGCCTCGGCCAGAATCTGCACTTTCTGCGCGGGTACGCGCATGTCGTCCGAACAGATGGAGATGCCGGAACGCGCCGCAAAACGGAAGCCGGTGTACATCAGTTGGTCGGCGAAGACGACGGTTTCCTTGATCCCCAGATGACGGTAGACGTAGTTGAGCAGGCCGGAAATCGCCTTCTTGCCCATGTCCTTGTTGACCAGCTCATAGGGCACGCCCGCCGGAACCACGCGATACAACAGGGCGCGACCGACCGAGGTTTCAATCAACGAACGCATGGGAACCAGCTCGCCGGCCTCGTTGCGCTTATGTTCGGTGATGCGCACCTTGACGCGCGTTCCCAGTTGCACCTGATCGGTGTCGTAGGCGCGCTGCACCTCGTCCAGATCGGCGAGCACCAAGCCCTCGCCCTTGCCGTTGGTGCGCGCACGGGTCATGTAATAAATGCCGAGGACGATGTCCTGCGACGGCACGATGATCGGATCGCCGTTGGCCGGAGAAAGCACGTTGTTGGTGGAGAGCATCAGCGTGCGTGCTTCCAGTTGCGCTTCCAGCGACAGCGGTACGTGCACCGCCATCTGGTCGCCGTCAAAGTCGGCATTGAACGCCGAGCACACCAAGGGGTGCAACTGGATCGCCTTGCCTTCGATCAGAATCGGCTCGAAGGCCTGGATGCCCAGACGGTGCAAGGTCGGAGCACGGTTGAGCAGCACCGGATGTTCGCGGATGACTTCATCGAGCACGTCCCACACTTCCGAACCTTCACGCTCGACCAGCTTCTTCGCCGCCTTGATGGTGGTGGCCAGGCCGCGACGCACCAGCTTGGAGAAAATGAACGGCTTGAACAGCTCCAGCGCCATTTTCTTCGGCAGGCCGCACTGATGCAGACGCAGGGTCGGACCGACCACGATCACGGAACGCCCGGAATAGTCCACGCGCTTGCCCAGCAGGTTCTGGCGGAAACGGCCTTGCTTGCCCTTGATCATGTCGGCCAGCGACTTGAGCGGGCGCTTGTTGTTGCCGGTGATGGCGCGACCGCGACGACCGTTATCCAGCAGGGCGTCCACGGATTCCTGCAGCATGCGCTTTTCGTTGCGCACGATGATGTCCGGCGCATTCAGTTCCAGCAGGCGCTTGAGGCGGTTGTTGCGGTTGATGACGCGACGGTAGAGATCGTTGAGGTCGGAGGTGGCGAAACGACCGCCATCCAGCGGCACCAGCGGACGCAGATCCGGCGGCAGCACCGGCAGCACGGTCATGATCATCCACTCCGGCTTGTTGCCGGACTCGACGAAGGATTCGATCAGCTTCAGGCGCTTGGAAATGCGCTTGATCTTGGTTTCCGAACCGGTTTCCGCCAGCTCTTCGCGCAGACGACGCGCCTCGGCTTCCAGATCGCGCTTGGCGAGAATGCTGTACAGCGCCTCGGCGCCCATCTTGGCCTCGAACTCGTCGCCGTATTGATCCATGGCGTCGAGGTACTCGTCGTCATTGAGCAACTGCCCCTTTTGCAAGGGGGTCAGCCCAGGCTCAGTGACCATGAAGGACTCGAAGTACAGCACTTTTTCGATGTCGCGCAGGGTCATGTCCAGCATCAGGCCGATGCGCGAGGGCAGCGACTTGAGGAACCAGATGTGCGCGCAGGGCGCAGCCAGTTCGATGTGACCCATGCGCTCGCGGCGTACCTTGGACAGGGTGACTTCCACGCCGCACTTCTCGCACACCACGCCGCGGTGCTTGAGGCGCTTGTACTTGCCGCACAGGCACTCGTAATCCTTCACCGGGCCGAAGATCTTGGCGCAGAACAGGCCGTCGCGCTCCGGCTTGAAGGTGCGGTAGTTGATGGTTTCCGGCTTCTTCACTTCACCGTAGGACCATGAGCGGATCATGTCCGGCGAGGGCAGGGAAACCTTGATAAAGTCAAAATCGTCTTCCGCAGCCTGCGGCTTCATCAAACTAAGCAGTTCTTTCATAAGGTATTCTCAGCTATGCAACCAAAACGCAAGGTGAGCGGGGGCAAGCCCCGCTTGCCGGCATCGACTCAGTTGTCTTGTTCCAGTTCGATATTCAGACCCAGTGAGCGAATTTCACGCAGCAGCACGTTGAACGACTCCGGCATGCTCGCTTCCATGTGGTGGTTGCCATCGACGATGTTCTTGTACATCTTGTTGCGCCCGTTGACGTCGTCCGACTTGACGGTAAGCATTTCCTGCAGGGTGTACGCCGCGCCATAAGCTTCCAGCGCCCACACTTCCATCTCACCGAAACGCTGGCCGCCGAACTGCGCCTTGCCGCCCAGCGGCTGCTGGGTGACCAGACTGTAGGGGCCGGTGGAACGCGCGTGCATCTTGTCATCCACCAGGTGGTTGAGCTTGAGCATGTACATGTAACCCACGGTGGTGGTGCGCTCGAACGGCATGCCGGTGCGGCCGTCGTACAGCTGCATCTGCCCGCTTGCGGGACGACCCGCCAGCTTCAGCATATTCTTGATTTCCGCCTCGTTAGCGCCCTCGAACACCGGGGTCGCCATCGGAATGCCCTTGCGCAGGTTCTGCGCCAGGGCGATCAGCTCGTCATCGCTCAGCGCATCCAGATCGACCTCTTTTTCGCCACGGTGGTTGTACACCTGATCGAGGAAGGCGCGAATTTCGCTCAGTTGCTTGTCGCGTTCCAGTTGCAGCATGGCGTTGATCTTGTCGCCCAGGCCGCGCGCCGCCCAGCCCAGGTGCACCTCAAGGATCTGGCCGATGTTCATGCGCGAAGGTACGCCCAGCGGGTTCAGGCAGATATCCACCGGCGAACCGTCTTCCATGTACGGCATGTCTTCCTCGGGCACGATCATCGAGACCACGCCCTTGTTGCCGTGACGACCGGCCATCTTGTCGCCCGGCTGGATGCGACGCTTGACCGCCACATACACCTTGACCATTTTCAGTACGCCCGGCGCCAAGTCGTCGCCTTGCTGAATCTTCGCCTTCTTGTCGGCGAACATGCGCTCGGCTTCCTTCTGCTGCTCTTCAAGCTGGGTCTTGTAGGTCTCCAGTTCGGCCGCAGCGCCGTCATCCGCCAGGCGGATGTCAAACCACTGCTCGCGCTTGATCTTGTTCAGACCGGCCTGGGTGATTTTCTTGCCGCCTTCCAGCCCTGCGCCGCCATCGGCGACCTTGCCGATCAGCAGCGCTTCGACGCGCTGGTAAATGTCGTTCTCGATGATGCGCATGCGATCCTTGATATTCTTGCGCACCTGATCGAGATCAGCCTCTTCAATCGCCTTGGCGCGATCATCCTTCTCCACGCCATCACGGGTGAAGACGCGCACATCGATGACCGTGCCTTCCATGCCCGCGCCGACGCGCAGCGAGGTATCCTTCACGTCGGAGGCCTTCTCGCCGAAGATGGCGCGCAGCAGCTTCTCTTCCGGCGTCAGTTGCGATTCGCCCTTGGGCGTGACCTTGCCCACCAGGATATCGCCGGGGCGCACTTCCGCGCCCACGTACACCACGCCGGAATCGTCCAGCTTGTTCAGCAGGCTTTCCGCCACGTTGGGGATGTCCGAGGTGATGTCCTCCGGCCCCAGCTTGGTGTCACGCGCCACGCAGGTCAGCTCTTCGATGTGAATCGAAGTGAAGCGGTCTTCACGCAGTACGCGCTCGGAAAGCAGGATGGAGTCTTCGAAGTTGTAGCCGTTCCAAGGCATGAAGGCGACCAGCATGTTCTGTCCGATCGCCAGTTCGCCCAGATCCACCGAAGCGCCATCAGCCAGCACGTCGCCCTTGGCGATCACCTCGCCGTCATGCACGATCGGGCGCTGGTTCATGCAGGTGTTCTGGTTGGAACGGGTGTATTTGGTCAGGTTGTAGATATCGACGCCGATCTCGCCGGACACGGTTTCGTCATCGTTCACACGCACCACGATACGGGTGGCATCCACGCGCTCGACCACGCCGCCGCGACGCGCGACCACGGAGGCGCCGGAGTCCACCGCCACTACGCGCTCCATGCCGGTGCCGACCAGCGGCTTGTCCGAACGCAGGCAGGGTACCGCCTGACGCTGCATGTTGGCGCCCATCAGCGCGCGGTTGGCGTCGTCATGTTCAAGGAAGGGAATCAGCGAAGCCGCCACGGACACCACCTGCTTCGGTGAAATGTCCATGTAGTGCACATCGCCCGGCGATGCCAAGGTGAAATCGCCGTTCTGGCGACAGGCCACCAGCTCATCCTGCAACACACCGTCCTGATCCAGGCGCGCGTTGGCCTGGGCGATCACAAACTGCCCTTCTTCGATCGCCGAGAGGTAATCCACATCATCCGTGGCGCGTCCATCCACCACACGGCGATAGGGAGTTTCGATAAAGCCGTAATGGTTGGTGCGCGCATACACCGCCATGGAGTTGATCAGGCCGATGTTCGGGCCTTCCGGCGTTTCAATCGGGCACACGCGGCCATAGTGCGTCGGATGCACGTCTCGCACCTCGAAGCCGGCGCGCTCGCGGGTAAGGCCGCCCGGCCCCAGCGCAGAAATACGGCGCTTGTGGGTCACTTCCGACAAGGGGTTGTTCTGGTCCATGAACTGGGAAAGCTGCGACGAGCCGAAGAACTCCTTGATCGCCGCCGCCACCGGCTTGGCGTTGATCAAGTCCTGCGGCATCAAGCCCTCGCTTTCCGCCAGCGCCAGACGATCCTTGACCGCACGTTCGACGCGCACCAAGCCAATGCGGAACACATTCTCCGCCATTTCGCCCACGGAACGGATGCGGCGGTTGCCCAGGTGGTCGATGTCGTCCACCGTGCCGTTGCCGTTGCGGATATCCACCAGCACCTTGATGACTTCAAGGATATCTTCCTTGCTCAAAATGCCAGGCCCGGTCACATCTTCACGACCGACGCGGCGGTTGAACTTCATGCGACCGACCGCCGAGAGGTCATAGCGCTCTTCGGTAAAGAACAGGCTGTTGAACAGGGTTTCTGCGGAATCCTTGGTCGGCGGCTCGCCCGGACGCATCATGCGGTAGATTTCGATCAAGGCCTCAAGCTGCGAGTTCGTGGAATCGCTGCGCATGGTGGTGGAAATGAAGGGGCCGTGATCGACTTCATTGAAATAAATCGTGCGCAATTCGTCGATGCCCGCCTCGCGCATATTGGCCAGCAGCTCGGCTGTGACCAGATCGTTGGCGCTGGCCAACAGCTCGCCGCTGCGCACATCAATCACATCGTGCGCAAGCGTCTGTCCGAGCAGGAAGTCAACCGGCGCAACTTGGGCGCCCACATCCGCCTTTTTCAGTTCGCGCAGATGCTTGGAAGTCACGCGGCGACCAGCCTCGACCAGGACGGTATCACCCAACTTGATATCGAAGGGCGCGTTCTCGCCCTTGAGACGATCGACCAGCAGCTCAACCTTCACTTCATTTGCCGAAAGAAGGCTGAAGCGCGTGGTTTCAAAGAAGGTGGCGAGCATTTCCTCATTGCTCATGCCCATCGCGCGCATGATGATGGTCACCGGCAACTTGCGGCGACGGTCGATACGCGCGTACAAAATGTCCTTGTGATCGAACTCGAAGTCCAACCAGGAGCCACGGTAAGGAATGATGCGCGCGGAGAACAGAATCTTGCCCGAGGAGTGGGTCTTGCCGCGGTCGGAGTCGAAGAACACGCCAGGCGAACGATGCAGCTGCGACACCACGACGCGCTCGGTGCCATTGATGACAAAAGTACCGGTCTCGGTCATCAGCGGCAGTTCGCCCATATAGACTTCCTGCTCGCGCACGTCCTTGACGCTAGGACTGCCAGCCGGAGCCTCGCGGTTGTGAATCATCAGGCGCATTTTGACGCGCAACGGAGCGGCGTAGGTCAAGCCGCGGATCTGGCATTCCTTGACATCGAACGCCGGCTCGCCAAGACGGAAGCTGACGTAATCAATCGAGGCGCTGCCTGAATGACTGGACAGAGGAAAAACCGAACTGAGCGCGGCATGCAGGCCAAGCGTATTCGGGTTGCCTGCATCGTGCTGCAAAAAATCGCGGTAGGAGTTAACCTGCGTCGCCAGCAGATTGGGCACGGCCAGAATGGAAATGCGCTTGCCGAAATCCTTGCGGATACGCTTCTTCTCGGTGATGGAGTACGACATCGATGACCTCTGCATTCACGGTTTCGTATTGGCGGGCGCTTTCTATAAATCCGCGGAACCCATGTTTGCGGCACCCAAAAACGAAGAAAAATGCGCGCACAGGCTGTTTATGCTGCGCACTTTCACCGCTGTTGGCTGTGCATCCATCGGCTTGCTCAAACTTATAAAAGCGCCCTGGTTTTCGAATCAACAGCCGCATCAAGAGGCGGCCGCCCTGGATATTTCTTGTAATGCCCCGAAACTGGGACATTGCAAGAAACAACCTAAATATCAGTTTCAGCGAAGCAAAAAAGGCCGGCAGCGCAAAGCCACCAGCCAACGACCTGTGCATACCAAAGGCATGTACAGGCACAGCATTCTGAATTACTTGATGTCGACCTTGGCGCCTGCGTCTTCAAGCTTCTTCTTCAGGGCCTCGGCATCCGCCTTGGCAATGCCTTCCTTGACAGTCACGGGCGCGCTTTCAACCAGATCCTTGGCTTCTTTCAAGCCAAGGCCAGTGGCTTCACGCACAGCCTTGATCACGCCAACCTTGTTATCGCCAAAGCTGGCCATAACAACGTCAAACTCGGTCTTTTCTTCCACCGGCGCGGCAGCGGCAGCGGCGGCGCCCGGCGCAGCAACCGCAACAGCGGCAGCGGCGGATACGCCAAATTTTTCTTCCATCGCAGAGATCAGATCAACGATCTCCAGGACGGTCATGTTAGAGATAGCCTCAAGGATATCTTCTTTGTTCATTGCCATGGTTGTAACCCAAAACTAAAAGTGATGATAAAAAGCTGTAAGTCTTAAGCCGCTTCTTTTTGATCGCGGATGGCCGCCACAGTGCGCACCAGCTTGCCCGGAACCTCGTTGAGGGTACGAACGAACTTGGCCACCGGAGCCTGCATAACCGACATGAGCATGCTGATCGCTTGGTCACGGGTCGGCAGATTCGCCACACGGTCAATGTCGGATGGCGCGACGAGTTGGCCGCCGAGCGCGACAAGCTTCACCTTCAGCTTGTCATTCTCTTTGACCGCATCACGCATCAAGCGAGCCGCTGCACCCGGGTCTTCCATCGAGAACGCCAGAACGAGCGGACCAACCATCCCCTCCGACATGCACTCGAAATTCGTCCCGCGCACAGCAATACGAGCCAGAGTATTTTTAACCACGCGCAGGTAAACGCCCTCTTGACGAGCCTTTACGCGCAGCGCGGTCAATTTCTCGACCGTAATGCCGCGATATTCCGCTGCAACAGCGGAATAAGCGGCGGCGGCGACTTCAGCTACTTCAGCGACGACAACTTGTTTCTGATCAAACGTCAGTGCCATTGAAATAACCTATCAATGCGCAGCCCATAACGCACGCCATGGAACCACGCTTCGCCTCAAAATCAGGGTGCGAACACCCCGTCCTTTACGGAATCACACCAGGCAAAAAAATCCTGGGGCTTACCGTCTACGCAGGAAATTAAGCTCTTGCAATAAGAGCGCCTGCGGTCTTGGACGCATCCGGGCGCAAATCACTACTGATTCGCCCCCGAAAGCCCAAACTTTTGCGAAGCGAAAAACGCCCCGCCCAATATTCATCAATGCAACCAGACGTTAAGCCGCGACGGCCAGCGAAGACTGATCGACCACAATGCCAGAACCCATGGTGGTGGACACAGTGATGCGCTTCACATACACGCCCTTGGCGCCGGAAGGCTTGGCGCGATTCAGATCGCTCATCAGCGCATTCAGGTTTTCCAGCAGGGCATCTTCGTCAAAGCTGACCTTGCCTAGGGTGCAATGAATGATACCGGCCTTGTCGGTACGGTAACGCACCTGACCAGCCTTGGCGTTTTTTACTGCGGTCGCCACATCCATCGTGACCGTACCCACCTTCGGGTTCGGCATCAGACCGCGCGGACCGAGGATCTGGCCAAGCTGACCGACCACACGCATGGCGTCTGGCGTGGCGATCACGATATCGAAGTTCATTTCGCCGCGCTTGATACTGTCAGCCAAATCATCAAAACCGACGATTTCGGCGCCAGCCGCCTTGGCGGCCTCGGCATTGGCGCCTTGGGCGAATACCGCCACACGCACAATCTTGCCGGTACCACGTGGCAGCACAGTTGAACCGCGCACCACCTGGTCAGAGCGACGCGGATCCACGCCCAAATTGACCGCCACATCGACGGACTCCACAAACTTGGCGCTCGCCAGCTCCTTGAGCAGACCGAAAGCCTCTTTCACCGGATAGTTGCGGCTCGCGTCGATTTTTTCACGCGCCAGCTGCTGACGCTTAGTGAGCTTAGCCATTACACGCCCTCCACATTCAGACCCATGCTGCGCGCACTGCCCGCGATGGTACGCACGGCGGCGTCCATATCGGCGGCAGTCAGGTCAGGCATCTTGGTCTTGGCAATTTCTTCGAGCTGGGCACGGGTGATCGTGCCCACCTTCTTGGTATTCGGATTGCTTGAGCCGCTCTTCAGACCGACCGCCTTCTTGATCAGCACAGTGGCCGGCGGGGTTTTGGTGATGAAGGTAAAGCTCTTGTCGCTATAAACCGTAATCACCACAGGCAAGGGCAGACCGGGCTCGACACCCTGGGTCGCCGCATTGAACTCCTTGCAGAAGCCCATGATGTTCACGCCATGCTGACCCAAGGCCGGGCCAATGGGCGGACTGGGGTTAGCCTGACCGGCCTTCACCTGCAACTTGATATACGCCGTGACTTTCTTAGCCATTTTTCACTCTCACTTGGGTCAAACGCCTTGCGGCTCCCCATAAATAACGATCAGACCTTCTCGACCTGACCGAACTCAAGCTCCACCGGGGTGGAGCGCCCAAAAATGCTTACCGCCACGTTCAGGCGGCTCTTCTCATAATCAACCGCCTCGACCATGCCATTGAAGTCGTTGAACGGACCTTCGGTAATGCGCACGGTCTCGCCCACCTCGAACAGCACTTTGGGACGCGGCTTCTCCACGCCTTCGCGCATGCGATCAAGAATCAGCGCCGCTTCTTTATCACTGATCGGCGCCGGGCGATCAGCCTTGCCACCAATAAAGCCCAGCACACGCGGAATGGAGCGCACCAAGTGCCATGCCTCATCGCTCATATCGATCTGCATCAAGACATAGCCGGGGAAGAACTTGCGCTCACTTCGACGACGCACCCCTTCCTTGACCTCGACCACTTCTTCCGAAGGCACGAGGATCTCGCCAAACGAATCCTGCAAGCCTTCGCGTTCGATACGTTCTTCAAGCGCGCGCTTGACCGTATTCTCGAACTGCGAAAAAACCTGAACCACATACCAGCGCATGGCCATGAATTAAGCTCCCTGCCCAGTAATCATTTGCACACCCCAGAACAGGAGCGAATCGACCAACCACAAGAACAGGCCGATCAGAAAAACCAGCACCAGCACGATCAGGGTGATTTGCGTGGTTTCCTTACGCGTAGGCCAAACGACCTTGCGCAACTCGACCCGCGACTCACGCGAGAACGACACCAACTTGCGCCCAAGATCGGTCAGGAGCACCAGACCGATCGCCACGCCGACGACCGCAAACATGGCGATGATGCGCCAGGTCAACGCAACCTGCTCAAACCAGTAGAATCCGAACACCCCCGCCGCAAGCACGACAAGAGCGAGCACGAGTTTGACCGTATCGAGCGTGGACGAGGTGGCTGTAGCCTTGGAGACCATCGGTAATTGCTTTCTTAAATAAATGTGGCGGGTCTTTCCCGCCAGCGAATGTGGCAGGGCAGGAGGGAATCGAACCCCCAACCTACGGTTTTGGAGACCGTCGCTCTGCCAATTGAGCTACTGCCCTAGGAAACAGCCTTCCATGGCCTGATCAGATCGACTCTGTTGCGTACATTGCAGCATCCCGCCACAACAAGATTGGCGCACTTGGCTCGCGCACCAATAACAAGGCGCGGAATCCTAGAGGATTTCGCGCCAAATTGCAAGACTCAACGCTTTTTTATGCACACCGAGCCGCTGCAAACACACAGCGACCCGAACGCGCATCAGACCAGAATCTTGGACACAACGCCGGCGCCGACGGTACGGCCGCCTTCGCGGATCGCGAAGCGCAGGCCTTCTTCCATGGCGATCGGGTTGATCAGGGTCACGGTCATGGCGACGTTGTCACCCGGCATGACCATTTCCACGCCTTCCGGCAGCATGCAGGCGCCGGTGACGTCGGTGGTGCGGAAGTAGAACTGCGGGCGGTAGTTGTTGAAGAACGGGGTGTGACGGCCGCCTTCTTCTTTGCTCAGGACGTACACTTCGCATTCGAACTTGGTGTGCGGCTTGATGGTGCCCGGCTTGCACAGCACTTGGCCGCGCTCGACGTCGTCACGCTTGGTGCCGCGCAGGAGCAGGCCGACGTTGTCGCCCGCCTGGCCTTGGTCGAGCAACTTGCGGAACATTTCGACGCCGGTGACGGTGGTGCTTTGGGTGTCGCGGATGCCGACGATTTCGATGGCTTCGCCAACCTTGATGATGCCGCGCTCAACACGCCCGGTCACGACGGTGCCGCGTCCGGAGATGGAGAAGACGTCTTCTACCGGCATGAGGAAGGTGCCGTCGATGGCGCGCTCCGGTTCGGGGATGTAGCTGTCAAGCGCATCAAGCAAACGCAGGACGGATTTGACGCCGACTTCGGAGTCTTCGCCTTGCAGGGCCTTGAGGGCGGAGCCGATGACGATGGGGGTGTCGTCGCCCGGGAAGTCGTACTTGCTGAGCAGTTCGCGCAGCTCCATTTCAACCAGTTCGATCAGTTCGGCGTCGTCGACCATGTCGGCTTTGTTCAGGAAGACGACGATGTAGGGTACGCCGACCTGACGGGAGAGCAGGATGTGTTCGCGGGTTTGCGGCATGGGGCCGTCAGCGGCGGAGCACACCAGGATCGCGCCGTCCATCTGTGCGGCGCCGGTGATCATGTTCTTGACGTAGTCGGCGTGTCCCGGGCAGTCAACGTGGGCGTAGTGACGCTTGGCGGATTCGTATTCAACGTGGGCGGTTGAAATGGTGATGCCGCGCGCTTTTTCTTCCGGCGCCTTGTCGATTTCGTCGAACGCTTTCAGTTCGCCGCCGTAGGTTTCCGCAGCAACCTTGGTCAGCGCCGCGGTCAGGGTGGTCTTACCGTGGTCAACGTGACCAATGGTGCCTACGTTGACGTGCGGTTTGGTACGCTCGAATTTACTCTTGGCCATGAAAATACCCCAGACTGATTCAAAGTTGACTAACGAAAACTGCGGGACGACGAACCACAAATAGTGGAGCTCCTGACCAGAGTCGAACTGGTGACCTCGTCCTTACCAAGGACGCGCTCTACCGCCTGAGCTACAGGAGCGAATTTGGAGCGGGTGATGGGAATCGAACCCACGCCATCAGCTTGGAAGGCTGAGGTTCTACCATTGAACTACACCCGCATAAGCTTATGGGAGTCTTCCCGTCACTCACAAAATTCGGAATGTGAATGAGTTGGTGGTGGGAGAAGGATTCGAACCTTCGAAGGCAGTGCCAGCAGATTTACAGTCTGCCCCCTTTGGCCGCTCGGGAATCCCACCAGCAAAAACACAAGTCGCGCATTCTGCGTGAATACACAATGAGCGTCAAGTATGGTGCCGGCAGTGGGAATTGAACTCACGACCTACCGCTTACAAGGCGGTTGCACTACCGCTGTGCTATGCCGGCAACAGGGCGCGCATTCTATGACAGTTAATTGACGAGGGCAACACCTTGCGCCCTGGAGCCAGTTCTAAGTTCTAACGAAGTTGAGCGCATCGCTCCGCCATCAACTCCAGGCCATCCAGCACCAGACCCGCCCTTGCGTGCGCCGTCCACTGCGCATTCTCCTGACCTTGCACCTCAAGCTGCGCCAGCAAAACAGTCGCATCGCCGCCCGTCAATACCAAAACAGGTCGCTGACCAAGCACGTTTGCGGCCTGTTTCAGTGCGTCTAGCAGCGCGCCGCGCATCATGCAGCCCACGCCGGAGAGCATGGCGGCGCGAGTCTGGTGTTGAAAGCCGCCGCCGAAGTTTTCCGGCTCCGCGTCTAAAGCGCCCAGTTGCGCGGCGCCTTGCGCCAGACTCGCGCACAGCAGGCGTCGCCCGGGCATGATCATGCCCCCCCGGTGCAAGCCCGATGCGTCCAGCACATCCATTGTTATCGCTGTGCCCGCATCCACCACTAACATGGCTTGTCCGGCGAATTCGTCGTGCGCCGCCAACAGGGCGGCAAAGCGGTCAATGCCGAAGCGCTGCGGCTCGGCGTATTGGATGCGCACCCCGCACAGACTTGCCTGACTTTGCAGCCAGGTTACGCCGCACCCAGGCCAAAGGAGTTCTGCTGTCGCCTGCAGCGTCGCGTTGACCTGCGCGCCAACCACGCTGCCTACAAAAATCCCCGTCGGCGGACTCAGGCGCTCCCAGTCGGCTCGCAGACGCAACGGCCAGCCTTCATCAAGATGAACGACACTTCCTTCCCGCCCCGCCATGCGCCACTTGATGCGGGTGTTGCCGACATCGACCATCATTCTCACGCGCCCCCCTCCATGCGCACGCTGACCTCGGCGGACTGACAACAGCGCAGCCCCGCCTCACCCTGCACACGCAAAAAACCTTGCTCATCAATACCCTGCGCCACGCCGAACCAGTGCGTTCCATCGTGCTCCAGCACGCGGACTGAGCGCCCGTGCAACATATCCAGGGCGGCGAATCGCGCCTGCCATTGAGGCGTTGTCGCCTCAAGCGCGGCGAGCAATTCGCGCACCAGCACCGCCAGGGCACGCGCCCGTCCCGGCAGGCGTCGCCCCAAGGCCGCTTGCAGACTGGTCACGGGCTGGCGGATCACGGACTGAATAGGGCGCGCATTCGCCGCTCCGCCGCGCAGATGGTTCAGCCCGACGCCGATCACCACGCCCGTCCGCCGCGCCTCGATCAATACCCCGCCCAATTTTTTTCCCTCCAGTATGACGTCGTTCGGCCATTTGAGGCGCACCTGCGCCGCCCCCAGGGCGCGCACGGCTTGTGCCAGCGCCACGCCTATGCGCAAGGACAAGGCATCCAGCGTCATCGCCTGCATGGCGGGCAAGGCCAGCGAAAGACTCAAGCCGCAACCCAGTCGCTGATGCCAGGCGCGCCCCGACCGCCCGCGTCCGGCGGTCTGCATTTCGGCCAACCATAGCCTGCGCTGCTGCAAGCCCGACCCCAGCGCCTGCAAGGCCCGCGTATTGGTCGAGTCGAGCACGAAATGCTCTTCCAAGGCGCAAGGCAGGCGCTGGCGGCGCTCGTTCAGAGCACTGACCGGTTGCAGGAAGCGCATGCCGCGATAGGCATCCCGCTGAATCGGCGCGCCCATGCGCACAAATTCACGCAAAGCGGCGCGCAAATCGCGCAAGGATTCGCCCGCACGTATGGCCGCATCATGCAGGGCGTACCATCGCCCATCCGCCAGATGACACAGCATGGCGCGCCAGATTCGCGCTTGCGCCGCCTTGCGCATCAGGAGAGCGCGCCCCCCGACCAAAGACGCAAGCGCCGCTCTGCGCTCGCATCCGCCCGCCGGTCAGGCGCAAGCACCGCTCGTGTCACCGGCGGCGACTGCAAGCGCAGCTTCATGCGCATCAACTCATCGCGCCGCAGCACCAACAACTCAACTTCATCTCCGGCTTCTCGCGCACGCAGATGAGCAGGCAGGTTCAATAGCGTGACTTCCAGGCCATCGAACGCCAGCAATACATCCTGCGGCGCAAGCCCGGCCAGCTCTCCCGCCGCGCCGCGGTACACCGTGGTCACCATCGCCCTACCCTGAGCATCACTTTTCAATTCCACTCCCAACCAAGACTCACCTTGCGCGCTCGACCAGCATAGCTCCAAACCCAGCATCTGCGCGGTTTGTTCTAATGGCAATTCAACGCAGGAGCGCAGCCCGGCATCGAGCACATCCTGCACATCCACGCCGCTCGCCGCGCTCAGCCAGGCATCCAGCCCCTGCTCCGGCACGCCACGCCCGCACTGGACAAAATCACGCCACAGAGCGCGCAACACATCATCCAGCGAGACTCGATCCGCACTGCGTCGACGCAATTCGACATCCAGCACCCAGGCAAACAACGCGCCCTTGGTGTAGTAACTCACGCTGGCATTGGGGGTGTTTTCATCGGCCTTGTACAGGCGCGTCCACGCGGTCAGGCTGGCCTGCTCCAACGTCAGGCGTTCACGCCCCGGCGCACGCTGCACCCGACTGATGGTCGCGGCCAGCGTCTGCAAATACTCAGGCAGCGTTATCAAACCCGCGCGCAGCAACAGCAGATCATCGTAGTAACTGGTCACCCCTTCAAAGAGCCACAACAGGCGCGTGTAAACCTCGCTCTCCAGCGGCAACGAGCCATCCGCACGCGGCATCAATGCCGCCGGACGAATGCGTTTCACCAGCCAAGCGTGCAAATACTCGTGGGCGCACAAGCCGAGAAACTCGCGGTAAGCCGCCGAGCGCACCTCATCGTCCTCGCATGGAAAATGCTCGCGTCGGCATAACAGCGCCGTGCCCTCGCGGTGCTCCAGACCGCCATAACCATCCGCCGTGACGAGTGCAAGAAACAGATAGCGCGGAAAAGGCGGCGGAGCTTCGCCGAACAACGCCACCACCGCCTCACAGGCCTGCGCCAGATCCGCCGCCAGCCGCGCCTGATCGAAGCTCACCCGCCCCAGCCAGGCGAAACGATGTTCCACTCCGCGCACGACAAAGCGCAGCTCCTGCAACAAGCCCAAGGCCAGCGGCGCATCCAGCAAGGCTTCGACATCCTGTGCGACATACTCGCCATACCCCTCCGCGTCCACAGCGCGCGGCGCAAGCATCGCCGCCGCCCGCCAGTCCTGCGCCCAGGCGCTGCTGGAACGGCACAATTCAAGACGGCAAGGCAGGCGCTCCAGCCCCAGCGGACGCAGCCATAACGCCGCCGCATCGGCAAAGCCCCATAGAGTATCCAGATGCGCCGTGCGCACCGACAGTTCATGCGCGTGCACCCGCCAGCGCAGGGTCAGCGCCCCGCTGCAAGGCGCGGCGCGCCAGCTCTGTTTGTCCAGCCATTGCAAGGCGACCGCCTGTCCGTCGGCATCCTGCGCCTCGATCCAGGTCACATGGCGCGCATGGTCACGCACCATGTAGCTGCCGGGCGTCCAGGCTGCCATCGCCACCGCCTGCCCCTGCGGGTCAGGTTGGGGAATGTTCAGTTCCAGCGCGAATTCACGCGCCGCCGGGTCAAAGTCGGCGAGGCGATAGTGCAGCATCAGGCTTTGGCGCTGGGGAAGCCGGCATCCACCACGCTGTCATCGGCGGTGATCTCATCCAGCGCCGTTTCATCGAATGACGAATCGCTCACCATCAGATGATGCCCTGCCGGATGCACGCGATGGTGCTTGATTTCGTCGGGATGCGCGTCACGAATCGCGCCGACCTCGATCTCAAAATGCAGGGTTTGACCAGCCAGAGGGTGATTGCCGTCCAGAGTGACCATCTCGTCATCAAAATTGACGATGGTGAATTCCATGCGCCCTTCCGGCCCCTGCGCCTGCACCTGGTTGCCGATTTCGACTTCAACCTCGTCGCTCAGGCTGGAACGCGGCACGTCGATCAATCCGCCCGGATCGTGCGCGCCGTAAGCCTCTTCCGGCGCAAGCGTCACCGCGAAAACCTCGCCTTCCTCACGCCCGTCCAAGGCACGCTCCAGGCCCATGATCAGGTTGTTGTGCCCATGCAGATAGGCCAGCGCCTCGTCGTTTTGCGTGGTGTCCAGCACCTGACCGCCTGCATCGCGCAGGGTGTAATGAATGAAAACAACTTTGTCTTGAGCGACTGGCATAACGATATCCTCCCAAAAAATCAGACTGACGCGACCCCATGCCAAAACGGCAAGGTCAGCAAGCTCAACAGCGTCGAAAGCGTCGCCGCCGCTGCATACAAGCCGGTATCCAGACCATAGCGGTCGCACAACACCAACCCCAGCACCATCACCGGCATTCCGGCCTCCAGCACCAGAGCGGTCAGCAGGGGCGCTTGCAGCCCCAAGCCCAGCCCTGCGACCAGAATCAACGCAGGGGCAAAGGCCAGTTGAATCAGCAACACGGGGGTGACGCGCAGCAAGGCGGCGGGCTTGAGCGCATCCAGCCGCAAGCCCATGCCGAGCGCAATCAGCATCAACGGCACGACCCCGGCGCCCAAGCGGTCGAGCACGCCGCGCAAAGCTTCGGGAAATGGCGTGCCGGAAAAATTCAGCGCCATCGCCAGAATCGCCGCCCACAAGGCCGGAACCTTGAGCACCCCCAACCACCACGGCACGCCTTCCTTACCCTCTTCCGCCCTGCCGTAATACACCGCCAGAGCGATGCCCACACTCAGCAGCAAGGGCGTACAGGCGAATAAATCATATTGCACCGCCACGGCACGGCCATAGTCGCCGTACAGCGACTCCAGCACCGGCAAGCCCAGATAGGTCGCATTCGGGAACGAGGCCGCCAGCAACAGCGCGCCCTTCTGCCCGCGTGTCAGCGGCATGAAGCGCGCAATCAGCGCCATCAAACCCATGCTGGCCAGCACACCCAAGGCCGCCAGACCAGCGATATGCAGGCTTTCCACCCCCAGCGGCGCACGCCACAACACGGCCAACACCAAGGCGGGCAGCAGGATGTAATACACCAGAGTCGTCAGCGCGCCCCGCGCCTGCGCCGCCTCCCAGCCGCCCGGCTTCGCCCATTGCCACCACAGGCCAAGCAGCACCATGGCCGCCATTTGTGCAATGACCAGGGTCATGATGCACGCCCCGCCGCATGGCTTCCGCTCCCTCCCCCCTCGCGGGGGAGGGTTGGGGAGAGGGGGCGACGACCGTCCAGACGGGCGCACCTCACCACGCGCCACCACCCTCTCCCCCGCCCTCTCCCGTCAAGGGAGAGGGGGTTAAAACCATTGACGACCCACCAGGCGTCAATCATCCGGTTCACGCCTCGCCCCCAACCAAAGCCGCACGCACAGCCTGCATATCCACCGTCCGCACATGCTCAATCAACTCGCGCAGATCCTGCGCCGATAATCCGCCCGGCTGGGCGTACAGCACCAAGCCCTCACGAATCGCCATCAGCATGGGGATGGAACGCACATTGAACTGCGCCGCCAGCGCCGGTTCGGCATCCACATTGATCTTGGCGAACAGCACCTCGTCGTAATCTTCGGCCAGATCAGCGAACACCGGGGCGAACGCCTGGCAAGGGCCGCACCACGGCGCCCAGAACGCCAGCAACACCAGTACATGCGCCTCTAGCGCAGCACTCAGGCTTGCCTCATCCAGATGCTGCACGCTACTCATACCGCACGCTCGCGCAAGGCGGCCAAAAGACGCTCATGCGCCCCGCCAAAACTGCCATTGCTCATCAACACCACATGGTCGCCCGCACCCACCTGGCGCAGCACATCCTCCAGCATGGCCGCCACATCGCCGCCGCTCCAGGCCGGGCAATGCAGCCCCTCCGCCACCCGGCGCACATCCCAGCCAGCGTCGGCAGGTTGAAACAACCACACCGCATCCGCCGCCGCCAGCGCAGGCGCGAGGGTATCGGCATGAACCCCCATGCGCATGGTGTTGGAACGCGGATCAAGCAAAACCAGCAGGCGGCTGGCGCCAACCCGCGCACGCAAGCCTTCCAGCGTGGTGCGGATGGCGGTCGGGTGGTGGGCAAAATCGTCGTACACCGTCACCTCGGCAACCTTGCCGCGCACCTCCAGCCGCCGCTTCACTCCGGCAAACTGCGCCAGCGCCTCGATACCCAGCGCCACCGGCACACCGGCATGACGCGCCGCCGCCAGCGCCGCCAGCGCATTGCTCATGTTATGCGCCCCCAGTTGCGACCACTGCACCGTGCCCTGGATCACGCCATCAAGCAGCACCTCGAAGCGCGAACCGTCCGCCGCCGACTGACCCAGCGCCCATGCGCCACCCGCGCCAAAAGCTTCCACCGGCGTCCAGCAACCGCGTTCCAGCACCGCATCCAGTGCGGCATCCTGCGCCGGTTTCACCACCAGCCCGCCGGAAGGAATCATGCGCAGCAGATGATGGAATTGCGTCTGGATCGCCGCAAGATCAGGGAAGATGTCCGCATGATCGTACTCAAGATTGTTCAGCACCACGGTGCGCGGACGGTAATGCACGAACTTGGAACGCTTGTCGAAAAAGGCGGTGTCGTACTCATCCGCCTCGATGACAAAGAACGTGCCGCCTCCGAGGCGAGCCGAACACCCAAAGTTACCCGGCACGCCGCCGATCAAAAAGCCGGGATTCAGCCCCGCATACTCCAGAATCCAGGCCAGCATGGAGCTGGTCGTGGTTTTGCCATGCGTTCCGGCCACCGCCAGAACCCACTTGCCGTGCAAAACATTGCGCCCCAGCCATTCCGGCCCGGAGGTATAACGCATCCCGCGATCAAGCATGGCCTCGGCAATCGGCATCCCGCGTCGCATCACATTGCCGACAACGACCTCCCCCTCAAAACCTTCCAGTTGCCCCGCGTCATAGCCTTCCACCCAGGGAATCTGCGCGGCCTCAAGCTGCTCGCGCATCGGCGAATACACCGCCTGATCTGCGCCGGACACTTCAAATCCCGCCGACTTGGCCAGTTGCGCCAGGCCGCCCATGAACGTACCGGCAATCCCCAGAATATGAATTGCAGAACTCATGTCGGCGCACTCCCTGAAAAAATGGCTGCAATCATCAGACTCGACAACATGAAATACACGAAAATCAGCAACAAACCGACCCCGGCGCTGGTTTCCAGCGCACGGCGCAACACTTGCCCCTGCGCCACCAGACTCCACAGCAGCGCCAGCAACAGGGCGATCTGCGCCGCCGACCACTCATTGCCGAACTCTTCCGGCAATGCATTGAAAATCGGCCAGGAAAGCAGAGTAAACACCAGACTGATGCCCAATAGCGCCGCGTAGGTCTGGATAAAGCGCGCCGGATGCTCGCGCAGCTTGAGCGCCACCCAGACGAACCCGGCCAGCATGGCGGCGTCCATGCCCGCTTGCGCCGCACCGACGACAAAGCCGTCCTCCTGCATGAACATCAAACCGCCGCTAAACAGATAAGCCAGCAGCAAGCCGCCCAGCAGGCGCGTATCCGCAGGCAAATCTTCAGGGCCGACGCGCAACAGGCAAAGCCCCAATAACTGGCGCAATAAAACCATTCCAGGCTCCGAGTGGGTTTGTGGGACGCAATAAAAAGCGCCCTGTTCATCAGACGAACAGGGCGCGATTATGACGAAAACTGCGATGTTAACGAAGCCGCTGAATCAATCGACTTCGCCGCACTTCAGATTGCCCGGCACCGCCACATCAATAAAACGCGGATGCGGCAGGTTCAACTCGCTCATTTTCTGCTCGAACGCCGCACGATCCAGACCGACGACATAGGGGTTGATCTCTTTCTCCTGCCCGACCGTACTCACATGACGACCGTTGTAGTCGTGCGCCGGATAAACCAGGGTATCGTCGGGGTAGGCCAGCAACTTTTGCAGACTGTCGTACATCTTCTTCGAACAGCCTTGCTGGAAATCGGTGCGCCCGCAGGCGTCAATCAGCAGCGTGTCGCCGGTAAACAGGCAGTTGCGCCAATGGTAGCTGGTGCAACCATCGGTATGCCCCGGCGTGCAAATCGCGCGAATGACTTCATTGCCAAACGCCAGAATCTCGCCGTCGCCCAGAAGAATATCGGCGCAATCCAACTGGGTTCCCGCCCCGGCGACGAATTTGGCGCCAGTGGCATGGCGCAATTTGCCGCCGCCGGTAATGTGATCGGCATGCACATGCGTTTCCAGAATGTAGCGCAGCTTGACATTCATCTCCGCAAGCAACGCCAGATCGCGCTCCACCTGCTCCAGAACCGGGTCGATCATGATGGCGTCGCGCGTGAGCGGATCGGCCAGCAGATAGGTATAAGTCCAGGTACGCGCATCGAACAACTGACGAAAAAGGATCATGGCACGCCCTCCCAAAGGCGATAAACAGAGGCGATAAGCAGGGTTTGGGCAATCATACACCACTCTTTGCCCTGCAAACCGCGCTGAAGCCGACGGCCAATGCGCCCCGCGACATCCTGCTAGAATGCGGCCATGAACAGCCTCGAACCCCTGCAACATCTCGCTCTGGCTCTGACCATCGGTCTTTTGATCGGCACCGAGCGCGGCTGGCATTCGCGCCACGCGCACCACGGCCAGCGCGTGGCGGGGTTGCGCACCTTCGGCCTGATCGCCCTGAGCGGCGGACTGACCGGATTGCTTGCCGCCAAACTCGGCGCGGCCTTCGCCGCGCTGGGCTTGATGGGTTTTGCCGCGCTGGTGGTGGTGAGCTACTGGCTGGACAACCGCGCCCCCGCGCCGGACGGCCATCTGGATCGCGGCATCACCACCGAAGTCGCCATGCTGGCCACCTTTCTGCTCGGCCTTTGCGCCACGCTGGGCGAACCGCTGCTCGCCGCCATCAGCGCCGTCGTCATCACCGCCCTGCTCGGCTTCAAACCGATACTGCACGGCTGGGTGCAAAAGCTCACCCCGGAAGAGATCACCGCCAGCATCAAATTCCTGCTGATTTCCGTGGTCTTGCTGCCCCTGCTGCCCAACCAGGGATTCGGCCCGTGGCAAGCTTTCAACCCCTACCTCACCTGGTGGATGGTGGTGCTTGTGTCCGGGCTGTCCTTCGCCGGTTACATCGCCATCAAGCTGCTCGGCGAACGCCAGGGCATCATGCTCAGCAGCCTGCTTGGCGGCCTGGTGTCGTCCACCGCCACCACGCTCAGTCTGGCGCAACACGCCCGCGCCCAACGCTTCGCCCCGCCCCTGCTTGCAGCGGGCATTCTTGCCGCCTCCAGCATCATGTTCATCCGCGTGGCCATCGTGGCCGGACTGGTGAATCCTGATCTGCTGCCCAAGCTGCTGCCCCCCCTGCTCATCATGTGCCTGGTGCATCTGGGCGGCGCATTCTGGCTGTGGCGACCCAACCGCCTGCCTGCCGACAATGCCATGCCTGCCGACGGCTCGACACTTAACAACCCTTTCGAACTGGGCAACGCGCTGAAATTCGGCCTGCTGTTGAGCGCCATCCTTGTGCTATCCATCGCCGTGCGCGAATGGTTCGGCGACACCGGCCTGTACATTCTGGCGCTACTCAGCGGCCTGGCCGATGTGGACGCGCTCACCCTGTCCACCGCACGCATGAGCCTGGACACACTGGCCGCCGATAGTGCGCGCAACGCCATCCTCATCGCCACTTTCACCAACACCGCTGTCAAGCTGCTGCTCGCCGCCATGATCGGCGGGCGCGCCCTGGGGTTGCGCGTCGGCGCAGTCGCACTTTCCGCCATGCTTCTTGCCACTCTTTCCCTAAGCCTGTAACGCCATGCTCCCCGACCCACGCCGTGACCTGCTCCACACCTGGCTTGTCGAAGAACTCAAGCTCGACATCCTCGACCTGCAACCCGCCTCCGCCGACGCCAGCTTCCGCCGCTACTTCCGCGCCTGGCTGGCCGACGGCGGCACACGCATCGTCATGGACGCCCCGCCCGCACATGAAGACATCCGCCCCTTCCTGCATGTGGCGCAAAAGCTCGCGGCGCATGGCGTCCACGTCCCCATCGTCCACGCGGTCAGCCTTGAACAAGGCTTCATGCTGCTCGACGACTTCGGTTCGACCACCCTGCTGCCCGTACTGCAACAGGCCACACCCGAACAAGCCGAAGCGCACTACCGCAACGCCTTGCGCGCACTGGCGCAACTGCAAACCTGCCCCAGCCACGACCTGCCGCCCTACGACCGCCAACGCCTCGGCAACGAAATGCGCCTGTTCGACACCTGGTACCTGCAACGCCATCTCGGCCTGAGCCTTGGCGAAGACGACCTGCGCCTGCTCAACTCCACCTACGCCCAACTCACTGAACGCGCCCTCGCCCAAGCACAAGGCTTTGTCCACCGCGACTACCACAGCCGCAACCTGATGCTCACCGCCGCCAACCCGCCCGGCATCATCGACTTCCAGGATGCCGTACACGGCCCGATCACCTACGACATCGCCTCGCTCTTGCGCGACAGCTACATCGAATGGCCGGATGAAACCGTCGAACGCTGGCTGCGCCACCAGCATCAAACCCTGTTGCAAAACGACCAGATCAGCGCCGATTGGTCGCAATTCAAAACCGATTTCGACTGGATGAGCGCGCAACGCCACCTCAAGGTACTCGGCATCTTCGCCCGCCTGCACCACCGCGACGGCAAAAGCGGCTACCTTGCCGACCTGCCGCTCACCCTGCGCAACCTGCACCGCTCGCTTGCGCCCTACCCCGAATTTGCCGAATTTATCGCCTGGCTCAACAGCCACGGATGCGCCCGCCCATGAATGCCCCGATGAAAGCCATGATCCTCGCCGCAGGCGAAGGCCAAAGGATGCGCCCACTCACCCTGACCACGCCCAAGCCGCTGCTCTGCGTCCACGGCACGCCGCTGATCGTGCACCACATCCAGCGTCTTGTCGCAGCGGGCATCACCGACATCATCATCAACACCGCCTACCTGGGCGCGCAGATCCACGCCGCCCTCGGCGATGGCCGCAGCTTCGGCGCAAGCATCCGCTACTCGCACGAAGGCGCAACCGGGCTGGAAACCGCCGGCGGCATCCGCCGCGCCCTGCCCCTGCTGGGAAACAACCCGTTCATCCTGGTCAACGCCGACATCTACACCGACTACGACTTCCACCGCCTCAAACACCCCAGCCACAGCGCCGCCCACCTGGTGCTGGTCAACAACCCGCCGCAACACCCCAAGGGCGACTTTCATCTTGAATATGGCCTGGTGCGCAACCTGCACGCCACAAAGCACAGCCACCACGCCGTCCCCGCGCTCACCTACTCCGGCATAGCCCGCCTGCACCCCCAACTGTTTCACGACATCCCGCCCGGCAAACATCCCCTCGCCCCCATCCTGCGCCACGCCGCCGACCTGGGGCAGATCAGCGGCGAACACTACCAGGGCGAATGGCACGACATCGGCACACCGGAGCGGCTGGAGGCGCTGAATCGCGGGCAATAAAAAAGAGCCTTGGCGCTCTTTTGACCATCATTGCAAGCGCAAAGGCTCATGCGCCGAATAAGTAGATGGGTACGGTTGCGGTTGTCCATGTGGCAACCCCTGAACCGAAGAAATCCTTGTCCTCCGTCCATACAGGGCAATCAAGCAGCATGGCGGCAGCCAACGCAGGCCAGTCGTCAGCATCTCTCTGCGCAATTCGCGCCAGAGCCTCGGCCTTCATATCCTTGAGTTCGTCTTGACCGATCAATTGCACCGCCCTCATCACACTTTCAAGCGAAGCGCGCCAGATCAATTCGTCGATGCTACGTTCAGCAGCGATCTGTGCGAGGTAATATTCAGCTTCGCGGTAATTGTCCTCCGCAATGTAGAACGCAACACGCTCGACCGAGTCATGAATAAGCTGCATGGCGCGCGAACCGAGCACAGATCGAATAAGGATATTGGCGTCAATGACCAGGCGTTTATGCTGCATGGCGTTGTTTGCGACGCACGTTGACATCCCCCATCAGCTCATCATCGGTGATCCCCAGCCGCTCCATTTCCTCGCGCATACGACGCCCCGCCTCCAGCATGGCATCACGCTCAGACCGGGTCGGCTCTTTGGGAATGGGGATGTAGAACCCGATGGTTTTGCCGTGTCGAGTGACCTCGATAGGCATCGTGGATTCAAGATGCTCGGAGAGTTTTTCGCGTAGTTCACGCACACCGATACGCACGTTCATATCTGCACCTCTGCATACTGGCGGCCAAATTGTGTACACAATCTAGCCCATGCCTTCGGCGCCTTCAAGGCCAAGCTGCCAGCTGCGACCAGATCAGCGGCGACCATTGCTAGGGCGAAGGCACAATATTGGCACGGCGGAGCGGCTGGAGGCGTTGAATCGCGGGCAATAAAAAGACCCGCACAAGGCGGGTCGGGTTCGGTTCATTTAAGACCGTTTATTGTAGCAACGGCTCTCACCCCGGATGGCTACAATAGGGCGCAGTGTAAACGAGGAACGCGGCACATGAAACACCCCTTGATTCCCTACACCCTCGGCCTGGATATCGGCATGGCCTCCGTCGGCGCGGCGCTGCTGACCAATGACCATATCCACGCCTTGCACGTTCGCACCTTCGACAAGGCCGAAACCGCAAAGGAAGGCGAATCGCTCAACAAGATTCGGCGTGAAGCCCGCTTGACCCGCCGCCGTATCCGACGCCGCGCCCATCGACTACTGCGCCTGCGCCGACTGCTCAAGCGCGAGGGCATCATCCCCACTCATGTACCGGAAGAACTGGCCACGACGGTATCCACATGGGATCTGCGCGCCGAAGGCCTTGACCGAAAGCTCGATCCGCGTGAGTGGGCCGCAGTGCTCTACCACATCGTCAAGCATCGCGGCTTCCAGTCCAACCGCAAGAGCGAAGCCAAGGCTGACGAAAAAGCCGGGCAAATGCTCACCGGCGTCACTGCCAACCAGAAGCGCATGGCCGAAGGCGACTGGCGCACCGTGGGAGAAATGGCTGCGCGTGATGATGAATTTGCCCATGCCAAGCGCAACAAGGGCGGCGAATACAGCCATACCTTCGCCCGCGCCGACCTTGCCGATGAACTCGCCAAACTCTTCGATGCCCAACGCGCCCAAGGCAACCTGCACGCCACGCCCGAACTGTTCGATGCCGTCCACACGCTGTTGATGGCTCGCCGCCCCACCCTTTCAGGTGACAACCTGCTCAAGATGGTCGGCAAATGCACCTTCGAGACCGCCGAGTACCGCGCCCCCAAGGCCAGCCACACCGCCGAGCGCTTTGTCTGGCTCACCCGCCTGAACAACCTGCGCATCAGCGATCAGGGCGAAACGCGCGGGCTGAATGAAGACGAGCGTCAGGCTGTGCTTCATCTGCCCTTCACCCAGGCCAAGGTCACTTACAAGCAGATTCGCGCCAAGACAGGCCTGCCGGAAACCGCCCGCTTTATCGGCGTGGACTACTGGAAAAAGCGCAAGGAAGGCAACGAGCTCGCGGCGGAAGACGCCGCGCTGTTCGAAGCCAAGGCATTCCACGCGCTGCGCAAGGCTTATGAAGACGCGGGTCTGAAAACCGAATGGGCGCGGGATGCCGCCACCCCGGATCGGCTGGATGACCTGGCCTATGCCCAAACCGTATTCAAGGACGACACCGAAGCCCGCGACTGGATGCAAAAGCAGGGCATCGAACCCGCCATCATCGAAGCCGTGCTGACTGTCTCATTCAGCGACTTCATCCGCCTCTCCATCAAGGCGCTGCGCAAGATCATCCCGCACATGGAAGCCGGGCAGCGTTACGACGAAGCCGTACTCTCAGCGGGCTACGCCCACCACAGCCAGCTTCACACAGAAGAAGACAAAAAGCCCCGGCTGCCGCCTATCAGCAAAGACGACTTCCCCAACCCGGTCGTCTATCGCGCCCTCAATCAGGCGCGCAAGCTGGTCAATGCCATCATTGACGAATACGGCCAGCCCGCCGCCGTGCATATCGAACTGGCGCGGGACTTGAGCAAGCCGTGGGAAGAGCGCAAAAAGATCGAGCGTGAGCAAAAAGGCTTTGCCGAACTCAAGGAAACCTTGGTCAAGAAATTCCGGGAACGCTTTGGCTGCGACCCACGCCGGGATCAGCTTGTCAAAATGCGTTTGTACGACGAACAACAAGCCCATTGCGCCTATAGCCAGAAACCGCTCGACCTTGGCCGACTGCTTGAAGACGGCTATGTCGAGATCGACCATGCCCTGCCCTACTCGCGCAGCTTTGACGACGGCATGAACAACAAAGTGCTGGTGCTCACCGCAGAGAATCGCAACAAGGGCAACCGAACCCCCTACGAATACCTGGACGGCGAACAGAACAGCGACCGCTGGCGCAGCTTCAAGGCCTGGGTGGAGGGCAACAAGAACTACCGTCAGGCCAAGCGTGACCGCCTGTTGCGCAAGGATTTTGGCGACAAGGCCGCCGAAGGCTTCCGCGAGCGCAACCTGACCGATACCCGCTATATCGCCCGCGCCTTCAAAACCAAAGTCGAGCAGCATCTGCGGCTGGCCGAGGGATCGGAAAGCAAGCGATGCGTGGTCGTATCCGGCCAGTTGACCGCCTTCCTGCGCGCCCGCTGGGGCCTCAACAAGGTGCGCGAGGACGGCGACTTGCATCACGCGCTGGATGCCGCCGTGGTCGCCGCCGCAAGCCACGGCATGGTCAAGCGGCTGGCGGATTACTCACGCCGCAAGGAACTGGACATGGTGCGGGACGGCTTTGTCGATCCGCAAACCGGCGAAGTGCTGGACATCGAAGCCATGCGCAAACTGGAAGCGCACTTCCCCGCCCCCTGGCCGCATTTCCGCTGGGAGCTGGAAGCCTGGCTCAAGCCCGACCCGGCCTTGAACCTTGAGCATGTTTCCGGCTATGACAAGGCGCGTGCGCAAACCGTCAAGCCCATTCGCGTGTCCCGCGCGCCGCTGCGCCGGGGGCTGGGAGCGGCGCATCAGGAAACCATTCGCTCCGCCAAGCTGCTCGATCAGGGTTTGAGTTCGGTCAAAACGCCGCTGGAAAGCCTCAAGCTCAAAGACATTGAGCGCATTGTCGGCTTTGATGACCCGCGTAACGAAAAGCTGATCGAAGCTATCCGCCAGCGCCTGCAAGCGCATGGCGACGATGGCAAAAAAGCCTTTAAGGAGCCGCTCTACAAACCCAGCAAGCCCGGCAAGGCCGCGCCGCTGGTTCGCACAGTCAACCTGACCGACACCCAGAAAAGCGGCATTCCCATTCGCGGAGGCATCGCCAACAACGGCGCCATGCTGCGGGTGGACATCTTCACCGACGGCAAAAAATTCCATGCCGTGCCGCTGTATGTGGCCGATGCGGTCAGGCCGGAATTGCCCAATCGGGCTGTTGTCGCTTTCAAACCCGAGGAAGAGTGGACGGTGATGGATGAGAAGCACCGCTTTCTGTTTAGCCTGCATCCGAATGATTGGCTCAACGTACAGATCAAGGGTAAGCCCGTCATCGAGGGATATTTTGCAGGATTTGATCGCGCCACGGGGGCAATTTCAGTATGGACGCATGATCGAAATCAATCTGTCGGAAAGGATGGACAAATACGAGGTATTGGAATCAAAACCGCCTTATCCGTCGAAAAATTCCATGTCGATGTACTGGGTCGCCTCTACCCGGTGAAAGAGGAAACCCGCCAACCGCTCAATCACAAGCGCAAAGGCTGAATCATGGCCTGGCGCAGCGTGGTCATCACCCAACCGGCGCGCCTGAAGCTTGAGCACAAGGCGCTGGCCGTGGAACAGGATGCGGGCGCCGTCCGCATTCCGCTGGAAGATATTTCCGTATTGGTCATCGACCAGCCGCAAGTCAGCCTGACGGCGCAACTGCTGGCCGCCTGCGCGGCGCGGCAGATCGCTGTTATCACCGTGGACGAAACCCACACCCCCAACGGCGTACTGCTGCCCCACCTCCCCCATAGCCGCGCCTTGCAGGTCATGCGCAAACAACTGGACATGAGCCAACCGCGCAAGAAACAACTCTGGCGCGGCATCGTCCAGCGCAAGTTGCGGAATCAGGCCGAAGTGCTGGAATGGCAAGGACACGAAGCGGCCAGCCGAAGAGTGCGCCAACTGGCGCGTGAAGTGCGCTCCGGCGACGCAGGCTATGCAGAGTCCCAGGGCGCGCAAGTCTATTTCCGCCATATTTTCGGCACAGGATTCAGCCGGGCGCAGGAACGCTTCCACAACGCCGCGCTTAACTACGGCTACAGCGTCATCCGCTCCGCACTAGCGCGCAATCTTGTGGCTTACGGCTTTCTCACCGCCTTCGGCCTGCATCACAGAAGCGAGCAAAACGCCTTCAACCTTGCGGACGACCTGATCGAACCCTTCCGCCCCATCCTCGACGCCCATGTACTGGCCTACGCCCAACCCGGCATGGAGGAGCGTGACCTGACACGAGAGGACAAGGCGCATGTGGTCAATGTGTTGCATCAGGATGTGCTGCTGCATCAGCCTGAAGGACTGGCGGGAAAAAGCGCCCTGCTCGCCGCCGCTGAGTCCGTGGTGGTCAGCCTTTCGCAACGGCTGGACGATGACCTGGCGGCGCTCACCTTGCCCGGTCTGAATCTGAGCGTGATGAACGAAGACCGGGACGATGAGTAAGGAGACCCGACGCTTTATGCGCCTGATGGTATTTTTCGACCTGCCCACACTGAGCAAAGCAGACAAAAAAGCCTATGTGGCCTTCCGCCGCTTTCTGATCCAGGACGGCTATGACATGATCCAGTGGTCGGTGTATGGCCGCATCGTCAATGGCTTTGACGACACGGAAACGCACATCAAGCGCCTTTCCGCCAACCTGCCGCCGGAAGGCTCCGTGCGCTTGCTGCAAATCAGCGAGAAGCAGTTCGCACAAATGAAGCTACTGGTCGGCCTGCCCAAAATTCAGGAAAAAAAGCTCAATGTGAAGCAAATGGTGCTGTTATAAGGCGCAAAAAAATCGCCCCGAAACCCACAACCGGCAAGCCGGTAGCGGGTTTCGGGGCAAGGTAATTGTAGCCATCCGGGGTGAGAGAGGGAGCTACAACAGTCGCATGGCCTTTAATCCAAGGTCACAAATTGTAGCCATCCGGGGTGAGAGAGGGAGCTACAACGAGCAAGCTCTTCTTTAAGAACATCAATGCATTGTAGCCATCCGGGGTGAGAGAGGGAGCTACAACCTCCCGCTGCGTATAATGCCCCGTCCGCCAATTGTAGCCATCCGGGGTGAGAGAGGGAGCTACAACTACATTCCAGGTGGGCGTATTAAATGAACGATTGTAGCCATCCGGGGTGAGAGAGGGAGCTACAACTGGCTTTGACCGTGCATGGCTTGCTTTCAAATTGTAGCCATCCGGGGTGAGAGAGGGAGCTACAACAGTTATTTAATCTCTTTATGGGGCTAATGATTGTAGCCATCCGGGGTGAGAGAGGGAGCTACAACGTATGGTGATGAGTATCATATTATTATGCAATTGTAGCCATCCGGGGTGAGAGAGGGAGCTACAACGAAGGTTGCGTAGGCATCGGGTTGGAGGCGATTGTAGCCATCCGGGGTGAGAGAGGGAGCTACAACTAAAGCGCAGCCCACCAATAAGCCGAAAGATTGTAGCCATCCGGGGTGAGAGAGGGAGCTACAACTGCGCCTGAACAAAGCCAAGTGGGGCGGAAATTGTAGCCATCCGGGGTGAGAGAGGGAGCTACAACAAGCCCAACGCGCAAAGCGTCAAGGCAAAAATTGTAGCCATCCGGGGTGAGAGAGGGAGCTACAACCTTCTTCGATCTCCGGCGATATGTTCCCTGATTGTAGCCATCCGGGGTGAGAGAGGGAGCTACAACACCGGATTTCATGCGATGATAGTTTGAAAAATTGTAGCCATCCGGGGTGAGAGAGGGAGCTACAACGTTGCAGAAGCTCTTGGTGTTTTGGCTGATATTGTAGCCATCCGGGGTGAGAGAGGGAGCTACAACTGTCGTTGAGGTGCATCGGCACAAGGTCGGATTGTAGCCATCCGGGGTGAGAGAGGGAGCTACAACCGACTGGGGCGGACGTGTTGCCGACTTCGATTGTAGCCATCCGGGGTGAGAGAGGGAGCTACAACGTATCAAAAACGCGCCTGGCATTTTCTTGCATTGTAGCCATCCGGGGTGAGAGAGGGAGCTACAACCCCTCCAGCTGCTACCCCTTGATGATCGACATTGTAGCCATCCGGGGTGAGAGAGGGAGCTACAACGGCTCGCATGATGCTTGCCACTGAGTACGCATTGTAGCCATCCGGGGTGAGAGAGGGAGCTACAACGTCCTGCGAAATACACGTCGGCCATCGCGCATTGTAGCCATCCGGGGTGAGAGAGGGAGCTACAACTGTTCATGTTTGAATGAAACTATCCCGGCAATTGTAGCCATCCGGGGTGAGAGAGGGAGCTACAACGCAGCCTGCAACTGAGCCCGAGCCAGTGCGATTGTAGCCATCCGGGGTGAGAGAGGGAGCTACAACAGCTCATTCTCTCCCTAATCTGGTCAAGCAAATTGTAGCCATCCGGGGTGAGAGAGGGAGCTACAACTACAGTACGCCAGGTTCATTCGGTTTCGGAATTGTAGCCATCCGGGGTGAGAGAGGGAGCTACAACCGTGCCACACGAGGCGCGCCTGTTGCTGCGATTGTAGCCATCCGGGGTGAGAGAGGGAGCTACAACGGCTCAGCCCCCCCTGCGACAAGCCAAGAATCTAGCGCTTCATCGCATCCCAAAACTCGCCATTGGCCTTGGTCTTGGTCAGGCGGTCGAGCAGGAACTCCATCGCCTCAAGCTCGCCCATGTTGTGCAGGAACTTGCGCAGAATCCACATCTTCTGCATTTCTTCGCTGTCGGTGAGCAGCTCCTCGCGGCGGGTGCCGGAGCGGTTGATGTCGATCGCCGGGTACACGCGCTTTTCCGCAATCTTGCGGTTGAGGTGAACTTCGCTGTTGCCCGTGCCCTTGAATTCTTCGTAGATCACTTCGTCCATCTTCGAGCCGGTATCGATCAGCGCGGTGGCGATAATGGTCAGCGAGCCGCCCTCTTCCACGTTGCGCGCGGCGCCGAAGAAGCGCTTGGGCTTTTGCAGGGCGTTGGCGTCCACGCCGCCGGTCAATACCTTGCCGGATGAGGGCTGCACGATATTGTAGGCGCGCGCCAGGCGGGTGATGGAGTCGAGCAGGATCACTACGTCGCGCTTGTGTTCAACCAGGCGCTTGGCCTTGTCGATGACCAGTTCGGCGACCTGCACATGGCGCGTGGCGGGCTCGTCAAAGGTGGAGGCGATCACTTCGCCGCGCACGGTGCGCTGCATTTCGGTGACTTCTTCCGGGCGCTCGTCGATCAGCAGGACGATGAGGTAGCACTCGGGGTGGTTGGCGGTGATGCTCTGCGCAATGTTCTGCAACATCATGGTCTTGCCCGCCTTGGGCGGGGCGATGATGAGGGCGCGCTGGCCTTTGCCCATCGGCGCCACGATGTCGATCACGCGTGCGGTCAGGTCTTCGGTGCTGCCATTGCCGCGCTCCATGCGCAGACGTTTTTCCGGATGCAGGGGGGTGAGGTTTTCAAACAGCACCTTGCCCTTGGTGTTTTCCGGCGGCTCGAAGTTGATGGTATCGACCTTGAGCAGGGCGAAGTAGCGCTCGCCGTCCTTAGGCGGGCGAACGGTGCCGGACACGGTGTCGCCGGTTTGCAGGCCGAAGCGGCGAATCTGGCTGGGGGAAACGTAAATGTCATCCGGCCCGGCCAGATAGGAGTCGTCCGGCGTGCGCAGGAAGCCGAAGCCGTCGGAAAGAATTTCCAGTACGCCTTCGCTGTAGATGGCTTCGCCGGTTTTGGCATAGGCTTTGAGGACGACGAAGAGCAGATCCTGTTTGCGGGCGCGGGCAATATTTTCAATGCCCATGGACTCCGCCAGCGCAAACAGCTCGGCGGCGGGTTTTTTCTTGAGTTCAGTAAGATTCATGCGAGATGGATTGAATGGCGGAAAGCTCGAATGACTCGAAAAGCCAGAGCGATAGGGAGGGGGAAAGTCAGATGGCGCTTCGCCCCGTGATCTGCTGAGTAAGCCAGGACAGTATCAAGCGGGAAAGGTCGCAAATTCTGGGGAATGCTGCATAGGCATCCATTTGCGGAGCGTCGATCTCAGCGCAGGTAAGCGCCTGTAGGGAAACAGACTCAAACCGCACGCAGACTGGCTTCAAAGAATATGAAGCCGACAAAAAATATCACGCAGCCTTTGCCGCGTCTAGAAAATTCAGGGAATTCGGGAATTTTTCTGCGCGGAAGGCGGCGGGTCGCCGCACCTGACGTGCGGCCTGTAGGCAAGGGCTTACAGTTGACCGTCGAGGAAGCTGGCCAGCTGCGACTTGGACAGCGCGCCGACTTTGGTGGCTGCAACCGCGCCATTCTTGAACAGCATCAGGGTTGGAATGCCGCGAATGCCGTACTTGGGCGGAGTCGCCGGGTTTTCGTCGATGTTCAGCTTGGCGATTTTCACGCGACCGGCGTAGTCCTTGGCGATTTCTTCCAGAATCGGCGCGATCATGCGGCAGGGGCCGCACCATTCCGCCCAGTAATCGACAAGCACGGGCATGTCGCTTTGCAGTACGTCGGCTTCAAAACCGGCATCGGTCAGGTAAACAATGTTCTCGCTCACGCGGTATCTCCTGGTTAGGGAAGGAAAAATTGTTATGGGCGCTTCTATAAATTTGCTGAAGCCGCGTCTGCTGCAGCAAAAACCGGCTTGATCAAACTTATAGAAGCACCCTTATCGCACACGTTACCCGCCGGGCGGGTAAAGTTCGGCGATTGTGCTGCGGTCTTGCAGCGATTGCAAGGCTACGCGTCGGCGTTTATGCCTCATAAATGCAGCCCCGGCGGACACTCGATTTCCACGGCAAGGGGCAGATGATCCGAATGCGGCAAGGGCAGGACTTGCGCCTGGCGCACCTTCATGTTCGGACTGAGCAGGATGTAGTCGATCATCCGATCGGGTCGCCAGCTTGGGAAGGTGTGCAGCTCCTCTTGCGGCAGCACCAGCCCGGAGCGCCGCTGCAGCATGTGCATCTCCGGCGAGTGCGGCTGACAATTGAAGTCTCCCATCAGCAGGGCATGCGGCTCGTCGTGCAACAGCTCGGCGACAAAGGCCATCTGCTTCAGACGTGCGCCGCGCGTCAGCGCCAGGTGCATCACCGCCACCGCCAGGCGCGAGGAGCCGCAGCCAAAATAAGCCAGCATCACGCCGCGTCCCGGCACCACGCCCGGCAAGGGATGATGCTCAACCACATACGGCGTGTAGCGCGCAATCAGCCCCAGACTGTGTTTGGCGAAATGGCCGAAGTCGCGGTTGGTCTGATGACGCCAGAAGGGCAGCCCGGCCTGTTTGGCCAGGTACTCGGTCTGGTTGATGAACTGGCTGCGCAGGCTGCCTGCATCCACTTCCTGCAAGCCCACCAGGTCATAGCCCGCCAGCGCCTGGGCGATGCGATCCAGATTGGGTATACGCTCACGGCTGGGCAGGACATGCTTCCAGCTATTGCCGATGTAGTCGCGGTAGGAGCGGCTGGCGATTCCCACCTGGATGTTGTAGCTCAACACCCGCAGGCGCTGGCCATGCGTCGCGGCGGGGTGCATCACATCGGTGACACCATCTCACCCAGACGGGCGGTGAGCTTGAGGTTTTCGCTGTAATCCACCGGTACGTCGATGACGCACACCTCGCCGCTGGCCGCCGCCTGACGCAGCACCTCCTGCAAGGAATCGCCGGGGTTGATGCGATAACCCCGTGCGCCGAAGGACTCGGCCAACTTGACGAAATCCGGGTTGCCAAACTTGACGAAGGCCGGACGACCGAATTGCGCCATCTGTTTCCACTCGATTAGGCCGTAGCCGTTATCGTTCCAGATGAGCACGATGATCGGCGTGTTCAGGCGCACCGCCGTTTCCAGCTCCTGCACATTCATCAAAAATCCGCCATCGCCAGTCGCCGCCACCACCGTGCGCTGCGGGCAGGCCAGCTTGGCCGCGATTGCGCCGGGAAGCGCGATCCCCATGCTGGCAAAGCCGTTGGAAATCAGGCAGGTATTGGGGAACTCGCAGCGAAACATGCGCGCCAGCCACATTTTGTGCGCGCCCACATCGGAAATCACGATGTCATGCAAATCCAGCGCGGTGCGCAAATCCCAGATCAGCTTTTGCGGCTTCATCGGCCAGTCGCTGTCACGCGCATGTTCGCTCATGTCCTTTTTCAGCATGTCGCGCAGCGGGCGCATGGCCTGGCCTTCATGCGGACGGGCGCGCAGGGCGATACGCTCCAGCGACAGACCAACATCGCCCAGCACTTCCAGAGTTACGCCGTAATGCGCGTCCACCTCGGCGGGCGTGTCGTCGATATGCAGAATCGCCCGGTCGCGGGTCGGATGCCACAGGTGCGGGTGGTACTCCACGATGTCGTAACCCACCGCGATAATCAGATCGGCATGGTCGAAACCCACGCCGACATAATCCTTGGCTTGCAAGCCTACACTGCCCAGCGCCATCGGATGCTTGAACGGAATCACACCCTTGGCCATGAAGGTGTTGGCCACCGGAATGTTCATCTGCCCGGCGAAGGCGGCCAAAGCCTCATGCGCCCCGGCGCGAATCACGCCATGCCCGGCGAGGATGATCGGGTTCTTCGCCTGCGAAATCAGTTCCGCCGCCGCTTTCACCGTCTGCTCCGTCGGCCCTGGACGATGTCCCTCAACATACGGCAGGGGCGCGCCCTCGGCGGGCATTTCGGCAATGTTTTCCGGCAGCTCGATAAACGCCGCCCCAGGCTTGGCCGCCTGCGCCAGCTTGAACGCCTTGCGGATGGTTTCCGGCACGGTGGACGGAGTGAGCACACGGGTTGCGTACTTGGTGATCGGGCGAAACATCTCCACCAGATCCAGCACCTGATGCGATTCCTTGTGCAGGCGCTCGGTGGACGCCTGCCCGGCGATAGCCACCAGCGGCGCGTGATCCATATTGGCATCGGCCACGCCGGTAATCAGATTGGTCGCCCCCGGCCCCAGCGTGGCCAGACACACGCCAGCGCGCCCGGTCAAACGCCCGTGCACATCGGCCATAAAGGCCGCGCCCTGCTCATGGCGGGTGGGGATAAAGCGGATCGAGCTTTCCAGCAGCGCATCGAGCAAGTCGAGGTTTTCCTCACCCGGTACGCCGAAAATCGTTTCGACACCCTCGGCCTCAAGACAGCGAATCACAAGCTCGGCGGTGGTCATCATTCAAGACTGCAACAAATAAAAAAGTGAGCCGCAGTTTAGCAGCAACAGGCTCGGCGCTCGTGCAATAAAAAACGCAGCGACTTCCGCTGCGTTGACCCTGCGGCGTTGGCAACGGGAAGGGCGAGAATCAGAAGTTGGCCTGTTCCGCCTCGGTGTACGCCAGGATGGTGTAGTTGCCGATATTCTCCTCAAAGCCCTTGGTCACCGGCGCCCACTTTTTCACGCGCGGGTCGGCCAACACCATGACCTTGGCCTGCTCCAGCGGCTTGTTCTGCTTCACCGCCTCCACGCAGGCGCCGTAAATGCCTTCGAACAACTCGCGGTTGTTCTTCAGTACATCCGCCCCGGGAATGCCGTGACCCGGCAGCCAGATCTGCACCTTGGGCTGCAACTTCTGCAATTCGTCATAGGTTTTGAATGTGCCGAGATACGAGCCGTCTTCCATAAAGGCGATACGTCGATCCATGGCCACATCGCCCACATGCACGATATTGTCCTCAACCACATGGAAGCAGATATCCGCAGGCGTATGCGCCGTGCCGTAGTGCAGACAGCGGATGGTCACGTCGCCATACTTGAATTCATCGCCATGCTTGATCTCCTTGTTGGGCGCGACCACCACCGTACCTGCCGTGGCATTGCCGGTGGAGCGTTCCATCAACTTGGACCAGTACTCGCCCTGGCCGGTCTTGATGGCGGAAATGGTCAGCGCATGCGCATAAATCGGCACATCCTTGTTCGCTTCGACAAAGGCCTGATTGCCCAGCCAGTGATCGCCGTGATAATGCGTGTTGAAGACCGCAATCACCGGCTTGTCAGTCACCTTCTTGATCTGGCGCAGAGCCATCTCGCCGATCTGCCATGAAGCGCCCGAATCGAGGATCACCACGCCCTTTTGCGTGACCACAAAGCTGATATTGCTCATCAAGCCCTGGTTTTTTTCATTGGGGAAGCCATCCGGAGAAATGACCACATAGGTATGCGCGCCGATCTTCTTCGCCGCAATATCGGGAACGGGCGGCCCCTTGACCACCATTTCCATTTCCTTGGCGAAGGCCTGCAAGGGAGCCAACGTAGGCAGGCTCAACATGCCGATCGCCGTGGCGCTGGCCACGGTACGTAAAAAGGCGCGGCGCTGCTCTGTATTTCCAACGGGCTTGACCATGGGTAACTCCTCCATTCAGCTTCTTTTATAGGTTTCAGGACAGTGAAGCCTTGCGCAAAAACCGCTACGCCCGCTCCTCCATGATGACGAAGCGGGCATCGATGCGCAGGCCATACAAGTCCTTTCATAAGCTTGAGCTTACTTGCAGATTCTAGAACGACACGCCCGATAGGAGTCAGGCAAGTTTTTTATCGTGACCGCATTCATGTTTATGAAACAAAAACCCCAGGCGCCGTGTGACTTGTTCGCGCACCGCATTTGCGCCAAGCTAGCGCCCATGTCGCACTGCAGCCACCACGATCACTGTCTTGCCCAGGCGCTCGCCCAGGCCGAGACCTTATGCCAGACCCAGGGCGTTCGGCTCACCCCCCTGCGTCGGCAAGTGCTCGAACTGGTGTGCGCCAGCCATGCCGCTATCAAGGCATACGACATCATCCACCAGCTTTCCACCGAAGACCATCAGGTCAAGCCGCCCACGGTGTACCGCACCCTGGACTTTCTGTTGGAGCATGGCCTGATTCACCGCGTGGACAGCCTGAACGCCTTCGTCGGCTGTTCCCACCCCCAGGAACCGCACGAAGCGCGCCTGCTGATTTGCGATTCCTGCGGCGATATCGGCGAACTATCCGACCCCGCCTTGGATCGGGCGCTGCAACAAGCCATCGATCAAGCCGGTTTCCGCACCACGCGCGCCCACCTCGAAATTCACGGCCTGTGCGCCCATTGCCAGGAAAAGAACTCCGTATGAGCATCGACCCGCAACTCATCCAGCAATGGCGTCAAGACAACAGCATACAAGCCACGCTGGCCGGACAGGATATGCGCTTCGCCACCACCTGGGGCTTGTTCTCCCCGCGTGAAATCGACAGCGGCACCTGGCTTTTGCTCAAGCAGTTCGAAGATGGGCATATCGACATCCAGCCGCAGGACGACATCCTTGATCTTGGCTGCGGCTATGGCCCGATTGGGCTTACCCTCGCCCGCCTTGCGCCGCAGGGCAAAACCCTACTGGTGGACAAGGATTTCGTTGCTGTGGACTACACGCGCAAGAACATCGCGCTCAACCGCATCGTCAATGCCGAAGCGCAACTCAGCAACGGGCTGGCCAACATCCCGGGCGAGCGCCGCTTCGACATCATCTGCTCCAATGTCCCGGCCAAGGTCGGCAAGGAAATGCTCTACATCATGCTCGACGACGCCCGCCAGCGACTCAAGCCCGGCGGGCGCATCGTGCTGGTGACCATCTCCGGCCTGCGTGAATTTTTCAAGCGCAGCCTGGTGGAAATGTTCGGCAACTACGATAAAGTCAAACAGGGCAAGGATTACACGGTCAGCATGGCCATCAAGCAAAACTGAGGTGCAGCATGGAACACGTATTTCACCCCTTAAGCGAACTCTTCGACCAACTCGGCCTGCCCTCAGATGCCGCGTCCATCGACGCCTTTGTCGCTCGTCACTGCCCGCTGAACTACGAAATCGCCCTGGCTGATGCGCCTTTCTGGAGCGCAGCCCAGGCGCAATTCATCCGCGAAGCCCTGGAAGAAGACGCCGACTGGGCGGAGGCGGTGGATCATCTGGACGCCCTGCTGCGGTGATCTGTCGTCCGCGCTGTGCCGCCTGCTGCATCGCCCCTTCCATTTCCAGCGCCATCCCCGGCATGCCGCACGGCAAGCCCGCCGGGGTGCGTTGCGTGCAACTGGATGCCGACGACTCGTGCATGATTTTCGGCCTGCCCGAACGACCAGCTGTGTGCGCCTCGCTGCAACCCAACGCGGAAATGTGCAGCGATAACCGCGAACATGCCTTGCTCTGGCTGAACTGGATGGAACGGCAAACCGCGCCATCTATCGATCGGAACGTCCGCTTCTGACTTAGCTGCTAGAATGGCGGCCATTTAGCGCCGTTGAAACCGCCATGCCAAACCCACTTTTTGACTCCCACATCCCGCACCTCCCCCTGATCCATCGCGGCAAGGTGCGTGACATTTACGCCGTGGACGACCAGCATCTGCTCATCGTCACCACGGATCGCCTCTCCGCTTTCGACGTCATCCTGCCCACGCCGATTGCCGGCAAGGGCGAGGTACTGACCCAGACCGCGCTGTTCTGGTTCAACCATTTCGCGCGGCTGATCCCCAACCATCTGGCGACCGATCTCCGCCTGGAAGACGTTATTCCCGATGCAACGCTGCGCGCCCAACTCGCGCCGCGCAGCATGTTGGTGAAGAAACTCAAGGCGCTGCCGGTGGAAGCGATTGCACGCGGCTATTTGATCGGCAGCGGCTGGAAAGACTACCAGGCCACGGGCGCGGTGTGCGGCATTCCCCTGCCTGCCGGTCTGCAACTCGCCGACCGCTTGCCGCAGGCGATCTACACGCCATCAAGCAAGGCCGCCGTGGGTGAGCACGACGAAAACATCGACTTCGCCGCCACGACCAAGCTGCTGGGTGAGGCGCGTGCCGCCGAGGTGCGCGACATGACGCTGCGCCTGTACACCGAGGCTGCGGAATATGCCTTGCAGCGCGGCATTATCATCGCCGACACCAAGTTCGAGTTCGGCGTGGATGAGCAGGGCGTGCTGCACCTGATCGACGAGGCGCTTACTCCTGATTCTTCGCGCTTTTGGCCTGCCGACAGCTACGCCCCCGGTCACAGCCCGGAAAGTTTCGACAAGCAATTCGTGCGCGACTACCTGGAAACCCTGGACTGGGACAAAAAAGCGCCCGGCCCGGAGCTGCCGCCGGAAATCGTCGAACGCACGGCGGCCAAATACCGCGAAGCCCTGCAACGCCTCACACGTTAGGGAAGCGCTGAATTATTCAGCGATTCCCGCTTGGGGCAGGATGCCCCAACACGAACAATGGCGTAAGCCATTGATTTGTGCAGACCGTTGCGGGCATGTACCGCAACGAGGCTGGCTGATTTATTCCATGGATGGAATAAGTCAGCATTTACCTAGCTGCGACCCTCTCGCACACCCAAGGAGCTTTCCATGTGTGACCGCCACGCCCCCATCGACAAGCTGGTCGAAGGCTTTCAGCTGTTTTGCCGCGAACGCTTTGAACACAAAGATCCCTACTACCAGGCACTGGTGCGCGAAGGGCAGCATCCGCGCGTCCTTTTTCTGGCCTGTTCGGACTCACGGGTCGATCCAGCCATCGTATTCGGCACCCAGCCCGGCGATTTGTTCATTATCCGCAACGTGGCGAACATCGTGCCGCCGTATGAGATCAACGCCGGACAGCATGGCGTCAGCGCAGCGATCGAGTACGCAGTCAACGTACTCGAAGTGGAGCACATCATCATCAACGGCCACTCCCAGTGCGGCGGCATCCGCGCGCTGTGCGAACGTCCGGACGAAGCCAGCGTCGAGAGCGCATCCCTGGTCGGACGCTGGTTGGCGCTGGCCAGACCCGCCTACGACAAGGCGCGCGCCGACTACCCGCAGGCCGACATGAATCGTCTGGCGCATGAGTGCGAAAAGGATTCGATCATTCGCTCGCTGGACAATCTGCTGACCTTCCCCATGGTGCGCGAGCGTGTCGCCGCCGGAAAGCTGCAATTGCATGGCTGGTATTTCGACATGGCGGGCGGGCGGCTCAGCGCATGGATGCCGGACACGGGACGTTTTGAACCCATCAGCTGCTGACGGATAGCCCATGCCACAAGGCCTGTTTATCGCCGCCACCGATACCGGGGCGGGCAAAACCTATATCGCCAGCCGACTGGCCGCCGCGCTCACGGCGCGTGGAATGCGCGTCGCCGTGCGCAAGCCGGTGGAATCAGGCTGCCCCGAGATCGAAGGCCAGCTCTTCGCCCAGGACGCGGAGCGACTCAGACTGGCCGCAGGCGCGTGGGAAGATCGCGCCTGCATCTGCCCCTATCCGCTGCGCGAGCCGCTCAGCCCGCCACGCGCCGCGCGCTTCATGAAACGCAAGCTGTATCTGCATGAGCTGCAGGTCGCCTGCCACGCGCCGGAGGCCTGCGATTTTTTGCTGGTCGAAGGTGCAGGCGGCCTCTTCGCTCCGTTGGCGGAAGATGGCCTGAACGCCGATCTGGCCGCCGCGCTCGGCTTGCCGCTGCTACTGGTCGTCCCGGATCAACTTGGCGCCATCAATCAAGCATTGCTGGGCATCCACGCCGTAACCCATCGCGGGCTGAAGCTTGCCGGCGTGGCGCTAAATCAGGTTCAAAGCACGCAACCGCGCGGTATGGACAACTTCGCCGACCTGCGCCTGTGGACTGGCGCGCCGCTCATACGCGTCAAACATCAAGAAGATGCTGCGGCAATACTTGAAGGGCTTTCAGTCTGAGAACCTGTTTACGATCTTGATCAACGGATGCAGTGCAAGAAAAATTCGACCGAAAAAGCAGGACATAGATGAACTATGTGAGCATTTTGAGGACGATTTTCGCGCCCAAGAATTATGATCGGCGCGCCGTTCAGCGAGATCGTAAACAGGTTCTGACGGCAGACGCGAAAAAACCCGCTCTTGCCTCAACCCTGCAAAACCTTATCAACTTCCTGGTAGGCCGATTTCAGCCATATTTTCACGCGCTGCCGCTCCAGCAAGCCCAATTCATGTGCACCGCCACCCTGCGTAGCCGCCCAAAAGCTGCTGCTGTGCGCATCGATTTTGATCATCAACGCCTCATGCAAGCGCTTCAGCGGCATGACCTTGGCGCCCATTTCCTGAGCGCGAGCGAGCAGACCCGATTGCTTGAGAATACCGAAATCATCGCCACGCACCTGATTGAGCACCAGCGTGTAGTCCATCCGCTCTTCAAAACGCTCCAGCAGCGCGGCAAGCAAATCAACCGAATCTCGCCCCGAATCCATCACATGCCAATAGCGTATCCCCAGTCCAAGCTCACCCGCCAGGCCAAGCATGTCGGAATCTTCGATCCAGCGCGTAAGCGACTCTTGGGTTTGCGCCGCAAGATCAACCAATACCGCCCGATCAAAATCTTCCGAGGCCGCCTCGATAATGTGATCCAGACTTTCGTAGCGATCCGCAACCACCTTGGAGGCGTAGTCACTATAAAATCGCAGCAGAGCGCCGTGCGACTTGTCGGTGTCAAAACCGATGAATGGCAGCTCGTGATCAATGAAATACTGCGCCAAAATGCGCGAGACCATGGATTTGCCCACGCCGCCTTTTTCGCCGCCAATGAAATGAATATCTGCCACGCGGACGCTCTCTGAGTAAGGGGTTAAAATCGTGCGCCAAAGGAATAGTCGTGATTGCTCGACACGGGACTCACTTTAGCTTCGGTTTGTTTCGCCTTAATGGCTGTACCCGACGCTTTGCTTGCCGCCCCAGGCGGTTCCAATAAACCCAAGGCATCGGAAAGCTCGATGGCCAGAAGAACCAAGGTCTCGTTATCCACCTCTTGCGCTCGCCCCAAAATTTCCCTTGCATAATCATCCGCTTGCGCCATGCGCAAAATATCGACGTTAAAACCGCCCAGGCGACGGGTCATGATCTTGAACCGCGCCATCTTTTGCATCGTCATTGCGTCCATCATGGCAAACCCCCAACATAAACATGGCTTATTCAGACATCTCGCCAATTTTATTAAGCAAGCTCTGTGCCGCCTCTGTCGTCGCTTCACTGCTGGGCTTGGCAAAATAGGCGTCATGAATGGCGTTGTGCACATCGCACAAGCGCAGTTGCACTTCGTCAATCAGCAGGGGCAGGCCGTCATTCAACTCCAGGCTGTGCTCAACCTTGGGCAGCAAGCGCGCGGCCTGACGCGTGGCGCGCAGGGGATCCGCCGGATTCGGCAACTCGGCCAGGATGCTTTCCATGCTCTCCAGGCAGTAACGAATCGCGCGCGGGAAGCGCGGGTCGGAAAACAGGAAGCTCACGACTTTCTTGGGTGAAATACGCACATCCTGGTGACGGCGGTACATCTGGAACGCGCTCAGAGCCTTGAGGATGCTGATCCAGGTGGTTTCCATGCCCAGACCGCCGGGCGCGGTGCAGGCCACCGCACTGCTGATGTCCACGATGCGCGTGGTCATGTCGGCGCGTTCCAGCATGGCACCCATGCGCAAAAACTGGAAGGCGGCGTCGTGACTCATGGTTTCGTTCAGCAGACCGGCCAACATCAGGCGCGCATCCACCACCTCGCGCAAGGCGGTGTGCCGCCGCGAACGATCCAGCGCCGCCGTCATCAAGGCCGGGGCGCGCAAATGCAGTGCATTGAGCTGCTCCCACACTTCACGCGGCAGCACCTCGCGCAGGGAGCGTGCGTTTTCCCGCGCCTGGCGCAGGCTCACCACAATCGATCCGGGATTTTCCGGATCAAGTAACAGAAGGTGCACCACTTCGGCTTCGGTCACGCCCTGCGTTGCGGTAAAGCCCATGACGCGAATCAATCCGTCCCAACCCAGTTCGATCCCCGCTGGCGAATCCAGCAAGACCTGGGTGGTGGCGTTCACCAGACGCGCGGTATTTTCGGCACGCTCAAGCTGCCGCCCCATCCAGTACAAGTTTTCAGCGACACGAGCCAGCATTACACGCCCTCCCTCACAATCCAGGTGTCCTTGCTGCCGCCGCCCTGACTGGAGTTGACCACAATCGAGCCTTCGCGCATGGCTACGCGAGTCAGGCCGCCGGTGGTCACGCTCATTTCCTTGCCTTGCAGGATAAACGGACGCAAATCCACATGACGCGGCGACAGCTCGTCGCCAATCAGGGTGGGCACGGTGGAAAGCGCCAGCATCGGCTGCGCCATGTAATTGCGAGGCTCGGCGATAATCAGCTTGGCGAATGCGGCGCGCTCCTCCTCGCTGGCCTTGGGGCCGATCAACATGCCATAGCCGCCGGATTCGTTGGCCGGTTTGACCACCAACTCGTCCAGATGCGCCAGCACATACTCATGATGGTCTTCGCGCATGCACAAGTAGCTGGGCACATTCGGCAAAATCGGCTCTTCGTTCAAATAAAAGCGGATCATGTCCGGCACATAGGTGTACACGATCTTGTCGTCGGCGACGCCCGAGCCGGGCGCATTGGCGATCGCCACTTTGCCCGCGCGCCAGGCGCGAATCAGGCCAGGCACGCCCAGTACCGAGTCCTTGTGAAACACCTCGGGGTCGATGAACTTGTCGTCCACGCGACGGTAGATGACATCCACCCGACGCGACCCGCCCACAGTGCGCATGCTGACGATATTGTCCGCATCCACGCTCAAGTCCGAGCCTTCAACCAGGTAGGCGCCCATCTGCTGCGCCAGATAGCTGTGCTCGAAGTAAGCCGAGTTGTACACGCCGGGGGTAAGCACCACGACCACCGGTCGATCCGTCTCGCGCGGACAGAGCGAAGCCAGCATCTCATACAGGCGGGTGGTGTAATCATCCAGCGGCAGAATGCTCTGGTCGGCGAACAGCTCCGGCAGCAGGCGCTTCATCAGGCCACGATTTTCCAGCATGTAGGACACGCCGGAAGGCACGCGCAGATTGTCTTCCAGCACATACATCACGCCATCTCCGCCGCGCACCAGATCCGTGCCGCAAATATGAGCCCAAGCGCCATAACGCAGCCTCATGCCTTCACATGGGACAAGGTAATTGGCCGAACCATGCAGGACTTCCGCCGGAAACACGCCCTCACGAATGATGTCCTGCTCGTTGTAGATGTCTTCGATGAACATGTTCAACGCCCGCAAACGCTGCTTCAGTCCGGCGTCAATCTGTTTCCATTCGCTTTCCGCCACGATGCGCGGAATCAGGTCGAACGGCCAGGCGCGGTCGATATTGCCAGCGTCGCTGTACACGGTAAAAGTGATGCCCATGGTCATGATGGCGGCATCCACAGCCTCGCGGCGGGCGCGCAGGTCTTCATTGCTTTGTGCGTTCAGATGCGCACACAAGGCTCTGGCCGTCGGCCTGGGAGAGCCGTCTGCGCCGATCAGCTCGTCATAAAAAGGGGTTTTGGGGTAATTCTCGCAGCGCATAATCCATTCCTCCTGCTAAACGACCAAGCAATCTTGAGGCCATGCGAGATGGTTCGTTTCTCGCTTTAAATTCTCGGGTCACCCCATAAACCCGCTGAAGCCGTGTTTGCTGCGGCAAAACGCGACCCAGGACGCCTGACTTGCTCTGAATACGAAGCCGCCTCTTCGCCGCTTTTTTGATCGCCTCTATCGGCTTGATCGAATTTATGGGAGTACCCTTACCAAACCCTTGTTACACTCTGTCATCTTCAAGCTCTCAGGATGAAGCCCATGACCTACTGTGTCGGAATCCATGTGAACGATGGCCTGGTTTTCGCCAGCGACTCGCGCACCAATGCAGGCCTCGACCACATCAGCACCTACAGCAAAATGTACTGTTTCCGCTACCCGGGTGATCGCATGTTCGTCCTGCTGGCCGCAGGCAATCTGGCGACCACGCAAGAAGTGGTGAAACAGATGCACCAATTGGGTGCAGACGGACACCCCATTCTGAGCACCCTGCCCAATATGCATGCCGCGGTCGATTTTGTGGCACATCTAAGCGCCAATGTACAGCGCCAGCAACAGGCGCGAGATACCGCCAACACTAATTTTGAGGCCACGTTCATTCTCGGCGGCCAGATTCTGGGGCAGGCTCCGGAGCTTTACATGATCTACGCCCAGGGAAATTTCATCCATGAGCCGCCAGCGCACCCGTTTTTACAAATCGGCGAAACCAAATATGGCAAGCCGATTCTTGACCGCGTCATCACCCCGGAAACCGACCTGGAAACCGCCGCACGTTGCGCCCTGGTCTCCATCAACTCCACCATCCGCAGTAACCTGAGCGTCGGCGCGCCGGTGGAGCTGCTCATTCTGCAGCGCGACAGGCTTGATTCGCCTTATCGCATCAAGCTGGACGATAACGACCCTTTCTACCGCGACCTGACCGAAAAATGGGGCGCGGGTTTGCTGCGCGCCCTGGATGGATTGCCGCGTATTCCATGGCAATGCCAAGCCGATGAAGAGGCGCACGCCACACTGCCGGAGCGATTGGAACACCCGCAGATGAGCGCGACACAGCCTCCGCTCAATATGTACGCTGAAAACAACATTTAATCTCGCTCTGGAACGCTTCTTGCGGAATCCATGCAGCTATTCCCGAGGAGTGTTCTGCAATGAGTTTGTCGCTTTCCCTGCCCCGCTACGGGGACAAAATCAATTCCCCCATGTTCGAGGAATACCTCGTCCGCCTGCTGGAAGAACGTGACCGCATCGGGCTGACGCAGATGATCGGCGCGGTGGATGCATTGATGATCACCGTCGACCCCGACCGCTCGGTCGGCTATGTCAACGAGCTCTGCCTGATGACCCCGTATCACTACCTGGTCACCCTGGAGAGCGAACAGCACTACACCCATGTGCTGCGCATCGACCTGGATTCGCCCGATCTTCTGGTGCGCGAGGTCAAGGATCCGAACATGCGCGGCATTTTCCGCTGCCTGAACGAGGTGTATCCGGTCGGCGCGGCCAAGCCCAACTCGCGCTACATGGGCGAAATCTTCCGCGTGGAAAACCTGCACGAAGTGGTCGAGCTGCAAAAAAGCCGCGAGATCCGCTTCTTCAACCAAGAGCAGATCCGCAAGCTGGAACTGCCCGCTAACATGGCCATCGTCAAGCCTTCGCCCTACACCCACAACATCGTCGGCTACTGGGAGCGCCCGGAAAGCGAGCTGCGCGTGTACGCCTTGGGCTTGTCCAGCATCCGCGACGATATCCAGCAAGCCTATGTCGAAGCGAAGGACATGCAGACCAAGCTTGGACTGGACAAGCTACTGCTGCCGATTGACCACCTCGCCACCCGCGTGTACAGCCAGAACCGCGAAGTGGCCATTCTCGAATATCTCACCTTGAGCAGCTACTACTACTGGGGTTCCTACGACATCAGCGATCAGAATTCCTCTACCAACGTCACCAAAAGCGTGCACTACGAGAGCGAGGCGAAAAGTCCGGCCAAGGTGTTCACCGCCGCCAACTATCCCTATTTCGTCAACCACCTGCTCAAGCTGCCTTCGCCCACCGAGTCCTTCGTGCGCAACTTCGGCCCGCGCCTGCACCACCTAGCCATTTCCGTGGCTGACGGCGAAACCAACGGCGTACCGAACATCGACTACGCCGTGGAAGCGCTCAAGGATTGCGGCAAGAAATTCCTGCTGCAAGTCATCGGCTCTCAGGAGGAGGGCTTGAAGCAGATTTTCTCCAGCGCCTCGGAGCACTCAGCATTGATCGTCGAATACGTGCAGCGCTTCGGCGACTTCCAAGGCTTCTTCACCAAGGACAACGTGGCTGATCTGACCCATGCCGCCGGGGTGGAGGAAAGCCTGCGCGCGCTGGATGCTGGCGCGAAGGCTTAACAGGCTGCTGAAATACCTAATTTCAGCAGCCTGTTAAGTGGGACATGGATTTCCTGCCCGAAAATCAAGAACGTAAGTGATTGGTTTTCGCTTGCCAATCACAGGCATGTACCGGGATTGGCAAGGCTGTTAGAAAAGGCTTTCAGCCACAGAGAACACCGGGAAAAATATCCGCGCACTCTGTGGCTAATCTTCTTCGCTTTCTAAATCACTTCCGCCTTGCGCCGCAAGTCCAGGGTGTGCGGCATATCGCTCGCCGACTCTTCGGCAGGCGGCATCATCGGGCGCGGCGCCCCCTCATGCGGCACGACGCGCGCGCCGCTGGGCAGGAAGCTGGGCGGCCAGTTGATGGCATCGTACACGCCGATGGTGTGACCGGCGGATTCGAAGCGATGATGACGCCGCGCCTCCGCCGCATTGGCGTTGACCGGGAACTGGTCGTAATTGCGCCCGCCCGGATGCACCACATGGTAGGTGCAGCCGCCGATGCTCTTGTTGTTCCAGGTGTCGATCAGGTCAAACACCAGCGGCGCATGGATGCCGATGTTCGGATGCAGCGCCGAAGGCGGCTGCCAGGCGCGGTAACGCACGCCCGCCACCATTTCGCCCAACACGCCGGTCGGACGCAGCGGCACGCGACGGCCATTGCAGGCCAGCACATGCCGCCCCTTGGTCAAGCCGCGCACGATCACTTCCACGCGTTCGACCGAGGAGTCCACATAGCGCGCCGTTCCCGCCGCCGTGGCCTCCTCGCCCAGTACATGCCAAGGTTCGATGGCTGCGCGCAGCACCAACTCCACATCGCCGATCTGCGTGCGCCCGTATTCGGGCAGACGAAACTCCAGAAAGCCCTCGTACCACTCGCTTTCCACCGGCAAGCCATGTTCCGCCAGATCGGCGCAAATGTCTTTCAAATCCTCGCGCAGGTAATGCCCCAGCATGAATCTGTCATGCAACAGCGTCCCCCAGCGCGCCAGCGGCTTGCGGTAGGGCGCTTTCCACAGGCGCAGCATGATGGCGCGCACCAGCAGCGCCTGCGCCAGCGACATGCGTGCATGCGGCGGCATCTCAAAACCACGCAGTTCCACCAACCCCAGGCGACCGGTGGGGCCATCCGGCGAGTAGAGCTTGTCGATGCAAATTTCCGCACGGTGAGTATTGCCTGTCAGGTCAGTCAGCAGATGGCGCAGGGCGCGATCCACCTGCCAGGGCGCGGCGTTCGCCTGCATGTCGTCCATGATTCCCAAGGCGATTTCAAGCTCGTAGACACGATCTTCGCGCCCCTCGTCCACCCTCGGCGCCTGGCTGGTCGGGCCGATGAACAGGCCGCTGAACAGGTAGGACAAAGACGGATGATGCTGCCAGTAGGTCACCAGGCTGCGCAGCTGATCCGGGCGGCGCAGGAACGGACTATCCGCCGGAGTAATGCCGCCCAGGGTCATGTGGTTGCCGCCGCCGGTGCCGGTATGCCGTCCGTCGAGCATGAACTTTTCTGCCGCAAGGCGCGACTGGCGCGCTTCCTGATACAGCGCCTCGGTGCGCTCCACCAGCTCCGCCCAACTGGCTGATGGGTGGATATTCACCTCGATCACGCCGGGGTCGGGGGTGACCAGCAGTTTGTCCATGCGACTGTCGCTGGGCGGGGCGTAACCTTCGATCACCAGGGGCATATTAAGGGTTTCAGCCGTGCGCTCCAGCGCAGCGATCAAGCCCAGGGACGCCTCCAGCGCGTTGAACGGCGGCAGGAAAACATGCAGCGCGCCGTGGCGCACCTCAAAAGAGAGCGCGGTATGCGGCACTTGCACCCAGGCATCGCTCGGCGTCTGCGCGTGGATTTCCGGATGCGCCTCCTGCGGGGTGACGCTATGGCTGTAGCGCACCGCCACCTCGCCGTAGCGCAGCGAATCGTCCACATCGGCCAACCCGCCGCCCGCCATCGCTGCGGGTGACTGAAAATCAGCCAAGGGTTCATGCGGCGCGAAGGGATCACGTTCCGCCAGATCCTCATGCAATGCCTTGTCCACCCAGGGCAGGCTATCCAACGGCAGGCGCAGACCCAGAGGAGAATCGCCGGGAGTCAACACAATACGCCCGCGACGCACCTCCCATGGCCCGCTGGTGAAGCTCTGCATCAGCGGATTGAAGGCCAGGGGCAGCACCAGACCGCATGGCATATCCAGCCCCCGGCTGATCTTTTCCAGCAAGGCGAGACGCTCGGCGGCATTGCGCTTGTCCGCGCCGTCCGCCTGCCATTGCAGCGGCAGGCGCGCTTCACCCTGCAACAGCTCCAGGCTGTCTTCATAGGCCTCGCGCAAAAACTGGCGCGACAGCCCGAGTTGTGCGCACAGGGCAGCGGCAAAACGCCGTGCATCATCCAGCGTATGCCCGTAGTCCTGCCCCGGAAGAGCCAGCAGCGCCGGGTTGCGCCATACCGGCACGCCGTCCTTGCGCCAGTACAGGCCAAGCGACCAGCGCGGCAGAGGCTCGCCGGGATACCACTTGCCCTGCGCCGTGTGCAACAACGCGCCCGGCGCAAAGCGCGCACCCAAACGACGCACCAGCACTTCCGCCCGCTCGCGTTTGTGCGCGCCGAGCGCGTCCGTGTTCCACTCGGGCGCTTCCATATTGTCGATGGCGACAAAGGTCGGCTCGCCGCCCTGAGTCATGCGCATGTCCAGCGCGCGCATTTCACTGTCCACCTGCTCGCCCAGGCGATTCATGCGCTGCCATTGCTCATCGCTGTACGGCTTGGTGACACGCGGCGTTTCCTTGATGCGCGTCACTTCATTGGCGAACTCGAACTCCACTTCGCATGGCTCGGTGGCACCGTGAATGGGCGCGGCATCACCAGGGAAGGGCGTGCAGGCCAGGGGAATATGCCCTTCGCTGGCGAACAGCCCCGAAGTCGGATCCATCCCGATCCAGCCTGCGCCTGGCACGTAGATTTCCGCCCATGCATGCAGATCGGTGAAATCCTTGAGCGTACCGGGCGGCCCCTCAAGCGGCGGCTCATCCAGCGTGAGCTGCACCAGATAGCCGGAAACAAAACGCGCCGCCAAGCCCAGATGGCGCGCCAGTTGCACCAGGAGCCAGGCGCTGTCGCGGCAGGATCCCGTACCCAGTTGCAGGGTTTCCTCCGGCGTTTGCACCCCCGGCTCCATGCGGATGTTGTAACCCACCCGCTTTTGCACGATCTGATTCAACTCGACCAATTTGTCGGTCGTGCGCACCTTATCGCGTGACACCGAAGCCAAAAGGGCGTTGAAGTGAGCGGCTCCCTCGATTTTTTCCAGATAGGGAGCCAACTGCGAGCGCAACTCGCTGTCGTAGGCGAATGGCCAGTGTTCGTATTCATCCTGCACAAAAAAATCGAATGGGTTGATGTCCGCCAGATCGGCGATGACTTCAACGTCGATGCTCAGGCGCGTCGTCTTCTGTGGAAAATCCAGGCGCGCCACGTAGTTGCCGAACGGATCTTGCTGCCAATGGATGAAATGCTCCTTTGGCTCAACCTTCAGGCTATAGGCCTCAATCGGCGTGCGGCTGTGCGCCGCAGGCTTGAGACGCACCAGATGAGTGCTCAGGCTGACCGGACGATCAAAGGTATAGGCCGTATGGTGACGCAGGGCGACGTGGATGCTCATGAGGGAGTCTCGCGCATTTATGACAAGGATATAGATCGCTTAAGCAGGTTTCAGGCCGATTTCGATAGTTAGCCACAGAGGGCGCGGAAAGCTCTCTCCCTGTATCCCCTGTAGCTAACTTCCCTGTTTTGGCATTTCACAAGCACAAAAAAGGCGACCCGCAGGCCGCCTTTATAACGCATCAAAGTCAACGATTAGTTAACTTTCTGCTTCAAAGAGCCAGACTCATAACGCTTGCGCATGTCGTCCAGGCTGATCGGCTTGATCTTGGATGCCTGACCTGCGGCACCGAAGGCCTCGAAGCGCGCCTGGCAGATGCCAGCCATCGCCTTGGTGGATTCCTTCAGGAACTTGCGCGGGTCAAAGTTGGCCTTGTTGTCGAACAGGTGCTTGCGAATCGCGCCAGTAGAGGCCATGCGCAGGTCGGTGTCGATGTTCACCTTGCGCACGCCGTACTTGATGCCTTCGACGATTTCTTCAACCGGAACGCCGTAGGTCTGACCCATGTCGCCGCCGTAGCTGTTGATGATTTCCAACCAGTCTTCGGGTACGGAGGAAGAACCGTGCATGACCAGGTGCACGCCCGGAATGCGCTCATGGATTTCCTTGACGCGGTCGATGCGCAGCACCTTGCCGGTGGGCTTCTGGGTGAACTTGTAGGCGCCGTGGGAGGTGCCGATGGCGATCGCCAGGGCGTCGACGTCGGTGTCCTTGACGAACTGGGCGGCTTCTTCCGGATCGGTCAGCAGCATGGAGTGATCCAGCTCGCCGTCAGCGCCGTGGCCGTCTTCCTCGCCCATCTTGCCGGTTTCCAGTGAACCCAGGCAGCCCAGTTCGCCCTCGACGGATACGCCGCCGCTGTGCGCGACTTCAGCCACCTTGCCGGTGATGCCGGCATTGTACTCGTAGGAAGCCGGGGTTTTCATGTCGGCCATCAGGGAACCGTCCATCATCACCGAGCTGAAGCCGGACTGGATGGCGCGCAGGCACACGCCCAAGTCGGAACCGTGGTCCTGGTGCATGACGACCGGAATATGCGGGTACATTTCAACGGCGGCGGCGACCAGATGGCGCAGGAAGGGCTCGCCCGCGTAAGAGCGCGCGCCGGCGGAACCTTGCAGGATCACCGGGCTGTCGACCTTGTCGGCGGCCTGCATGATCGCGTGGATCTGCTCCATGTTGTTGACGTTGAACGCAGGCATGCCATAGCTGTGTTCAGCGGCATGGTCGAGCAATTGACGAAGGGTAATCAGAGCCATGAGCTTCTCCTCTCTAGTTTATGAATCGAACAAAATCAACTCGCAGCATGCACGAGCGTACAGCGCAAACACTTATTCCGTGCCCGGCAGGAAACCATCGCCCACGCGCATGATCTTCATCGCGTTCGTGCCGCCCATCTTGCCGACCAGATCGCCCTTGGTGATGATGACCAGATCATCGTTGTGCAGCACTTTGACCTGACTGAGCGCACTCAGCGCCAGACGATTGACCTCGGCATGATCCGTGGTGTCGTAATGGAAAAAGATCGGCACCACGCCCCGGTAAATCGCCACGCGACGCGCCGTAGCCTCACGGCGCGTCAGCGCATAAATCGGGATGGACGAGTTGACGCGCGACATCCACAGCGCCGTAGAGCCGGACTCGGTCAACGCCAGAATCGCTCCGACCGCCATGTGATTGGCCGCATACATGGCCGACATGGCGATGGTTTCGTCCACGCGGGCGAAACGCACATCCAAGGGCGGCACATGCGTCTTCAGCTGGATCTGGCTTTCCGCGCGCGCACAGATATGCGCCATGGCCTGCACCACCTTGAGCGGATACTTGCCCGCCGCCGTCTCGCCGGAAAGCATGACCGCATCCGTGCCGTCGAGCACCGCGTTGGCCACGTCGAACACTTCGGCGCGCGTGGGGATGGGATTGGTGATCATGGTTTCCATCATCTGCGTGGCCGTGATCACCGCTTTCTTGGCAAAACGCGCCTTGCGGATGAAGCTCTTCTGCGCCGCCGGCAGTTCAGCGTCGCCGATTTCCACACCCAGATCGCCACGCGCGATCATGATGACATCCGAAGCTTCAATGATTTCGTCGATGGCCTGCACCGCCTCGGCGCGCTCGACCTTGGCGACGATGCCCGCATCGCTGCCCGCCGCCTTGAGCAATTCGCGCGCCTCGTGAAGATCAGCCGCACAGCGCGGGAAAGACACCGCGACGTAATCCACGCCGATTTCCGCTGCGGTTTTGATGTCAGCCCGATCCTTGGCAGTGATCGCCGGGGCGGACAACCCGCCGCCCTGGCGGTTGATCCCCTTGTTGTTGGAGAGCACGCCGCCAACAAGGGTGGTGCAATGAATCTCGCTGCCGACAATGTGACTGACGGTGAAGACGATGCGACCATCGTCCAGCAACAGGGTGTCGCCTTCGCGCACATCATCCACCAGTTGCTTGTAGGTCAGACCCACGCGTTCTTGGTCGCCGTCGTCCTTGCCCAAGGCAGCGTCGAGAATAAAAGGGGCGCCATCCTCCAGGACAATCTTGCCTTCCTTGAAGCGGTCAATGCGGATCTTCGGCCCCTGCAGATCGCCCATGACCGCAACGTGCTTGCCCACGTGCGCCGCCGCTTCCCGCACCATGCGCGCACGACGGGTGTGATCTTCCGCCGAGCCGTGGGAAAAGTTCAGGCGAACCATGTCCACCCCGGCGGCAATCAGTTCCTCGATAATCTTCGGCTCGTCAGTAGACGGCCCAAGCGTAGCTACAATTTTGGTGCGACGTATCATTTCGTTTGCTCGTTCAAATAAGGGTCAAACGCACCGGCTCATTTGACCATCCATGGTGACTAAGCCTGCGCATCGTGACGCAGGCTGGTGCGACTTAGCCCTGCGCACGCTGCTCCAGCATGGCGACAGCCGGCAGAACCTTGCCTTCCAGGTATTCAAGAAACGCGCCACCTGCCGTGGAGATATAGGATACCTTGTCGTAGATGTCGTATTTTTGAATCGCGGCGATGGTGTCGCCGCCGCCGGCCAGGGTAAAGGCCGGGGTCGCGGCGATGGCTTCAGCAATTTTCTTGGTGCCTTCGCCGAACTGGTCGAATTCAAACACGCCCACCGGACCGTTCCATACCACGGTGCCCGCCTTCATGATGATGTCAGCCAGCTCTTGAGCGGACTTCGGGCCGATGTCGAAAATCATTTCATCAGCGCCGACCTGATCCGCCGCCTTCAGTGTGGCCGGAGTGTTCTCATTGCCTGGCAGGAAGGGGAGCTCAGCTCCCACGACCACGTCCACGGCGACCGGAATGGACGCGCCACGCGCCGACATTTTTTCCATCAGCATTTTCGCGGTGGGAACCAGATCGTCCTCGCACAGTGACTTGCCGACATTGTGACCAATCGCCTTGATGAAGGTGTTAGCGATGCCGCCGCCGACCACCAATTGATCGACCTTTTCGGAGAGCGACTCAAGCACGGTCAGCTTGGTGGACACCTTGGAGCCGCCGACGATGGCGACCATCGGACGCGCCGGATTGGCCAACGCCTTTTGCAGTGCGTCCAACTCCTCGGAAAGCAGCAGACCCGCCGCTGCAACCGGAGCGAACTGGGCGACGCCATAGGTTGAAGCTTCGGCGCGGTGCGCCGTACCGAAAGCGTCCATGACGAATACATCGCACAGCGCGGCATATTTCTTGGCCAACGCCTCGTCGTTCTTCTTCTCGCCCTTGTTGAAGCGGCAGTTTTCCAGCAGGACGACTTCACCTTCGGCGACATCAAAACCGCCATCCACCCACTCACGAATCAGGCGCACGCCCTTGCCCAGCTTGGCCGCCATATCGTCGGCCACCGGCTGCAGGGAGTTTTCTTCGGAAAATACGCCCTCTTCCGGGCGACCTAGATGCGAAGTGACCATCACCTTGGCGCCTTTGTCGGCGCACAGTTTGATAGTCGCCATGGAGGCCGCGATACGCGCATCGGAGGTCACTTTGCCGTCCTTGACCGGCACATTGAGGTCGGCACGGATCAGTACACGCTTACCAGCCAGATCAAGATCATTCACATTGATGACGGACATATCGCTCTCCTCATTCGCTAGTTTTTGAAGTTTTCCGGCAAAGCCGACGCATAGGCCTTGCCGGAAAACTCCGACGCAAGGCAGCCTGCAAGCCGCCCGCGCCGAAGCCGAAGATCTATCTGAATCGGCTATCAGCCCGCGACGTGCTTGACCACGCGCATCATGTTGCAGGTATAGCCGTACTCGTTGTCGTACCAGGAAACGACTTTGACAAAGCTGCTATCCAGCATGATGCCCGCGCCCGCGTCGAAGATGGACGGAGCGGATACGCCACGGAAGTCGGTGGAAACCACAGAGTCGGTGGTGTAGTTGAGCACGCCCTTCATTGCGCCTTCAGAAGCGGCCTTCATCGCATCGCAAATGGCTTCGTAGCTGGTTTCGGTGTTCAGTTCGCAGGTCAGATCCACTACGGAAACATCGGAAGTCGGCACGCGGAAAGCCATGCCGGTCAGCTTCTTGTTCAGTGACGGAATTACCTTGCCCACGGCCTTGGCTGCGCCGGTGGAGGACGGGATGATGTTCTCCAGAATGCCGCGACCGCCGCGCCAATCCTTGGATGACGGGCCGTCAACCGTCTTCTGGGTGGCGGTGGCGGCATGCACGGTGGTCATCAGACCGCGCTTGATGCCGAAGCTGTCATGCAGAACCTTGGCGACCGGAGCCAGGCAGTTGGTGGTGCAGGATGCTGCGGAGACGATCGCCTGACCGGCGTATTCGGTGTGGTTGACCCCGTAAACGAACATCGGGGTGTCGTCCTTGGAGGGCGCAGACTGCACGACTTTCTTCGCGCCGGCCTTGATGTGCGCTTCGCAGGTTTCGGTGGTGAGGAAGAAACCGGTGGATTCGACCACCAGATCCACGCCAACTTCATCCCACTTCAGATTGGCCGGATCGCGCTCGGCGGTCAGACGAATCTTCTTGCCGTTGACGACCATGAAGTTGCCTTCAACAGCGACGTCGCCATCGAAGCGGCCATGCACCGAGTCGTACTTGAGCATGTAGGCCAGATACTCCGGCTCCAGCAGGTCATTAATTGCAACGATTTCAATGTCGGCGAATTCCGCTTCCTGCGCAACAGCGCGGAACACCATACGCCCGATACGGCCAAAGCCGTTGATACCAATACGAATTGCCATGTCTACTCTCCCGTTTGGATGTTGATTTGAATACTGCCCGCCGCGCGTGGACGACGGGGATGCGCTGCGCTTAGGCCAGCACGGATTCGCAGGTCTTGACCACGTTGTCGACAGTGAAGCCGAACTCCTTGAACAGGGCGCCCGCCGGAGCCGACTCGCCGAAGGTGTCGATACCGACCATCGCGCCGTCCAGGCCGACGTACTTGCGCCAGAAAGCGGTCACGCCAGCCTCGACCGACACGCGCTTGACGCCGGGGATCAGCACGGCATCGCGGTAGGCTTGATCCTGGGTGTCGAACACGCAGGTGGACGGCATAGAGACCACGCGGATCGCCTTGCCCTTGCCTTCCAGTTCGGCGGCGGCGTTCATGGCCAGCTCGACCTCGGAACCGGTGGCGATCAGAATCAGATCAGGCAGACCGGCGCAATCCTTCAGAACGTAGCCGCCCTTCTCGATCAGCTTGACCTGCTCGGCAGTACGCGCCATCGGCTTGAGGTTCTGGCGGGAGAAGATCAGCGCGCTCGGGCCGTCCTGGCGCAGCATGGCCATCTTCCAGGACACGGCGGACTCGATCGCATCACAACCGCGCCAGGTCTGGAAGCGCGGGATCATGCGCATAGTGGCGATTTGCTCGACCGGTTGGTGGGTCGGGCCGTCTTCGCCCAGACCGATGGAGTCGTGGGTATAGACGTAGATGGTCGGAATCTTCATCAGCGCAGACATGCGCAGGGCGTTACGCATGAACTCCATGAACATCAGGAAGGTCGCGCCGTAAACCTTGAAGCCGCCATGCAGAACCATGCCGTTCATCATGTGCGCCATGCCGAATTCACGCACGCCCCAGGAAATGTAGTTACCGTTGGCGTTGTCGTGGTTGACCTTGACGGTGCCGGACCAGTTGGTCAGGTTGGAGCCGGTCAGGTCGGCGGAGCCGCCGAACATTTCCGGCAGCAGCGGACCCATGGCTTCAATGGTGTTCTGCGAGGCCTTGCGCGAAGCGATGTTCGGCATTTGCTCCTGGGTGTGAGCGATGAACTTGTCCATCTCCGCGGCAAAGTTGGCCGGCAGCTCGCCCGCCATGCGGCGGTTGAACTCGGCAGCCAGCTCGGGGTGCTCGGCGGCATACGCGGCGAAACGCTGATTCCACTCAGCCTCGTCAGCCGCGCCCTTGGCTTTGTGATCCCAGCCCTCGTAAATCTCGGCGGGAATCTCGAACGGGGCGTGCGGCCATTTCAGGAATTCGCGCGTGGCGGCGATTTCCGCGTCACCCAACGGAGCGCCGTGACAGTCGTGCGTACCGCACAGATTGGGAGCGCCGAAGCCGATCACTGTGCGGGTGCAGATCAGGGTCGGCTTGTCGGTGACTTCCTTGGCGGCACGGATGGCGGCATCCACGGCGTCGGCATCATGACCGTCCACGTTGCGGATCACATGCCAGTTGTAAGACTCGAAACGACCGGCGACGTCGCGCTCCATCCAGTCGCCGATGTGGCCGTCGATAGAGATGTCGTTGTCGTCCCAGAAAGCGATCAGCTTACCCAGACCCAGCGTACCGGCCATGGCGGCGGATTCGTGAGACAGGCCTTCCATCAGACAGCCGTCGCCCATGAAAACATAGGTGTGGTGATCGACGATGTCGTGGCCCGGACGGTTGAAATGCGCCGCCAGGGTGCGTTCAGCGATGGCCATGCCTACGGCATTGGTGATGCCCTGCCCCAGAGGGCCTGTGGTGGTCTCGATTCCTGCCGCATAGCCGTACTCAGGATGACCTGCGGTTTTGGAGTGCAGCTGACGGAACTGCTTGAGATCCTCCATGCCCATGTCGGCAAAGCCGGTGAGATGCAGCAGCGAATAGATCAGCATGGAACCATGGCCGTTGGACAGCACGAAGCGGTCGCGATCAACCCACTTGGCGTTATTGGGGTTGTACTTCATGTGGCTGTTCCACAGCACTTCGGCAATATCAGCCATGCCCATGGGGGCGCCTGGGTGACCGGACTTGGCTTTCTGCACGGCATCCATGCTCAGGGCGCGAATGGCATTGGCAAGCTCACGACGTGTAGGCATGCAGGTTCTCCTAAAACAAAGTTAAAAATAAAAAAACCGTGCTCGATGATGCGATCCATACCATGCGCTTGGCCGACTTGCCGTCACACGCCTAAGCCATTAAGACATTTAGAGCCATCATGTGCGTTTACAGGTTGCGGCATTCTGTATCACTTCGCCTTGCTCGGCAACATGAACTCTTGCAAACCGTCCCGCAGCTGAGCGCCTCCTCGTGAAGATAGCTAATGCAGTTATCAGAACAATTACATAGACAGCCAACGAAGACACGTCAGATAGTCTCGCCACGCAAGCCATGCATAAATTCAAAAATAGCCTCGTTCCATCAGGCGGAGAGTCATCATCATGCAAATCGATCCATCCAAGCGCCGCTCGGCAGCCTTTCTTGGCGCCCTTTTCATCGCCGGACTGACCCTGAGCGCAGGTGCGCAGGCGGCAAGCTGGCGTTTTGCCATCCCCCCTTTCTTTCCCAAGGCCGAACTGGAAAAACAATACGCTCCCCTGGTGGAGTTCCTCAGCGCTTCGACGGGTGAAAAATTCGAGCTGGTGACGAGCAGCAATTATTTAAGCTACTGGGACAGCGCGAAAAAAGGCGGCGCCTATGACTTGGTGATCGACAACGCGCCCATGATCGACTTCCGCGTTCAACGCCAAAATTTCAAGGTATTGGCAAAAATCACCGGCGTTATCAGCCAGTCGGTGGTAACAGGTGAAAAGACCAGCATTTTCGATGCTGGCGAACTGGCCGGAAAGAAAGTTGCCGCTGTACCTTCGCCCAATCTTAGCGCCTTGGCCATGTTTCAGATCTTTCCCAATCCCATGCGCCAACCGGACTTCATTTATGCCGATGACGCTCGCGCCGCCATTGAAATGCTGCAAAAAAACCAAGTGATCGCAGCGATCGTGCCCACCCCCATCGCCATTCAGTTCCCCAATCTCAATCTGGTCAGCAATACCGAGCAAATCCCGCACCTTGCCTTTGCAGCGGCGCCCAGCATGCCTGCCGATGTGCAAAACAAAGTCAGACAAGCCTTGCTCAGCGCAGACCAGACAGCTGCCGGACAACGCGCTCTGGCGGCATTGAACACCACTCGTTTCGAACCCGCGAACAACGCCAACTACCAAGGCTATGCCAAATGGCTGGAGGGAACTTTCGGTTACTGAGCGATCGCGCGGCAAGCGCGCCTCACGCCTCGACTGCGAGACTGACAGCGCCTCACGTCTGTCAGCCCGCGCAAACGCCAAGGTATCCATCGGCTGCTTGTGCGCATTTCTTGCGCTATCATCCTCGGGCTTTTGTCATGCCCGGCGCGCACGCCGCGAGGAGACCCGCTTGAAATCCAACTACCTGTTTACCTCCGAATCCGTTTCCGAAGGCCATCCGGACAAGATCGCCGACCAGATTTCCGACGCCGTGCTCGACGCCATCCTGCAACAGGACAGGGACGCGCGCGTCGCCTGCGAAACCCTGGTCAAGACCGGCTTCGTGGTGCTGGCTGGCGAAGTCACCACCTCCGCCTGGGTCGATCTGGACGATCTGGTGCGCAAGGTCATCACCGACATCGGCTACAACAGCTCGGAAATCGGCTTCGACGGCCACACCTGCGGCGTGCTGTCCGCCATCGGCAAGCAGTCCTCCGACATCGCCCAGGGCGTGGATCGTGACGTGGACGAGAACCAGGGCGCGGGCGACCAGGGTCTGATGTTCGGCTTCGCCTGCAACGACACCGATGTATTGATGCCCGCGCCGCTGACCTACGCCCATCGCCTGGTCAAGCGCCAGGCCGAGGTGCGCAAGAGCGGCAAGCTCGACTGGCTGCGCCCGGACGCCAAAAGCCAGATCAGCGTGCGTTATCAGGACGGCAAGCCTGTCGGCATCGATGCCGTGGTGCTCTCCACCCAGCACCACCCCGGCGTGAAGCAGACCGATCTGCACGAAGCGGTGATGGAAGAGATCATCAAGCCGGTGCTGCCCGCCGAGTGGCTGCACAAGGACACCAAGTTCCACATCAACCCCACCGGCCAGTTCATCATCGGCGGCCCGATGGGTGACTGCGGCCTGACCGGACGCAAGATCATCGTCGATACCTACGGCGGCATGGGGCGGCACGGCGGCGGCGCGTTCTCCGGCAAGGATCCCTCCAAGGTGGATCGTTCCGCGGCCTACGCCGGACGCTACGTGGCCAAGAACATCGTCGCCGCCGGACTGGCCGAGCGTTGCGAGATCCAGGTTTCCTACGCCATCGGCGTGGCGCAGCCGACTTCGATCACCGTGGACACTTTCGGCACCGGCAAGATCGACGACGACCGCATCGCGCAGATCGTCAGCGAAGTGTTCGACCTGCGCCCCTACGGCATCACCAAGATGCTTGACCTGGTGCGCCCGATCTACCAGAAGACCGCCGCCTACGGCCACTTTGGGCGTGAAGAGCCGGAATTCACCTGGGAGAAAACCGACAAGGCCGAAGCCTTGCGTTCGGCGGCTGGGCTTTAAAATCTCGTCAAGCCACAGAGGACACAGAGAGCACAGAGATTTGAGTCGCCCGGCGATAAGCTTGAAGCCGCCCCTCTTCTCTCTGTCTCCTCTGTGATCTCTGTGGCTAAAAAACACTCCCCATCGAGGGGCGCTGCAACAGGCCAGACCTGTCAGGCTCGATGGATGCGTGTCCACTGCAACGGCGCCCGCCTAAACCTCATTTAGGAGAACGTTGCATGTCTTTTTCCGATTACAAAGTCGCCGACCTGTCCCTGGCCGATTATGGCCGCAAGGAAATCCGCATCGCGGAGACCGAGATGCCCGCGCTGATGGCAATTCGCCGCAAATACCGCGCGGAGCAGCCGCTCAAGGGCGCACGCATCGTCGGCTCGCTGCACATGACCATCCAGACCGCCGTGCTGATCGAAACCCTGGTGGATCTGGGCGCATCGGTGCGCTGGTCGTCCTGCAATATCTTTTCCACCCAAGATCACGCTGCCGCTGCGATTGCCGCCGCCGGCATTCCGGTGTTCGCCTGGAAGGGCGAAACAGAGGAGGAATACTGGTGGTGCATCGAGCAAACCATCACCGGGTCGGACGGCTGGACGCCGAACCTGATTCTGGATGACGGCGGCGACTTGACCGGCGTGATCCACCAGAAGCATCCGGAGCTGCTGGACGGCATCCACGGCGTGTCCGAGGAGACCACCACCGGCGTGCATCGTCTGTGGGACATGCTCAAGGCCGGTACGCTGAAAGTCCCTGCAATCAACGTCAACGACTCGGTCACCAAGAGCAAGAACGACAACAAGTACGGCTGCCGCCACTCGCTCAACGACGCGATCAAGCGCGCCACCGACCATCTGCTGTCCGGCAAGCAGGCGCTGGTGATCGGCTACGGCGACGTGGGCAAGGGTTCTGCCGCCTCGCTGCGCCAGGAAGGCATGATCGTCAAGGTTTCCGAAATCGACCCGATCTGCGCCATGCAGGCCTGCATGGACGGCTACGAGGTCGTTTCGCCCTACCTCAACGGCGCCAACGACGGCTCGGATGGCTGCGTGGACAAGGCGCTGCTCGGCAAGATCGACCTGATCGTCACCACCACCGGCAACGTCAATGTCTGCGACGCGCCGATGCTCAAGGCGTTGAAAAAGGGCGCAGTGGTGAGCAATATCGGCCACTTCGACAACGAGATCGACACCGCCTTCATGCGCCAGAACTGGGCATGGGATGAGGTGAAGCCGCAGGTGCACAAGGTTTACCGCGATACCCCCGCAGGTCAGACTCCCGATGCATCCAGCCTGGACTACCTGATCCTGCTCTCCGAAGGTCGCCTGGTGAACCTGGGCAATGCCACCGGGCACCCAAGCCGCATTATGGATGGCTCGTTCGCCAACCAAGTCTTGGCGCAAATGCACCTGTTCCATGCCAAATTCGCCGATCTGCCCACCGCTGAACGTGCTGCACATCTGCACGTCACCGTACTGCCCAAGGCTCTGGACGAGGAAGTGGCGCGCTATATGGTCGAAGGCTTTGGCGGTACGCTGACTCGCATGACCCCGGCGCAGGCCGATTATCTGGGCGTGGCGCTTGAAGGTCCGTACAAAGCGGACAGCTACCGTTACTAAACTTTTCAGCAGAGGGCACATCATGCGCGGTGCAGGCGGAACATCCGGCGGTGTAGGCGAATTTCTGCTTGGACTGGGCATGGCGATCGGCGGCGGCTACATGCTGCTGCAAAAAGTCACCGTCACCTCCGGCGGCTGGTACTTTTTCGGCGTCCATGCCTTTGGCCTGACGCTTGTACCCTTCCTGCTCGGCGCGGGCTTTCTGTTTTACAACGGCAAGTCCATCCTCGGCTGGCTGCTGATGTTCGCCAGCCTTATCATGATCCTCGCGGGGATTTTGATGAACCTGCGTATTTATTTTGAACACAGCAGCCTGTTCGACACCCTGCTGATCCTGTTTCTACTGGCCGGCGGACTGGGGCTTCTGGCTCGCTCGCTCAGACCTCACGGAGGCTCATGACCATGCTCACCACACCGCAAATCTCCTGCGAATTCTTCCCGCCCAAGACCGAGGAAGGCGCGGCCAAACTGCGCGCCACCTGGCAGGCGCTCAAAATCATCGAACCGGCGTATTTCTCCGTCACTTATGGTGCGGGCGGCTCCACCCAGGAGCGCAGCTTCGCTACGGTGAGTGAAATCCAGCACGACTCGGGCGTTCCCGCCGCCCCGCATCTTTCCTGCATCGGCTCTACCCGCACCCAGATTCGCGCCATTCTGGAGGACTACAAGGCGCAAGGCATCCGCCGCATCGTCGCCTTGCGCGGTGATTTGCCCTCCGGAATGCGCGACCCCGGCGAACTGCGCTATGCCAATGAGCTGGTCGAGTTCATTCGTGAGCAGACCGGCGACTGGTTTCATATCGAAGTCGCCGCCTACCCCGAGTTCCACCCGCAGGCGACTTCAGCGCGTGCCGATCTGGATGCTTTTCAGCGCAAAGTCGAAGCGGGCGCAAATGCCGCCATCACCCAGTATTTCTACAACGTGGACAGCTATCTGCGTTTCATGAACGACTGCCTGGATCGCGGCATTCACATTCCTGTTGTGCCGGGCATCATGCCGATCACCAACTACACCCAGTTGGCGCGCTTTTCCGATGCTTGCGGCGCAGACATCCCGCGCTGGCTGCGCAAGCGGCTGGAAGCCTTTGGCGATGATATCGACAGCCTGCGCGCCTTCGGCCTGGATGTGGTCGGCGAGTTGTGCATGCAGCTTTTGGAAGCTGGCGCGCCGGGACTGCATTTCTACAGCATGAATCAGGTCGAGCCGACCCTGAGCCTGTGGAAGAACCTGGAGCAGCATTTGCGCGCTGACATCGAACTTTAAATCACATCTATAAATCCGGTGAAGCTGCGTCTGCTGCACCAAAAATCGGCTCAAAATGCTCACATACTGCGCATATGCTCCTCTTTTTGGCCGGTTTTTAGCTCACCCAAGTCGTAGGCATGGTCTGCTTGATCGAATTTATAGAAGTGCCTTTTAAGCGATTCCTGCCTACACTCGTCCCAGCACATATTTTGAGGATGTTTCGATGACTGAATTTGCAGTTGTTCTTCTGCTGGTCGCCGTCGCCTTTATCTTCGCCGGGGTGAAAACCGTACCGCAGGGCAGCGAGTGGACGGTGGAGCGCTTTGGCCGCTACATGCGCAGCCTCAGCCCCGGCCTGAACCTCATCATCCCGTTCATCGACATCATCGGACGCAAGATCAACATGATGGAGCAGGTGATGGACGTCCCCTCGCAAGAGGTCATCACCCAGGACAACGCCATGGTCAAGGCCGACGGCGTAGTGTATTTCCAGGTGCTGGACGCCGCCAAGGCGGCCTACGAGGTGCACAACCTGGAGTACGCCATCCTTAACCTGACCATGACCAACATCCGTACCGTGATGGGTTCCATGTCGCTGGATGAGCTGCTTTCCAAGCGCGACGAGATCAATGCGCGCCTGCTCTCCGTGGTGGATGAGGCTACATCGCCCTGGGGCGTGAAAATCACGCGCATCGAGATCAAGGACATCACCCCGCCCAAGGACCTGGTGGATTCCATGGCGCGGCAGATGAAGTCCGAACGCGAAAAGCGCGCCGCGATTCTTGAAGCCGAAGGCCTGCGTCAGGCGGCGATTCTCAAAGCCGACGGCGACAAGCAGGCGCAAATCCTGCAAGCCGAAGGCCTGCGCGAAGCTGCTTTCCGCGAAGCCGAAGCGCGCGAGCGTCTGGCGCTGGCCGAGGCCAATGCAACGCGCTCGGTCAGCGAAGCCATCGCCACGGGCAATATGCAGGCGATCAATTACTTCGTGGCCACCAAGTACATTGAGGCCTTCAAGGCCGTGGCCACCGCGCCCAACCAGAAGGTCATCATGTTGCCGGTCGAAGCCACCGGCATTCTCGGTTCATTGGAAGGCATCGGCCAGTTGGCGAAGGAGACTTTCCTCAAGCCGGAATCCCCCACAGGCGCTACGCCCCCAGCCGCTTCCGCCTCTCCCATGCAGTCTTGGGCCGAGCGCACCAATGCTGCCTTGGGAGAAGCGCCTCCTGCCGTTAATCCCTATGCCCGAGGCTGAATATGTCTGAAGCCGCATGGGTCATGAGCTTCTGGCACTGGTTGGTGCTCGGCCTGCTGCTGATGCTGGTCGAACTGGTCTTGCCGTCCACCTATTTCTTGTGGATGGGGTTGGCCGCCCTCGTGGTCGGCATTCTCTCCTGGCTGTTGCCGGGCATGAGCTTTGATGCGCAGACCATTCTCTTCGCCGTATTGAGCGTAACCTCCATTTTCCTCGGCAAACGCTTCCTCAAGCGTCACCCCATTGAAACCGACCGCCCCACGCTGAACGTGCGCGGCGCGCAAAGCATTGGGCGCATCGCCACCCTGCGCGAACCCATCGTCAACGGCGTCGGGCGCGTACACCTTGATGACACGCTATGGCGCGCACTTGGCGCTGACCTACCCGTTGGTACGAGGGTGCGAGTGGTTGCCGTGGAAGGCACCAGCCTGCGCGTGGAGCCGACAGAGGATCAGCCTGCACCCGCACCGCAGCACGAGCAGAATTGCCAAGACAGCGGTAACGGTCGTGACTGAAGGCTCAGCCAACAACGCAGCCTGGAATAGGCGCGACCTCGACGTTCTCTGGCATCCCTGCACGCAGATGAAAGATCACGAGCGCCTGCCCGTGATCCCGATCGCACGCGGCGAAGGGGTCTGGCTGCATGATTTCGACGGACGGCGCTATCTGGACGCCGTCAGCTCGTGGTGGGTCAATCTGTTCGGCCATGCCAACCCTTTTATCGGCGCACGCATCAAGCAGCAGCTCGATACGCTGGAGCATGTGTTGCTGGCGGGCTTCACCCATGCCCCGGTGATCGAGCTCTCCGAGCGCCTGGTGAAAATCACCCCGCCCGGCTTGTCGCGCGTGTTCTACGCCGATAATGGCTCGTCCGGCATCGAGGTTGCGCTGAAAATGAGCTACCACGCCTGGCGCAACCAGGGCGCGGAGCGCAAGACCAAGTTCGTCGCCCTGGAGCACAGTTACCACGGTGAAACGCTGGGCGCACTTTCCGTGGGTGATGTCAGCCTGTTCAAGGACACCTACCAACCCCTGCTGCTGGAGGTGCTCAAAGCGCCTTCGCCGGACTGTTCGGCGCGCCTGCCGGGCGAGACTTGCGCCGATGTCGCCCGGCGTGCAGCCGCAGGTATGGAAGCCTTGCTCGCGGCGCAACACGCAGAAATCAGCGCGGTGATTATCGAACCGCTGGTTCAGTGCGCCAGCGGGATGCGCATGTACGATCCGCTGTATCTCAAGCTGTTGCGTGAACTGTGCGACCGCTACCAGGTACACCTGATCGCCGATGAGATCGCGGTCGGTTTCGGACGAACAGGGACGCTGTTTGCGTGTGAACAAGCCAGCATCACCCCGGACATCATGATCCTGTCCAAAGGCTTGACCGGCGGCTTTCTGCCGCTGGCCGCCGTACTCACCACGGACGCGATGTACCGCGTGTTTTACGACGATTACGATAAGCTTTCGGCTTTCCTGCATTCACACAGCTACACCGGCAATCCGCTGGCTTGCGCCGCCGCGCTTGCCACGCTGGATCTGTTCGAACAGAGCGACGTGATCGGCGCCAATCGCCGTCTGGCGCAGCTTATGGGTGAAGCGTGCGCCGATCTGGCCGAGCACCCGCATGTGGCGGAAGTACGGCAAACCGGCATGATTCTCGCCGTCGAAATGGTTCAGGACAAAGCCAGCCGCACCCCTTACCCTTGGCAAGAGCGACGCGGCTTGCGCGTGTTTGAGTACGGCTTGCAACACGAGGCGCTGCTGCGCCCGCTAGGCAATGTGGTGTACTGGATGCCGCCCTATGTCATCACCGCCGATGAAATCGCCCAACTGGCCGATGTCACCCACGCTGGCATTGCAATGGCGACGCGATGAAACGTTTTTTCGTTGACCTGCCCCTTGCCGCCGGGCAAACCATCAGCCTGCCCAAAGACACCCGGCAATACATGGAGCGCGTGATGCGCCTCAAGCCCGGTCAGGCCATCTGTCTGTTCAACGGTCAGGGCGGCGAATTTCACGCCGAACTGCTGCCCCAAGGGCAGGCTAAGTTGATGCAATATCTTGATATTGAATGCGAATCGCCGCTGCCGATCCGTCTGATCCAGGGCATCAGCAAGGGCGAGCGCATGGATATGACCCTGCAAAAAGCCACAGAACTTGGCGCAAGCCGCATCAGCCCTGTCACCACGGAACGCAGCGTGGTACGGCTGGACGAAGAGCGTGCCGAGCGCCGTCATGAGCGTTGGTCGAGCATCCTGCACTCCGCTTGCGAACAAAGCGGACGCAACCGCATTCCGCAACTGGACGAACTGCGCAAGCTCGATCAATTGCTGGCCGAGCCGCAAACCGACGGTGAAGCACGCATCGTGCTCGCACCCGGTGGCGCACATACGCTGCATGGCCTGCCCCCGCCCAAAAGCCTAAGCGTATTGATCGGCCCGGAGGGCGGACTAAGTGACGATGAAATTCAGCGCGCAATAACCGCCGGGTTTACCGCAATCAGGCTTGGCGCTCGCATTCTGCGCACCGAAACGGCAGGCTTGGCCATCCTTGCTGCCGCCCAGACCCTGTGGGGCGACTGGGGTACATCATAGAAAGGCGATAAGAGTCAGGACTCCTCGACGGAGTCCATCCATGCCTCAAGTTCCAGCATATCGGGGACGAACATCGCCTCGTCTCTCAGGCGAGCGGGCATGCCCAGCAACTGGCATAAGCCTTCAGGAACGCCCTCGGTCGCTTCCAGCAACTGAGACGACGTCAATGATTCGGTATGCGGCATCCCTGCCAAGGTCAGCGCAAAATAGGGGCGTTTGGCAGTATCTCTGACTCCGTAAAGCACGGCTAGACGCACCCGCCCCGCAAGAATTTCCACGCTTTCGCCACAACCACGCTCAATGCTGAACACTGGAATGCGTACGCCGCGCCACTCCACCGCACCAAGAAAAGCACCATTTTTCGGACGCAACGACAAAGTCGCCACCTCCGCAACCATGGAGTAAGGCAACAGCAAGGTCTTATCCTGAATAGGCAGACGAATGGCCAATACCTTGCCTTGATGGATCGAATCGGTCATACCCTAGCCTCCTGTGCTGCACCTGAGCCCCCTGCCATCAGCCTGATCCCTTTGGCCTCTACAAACGTCGTCGGCAACCAGTGCGCCAGAGCGGACATCAGTTCAGACTCGGAGTACGGCTTGCCGAGATAGCCGCTGACCCCGAGGGACTCCGCTTTTTCGCGGTGCTTGGCGCCGGTGCGCGAAGTGATCATGATGACCGGAAGATCGTGCATGGAAATATCGTTGCGGATGGATGAAAGCAGTTCAAATCCATCCATGCGCGGCATCTCAATGTCGGAAAGCACGACGGTCGGACGGTGCTCATGCAGATAACTCAAGGCGTCTACGCCATCCTTCGCCGTAGCCACATCCAGGTCATAGCGCGCCAGAATACGCTCGGTAACCTTACGGATAGTCACCGAGTCATCCACGACCAGCACCAAGGGTCGAGTGACCACAGACTCATAGATCTCGCCAGAAACCTGCACTTCCTGGGTACGTACCGACTCGGCCAAACGGAAGACTTCAGCCACATCCAGAACCAGAACGATGCTGCCATCACCCAGCAGACTGGCGCCAGCCAGCGCTGGCAAGCGCGCCAAGAATGGTCCGAGCGACTTGATGAACAACTGTTGCGAACCAATCAACGCGTCCACACGCAACGCCATGCGGCGCTCGCCGATACGCAACATGAGCAGCGGCGTCATGCCATCCAGCAACGCCGAGCTGCGGTTAGGCAAACGCAGCAATTCGGCGAGATCCATCAGCGGATAGACTTCGCCCGCATATTCAAACCCGGGGTGATCCTCCTCCAAAGCCAGCGCCAGCTCGCGCTGCGGCGCACGCACGATTGATTCGATGACTGCGTAGGGGAAAGCGAACGCCTGCCCGGCGGCACGAACTGCGATTCCGCGCGCAATCGCCTGGGTCAACGGAATGTTGATGCGGAAGTAGGTTCCCTTGTCAGGGACGCTGTCCACCTGAATATCACCGCCGACCCTGCGCAAAGATTCCGCAACGGCGTCCATGCCCACGCCGCGTCCGGCCACCATGGACACCGAACTGGCCGTGCTGACGCCGGAGCGGAAGATCAGCTGCATGGCGGCCTGATCGTTTTCCGCAATCTGCGGGGTCAGATAGCCACCCTCCTGCGCCTTGCGACGCAACGCCGCAAGATTGATTCCAGCGCCGTCATCACGCAGGTTAGCCAGCAAATACCCGCTATCCGTGGACAACTGCAGACTGATGCGTCCGACCGCAGGCTTACCCAAGCTTTCTCGGCGGGCAGGAAGCTCAATGCCATGCGCCAAAGAGTTGCGCAGCATGTGCTCAAAAGCTGGCACCAAGCTATTCAGCAGGCCGCCTTCGATTTCCACTTCAGCGCCAAAAATCTCCAGTTCGGCACGCTTGCCCAACTCGGTCGCGACCTGACGCACCACTCGCTTCAGACGTGGAATCACCGTGGTAAAACGCACAAGACGCGCTTTCATCAGGCTGTCCTGCAACACCTGACCGACACGCCCCTGCTGGATCAGCACCATTTCCGCATCACGCACATCCGCAGCCAATGCCGCACGAATGCTGTCAATGTCGGAAAGACTCTCCATCACCCCACGGCCAAGCTCCTGCTGCAAGGTAAACTGGTCGAATTCCAGCGGATCGAACTCCTCGGCGCCGCGCCCGGTTTCCTGCTGGAAGCGCCACAACATCTGCGCCTCGTTCTCGATTTCCACGCGACGCAACTGGGCGCGCAGGCGCTCCAGAGTCTGCTCCATTTCAGTAAGCTGCTGCACAAGACCGACAAATTTCTGACTCAAGCGCACATGCTGAATCGCTGATTCGCCCGCCGAGGCCACCATCTGGTCGAGAACATCGGCGCGTAGACGCACCAGCTCAGCACGTTCCGACGGTGCGACCGTATCTTGGGCTGAAACATCAGGCTCCGCCTGAGCCGCAGGAACTCGCTCAACCACCGGCGCCGCATGGACGGATGCTTCACCAACTTCCGCCGCACCAACTTCACCGGGCAGGACTCCGCGATTCGTACGCAAGGACTCCAAAAGATCCATCAGCTCATATTGGGCAGGAATGGGCTGGCGGTGCTTGAGCTGACTCACCATGCCGTGCAAGCGGTCAAACACACGCTGCATCAACCCTTGAATTGCAGGGGTCACTGGATAGGAGTGAGCCTCAATATCCGCAAAAACATCCTCCAAGGTATGGGTCAGCTCACCCATGTGCATCAAGCCCGCCATACGCGCCCCACCTTTGAAGGTGTGCAAATGGCGCTGAATGGCTTGCTGGTAAGCACGTGTATCGGGAGATTTCTGCCATGCCGCCAAAGATTCGTCGAGGTGCTCGATGATCTCGCTGGCTTCCTCCATGAAAATTTCCAGCAACTCGGCATCCTGCTCGGCTGGAATGTCGAACGCCGGCTCAGACACAGAAACAACCTGAGTCGCACCGACTGCCTCGACTGCCTCGACTGCCTCGACTGCCTCGACTGCCTCGACTGCCTCGACTGCCTCGACTGCCTCGACTGCCTCGACTGCCTCGACTGCCTCCAGCACCGGTTTGACCGGGGAGGATATGTCAAGCAGCGGCAAGGGAGCGCTCTGCTGCATACCGGCCACGGCCGCAGAAAGCGCCGCCTCAAGTCCGCTCGTATCAGGAATATCGACACGCAGCCCACCCAAATCATCCACCAACAGACGAACGACCTCAACTGCACGCGCCATCAGCTCAATATCTTCACCTTGAATGGGACGGTGAGCTTCATCCGCCGCGCGCACCAAGTGCTCGAACTCCTGCACCAAGCTCTTCATTTGCCCTGCCTGAGCCGTCCGCGAGCCGCCGAGCAGGGAGTGCGTCACACGCAGCAGTTCATGGTCAACGTACAAACCACCCTCAAGCCGCCCTTGCGCCACCACTTTTTCCAGATAGCCGAGATATTCGACAACTTCATTACGGAATATTTCATAAAGTTGCGAGTCAATGCGCGGCACACCAACCGCCTCCACAGGCTCCTCTGGCATATGACGGAGCGTTTCTGCGGCGGACTTCGCCGCGGAGGGCAGAAGACCCCATTCGACAGGACGCCCTTCCGCCACGCCATGAGCCTGCTGAATCATTTGATCCACAGTACTCAGGGAGACTCCCGCCTTGCCCTCCAGGGCATCCAGCAACAGACCAAATTGATCCCTTGCTTGCGCCAAAAGAATCAGCACGGGCTCATCAAGCTCAATCACGCCCTCAAGCGCCTGATTCAGCATATGCTCGAACGCCCACCCGAATTCGCCCAGCAAGGTGGCGCCAACGATGCGCCCACTGCCCTTGATGGTGTGGAAAGAGCGACGCAAATCAGCCGTGGCCTCGCGGTCTGCAGAGTTCGCCCGCACGGCGGACAACTGCCCGCCCAAGGTGTCATGAATTTCACGCCCTTCCTCGACAAAAATCTCCAGAATCTCCGGATCCACATCCTCAGGCACAAGCTTGGGCGCAACCCCTTGCTCAGCGGCTACAGACCGCGTTGTCAGCGCCGACGCTTCTTGAACAGCGCCTTCCTGAGCGTACAGGACATCACTCATCAATGAGGACTCCGGCTCTGCTCCCTCGACCAACAGAGCCTGCACAAGCTCATCCGCCGGCGTGAAGCCAGTCTCGGTCGGCTGCGCCAATCCCGGGGGCGGAGTTTGCGGCACGGGCATTTCATACGCACCTGCTCCGCTCCAGTCCAAACGCGCCTGCAACCGTTCCAATGCGCGCTGCCCGGAGAACAGAACCGACTGCGGCGCACGCTGGAAATCGCGAAAGTTCTCCAGTCCGTACTCAAGACTGGCGAATACGTCGGCCACATCGTCCTGAACATCAGCAAAAGCATCGTGATAGGTCGGTAAGTGATTGATAAATTCACGCAAACCATCCACCATGGCATGCCACACGGGAAGGCCGAGCATGGCAAAACTCATGCTTACGCCGCCAAGAAGACCGACCACCTCTTGGGTATTATTTTGCGCATCCTGGTTGAGCAAACGCTCCTTCGCCCGTAGCAGATCCATCAGAGACTGTTCGATCAGTGCGCGAGTCGCATCACCCAAAACTGGTGCAACAGACTCACCGCTCACCGGGGCATCCGCGAGATTCATGCGCAGACGCGCAAGCTCGATATCAACGCGCATGAGGGCAGAAGCGATGTCCTCGAAGTCTTCAGCGCGCAAAGGCACTCCACTCGACTCAGCCATGTGCAGGCGTTCCGCAGCATTCGCCAGCAGGGTCGCCCCTTCCGTTAATTCCAATACATTCAAAATGGCCGCAAGCTGCTCAAGTTCCGGAGTCAACGCCAAAATCGCTGCAACATCATTCACCCGCAAGGCCAGATCAAAACGATCCTGCACCGGAGTGAGAGATGCCTGCACCTGATCCGCCGCCTGAACAAACACGCCGCCATCGGCCACGAGCAGCAGGCTCTCAGCCTCGGAAACCAGCTCTGACGGCGGCAGCTCCTTGGGCCAGCGCATGTCTTCCAGCATCTTGATCACGCTGGGTACAGCCGATGCGTGATCGACCAAAAGCCTTGTCAGGCTGTGAGTAATATCAAGGATTTCAAGCAGCTCAGATACAGCCAGGGTCTGCTCCCTGCTTTCCGCGCGACGCTTGAGAAAACGGTTAAGCCTGCCAAGCAAAGGCTTGAGTTCGGCGGCATGCATCACATTGGCGGACTGCATCACATGAGCCAGATGCCAAGCGCTCCACCATAGCAGCGACTCTTCGCGCGTCGGGGCAAGACGCAACGCCTGATTAAAGACTGACGCCACTGCCAAATGCGCTTTAGGGCTGCGCTTCAACCATGCGACCAGATTCTGATCGAGCCCCATGCGCATAGCTCTCGCCTTGGCCTTGAAATCATCCAGAGACACCGTACGCACAGCCTCAGGAGAGGCCGACAACAGACGAATGTATTCAAGGAAACTGCGCGCATCCAGTACATCGCGCCCGCTTAAGACACGCAGACGATTGAATGAATCAAGCAAAGCAAGCTCTGTGACCGAACGATCACGGCGGCGCAGATCCACGAAAACTCGCAGACGCAAGAGCGCCAACATCACCCCTTCCACGCAAGCTTCATCCGGTTGGATTCGCTTATTCTTCAGCTGCTCGAAGGTATGCAAGATCTCAAGCGCAGCCAGACGAGCCGCCGAGTCATCCAAAAGAACGAACAGCCCTTGCAAGGCCTGCAGTTGCTCGCTGGCCGATGCCAACAGATCGACAGCGCTAGGATCAGCCACAAATTGCTCAAAAGCGGACTCGGTGTGCTTCCAGGCTATTTCCAAGGGGGCATGCAGCCAGAGCAGAGCCAAAGGCTCAGCTGCGACCTCATCTCGCACGACCCGCGGAGCAGCGTCGAACTGCTGTGAACTCATCGCATCGTCATACATTCGAGCAGACTCCATTCATAGACTTTCGCCACAGGCTCAAGAAGCGAATCCTCACGCCGGTGAGACCTGAATCAATGACCAAACAAACATCATTCCGCATCAGGCAGCTTGAAGCCCGCAACGGAGTTTTGCAGTTCTTGAGAAAGTTCGGTCAACTGCCCCACCTTATTGGCGGAAACCTGCGCGTTCATCGCCGAAACGTTGGTTTCTTCAGAAATATTGCTCATGGTTTCACGAATGCGCGCCGCCTCTTCCAGCTGCTCACGCGCGTCTTGGGCGATCTTGCGAATCTGCTCAGCCAGCTCGGATGAAACCATTTCAATCTCTTCCAGCGAACGACCGGCGTTCTCAGCAACATGAGCGCCTTCCACCACGTTGGCCGTGGTTTGTTCCATGGAGAGCATCGCCTCCTGGGTATCGGACTGAATCGTTTTTACCAGGCTTTCGATCTGCTTGGTCGCGTTACCCACACGTTCCGCCAGGCGTTGTACTTCGTCCGCAACCACGGCGAAGCCGCGGCCCGCATCACCCGCCATCGCCGCCTGGATCGCCGCGTTCAAGGCAAGGATGTTGGTCTGGTCGGCAATGTCAGTAATCAGACCTACGATGTCACCTACTTCCTGTGAAGACTCGCCCAGACGCTTGAGGCGCTTGGAGGTGTCCTGGATCTGCTCACGAATGCCCTCCATGCCGTGAATGGTCTGACGCACCGCTTCACCGCCCTTACGCGCAACTTCCATCGAGGAGCCAGCCACTTCGGCGGAGGTCTGAGCGTTCTCAGCAACCTCGGCCACCTTGGATGCAATCACGTCAACCAGTTCGCTCGCCTGCTCGATACGCTCGGCCTGTTCCTGCGCTGAGGCGGACAGGCGCAGAGAGCTGTCTCGCGAGTCGTTCGCCGCCTCGGAAACCTGCACCGAAGTACGCTTCATCGTGGTAACCAGATCACGCAGCGCGTCGATGGAGTAGTTCACCGAGTCGGCAATCGCGCCGGTAATGTCCTCGGTCACCGTGGTGTGCTGGGAAAGATCACCTTCCGCCAAGTTCATCATCTCGTCGAGCAGACGCAGAATCGCTTGTTGGTTACGTTCGTTTTGCGCAGCCGTCGCAGCTTCACGACGGCGAGCATCGCGCACCAGGACAACACCCAACATCATTACGAACACGAGAGTGGCGACCGCAAGGAGATAGCCAGCGATCGTGACCGCAGACAGACTGTCGTGCGAGGACACAGCGGCCTTCTGCAGATCGGAGGCCGAGGCGAACAGACTGGTGGAAAGCATGTCGGCCTGTTCAAAGGCGCGCCCCACCTCAATCAACTGGGCGCCCTCGGAAAGAATCAGCTGCACTGCTTCGCGCACTGCAGCATACTTGGTCGCCATCTGACGCAAGGCGTCGCGCGCGACAGGATCATCAACCTTGCGCAACCCAGTGCCTTCCTTACCGGTCAGCATGGCTTCCAGTGAGCGCTCAAACAGCGCGGCGTCACGCCCCAGCTTCTCCAACGCCACCGAGCTGAAGGCGTTCCCCCTGAGCAACTGCAAGGTCGCTGTCTTGATACGAATAATCAGAAAACTCTGGCGTTGCGCCAAGTAAATCTGCGTGGCGTCGCCGCCCGCCCGCATCATGGACTGCACGACTTCGTCGCTCAATGCGGAGAGTTCCTGAGTTTCCTCGTTGATCAGCTCACCAGCCTCACCCACGCTGCTATACATGGATTCCGCTGCGGCCACCTTCTCAAGACCGGGGCGCACCTGATCCCAGTTGTAGCGCACGGTTTCCAGCGTGGGCTGCAGGGTCGGCTTCAGCGGAGCCATCCGAGTGGTTTTGCTGCCGTTCTTCAAGTCTTCCAGCAGCTGGTTGAAGATGATGATCTTGGCCTGCAAGGCTGTAGCCGCATCACTATTGCCCGTCGAGGCGCGCAGAGCGTCGCTCATCATGTCAGGCACAAAACGCTCAAGCTGCGTGGTCGCCAGACGCCACTGCAAGCGGTTGTGATCCACGAAGGCCACGTAGCTGAAAACCCCCACTGTGGCGATCAGCATCAGGACTGCCGCAATCATCAGTGGTATCACATAGCGGCCTAGACCCTTTGCCTGTGCCTGTGTGCTCTGTGCCATGCCTCTTCCCCTTTAGTGCTAGTGCTTGCTCAAACGCATCAAAACCCAACCAATCCAAGCGCCCTCGATCAAGAAACACGAGACCGCCCACCCTTACCGAGCCTGATTTCCAGAAGGCGAAACGCTAAAACGCCCATCGACCGAACCGGAGATCAAGTCAACGCTGAAACCGCCAGAACCGCTTCCCCGTGGAGAAGCTTCTGCAGATCAAGCATCTTCCATGAACGCCAAGGCTCGACCACTTCTTCAACCACGAAATCCTTCAACTCAAGAGCTGACTCTTCATAAGGCCGACGCGCGTCGACCTGAAAGTGGCGCAACCCAAGCGATTCGCTGACCAATAACGCCAACGACCAGGAACCAAGACGCACCACGACCAAGCGCGCGCGACTATCGGTCACGCTAACGACTCCCCGCCCGACCAAACCCATGAAATCGAACACCGGGGTCAGCTCGCCGCGCCGACTGACGACACCCAAAACCCAAGGCTGTGCGAGGGGCAAGCGCGTTATTTCGGGTACAGGCAAAACCTCCGTCACCTGCTCCAGAGGACTGACGAATGTTTCATCACCCAAACGATAGGCCAACGCCGTCCAGTATTGAACAACCTCCTCGCGCTGAGGCAAGCCCACAGCCTGCCTCAGCGCAAGCTCCTCCAGAGACTTCAAACGGGCAAACGGAGTTGGCATGACGCTTATACCTGAACAAACTCGCGGATGGTGCGCAACAACTCGGCTTCCTGTACAGGCTTGGTCAAGTACCCCTTGGCGCCCTGGCGCATACCCCAGATTTTGTCAGTTTCCTGATCCTTGGTGCTCACCATAATGACAGGAACGTTAGCTGTCTCCGGAGTTTTGGAAAGCAAGCGCGTCGCTTGAAAACCATTCAAGCCAGGCATGACCACATCCATCAGAATCAGGTCAGGAACCGCCGCCTTGGCCGCCTCCACGCCTTCCTCGCCGTTGGTGGCAAACGCCAGATTGACGCTGTACTTCGAGAGGATCGTCTTGAGCACGTGGCGCTCGGTCGGGGAGTCGTCAACGATAAGAATGTTAGCCATGATGCACCGAACCCTAGTAAAAAAAATGCCGAAGATTCAACGAAAACGATGAACGATAGTTAGCCGACCGCTGCCGCTTCCCGCTTGCGTGCATACTGCTGCAAGGCGGCCATGAGCTCTTCGCTGGTAAACGGCTTGGTCAGGTAATCACTGGCGCCGACGATACGCCCGCGCGCCTTGTCGAAAATACTGTCCTTGCTGGACAGCATGATGATCGGGATGGAGCGGAAGCGCGGATTGTTCTTGATGAGCGCGCAGGTCTGGTACCCATCCAGTCGCGGCATGAGCACATCAATGAAAATCAGATCAGGATCAAAGGCCGAAACGCGCCCCAGCGCATCAAAACCGTCAACAGCCGAGTCCACCACGCATCCCGCCTTGGCTAGGAGAGTCTCGGCGGTACGCCGGATCGTTTTACTGTCATCCACCACCATAACTTTCAAGTGATTGAATTCAGACTGAGGAGCCTTGACATCATCCAGCATTGCTTCCACTCATCACATCCTCGATTTTATCGGTCGCACCACTGTCAAGATAAAGCATCGAGCCAGTGCTACCGCGCAAGTCCAGCGAATCTAGCGCATGTTATATGACAAAAACAATCACACCGCTACAAAGATTAGCGCGACAAGAGCGGGCTGTTAAACTAGCCCCGCCCGGAGCCACTGCCCGCAGCATCAAGATGCCAGCCACATTACGACATCCCCCCGACACAGAGAACCTCGACAACGCCATGCCCCACGAAGCCGTTCCCTTCCTGACCACCGCCCACCAGCATCCTCTGGAGGAAATCGAATCGCACCTGCTGGCGCATCAGACCAGGATTGAGACGTGGCTTCGCCAAGCATTCATGGCAACGCCCGCGCCGTTCTACTGCTCGGTGGATCTACGTAATGCGGGCTACAAACTGGCGCCGGTGGACACCAACCTGTTTCCTGCGGGATTCAATAACCTTAACCCGGACTTCGCTCCGCTGTGCATTCATGCCCTGCAATCCGCGATGGAGCATCTCTGCCCACAGGCTCGCGGTCTTTTGCTTCTGCCCGAACGCCACACGCGCAATCTCTACTACCTGGAAAGCGTCGCCACCCTGCGCGACCTGGCTGAACAAGCGGGCTTTGAGGTCAGGGTCGGCTCGCTCATTGAAGATCAAAGCGAAACACTGCATATCGATCTACCTTCCGGGCGCAGGCTGGAGCTTTTGCCGCTGGAGCGCAAGGGTCAGCGTATTGAAGCGGGCGGTTTTTCGCCCTGCGCGGTAGTGCTGAACAACGACCTCTCCGCCGGTGTGCCTGACATTTTGCAAGGTCTGGAGCAAAGCATCATTCCGCCGCTGGATCTCGGCTGGTGGAAGCGCAAAAAATCCTGCCATTTCCGCCATTACGATGCCGTAGTCAATGAGTTCGCCGCTCTGGTGGACATCGACCCCTGGCTGATCAATCCGCTGTTCGACAACTGCGGCGAGATCGACTTCATGCAGCGTGAGGGCGAAGACTGCCTGGCCGAGCGAGTGGATGGCCTGCTGGCGCGCATTCGCGCCAAATATGCCGAATACGGCGTGGAACGCGAGCCCTTCGTCATCGTCAAGGCCGATTCCGGCACTTATGGCATGGGCGTGATGACCGCACGTTCCGCCGACGAGGTGCGCAACCTCAACCGCAAGGAACGCACGCGCATGGCGGCCAGCAAGGAAGGCTTGGGCATTTCGCGGGTCATTGTGCAGGAAGGCGTGTACACCTTCGAGAGCATCGACGATGCCGTGGCCGAGCCGGTGGTGTACATGATCGACCGCTTCGTGGTCGGCGGCTTTTACCGCGTACACACCCAGCGCGGCGTGGATGAAAACCTCAACTCACCGGGTTCGCACTTTGTGCCGCTTGCCTTTGCCGATGCCTGCGCCACGCCGAACTGCCAGCTTGCGCCCGACGCGCCGCCCAACCGCTTTTACGCCTACGGCGTGATCGCCCGCCTCGCCCTGCTGGCCGCCGCCCGCGAACAGGCCGAACTGCGCAGCGAGGGCGCAACGTCGTGAAACTTGGCATCGTGATGGATCCCATCGACTCCATCAAACCCTACAAAGACTCCAGCTTCGCCATGCTGCTGGCGGCGCAGCGTCGCGGCTGGGCGTGCTGGTATTTTGAACTGGGCGATCTAAGCGTCCGCAACGGGCTTGCGTATGGCCGCGCACGCAAGATTGAGGTGCACGACCGCTCCAGCGACTGGTTCGATCTGAGCGAAGCGCAAGACATGCCGCTGGGCGAGCTGGACATCCTGCTCATGCGCAAAGACCCGCCGTTTGATGCGCGCTACCTGCACGCCACGCAGATTCTCGCCTTGGCCGAACGTGCGGGCTGCCTGGTCGCCAATCGTCCCGCCGCCCTGCAAGCGGTCAATGAAAAACTGTTCGCCACGCATTTTCCGGATTGCATCCCGCCAACCCTGGTCAGCAGCCGCGAGGCAGAAATTCGCGCCTTTGTGCAGGAACACGGTGAAATCGTGCTCAAACCGCTGGACGTGATGGGCGGGCAAGGCGTGTTTCGCATCCGGCAGGGCGACATGAATCTGAGCACCGCCGTGGAGCTGCTCACCCAGAACGGCAGGCACTGGATCATGGCGCAGAAATTCCTCCCCGCAGTGACCGAGGGCGACAAGCGCATCCTGCTTATCGACGGCGAACCCGTGCCCTACGCCCTGGCGCGCATTCCGCCTTCCGGCGAGTTCCGCGCCAACCTCGCCGCCGGCGGGCGCGGCGTGGGTGTGGAACTCAGCGAACGTGACCGCTGGCTGTGCGCGCAAATCGCGCCGACCTTGCGTGAAATGGGGCTGTATTTCGTCGGCCTGGACGTGATCGGCGATTTTGTCACCGAAATCAACGTCACCAGCCCGACCTGCATCCGCGAACTGGACGCCTGCTTCGGCCTGGACATCGCCGGCGATCTGCTCGACAGCCTCGCCCGCAAGCGGCATTGAACGACCATGCAGCGCCGCACCGCCCTCCGTCTGCTCGCCTGCTCCCCGCTCGCCCTGGGTTCAGGCGTGGGCATGAGCGGCTGCGCGCCCTCCGTGCACATCGAAACCCAGGGCTTTCTGCTCTACGGCATGTTGATTCAGCTCAGCCTGCCGCAAGACGCCCCCATCGCGCTGGAAGCGGCATTAAACATGGTTGAACGCCAGTTCAAGCAGGACTATGCCGTCATCCACCCCTGGCAGGACTCGCCGCTCACCCGCCTGAACGCCGCCCTGCCCAGCGGCGACTGGGTGCAACTTGAACCGGCTCTGCGTCCGTGGATCGAGCAGGGCGCACGCCTGGAAAAAAGGAGCGACGCCTATTTTTCCCCAGCCATCGGCGGATTGGTCAAACTATGGGGATTTCATTCCAGCAGCCCCAACCAGGAGCGCACACCGCCTGCACCCGGCGCCATCGCCTCCTATCTGCAAACGCCGCCGCGCATGAGCGATCTTGAAATCGACGGCGAACGCATCCGCAGCCGCAACCCCTTGCTGCAGCTGGATTTCAACGCCATGGCCGAGGGCATGGTCGCCACCCGGCTCATGGCCGAATTCAAGGCGCAGGGCATACGCCATGCGCTGCTCGATAGCGGCGGCGATTTGGCGCTTTGCGGTCAGGCAGGCGCGCGTGCGTGGCGCGTGGCCATTCAAGACCCGTTTGCCGAGGGCGCTCTTGCCGCGCTCGACGTGAGCGGCGAGGCAGCCGTATTCACCTCGGGCAGCTACCGCAAGCAATTCAGCTACCAGGGCAGACGCTACAGCCATGTCATCAATCCGCATACCGGCTGGCCTGCGCAAGGACTGGTCAGCGTGAGCGTCATCGCCCAGGACGCCGTACTCGCCGATGCCGCCGCCACCGCCATGCTGGCCGCTGGCATGGAAAAAGCGCCCGCACTGGCTGCGCATATGGGCATCGTCGAATTCCTGCTGGTGGACGAACAAGGCCGGCTGCACGCCAGTCCCGCGCTGGCGCCGCGACTCAAGGTATTCGACCCAGATGCCCATCCCCTGCACCAGCTGCCCCCGCAAAACAGGGAGCGCCCGGCATGAACGCTTCGCTCGCCTGGTCAGAACCGATGCGCTCCGCCAAGCCGTTGCTGCTGGCGCTCTCTCTTGCACTGGTGCTGCACCTGGGCTTGCTGCTGATTCATTTCGCCACGCCCGAGCGCAGCCCCCCCCCTCCCAGCCTGCCGGTGGTGCAGATCGATCTGCAATCCATGCCGCGCACCCCGCCGCCCGACAAGGCCGAAATGCTGGCCGAACGCGAGCAACGCGCCAGCGAGCCAAGCCGTGCCGCCGCACCGCAGACGCGCACGGAAGCGCGTCCCACCCTGGCTGCGCCCGAGGAAACTCCACCGCCTGTACTTATCCCCGCGCCCGCCGAGTCGGAACCGCCCGCACCTGAACCGACGCCTGCGCCCAAAGCGGTGGAGAAAAAAGCCGCCGCCAGCGCAAATAAGGCGCCAGCCAAGCCTGCCGCGCCTGCGCGCCCGCCCCAGCCGCCAACACCGCCAGTGGCAAGCGCGCCCGCATCCTCACTCACCGAACGCGGCCTGCAAATGGCGCGCCTCAAGTCCGACGTACTGCAACAAAGCCTGCGTGACGATGTCGCCGCACGCAGCGCGGTACTGACCGCCAACACGCGCTACGGCGCGGAGGCCGCCTACCTCAATGCCTGGGTGAACAAGGTGGAAACCATCGGCAATCAGAACTACCCCGACGAAGCCCGGCGCAAAAACCTGAGCGGTCGCCTGATGCTGGAGGTTAAACTCGACGCATGGGGCAAGGTGCTCGCCGTGCATGTGCGCCAGTCCTCCGGACTGAAGGTACTCGACGAAGCAGCGCAGGATATCGTGCGCATGGGCGAACCCTATGCCAAATTCCCCCTGGAAATGCGCGAAAAATACGATCAGATCACCATCTTGCGCACCTGGGCGTTCGGTCCGTCCGGCATCGACACCCGCTGACGGCGCAGCCATCCCGCGCTTGCCCAAGACCTGCGTTGCACTTAAGGAAACGCTGAATAATTCAGCGTTTCCCGTTTGGGGCAGGACGCCCAAACGCGAACAACGACGCAAGTCATTGATTCGCCGAGTCCGTCGCGGACATATGCCGCGACGGGGCGAGCTGAAAAAATCCATGAATGGATTTTTTCAGCATTTCCTTAATACTAGGCGCATGAACGCAGACACCTCACTCAAAAACCACCTGCTGATCGCCATGCCGCACATGGGCGACCCGCATTTTGCACAAACCGTGACCTATATTTGCCAGCATGACGAGAACGGCGCCATGGGCATCGTCATCAACCGCCTGTTGGATGTCACCCTAGGCGACGTGCTTGAGCACCTCAAGATCGCCCCGGACAATGCCGAGATCCGCACGCAGGTCATCCATTACGGCGGCCCGGTGTCGTTGGAACGCGGCTTTGTGCTGCACAGCCCGCAAGGCCCCTGGGACAGCACGCTCAACCTGCCGGACGATCTCGGCCTGACCACCTCGCGCGATATCCTGCAAGCCATCGGCCACGGCGCCGGGCCGAGCAAGCGTCTGATCGCTCTTGGCTTCGCGGGCTGGGAGGCCGGGCAACTGGAGCAGGAGATGCTGGACAACGCCTGGCTGAGCACCCCCGCCACGCACGCCATCCTCTTCGACCTACCCATCGAAGCGCGCTGGCACGCCGCCGCACGCCAGATCGGCATTGATCTGAATCTACTGAGCGCCCAAGCCGGACACGCATGAAGCCGCCGCCATAAATTCACTGAGAACCTGTTTACGATCTCGCTGAACGGCGCATTGCTGCGTAAAAATCGACCTCAAAATGCTCACATAGTTCGTCTATGCTCCGCTTTTTCGACCGATTTTTTCTTGCACTGCATCCGTTGATCAAGATCGTAAACAGGTTCTGAAGCCGCGTATCCTGCGGCAAAGAACAACTCAAAATGCTCACATACTGCGCGTACGCTCCGCTTTCTCGCTGCTTTTTGCCTTGCCTCCATCGGCTTGATCGAATTTATGAAATCAACCACTCTCTCCCCCCCCCCCCACCTCTGGCTGGGTTTCGATTTCGGCGAGCGGCGCATCGGCGTGGCGGTCGGGCAGAGCATCACCGGCCAGGCGCGCCCGCTGGCGGTGCTGCCCACGCGACAGCGCGGCCAGCCCGACTGGGCGGCCATCGAGCGCATCGTGCAGGAATGGTCGCCTGCAGGCGTGGTAGTCGGCGTCCCACGCCGCGACGACGGCAGCGACTACCCGCTGACCGCGCAAGCGGAACGCTTTGCACGCCAGCTGCATGGTCGTTACCATTTGCGCACGGAAACCGCCGACGAACGCTTGTCCAGTTACGAGGCCAGCGCGCGACTCGGCTTCGGCAAGCAACAGGGGGCGCTTGACGCCGCCGCCGCCGCCGTGATTCTGGAAACATGGTTCGCCCAGCAGCACACACTCCCAGCAGGAAACGCGCATGTCCCACAGTGACTCCCCACCCACGCACGACATCGAAGCCTGGCTGCACGCCATGGCGCATGATTTGCAGCTACGCATGGCCTCCGGCGCGCTGCGCGACCCGTTGATGATCGGCATCCACACCGGCGGCGTCTGGGTGGCCAAGCGCCTGCATGCCGCCCTCGGCCTGGGCGAGCCGCTGGGCAAGCTCTCCATCGCCTTCTACCGCGACGACTTCACTCATATCGGACTGCATCCGCAGGTGTCACCATCTTCCCTGCCCTTTGACATCGAAGGGCGCGACATCATCCTGGTGGACGACGTGCTCTACACCGGGCGTACGGTGCGCGCCGCCATGAACGAGCTGTTCGATTTCGGTCGCCCGGCGCGCGTGCTGCTCGCTGTGCTCTGCGACCGCCCCGGGCGCGAGCTGCCGATTCAGGCCGATGTCATTGGCCAAAGCTTCATGCTCGATCACCACGAGGAAATCGTGCTCAGCGGCCCCGATCCGCTGCAGATCTCCGTCCAGCAACGCGCATTGGAGGTCTAGGCATGGCCGTGGTTTTCGTGCGCCCAAAAATCCCCAAGCTCGCCCGCGACCCCTGGACGATCCAGTTCGATAGCGACGGTCACCTCAAGCACCTGCTCACTATCGAAGGCTTGGGGCCGCAGTGGGTGACCCGCATTCTGGACACCGCCGAGTCCTTTCTTTCCGTGACCGGGCGCGACGTGAAAAAAGTGCCTCTGCTGCGCGGGCGCACCGTGGTCAACCTGTTTTTTGAATCGTCCACGCGCACGCGCACCACGTTTGAACTGGCCGCCAAGCGCCTGTCCGCCGACGTGCTCAACCTTAACATCAGCACCTCGGCCACCAGCAAGGGCGAATCCCTACTCGACACCCTGCGCAATATCGAGGCCATGCAGGCGGACATGTTCGTGGTGCGCCACGACCAATCCGGCACGGCGCACTTTATCGCCCGCCATGTGGCGCCGCATGTCTCCGTGCTCAATGCGGGCGACGGCTGGCACGCACACCCCACGCAAGCCTTGCTCGACGTATTCACCATTCGCAAGGTGAAAGGCGAATTCGCGCCGCTGCGCGTGGCCATCGTCGGCGACATCCTGCATTCGCGCGTCGCCCGCTCGCAGATTCATGCACTGAACACGCTGAGCACTGGCGAGGTGCGCGTCATCGCCCCGCGCACCTTGCTGCCCGCCCAGGTGGAAAAGCTCGGCGTGCGCGTGTTCCACGACATGCGCGAGGGACTGAAGGATGTGGACGTGATCATCATGCTGCGCCTGCAACGCGAACGCATGGAAGGTGCACTGCTGCCTTCCGAAGATGAGTTCTTCCGCCTCTACGGCCTTACCCCGGAAAAGCTCGCCTGGGCCAAGCCCGATGCCATCGTCATGCACCCAGGCCCAGCCAATCGCGGCGTGGAGATCGACTCGGAAGTGGCCGACGGTCCGCAGTCGGTCATCCTGCAACAGGTTTCCAACGGCATCGCCGTGCGCATGGCGGTGATGAGCCTGTGCATGGGCGGGCGGGAGGAATAAGCATGAATCCATCACACCCCTATTTCGCGCCGGGCATCGACATCGACCACCTCAAACCGCCGGAAGGCTGCCGCCCCGGTATTGACTGCCAGCGCTGGATCATTCGCGGCGCACGGGTGATCGACCCCGCCAGCCATCTGGATGCCGTGACCGATGTGTATATCGACAAGGCGGGCATTGTCGCCGTCGGCGCAGCGCCTACCGACTTCAACGCCGAAAACGTCATGGACGCCAGCGGACTGTGGCTGCTGCCGGGCGTGATCGACAGCTGGGCGCGTCTGCGCGAACCCGGACAGGAACACAAGGCCACCATCGCCTCCGAGGCGCGCGCCGCCGTCGCCTCGGGCATCACCACCGTGTGCATTCCGCCAGACACCGACCCGGTGATCGACACCCCGGCCGTGGTGCGCCTCATCAAGCGGCGCGCCCAGCTTGCCGGCGGCGCGCGCGTATTGTCGATCGGCGCGCTGACCCAGGATCTGGGCGGCAAGCGTCTGGCGGAAATGGTCGATCTGCAAGAAGCAGGCTGCGTGGCGGTGAGCAATATTCTTCATCCGGTGGAAAACCTCGCGGTCATGCGCCGCGCCATGGAATACGCCGCCACTTTCAACATGCTGGTCGTCGTCCAGCCCCAGGATCGCGCCCTGGCGCAGAAAGGCTGTGCGCACGAGGGCGCCGTCGCCAGCCGTCTGGGATTGCCCGGCATTCCTGTCGCAGCGGAAACCGCCGCCATGGCGCAGGTTTTGGCTCTGGTGGAAGAAACCGGCGCGCGCGTGCATTTTGTCAATCTTTCCAGCGCACGCGCCGCGCAGATGCTGGAACAGGCGCAGCGCGACGGCCTGCCGGTCAGCGGCGGGGTCAGCGCCCACCAGCTTTTCCTGTCCGAGATGGATACCGACGCCTTCGACGCCAACTGCCACGTCATCCCGCCGCTGCGCAGCCTGCGCGACCGCGACGCCCTGCTGGACGCGGTCGCGCGCGGCGTGATCGAGGTCATCCACTCCGATCATCAGCCGCATGAAGGCGATGCCAAGAGCGAACCTTTCCCGGATGCCGCCCCCGGCATTTCCGCGCTGGAAACCCTTCTGCCGCTGACCCTGCGCCTGGCGGACAACGGCGTCCTGGATCTGCACGCGGCGCTGCACCGGCTCACTGTCGGCCCCGCACGCTTGCTTGGCATCAAGGCCGGAGGCATCGCTCCCGGCCTGCGGGCGGATCTGTGCCTTTACGACCCGCAGTCGCCGTGGACGCTGGATGCGCGCCACATGCTCAGCCGCGGCAAGAACACGCCGTTCGAGGGCTGGGATTTCGAGGGCAGGGTCACGCACGCCTGGGTCGCAGGTCGCTTGGTGTTTGCTCAAGACCCCAAGCTTTGAGTCTCACGCTCCTGTACTGGCGGAAATCTGGCATGAAACCGTCACAAAGCCGGTTTAGCCTTCCTGTGTTTACCCCACCCACGAGGACACTGCGATGACCGACGTTGAAGAGACCCTGAGCGCACCGAAAATCATTCAAATGATGCCCGCCGATGGCTGGTATGCCTTTTTCAAGGATGAGGACGGCGGTCTGGACTATGAACCCCTGGTCTGTTTCGCCCTGACCAGCAATGCCGAAGGCGAGACCGAAATTCGCCCGATGAGCTGGCAGGATGGCTTCGTTGACTTCTGCGATGAATACGACAATTTCGAAGGCATCGAAAAAATCGACATGTCCGAAGATGATTTCGAACTGGACATCGACGAACTGCTCGATGGCGACAACGAAGAAGAGGCGGCTGCCCCCAAGGAGTGATCGCCCCGCTTGAATCATGCACGGCAGGCTTACGGCCTGCTTTTTTATTGCCATCTGTTTTTCAGGCTGCGAAGCTGTCCAGATATCCCTTCAGCGCCGTCCCTGCCAGCATCATGCCAAACAGATTGGGCATGTAGCTGATGGTGCCATTCACCGCACGCGAGCGGCCTGGCACATCTCCGCCGACAGGCTGGTGCGGCAGCGCCTTGATCGGCGTCTCCCATGAATACACCACGGGAACATTGAGCGCCGCGCCCCGTTCGCGCAACGCGCGACGCAGCTCGCGCGCCAGAGCGCAGGTATGCGTCTGGTTCAGGCTGCTCACCCCCACCTTGCTCACATCCAGTCGCCCCCCCGCGCCCAGGCTGGAATACACCGGCGCCTCACGCCGCTGGCAGGCATGGATCAGCGCCGCCTTGCAGGCGATACTGTCGATGCAGTCCAGCACAAAATCAAATCCGCCCTCGGCGATCAACGCGTCCGCCGTTTCCGGCCTGACGAACTCCAGGCGAGCCTCGACCCGGATATCCGGACGAATGTCACGCATCCGTTCCGCCATGGCCTCGGCCTTGCGCCGCCCCAGCGTGGAATGCAGCGCAACCAGCTGGCGGTTCAGATTGCTCAACGCCACGGTGTCATGATCAAGCAGGGTGATGGCGCCCACGCCGGCACGCGCCAAGGCCTCGGCCACCGCGCCGCCCACGCCGCCCACCCCAGCCACCAGCACATGCGCCTGCGCCAGGCGCGCCAAACCCTGCTCACCGAGCAAAATGCGCGTGCGCTCCTGCATATCGTCGTTCATTCAACCTGAGCCTCGACCACGAAATAGAGAAGCGGCATTCTGCCACGTTCTCGCCGCAACCACTTCGACAGGCAAAGCCTGCACGCTGGCCAGCGCACCCAGGGTATCGACGATAAACGCGGGCTCATTCGGCGCCGGACGCGCATGGGGCGGCTGATCCGGGGCGTCGCTTTCCAGCAGCAGACGCTCCAGCGGCAGCTTGGCGACCACCCCACGCAGACGCTGCGCCCTTGGATGGGTGATTGCCGTGCCGACGCCCAGATAAAAGCCGAGGCGCAGCAATTTCTCCGCCTGTTGCGCGCTGCCATGAAAGCCGTGCACTACGCCGCGCAATCCCGGCAAACGCGCCACGTGCATGGCCAGCACATCCTCGCTCTTGTGCGCATGCAGAATCACCGGCAAATCCAGCTCGCACGCCAGACGCAGCTGCGGCAGAAGCCAGTCTTCCTGAGTTCGGCGCGTGGCGCGACCCGGCGCAAAATCCAGGCCGCACTCACCGATCGCCCGCGCCCCGGCGTGCTGCAACCAGGCTGGCAGACGCTCCAAGGCGTGAGCATCGTGCTCAAACCAAGGGTGCAAGCCGAAAGCCACGTTGACTTGGGAAAAACGCCGCGCCAGGCGCAGCAAAACCGGCCAGTCCGCCGAGCGCGCCGAAACCGACATCAAGGCGGTGACACCCGCCGTATCGGCTCTTGCCAGAACCGCCGCCAAATCGTCCCGCAGACGTGTATCCGCCAGATGGCAGTGGCTATCGTAGATTTGCATCGTCATTGCCGTACAGCCCGTGTAATCTGAGGGCGAAGCCCCCATCTGCCATTGACATCATCCATGCCCGATTTTGAACTTCACCCACGTCTTGCCGCCGACACCATTGAAGTCGGCGAACTGGAACTATGCAAGCTCCTGCTGATGAACGACGCGCATTACCCCTGGCTGGTGCTCGTCCCCCGACGCGCCGGGGTGCGCGAGATTTTTCAGCTCGCGCGCGCAGATCAGCACCTGCTGCTGGCCGAGTCGAGCATGCTCGCCGAGAGAATGCAGCTGCACTTCGCCGCGCACAAGATGAACCTCGCCGCCCTGGGCAATCTGGTGCCGCAATTGCACATTCACCTCATCGCACGCCATACGCATGACCTCGCCTGGCCTGCGCCGGTATTTGGTCTGCATCCCGCCCAGCCCTACACTGATGACGAACTGCAAAAACTACGCACGATTCTGCAGGAGTGGATTCGGGAGTGCGCATCGCGCCAATCCGTGATGTGAGTACGTTAACAGCGTCTGACGACGTTGTCTGATTACAACACCCCCTCCTATCCGCTTCATCGCTCCCCAATGAGCGCCGCTGCACCAGTCCTATTACTCTTCGTTTGCCCTGAGCTTGTCGAAGGACATGAGGACGGACTTCGACAATCTCAGCCTGATCGGTGGTGTTCATACTTTATCTGGCCAACAGGTAGACGCTGATTTATTCCATCCATGGAATAAATCAGCTCGCTCGTCACGGCGAACGTCCGCGATGGCCGCAATGAATCAAAGACTTACGTTTTTGTTCATATTGAGACATCCCACCCTAGGCGGGGGGCACTGAATGAACAGGCGTTTGCCTAACAGCTTGCCGAAAAACTCACCCTTGAGTTTTTCGGCCTTGCCAATCCTGGTACATGCCCGTGATTGACAAGCGAAAATCAATCACTTAGGTTCATCATTTTCGAGCGGGACGCCCATCTCCCGCCTTAACAGGCTGCTGAAATACTTGTTTCAGCCGCCTGTTAAGGCTCGTGCTTTGTGTAGATTTCTGACAAGGCTCTTGGACGTTTCCCGGAAGTGTTCTAGATTCATGCAGTCAAGTCTTTCGGCAAGCCGTGGAAACGCAGGATCGATCCGCAGCTTCCTGTTACCTCTCAAACCCATGGTCATCCATCTATGTCCGACAAACTAACCCGCTCAACCTGGGTTCAACTCATTCTTCCCCAGTTGTGGCTGGTCTTGTTTTTTGCTGCTGCTGTGTGGCTTGCCGGTGTTCTGACGCCTAATGAAAACATGGAAACCCTGCTAAGCCCGACCAATCTTGCCCTTGCCTTCCTGGCTCTTGAAGCCCTGCTCCTGGGCGTACAGACGCTCACTTGGTCAGGGCGCTTTCGCCGCCTGGGCGGCATCGTCAACATCATCGCCCTCAAACCCGACGAAGAGGTCGTCCTCCCCTGGCAGGATAGCAAGGGCGAGTTGGGACAACTGTCCAGCGTACTCAAGCGCATACGCACGACCATGCGCAACAAGGAAGCTATGACCCACATCTGTAATGAAACCCGCAGACAACTCGAAATTGAAAGCTCAGCGCGCCACGATGCCGAAGAGGCTCGCCGACTCACCGACGCCTTGTTCCAGGAAGTCAATGCAGGCGTCTACTTCTGCACGCCGCAAGGCGTCATCACCCAGGTCAACCCCGGCTTCGTGCGTCTGCTAAGCCATACCGAAGCGCTTTCCTTGGGGCGCAACTGGCAGGAAATCCTGCTGCCTGAAAACCCCGAGCTTTACCAGCGCATCATGGGGGCGCTGGTATGCGACGGCCACTGGCAAGGACACGCCTCCCTGTTGCGCGCAGACAGCAGCCGGGTGACTACCCTGCTTTCCGCGCACGCCATCACCGATGAACACAAACACATCAAACAGATCCTTTGCATCGTGCAAGACATCAGCGAACAGAAGAAAGCCGAGCAAACGCTCAACCAGCTCACCCAGTACGACCCGTTGACCGGACTGCTCAACCGCAACAGCTTCCTGCAACATCTCAACGCCGTTCAGGCCAATATCAGCGCGGAGCGCTCGCTGATCCTGCTCCACTTCGGCGTGGATCGTTTGAAAATCATCAACGATACCTTGGGGCATGCCATGGGCGATCAGGTTCTGCGCACGCTAACGCAGCGCGTACGCGCCATCTTGCGCGAAAACGACGTATTGGCGCGCCTTTCCGGTGACGAATTCGCCGTACTCCTACCCATCAACTACGACCTCGCCCGCGTGAGCGCCATGGCTCCCGGCTTGAGCGAGAAGGTGTTGAACGTGCTGCGTCAGCCCGTACCCCTGGACGGCGGCGAAATGCACATGAAGGTCACCGCCAGCCTGGGCGTGGCGATTGCGCCGCGCGACGGCGATACCAGCGACGCCCTGATGCAGGCGGCGGACATGGCGCTGCACGGCGCCAAGCGCTCGGGTCGGGATCGTTCGCTGATCTACACCCCGGCGCTCGGCCAAGAGGCTGCGCTGCGTTTCGACATCGAGCAAGGGCTACGCAAGGCCTTGGAGAAAAAGGAGTTCGAAGTCTTCATGCAACCCTTGGTCGAAGCCGGTTCGGCCGAGCTTAAGGGCTTCGAATGCCTGCTGCGCTGGAAGCGCGATGGCTCACGCCCGGTTTCTCCGGCGACTTTTATTCCAATCGCCGAAGACATCGGCATGATCGAGCGCATTACGGAATGGATTTTCTCCGAGGCCATGCCCCACCTCGCCATGTGGCGACGCGCCACCCAGCGCGACCTGTTCCTCTCCATCAATATCAGCCCGCGCCATCTGCTGCGCGATGACCTGGTCAGCAAGCTGCGTGATGCAGCGCGTGCGCAAAATGTTCCGCCCAGCGCCATCATTCTGGAAATTACCGAGGGCGGACTCGTCGGCGGTCTGGATTTCGTGCGTGAACGCATCCAGCAACTGGTGATGCACGGCTTCCTGATCGCCATTGATGATTTCGGTACAGGGCAATCCACATTGGGAATGCTCACCGAGCTGCCGATCGACAAGCTCAAAATCGACCAAAGTTTCATCCGCAACCGCATTCCGGATGATCCTGATGCGGTCAAGGTGCTGGAAGCCATGTTGGCGCTCAGCCACGGGCTGCAGCTGCATGTGGTGGTCGAAGGCGTGGAAACCGTCGAGCAGGCGCGTTTCATCCGCATGCGCAACCCTCAGGCTCTGTTGCAAGGCTATTACTTTGACCGCCCGCAAGCGGCGATCGACTGGGACGCCCGTCTGATTCATGGCAAAGCGCCGCAGTACGAGATTTAACGGAACCCCGAAGAAATGACCGTCTGGCACATCCTGGGGCAGTCTAATCCCGCAAAATCCGGCGTCTGTAGAAGCGGGCAGACCTGCAGCACAAATCGTTCAGCACCCCCTATGTGCAACACCGTCCCGGCGCCATGCCCATCTCAACTCTTTTTGTCGTCACCCTGCTCGGAGTGATCCTCGGCGTACTGCTCAATGGAGCCCTTGGCGGACTGCTCGGCGGCGTGGGCAGCTTTTTGCTGTTCCGCGTACATCAACTCGCCTCGCGCATCAAGGTACTGGAGCGCAAACTGGGGCAAGCCCCAAACGACATCACGCAGGATCACTGATGCCGCACCCATTTCCACCGTTGGCATGGGGCGGCGCACTCATTGCGTTTGTCTATGCCGCCAGCTTCCCGCTCCAGATGGAAAGCCAATCCTTCATGGCGTGGAGCATGCTAGGCCTGCTGGCTTTTATTCAGGCCAATTACACCCGCATTGAGCGCAACCTGGGCGAACACTTGCGCCTGATGCAGCTGATCGTGATTTTTCTGGCCATCTTCATCACCCTGCGTTACCTGTCCTGGCGACTGACCAGCACCATCGGCTATCACGACCCCTTCAGCCTGATCGGCGCCCTGTTGCTGCTGGCCGCCGAACTCTACGGCATCACCATTTATTTTCTGGGCGCCTTTGTCAACGCTTACCCTTTGTTCCGGCGCCCCGCCCCCCTTCCCGCCGACCCGCAACAATGGCCTTCAGTGGATATTCTGGTTCCAAGCTACAACGAAGACGCAGAGATGCTGGAAACGACCCTGCTGGCCGCCACGCAAATCCGCTACCCCCAAAACCGCTTCAAGGTTTATCTCTGCGACGACGGCGGGACTGTGCAGCGCCGGAATCGCGCCGATATCAGCGAGCAATCCTGGGCACGCTTTCATGAACTCAATGCGCTATGCGAGCGCATCGGCGCGCATTACCTGACCCGCGAAAAAAACCTGCACGCCAAGGCAGGCAACATCAACTCAGCGCTGGAACATTGCAGCGGCGAACTGGTCGTCATCCTCGATGCTGACCACGTCCCCACCGTGGATTTTCTGCAGAATACCGTCGGCTTCTTTTTGCGGGATCCCAAGCTGTTCCTGGTGCAAACCCCGCATTACTTCATCAACCCCGACCCGCTGGAACGCAATTTGCGCACCTTTGAGCACATGCCCAGCGAAAACGAAATGTTCTACGCCATCATCCAGCATGGCCTGGATTTCTGGAACGCCTCATTTTTCTGCGGATCGGCCGCCGTTTTGCGGCGCAAGCACATCGACTTGGTGGGCGGAGTTGCAGGCGAAACCATTACCGAAGATGCCGAAACCGCCATGGGCTTGCACGGACTGGGCTACAACAGCGTGTATTTCGGCAAGCCCATGGTGGCCGGACTGCAGCCGGAGACCTTTTCCGGCTTCACCGTGCAGCGCATGCGCTGGGCGCAAGGGATGGTGCAAATCTTCCTGCTGAAAAACCCCTGGTTCCAGCCGAACATGAGTTTCGGCCAACGCCTGGCCTACACCTCGTCGGTGTTTTTCTGGTTCTTTCCTTTCGCACGCATCATTTTTTTCATCGTCCCAGGCTTTTACCTGCTTTTCGGACTGCAAATCTATGACGCCAACATGGCGGAGTTTCTCGCCTATGCCTTGCCGCACGTTCTCGCCGCGATTTTTCTTTCGAACGTCCTTTATGGCAAAACCCGCTGGCCATTCATTTCCGAGCTGTATGAAACCGTGCAAAGCGTCTACTCGCTGCCCGCCATCATCGAGGTGATCCGCAGTCCGCGTTCGCCCTCGTTCGCCGTGACACCCAAGGGCGAGCGCCTGGATGAGGATTTTGTCTCCTCGCTGTCCAAGCCTTTTTATCTTTTACTGCTGCTCAATGCGGCATTTATGGGCGCGGGCGCACTGCGCCTGGCCCTCCAGCCCGAAATGAATGATACGACGATCATCACGATGATCTGGGCGGGCATCAACGTTGTCTTTATTCTCGCCGCCATTGGCGTCATGCTGGAAAAGGCGCAAAAACGTGCAGCCTATCGCATTAACACCCGTCATCTTTCCTCTTTCGCCAGCAGTATCCACTGGCAGGGGTTTGAGTTCACAAGCCAATTGCTTGACCTGAGCCAATCGGGCTTAGGCCTGCGCGTCCCGGACAGTCGCTTCAAGCCGAACATTGGTGAACGGCTTGAAATCAAAATTCATATTCCCGCGCTCGAAAAGCTGGGCAAGTTTCACGCCCGCGTGGTGCGACAACAAAGCGACGCTCGCGGGCGCACCACGCTTGGTCTGGAGTTTCAAGCGGAAACGCAAGACGAAAAGCGCGCCATCATCGGTCTGGTTTACGGATGGAGCGAGCTTTCCGAACAGAATCAGCGCAGCAGGCAAAAACGTATTGGCCTGTTTTCGGGACTAGCCTATCTTTTTGGCACCGGCATGTATCATGCTGGTGAGCACGTCGCTTTCCTCACCCGTGTTTATGCCCGGTCTGCACTGCACAGAACTCGCGGTCTCATCGCCCGACTCGCGCAAAGCCATGGGCGCGAGTCAATAAGCCGTCAACGGAGAAAAGCGCCAGGGGGGAGAGCCGAACCGAACCTCGAAGAGCATAAACCCAGCCATTAACCCATGTGTCGTCACTCCGGCGCACGCCCTAGCCTCGTCAAAGCGACACTATGCACAGCACACTCTTGACCCGACTCCTGCCTTTCCTGCTTGCGCTCGCCTCTTGCGCTCTGCTCTCACCCGCAAATGCGGCGACGCCGACCGCCCCGGCGCGTATCAGTGCACAAGACGGAAGCTATCGCATACCTTTTGACAATTTGCTCGGTTCCACTCTGCCCATCGAATTGCGCGGCGCCGAGGCGCGCAAAGTCTTGTCGTTCCCTGTTCCGCCACGCATGGAGATCGAATCCGCCGAAGTTGAGTTCACCTATGTCAACTCCATTTCCATGCTCAACGAACGTTCGCAGCTTGCCGTAACCCTGAACGAACGCATTCTTGCCCAGATTCCGTTACGCACGGATCAGGCCGAAAATACCGCGCGGATGAGCCTGCCCAGCGCACTCCTGACCCCTGGCTATCATGATTTCGGCTTCCGCGCCGCCCAGCATTACACCTACAAGTGTGAAGACGGCTCCGCCCCTGAACTTTTCAGTCAGATCGACACCCAAGCCTCCGCCTTCCTCATCCGCGCCCAGCGCAAACCTGTCGCGCTATCACTCGGGCGGCTGAACGAGGTTTTCGATGCACGCCTCTGGCTCAACCAGTTTCCCCTGAGCATCATCAGCAGCGACCCCGACCTGATTGAGGCCAGCTCGCTTGCGGCGCAAGGCGTGGCTTTACGCCTGGAATTCATCCCCGTGCACGTCGAGCAGGAACTGGCTCACGCCAAGACGGCCCCAACAGAGATGGAAAGCGACCTGCAAGACCCGGGCAAGCTGTTCCCCAATCTATCGCTTCCGCAGCACGCCTCAAGCGACATCATTCTGATCGGCTCAAAGCCGCGCATCGCCGGCTTGGTGTCCGCTACGCTCCTAGAGCGTATCCAAGGCGCCTATATTGGCATCTATCCTCTGGATGGCGACCCCACGCGCGCCGTGATCCTGATTTCCGGCAGCAACAACAATGAAGTGCTGGAAGCCGCCCGTGTGTTCGCCTACAGTCAATTCGCCCTGCCTGATCGCCAGGACATCCATATCGCCGAACTGGAGCTGCCTGAAAACTTCAGACGCCTGCAGGGCAGTCATACGGAGCTCGGTGCGATAGAGCCCGGCTGGATCAGCTTCAGAGCGCTCGGCTTCGCCACCAGCACCCTGAAAGGCAGCTACCCGCGCCCGGCAGAGTTGAGTTTTTGGGCTTTCAGCGAGATGTTTGATCCCAAGCAGCGTCACCTGGATGCTGACCTCGTACTTGCCTACGGCGCAGGATTTGATCAGAACTCTGCGCTCAATGTTTTTCTCAACGGCGAATTCATCCAGGCCATTCATCTTAACGACCCGCATGGCGCACAGCTTTGGCGCAGCCGCATCAACATTCCCATCGCCCAGTTGCAGGCGGGACGCAATACGCTGAGCTTTACCCCCAGCGTCATCGGCAAGGATGTCGGCGGAGAGTGCCGCCCGATTTTCAGCGAAAACCTGTATGTCAGCATCGCCGACAACTCACGCCTGGCGCTGCCCTCCGGTGGCGGAGCCATGCGTCTGCCCGATCTCGCCTTGCTCTCACGCACCGGCCTGCCCTACACGCAAAGCAGCGACGGCTTTGGCAGCAGCATGCTCATCAGCGATGAACACCCCTCGACCGCTAATGCCGCACTGACCTTGGTATCCAAGCTTGCGCAAATCAACAAAGCGCCCCTGAGCGGCATGCGCGTGCTCAACGATCCGAGCAAACTGCAATCCCCGAGCAATGTGCTCATCGTCGGCTCGCCTGCACGTATCGGCTCTGGCCTGCGAGACGAAGTTTCCGCATTCCTGCCGCACGTACATTGGCAGAGCCTCGCCGTGGGCGCGCGAGAAACCGCTATCCCGGCCAGCCTGCGCTCCTGGCTGAACAGCCCTTTGCAAACTCCGCTCAATCGCACCGAGCGTCAAACCCAGAGCGCCAAACTCAGGCTCGACAACGATCTCGGGCAAAGCGCCGCCGCCGTCCAGTTCCAGTCAACACGCCTCGGAGGCTCCGTAACCCTGCTCTCGGCAGCGACACCGGAATTGCTGGAGCAGGGCGTGAGCCGCCTAGTACAGTTCTCGACCTGGGGGGCGCTCAACGGCAACGGCATGTTATGGAGCAGCGGGGAGAACGGCTCCCCGCGCGCCTTCTCCTTTCCCGAACACCATCACTATGTGGGCGACATCACTCCTGTCACGCTGATTTCCTTGCTGTTAAACGAACGTCCGTATCTTTTGCTGGGCATCGCCCTGTCCATCGTTGTGGGTACGGCCATCGTCATCTGGCTGGCGCTGCGTCGTCGCGCCAAAAACCTTGCGTGAAACAACAAGCATGGCGAACCATGCGCTCAAACCTGGCCGACGCAGTTTCCGCCTCCTCTGGCATTTAGAGGCTTCGCGGCAAGGAAAAAACAAGGCGCGAAACGACCGCGTCACAGACAGTCTTGGGCTTGCGCACCGCCTGCCTTGCCATAACGCTCGACTGGGCGCCGCGATCGCTTTGGTCGCGGCGTGCGGCACACCTTTCTGGGCTGCCGCGCAAACCGCCAGCGAAGAGGCGCCGATCGCCATCACGCCAAGCACGTCACGGATCAACATGCGCCCTGCAGAAAGCCGATGCACCATCGCCTTGACGGGCGATCGGCTGCGCATCAAGCGCGCGCCACAGCCTCCGCTCGCGCTGATCCCCCTGCCCGGCTCGCTCCTGACGCTGCGCACACAAAGCGCATCTACGCTGAACGCGCCGAGTCAGCAAACTCCTGCCCGCCTGACGCCGCCTGCCTCCCCGTCAGCGGAAGCGCCTAAAGATGCAGCAAGCCCGCCTGCCCCCATCACGACGCCCGTTGCGCCAGAGCCCCAGCCGTCCAGCCCTCTTGATCCGGCCATGCCGCAGGTCATCAAGGACTTCGATGCCAAAAAATACCTGAAGGCCAACCAGCGCCTGCGCGCTCTGGCGCAGTACATCATCGCGCAACGCGATATTGGCGCCGCACGCTTGCTGGCCTGGTCATCATTCCATCTCATGCAATGGGAACAGGCGCGCCAATGGTTCGATCAGGCCTATCGCTGGGGGAAAAACACGGAAGATCTGGAAGGGTTAGTGCGGGTGGAGCTTAATGCACGCAACTACACCCGGGCGCGTCAACTTGCCGAGCGTCTGCCCAACGGCGCGCAATCCCGAAAAACGCTTGCCGAAGCGCTCTTCGCAGAACTGAGCGCACTCTACGACCGCAAGGAGTATGCGCGCATGATCGAAACGGTCAGCCAACTTAAAAAAGACGCGCCCCTCAACGCCAGAACCCTGGAAATGCTGGGCTGGAGCCATTACGGCCTGCAGCAATACCCGCAGGCGGCGCAAAGATTCGCCCAAAGCCACGCACTCGCGCCAAGGCTCGGGGCGAACACGGGTCTGAAACTGAGCCTGATGAAACTCAATATGCCAATAGAATGGACAAATGACACTGAATTACAAAACATTCTAAAGAACCTGCCCGCCCAGCAAGGCAAGGACATCCAATAACCGCCTGCTGAATAACTAATCCTTGATTCCGACCAAGACCGATCAGGCAAGGCCAGCGGCTGACCGCTCGATCTTCGGGCGAAGCATAGCGATATCGTCGCGGGGAGCTCCCCTTGTGATTCAGGAGCACGGCCAGACTTGAGTCGGCTGCTGAAATAATTGATTCAGCAGCCTGCCAAGGCGGGACATGAATGTCCCGCTCGAAAAAAATCACGTAGGCGACTGATTTTAGATCGCCGATCACGAGTGCGAACGCGAAGCTGATGCAAACCCACCGGGATTGGCAAGACTGAAAACTCAAGAATGCGTTTTTCAGCCAACCGTTAGAGAAAAAACAACAGCAAGGCTTGACTTAACCTACTAGAACAGTGCGTTTTAACCTAGAATTCATCAAGTCTTTTTTGGGCGCAGGCACTGTACGAGTTTGTTTTTCCCAGCTACACTTTCGCCTCCAAACTAAAATCGAAACACAGAAAACAGCAAGAATCTTTCAGAATTGAAAGGCTCGACCCCTCTCCTTATCGAACATCAGCACCATGCACGCCAGTCTATCTTTCCTCATTTCACTGCTCGGCATCGCCTTAGGCATTACCCTGGCCGGGGTATGGGGCGGCTTGTCAGGCGGAATCATTTTTTTTCTGCTTCAGCGTGTCTATACGCTTTCCAAACGTCTCGATACGCTTGCGGCATCGATCCGCCAGGGGGAAGGACAGGAACCGGCGTCACTTAATCACATCGACAACGAAGAACATGTCCAGAAAGCCGAGCTGTTGGCAACACATCAAACCGTGCCGCCTGCAACCATCGAAGAGTCGCCCCCTCTTACGCCCCCCCCCATCGAGCTTTCGCCGCAACCTTCGTCCGAGCCCGCCCCTCTACGCCAACACGAGCCGGAACCCAAGCCCAACCTGACCCCGGATCCCGAGCTGCTGGCCGCGATTTTGCGTGCGTTGGCGCCAGTCCTTGCCACGGCGGGTGCAGCCGAAACAGCAGAAAGCAAACCGCCAGAGGAACGCCATATCGCCCCCCATGTCACCCCGGTGGCTCATCCCCAACCGTCTGAAAGCGATCCGGAGCCCCTCCCCCCCCCAGCTGATCTTCCTGACATCCTGCACAATTACACTGCCAAGTCCATTGTGCATCCCGAGCCTGCGCACATTGTGGAGCCCCCTCCCAAGGCTCACGCCGTCGGCGAGCGCGTAACAATCGCCAAACTCCCCCCATCCGTCACACAGGCTCATCTTGAGCTGGATTTGCTGCGACGAGAACTTGCCAAGCTGGAAGAAGATATCGCTACCGAGCGCGCGCGCTACGACGAGCAACATACCGAATGCGAGAAACAGCCCGTCGAGCTCGTTGTAGCCAACACCTACATCCTGCAAGAGCTGCTGCACGAAGTACGCCGCTTGGCTGCAGAAACAGAACAGCGACGCGCCCCCGCCTCTAAAGCTGACCCAAGCTCATGAACACTCGCGCAAGCTGGATTGACCGCATAGAGAATCTTGCCGCCAGCTTGGGCGGAAACGATCTCTGGCGCTGGAGCCTGCTGGCATGGAGCGCCGTCTTCATTCTTTTCATCTATGCGGCCACCGTACCCCTCTCCACCGAAAGTCAGTCTGTCCTGGCCTGGGCTCTCATCCCCTTGCTCTACATTATCCAGGCCAATTTTGATCGTATTGAACGCCACGCGGGCGAATACCTCAAACTGATCCGCATCCTGGTTGTTTTCCTCGCCGTTTTTATTACCTTGCGATATATCTCATGGCGTTTGACCAGCACGATTGGTTATCACGATCCATTCAGCCTCCTGGGCGCTATCCTTTTGCTGGCGGCAGAACTCTATGGCATAGGCATCTATTTCCTGGGCGCATTCGTCAACGTTTTTCCTATTCATCGCAAGCCAATCCCGCTTACGGGAGACCCCAACCTCTGGCCGACGGTTGATATCCTTGTACCCAGCTACAATGAAGACCCTGAAATGCTGGAGATCACTCTTCTGGCGGCCACGCAAATTCGTTACCCCAAGCATCGCTTCAAAGTTTATCTCTGCGACGATGGCGGCACCGTACAGCGGCGCAATCGCCCGGATATTTCCGAACAATCCTGGAAGCGATACCACGAACTCAATGCTTTATGCGAGCGCGTCGGAGCCATCTACGTCACCCGTGAAAAAAATCTGCACGCCAAGGCCGGCAACCTGAATTCGGCCTTGCAGGATTATTGCAGCGGCGAACTGGTGCTGATTCTTGATGCGGATCACGTACCCACCACCGATTTTCTGGAAAATACCGTAGGTTTTTTCCTACGCGACCCCAAGCTTTTTCTTGTACAAACGCCGCACCACTTCATCAACCCCGATCCTCTGGAGCGCAATCTGCGTACCTACGATCACATGCCGAGCGAGAACGAAATGTTCTACTCGATTATCCAGCACGGCCTGGATAACTGGGGCGCCTCGTTCTTTTGCGGCTCCGCCGCCGTACTCCGCCGTTCGCATATCGACCTTGTGGGCGGCGTGGCCGGTGAAACCATTACCGAAGACGCCGAAACCGCGATGGGATTACACGGGCTCGGATATCACAGCGTCTATTTCGGCAAACCCATGGTCGCCGGCTTACAACCAGAAACATTTTCCGGCTTCACCGTCCAGCGCATGCGCTGGGCGCAAGGGATGGTACAGATTTTCCTGCTCAAAAATCCTTGGACTCAACCCAAGATGACCATTGAGCAACGGCTTTCCTATACCGCCTCGGTATTTTTCTGGTTTTTCCCTGTGGCGCGCAGTATTTTCCTGATCGTATCAGGAATGTATTTACTCTTCGGCCTGAAAATCTACGACGCCACCCTCGCCGAATTTCTGGCCTACGCCTTGCCGCACGTCATTGCCGCCATACTGCTCTCCAACGTACTTTATGGCAAAACGCGCTGGCCTTTTGTTTCTGAGCTTTACGAGACCATCCAGGCGCTGTTCTCCCTGCCCGCAATCATTGAAGTGATCAAAAGCCCACGCTCACCTTCTTTTGCGGTTACGCCCAAGGGTGAAAAGCTTGATGAAGACTTCGTATCCCAACTCGCCATGCCCTTTTATGTGCTTTTGCTCGTCAACGCCATATTCATGATCGCCGGCGTCGTACGATTGTTCGTGGTACCCGAAGAAAGCGACGCCATTATCATCACGATGATCTGGGCTGGCATCAACATCGTATTCCTTTTTGCCGCAGTCGGAATCATGCTTGAAAAAGCTCAACGACGGGCAGCGAATCGGATCCAGATGCAAAACACGGAAAACCACTGCATGATCGAAGCAGGGGGAAGGGCGATTTACGGCAAGATGGTCAATTTAAGCCATAGCGGGGCTGCCATAGAGATCAGCGAACACATCAAGAGCAACACCATGGTCGCGTTGCACGTCCGCCTCCCCGAGATGGGGCGCTCAGGGCGCATTACGGCACGCACCGTGGCTGTGCGTTCGAACGGCTGGATTAAAAAAGACCATACTCTGGCCATCGCTTTTGAGCCTGCCAGCATTGAGGAAAAAAGGGAAATCGTCAGTCTGATGTATGGGTCAAGCACGTTATTTGACCGAAATCAGCGCGAACGGCAAAAGAGGGTAAGTCCCTTCTATGGCCTGGGATACATCATATACACGGCAAGCTACCACGTTTGGGAGCACCTAATTCACCTGAACATGCTGGTATGGATCAAGACAAAAACAGCCGTCACATCCCTGATAAAAGAGTTGAGGAGGCGCACCCATCTTCGAATTCAAGATATCAGTCAAAATCTTCTCAGATAATCTTGACTCGACTTGCGCAAGACTATTCGCCAAGCAGCTGCGCATAAAAACCATCACGACACCAGTTAAAATGACACATTTTTGCAAAAAAAACCTTCGCCACATGCACATTAAAATCAATCCGAAAATCCACAAGTCAGTTATTTTTTCATCTCTTCTTCTTTGCGCGTCCATGGCCTTCGCCGCCGCCCCCCCTGAGCTCAAGCTCAGTCAGGAGGGAGATCAATACACTATCCCGCTAGGTTTTTTCGAAGGCGAAAGAGAACCTATGGAGCTACGCGGCTCGGCGGCTGAAGCCAGTTTCAACCTTCCCGTTTCACCTCGCCTGCATATTCATGACGCCGCCCTGGACTTTACCTATACCAACTCCATATCCCTGATTCCTCGTTCCCTTTTGGCGGTCACGCTGGATAAGCGCATCCTTGCCCAGTACCCCCTCAAGGCCAGCATGCCGGATAACACCGCCTTGGTCAGCCTTCCCGCCAAGAACCTTTTTCCGGGCTACCGCGCTTTAGGATTTCGTGCCGCGCAACACTACACCGACGATTGCGAAGATGGTTTCGCGCCTGAGCTATTCACACAAATTGACCGCTCCCAATCCGTTTTACGCATCAAGGCGACGCCCGCTCCAATCCAAACGTCTCTGGCCAGACTAGGCGATGTTTTCGATAGCCGTCTTTGGATAAAGCAATTTGCCGTCAATATTGTCGCCGCTGAACAGTCCGCCTCATCCGAATTGCTGGAAGCAGCAAGCTTAAGCGCTCAAGGCGTTGCGCTTCGCCTGGATTTTGTCCCTATGCGGGTCAGTTTTTCTTATGCCAAGCGCGCAGAGGCCAACCAACAAGGAATGCCGAAAGTTACGCCCTCGTCAGTCAAAACAAATTTTCCCGGTTTTTCTCCGCCCCCCGGAAATGAAGATGTCATTCTGGTCGGCACCAAGGAGAGTCTGACGCCCTATCTTGCAGAGAGCACCCTCAAACGTATCAACAGCGGGTATATCGGCATTTTTCAGGCGGATAATCAACCCTCGCGTGCGATTTTGGTGATTTCTGGCACGAATGCCGCCGAAGTCAAGAAGGCCGCTGGTTTTTTCTCGTTGCGCGACATGGCATTTCCTGAACGCAGTGAAGTGACCATTGAAGATTTACGCCTGCCTGAAAATTATCAGCGAGCCATGAACAGCGTATGCCCGCACAAGGGTTGTATTTATTTTTCAGAGTTCGGTTTCAGAAACACCACGATGAGGGGTATGTATCCGAAACCCGCCGAACTGACATTTTGGGCTTTTCCGCAGATGTTCGGGCCACAGCAGCTTGACTTCAACGCACGCATCAATTTCGCTTACGGAGCCGGCTTTGATAAAAAATCGGCGCTCAATGTCATTCTGAACGGCCAATTCGTCCAAGCCATACACCTTGGAAATATTGCAGGAGAGCAGTTTCGCGGCGCCAGCATCAAGATCCCGGTCGCCGCCCTGCAGGACGGACGTAATGTATTGAGCTTCTTGCCCACCATGATTGGACTTGGACAGGGCGGGCGCTGCGTTCCTATTTTCACCGAGCACTTGTTCGTAAGCATTCTGGAGAATTCAACCATTGAGCTGCCGCCGATGGACGGCTTTATGCGCCTGCCTGACCTCAACCTGTTCTCGCGCGCAGGGCTACCCTACACCCTCAAAAGCGATGCTTATGGAAGCAAGCTTTTGCTGCTGGATAACAGCGAGCCCACGCTGTCCGCCGCATTGACTCTGCTGGGCAAGCTCGCCCAGGTGACCGAAAAAACATTGACGGGCATTCAACTCTTCAGCGACCAAACCACAGCCAACGATGTCCGTCATTTGCTGGTCGTAGGCGCTGTCCCCAATCTTAACGCTGAGTTCAAGAACAGGGTGAGCGCCTTCATACCCAAGCGCCACTGGCAAACCATACAACTAGGCGCTTATCCGGAAGGCATTCAGGCTGCTGCGGATGCATGGTGGGCGCGCCTGCTTTCTTGGCTGAAAAACCCGAATGAAGGGCTTTTGCAACAGACCAAGGCTCGCCCTGCGAGCGCCGAGGCTCAAATTATCGAAGGTCTTGGGCTAAGCAGCGCCGCAATCCAGTTTCATGCCAACGGTGACCGCAATCTGATTACCCTGTTTACTGCAGCGGATGCGGAAAAGCTGCAGAGCGGCATGGAACGCTTGGTTAGACACGAAACCTGGGCCGAGTTGCAGGGCAATGGCATGTTATGGGATCCAAGCGGCGAGGCGGTCAGCCACAGCTTCCCCGATCGGCATGTCTACGTAGGCAACATACCGCAATCCGCCCGCGTCTCCCTGTTTTTAAGCGACCGCTCATGGCTTACTGTCGCTCTGGCCGGTTTGATTATCCTGCTGCTGGGGGCTGTGACCTGGGTTATTTTGCGCCGTCGCGCCAAACGCCTAGGCGTGAGCTAAACCATGTTCAACGTCCGGGCTTTGCGTTTTTCTGCGTGGTCAGGCTTGCTATTGAGCGCTCTGCTGATCATCTCATGCAGCGTTAAGCCGCCCCCGGCGCAGGGGGTTCTGGATGAAAAAATTTGGATCCAATATCGACAGGCCTTCATCTCTGATGACGGACGCGTCATCGACCACGGAAATCAAGGCATAACCCATACCGAAGGTCAGGGCTACGGCATGATTCTTGCGGTAGCGGCGAATGATCGCCACACTTTCGATGCGCTTTGGGCATGGACGCAAAAAAACCTGCAACGCGAGGGCGATGCCCTGTTTTCCTACCGCTGGGATCCTGGAGCACCACCCCCCATTCAGGACGCCAACAACGCCAGCGACGGCGAAATACTCATCGCTTGGGCCTTGTTGCGCGCTTCCGAGCGCTGGCATGTTGAGGGCTACAAGAAAGACGCGCTTCATCTGATCGATACCATCGACCAAATGCTGGTTCGCCCCAGCCCGATAGGAGACATCCTCTTGCCCGGCGTGTTTGGGTTTGAGCGCTCGAACTACACCCTCATCAACCCATCGTACTGGATCTTCCCCGCATTCCAGGCATTTGAGCGTTCGACAGCGTCTGCGACGTGGAGAAACCTACGGGAAAGCGGCCTGAAATTACTTGAACATGCGCGGTTCGGCAAGGCTCGCTTGACACCCGACTGGGTGCGCCTCCACGACGACGGGCGGATGACGCTGGATAGCGTCCTGTCTTCTCGATTCGGATTCGATGCCGTACGAATCCCGCTTTATAGCTGCTGGGGCGGCGTTGAAGATCAATCTCTGCTTGAAGCCATATCCGCACAATGGAGCCAATCCAGCAATCCCGCTTGGATTGATCTGAGAACCGAGCAAGGCGCTCCATACCCTCTAACCCCCAGCCAAAGAGCAATGCAACAGTTTGTTCAACGCTGCCTGAACCCCAATGCCGGTTCGCTGCGGCAACCTTTAGGCTCTGTCATTCCGCAAGACTATTACGCCAGCACCTTGGCCTTGCTAGGCGGCATCGCTCTACAGGAACGTTTTCCGGAGCTTGCTCATGCGGGAATCACTCAAGCCAAACACTGACACGCCCCCTCGGATCAAGCTATGCCGTCAGCTATTGATCGCGGGGATTGCCGCGCTGATGAACATGTCAGCTCCGGCGTACGCCGACGCAATGGACTTGCCCATTTCCGCTGATGACCATCGCATCATTTACTCCCCCTCCTTCGATATGCGCAACCCCAAGGCGCCGCTCTGCCATGGATCGGCTTGCTTTCTGCGCGTCCGCTTCAAGGGAACGCATCTCGGCGTGCTGATCAAGGAAGCCCATGGCGCAACCGGCGACAAGGATACCAACTGGTGGCAGGCGGTCATCGACGGGCAGATCAGCCAAACCTTCGCAGCCCAAAGGGGCGCGCACGTCTATATCCTGGCCAGCAAGCTGCCGCCGGGAGAGCATGAGGTCGAATTGATACGGCGCACCGAGGGCTTTCTCGGCCCATCGCAGATTCTAGGCTTGAGCCTGAGCGCCGACGCAGAGCTATTGCCCGCCCGGCCACGGGTACGCCAGATCGCCGTGATCGGCGACTCCATCTCCTGCGGCTACGGCAACGAAGCCAGTTCCGCGCAAATGCCCTTCAGGCCGGAAACCGAAAACGCCAATATGACGTTCGGCGCCATCGCCGCCCGAGCGCTTGACGCCGATTATGTCGTCACCTGCTGGACGGGGATGCGCGCTTATCAAGACCCGGGCGTCGAGCGCTTGTTTCCGCCTCTCGCCGTAGAGGGCGCGAGCGCGCCCAAGCCGGACGCCGTGGTCATCGCGCTGGGAACCAATGACTTCCGCGCAGGCGTGCCGGATGAAAAGGCGTGGAGCGCCGCCTATATCGATCTGATCAAACGCATACGCAGCCATTACCCCGATGCCATGATTTACCTCGCCGGCAGCCCCATGCTTTCCGACGAGTGGCCGGAGGGACAAAAACATCACACCGCCCTAAACAGCTACCTCATTCGCATGATTCAAAGCTTGCAGCAGACGGGTGACAAAAAAATCGGCTTTCTGAACTTCAACACACAGAACCCGGCGGACGGCATCGGCGCGGACTGGCATCCGAATGTAAAAACCCACCAGCGCATGGCGGAAACCTTGGAAGAAAAATTACGCCACGACCTCGGCTGGCGCTGAGACCCGTCGAAAAGTAGCGACGATGCAACAGATCCATATAGCTTTTTCGTCAATTATTGATTAGCTTTGGCGTTCCGAGCGCTCACCTCATATCCTCCCAGCCCAATGACTAACGGAGATTTCTCATGGCCGCTGCTGCATCAGCTCTTCTTGGTTTAAGCATCCTTGTCATCGGCGACAGCCATATGGCTACGCCGAACTACCTGATCGGTTCCCTGCACGACGGTCTGATGGAGCAAGGCGCCACAGTGCACTCCATCGGCGTATGCGGCACGCATTCAAGCGACTGGACGAAGACCGTCAAAGGAACTTGCGGCGGCGCCGAGCGCACATCCGCTGAGCCCGCCGCGTCCCTGGGCGCCAATGCCAGCACACAGCCGGTGGCAAGCCTGATCAGCAAGGACAAGGCGGATCTGGTCGTCGTCATCCAGGGCGACACCATCGCCTCCTATCCCAACCCCGAGTTCCCTAAAACATGGGCTTGGGGACAGGTCACCGACCTGACCAAGGCGATCGCAGCCACCGGCACGGCCTGCGTGTGGGTCGGCCCGGCCTGGGGCACGGAAGGCGGCAAATACGGCAAGAACTTCAAGCGCGTTGAAGAACTGAACGCTTTCCTGGCGGAAAACGTCGCTCCATGCAAATACATCGACTCGACCAAGTTCTCCCAACCGGGCGAGTGGAAAACCATCGATGGCCAGCACTTGACCGGCACCAACTACAAGAAGTGGGGAGCGGCGATTACCGAAGCGATCGTCGCCGCCGCTCCGGCCAAGAAGAACTGATCGATGCTGCGCCATCTTTTCCTGGCCAGCGTGCTGCTGGGCGGCAGCGCGGCGCATGCCGAAGTGCAGCTCTATGAAACCGGCCCCAGCGAAGACTCGTCTTTCCTGCGCTTCGTTAATGCCAGCGGACAGACGCTGGATATCGAGGCCGGCGCAAGCAAGGCGCGTCTGTCATTGACCAACGCAGCGCCGACTTCGGGCTTTCAGCCGGTAAGGGCGCGCAGCGAAATCAAGGGCGCGCTGATCCAGGGCGGCGAGCGCCAAGACGTTGCGCTGAGCGTACAACCTGGCGAATTCGTCAGCGTCATCGGCATCCAGGATGGCAAGGGCGGGATCGCCGCCAAGCTTCTGCGTGAAAAGCCGGACAGCTTCAACGCACTGAAGGCTTCCTTGGGCTTCGCCAGCCTTGATTCCGCTTGCAGCGATGCAGGGCTAAAAGCGGCGGGACGCGATGTGATGATTTTCGAGCATGGTTCGGAGAGCATCCAGCGTCGCATGATCAACCCGGTCGCGCTTGCCGTGCAGCTGGTATGCGCCGGCAAACCGGTGGGCGCTCCTCTTGACCTGGGGTCGCTCCAGGCCGGGCAGCGTTACAGCCTGTTTGTCGTACCCGCTGCGCAAGGCTCCCACTTGATGTACAGCGCAGACACGATCCTTAAAAATTGAGTCGACTGCTGTATACCGGTTCCTGCTGTGCACTTCAGTCGAAAGACAAAAACGGACGATGCCAGCATCGAAATCGAAAGCCCGCTGAGGGCTTTTTTTCGTTGACCGCATGCCGCCAAAAGACTGCAAGCGCTGAAAAACCCATGATTGGAAGCATTCAGCGTTCTTAATATTCACCGTTACTCATCAACACTCAAGGCCTAGGCGCGGAATATGGTTTTTGCATCGCTTGAATTTCTGATGCTGTTTTTCCCGCTGTTTCTGACGGTGTATGCACTGGTCGGCAAACGGCAGAAGAACTTGACCCTGATGCTGGCTAGCTGGATTTTTTACGGCTGGTGGAGCCCCATGTTCCTCAGCCTGCTGGTCGGCATCACCATCCTTGTCTGGATCGGCGGCTTGCTGATCGAGCGCGCAAGTACGCCGCGGCGGCGCGGCTGGGTGCTTGGGATTACGATCGGCATCCTTGTGCTCACGTTGGCGTACTACAAATACATCAATCTGCTGGTCGAAACGCTCAACGGAGTATTGGGCTTCGCAGGGGTCATGCCCCTGGAATGGCAGCACGCTCTCTTGCCTATCGGACTTTCCTTTATCGTCCTGCAAGGCATTTCCTATCTGGTCGACGTTTATCGGCGCACCGTGTCCGCCGAACACAGCTTTATCAGCTTCGCCGCCTACAAGGCCATGTTTTCCCAGCTGATCGCCGGACCGATCATTCGCTACGAATGGGTGCACAAAGAGCTGCACAGTCGCCCGTTCGACTGGGTGAACTTTGGTCAGGGCGCACGCCGCTTCATGATCGGCATGAGCATGAAAGTGCTGATCGCCGATACCTTGGCGCCCGTGGCCGATGCCGCCTTCGCCCTATCCGAGCCGAGCTTCGCCGATGCCTGGATCGGCAACCTCGCCTATACCCTGCAGTTGTTTTTCGATTTCGCCGGCTACAGCGCCATGGCCATAGGCATCGGCCAGATGCTGGGCTTCACTTTCCCGGAAAACTTCAACAACCCCTATGTGGCGCGCAGCATCCAGGACTTCTGGCGGCGCTGGCATATTTCCCTGGGCAGCTGGCTGCGCGACTATCTGTACATTCCCTTGGGCGGCAGTCGTGTCGGGCCGATCATGGTTTATGTCAATCTGTTTCTGGTCATGGCCATCTCCGGGCTTTGGCATGGCGCCGACAGTTGGAACTTCCTGCTTTGGGGCGTGGCGCATGGCATCGCCATGGTCGTGCATCGCGCCTGGCATCAGGCGGGCTATGTCATGCCCGCCATGCTGGGCTGGGCGCTGACCCTGCTGTTCGTCATGCTGGCCTGGACGCTGTTCCGCGCGCCCGACTTCGCCTCGGCGATGAATATGTACAGCGGCCAATTCGGCCTGAATGGCTGGGGTCTGGGCGACAGCATGCAGCTTGTGCTACGTCCCGCGCATCTGTTCGCCGTCCTTGCCGCCCTGTTCGCGATTGCACTGCCACTGGTTCTACCTTGGTTGCAGGCGCGTGTCGCCCCGCGTATGCACGGCGTGGTGCTGGAAGCGATCAGCCTGTGGCCGCTGCTGGCCTTCCTGTTCTCTTTCGCCTTGATTGCAAGTCGTGGCGCAACGCCCTTCCTGTACTTTCAATTTTGAGTTGCACACATGAATTCCGCTGTGAAACCCAAACACGCATCTCAAGCCCAACACTCACAGAGCGATGAGCTGCCCTCAAGCCCGCATCCGAAAAGGCATACCCTCGCCGACCGGCTGTCTGCGCCGCTGATCGGCGTCGCGCTGCTGGCGTTCATGTCCGCCGGGCTGTGGTCCAGCGCCTCCGCCCTGTTTGAAGGCTCATTGACGCTCAAGGATGAAAACCTGACCTGGGCCTCCTTCCTTGATGGACGCCTGACCGGCGAGGTCAACGAACAACTGGGCAAAACCTCCCTGCCGGAGTGGGCGGCCAGTGCGCAGCGCCGCCTGAACTGGCTGATTTTGGGCGATCTTGGCGATCGCGTGCGCATCGGCTGCCCCGACTGGCTGTTCCTGAGCGATGAATTGCGCCTGTATCCTCAGCGTGAACACAATGCAGCAGCGCGCGCAGAGAACGTCATCGACATTCACCGCGTCCTGCAAAAACGAGGCATTGACCTGCTGGTCGCCGTCGTGCCTGACAAGTCGCGCATTGAAGGCGCACAGCGTTGTCAACTCAAGCGCTCCGCCCTGCTCAATGAGCGCGTCGCATCCTGGGTCAAGCGTCTTGAGGCCGCGCACGTGCCCGTAGTCAACCTCGAAAGCGTCCTATCATCGCTCGTCGCCCAGGGGCAAGACGCTTTCCTGCGCACAGACACCCATTGGAACGAACGCGGCGCACAAGCGGCGGCGCAGGAAATCGCCAAAGCCGTTGCAAACCTCAAGCTCGCGCCGACCCCGCCGCAGGAAAGCGTAATCACGCAACAGGCCGCCGAACCGCGTTCCGGCGACTTGATCAGACTGGCGGGCATCGAGCGCTTGCCCATGCATCTGCAACCCAAGCCCGACATGGTCGCCGCCAGTCGCTTCAGCGTCACGCAGAGCGGCGCAAACGCTTCGGCGGGCGACGATCTTTTCGGCGATAGCGGCCTGCCCAATACCGTTCTGCTCGGCACCTCGTTTTCGCGCAACTCCAATTTCGTCGCATTTCTCGAACACAGCCTGCACAGCAAAATCGGCGATTTTTCCAGGGATGGCGGCGCGTTCGCCGGCGCGGCGCAAGCCTATTTCGCCAGCGCCGCCTTCAAGGACACGCCACCGCGTTTAATCATTTGGGAAATTCCCGAGCGCGTACTTGAAGAGGCCTGGGAAAATAATGCGGTAACATTGGACGCCCAAGAATTGAACACCCAATAGCGCGCACAAGCCCTGCCCCCATCCAGGCACAGTTGAAGGCGCTTTTGTAACCTCGCTGAAGCTGCGTTCGGCACAATGCCCGTCAGTAAAAAAACGATCTGAAAGAGTTACCCCATGAAACTGAAACCCTTGTTTTTACTGAGCGCCCTGTTGTCATCCCCTTGTTTTGCAGCGCCGCCGCCCCCTCTGCGCGATGCCAACGAGGCTGAGCTTTCAGCCAAGGCGGTCGAGCTTTTCGAAGCCAAAGACTTCAAGGGATCGCTGTTCATCCTCAAACAAATGCAACCTAAGATCATCGCCGGCAAAGATGCCGGCATGATCAGCCTGCTGGGCTACGCCGCACTGAATGCAGGCGAGTCCCAACTGGCGATCGACTCTTTCAAGCTGGCAGCCGAATGGACTGAAGACGAGGAGTTCTTCTTCGCCCTCTCCGACACCTATGTACAACTCAAACAGCCTGAAGAGGCGAAAAAGGTGCTCGAAAGCCTGCCCCAATCCAAGGATCGCGATAGAAAGCTGGATGAGCTCCTCGGCGTTGAAGTCAACGCGCTTTTCCAAAGCGGGCAGTACGGCGCCGCCGAAAAAATGCTGCTCGACTCCAAGTTCCCCCTGGGCGCCAGCAACCTGGAGCTTTTGGGCTGGATCCAGCTGCGTCTGGGCAAACTTGCCGAAGCCGCCGCCAGCTTCGAGGCCTCCTATCGCAAAAAGCCATCCAGAGGCGCTGCGCAAGGGCTGGCTTTCAGTCACCAGCGTCTGAAAAGCACAGACAAGCTCATCGTGCTGGCTGACTCGCTGAAAGGCCCCCTGCTGGACCTGACCCAGGATCCCGCCGTACGCGAGAGCATCGCCGCCGGAAAGCTCAACCGCATCGGCGTCGATGCCGACGGAAAACTCACGCTTGCCGGAGCAGGCTCCTACGCGCCGCCCGATCCAGGACTCAGCGTCGCTGTCGGCCCCGCCTATCGTCAACGCAACGGAGACGACGGACAGGGCAAGCTGGACGTCGTCGGCGTCACCGCCGTGGCCGAGTGGGTGGACGACAAGAATCGGGTCACGATTCGCGCAAGGCAGTTTCAGGCCGACAACGGCGAAACTCGCGAAGACGGTCTGAGCAGCGTCTATGCGCTCTTGCGTCATCAGGGCGATGAGGGTCTGGAGTATTCGGCGGGGCTGGGCATCTCTCCTGCGGGCGGAGCCATCTCGCCCACCCCCGTCGGCGAACTCGGCGTGGCCTCCTATGGCGCCGAAAACGGCTGGAATGCGCAGCTGTTTCGTCGCACCAATGAGGAGTCGATTCTGTCCATGAGCGGTCTTTATGACCCGGTGAGCCGACAAACCTGGGGGCAGGTCATGGAGAACGGTCTGACCCTAGGCGGATATTACACCCTGCCCGACATGCTCAAGGATTGGAAAGCGGAAGGCTCGCTGACCGTATCGCAGCTTGAAGGCCAAGGCGTCGCCGACAACCAGAAGCTCGCCTTCTGGGGAAGGGCGCTTCGTCCGATCGATGGCGTGGACGGCCTGCGCGCGGGCGCGGTGCTTTACGCCAGCGCGTTCGACAAGAACCTGAGCTACTACACGCCTGGCTTTGGCGGCTACTTCAGCCCGGAAGCCTCGGTGAACATCACCCCGGCGCTGGTTTATGAAGGCGCGCTCGGCGATGTCGAGCTCAAGACCCAGGCGGGTCTGGGTTGGGGCTACGCCAAGCAGGCGTCCGCCGACGGCAACCCGCTGACCGGACAAGATCCCGGTAAATACCCGGGCGGCAGCTCCAGCGGCCTGGCGAGCTTCCTGGATCTCGACGCACAGCTTCCCCTGGACAAGAGCTGGACGCTCGGGCTTAACCTCGGAGGACAAAGCAGCCCGGACTACGAAGAGTGGTACGCTTGGCTGTACGCACGCTATTACTTTGGCTCGCCCTCAGCCAGCTCTGCCCCCAAGGCCGCCGACGACGGCGCCGCACCCAAAAGCGACACAACAGAAGTGAAGCCAGCACAACCATGATTCCAGACCTCCTGCCCCATGTAAGGCGATTCGCCATGCAGCACATGCGCAATAGACTCGGTTTTCTGGGCGTCACGGGCATCCTGCTAGCGGCTCAAGGCTGCGCATCGCTGCCGCATGAATCCGGCGCAGCGCCCAAGGGGGACAGTCCGCCTCCTTTGAGCGCACCCAAGGGAAAACCCGTCACTGCGGCGAAAGCCGAGCCTCCGCGCGTGGAAAGCGTCATTCCGCCCGCTCCGCTCCAAGCTCCGCCGACAAGCGCCGAAAACGCCGACGCCGCCTGTTGGGCGCAGGCGACCATTTACCCCATGCGCACGGTCACCCCATTGGAAATCGTCACCCGCGATGCCGTGAACGACATTCAGCTCCGCCCCGCCGTGCTGCGTCCAGAGCAGCGCAGCTATATCGTGCGCCAAGGCGCCAAGACCTACCGTGTCGAAGCCCCGACCTACAAGCAAGTCCGCGAACAGGAACTGGTACGCCCAGAGGTTCGACGCTCCGTCGTTGTTCCTGCCGTATTCGACACCAAGGAAGAACGCATCGAAGTCGAGTCAGAGCGCAAGCTTCTTGTGCCTTGCGTCACCCCCGGCGCAAAAAAATCCAGGGCTTCGACCAGCCGCTCGCTGTGCACGCAAATCCAGCCCGCGCGCTACCAAACTCTGACCCGCAAGACCTTGGTTTCACCCGAAACCCTACGTGAAGAGGTCGAGCCCGCGGTTTACAAAACGGTGACCCGCTGGGTCGTGGATCAGCCTGCGCGCGTGGTCGAGATTGAGCTCCCGGAAAAAACAGCGTCCATCGAAGTGCAGTACCTGGCCAAGCCAGAGCAAATCGATGAAAAACAAATGCCGCCGCACATCGTCAATATCGAGCAAATCCGCTATAGCGGGATGCCCATGCCAGTCTGGCGTCAGGCGCCCTGCCCCGGACAACTGGACGAAGATCTCATCAAGCAACTCCAGAACGCGCTGAATAACGCCGGACATGCAAGCGGCGAAGCCGATGGCAAGCTGGGCAAGAAAACCCTGCAGGCCGTTTTCGCTTACCAGCGGGAACAGGGGCTGGCCAGCGGCGCCCTCACCCTTGAAACCCTGCACAAGCTGGGAGCGCTTCCCGTCAAATAGCAGGGCGCTTCTATAGATCCGCTGAAGCCGCGCCTGCGGCGCCAAAAACCGCGCTCGCAACAAAAAAGCGCCTTGCGGCGCTTAAAAAAGGATTCACGGGCATCGCGTTCCTGCGATTTGGCGTCCCCCCAACACAGGGTTAAACCGTTAGTAAGGGTGCCGTCACAAAAGTTCAATGCGCCTCGTCCCAGTTTTGGCCGATGCCCACACCAACGACAAGGGGAACGGACAGATCCGCCGCCTGCGCCATGCGCATCCTGACCTCTTGCGCCAGGGTCTGCGCCTGCTCTTCGGCCACTTCAAACACCAGTTCGTCGTGCACCTGCATCACCATTTTGGCCGGGAAGGCGCTTTGCGCAAGCCAGGCGTCAATGGCGAGCATGGCGCGCTTGATGATGTCCGCCGCCGTGCCCTGCATCGGCGCATTGATGGCGATGCGCTCGGCCTGCTGGCGACGGCGAGCGTCGCGCGCCTTGATCTCCGGCAAATACAGGCGGCGACCAAACAGGGTTTCGGCATAGCCCAGCTCACGCACCTTTTCCCGCGCACGCTCCATGTAGGCGCGTACGCCGGGGTAACGCGCAAAGTACAGATCAACATAGGCTTGCGCTTCAGCGCGTGGCACGGAAAGCTGGCGCGCCAGGCCGAAGGCGGACATGCCATAAATCAGGCCGAAATTAATCGCCTTCGCAGCGCGGCGCTGCAAATCGCTGACGGCATCCAGCGCCACGCCGAATACTTCCGCCGCCGTAGCGCGGTGGATGTCCTTGCCCTCGGCGAAGGCTTTGAGCAGCCCCGCGTCGCCGGAGAGATGCGCCATGATGCGCAGCTCGATCTGCGAGTAGTCGGCGGACAGAATCACCTGCCCCTCGGGCGCGGTGAAGGCTTGGCGAATGCGTCGCCCCTCTGCGCTACGTGCCGGGATGTTTTGCAGATTCGGCTCGGTGGATGACAGCCGCCCAGTTGAGGCCACCGCCTGCTGGTACATGGTGTGCACCCGCCCGGTGTGTGGGTTGATCGCTTCGGGCAGCTTGTCGGCATAGGTGCTTTTCAGCTTGGCCAACATGCGGTGTTCAAGAATCACCCGCGGCAGCTCATGCTGTTCGGCCAGTTGCTCCAGCACATCCTCATTGGTCGAAGCCTGCCCGGTCGGCGTTTTGCTCACCACCGGCAAACCGAGGCGCGCAAATAAAATCTCCTGCAACTGCTTGGGCGAAGCCAGGTTGAATGCGCCGCCTGCCAGTTCATGCGCCTGTTTTTCCAGAGCCAGCATGCGCATGGACAGCTCATGGCTCACCCGCTTGAGCAGCGGCACGTCTATCTGTACGCCATGACGCTCAATACGCATCAATACCGGCAACAGGGGCATTTCGATCTCCGTGTACACCGAGCGCATGCCCGGCTCGACCTGCAAGCGCGGCCACAGCGCTTGATGCAGGCGCAGGGTGATGTCAGCGTCTTCGGCAGCGTATTCCGTCGCCGTATCTATGCCAATCGCGGCAAATGGAAGCTGCTTGGCGCCTTTGCCCGCAATTTGCTCAAAGCTGATGTTTTCATGGTGCAGATGACGGCGCGCCAGCGTGTCCAGGTCATGACGCAGCGCATCCGCTTCCAGTACGTAGGACTCCAGCAAGGTATCGTGCTGGATGCCGCTCAGGGTGATGCCGTGATTAGCCAGCACATGCGCGTCGTATTTCAGGTTTTGCCCAACCTTGGCGTGCTGCGCGCTTTCCAGCCAGGGGCGCAGGCGCGCCAGCACATGCTCGCGCTCCAGTTGCTGCGGCACGCCGGGGTAGCTATGCATCAGCGGGATGTACACTGCTTCTCCGGTCTGCACCGCCAGGGACAGGCCGACGATTTCCGCCTGCATCGGGTCAAGGCTGGTGGTTTCGGTATCGAAAGCCGTCAGTTCGGCGGCTTGAATGCGTTGCAGCCACTGTTCGAGTGCAGGCTCATCAAGAATGGCGGCGTATGAGCCTCGCCCCAAAGTGGAGACGGTTTGACCTCCCTCCCCCCCAGCTGGGGAGGGCTGAGAAGAGGGGGGTAAAGCCTGTGTGCGAAGCGCCTCGTCGCCAACGCTGCTCCCCCTCTCATCTAACCCCTCCCGCCCAAGCTGAGCCAAAACCTTTGCGTTGGCGTCCATTTGCTCCCGCCAAACCTTCAAATGCCGCTGCAACTCAAAGCGCTCGGCCAACACGATCAGCTCTTCAAGTTTCGGCGGCGCAGGGCGCAGCGCATCCAGTTCCAGCGGCAAGGCCACATCAGACTTGACCGTGACCAACGCACGCGACAGCGGCAAATGCGCCAGCGCCGCACGCAGGTTTTCGCCCGCCTTGCCCTTCATGTCCGCTGCCGCCGTCATCACGCCATCCAGCGAGCCGTACTCATGCAACCACTTCACCGCCGTCTTCGGACCGCAGCCCTTCACGCCGGGCACGTTGTCGCTGCTATCGCCCATCAGCGCCAGATAATCGACGATCCGCCCAGGCGGAACGCCGAACTTCTCCTCCACCCCCGCCGGGTCGAGGCGCGTGTTTTTCATCGTGTCGATCAAGGTCACGCCGGGGGCGGAAAGCTGCGCCATATCCTTGTCGCCGGTGGAAATCAGCACGGGCAAGCCGCGCAACTGCGCCTGATGCGTCAGCGTGGCGATCACATCGTCGGCTTCCACGCCCTCGACAATCAACAAGGGCAAGCCCAGCGCGGCAATGGCCTGATGCAGCGGCGCAATCTGCACGCGCAACTCCTCCGGCATGGACGGACGATGCGCCTTGTACTCGGCATACAGCTCATCGCGAAAGGTCTTGCCCGGCGCATCGAACACCACCGCCACATGGCTGGGGTTTTCCTCCAGCACCAGCTTCTGGATCATGCTCAATACGCCATGCAGCGCGCCGGTGGGCGTGCCGTCGCGCGTGGTCAGCGGCGGCAGGGCGTGAAAGGCGCGAAACAGGTAGGAGGAGCCATCCACCAGCACCAGAACAGGACTTACTGACTGCATATTCAAATCAACCTTTCGACAAACTAAGCATCATGTTACCTTCCCGCCATTGATTTTCGCTCGCAGCCCCATGTCCCAGCCGAACCCGCAACGCATTCCTCGCCCGCCCAAGGATTCCAGCGCACTCGCACGCGAATCGTGGAAGGTATTCCAGATCATGGCCGAATTCGTCAACGGCTTCGAGACGCTCTCCAGCATCGAACCCTCGGTCAGCATCTTCGGCTCGGCGCGCTTCAAGGAAGACAACCCCTATTACACACTCACCGTGGACATCGCCCGCCGCCTGTCCGACGCGGGCTTCGCCGTGGTCAGCGGCGGCGGGCCGGGCATCATGGAAGCCGCCAACAAGGGGGCGAAGGTTGGTCTTGCGCCCAGCGTCGGGCTCAACATCAAACTGCCGCACGAGCAGCAGGACAACCGTTTTCAGGACATTTCGCTGCACTTCCAGCACTTTTTCTCGCGCAAGGTGATGTTCGTCAAATACGCCTCGGCTTATGTCGTCCTGCCCGGCGGTTTCGGCACGCTGGACGAGCTGGCGGAAATTCTTACCCTGATCCAGACCGGCAAGTCGCGCCGCATTCCGATTATCCTGGTGGGCGGCGACTTCTGGAGCGGACTGATCGAATGGTTCCGCCACACCCTGCTTGCCGCAGGCGCCATCAATGCCGACGATCTGAATCTGTTCCAGGTCACGGACGATGCACAGGGCGTCGTGGACGCCATTTTCGCCTTCTATCGTAACCGCAGCGTCACCCCATCCCCCGAAGAGCAACGCATGTTGCTGGAGCTTTGATCATGATGCGCCCGTCTAGCCTTTTTATCGCCCCCCTTGTCCTGATGCTCGGCCTGCACGGCCAGGGCGCTTTCGCCGTGGACGACGCCCCGCCGCCCGCCAGCGCCCCCGCGCAAGCCGCATCGAACGAGCCTGCACTGGCTGCGCCGCAAACCGATATTCCTGAGCCGGAAGTCAATATCCGCGAAGAGCCGCAGCAAACCGTCGAGGAATTCCGCAGCCGCGGTCGCCCCTACATGATCCGCGTCACCCCGCGCGGCGGCCTGCCGCCCTACTACATGGTGGACAACGACGGCGACGGCACGCTGGAAACCCGGATCAACAGCCCGTCCAACCCACCCGCCACCCCGCGCTGGGTGCTGTTCCGCTGGTAATCCTCAACCTCGCCTCTGGTTCCTCCATGTCGGTTTACACTCGCGTCGAGCGCCCGCAGCTCGAAGCCTTCCTCGCAGCGTTCAACGCCGGTCAGCTCGTGGAATACACGGGCATCAGCGCCGGCATTGAAAACACCAACTATTTCGTCACCACCGATCAGGGGCGCTATGTGCTCACCCTGTTCGAGCAATTAAGCGCCGACGAGCTGCCGTTTTTTCTTAACCTGATGGCGCATCTGGCCGAACATGGCGTGCCCACGGCGCATCCTCTGGCCAATCGCTCAGGCAGTTATCTGGACGAACTCTGCGCCAAGCCTGCTGCCCTGGTACAGCGTCTGCATGGCAGCACTCTCGATCAACCCCAGGTCGGCCACTGCGCGGCCATCGGCCAGGCGCTGGCTGAATTTCATCTGGCCGGGCAAAGCTACCCTCTGGAACGCGCCAACCCGCGCGGCCCGCACTGGTGGCGCGAGGCCGTCACACGCCTGCAAGGCAGGCTTGATGCGCACAGTGCCGCGCAACTGGATGCCGAAATCGCCTTCCAGTTCGCCCACCGCCGCGACAACCTGCCGCGCGGCGTGATTCACGCCGACCTGTTCCGCGACAATGCACTGTTCGACGGCGAAAAACTGAGCGGCATCATCGATCTGTACTACGCCTGCAACGATGCCCTGCTGTACGATCTGGCCGTCACCGTCAACGACTGGTGCGTGAATGAACAGCGCGAGCTGGATGCGTCGCGCACCCACGCCCTGCTTGCCGCCTACATGCAGGTGCGCCCGCTCACTGTGGAAGAGCGCGCCGCCTGGCCGGTGATGCTGCGCGCCGCCGCCTTGCGCTTCTGGCTGTCGCGCCTGCTCGACCTGCATTTCCCGCGTGAAGGCGAGCTGACGCACACCAAAGACCCGCAGGCCTTCGCCCGCCTGCTCGTCTTCCATCAGAAGCGTGCGGCGGAGCTGCCTGCATAAACACGGCCTCGGCGGCAAAAAACACCTTTTCAGCTCATGCGTATCGGTTCCTTCCAACTCGACAGCCCGCTTGCCCTTGCACCTATGGCCGGGGTGACGGATCGCCCCTTCCGCCATTTGTGCAAACACTTTGGCGCGGGGCTGGTGGTGGGCGAAATGTCCTCCAGCAATCCGGCCTTGCGTGAGACGCGCACCAGTCACCGCCGCCGCCCGCATGAGAACGAACCCCAGCCGCGCACCATCCAGATTGTCGGCAACGACCCGCAGAACATGGCAGAGGCAGCGCGGCACGGCGTGGAGCATGGCGCGCAAATCGTGGACATCAACATGGGCTGCCCGGCGAAAAAAATCTGCCAGAAGGCCGCCGGCTCCGCGCTGCTGGGCGATACCGCGCATGTGGCGCGCATTCTTGAAGCCGTAGTCAAGGCAGTGGATGTTCCCGTGACCCTGAAAATCCGCACTGGCCTGAACCGCGAACAACGCAATGCGCTAGAAGTGGCGCGCATCGCCGAGGATGCCGGCATCCAGGCGCTGGCGATTCACGGGCGCACCCGCGCCGACATGTTTCGCGGCGAGGCCGAATACGACAGCATCCGCGCCGTGGTCGCGGCGGTGAACATTCCCGTTTGGGCGAACGGCGACATCGACACCCCGGCCAAGGCGCGTGCAGTCATGCGCTACACCGGCGCACAAGGCGTCATGCTCGGACGCGCCGCCCTCGGTCGCCCCTGGCTGTTCGCCCAGATGCGCGCCGCGCTGAACGATCAACCCATCCCCGCCGACCCCGATCTGGCGGAGAAATATCTTCATATCCGCCAGCACCTTGCCGAGCTGCATCAACTCTATGGCGAACACCTCGGCGTGCGTGTGGCGCGCAAACACATCGGCTGGTATTGCGCCCACCTGCCCGAAGGCGCTAACCTGCGCAGCCCGTTCGTGCTCGTTGACGAGGCCGCCATGCAGTTCGATCTTCTCGACCGTTATTTCGCCGCCTTGGGGGTCGACTCATGAGCAGCCGCCCCCTGCATGAAACCGTACGTCTGGCGCTGGAAGACTATTTGCAGACCCTGGAAGGCGACGACCCCAGCGACCTGTACGCCATGGTCATGCGCGAAGTCGAACGCCCCCTGCTGGAGTGCGCCCTGCACCATTGCGCGGGCAACCAGACGCGTGCGGCGCAGTGCCTTGGGCTGAGCCGGGGTACGCTGCGCAAAAAACTGCGCGAACACGACCTGACGCAAGACGTGGATAAAACTGCAAATTAAGGGCTTGACCCGGGGTGAAAGCTACGGCATAACACGCGCCATTTCTTACCAAGAATACGAGCCACGGCCATGAGCGAAGCCAAATCCATCGACGATCTTGATGACATCCTCCCCCCCGCCAGCGATAGCGGCGAGCTGCCGGATGAAAGCGCCAAAGCGACCATCGACAAGGACACGCGCCGCAAGCTGGAAGACGCCTTGGAAGAGCGCCGCCTGAAAAAGGCGATTGAAGACGACTATCTGAGCTGATGCGGCCTGAGCTGATACAGTGACTCCCGACACGCCCGGCTCGCGCGCCCTGCTGCTGCTTGCCGCCCTGTTCGGCGCCAGCGGCGTCGCGCTGGGCGCATTTGGCGCGCATGGCCTGAAAAACCTGCTTGAGCCGCGCCTGCTTGAAGTTTTCAACACGGCGGTGCAATACCAGCTTCTGCATGCCCTCGCCCTGCTGGCGCTTGCGCTGTGGACACGCCCGCAAACCGCCCGAGCCTTGCGTCTGGCAGGCTGGGCATGGGTTGTTGGCATCGTGTTGTTTTCCGGCAGCCTGTATGCCTATGTCCTCAGTTACAGCCTGTGGGGCGTACGCTTACTGGCGATGATCACCCCGCTGGGCGGGGTGTTTTTTATCCTCGGCTGGCTGGCGCTGTTATGGGCGGCGTGGAAAATGCCGACTCAAACGCCATAGGCTGCGCGATAACGCTCCACCGCCTGCAAGGCATCGGCATACTCCGCCTTCTGGCGCATCAGCTCAATCAAGTCACCCAAATTCGCCAGCGGCAGTGCTTTGACCGCGTGGTCACGCTCCAGCTCCTGCACGGCAGACAACTCACCCAGGCCGCGCTCCTGACGATCCAGCAGCAAGGCCACCGCCACGGGCTGCGCGCCTGCCGCCTGCAAAATATCAATGGACTCGCGCATGGCCGTACCCGCAGTCATCACGTCGTCCACCATCAACACCCGACCGCGCAGCGGCGCACCGACGATGCTGCCGCCCTCGCCATGCGCCTTGGCCTCCTTGCGGTTGAACGCCCAGGGCACATCGCGTCCGTGCTGCTCAAACAAAGCCATCGCCGTGGCGGAAACCAGCGGAATGCCCTTGTAGGCCGGCCCGAAAAGCATGTCGAACTCGATGCCGGACTGCATGATGCACGCCGCGTAAAAACGCCCCAGACGACTCAGCGCCTCGCCGCTGTGAAACAAACCGGCGTTGAAGAAATACGGGCTGACTCGCCCCGACTTGAGGGTGAACTCGCCAAAGCGCAATACCTGACGCTCCAGCGCGAAGCTCAGAAATTCTTGGGACAACTGCGACATGCGCCCTACCTGCAGAAAGGATATAGGCGCATTCTAACAGCCTATCAGCCCTGCTTTTTCAGGCTGTCGCGGATCTCGCGCAACAGCAGCACTTCTTCCGACGGCTCGGGCGCTACCTCTTGCACCACTTCTGGCGCGGCCTCCTGCTTGGCCTCATCCTGACGGCGCAATGTATTCATCAGCTTGATCACCATGAAGATGGCAAAAGCGATAATGGTGAAATCGACCATCGACTGAATGAACACCCCGTAATTCAACGTCGCCGCTCCGGCCTCTTTGGCCAGCGCCACGGTGGCGTATTCCTTGCCATCCAGGGCGATAAACAGGTTGTTGAAGTTGATGCCGCCCAACAGCAAACCGATCGGCGGCATCACCAGATCACGTACCAGCGAATCAACGATCTTGCCGAACGCTGCGCCGATAATCACGCCCACCGCCAAGTCAAAGGCATTGCCCTTGATGGCGAACTCACGAAACTCCTTAAGCAAACTCACGCTCTTCTCCCCTTTTGAATGTACAGACGAATGGCAGCCCATCGACTCCCCGGGCAGTACAGTACAATAGACGCCTATTTTTTTCGCCCAGCAGGAACACAGCATGAACATCCTCGTCATCGGCTCCGGTGGCCGCGAACACGCCCTGGCCTGGAAACTCGCCCAATCGCCTCGCGTGAGCAAGGTTTACGTCGCCCCCGGCAACGCAGGTACGGCCAATGAAGCCAAATGCGAAAACATCGCCATCGCCGCCACCGACATCCCCGCCCTGTTCGCCTTCGCCAAGGACAAAAACATTGATCTGACCGTGGTCGGCCCGGAAGCTCCGCTGGCCGCAGGTGTCGTCGATAGCTTCCGCGACGGCGGTCTGCGTATTTTCGGCCCGACCCGCGAAGCCGCCCAACTGGAAAGCTCCAAAGCCTTCGCCAAGGATTTTCTCGCCCGCCATCGCATCCCCACCGCCGAGTATCGCGTGTTCACCGAACTCGCTCCGGCGCTGGATTATGTGCACGATCGCGGCGCGCCCATCGTCATCAAGGCCGACGGTCTGGCCGCCGGCAAGGGCGTGGTGGTGGCCATGAGCATCGAAGAGGCCGAAGCAGCGGTGCGCGACATGCTCGGCGGCCAGTTCGGTCAAGCGGGCGCTCGCGTGGTGATCGAAGAGTTCCTGGATGGCGAAGAAGCCAGCATCATCTGCATGGTGGATGGGCAAAACATCCTGCTCATGGCCTCAAGCCAGGATCACAAGCGCCGCGACGACGGCGACCAGGGGCCGAACACCGGCGGCATGGGCGCGTACTCGCCCGCCCCGGTAGTCACCCCGGAGCTGGAAGCGAGCATCCTGCACGAGGTGCTGCGAGCCACAGTGCAGGGCATGGCGCTCGACGGCCTGCCCTACACCGGCTTTCTCTACGCGGGCATCATGATCGACAAGAGCGGCGCGCCCAAGGTACTGGAATTCAACTGCCGCTTCGGCGACCCGGAAACCCAGCCGATCATGCTGCGCCTGGAATCCGACCTGCTCGACCTGCTCGAAGCGGGCATCGACGGTCGGCTCGACCAGGTTGGCGCAGCCTGGGATGCCCGTGTGGCGCTGGGCGTGGTGATGGCGGCGGAAAACTACCCCGGCGCGCCCCGACTGGGCGACGTGATTCACGGACTGGACAGCGTCTTGCCCGCACACAGTAAGGTATTCCACGCCGGTACGGCGCTGAATGCCGACGGCCAGGTCGTCACCTCCGGCGGGCGCGTGCTCTGTGTCACCGCGCTGGGCGCGAACACGCACGAAGCGCAGCAAAACGCCTACGCGGCGGCGGCGCAAATCAGCTTCGACGGCGGCTTCTACCGCCGTGACATCGGCTGGCGCGCGCTCCAGCGCTCGGCGGAAGGCGCATAAATGCACCCCGCCGACGCCAAACTGACTTTGGGAAGCGCCCTGCGCCCCTCCGCCACCCGTCTTCTGCTCCTGGGCAGCGGCGAGCTGGGCAAGGAAGTGGCGATTGAAGCGCAGCGACTGGGCATCGAAGTCATCGCCGCCGACCGCTACGCCAACGCCCCGGCCATGCAGGTCGCGCACCGCAGCCATGTGCTCGACATGCTCGACGGCGCGGCATTGCGCGCCTTGATCGAAGCGGAACAGCCCGACCTGATCGTGCCGGAAATCGAGGCCATCGCCACGCCCACGCTGGTCGAAATGGAGCAGGAAAGCTGGCGCGTCATCCCCACCGCCCGTGCCGCTTGGCTGACCATGAACCGCGAGGGCATCCGCCGCCTGGCTGCCGAAGAGCTGGGGCTGCCCACCTCGCCTTACCGCTTCGCCGACAACGAAGCCGACTACCGCGCCGCCATTGAGGCGCTCGGCCTGCCCTGTGTGATCAAGCCGATCATGTCCTCCTCTGGCAAAGGTCAAAGCCTGCTCAAATCGACCGATGACATCGCCCCAGCCTGGCAATACGCCCAGCAAGGCGGTCGCGCGGGCAAGGGACGGGTGATTGTCGAAGGCTTTATCGACTTCGACTATGAAATCACCCTGCTCACCGTGCGCCACGCGGGCGGAACGAGCTTTTGCCCGCCCATCGGCCATCTGCAGATCAAGGGCGACTACCGCGAATCATGGCAACCGCAGCCGATGAGCGAAACTGCTCTGCGCGAGGCCGAGCGCATTGCCGTGCAAGTCACGGAAAAGCTCGACGGCTACGGCCTGTTCGGCGTGGAGTTGTTCGTCAAGGGCGACAAGGTGTGGTTTTCCGAAGTCTCCCCGCGCCCGCATGACACCGGCCTGGTCACGCTGGTTTCGCAGGATCTTTCCGAATTCGCCCTGCATGTGCGCGCGATTCTCGGCCTGCCGATTCCCAATATCCGCACACGCGGCGCAGCGGCCTCCTGCGCCCTGCTAGTGGAAGGCGACAGCGCCGATGTGCGCTTCGGCGGACTGGACAAGGCGCTGGCCGAGCCGGACACCCAGCTACGCCTGTTCGGCAAACCCGAACTCAAGGGCAGCCGCCGCCTGGGCGTGGCGCTGGCGCTGGGTGAGGATGTGGAGGAGGCTCGCGCCAAGGCGCGGCGGGTGGCGGAAAGCCTTGAGATAAGCCTGTAAAACCCGTTGAACCGCAGCAACCTGCGGCGCCAACCAGATTCGGCTCAAATCAGCACCAAATTGTCCCGGTGAACCAGCTCCGCCTCGTCCTCGTAGCCTAGCAGCGCGGGCAGGGCGTGGCTGGGTTGGCCCTGGATCTTGCGCGCGTCGTCCGCGCCGTAATTCACCAGGCCGCGCGCCACTTCCGCGCCATCCGGAGCGATGACCGCGACCAGGTCGCCGCGCTGGAATGCGCCATCCACGCCGACCACGCCGACCGGGAGCAGGCTGCGTCCCTGTTCGCGCAGCACGCGCGCCGCGCCGGCGTCGATATGCAGGCGTCCGGCGACGTGCAACTGGCTGGCCAGCCATTGCTTGCGCGCCAGCAGCGGCTCCTTATCGGGCAGGAATACCGTGCCGACCTCCTCGCCGTTCGCCAGGCGGGTGAGCACGTCCGGCTCGCTGCCCGCCGCGATCAGGGTGGCCGCGCCGGAGCGCGCCGCCCGTTGCGCCGCGCGCACCTTGGTGGCCATGCCGCCACGTCCCAGCGCGCCGCCTTCGGCGGATGCCATGCCCGCCAGAGCCGGGTCGCTGGCGCGCACCTCGGAGAGCAGACGCGCTTCGGGATGCTTGCGCGGGTCGGCGGTGTACAGCCCCTGCTGGTCGGTGAGAATCACCAGCACGTCGGCTTCGACCAGATTGGCGACCAGCGCCGCCAGGGTGTCGTTGTCGCCGAAGCGGATTTCCTCGGTGGCCACGCTGTCGTTTTCATTCACCACCGGGATGACATCGTGGCCGAGCAGGGTGCGCAGGGTGCTGCGCGCATTCAGGTAGCGCACGCGGTGCGAGAGATCATCGTGCGTGAGCAAAATCTGCGCGGTGCGCATGGCATGGCGCTGGAACACGCTTTCATACGCCTGCGCCAAGCCCATCTGCCCCACGGCGGCGGCGGCCTGCAATTCGTGCAGGGCGCTGGGGCGCGTCGTCCAACCCAGGCGCAACATGCCTTCGGCCACCGCGCCCGAGGTGACGATCACCACTTCCTTGCCGGAGGCGCGCATGGCCTGCACCTGCGCCGCCCAGCGGCCTATCGCTTGCAAATCAACGCCCTGGCCGCCGCGCGTGACCATCGCGCTGCCGATTTTCACCACCCAGCGCCGGCTGAGGCTCAGGCTCTTGCGCGTGACGCTCGACATGATTTACTCCGCCGTAGCCAGGGCAGATGGCGGCGTCGGCGTCTGTGCAAGCTCCTGCGCCCGTCGCGCTTCCTCGCGGCGCGCTTCCAGGAACTCCATGATGGCGAAGATCAATTCGCGCGTGCCGTTGCCGGAAATGGCGCTGATGCGGAACACCGGCCCATCCCAGTCCAGGCCGTCGATGATCGCCTGGCAACGCGCCTCGCGCTCATCTTCCGGCAGGAGGTCAAGCTTGTTGAGCACCAGCCAGCGCGGACGGTCAAGCAGCTCTTCGCTGAACTTCTCCACCTCGGCGATGATCACTTGGGCATGATGCACCGGGTCTTCTTCCGGGTTGGGCGGGGCGACATCCAGCACATGCAGCAACAGGCCGGTGCGTGAGAGATGCTTGAGGAACTGGATGCCCAGCCCCGCGCCTTCCGCCGCGCCTTCGATCAGGCCGGGAATGTCGGCGACGACGAAGCTGCGATGCGCCTCGACGCTGACCACGCCCAGATTGGGATGCAAGGTGGTGAACGGGTAGTCGGCCACCTTGGGACGGGCGGCGGAAATGGCGCGGATCAGGGTGGACTTGCCCGCGTTGGGCAGGCCGAGCAGGCCGACATCGGCCAGCACCTTCAGCTCCATGTGCAGCTCGCGCTCATCGCCTTCCGAGCCGTGCGTGCACTGGCGCGGCGCGCGGTTGGTCGAGCTTTTGAAGCGCGTATTGCCCAGTCCGTGAAAACCGCCGCGCGCCACCAGCACGCGCTGCCCCGCCTCGACCACGTCGCCGATCAGCTCCTCGGTGTCGGCATCGTAGATCATTGTGCCGACCGGCACGGGAATGTCCAGATCCTCGCCCTTGGCGCCGGTCATGTTGCGCCCCATGCCATTGTGGCCGCGCTTGGCCTCGAAACGGCGCTGGAAGCGGAAGTCGGCCAGGGTGTTCAGGTTGGCGTCGCCCACCACGAACACGCTGCCGCCGTCGCCGCCATCGCCGCCATCCGGCCCGCCCATGGGGATGAATTTTTCGCGGCGGAAACTGGCCACGCCATTGCCGCCATTGCCGGCCTTGACGAAAATTTTGGCTTCATCGACGAATTTCATGCCATCCCCTCCGGACGCCAAAAACAAAGCCCCGACCAAGCGGGGCTAGACAGCGAGCGAAGCTTCGAAGCCGATCAGGCCTGAACCACGCTCACATAACGGCGATTGTTCGGCCCTTTGACCTCGAACTGAACCGTGCCATCCACCAAGGCGAACAGCGTGTAATCGCGTCCGCAACCTACGTTACGGCCAGGATGAAACTGAGTTCCGCGCTGGCGAACGAGGATATTGCCTGCCGTGGCAGCCTGGCCGCCGTAAAGCTTCACGCCCAAGCGCTTGGATTCTGAGTCGCGGCCGTTGCGGGAACTACCCGCCGCTTTTTTGTGTGCCATGTCTGTTTAACCTCGGAAATGATCAGGCAGTAATGCCGGTGATCTTGATTTCGGTATAGTTCTGACGATGCCCCATGTGCTTCATATGGTGCTTGCGACGACGGAACTTCAGAATTTCGACTTTCTTGTGGCGACCGTGGCTCAATACCTCGGCGGACACTTTCGCGCCCTGAACCAGCGGCGAACCAACCTTGAATTCCGTGCCGTCAGCCACCATCAGCACCTGATCGATTTCCAAGGTTGAGCCAACATCGGCGGCAAGGCTCTCGACGCGCAGGTATTCACCTTGCTCAACGCGGTATTGCTTACCGCCTGTCACGATCACTGCGTACATGATGGAATGCTCCAGAAAACTCAAACGTATCAAAGGGCGCGGATTGTATTGCCAAGTGATGCACGAGTCAAACCCTTTGCGCGATTTTTTGCGCGCGACAAGGCTTGAGCGCCTGCTTGACACTCCAAGCCTGCATTACCTAGCATCCGCGAAGCCATCCCATCACCCCAATCAGCGTCCATTCCATGAATTTCGCCCAAGTGCGCGAACTTATCGCGCACGACATGAGCCTCGTCAATCAACAGATTGAACGCAGCCTGCATTCCGAAGTGGCTCTCGTGCGCCAGCTTTCCGCCTACATCATTCATGGCGGCGGCAAGCGCCTGCGCCCGATGCTGCACCTGCTGGCCGCGCGCGCCGCGGGCTACGCGGGCGAGAACCATTACACCCTCGCCGCGGTGATCGAGTTCATTCACACCTCGACCCTGCTGCACGACGACGTGGTGGACGAGTCCGGCATGCGCCGCGGCCGGGAAACGGCCAACGCAGTCTTCGGCAACGCGGCCAGCGTGCTGGTGGGCGACTTCCTCTACTCACGCGCCTTCCAGATGATGGTCAGCGTAGGGCGCATGCGCGTGATGGAGATCCTGGCGGACACCACCAACATCATCGCCGAAGGCGAGGTCATGCAGCTGCTGAACTGCCGCGACCCCGACACCACCGAGGCGCGCTACATGGACGTCATTCGCTGCAAGACCGCGCAGCTTTTCTCCGCTGCCGGGCAACTGGGCGCGGCGCTCGCCAACGCCCCCGCGGAGATCGAGCAAGGCCTCGCCCTCTATGGCCTGCACCTGGGCAACGCTTTCCAGCTGATGGACGATGTACTGGATTACCAGGCCGACACAACACTGACCGGCAAAAACGTGGGCGACGATCTGGCCGAAGGCAAGCCCACCCTGCCCTTGATTCACGCCATGCGGCACGCACCCGCGGATCAGGCGCAAATGATTCGCCAAGCCATCGAACAGGGCGGCGACGCGCAGATCGACGACATCCTGCAAATCATTGCCAATGCAGGCTCGCTGGCCTATACTGCGCGCCTTGCGACGGACGAGGTCGAAAGCGCGATACGCGCCCTCGCCGTTCTTCCCGCCTCACCGTACCGCGAAGCGCTTGAAAGCATCGCTCGCTTCGCAGCGGAGAGGGATCACTAAACCTTGGTTCAGCGATCAAAACACCTTCGGAGTGTGGCTCAGTCTGGTAGAGCACTACGTTCGGGACGTAGGGGTCGTAGGTTCGAATCCTATCACTCCGACCATACAAAACAACAACTTAGGCCGCTTTTCACTTTGCTGGGCGTTGTGAAAAGCGGCCTTTTTTGCAGCCATTTGCTTCCAAGCACGAGAAAACGGGCTCCACCCTGTTTTCGCGGACACGGACGATTGTAAAGGATCGAGAACCCCTGATCCCGCAGCCGGCGCGACTTCAAGCCGCATCTGCAGGATGTGGCGCGCTCAAAAACATCGGACTGAGCCGCATCCATGGTTCGATCGCTCGCCCAGTTGATCCGCTCCCGCCTTAGCAGCTTGCCGAAAAATTCATCCTTGAGTTTTTCTGCATCGCCCCCGCATAGCTTATCCACATTGAGCTTTGTCAGTCGGTTTTTCCTTGCACCGCATCCGTTGATGCAACGATGAAAACAGTTCCCCGGGTAACGTCCTTTTTGTAGATCCCCGTCAAGACCGGCTTTCCGGAGACCTATCCTGTCTCTCGCCCGTCAGCGCAAACTCCACGCATCCCAAAGGCCTCGACAAAAGGCGCTCCACTTGCGCAATTGCCTCCTCACGCCTCGCAACCCGCGCACCGAGGGTCGATTGGCGCGCTGCTGCACAAGTCGCTCGATCACGGTCTCGCACTCGACAAATCCTCCCGTCCCCGGGTCGAAATAACGCGGATAGAGCAATAACGCTCCAGCCACCAGAGCATCCAGACTCAAGGCGCGCGCGCGCCGCGACATGCTTTCGCGATCCTGAGTCAAACCCCATCCTGCATAAAACGGTCGGCCATAGGTCACGACCTGCTTGCCGCGCAGCAAGGCGTCAAAGCCTGTCAGCGAGGTCATGGTATGCACCTCGTCGCAAAACTCGATGCAGCGAATCACGCTAGCGCCGCTTTCCACATGATCGCACCACGCACGTATCCGCTCCCAATCGACTTGACCGCGCCGATTGCGCGCAAGAACATCGGGGTGCGGCTTGTAGAGGATGAAGGCGTCCGGGCAAGCGGCGCGCACCGTACGCAATAACTCCGCATTGCTGTTGACCCTGCCCGCCCCCTTCAGCACCGAAGCGTCATCCTCGACCTGCCCCGGAACCAGAACGACCCTGCGCCCCTGCGTTTCCAGCTGCAAAGGCGCATCCCGCTCGATGTTGTACTTGGTCAGGCGCTCCTCACAAATCCAACGGATCACATGGCGGGCGCGCGCCAAAAGCTCTTCGGAAAAATCCGTGGTGTTGAGCAGGTATTCGAGGTCACTCTCCTCCGAGGGATCGAAATAAATGCCGCGCCGATCAAACACCAAGGACAATGGCGGAACAAAATCCGCCCCCAGTCCGACCGAGCGCAGAAAGCCATCCTCCACGCGCACTGGCGACACGCCGATTTCCCGAGCCAGCTTCGCCACTTCTGCGTTGTCCTTCTGCCCCCACACTGCGATGCGATCCCCTGCCTTGATGCCTTTGCCTCGCGCGTCGTCCGCCGAGCGCACAAACAGCAAAGCCACTCCCTCGCCAAAAAATGGACGCACATGGGCATGTTTCCAGTAACGGAATCCAAAGCAGAACACGCGCCCCGACCAGTCAGGACTGTTCCGCCCCATCTCCATAGATGGAGTCTGTTCCCAGAAAAACGTCATCCGTTTCTGCCGTGCGATGAACGCCGCCACGTCAAAGAAGGTACCCGCCTCACCGCTTTCCGGCTTGACATAGCGCGTGTAGCGTAGAAAAGCCGCCGCCGCCAGTTCAGGCAGCGTGCATGCTCTCGTACGTCGCCCGCAGGCCTGACGGTCATCCGTAAGCCCCCAACCTGCGTAGAACGGCATACCGAAACAGGTCACCGTCTTGCCCAACAACAAGGCATCAAACCCCATCTGCGATGTCACCACGTAGACATGATCAACGGCGCGCAGCAAGGCATGCGGATGAACGTCTGCGCCGATCCAGCGCACACGCTCCGCCCCCGCAAGCTTACGCTGCGCATCAAGGCAGCCGCGCTTCTTGCCAAGCAACACGTCCGGATGGGTCTTGACCCAGATTTCCGCCTGAGGATTCTCGTGCATGGCGGCCTCCAGCATGCTGGCGAAATGCATCATGCTCGCCATGCCATAGCGAATCGAGGCGTCCCCTGCCGTCTGATCCACGACCAGCACCCTGCACAGCGCTGGCTTATTTGGCCCCGGATTTTCCGAGGCGGCGCACGAAGCGTGTTTCTCGCCTTCCTGCCACAAGCTGCGCCCCAGGTTGTACTTGCTTAATCCATCGCGCCGGATCAAATCCAACACCCGTCCAGCCTCGACGATACTTTCCGCCGTGAAATCACCGGCGTTCAGCCAGGTCTCCAACGACGACGGGCAGGTTGCGTCATAGTAAATGCCAAGCTCATCCACCACCCAGGATAGCGAAGGCGCCCCCGACGCCCCCAGACCATAAGAACGGATAAAGCCATCCTCCAACAGTCGCAGAGGCGCCCCTTCACGACGCGCCGCACGTTCCGCCCGCAGGCCGCTGGTCTTCCGCCCCCAGCCGACGGCAACCGAGTTTTCCGTCAAGCGGCGCCCGAGCCAAGCCCACCTGGGAGCGCCCAACCCCAGGACACGCTGACAACGTACATCCATAAAGAGCTTGAACGAAAAAAAATACGCTACAGCGGCATTACGCATCAGCACGCCGCCCTAAAAGACTCACACAGGATGGACAAGTCGCGCACTTCACCCTCCGATTACGCAAGAAACCGCTGATTTTTCAGCCATACAGGCATATCCTAACCACGGGATCAACGACCCTTGATAGAATGACCGGATGACGTGCGCCCTTCATCCGCCAGCAGAACAACTCGCAAATCAAGAAACCCCTCATGGAAGTCACCCGCCTGAAAGCTTGGACACAAAAACGCTCAATCTCCGAACTGCTCATCACTCCCAACCGCACAACCCGCCCTGGCTGGTACGAACTGCACATCAGGTTTCAGGACGACCCTTTAGTTTTAGCCAACCCCTATCTCACGCTGCAGCTGGCTCCCCCTGGCGAACAGGAGCCGCGCTTGATCCCCTTATCCATCGTCGATGACGGTTTGCGCGTCATTTTCCATGCACCGGCGCCCATAGCGAGCCTGCGCCTGCACATTTCGCCGTCCACGCTCCCGACCTCGTCATTCACGATCAACATCCAGCGTCGCATGAGAAGTCACGCCCTGTGGCGCATCATGCGACATATCAGCCTGCGCGATAAGGCGCTGGGCATTGATCCTGAGCGAATCTTTCGCAAATCCCATGTGCGCTACAAAAAACACGGCTACGAAGGCTTTCTGCAGCGCTTGCTGAAAGAATATCACCTTGCTGACATGCACCTCATCAGCGAAACAGACATTTACCAGGCATGGATCGTGCGCAATGAGGCGTCTCTGCAAAGCGCGCGCGAACAACGCCTCGACGCGTTGACGCAACATCCCAAGATCTCGGTCATCATGGCCACATGGAAAAGCGACCTGCGCTGGCTAAAGGCCGCGATCCACTCTGTCCAGGCGCAATCCTACCCGCACTGGGAGCTTTGCATCGCGGATGACGCCTCCAACATGCCTGCATTGACTCGCTTGCTCAAGCAAGCCCAAGCCGAAGACCCGCGCATCAAAATCATACTGCGCAGCGAGAACGGGCATATTTCCGCGGCGCAGAACAGCGCTCTCCAGCTCGCTCATGGCGACTACATCACCTTCCTTGACCACGACGACCTTCTGTCGATCGACGCACTGCTCCACGTTGCCGAAGCCCTGCAAACGGAAGAGCGCCCACGCTTCCTGTACAGCGATGAAGACAAAATCGACGGCCTCGGGCGACGCAACACTCCTCATTTCAAAAGCGACTGGAACCCCGATCTTTTGCGCTCGCAAAACTACATCACCCACCTGATGGTCGTCGAACATCAGCTGCTGAAAGAAATCGGCGGCTTTCGCATTGGCCTGGAGGGCAGCCAGGATCATGACCTCGCCCTGCGTGCGCTCGAACGTCTGCCGAGCAGCGCGATCAAGCACATCCCGCATATCCTCTACCATTGGCGCATTACCGAAAACTCGACCGCCCTGCACGCCGGCGCCAAGGATTACACCGAGTCTGCGAGCATTCAGGCGCTTAACGACCACTTTCAACGTACCGGGCAGAGCGACGTACGCGTTGAGCGCGGCGAGTTGCCCAATACCTATCGGGTGCGTTACCCCATCCCCAATCCGGCTCCGCTCGTCTCTCTGCTGATCCCGACCCGCGACAAGCTTGAGGTGCTACGCCCTTGCGTCAACAGCATCCTGGACAAGACCAGCTATCCGCGTTTTGAAATCATCATCCTCGACAACGGCAGCATTGAAAAATGCACGCTGGATTATTTCGTCCATATTCAGGAGAGCGATGCCAGGGTGCGCGTCTTGCGTTACAACCTTCCTTTCAACTACTCGGCGATCAACAATTTTGGCGTGCAGCACGCCAAAGGCGAGGTTCTGGGGCTGATCAACAACGACGTCGAAGTCATCTCCCCGGACTGGCTCAGCGAAATGGTCAGTCATGCGCTGCGCGAAGAGATCGGCTGTGTCGGCGCAAAGCTTTATTTCACCGACCATACGATTCAGCACGCCGGCGTCATTCTCGGCATCGGCGGCGTCGCAGGACATGCGCACAAATACTTTCCGGGCGAAGCTTATGGCTACTTCAGTCGCCTTAAGCTCGTACAAAACCTCTCCGCCGTCACCGGCGCCTGTCTTGTTGTGCGCAAAAGCATTTACCAACAGGTCGCCGGTCTCGACGAAGACCATCTTAGCGTCGCGTTCAATGACGTCGATCTCTGCCTCAAGGTGCGCGAAGCCGGTTACCGCAACCTCTGGACGCCCTATGCCGAACTATTCCACCATGAATCCAAATCCCGTGGAGCCGAAAACACGCCGGAAAAACAAGCGCGCTTCCAGAGTGAAGTTCTGTGGATGCAAGAACGCTGGAAGGATCAGTTGCCCCGCGACCCCTATTACAGCCCGAACCTCACCTTGGAACATGAGGACTTTTCCATTCGCCTGTACCAGTGAACACATCCCGCTCGAAAAAAGAACGAAAGGGATGAGTTTTTCGGCAAGCAGATGGCGACGCGAATGCGTGGCAAGAAGGAAAACGACCGAAAAAACGGCCTGACGACAGCAGCTCCGCGTTCAGCATGAGCAGACCACGCGAACATTTTGAGCCGCTTTTTACATTGCATCCATCCGATGGGTCGAGTTTATGCAGGCGCCCCCGACTTCGTCGTGTCCAACAGGACGAAAAGCGTTTCCTCATCCAGTACCGGCACGCCGAGGCCCTGCGCCTTGGTCAGCTTGCTGCCCGCCGCTTCGCCTGCGATCAACGCCGTGGTATTCCTCGAAACGCTATCGCTGACCCTGGCGCCACGCGCTTCCAGCGCCGCTTTGGCCTGCTCGCGCGTCATGCCAGCCAGTGTTCCGGTGATCACATAGGTCTTGCCGGCCAGAGTCAGCTCCCCCAGCTCACGCCCCTCCTGCTCCCAATGCACCCCGGCCGCCAGCAGTCCGGCGATGACTTCGCGGTTATGCGCTTCGCTCAGAAAACCGGCGATATGCTCGGCAATGGTCAGCCCCACATCCGGCACAGCTTGCAGGCGCGGAAAGCGATCCTTCTTGCGCTCCAGTTGTGCGCTGGGCAAATCCTCCTCCACGGCGGCCAACAGAGCCTCCAGCGAAGCAAAGCGCCCGGCCAGCGCCTGCGCAGTGGCCTCTCCCACGTCGGGCATGCCCAAGCCGAACAGAAAACGGGCGAACGTGGTTTTTTTGGATTTCTCCAACGCATCAAGCAAATTTTGCGCCGATTTTTGCGCCATGCGCGGCAACTGAACCAGATCCTCCAACCTGAGGCGGTAGAGATCGTCCAGCCGCTTGACCAGCCCCGCCTCATCCAACTGCGCAATGAGCTTTTCGCCCAGTCCGTCAATATCCATCGCCCGGCGCGAAGCAAAATGGCGAATGGCCTCGCGGCGCTGCGCCGGACAATACAGGCCGCCAGTGCAGCGCAGCATGACCTCGCCTTCGACTTGCTCGACATGCGAAGCGCACACCGGGCAACGCACAGGCGGCTCGATGACTTGCGCGCCCGCTGGACGACGCGCCGCGACGCTGCCGACGATTTCGGGAATGACATCACCAGCTCGACGCACGATCACCGTGTCGCCTACCCGCACATCCTTCTGCCGAATCATGTCCATGTTGTGCAGGGTAGCGTTGCTCACCATCACGCCGCCGACATGCACGGGTCGCAGGCGCGCCACGGGCGTGAGCGCGCCGCTGCGCCCGACCTGCCAGTCCACGCCCAGCAGTTCGGTCATTTCTTCTTCGGGCGGAAACTTGAAAGCCACCGCCCAGCGCGGCGCACGCGCCACAAACCCCAGGCGCTGCTGATCTTCCAGGCGATTGACCTTGAACACCGCGCCGTCGATGTCGTAATCAAGCACGTCACGCATCGCAAGAAGACGAGCGGCGAACTCATGTGCGCCTTGCGCACCCTGCACCACCGCATTCAGCGGATTGACCGGCAAACCCCAGTCGCGCAGCTTCGCCAGCATGTCGCTGTGGCGCTCAGGCAAGTTCAAACCTGCAACCTCACCCCAACCGTAGGCGAAGAAGCTCAGCGGACGGGTGGCCGTAATGCGTGAGTCCAGTTGACGCAGGCTGCCTGCAGCGGCATTGCGCGGATTGGCGAAGGTCTTTTCGCCCGCCTGTTCCAGACGTGCGTTGAGCGCGGCGAACCCCTTGCGCGGCATATACACCTCGCCGCGCACTTCCAGCACCGACGGACAAGCATCACCCTGCAAACGCAAGGGAATGGCGTGAACGGTGCGCACATTGGCGGTGACATCCTCGCCGCGCTCGCCGTCGCCACGGGTGGCGGCGCGCAGCAGCACACCGTCTTCGTAACGCAGGCTGATCGCCAGGCCGTCGATCTTGGGTTCGGCGTTGTACTCCGCCGCCTCGCACGCCAATCGCTCGCGCACGCGCCGGTCAAACTCGGCCAGTTCGCCCTCGTTCATCGCATTGTCCAACGAGAGCATGGGTACGGCGTGGCGCACCGCATCAAATCCGCCCAGCGCCTGCCCAGCGACGCGCTGGGTGGGTGAATCAGGCGTCACCCACTCGGGATGCGCCGCCTCGATCTCGCGCAATTCACGCAGCAAGCGGTCGTATTCAGCATCCGGAATGCTCGGCGCATCCTGCACGTAATAGGCGAAATCATGCGCCGTTATCTCGCGGCGCAGCTGCTCAAGTCTGAGGTACGTCATCGGTTCAGAGAGAAGGCAAATCCGAAAGCACGGTATCCTTCGGCGGATCCTGCTCGGCGCGCGTACCGGGCAGGATAAGATCGCCGCCGAAATTCATGCGCCACTCCATGTCACGGCGTGAATCGCATTGGCGCAAGGCCTCCTCACGACTGATCAGCCCCTGCTGGAACAGATCGAACAGCGCATGGTCGAAGGTTTGCATCCCGGCGACGCCGCCCTTGGCCATGATCTCCGGAATTTCATCCACCCGACCGCGCTTGATCAAATCGCTGATATAGCCGGTATTGAGCAGGATTTCATTCGCGGGCAGGCGGCGCCCATCCACGCCCATGACCAGACGCTGAGAGACGATGGCGATCAGAGTCAGGGAAATATCCATCAACAACTGATCGCGCGCTTCGGGCGGAAAGAAGCGAAGGATACGATCCAGCGCCTGGTGGCTGTTGGTGGAGTGCAAGGTGGATACGCACAGATGCCCGGTGTCCGCGAAGGCGATGGCGTGGTTCATGGTTTCCTTGTCACGAATCTCGCCGATCATGATGACATCGGGCGCCTCGCGCATCGCCTCCTTGAGCGCATTGGCGTAGGAATGGGTGTCTACGCCCACCTCTCGCTGATTGACGATGGATCTGTTGTGAATGAATGCGAACTCCATCGGATCTTCGACGGTGAGCACATGTCCGCTGGCGTTGCGAATACGATAGTCAAGCATGGCGGCAAGCGTCGAAGACTTTCCGGAACCGGTGGCGCCGACGATCAGCACCAGTCCGTTTTTTTCCATCACCAGATCACGCAGCGTCAGCGGCAAACGCAGCTGCTCGAAAGAGGGAATTTTCTCCTTGATGTGACGAATGACGAGCGAAACCTCGCCACGCTGGATAAATACGTTGACGCGATAGCGTCCGCGCCCCTCCAGCGACATCGCAAGGTTCAGCTCAAAGTCGCGCTCAAACTTGGCCGCCTGCAGAGTGGACAGATAGGGATAGATCATCGCCTTGACTTCGCCAGGCTTGAGGCGTTCCTGACCGACAGGCTTCAATTCGCCTTCAATCTTGACCTGCGGCGGCGCCCCTACGGTGAAGAACAGATCCGAGCCGCCGCGCTCGGAAAGCAGGCGCAGATAGGGATCAAGCGTTTGCTGCGTGCTCATCAGGACTACCTCAACATCATGCCGCCGCCGTGCGCTGCGCCTTCCTCACGGATCGACATGCTATCCGTTTCACCCAGAAGATCGCGGGTACGTCCGCGACGGCTATTCAGCTTCACCGCAATGCGCAGGTCATTGACCGAATCCGCATTGCGCAACGCCTCCTCAAAGCTGATCAACCCGGTCTCGTACAAATCAAACAGGTGCTGGTCGAAAGTCTGCATCCCATGCTCTCTGGAGCGCTTGATGAGATCTTTCATCTCATGCACCTTGCCCTCGAAGATCAAGTCCTGCATCAAGGGCGTGTTGATCATGATCTCGACGGCCGGCACGCGCCCCGTATTGTCCTCAAGCCTTGTCAGACGTTGCGAGACGACCGCTTTCAGGTTGAGTGAAAGATCCATCAGCAACTGTCCCCGCCGCTCCTCAGGGAAGAAGTTGATGATGCGATCCAGCGCCTGATTGGTATTGTTGGCGTGCAGAGTGGTCAGGCAAAGATGTCCAGTTTCGGCGAAGGCAATGGCATGATCCATGGTTTCCCGGTCACGCACCTCACCGATCAAAATCACATCCGGCGCCTGACGCAGCGTATTTTTCAGCGCGATCTCGTAGCTGTTAGTGTCCACCCCAACCTCGCGCTGAGTGACGATGCACTTTTGATGCTGATGCACGAATTCGATCGGGTCTTCGATGGTGACGATATGCCCCTGCGAGTTGGCGTTGCGGTAACCCACCATCGCCGCCAACGAACTGGATTTTCCCGAGCTGGTGGCGCCGACGAAGATGATCAGTCCGCGCTTGGTCATCGACAACTCACGCAGCTGAGGCGGCAGGCGCAACTCCTCAAAGCTTGGAATATCGTGCCGAATCAGACGCAACACCATGCCCACCGAGCCGCGCTGGTTGAAGGCGTTGACGCGGAAGCGCGCGATGCCCGGCAGGGCGATCGCAAAGTTGATCTCTTTGCATTTTTCGAACTCAGAGAGCTGCTTGTCATTCATGATCGAACGGGTCAGCACCTCGCTGTGCGTCTGCGACAACGCCTGCGTGGTCAACGGGCTGATCAGTCCATTGAGCTTGACTGAAGGCGGAGCGCCGACAGTGACGAACAAGTCCGATGCGTTAAGCTCAATGACCCGTCGCAACAGGTCGTGAACGTAACTGATCGCCTGACTGTGATCCATGCTGCTTCCTATCCTGTCTGTGTCTTACGCAAAATCAGCCTTGTTCATCGCCGCATTGCGCGCCGCGTCACGGGAGATGACATTACGCGCCAGCAGCTCCTTCAGGTTCTGATCCAGAGTCTGCATGCCCATCGCCTGTCCGGTCTGGATCGCCGAATACATCTGCGCGATCTTGTTCTCGCGGATCAGGTTACGAATCGCCGGGGTGCCGATCATGATCTCGTGCGCCGCCACGCGTCCGCCGCCGACTTTTTTCAGCAGGGTTTGCGAAATGACCGCGCGCAACGACTCGGAAAGCATGGCGCGCACCATGTCTTTTTCCGCCGCCGGAAACACGTCTACGATACGGTCGATGGTCTTGGCCGCGCTGGAGGTGTGCAGGGTGCCGAACACCAGGTGGCCGGTCTCGGCGCCGGTCAGCGCCAGGCGGATGGTTTCCAGGTCGCGCATCTCGCCCACCAAGATCACGTCCGGATCTTCACGCAGCGCGGAGCGCAGGGCGTTGTTGAAGCTATGGGTGTCGCGGTGCACCTCGCGCTGGTTGATCAGCGCCTTTTTGCTTTGGTGGACGAATTCGATGGGGTCTTCAATGGTCAGAATGTGCGAGTAATCGTTTTCGTTGATGTAATTGATCATCGCCGCCAGAGTGGTGGATTTGCCCGAACCGGTCGGCCCGGTCACCAAAACGATGCCGCGTGGCTGATTGGCGATTTCCTTGAAGATCTTCGGCGCGCCCAGCTCCTCCAGCGTAAGCACCTTGCTGGGAATGGTACGCATGACCGTGCCCGCGCCGCGATTCTGGATGTACGCGTTCACACGAAAACGCGCCAACCCTGGAATCTCGAATGAAAAGTCGGTTTCCAGATTATCCTCATACTCCTTGCGCTGCTTGTCGTTCATGATGTCGTACACCATGGCGTGCACGTCCTGGTGCGACAGTGCGGGGGCATTGATGCGCCGGATATCCCCGTCCACACGGATCATCGGCGGTTCGCCAGCGGACAAGTGCAAGTCCGACGCGCCGTTTTTTACCGAAAAGGCCAATAAGGTTTCAATATCCACAAGACACCCCAACTATATGAAGCCATGAACGACGTACAACCACGGGATGAAGGTACTTCCCCAAACCGCTTAACGCAAGCCGAAAGCGCGTCTGGGGCAACGCTTGCTGCCCCGCAAGCTTTGCCGATGAGAGATCTGTGCGCACGTCTCGACCAGGTTCAGCGTCGCGTCACCCAGGCTCTCTCGGATGCCGGACGCATGGCGGAACAAGCGCGGATTCTCGCCGTAAGCAAAACCGTCTCTGCCGACACCCTGCGCACTGCCTACGCCTGCGGCCAGCGGGCTTTCGGCGAAAGCTATGTGCAGGAGGCTTTGCCCAAGCTGGAAGCTCTAAGCGGGCTTGAACTTGAGTGGCATTTCATCGGCCCGATCCAGGGCAACAAGACCCGCCTGATCGCCGAGCATTTTGCCTGGGTGCATAGCATAGACCGCCTGCGCGTCGCCGAGCGCCTGAACGCCCAGCGCCCCGCCGATCTGCCGCCGCTCAACGTGTGCATCCAGGTCAATATCGATCGCGAAGCCAGCAAGTCCGGCGTACAAATCGAGGACGCTCCGGCGCTGGCGCATGCCGTGGCGCGGCTGCCCCGCCTGCGCCTGCGCGGCCTGATGGCCATCCCGCAACCGAGCGACGACCCGCAGCGACAATCCGCCAGCTTCGCCCGCCTGCGCCAGCTCAAGGAAACCCTGGTCGCTCAGGGCCTGGAACTGGACACGCTGTCCATGGGCATGTCCGCTGACCTTGAAGCCGCCGTGGCGCAAGGGGCGACATGGGTGCGCGTCGGAACGGCGATCTTTGGCGACCGCCCTGCACAAGTCTAGAATCCATCTCCCGACCACATCCGGAAATCACCCACGGAGGATTTTCAGCATGACCCCCATGATCAGCTTTATCGGCGGCGGCAACATGGCGCGCGCCTTGGTCAGCGGACTTTTACGCAACAACCACGCAGCGGATCGCCTCTGCGTTTCCGACCCTAATGCTGATGCGCGCGAGGAATTCGCCGCGCTGGGGGTTTGCGTGCTCAATGACAACCCTCAGTCGGTGAGTCAGGCGGACATCGTCGTGCTGGCCGTCAAGCCGCAGTCCCTGGCCGCCGTGGCTGGCGAGCTGGCGACCAGCCTGCGCCCGGAGCAACTGGTCATCAGCATCGCCGCCGGCGTGCGCGTCGTCACACTGAGCCGCTGGCTGGGCGGGCATCAGCGTATCGTGCGCGCCATGCCCAATACGCCAGCCCTGGTACAGGCCGGCGCTACCGGCCTGTATGCCGGCGAGTCCATCAAAGCCGACGAACGCGCACAGGCCGAATCGCTGCTGCGCGCCGTGGGCGTGTGCGTATGGGTGGAAAGCGAGGCTCTGCTGGACAGCGTGACCGCGCTCTCCGGCAGCGGCCCGGCCTACGCGTTTCTGGTGATGGAAGCCATGCAGGCTGCGGGCGAAAAGCTCGGCCTGGATGCCGCCACCGCTCGCCTGCTGACGCTGGAAACCCTGTTCGGCGCAGCGCGCCTGGCGCTGGAATCGAACGAGGATCCCGCCGTTTTGCGCGCACGCGTCACATCACCCGGCGGCACCACCGAACGCGGCATCGCCGTCCTGCAACAGGCTGGACTGCCCGTCGCATTTGAACAGGCGCTGGAAGCTGCGCGCGCACGCGCCGCAGAACTCGCCGCTCTCATGGATCAATAAGGGGTCAAGCCTGATGGATGCCGCCATGACCCAACCCATCGTGCTGCTATTGCGCATGATTTTTGACCTGGTCATTATCTTCCTGCTCATGCGTTTCAGCCTGCAACTGGCGCGCGCCGATTTTTACAATCCGGTCAGCCAGGCCATCGTGCGCCTGACCAACCCCATGCTCGCGCCTCTGCGGCGTTTTATTCCGCCGCTCAAGGGGCAGGACAGCGCCTCGCTGCTCTTAGCCTTCGCCTTCGCCCTGATTTTCCTGATCGTGGCGTATAGCGTCACCGGCGGCATCGCCAATCCCTTCTTGCTGCCCCTGCTCGCGGTGTTGCACCTGCTGGAGATTGCGCTGGACATGCTGTTCTGGGGCGTCATTATCCACGCCATTCTCAGCTGGTTCCCCAACGCCCAGGGCGCGCCCGCCGCACGGGTGCTCGATCAGCTCATTTCGCCGCTGCTCGCTCCCATTCGCCGCCTGATCCCCGATCTGGGCGGCATCGACCTCTCGCCGCTGGCGCTGCTGCTGCTGGTGCAAATCATCAAGATCAGCGTCTTGCCGATTCTGGTCAGTCTGTTGGTGTGAGCGATCAAAAACGTTTAGCCGCAGAGGACACCGAGATCGCTGAGGGCAGAAAAGCCCTGTGCGCTCCGTGTCCTCTGTGGCTAAAACTGTATTCCATCCACCGCCCCCCCGCGTTACCATCCCACCTTCATTTTTGTTGATTCCGCACCATGCCCGCTGTTCTGCCTCCGGATTCCGTCGGACTTGTCACCCCGCAGACGCTGCGCTTCGACGAGGCGCTTGAGCTTGATAGCGGCAAAACCCTGCCGGGCTATGAGCTGGTGATCGAAACCTACGGCGAACTCAATGCCGCACGCTCCAATGCCGTGCTCATCTGCCACGCGCTGTCCGGCGACCACCACGCAGCGGGCTACCACAGCATGGATGAGCGCAAGCCCGGCTGGTGGGATTCGGCCATCGGCCCGGGCAAGCCGATCGACACCGATCAATTCTTCGTGGTTTGCCTCAACAACCTTGGCGGCTGCAAGGGCAGCAGCGGCCCGACCTCGCTCAACCCGCAAACCGGGCGGGTGTATGGCGCGGACTTCCCCATCGTCACGGTCAATGACTGGGTGGTCAGCCAGGAACGCCTGATGCGTCGCCTGGGCATCGAACAATGGGCGGCGATCATCGGCGGCAGCCTGGGCGGAATGCAGGTCATGCAATGGGCGATCAGCCACCCCAAAGCCATGCGCCATGCGCTGATTATCGCCGCCGCGCCCAAGCTGTCCGCGCAAAATATCGCCTTCAACGAAGTGGCGCGCCAGTCCATCTTCGCCGACCCGGATTTTCGTGACGGCCACTACCTGGAGCATGGCGTTGCGCCGCGCAAGGGGCTGATGCTGGCGAGAATGCTCGGCCACATCACCTATCTTTCCGACGACGCCATGCGCGCCAAGTTTGGCCGCGAACTGCGCGCCGGGCAGATCAATTTCGGTTTCGATGTCGAATTTCAGGTGGAAAGCTACCTGCGCTACCAGGGCGCGAGCTTTGTTGATCGTTTCGATGCCAACACCTACCTGCTGATGACCAAGGCGCTGGACTATTTCGACCCGGCAAGCGCGTTCGAGCACGACCTCTCCCGCGCCTTCGCCGCTACGGATGCGGAATTTCTTGTCGCCTCGTTCACCACCGACTGGCGCTTTGCGCCGGAACGCTCGCAGGAAATCGTGCGCGCCCTGCTCAAGGCCGGCAAGCGCGTGACCTATGCCGAAATCGAATCCGAACATGGTCACGACGCCTTCCTCGTTCCCATTCCTGATTACATGAACGTGTTCCGCGCCTATATGCAGCGCGTCGCCCAAGACATCCGCAAGGACACCCGCGCATGAGACTAGACCACGCCATCATCAGCGACTGGATCCAACCCGGCAGCCGCGTACTCGACCTGGGCTGCGGCGACTGCGCCCTGCTGCGCGAACTGGAGCAAAGCCGCAACATCACCGGCTACGGCCTGGAGCTGAACATCGACAAACTGGCGCGCTGCGTCGCAGGCGGCACGCCGGTTATCCAGGCCAATCTCGACCAGGGGCTGAACACCTGGTTCGACGCGCAAAGCTTCGATTACGTCATCATGACCCACACCCTGCAAGCCATGCGCCACCCCGAGCGCCTGCTTCAGGAAATGGTCAGCATCGGCCGCGAGGCCATCGTCACTTTCCCCAACATGGGCTACTGGCTCAATCGCCTGCAGTTCGGCCTCGGCGGGCATATGCCGGTGACCAAGACCCTGCCCTACGGCTGGTACGACACCCCCAACATCCATCTGTGCACGGTGCGCGACTTCGAAGCACTGTGCGAAGAATTGGGCTTGCGCATCCTCGCCCGTGAAATGATCGACCGCCAGCAGCGCAGCCGCGCGCTCATGCGCCTTGCACCCAATCTTTTGGCCGAGACTGCGGTGTACCGCCTCGCAGCGCAATAAAGGGCGCTTCCATAAATCCGCTGAAGCCGCGTCTTCTGCGCCAAAAACAGGCCCAAAATGCTCACATACTGTGTGTATGCTGCGTTTTTTCGCCGGTTTTTGGCTGACATCCATCGGCTTGATCGAATTTATGAAAGCGCCCTAAAAAAAACCGGCATCGCCGGGTTGTGCATGTTTTGCCCCTGAACGCGCACGGGGCGATCCCTCGCCCCCTCGTGGCTGAAATGCCTTAAGCCGCACGCAGGATGCGACGATTCAAGCCGAAAATCAGCTGCACCGTCTTGATCTGCACCCACACGAAGGGCAGCAACAGCAGCCAGTAGCCCCAGGAAAACTTGCCGAGCAGGCCGGTCGCCACCAGCCCCAGGTGGATGAAAAACGTACCAAAGACGAAGAAAGCCACGCCGGGGCATACCAGAGCGAAGGTCCCGGCATTGCCCTTGTCGCCGTGCACGTAATCACGGAAATAGCCCAGACGCTGCATCACCGCCCAGCCGATCAGGCCGAACAGGATCTGAACGGACAACACCGCCGAGGTCAGCACGAACAGCGCGCTCGCCTCGCCATGTGCGCCAAAGCCGTGATGCAGGCCGTGGTTCAGGCGTATCCAGGTAATGCCCAGCAGGGTGAGAATGGGGATCATGATCCACAGGCTGGGGCTGGCGGCCTCGCTGATGCCATGCTCCATCATCGCTTTGAAGCCCAGAATCAGCTTGATCGCCGCCAGCAAAATCGCCGTGCTGAAAAAGAACAGGGAGAAGGTGATGCTCCATGCCTGCGTCACCTTGAATGTGCTCATCGCCGCCGGAGCCGCCAGGCCGACGGCGATCATCGACAGGGAGAAAATGGCGATCATCGGCGCCAGGCTGTTGTTGCTGGCGAAATCAATGCCGCCTTCGCTCAATACGCGGGCGAAGTAAGTCACCAGGATCTTCATGGCATACACACCCACGGCAAGAAAGGCCAGCAAGGCGGCGGGGAACATCCACTCTACGATGCTCCACAGATTCGGCACGAATACCGCGCCGAGCACGAACATGACGTTGATGCTCATCGCCAGGGTGAGCGGAATGGTCATCAGGCTGATTTCCGCATTCGACGTCATGAGCTTCTGGAAGGCATCCGTTTGCTTGAAGGCGGCGTATTCACGGAAATTCCACGCCAGCAGGCGGAAATGCAGGAAGGCAAAGAACACGATCACCGCAAGATCAAGCGCAATCAGCGCCGAAACAAGCAGGTTGCCACCCGTCAGCAGCGGCCAGAGGTGATTGAAGGTCGCCATCGGCGACCCTGGGTGCGGGGTCATGAACAGCAGGTAGATGAAAAAGGAAACCGACAGACCGCCAGCACCCAGGGCGGCAAGAAAGTACAGGGGCGAGTAACTCGCCCCAAGATTTGTGCGCAACATGCCTAACTCCATAAGAAATGACTAATGCACGGAGTTTAAGCAAGAGACGCCAGATCATCAACCAAGTTGATGTATAAATAAAACTAAAGACAATTGCGCGGGTTACGCGCCAGCCCTCTGCAAAACGGCGGCAAAAAAGCCGTCCGTGCCATGCTTGGCGGGATCGAGCTTGAGCATCTCGCCCATGTCCGGCACGTTAATACCCTGCGCCTGCAAGGTTTCGGCGGCGGAAACCAGGCGGAACTCAGGGTGTTGCGCCAAAAAGCGTTCCACGATGCGCTCGTTTTCTTCCGGCAAAATCGAGCAGGTAGCGTACACAATCCGCCCTTCGGGCTTGAGCAGGCGCACCGCACCTTCAAGCAGGGCGGACTGGGTGGCGTTCAGCTCCTCAAGCTCCAGCATGCGCCACTTGAGGTCGGGGTTGCGCCGCCATGTGCCCGTGCCAGAGCACGGCGCGTCGATCAAAATGCGGTCGAACATGCCTTTATTGCGCTTCAAATGGGCATCGCTCATGCCGCTGATCGCCACAGGGCGCACATTGGACAAGCCGGCGCGGCGCATTCTTGGGGTGAGCTTTTCCAGGCGATGTGCAGAAATATCGGTGGCCATCAGGCTGCCCTTGCTCTGCATCAGCGCGCCGAGTTGCAGCGTCTTGCCGCCCGCGCCGGCGCACAAGTCCAGCACGCGCTCGCCTGGTTCGGGAGCAACCAAGTGCCCGACCAACTGGCTGGCTTCGTCCTGAATCTCGAACAGACCGTTCTTGAAGGCCGGCAGATTGAACAGCGGGCGGCGGTCATGCCGACGCAGACCGTGCGGAGCGTAAGGGGTGATTTCCGTCGGCAAGCCCAGTTCATCCAGCATGTGCCGGATATCCTCGCGCCCGGCCTTGAGCGTGTTCACGCGAATATCCACCGGCGCGGGCTGATTCATCGCCGCACACAGGGCGAGCAGCTCATCTTCGCTGTAGGCGGCGAGCAGGCGCTGCGCCACGGGGTCGGGCAGGTTGGCGCGCACGGCAAGGGGGGCGTCATCCAGGCTGCGCGCCAGGCCATCCAGCGCCTTGGCCGCGCCCTGGTCGCCCAGCCACTTGAGCACGAACTCGCGCTCCGCCCAGCCCTGGTCGAGCAGAAAACCGCCGACCAGCATGTTCCAGCGTTTTTCGTCCACGCCCATGCGCCAAGCCAGACTGCGCCGCAAACGCAGCACGCCATACACGCTTTCCGCCACCACGCCACGATCACGCGCCCCCATTTGCGGACGTTTGCGGAACTGGTGATAAAGCACCTGATCAGCAGGCAGCGTACCTTGCGCGATGTCCTGCAAAATTTCCACCGCCAGGGCGAAGTGGTGGTAGCGCGCCTGCATGGCGTTGCGCGCTTGCGCGGGCTTGGGAGCGGCGTTCTGTGCGGGTTGATCGGGGAAGATGCGCGGTAGAAGGGACATGGGACTTACCTGGGCTAATGCGGCGCTTTTGCGGAAAGGTGAGGAGGTATTGAGGGACACGGCAGGATTTGCGCACGAAGTGCGCGGGTTTTGGATTTCCTTTCCCCCTTGGGGTCGTCGTGAACGTAGTGCTGGAGGCATGGTAAACAGGCCAGGGATGGCCTGTTTAGTCCCGCCGCAACAGGACGTTGCGTCGGGACGGCCTTGCCGGAGGCGCTGCGTTCACGACTTGCCCGTAGGGCGACCCCTCGGGGGCGTGTTCTTTTGGTGACTTTTCTTGCACGAGCAAGAAAAGTTACTCGCCCGTGAGCGGCTTTGCTTGCTTACGAAGCGACGTCGTTGCGACGGGCGAAAAAACCACCGCCCTCCGATTAAAGTGTCGTGGCCTTGTTTCGCCCGTTTTTATGTCGGTACGCTGCACGACTTACCGCTGATATGGGCGAGTAACTTTGTTTGCTTTCACAAAGATAGTCACCAAAGAAATGCACCCCATGAAGCCGCCCTACGGGCAAGCCGTGGCCTGACCCGCTCCAACCGGGTCGCGCCCGACGCGACGTCCTGTCGCGACGGCGCTCAATGCGCCATCCATGGCGCTTTGACCCGGTCTCCACAGGCCAGTCCACGGCGGCTTCAAAAGGGGGAGGGAAAACCAAAGCCGCCGCCTTGGCGACGCACCCACCCAAACCTTACGGCTGATACTGATACAACCAGGTCTCGGTCAGCGGCTTGCCATCCACTTCCAGATAAGCGCGCAGCTCGACCGGCTCGCCGCCGTCCACGGTCAGGTCAAACTCCGAACGCCAGCGCGGGGTGTACCAGATCGGCTCGGTACGCATCAGGGCAAGATTGCCGCGTGAGGCATTGACCACCACCTTGGGACGCACGCCCCAGGGAATGCTCTTCAGCACCTCGCCATCCCACTCGATGACGAACTTCTTGCTGTTGGCCGGGTGCGCCTTGCCCGGCTCGCCGCCGCGTCCGACGCGCAACGCCACCGCACGCGCCAGCTCCTTGGGATAGTTCGGCTGCTCGGCCAGCCAGTGCAGACGGTACTTGAAGCTGAAGCTCGCGCCGCTGGAGGCGGGCTTGTCCGGCACCCAGAACACGCCGATGTTGTCGTAAACCTCATCGTCGGTGGGAATTTCGATCAGCTGCACGCGCCCCTTGCCCCAGTCGCCGACGGTTTCCACCCACACGCTGGGGCGGCGGTCGTAGCTCACGCCGTCCAGGTAGTGGTCGTAGTTGCGATCGCGCTGCGACAGGCCGAAGCCCTTCGGATTGTTGTCCATGAACGACGAGGCGATGATGCGCGTCGGGTTGTTCAGCGGACGTGCGATGCGCTCGCCCGCGCCGGTCCACATCACCAGCGTGTCGGAATCGTGCACTTCGGGACGCCAGTCGTGCGAATGCGCCGCCGGGTATTCCGCGTACCAGAACATCGAGGTCAGCGGCGCGATGCCCAAGCGCTCCACGCTCTTGCGCATAAAGATGTGGTTTTCGATGTCCATGACCACGCCCTTGGTGCGATGCATGGCGATGCGGTACGCGCCGGTGACCGAGGGGCCGTCCAGCAGGGCGTACACCACCAGCGGGTCGCTCTCCTTGAGCGCGGGCTCGATCCAGAACGAGCGGAAATCGGGGAACTCTTCCGGCTCATGCCCGCCGACGTTCAGCGCAATGCCGCGCGCCGACATGCCGACCTGCCCCAGCTCGCCCACGGCGCGGAAATACGCACCGCCCTGGAAAGTCGCCCACGGCTCTTTCTTGCGCCAGTCGGTGCTGCGCGCTTCCATCGCCCAGAAACCGGCGATCGCCGATTCGCCCGGCTTGAACTGGTTCATCGGACTGGCCGGGCCGAAGCTGAAATAGTCCGGGCGGTAAACCACTTCACGCGCCTGGCCGTTATCCACGGCGAACACGCGCACGGTTTTCTGGAAATATTCGCCGACCGGGCGGAAGGTGATGGGAAACGCCGACGGGCCGTCACGCCACAAGGCCAGGTCGTAGTTGAATTTGATCCGCCCCTGCTCATCGTAGTTGATCTTCATCACCGCTTCGGGGGTGGGGCGTGCGGGTTCCTTGTAGGCCTTGTCGGCCATGTCCTTGGCCATTTTGCGCAGCATCTCGAAATCGAAGGGTTTGGCCTCGCCCAGGGTCAACCCGGCCTGATCGGCCTCGGCCAGCAGTTCGGCAGGCAGCATGGCGCTCAGGGGCAATCCGGCAAGAGCCGCCAGGAAACGGCGGCGGGAAGCATCAGCAGACATGGAAACTCCAGAAAATCATCAGATGGATGGGATGGCGGGATTGTACGTCCTTTCAGCGCGACTCACTCATTTCGGGATGTCATTTGGGTATGAAAGCGAGCCAGATGCCCACGCGCGGCAGGCCGGAAGGCTTGCGCGCATGGCGATGTGGGGCTGAAGGAATTGAATGACGAATTTCAGCCGCTAGACCAGCTCGATCCTGATCTTCTTGCCAAGCGCATCCGCCGCGCTGGCCAGCGTGGTCAAGGTCAAGCTCGTATCGTGCTCATCGAGCAAGCGATTCAACGCCGAACGGCTCGTATGCATACGCTCGGCCATCGCCTTCTTGGTCAGGCTCTGAGATTTCATCGACTGCTCGATCTGCCACGCAAGAACACGCTTCACCGCAACCGCCGTGGCCTCCTCAAGCATCGCCTCATCCGCGAGGAAATCATCGAACCGGCTTCCAATATGTGCGTTGCTCATTTATCCAACCCTAAATATCCGGCTCTAACCTGATTCATTCTCTGCCTGGCCGTCTCAAGATCGTCCGCCGGAGTCTTGTCCGACTTCTTGATAAAGCCATGCAGCAACACCATGGCGCCGTCCGCCACGGTAAACATCACCCGCGCAATCCGCCCATCCAGGCGAATCCGCACCTCCCACAAATCCTTCCCCATCTTCCGCACCAGCGGCATACCCAGCGGCCAACCGAACTGAACCGTCTTGATATCCTCGCCAATCGCCCGGCGATCAGCCGGATCAAGCGACCTCAGCCACTCCCTGACAGGCTCGTTACCGGATTCCGTGCGGAAGAAACGCACGTCTAGCGTAGGTTGATTCATGGGATGGAATGTACCAATTTTGGTTCATTTGTCAATTTGGCCGCGCCACCTTTCCGCCCTCCGTCTGGTCGCAACTGCCCGAGCCGGACGACTTCCTCCTGTACCTCAAAAACAGGGGCGGACTGGATTAGCAAGGATGGCCGGAAGGCATGAAAGCTTGGCGCTATGGAGTGGATAAGATTGGATAAGGGATGTCACAAAATAGACGCTTGACCTTGTCGAAGGACAGCAGGAATATCACTTCAAACCAGCGCAAAAGTCCTGCGGCTTTTGCCGTACCACCACTCAAGGACATCGCGGTCATGGAAGACGAAAAGCCTTTTGAATCAGTGAACGACAGCTCGCTAAGTATGCGGGCTGTTGGGCTTGACGCGGATTCGGGCCTTCATCGAATAAAAGGATGCAACGAGCAGGCGTTCACAACTTTATTGGACAGGATGTAAGCATTGCGCGATTTCAACAATGATGGCGAGATCAATGTTCATGGTGACCTCAATGTCACCGATAACTCCCAAAACGAACATAAGCTACTAGTTCATTGCAGTAGTGATGTTCTGCTGCAAGAGCGACCATTGAGGCAAGAGAACATCCGGCTAGAACAAGCGCGCAAGGTCAAGCGACTGAAGCCATTCTACGCACTCACTTTGATTTTGGCTGTTGCAGCAGCGATTTGGGCGACAGTCAACGGAAAAGCGGATGTCGCCACAATTATCATGGGTGGGGCTGCTCTCTTCATTGGATACCAATCACTAAAGGCCACAATCGAGCCGAATGCCTTTCAGAACGAGGAGCAGCAGGCTGTAGATGAAATCAATAAGCTGCTCAAGCAAAGAAGAGTTGATGAAGGCTGAGGGAATCTTCGTGGCACCGTTACATTCGTCAATCAATCGGTGTCGAACCCATTCTTCGAGATGAGTTCACGCAAAAATCCATGTGAATACGATTAATGAGAATTTAGCTGGCTGGAGGCGATATGAAATCTCGGTCGCGTTTAATGCTTGAGAAGTCCGTAGCTGCTATGCTTTCGGCGATTGAGATTTATAACAAACCAGACTTTAAGTATCGCGAAGAAACGTTTTCCGTACTTTGCATCAACTCATGGGAGCTGTTGCTGAAGGCCAAGGTGCTAAATTTGGCAGGAAATAAGCCAGCTGCACTCTATGTCTTGGAGCATAAAACGCTAAAGAACGGAGAGCGATCAAGAATTAAGCGCCCCAAGAGAAACCGCTCAGGAAACCCGATGTCGGTTGGGCTGTTTGATTGCTGTCGCATCATCACTGAAGAGTACGGGACGAAAATTGATAGAGCAGCTCTAGACAACTTAATAGCGCTAACGGAAATACGCGATAACGCCATCCATTTCGTGAATGATGATCTCACGCTGTCTTTGAAAGTACAGGAGCTTGGCACCGCCTCGTTGCAGAACTATCTGCACCTAGTGCACTCTTGGTTTGGTGATGTGCTGGCTGGGTACAATTTTTACCTGATGCCAATTTCGTTCTTCCGAGATTTCGATACAGCTAAGGGAACAGCTTTAAACTCCGCTGAGAAGAAACTATTGAGCTATATAAAATCGGTGGAGTCTCGGTACGATGAGGAAGATGAGCCAAGTAACTACAATCTAACCTTAAGGATTGATGTTAAATTTCAAAAGGGGAATAGCGCGGGCGGGTTACCAGTTCAGGTTACAAATGACCCTAGCGCTCCAGAGGTGAGGCTTGCAGAAGAAGATATTATCGACAAATATCCTTGGGATTATCTGGTTCTAACAACCCGGCTGAGCAAGAGGTACGTAGACTTCAAGGCTAACAAGAAATATCACGATACCCGGAAAGCGTTGGAGGAAAATCCGAAGTTCGCGCACCAGCGGTTTCTTAACCCAAATAACCCAAAAGGTGGCAAGAAGACCCTATACAATCCGAACATAATCAAAGAGTTTGATGCTCATTATCAAAGAGCCACCTAGCAAGGCTTTCTAACTTTGGTGACATATCGACTCACCCCCTCAACCACCCCTCCCACTCCGCAAACAACCGCTTATCCCCCGCACACACCGCCGAACGCTTGTCCAAGGTATTGTTGAACACCGGCTCACCCTCCAGCGTGCAGCTATGCCCGCCGACTTCTTGCAGAATCAAATGTCCGGCGGCGTAATCCCATAGCCCCTGCTTGCCGTGCAGATAGACATGAAAGCGCCCGGCGGCGACCCAGCACCAGTCCAGCGCCACCGAACCGATGGAGCGCTGCGAGCTGTAGGGTGGCTCGGCGGCCAGACGCGTCGCCAGGGCGGGAGACAGGCGTTTGAAATCGATGCAGGCCAGGGTTTTGTTGAGCGGAATATCGCTTTTCACCGGCGACATGCGCTCGCCATTGCACCACGCGCCTTCGCCCAGGGCGGCGCTGAAGGTCTCGTCGCGCATTACGTCGATCACCACGCCCAGCACCACCTTGCCGCCGCGAATCAGCGCCAGTGACGGGCCGAAAATCGGTACACCGGCGGAAAAGTTGCTCGTGCCGTCAATCGGGTCAAGAACCCACAACCCCGTGTCGGCCTGCTGCATCAGCGCCTGCTGTTCGCTGGCAGTCATTTCCTCGCCCAAAAAGGGAATTTCCGGCCAAAGGGCGGCCAGATCGCGCTGCACCCGCTGCTGCATCGCCGTATCCGCCTCGGTCAGCCAGGAGCCGTCCGCCTTCAAATGCCCCGCCACCTTGCGATAGCGCGGCAGAATCTCTTCCAGCGCGGCGCGGCGCAGCAGGGCTGCAACGTCAGAGCGGTTGAAAGTCACGATACATCTCCAGATTTCAGGGTCAGGGATTCGCTGTTCCGTGCGTGAGCGCGCAGGAAACCACCAGTTCGGAATAGCGGGGCAAAATCCGGTCGCTGGTGAGCAGGTACGCGGGAAGATTCATTGCCTGAGCGACCAGCATTCGGTCAAAAAAGTCGCGGTGATGCCAGGGCAAATCGGCAATGGCATAAGTATCTTGCGCCGATACGACAAGCTCGATCATGCCGCAGTCAAGCGCCAGTTTGTGAATATCCTTGGGCGCGAAGTCAAAACGCTCTCGCTGCAATGAGCGTTTGATCGCGATTTCCCATAGGCTGGCGCTGCTGAAATACACCGGATTCCGGCGGTTTTCGAGTTCTGCGCGCACGCTTTCCGCCAGACGATCGGGACTAAGCAGCGCGGCAAGCAGGATGTGGGTGTCCAGCAAATAACTACGCCCTGTCATGACCTAAGCACCATGAAACATGCTTTCAATTTCCGCCTGCCCCAAGGCATCAAAATCATCCGGAAGATGAAAGCGCCCCGCACCAAGCCCCAAGGGACGCGGCGCGTCGTCTTTAGGCGCAAGCGCCGTCAGCCTCGCCACGGGCTTGCCCGTGCGCGCAATGATGATCTCTTCACCCTGCGCAGCACGATCAACGTAGCGCGAAAGCTGGGTTTTTGCCTCGTGGATATTGACTGCCTGCATAAGCGCCCCCGCAATGACTAAGTCGGACTAAGCTCGAAAGGTAGAGCAAATCTTTGCGTCTGGCAACACGCCACGCAACCCTGCCCTTTGCGTTGGCATCAACGCTCAAAGCGATAGAAAACATCCACTCCGCTGGCGCGGGTGCCGACCTGTCCACGCAGTTGAATCGCCCGCGTCCAGTCGAAGGTCATTACGAAATCCTGCACGCCGCTGCCCAGGCCTTGCAGATAGCGCAGGTAGATGCGCGGCGTAAGGTACTTGCCGATGGCCAGGCTGATGTCGTTGCTGCCCAGCCCGGCCTCAAAGCCCAGTTCATCCAGCCCCAGATCGCGCGCCACCGAGCCTTCTGCAAGATCGCTGGCCGCCATCAGTCCAGCGGCCTGGGCGATTTGCAGCATGGTCTGCGTGCTCGCGCCGCCGCCGGTTTTCGATGAGCGCCCGGTCACAAGGTAGGACAGCATTTCCGACTGCGGCAGGGAGGGCTGCGAGAACAACGCGATACGCGGCGCGCTCGCCCGCCCGGTGATATGCAGCCCCACCACCACATCGTCCTGGGTTTGCGTGCGTATGGCGCGAATGTCCAGCCCCGGATTGGCCAGCGGCGAATTGGCGAACAGCAAGCGCCCCTGCTGGATGCTCAAGTCCTGCCCATAGGCGCGGTAGCGTGCGTCCACCACCTGCAATTCGCCCTGCGCCAGCGGCGCAGCCTGCCCCGGATGGTCGAGCACACGCAACTGACCGCTCACCCGTCCCTTGAAACCCAAGCCCTCGATGCGTACCTGTTCGCCCAGCACCAGCAACACATCCGCCTCGATCGCCCCGGCGGGCGCGGGCGGTTCTTCGCCCAGCACGCGCACGTCGCTGGAACGGCGCACCGCGCCCGCGCCAAAGCCGCCGACATCGAACAGCGCCTGCGGCACATCCACCCGACCGCTCACTTTCTGCATCCCCGGCGCAAGTTGCAGGGTGAGATCAGGCGTGGCCTGCACGCTGGCATTGGGCAGGCGCATGACCGTCAGGTTTTCGCCGCCCACATGCAGGCGCGCCCGCCAATGGGGCAAATCGGCAAGATCAATGCGCCCATCCACCTTCGCCCTGCCCGCACCCAGCAAGGCCGAGCCTTCCAGCGTCAGGTAATCCGACGCATAGGCGCGCAACAACAGCCGCCCCTCGCTCACTCGCACGCCCAGATCCGGCAGCACCACCCGCCCATCCACGATCTGCACCCCGCCGCTCACCTTGGGGTTTTGCAGCGAACCGGCCAGAAGCAGGCGTCCGGCCAGCCGCCCCTGCGGCTCTTTGAGCATGGGCAAGAAGGCGGCAAGCAGGGCGTTGTCTTCAAAGCGCAGATCGACAAAGCCCTGCAAGGGCTGGGCGGGCGGCAGGCCGCCGTCCAGGCTCAGGCCGGGCAGGTTGACCTGGGCTTCGATGCGGTTGGCGTCGTTGATGCCGATATTGGCGGCCACGCGCCCCGCGCCGCCGCCCAGCTCCGCTTCGGCATGTGCGGCGTCGAGCGCGATCTCGCGCCATTCCGCCACGCCCTTGAGGCTGGGCAGGCCGGTCTGTACGCGGGCGACGACATCCTGCCCGTTGACCTTGACCTCCACGCGCAGCGGTGCGCCCTGCGGCGCATTCAGCGCCACCGAACCAGCCAGCACGCCGCGCAACTGCACCGGTTTGCCCTTGAGCATGGCGTCCAGCCCGGCGAGGTTGAAGTCATTCAAATCCAGCCTCGCCTGCGCGCCGGGCGCACCCTTGCGCCATTGGCCTTGCAGGCAGGCCGTGGCCTTGCCCGGCGGTGTGGTCAACAGCCCGCACCATTGCGGCAGGTTGACCTGCTCGGCGCTGGCCGTGAGTTCTACCGGCTCGCGGCTGACCCAAGAGCCGGTCGGCGGATGCGTCAGCTCCATAGACTGGATGCGCAGGCGCTCCACCGCGCCATCCCATGCGCCCTGGGCTTGCAAAGCGATGCGTGCGCCCGTGTTTTTGCCTTGGTTCTTGCCTTGCTCGGCCTGCGCCAGCTCCAGACGCAAATCATGCGCCCGCGCCTGACCGCGCAGATCGACTTGCGCCGCGTGCAGCAGAGGTTGGCCGCCCTGGCGCAGGTTTTGCGCGTCCAGTTGCAGCTCAAGCGCCGCATCCAGGCTGCCCTGAGCGCGCAGATCCAGCGCCGCAAGGCTGTAAGCCTGCCAGGCCAGATTCTGCCCATGCACCTCGGCTTGCAGGCTGGGCTGCTTCAGGCTGCCACCCAGCTTGAGATCGGCCTGCGCCCGCCCGCTGGCCTGCGGCAAAAACTCGGCCAGATTGGCAGACTGCAAGGCGGCTTGCAGATCCATGCGCTCGCCCAGCAGACCCTTGGCTTGCAGCGTGCTGCCGCCCGAACGCAGTTGCAGCGCGTGCAACGCCAACTCCGGCAGCGCCGCGCTCCATGCCTTGATTTCGGCTTGCAGGCTGGACTCCAGCGGGTAGCCGCGCAATTTCCCATGCAGACGTTCGATCTGCACATGCCCCAGCGGCTTGCCCTCGCGCAGCTCGCCCGCGCTGTGCACGGACAAATTCAGCTCGCCCGGCCATTCGGGCGCAAAAAGCTCGGGGCGCAAACCCTCGCCCTGCATCTGCATGTCCCAATGCACACCCTGCGCCCAGTCCAGTCGCCCGCTGAGGTTCAGGCGGGTCTTGTCCTGTTGCAGCGCAAGGCGCTCGATGGTCGCCCCGCTCCGCGTGCCCTGCGCGTCAAATTGCAGGCTCAACGTACCCAACTTGGTCAGCAGATTCGGCGGGACATGGCCTTTGAGCATGGTCAGCTCGGCCAGCGGCACGGGCGCGATTTGCAGAGCCGCCGTCCACGGCAAGCCCTCGCGCATGGGCGCAAGACTGGCCTGCAACTCTGCGCCAAAGGGCTGGGTCAGGCTGTGGCGCAAATCGAGCGCCTCCAGCGTGCCTTCGATCTGGCCTAGACCCGCAACAAGGCTCGGGCTGTCCGCGCTCAGCGCCAGAGGCAGATGCCAGTCGAAGGCGAGATGCAGCACATCTTTCGGCTGCAAGCTCCACGCGCCGCGCAGATTGAGGGCGGAACCCGGCAAGCCCGCCATGTCTTCAAGCTGCAAATGCTGGATGTGCAAGCCGCTGCGCTCGATGGACAAGCGGGCGTTGAGATGGGCGAGCAGGGCTTGCGCATCGGCGGCCTCGTTCTGCCGCAAACTCACCCCATCCACGCGCAAATCATCGACGAAAACCTCCACCGGCAGGCTCAATCCTTCCCAGGGCGTGCGCGGCTTCTCCTCCTTCGGCTTCGCTTCCGCCAGCTCGATCTGCATGCCGGAAAGCCACAAGCCATCGACCTGCACGCGGCGTTGCATCAGTTCCAGCGGCTGCCAGTTCAGTTCCGCGCATTGCACCCGCACCTTGGCCTCGCCCGCCGCGATATGCACATCTTTCAACAGCATCCGCCCGGAGAGCGCGCCCTCTACCTGCCCGACCTGCACCATGCCGGTGGTCGCCAGCGTATCCAGCAACACGCGCAGGCCGGAGGTCGTGGTCGCAAGCCAAAGCGCCAGCGCCAGCAGCGTCCACAGCAACAGCGCGCCCGCGCCGGCGAGCACGCCCAGCAAGGCCAGGATCAGGCGCAGGACAAGCAGGATCAAAACTCAGCCCCCAGGGAAAAATGCAGGCGAAAACTCTCGTCCTCGTTTTCAAAGCCATGCGCCAGGTACAGCCCGACCATGCCCACCGGCGAGCGCCACAGCGCGCCCAGACCCGCGCCGGTTTTCAGGGCGATGTCCGTGCCGTTAAAGGCATTGCCCGTGTCCACGAAGGCCGCCATGCCGAAGGGATTTTTGAACATCCATTGATATTCCGCGCTCATCACCAGCAGGTTCTCACCGCCGACCACATTGCCCGCCGCATCCGTCGCCCCCAGCGACTTGAAGCCGTAGCCGCGCACGCTCATGTCGCCGCCGGTAAAAAAGCGCAGACTGAGCGGAACCTTGTCAAAATCATTGGACAGACTGGCGCCCAGGCTGCCGCGCAATAGAATCTGGTCAAACTCGCGCACCGGCAGACTGAGATTGCCATTCACCCGCACCTGGCTGAGTGCGGCGCTGGAAGCCAGCGTCCCCAGCGTGCTTTGCACATCGGCATCCCAGGTCCACAGCATGCGTCGCCCCCACACCTTGGGGCGGTAGAGCAGCGACAGACCAGGCATCAGCATGTGGCCATACAGATTCGGCTCGTTGTTGATCTCGTCCTTCTCGTAGAGCATGGTCAGCCTGGCCTGCCGCCGCCATGCGCCCTTGATGTCAAAAGCCGACAGGCGCAATGCCAGCGGGTAGGTGGTGACATCGTCCAGCTCTTCACGCCGCGAGTTCAGGCCGAGCGCAAAAAAATCCGTGCTGGGCGTGCCGCCGAAACTTTGCCCGCCCAGCGTCACGGTATCCAGCCAGGGGCGGCGCAGCTCCATATCGACCTGCACATCGCGCTGCGACACGGCGACGCGGCCATGAAAGCGGTCGCCGCGCGCATTCAGGAAACGCCGCTCCATTTCCGCCGACACCCGCGCCCCGGTGTCCGTGCCATAGCCCACGCCGAAGGCATAGCGCGTGCGCTTGCGCGTACTCAGTCCCGCCGTCACATCCACCGTGTGCGTCTCACGATTGGGCGTGGGCGAAACCTCCATGCGCTCAAAAAACTGGGTATCCGACAAAATGCGCTGAAACTCCAGCAGGCGCGACACGAGATAGGGCTGCCCAGGCTTCCACGGCACATAGCCGTCCAGCAATTCCTGCTCAAAAATCATCGGCCCGGCCTGATCGAAGCTCGTCGTGCCGAAAACATAGCGCGTGCCGCTGTCCAGGGTGAGAAACACCTGCGCCGTATCGGTTTGCGGATCGACCAGAATCTCGTGGCGGGTGTAGGCGGCGTCGAGAAAGCCCACGTCCTGCGCCAGTTGCAGCCAACGGCGCTTGAAGTCTTCATATGGCGCATGCACCAGCGGAGCGTTCACCACCAAGGGAAAAGTCTTGGCAAAATTGGCCACCCGCCGTTGCTCCAGCGCCTCTCCGAGCAATATCACCTCGACCTGACTGATGTGCACGATCGGCCCCGGGGTGATGTTCAGGGTGAGCAGCCAGCCGCCCGGCGTGGTTTGCAGATCAGCCTCGACCCGTGCGCGATAAAAGCCGGAAGCCTCCATCGCCTCCGCCGCCTCGCCCTCGGCGCGCTGCGCCAGATTGCCTGCCAGCAAGTCGTCGAGGAATGGACTTTTGCGCTGGCGCTCGGCGGTGAGCGAGTTGAGCACGTCGGCCTGCAAGTATTCGGGCAGGCCGACCAGCTTGATCTCGATCGTGCGGCCATCGGTGGACGAAGGCGGCGGGGCTTGAGCGCTCAGCGGCGCATTTGCGGGTGGGGCGGGTTCAGGCGCAGGCTCGGCGGCAGGCTCCATCCACCAGAAATCATCCTCCGCCCACGCAGTCGATGGAGCAAACGACACTGCAATCGACAAGACCGACAGCCAGGCCAGTGACAAGCCCAGCCGCCACGCCCTGCACAGCAGCGCTTTCATCCCCCTGCAGCCTCAAGCAAAGCATTCACCCTTGAGAGCGACACCGGCACGGCAGTCTTCAATTCCTGCGCGAACAACTGCACCCGCCATTCCTCCAGCATCATGCGCAATTCATCGGACACCCCGGCAAGCTTGCCCGCACGCGCCAGCACAGGCTCCAGTTGCGCCCGCGCCTGTTTTTCGCGCTCCGGGTTCTGTTGCAAGCGCTGCAAACGCTTGTCCATCGCCTGCACATAGACCGGCAAACGCTGCCACAGCATGGGCGGGGTGTCACGCACAAAATGGCGGGCGAACAACATGGCCAACTGCGCCTGCATGTCGCGCACCGCCGCCTCATGCGCTTTTGCCGCCTGCTGCAAGGCTCCATGCAGGCTCTGCACCGCCTGCAACAACGTGCGCAAGCGGCGCAAGCTCTCCATACCCTCTGCGTACAGACGCGGGCGACAGCTTTCCACCCGCGCTGCAAAAGCCTCCGCATCGCGCGGCCAGTCGGCGGGCGCGGCGTCGCCGACGAACACCGCGCGCGCCACGCGCCAGACCGCTTCGTCCTGCAAATCGGCGCAGGGCTTGTCCACCCCCTTGAGCGCAGACAGGGCGGAATACAGCAGGCAGAGCGCGTTGTCGCGCGCCACCTCGCGCTTGAGCGCTTTCACCTCCTCGCGCGCCGCCAGCACGAACAACCGGGTCAGGCCGCCCGCCGTGGCCTGCGCCGCCGCATCAAAAGTGTCCAGGGCTTGCAGGGTGACGCTCTCGCCCGCGTCGATCAGGGCGGGGTAGGCGGTGGTGGATCGCCCCTGGCTTTCGATCAGGCTGACCTGCGCCAGCTCGCCGAAATCCCATGCTGTCAGTCCCTTGCGCGTGTCGAAACGCTTGACGAAGGCGCGCTTGGCCGCGCCGCCCAAGGCCTGCTGCATCCGCGCCAGATCGCGCCCGCTGCCGCGTAGTTCGCCTGCGTCGTCCACCAGCTCCACGCGCAGGCGCAAATGCGCGTCGATCTCGGCCAGCGGCCAGTCAGTCGGCTCGATGCGCGCGCCCAGCATGGCCTGCGCCTCGGCGGACAAACGCTGCGCCAGATCGCCCGGCGGCGGCCAGTCGTTCACGCCTTCCAGCAGGCGCTCGACCAGCGCCCGCGCCACATCCGGCGCGGGTACGAGCTGGCGGCGCAGGTTTTTCGGCAGGGCGCGGATCAACGCTTCAACTTTCTCCTGCAACAATCCCGGAACCAGCCACTCGGCAGCCTGCACATCCAGTCGGTTCAGTTCGGCTAACGGCACACGCGCGGTCACGCCGTCATCCGCCGCGCCTGGCGCAAAGTGGTAGCGTAGGGCGACCTCCAGCTCACCCAGACGCAGCCGATCCGGCAAGCGCCCGTCACGGGTGGACTCGGCCTCGTGACGCATCAGATCGTCACGCGCAAGCTGCAAGCGCGCATCCAGGCTCTTGTCCTTGCGTAGCGCTGCCGCCAGGGTCACGCCGTCCACCACCTCCGGCGGCAGATGGCGCTCGAAGTATGCGCAGAGCGCATCCTCGTCCACCAGAATATCCGGCCTGCGCGCCTTGGCTTCCAAAGCCTGAATTTCGGCGATCAGGGCCTGGTTGTGGGCGATGAACGGGCTTTTTTGCCAAGGATGGCGCACGGCTTCGTCCTGCAAGTCTGGGGCCAGCGCCTGCACCACGCCCTCCCTAACAAAAATCCGCCGCGCATCCTCCGGGTTGAGCGCCGCGTAATTCACCGCCCGGCGCAGCACCACCGGCAGGCCATACAGGCTCAGGGTTTCAAACGCCGCCACCCGCCCGGAATCCGCCTGGTAGTGCGGTTCGCTGACCTGGCGGGTGAGCAGGTGCGCGGCCAGCGGTTCGATCCAGCGCGGGTTGATCGCCGCGTTCACCGCGCCCCACAGGCGCGTGGTTTCCAGCCATTGCGCCGACATCAGCCACTTCGGCGGCTGCTTGGTCAGGGCGGAGCCGGGGTGAATCGCCAGCTTGCGTCCCTTGACGCCCTGGTAGCTGACCATCTCGCGCTTGTCCTTGGCCGGATTCGTCTTGCGCTTGTCCTCCTCGCGCAGCGCCAGATGCCCCAGTAAGCCGCTCATCAGGGCGCGATGAATCAGGTCATCCGCGGCGGCATTCTCATTTTCATGCACGCCTTCTTCATGCAACAGGCCGCGCAATTCCTGATGCAAGGAGCGCCATTCGCGCATGCGCACGTAGGAGAGGAAGTTTTTCTCGCACAGGGCGCGCAACTTGGCTTGCGAGAGATGGCGCGCCTGTTCATCAAACCATTTCCATAGCGCCAGCAAGCTCAAAAAATCCGAAGTCGCATTTTTCCATTGCGCATGCGCCTGATCGGCGGCCTGCGCCTTGTCCGCCGGGCGCTCGCGCGGGTCTTGCACCGACAGGCCGCTGACGATCACCAGCATTTCCGCCAGGCAGGCATCCTTTTCGCCCGCCAGCAACATGCGACCCAGACGCGGATCGACCGGCAAGGCCGCCAGACGGCGTCCCAGCGCGGTCAGTTCGCGCGCATCGTCCACCGCCTGCAACTCGAACAGCAGGTCGTAGGCCGCCTTGATCTGCCGCCCGTCGGGCATGTCCAGAAACGGGAAATCGTCCACATGCCCCAGGCGCAGGCTTTCCATGCGCAGGATCACCGCCGCCAGATTGGTGCGCAGAATCTCTGGGTCGGTGTGGCCGGGGCGGGCGTTGAAATCGTCCTCGGCGTACAGGCGGATGCACACGCCCGGCCCCAGTCGCCCGCAGCGTCCGGCGCGCTGCCGCGCCGCCGCCTGGCTGACCGCCTCGACCTGCAAACGCTGCACCCCGGCGCGCGGCGAAAAGCGCGACACCCGCGCCAGCCCGGTGTCGATCACGTAGCGGATGCCCGGCACGGTGAGCGAGGTTTCCGCCACGTTGGTGGCCAGCACGATGCGTCGCCCGCTGTGCTTCTGAAACACCCGCGCCTGCTCCGCCGCCGACAGCCGGGCGTACAGCGGCACGACCTCGGTCGCGCCCAGATGCTTGGGCGGATGATGCTTGCGCAGCGCCTCCGCCGCCTCGCGGATGGCGCGCTCGCCGTCGAGGAACACCAGGATATCGCCTTGCCCTTCGGCGGCCAGCTCGTCCACCGCGTCGAGCAGCGCCTGCGGCAAATCGCGATCGCGGTCGTCATCATCGCCCTGCACCGGGCGGTAGCGCATCTCCACCGGGTAGGTGCGGCCTTCCACCGACAAAATCTTCGCGCCGCCGAAGTGCGCGGAAAAACGCTCCACGTCCAGCGTGGCCGAGGTGACGATCAGTTTCAGATCCGGGCGCTTGGGCAGCAGGCGTTTGAGGTAGCCGAGCAGGAAGTCGATATTCAGGCTGCGCTCATGCGCCTCGTCGATGATCAGCGTGTCGTAGCGGGAAAGCAGCGGGTCGCCATGAATTTCCGCCAGCAGAATGCCGTCGGTCATCACCTTGATCAGCGTGCCCTCGCTCACCTGCCCGGCGAAGCGCACCTGGTAGCCGACCTTCTCGCCCAGCGGCGAGTCCAGTTCCTCGGCGATGCGGCCGGCCACCGAGCGCGCGGCGATGCGGCGCGGCTGGGTGTGGCCGATCAGCCCGCGCACCCCGCGCCCCGCTTCGAGCGCGATTTTCGGCAACTGCGTGGTCTTGCCCGAACCGGTCTCGCCGCACAGCACCAGCACCTGATGCTCGCCCAGCGCGGCCAGAATTTCCTCGCGGCGCAGCACCACGGGCAGATCATCCGGGTAGCGAATCGGCGGCAGTGCGGCGCGCCGGGCGGCAACCGCCTGCACGGATGCCTCGATCTGCGCTGTAACTTCCGCCAGCCCCTTGTCGATCGGCAAGCCCTTGTTGGCGCGCTTTTTCAGCCCGTGCAGGCGTGCGCGCAGCGCGTGGCTGTCGCGCGTCAAGCCGTTATCGAGCTGGTTTATAAGGACGGAAAGTTCGGGAGCGGTCATGAGCTACGCTTGATTTTACCCCCTCTCCCTTGATGGGAGAGGGCGGGGGAGAGGGCGGGGGAGAGGGTGGAGCAGCGTTGGAATAGGTTACGGCATGGTGTGAGCGCATCCCCCTCTCCCCAACCCTCCCCCGCCAAGGGGGAGGGAGAAAATCTCTCGCTCACAGCCACGATAGTTACCTGCTGCCAAGGGATTTTTTGCGCACAGACCATCCGGGCAACATACCCTCCGCGTCGGCAAAACGCCATTGCCCCGGAGCCAATCCATCCAACGTCCATTCGCCCACCGCCCAGCGAATCAGGCGCAGGGTGGGAAAGCCTACCGCTGCCGTCATGCGTCGCACCTGACGATTGCGTCCTTCGCGCAGGGTCAGCTCCAGCCAGGAGGTCGGAATCGCCGCACGAAAGCGCACTGGCGGATTGCGCGGCCACAACGCTTCTGGCGCGTCGATGCGCCTCGCGGCAGCCGGCAGGGTCAGGCCGTCATTGAGCATCACGCCCTGGGCAAGCTGCGCCAGGGCGGCATCCGTCACTTCGCCTTCCACTTGCACAAGATAGGTTTTGGGCAGTTTGTGTTGCGGATCGGCAATGAGGGATTGCAGCCGCCCATGATTGGTCAAAACCACCAAGCCCTCACTGTCCCGATCCAGCCTGCCCGCCGGGTAATAGCCCGGCTGCTGCACAATATCCGCCAAGGTCGCTCTCCCACCACTGTCCGTGAACTGGCAAAGCATGTCGTAGGGCTTGTTGACTATAAGTAATAAGGATCGCGTCATAAAATTTAGCTTGTCCGGGCGTAATGGTCGGCTATCATGCGCTCGCCGGAAAAACCCAGCGTAAACCTCGGTTGAAAAGCAGGCCTAGCTGTTCACGATCTTGACCAACGGCTGCTGTGCAAGCGGAAATCGACCGAAAAAGCCGCCTTACGGCAGCTTCGTGTTCAGCGTAGACGGGCTATGTGAGTATTTTGAGGTCGAGTTTTGCGCCGCAATGCGCCGTTCAGCGAGAGCGTCAACAGGCTCCTGAGTCTGCTTCATTGTATCTGGCTCCCCCTTGATGACACCCCCCGCTGCAGCAAGTGCGCAGCCGCATGACTGGCACGCGGCGTGCTTCTAGCGGCTCTCGTCAGGGAGGATACCCCCCCTTGATTGATGATCACAATAACCACGGAGAGCCCCATGCAACTCAACACCAGCGATAGCAAGCTTGCGACCTATTGCGCCATCAGCGGACTTTGCGTCCAGGATCAGAGCATTCTTGCAGAATATCTGTCCCGCATCGAAGCTCACCTGCCCGCAGTAACCGACGCGTTTTACGACGCCCTGCTGGCTGATGCACAGACCGCGCCCTACCTCGAAGGGCGTCTGGAAGGGCTGAAGGCCACCCACCTGAGCTGGATACGCCAGATTTTCTGCGGGGTCTACGATGACGTGTTTGTAAAAATCCAGGAGCGCATCGGTGAAGCGCATGTGCGCGCGCATGTCCCGCCACACTTTGTCGCCGCGAGCATCAGTCATCTGCGCGCCGCGCTCTCGGGGTTGATCCAGAGCGTGGAGCCCGATCTGGAGCGCAGCACGCGTGCGGTCAAGGCCATGATGCAGGTGCTTGGCCTGTGCCACTATTTGATTGACAGCAAATACAGCGAAACCCTGATGGGCAACCTAGGCATCAGCCCGGCGCTCCTGACCCGCCTGCAAACGCTGAAGTGAACAATACCCACTCGTTGCGTGGTGTTTTTCCGTGCCGTGGAACACAATAGCGCCGTTTGAGAGGCCACCGGGATGCTTGATTTCAGCGGCCTGTCAGGCTGGACATGGACGTTCCGCTTGAGCATCGAGCATGTAAGCGATTGATTTTATCTTGCCTATCCCGTGCACGTACTGGGATAGGCAAAGCCGAAAAGCTCAGGGAAGAGCTTCTCGGCAACCCGCCCCCTTTAAGGAGAACAACCATGCCTACCGATCCAAGAAACGTCATCATCGCTAAAATATCTGGCGGCCTGAGCGACATGCTCGGCGCGGTCGGCGCACACGCGGCCATGCGCAGCTCCGGTGCAGCGACGAGCAGCGACCTTTGGCCGGATTGGCCGAATGAACTGGATGAAGTCGAGGCTTGCGAGCTTTTGAGCGCGAGCTTGAAAAAAGTCGGAATTTTCGAGGATGTCGGCATGCAGGTTGATGGCGATCTGATCCGCCTTGAGGTCAGAGGCTGTGAATTTGCTCATCTGGGAAATTTCGAAGCATCAGCTCCCGGCGAGCGCGCGGTCTGTTTTTTCGGCTATGGTCTGATTGAGAAATCACTCAAACGCCTGACCGGAAAGGCTTACCGCATTGCGCTGGAGCACCGCGACGAAGCACAAGACATCTGTTTTGAAGTCGCGACCCCGCGTAGCTGACCAAGACGGGGCAATACTTAAGTAAAACGAAGCGTTGCGGGGTGGCGGGCAAGCGTTTCGTCGCGCGGCTTTTATGTGGGCCGCCTCTGCTTCCTACTTGGAACCTGCCTTTAGCCGCTTGCTGAAACAGGGATTTCAGCAAGCGGCTAAAGCGGGACATGGATGTCCTTCACGCAAACCAACCACGTAACTGATTGATTTGCGCCTGCCGAGTCCGGGCATGTACCGGACTCGGCAGGGCTGAAAAACTCATGGATAAGGTTTTTCAGCATCCTGTTAGGGCGCTTGCGTGGAGGCACCTTTCAATCCAGCATCATGGGCGGACGCTCAGCGCGGCCATAGAACCAGCCCTGCATATAGCCGATGCCCAGCTTGGAAAAGCTCTGTTGTTGCACTTCATTGGCCACGCCCTCTGCCACGATGTCAAAGCCGCAGTCGCTGAGCATTTCCACTACATGCACCACCATACTGACCGAAGCCGCGCCCGAAGCCGAATTTGGATCGTAAGCCTCGACCAGACTGCGATCCAGCTTGACGATATCGACCGGCATGCGCACGAGGTAGCGCAGGGAGGAATAGCCGCTGCCAAAGTCATCCAATGCAACGCGCAAGCCCAGTGAGCGATAGCGAGCCAAGGCCTTGTTCAGGTAATCAAAACGCGAAATCAGCGAAGTTTCGGTAATTTCAAGCACGATTTTGTAACGTCCGACGTAGGGCAGCAGCGCGTCAACCGCATGGATGACTTCAGCGTCGGCGATCGAAGCGCCGTCAAAATTGATCGCTACCCCCGTACCCTCGGGGATCAAGCCTGTTTCCAGATCGCGCAGAACGCTTTTCAAAATAGCTAAATCCAGGGGAGTTTGCAGCTGGCGACGCGCTGCGATCTGGAAAATCTCCTCCGGCTCGATCGTCCCCTGTTCGTCCACGATACGCGCCAGAGCTTCGTAATAAGCGATGCGCCCGCTTTCGGCATTCACCACCGGCTGGTAGTGCATGGACAACCCCTGCCCGCTGGATGCAGCCTCCATCACCGCATGAGCGATCCGGCTAGACCAGCGGGTTTGCGCCTGCCCTATAGTCTCGCTGAAAACCACGACCTTGCGGTCGCCGATGCCGCGCTTGGCCTCGTACATCGCCATATCGGCGCGACGCAGCATTTCCGGCAAGTCATCACAGGGCGAATCGCTGGCGACTACGCCGATGCTGATTCGCAAACGCTCCTTGATGCCCAGGGCTTCCACCGATGCGCCGGACACGGCCAGCCGACAGCGCTCGGCAATCCCCACGGCCTGCGCCTCATGAGCCCCCCACAACATCACCAGAAACTCGTCGCCGCCCAGGCGGTATAGATGTTCATCATGGCGAAGCTCGCTGGAGACCAGGCGGGCTATTTCACGCAGCACGGCATCACCCACCGCATGACCATAGCTATCGTTGATCGACTTGAAAAAGTCGCAGTCGATCAGCAGGATAGCCAGAGGTTCACGCATCTCGCAGGCCTGCAGTTTCGCCCATGCTTCCTCAAACGCCCTCCGGTTGAGCACTCCGGTCAACGCATCGATATGCGCCTCGCGCCATAGCTTGGCATTAGTTTGATCCAACTCGTCATGTACCTGCTCCAATGAACGCCGGTAATCGTGCAAGGCCTCGCGCACCTCGTGCAACTCACGCACGGGCATCCACTCCTGCGGCTCCGGGCGCGTCGCTTCGCCATGCCGCAAATGATCCAGCTCGTGGCGCAACTGGCGTAGCGGGCGAGTAAACAGCGTGTTGACCAGCGCATAGTGCACTGCCATCAGGATCAGGAAAGCCAGCAGAAATTGCATCAACGTCTGGCGCACCAAGGCGGGCAGTTCGGATCCCCAATCCGTCTGGCGCATTCGATAGCTGATGATTTCATCCGCCATACCGGGCGGCAGGACCCCGCCGTAACCCGGCTTGAGCGCCAGACTTTCCGGATCAAGGTAGGCAAAGCGATGCAGGGTGCGCATGGCGTTCAAAAAGTCCACGCGCAAGCCGATACTGCCCAAAACCTCCAGAGCCTGGGCGCTTCCGCCGCCCTCGCGCACCTCGGCGAAGCGCAGAAAACAGAGCTTGCCGCCGTTGGTGATCACAAATTGCGCATCCTGCCCGGGCGGCAATGTGTAAGGCATATTCGCGTTATGGTTGGACAACAGCGCGCCCTGTCGGTCGTATAGCTCCAGACCGCGCACATAGCCAGGCCAAAGCCCCTGTGCGGTAGCGCGATTGTCACGCCAGTAGGAGTAGTAGGTCGGCGCGGCGAACTGCTGCCCCACCTCGTCCCAGCTGACGATCTGCTCGGTCAAGCCGGAAATCTGCGCAAACGTGTTTTCCAGCGCACGCTCGAACTCCAGACGCGCTGCAGCGCTTTCTTCCTGCATCTGGGTGCGCTCGATCACATGCAGGCGATCCAGCATGCTCCAACTCAGCGCCGCCAGCACCAGCAGACTCACCCCCAGCATCAGCAGGGTGTAGGTACGCAAGCTATGCGCGCGCCCGCTCAAGTCAGAGCTCCAGGGCGAGGGCGCGGCCAAAGAGACTCAAGGCCGAACATGCAAATCCGCGAGCGCTTGGTCAACGGCATCCAACAAATCAAATTCATGCGCGCCGTCAAAAAAATGGCTCGCGCCGGGCGCCACGCGCACCGCAATACCGGCCTTCTGCATATCCTTCACCCAGTCGGCTCCAAAACGTTGATCACCGCCGCCCATGATAGCGATTCGTGGCAGCTTTGCATTACTCGCCAAGGCGAGTACCGCCGAACGCTGCAACGCGGCATAGGACAAATAGCTTTCCACTGTGGAGGTGTAATTGCCATGGCAATAAATGAGGTGGTAGCGTCCCAGCGACGTATCGCCCCGGGAATGCAGCAGCTTGGCGCGCGCCAGTTCGGTCGCGACAAGCTGCTCGCCGGGAGCGCCGACATAACTCATGCTGATGCCGATCAGCCCGACCACCTGCGGCGGCGCGTGAGCAAGGTAATCCAGCAGCTGCACGCCGCCGAAGGAGTGACCCAGCAGCACAATCCCGTGTGCACCCTGCTGCAACAGCCAATCGATCCAAAACCGCACCTCGCTCAGATCCCCGGCGTGGGTGTGCGTGTGAATCGCATCGCACGCCAAGCCGGAACGCCGCCCGCTCACGCCCAAACTCAGGCTCGGCGCCAACACTGAATACCCTTTGGCCGACAGATCATTCGCCAGTGACTGCACTGTCGGAAAGGATCCATTCACCAGAAAACCGTGCAGGATCAACACAGCGAGCGCGCCTTTGGCTGGTCGGTAGTCCGCCGAGACCCTCAGACCATTGGGCAGGGTCGCCGTCACTTCGGATGCGATGCCAGCCACACTGAACGTCATGCCCAACAGCAGGCCGAGGATCCACTGTTTTTTCATCCCTCACCTCCTGCAGATTAACAAGCGCCCTGAACCGAATGTAGACGATATGACGCCGTGACGCCTGATCTGGCTTATCTTTCAGAGCTTGAAACAGGGATCTGCATCATTGATGCGACGGAACCTGTGCGGTGAGCCGCCGACAATATCGCCCATCAGCCTCGTCAGGCGGAATCAGGCGAGAATTCTGTATGAGAAAACACGGACAACCGGATCATGGAGGCGCTCAAGCGCGTGGAGGCGGCTCGGTCATGAGACCTATATCGCCGAAGGAAAAAAGCGCTGGATGTAGAGAAGCAAGGCAACGCCGCCTGACTTGAATCATCATAAGTCATTTTTATGCCATGATACGAATACTCCGCATGGAGCCTTTTCTGTTTTGAGGTTACGCCGATGAACACTCTCGAACTTACTGTCCTTGTTGAAAACCATCCCCTTGGGCGCGGGTTGCTTGGCGAGCATGGCATCGCCTTTCATCTGTGCGCCGATGGGCGCAGTATCCTGTTCGACACCGGACAGGGCCTTACGCTGACGCACAACGCCGATCAGCTCCATATCGACCTGACCAAGCTTGAAGCGATCGTGCTCAGTCACGGTCATTATGATCACACTGGCGGCCTGCCCGCTGTATTGCAGCGCAGCGGCGCGCTGGACATTTACCTGCATCCGCAAGCACTGCAACCCAAGTTCAACCGTGACGGCAAGGACATCGGCGCGCCCCCCGGCGCACTTGCCGCATTCAGCCAGGCCAAGGCGCTGCACATGGTGGAAAAGCCGACGGAAATCGTGCCCGGCTTGTACGCGACCGGCTGCATTCCACGTCGCAATGCCTTTGAGGACACCGGCGGCCCGTTCTACCTTGACCATGCAAGACAGCACGAGGACTGTCTGCCGGATGATCAGGCGCTGTACGCCATTCTGCCGCAAGGGGTGGTGGTGATTCTGGGCTGCTGCCACGCCGGTCTGGTCAATACCCTGGAATACATCAGCGAATTGACCGAAGGCTTGCCGCTGCACGCGGTCATCGGCGGCACTCATCTTTTGCGCGCCAATGCAGAACGCCTGGCGCATACCGCGGGCCTGTTGGAAACATTGAATCCGCAGATTATCGCGGCCAACCACTGCACCGGCCTGAACGCCCAGTGCTATTTGCGCTCCCGCTTCCCCGAGCGCTTTGTCGAAGCGCCAGCGGGCAAGCGTTTTGTTTTTGGAGACAAGTCATGCAGCAACTGATCGCCATCACCAGCCAGAACCGCAAAACAGTGACCGGCCATGCCGGGCGTTGCCGCAAGTTCTGGCTGTACCCCGTTGACCAGGGAGTCGTCGGCGAGCGTCGTCTGGTCGAGCTTGCGCTGGAACAGACATTCCACGGTACGCACGGCATGCCGCCGGGTCTGGAAGGGATGACCGCCTTCATCAGCCAGGGCATGGGTCAAGGCATGTTCACGCGCCTGCAACGACTGGGCGTGCAGCCCTTCATGACCTGCGAGGCGGATCTGGACGCGGCATTGCAAGCGTATTTGCGCGGCGAGGCCAGCTTGGAGGCTGAGGCCGAAGGGCATCATCACCATGACGAGGAAGACCACGCCTGACGGCGCATCCATTCGCCGTCGAAACGCTCTGGTTGTAACAAATTACGTTTAACCTTCGCTCCCCTCACAAAAAAAGCGCCCGAATCATGAAAAAAATCGAACGTTTTTTCGAAAACAGTCTCTTCAATAGTCGCTGGCTCATGGCGCCGGTTTACCTCGGCCTGGTGATCGCCATGGCCTTGCTGTTGTTCAAGTTCGGCAAGGAATTGCTAGGCATGATCCTGAACATCGGCCATATGGATGGCGGCGAGGTCATCGTCGGCGTGCTGACCCTGGTCGATGTCGCGCTCATCATGAACCTGCTCATCATCATCATTTTCAGCGGCTACGAAAACTTCGTGTCCAAAATGGACATCGACGACCATGAGGACAAGCCGGACTGGATGGGGCATATCGGCTTCTCCGACCTGAAAATCAAGGTGATCGCCTCAATCGTGGCCATTTCAGGGATCGAGCTGCTCAAGGCCTTCATGCACGTTGATAACTTCACCGACCGTCACCTGGGCTGGATGATCGGCCTGCATGTCACCTTCGTCTTTTCAGGCATCGCTTATGCCGTGATGGACAGACTGGGCAGCAGCGATCACTGACTTCCAGCCTCGACCCCAATAAAAAGCCCGGCGTCAAGGCCGGGCTTTTTATTGGTTCCAAATTACCGTCCCTGGCGATCTCCCCAAGTCATTGCCTTGGGGCTTGTGGCCAGGGCGGCCTGCGCGCTTACATATCCAGGTGCAGGCGGTAGATCGAACCGGACTTGTCCGCCTTGTCGCTGTCCTTGCTGATATTGGTCAAGCCGTCATCCTTGGCCAGTTGCAGGCTATCAAAGCCTGATTCGAACAGCACCTTGCCCGCAGTGGACTTCTTCACGAAGCTCCAGTTGCGGTTGGAGGCGTTGTTCTGGCGGGTAAGTTGCTGCTTGGCCTTGATGTAGTTGACGATGATGTCGCGGTTGGTATCCGGATCTTCATAAACGATCTGGCTGCCATTGAGCCCCGCAAAACTGCCGCCGCCACTGGCACGGTAGTTGTTGGTGACCACGATGACCTCTTGCGCCGCGCCTAAAGCCACGCCGTTGATATTCAGGTTGACGATACGACTTCCTTTCGGCTGAGTCACGTCGATCTGATAGGTCAGGCCTGCGCCTTGGATCACATCGAAGTTATAGGACGCAAATTTTGAGTTAATCAACTCCTGATCTTCCGCCTTGCTCGGATCAATCTGGTTGAAATACTCCGCAGACTTTTCCAGCCAGGCCTTGACATCCGCGCCCTTGATTTTCACCGCTTGCAGGGTGTTCGGGTAGAGGTAGACATCGGCCACGTTCTTGATCGCAATGCCGCCGGCAGCAACATCGGTGTAGCCCGTGTTGTTGTAGTTCATTTTGAACGGTGCGGCAGCAGAGATGATCGGCAGCTTGGCGTACTGCGTCAGGCTCTTGGCCACCACATCGGTCATGTGGGCAATCTGCGCATCGTTGATGAGCTGCACCACGCTCGGCGAGCCGACCTGGGTAAACTGGCTGGCAATGCGGTAGTCCGTGGTGCCGACCGGGGTCTGCACGTACTGGATGGTCGCTTCGTGCTCGGTTTTGACCAGCTTGGCGATTTCCGGATCAGCCGCGCTGTACACCTTGGCGCCGCTGGCGTCCGTGGTGGTGATGGGCTTGAGCTGCGAGCTTGCGGCCACGCGCTTCCACGCCTTGCCGTCCCACTCCAGATCCAGCTTGATCAGGCCGACGTTGTTGCCCCAGAAGCCACCCATGACCGCTTGCACGCCCTTGATCGTGCCCTTGACGTTATCCACGCCGTCGATCTTGGCGTAAGCGGTTCCGTTGGGGAAATAGCTGTGCGAGTGACCCATGAACATGGCGTCGATGCCTGCGACATCGGCCACGTAGTAGGCGGCGTTTTCCATCGTGGCGCTGTAGGCGCGGTTGTCGATGCCGCCATGCACCATGGCGACGACGACATCGGCGCCCTTGGCACGCATTTCCGGCACGTATTTCTCGGCGGACTCCTTCACGCCTTCGACATAGACCTTGCCGTCGAGCCACTTCTTGTCCCACATCACGATGGGCGGCGGGGTGAAGCCGATCACGCCGACCTTGATCTTCTGGCCGCTGAACGTGCGCTCAAGAATCACATACGGCGTGTAGAGCGGCTTTTTGTCGGCGGTTTTGTACACGTTGGCGCTGACCAGTGGGAAGTCCGGCCCCTTGCAGCTGGCATACTTGGCATCCCAGTTGCCGTTGTGCGTGATCTGGCTGAGGTAGTCGAGGCCATAGTTGAACTCGTGGTTGCCCACGGCCATGACGTCATATTTCAGGTAATTCATCGCCTTGAACTGGGCATGAGTCTCTTCGCACTTCACCGGATTGACCGTGGCCTGATAGTCGCCCAGCGCAGTACCCTGGAGGGTGTCTCCATTGTCGAGCAGCAGGGTATTGGGGTTGTCCTTGCGAATTTGCGCAATGATGGTCGCTGCACGCTCCAGACCGATGGTCTTGTCTTCGGCGGTCTTGAAATAATCGTAGCTGAGGACGTTGGTATGCAGGTCGGTGGTTTCTGCCAGGGCGACCGACACCTTGGTTCCGACGGCGAGGGAGACCGGGGCGGGGGTAACAGGGGCAGGAGTGACCGGGGTCGGGGTAGTTGCAACAGCAACATCGTCACCGCCACAACCGTAAAGCAGGACACTGGCTGAAAACATCAGCCCGAGAGCAAGCGGCGTGCGTACCGCGAAAGACAATATAGACATGCGTGACTCCGTGATAGATCCATGTAATGAAAGAACCCTGCGATTGGAGCAGCTCAAGTTGACGCGTACATGACACTTTGCGTGTCCATTGACAATCTTTGGCTTCACTACAGCTGAATAAATAAACTCAACCACGCTGATACAAAAGCTGCGTCGCAACATGGCCAGCATGGGCGCACACTCCTGTCGCTCGGTGTCCAGTCTGCCGAAAACGTGGCGCTGATCCTGTCCATCCACACGTACAAAAATTGAGGGAATTTTTATACATAGTTATTCCGGGCTTGACCCGGAATCTAGTGCATTGACTTCAGTGGATTCCCGCCTACGCGGGAAAAACGAAAACGGCTAGGGCTTACGCAAAAGTGTTCCAGCAAGGCAAAGCGCCGAAGACAGTACACCGAGTACGGCGAGGCGCTTGAACGCCGCTGGGGCGCTTTTGCGTAAGTCCTAATTTATAGAAGCGCCCCCTAGTACGTTCGGCTCACCCACGCACAACTGCCGCCACCTTCACGCTCATCGATACCCATGCGCCAGCCTTGAGCTTCGGCCAATTGACGGGCGATAGCCAAACCCAGACCACTGCCACCGGTAGTGAGATTGCGTGAAGGCTCAAGACGGGTAAAGGCCTGAAACACACGTTCACGCTGGCCTGCCGGGATACCAGGACCACGATCCAAAACCTCAAAGCGCCATCCTGTTGTGCCGCAATGCAACACCAATTCAATGTCCTGCTGATGGCTATAGCGCCAGGCATTGTCGAGCAAATTTCCGAGAATACGCTCCAAAGCCAGGGGAGCGACCTGTGCGCGGCATGTTTCTGCGCCCGCTAAACTCAGCCTTATGCCACCGCGCTGCTGATCGGCCACCAGCGCGGATGCCAAGACAGCGAGATCAACGACTTGCGTGGGCAGCGCGAGTGGCTCGGCCTGCGTTGCCGACAGAAGGGACCATTGGGCACGCGCGAGTTGCAGGGTTTGTGCAATCAGTTGATCCATGGCCTCGACATCACGCACCAAGCCGTCACGCAAACTTGGGCGGTTTGGGTCGTGCTCGGTCTCATCGGGCAACATTTCCAAGGCCAAACGCAGGCGCGCCAGTGGGGTGCGTAAATCATGCGAGATTCCCACCAGCAAGGTGGTGCGCGCCTGTTCATGCTGCTGGATGTTGTGCATCATCTGCTCCAGCGTGCGCGCGAGGGCGCAAACCTCAAATACATCGGTCGGCTTGACCGGAAGCGCCGTCGCCTCGCCCTGACTCCAGGCTTGCGCAGCTTGCGTTATGCCTTCCAGCGGCTTGACCAAGCGCCGGGTGAGCAGCAACGCCAACAGCCCGGCCAGCAGGGATGAACCCAGCAAAATCAAGCCCAGTGCCCACAGTCGCGCATTAAACAGGCGCGGCGCGGCAAAGCTCAGACTAAATGCCTGCCCGTTCATCCACAGACAGACATCCAGTTTTTGCGCAGACTCAAGCTTGGCCACTCGCGGTCGTGCTTGAGACGTATTCTGGCTCGCCAAACGTTGCACCAAGGCACGCCGCAAGGCGGCGGGATAGGATGCCCATGGCGCATCCAAATCTGCGTAATCCACACAACTCGGCACCAAATCAATCCCATGCCGTGTGTGCAACTCGGTCGCAAAATCCGCACGCGTGCCCTGCGGCAGCTCCAGCCACGTCTGCACGGCCAAAACTAACAAGCCAGCTTTATCCTGGGCGGATTGCTGGGTCAGCGGCCAAAGCACCAAGGCCAATACCAGCACCAAAGCAAAGGAGATTTGCGCAGCAAGCGTCCAAAACAAGCCCCACGCCAAGTGCTGAAACAGCGGGCGCGAGCGGCACGATGAGGTCGAGCTCATGGTGCAGCGCGCCCTTCAGGAATAAACACGTAGCCCTCACCGCGTATGGTCAAAAGATAGCGCGGCTGACTGGGGTCAGGCTCGATTTTGCGCCGTAGACGGGTTACGCGCACATCCATGCTGCGATCGAACGGCGAACGATCGAGACCGCGCAGATCATCCAGCAATTGTTCCCGCGAGAGCAGGCGGCGCGGCTGCTGCATCAAGGCGCGCAAGAGCTGGAACTCGCCCTCGGTCAACGCAATCTCCTCGCCATTCAAGGTCAGGCGGTGCACATCCAAATCCATACGAAAACCAGCATACTCCAGCAAATTTGGCGCAGATTGCGCCTTAATGCCCTCCGCAAGCGCAGGCACAACCGAAGCCTCCGAGGCCGTCACGCGTCGCAATACCGCACGAATTCGCGCCAATAACTCTCGCGGATTGAACGGCTTGGGCAAGTAGTCATCCGCCCCCACCTCCAGGCCAATAATGCGATCCAAATCCTCGCCACGCGCCGAAAGCATGATGATTGGCGTCACGCCGCCCGCCCGCAATCGCCGCGCAATCGACAAGCCATCCTCGCCTGGCAGCATCAAATCCAGCAGAAACACATCGGGGCGCGCGCCCTCTGCCAGCGCCTGATCGAGCGCACCTCCATCGCTTAATCCGCGTACCGTGAAGCCTTGCTCACCTAGATAGCGCAGCAGCAACTCGCGCAGGGCTTCGTCATCGTCAATCACCCAAATACTCGACATGCACTGACCTCGTGTTTTGACTTTTCTGTCATGGATCGGTCGGGAAGAAAGCTTACCGCAGCGCTGCAGCCAAAATCTTTCGCGGTAACAAACTGTTACATACGGTTGCACAGGCGCAATACCCGCGCAAGGCACAAGCCCCAAGATGCGCACCAAGCCCACTGACCAACCCATCCAGACCGACACCATGCAACGCCTGCCTCTTTTGCTCTTGACCCTTGCCAGCTTGCCCGCGTTCAGCCAGGAGCTGCGCATTGATCCGGTGCGCTTACAGGAGCAGGTACAGCAACGCAGCGAGCAAGCGGCACAACAAGGTGCCGCGCCCAGCGCACCTGCCGAATGGCTCGTCGCGCCCACCCAAGGCCATGCTGCAACGGGTCAAGGCGGGATGGGGCATGGCGCAGGTACGCAGCGCAGCCAAGGTTACGGCCAAGGTTACGGCCAAGGTTACGGCCAAGGCTACGAACAGCGCTATGGCCAAGTGGGTGATCGCACCGAAGCAGGTTCTGCCGCATCGCCTAGCGGCATGGGGCAGGGTGCCGGCCAAAGCATGGGCAGTGGTCGCGGCGGCGGTCAAGGTCGACACTGAACTTTCTACGTCTCAACTTAACTCACAACGAGGTTTATCTCATGTTCAAGAACACCTTCAATCAAACCCGCACCTTAGCACTCGCGCTTGGACTTATTTCATGCAGCAGTGCGTCTGTCGTCCACGCCGAAGAGCCTGTCCTGAACCAAGAGCGCCTGCAGCAACAAATTCAACAACGCAGCCACGAAACCGCACAAAACCCCACCCTCAATGAACGCCAAATCGAGCAACAAACTCAGCGCCAGGCCGAAACCCAAGCCGCACGTCAAGCTGAAAACCAAGCCAAAGGTCAAGGCAACGGCCAGGGTGGCGGTCAAGGTAGTGGTCAAGGTAGTGGACGCGGCGGGCGTTAATGACTCATGCCAAGCGGGTTGAATCTGCATCAACCCGCTCATCTTTTTTCCACACTCCACGAGACTCATCACATGTCCTACCTACACATCAAACACTTACGCCTACCTACTTTAGCCGCAAGCATCCTCCTCCTCACCGCCTGCGGTGGTGGCACGGCGGACACGAGCACCACGACCACGACACCTGAGACTGCCCCTGCACCAACCGTCACCACAAGCGCGTGTCCCAGCGCCGTTATCCCGCTCACCCAGCCTGAAATCGACGAAGCTTTGTTCATGCGCGAAGAAGAAAAACTCGCGCGCGATGTGTATGCCGATCTCGCCACCTACTGGCAAACCCAGGCAGGAACGGTTCCCGTGGTCACCATCATGAGCAATATCGTCCAAGCCGAGCAAAGCCACATGGACAGCATGAAAGCAGTGCTGGCGTGCTACGGCCTGCCTGACCCCATTAGCGCCAATGAACCCAGTGGCGTATTCCTCAATCCCGAACTCGCCCAGCTTTACACCACGCTCATGACCCGAGGCAAAACCAGCCAGAACGAGGCGCTCAAAGTCGGCGGTTTGATTGAAGAGGTCGATATCGAAGACCTGCAACGCTCAATTGAAATCAGCCAGCAGGCTTACACCGATCAAGTGTACGCAGCGCTGATGTGTGGCTCGCGCAACCACCTACGCGGCTTTGCCGGGCAACTTATTAACAACGAAGGCCACTACACCGCCCAGCTTCTACCGCAGGCCACAGTCGATGCCATCGTCAATAGCCCCAATGAAACCTGCGGCGACACCAGCTCGACTGGCGGCGGCAAGCAAAACGGCAAGCTTTAATTGTTTTTCCACCCAGCCCACACGAGCGCTACGGCGGTCGTTGAGCTGCCTTAAGTAGATGCTGATTTATTCCATCCATGGAATAAATCAGCTCGCTCATCGAGGCACATGTCCGCGATGGCTCTCATGAATCAAAGACTCACGTCTTTGTTCATGTTGGGGCATCCTGCCCCAAGCGGGAAACACTGAGTAAATCAGCGTTTCCCTAATTTTCGGCAAAAAAAGGGGGCGCATCCGCGCCCCTCTTTTTTCTTGCCAACTCAACGCGGAGTTAGCCCTTGTTCAACACCAGCGCATCACCCTCCGCATCCACGCGGATGACCTCACCCGGCAAAAACTCGCCCCTGAGAATACTCTGCGCCAAACTGTTTTCCAACTTCTGCTGAATGGCGCGCTTGAGCGGACGCGCACCGTAGACTGGGTCAAAGCCCGCCTCGCCAAGCAAATCAAGTGCGGCTTCGCTAAGCTCCAAACGCATATCGCGCTCCTGCAAACGCTTGCGTAAATTAAGGGTCTGAATGCCCACAATGGCGCGGATTTGCGTGCGATCAAGCGGATGGAAAACCACGGCTTCATCAATGCGGTTGATAAACTCAGGACGGAAATGCCCGCCGACCACCTCCATCACTTCCGCTTTCATCTGCTCATAATTCGCTTCACCCGCTAACTCTTGGATTCGATGCGAACCCAGGTTGGAGGTCATCACAATGACTGTATTGCGGAAGTCCACCGTGCGCCCCTGGCCGTCGGTCAAGCGACCATCGTCCAGCACCTGCAACAGCACGTTGAAAACGTCCGGATGCGCCTTTTCCACCTCGTCCATCAGCACCACGGAGTAGGGTTTGCGGCGCACGGCCTCGGTCAGGTAGCCACCCTCCTCGTAGCCGACGTAGCCCGGCGGCGCGCCGATCAGCCGCGCCACGGAGTGCTTCTCCATGAACTCGGACATGTCGATGCGCACCATCGCCTCTTCGGTGTCGAACAGGAAACCGGCCAGCGCCTTGGTCAGCTCGGTCTTGCCCACGCCCGTCGGACCGAGGAACAGGAAAGAGCCATTCGGGCGATTGGGGTCGGACAGCCCGGCGCGTGAACGGCGAATGGCGTCAGACACCGCTTTCACCGCCTCGCGCTGACCGATCACACGCTTGCCCAGCTCCTCTTCCATGCGCAGCAACTTGTCGCGCTCGCCTTCCAGCATCTTGCTCACCGGAATGCCCGTCCAACGGGCGACCACTTCAGCGATTTCTTCCTCGCCCACCTCGGTGCGCAGCAGCTTGAACGCGGTCTGATCGACTTCCTGCGCGGCGGAAAGCCGCTTTTCCAGCTCGGGAATGCGCCCGTATTGCAGCTCGGACATGCGCGCCAGATCACCCGCGCGGCGTGCGGCCTCGAACTCCACGCGCACCCGATCCAGCTCCTCCTTGATCTTGGACGCGCCCTCCAGCGAGAGCTTCTCGCGCTTCCATTCCTCATCCATGCCGTCGAACTCACGCTGCAGGCGGGCGATATCCTCTTCCAGCGCGGCCAGACGCTTCTTGCTTGCCTCGTCGGACTCCTTTTTCAGCGCCACCTGCTCCATGCGCAACTGAATCAGGCGACGCTCCAGACGATCCATTTCTTCCGGCTTGGAGTCGATCTCCATGCGGATGCGGCTGGCCGCCTCGTCGATCAGGTCGATCGCCTTGTCCGGCAGCTGGCGACTGGTGATGTAGCGGTGCGAGAGCGTGGCGGCGGCGACGATGGCCGGGTCGGTGATATCCACGCCGTGATGCACTTCGTAACGCTCTTTCAGTCCGCGCAAAATGGCGATGGTGTCTTCCACGCTGGGTTCATCCACGATCACCTGCTGGAAACGGCGCTCCAGTGCGGCATCTTTCTCGATGTACTGGCGGTATTCGTCCAGCGTGGTCGCGCCGATGCAGTGCAGCTCGCCACGCGCCAGGGCGGGCTTGAGCATATTGCCTGCGTCCATCGCGCCTTCGGCCTTGCCCGCGCCGACCATCGTGTGGATTTCGTCGATGAACAGGATGAGCTGGCCTTCGGCTTTGGCGACATCATTCAACACCGCCTTCAAACGCTCTTCAAACTCGCCGCGAAACTTCGCTCCGGCGAGCAGCGCGCCCATGTCCAGCGACAGCACGCGCTTGCCTTTCAGTCCTTCCGGCACCTCGCCATTGACCACGCGCTGCGCCAAGCCTTCGACAATCGCGGTCTTGCCCACGCCAGGCTCGCCGATCAGCACCGGGTTGTTCTTGGTGCGGCGCTGCAAAATCTGGATGCAGCGGCGAATTTCCTCGTCGCGGCCGATCACCGGGTCGAGCTTGCCGCTTTCGGCGCGTGCGGTCAGATCCATGGTGTATTTTTCCAGCGCCTGACGCGACTCCTCGGCATTGGCGTCATTCACGCCCTGTCCGCCGCGCAGCTTGTCAATCGCCTGCTCCAGCATGCCCTTGGTCGCGCCCGCCTTGCGCAACAGCTCGCCGGTCGCGCCCTTATCCTCCACCGCGGCCAGCAGGAACAGCTCGCTGGAGATGTAGGCATCCTTGCGCTGCTGCGCCAGCTTGTCGGTGACGTTCAGCAAGCGACCGAGATCATTGGAAACATGCACCTCGCCCGCCGCGCCGCCGCTGACCTTGGGCATGGCGTCCAGCGCGGCATTCAGCGCAGTGCGCAACTGATTGACGTTGACTTCGGCGAATTGCAGCAGGGGGCGTGCCGAACCGCCGTCCTGATCGAGCAGGGCGGCCAGCAGGTGCGCGGGTTCAATAAACTGGTGATCGCGGCCAATGGCCAGCGACTGGGCGTCCGCCAGGGCTTGCTGGAATTTGGCGGTCAATTTGTCCATACGCATGAAGAAACTCCTCGATGGTGAAAACTATGTCGCGAATATGGTGTGGTTTTGGCCGAATCAAAGGGCTGCGCGGCACGATTTTATGCACGTAGCCATGGTTTTGGGCTGTGTCATCGCGAACACAAACATATGCAGGACTTACACAGGCTGGCGCACTGCGCCCCTGCTTATGTCCAACGAAAACCTCCCGTACTTCACTCTTGACGATGTCTGCATCCCAGCGCTTCGATGGCTGGACTCTGGAATAAGCCAAGCCCTATCACAAATCCCTTGGTAAGGGCTGCTGTTAGCGATGCGCACGCTGCCGACAAACGCTTTCAGGCCAGGGCGGGGATAGCAGAAGAAGCCTGTGCCGCCACGATCAATGTAAATGACCAAAACAGACATCTGGTCATGCCCCACAGGCTGTGGGGGTTATTAAGCAGTCTCAAGCGCTATTGCCCTTCAAACGCCGCCCGCCCCCGCATGGCCTTGAACCACACCGCGTACAGCGCCGGTAGCGATAACAAGGTCAGCGCAGTGGCCACCAACAGCCCGCCCATGATCGCCACCGCCATTGGGCCGAAGAACACGCTTTTCGATAGCGGGATCATGGCCAGGATCGCGGTCAGCGCGGTCAGCATGATCGGGCGGAAGCGCAGCACGGCGGATTCGATGATCGCCTGCCGCGCCGACAGCCCTTCGTGGATATGCCGCTCGATCTGATCCACCAGAATCACCGAGTTGCGCATGATCATGCCGGACAGCGCGATCGTGCCCAGCAGGGCGACGAAGCCGAAGGGCTGGTTGAAGCCCCACAGGAACAGCGCCACGCCGATGATGCCGAACGGCGCGGTGAGCAGCACCATGACCACGCGCTGGAAGCTTTGCAGCTGGATCATCAACAGGGTGAGCACGACGACGAAAAACAGCGGCGCGCTGGCGGCCAGCGAGTCATTGCCCTTGGCGCTTTCTTCCACCGCGCCGCCGGTTTCCAGACGGTAGCCGAGCGGCAGTTGCGCGCGCAGCTCGCCAAGTTGCGCCTCGATCTGCGCGGTGACGGTCGGCGCTTGCGTGCCGTCGTAGATGTCGCCGCGCACGGTCATGGTCGGCGTGCGGTTGCGATGCCAGATGATGCCGTCTTCCAGCGCGTATTCGATACGCGCCAGTTGCGCCAGCGGCACGCTCGCCCCGCTGGCCGTGGGCAGGCTGACGGCGGACAGGCGTTCGATCAGCTCGCGCTCGTCGTGCGCGCCGCGCAGCATGATGGGGATGGTCTGGTCGCCCTCGCGGTACTCGCTGACGGCCTGCCCCTGCAAGGCGCTTTGCAGGGTCTGCGCCAGGCTTTGCTGAGTAATGCCCAGGGCGATGGCCTGCGGAGTGTCGATGCGCAGGCGGATGACCTTGGACAGCTCGTTCCAGTCCAGATGCACGTTGACCAGATGCGGATTCTGGCGCATCAGCGTGGCCAGCTTTTCCGCTTGTTCACGCAGGGTCATGAAGGCGTCCTCGCTCGCTCCCTCGCCGGACATGCGGAATTGCACCGGATAGCCCACCGGCGGGCCGTTTTCCAGGCGGATCACCCGCCCGCGCGCCGCGCTGAACTCGGCGTTTTCATCCAGCAGCCTGCGCAGTTTCAACAGCAGCGCCTCACGATCCTTCAAGCTCTTGGTGGTAATCACGAACTGGCTGAAGTTCTCGGCCTTGAGCTGTTGATCCAGCGGCAGGTAAAAACGCGGCGCGCCCTCGCCGACATAGCTCACGTAGTTGTCGATATGCTCTTTTTGCGTGTCGAGGTACTGCTCCAGCCGCGTCGCCTCGCGCTGGCTGGCGGCAATCGATGCGCCCTCCGGCAGGCGCAGATCGACGATCAGCTCCAGGCGCGTGGCGTCGGGAAAAAACTGCTTTTGCACCCCCTGACCGAACAGCGCCAGCGAGCCGATAAAAACCAGCACGGTTAGCATCAACACCTTGAGCGGATGGCTAACGCACAGCGTAACCAGGCGGCGGAACCAAGCGTAAAAGCCCTCCGCCAGCGCGTGCAAAAAGGCGCTCACGCCGCGACGCGGCTTTTCGTGCTCACGATCTTGCAGCAGGTGCAAGCCGAGGTAGGGAATGACGATCACCGCCGCCAGCCACGACCAGAGCAGGGCGATACCCACCACCTGGAAGATCGAGCGCGTGAACTCGCCCACCGAGGACTGCGCCATCGCCAGCGGCAAGAATCCGGCCACGGTAATCAGCGTGCCGGTGAGCATGGGCAGCGCCATGTGGCTGTAGGTGTAGGTGGCGGCAGCAAAGCGCGACAGCCCCTGGTGCATTTTCACCGCCATCATTTCCACGGCGATGATCGCATCGTCCACCAACAGCCCAAGAGCGAGAATCAGCGCGCCCAGCGAGATTTTGTGCAGCCCCACGCCCAGCAGGTGCATGGTCATGAAAGTCGCCGCCATCACCAGCGGGATGGACAGCGCCACCACCGTTCCGGCGCGCATCCCCAGGCTCAGAAAGCTCACGCCGATGACGATAATCAACGCCTCCAGCACCGCCATCATGAACTCATTCACCGCGCGCTCGACCACCAGCGATTCGTTATGCACGCGGTGCAGGCTCATGCCGAGCGGCAGTTGGCGTTCGATGCGCTCCAGCGCCGTCTTGAGATTCTGCTCCAGGCGCACGATGTCGCCGCCCTCGCGCAGCGAAACGCCAATGCCCAGCGCATCCTGCCCCTGATAGCGGAACAGCATGGAGGGCGGATCGACATAGCCCCGGCGCACCTCAGCCACCTCGTCCAGACGCAAGGTGTGGCCGCCGATATGAATCGGCAGGGCGCGCAGGGTTTCGAGCGTAGTGAACTCGCCGTCCGGACGAATCTCGATGCGCTCGAAGGGCGTGTCGTAGCGTCCGCTTTGCGTCACCGCGTTCTGCGCCTGCAAGGCGGCGACCATCTGCGCCACGGAAAAGCCCAGATTGCCCAACTTGGCCTGCGCAAACTCGATGAACACGCGCTCCTGCTGCTCACCGACGATCAGAATCTTGGCCACGTCCGGCACGCGCAGCAGCTCCTTGCGCATCCGGTCCGCCGCATCGCGCAGTTGCGCGTAGCTGAAGCCGTCGCCGGTCAGGGCGAACACATTGCCGTAGGTTTCGCCGAATTCGTCATTGAAATGCGGACCGATCACGCCCTGCGGCAGGCGGTTCTGCATATCGCCCACGCGCTTGCGGATGTCGTAGAACATGTCCGGCATGACGCGGGACGGCGCGCTGTCCTTGGCCATGACGATGATATTGGCCTCGCCGGGGCGCGAAAAACTGCGCACCACGTCCACGTGCGGCGTTTCCAGAATCACCTTCTCGATGCGATCCACCACCTGCAATTCCAGCTCGCGTGCGCTCGCCCCCGGCCATTGCACCTGCACCAGCATCACCTTGAAGGTGAACGGCGGGTTTTCCGACTGGCTGAGTTTGGCGTAGCTGAACACGCCCAGAATCAGGGTCAGCACCATCAGATAACGTACGAAGGCTTGATGATTCAGCGCCCAGGCGGAGAGGTTGAAGCGGTTCATGCGAGTTCGGTGAGTCTCTTGGGTTATGGGGGCGTTCATCGCTAGCGGCTCTGATCTCCAGAGCCTGTGCGCAGCTTAAGAACCTGTTTGCGATCTATTTTGAGGCTAAAACTCTTCGTGAAACGGTTATGTGGGTGCGAATTCATTCGCACAATTCAGGCGTGTTTGTGCGAATGAATTCGCCCCTAAACTTTTTAGGCGACCATTTTTCCGCTCAGTGGTGAGATCGTAAACAGGTTTTAAGGAAACGCTGAACAAATCAGCATTTCCCTAAGGAATCTCTGAATGAATCCATCCATGGATTCATTCAGACTCGGCTGCCCGGTACACGCCCGGGCAGCCTCGCGCATTTCAATGACTTACGTCATGAATGCGGCGGGGCATCCATGCCCCGGACAGGAAGCTCTGATTCGATCAGAGCTTCCCTAACGACCGATGACGACAAACAATCGCTCCAGCAGAGTGTCGCTCAAATGTGCAAGCTGCTCGCTCAGAGCCTGCGCTTCGACGTCATGCCCCTGCGCCTTGAGCTCCAGCATATGCAGGGACAGGGCATGGATGTTGCGGTGCAGCCCCTCGACTTCAGCTATCGCCTCGGAATGCCGCTCGTGCAAGCGTGCGTCATCACGCAACCATTTGGCGAAGGGGCATTGCTGCTCATCCAGCACGACCACGCCGCCATCTCTGCCCTGCACGTGGCGCAGAACCGCCTTGACCCACGCGCGGTGCTCGACCGCGGCATACAGCAGCGGCATTTCTTCGCGCCGCAGCGGAGCGATATCCCGCCACTCCGCCGGCAGACGCCATGTGTGCACCCAGGCCGCCAGCTCATGCGCAGGCATGGGGCGCGCTACGCCATAGCCTTGAGCCAGCTCGCAGCCCAGGCGTAAAAGCATGGCGCCGTGCGCAAGGGTTTCCACGCCCTCGGCGATCGCCTCGCGATGAAAGGAGGAAGCCAGGCTCAAAACCCCTTCGACAATGGCCAGGGCGTCCGGGTCGTCCAGCATGTCGCGCACAAAGCTCTGGTCGATCTTGAGCGTATCGGCAGGCAGACGCTTGAGATAGGTCAGCGAAGAGTAGCCCGTGCCGAAATCATCCAGATCAAACTTGACGCCCATCTCGCGGCAGGCGTCGATCACCCTGGAGACTTGCTCGAGATCTTCCAGCGCGCTTGACTCCAAAACCTCAAGCTCAAGGTACTCGGCGCCGACCTGGGGGTGACTGGCCATGATCCGGGTCAAGCGTTCGATAAAGTTTTTTTGCTGCAGCTGACGCGCGCCGATATTCACGCTCACTCTCAACCGAAGACCCAAGCCCAGCCACTCCTCCAGTTGGAGCAAAACGCCTTCGATCACCCATTCGCCCAGCTCGATGGCCAGAGGGTGCTCTTCCGCCACCGCCAGAAACTCGGCGGGAGGCAACAGGCCGCGCTCAGGATGTCGCCAGCGGACAAGCGCCTCCGCGCCGACGACTGCTCCGCTGCGCATATTGACCTTGGGTTGGTAGTAAAGCTCGAATTCGCGCTGCGCCAGCGCGCGCTGAAGCCGGATCAAGCGCTCGTGGTGTCCGCGAATGCTGCGATCCTGTTCAGCGTCGAAAACGTGGTAACGATTTTTGCCGGCCTGCTTGGCCTGATACATGGCCTGGTCGGCCTGGCGCAGCAACTGGTCGGCATCGACCTCGTCCTCTTGCGGGTAGTAGCTCACGCCAATGCTGGCGGAAACGCGCAACGCCTGCCCGTCCACTTCAACAGGCTGGGATGCTGCGCTCAGCAAGCGTAAAAGCAGGGGGACGCTGCTATTGATTTCGCTAAGATCCTGCAATACGGCGACAAATTCGTCTCCGCCCAGGCGGGCGATGGTGTCGCCGCTGCGCACGGCCTGTTTCATGCGGCTGGCGACATGCACCAGCAGCTTGTCGCCCATGCTATGCCCGTAGGTGTCGTTGACGGACTTGAAGCCGTCGAGATCAAGATAGGCGACCGCCAGCGGCTGGTGATGGCGCAGGGCGGCGGCCATGCTCTGCTTGAGACGGTCGGCCAGCAAGGCGCGATTGGGCAGCCCGGTGAGCACATCGTAATGCGCGATATGCTCGATGTATTTCTGGTGCGCCTTCTGCTCGGTAATGTCGGAAAAAATCGCCAGATAGTTGCTGATGGTGTTGTCTTCATTGCATATGACGCTGAGCGTAAGCCATTCGGCGTAGATTTCGCCGTTTTTGCGCCGGTTGAGGATTTCCCCCTGCCAGAAATCGTCTTCGGCGATCTTTTTCCACATTGCGGCGTAGAAGGCGCTGTCCTGCTGCCCGGAGTTCAGGACACGCGGGTTCTTGCCGATGACCTCTTCGCGTGAATAGCCGGTGATCTGGGTGAAGCTGGCGTTGACTTCGATGATATTGGCCTGCGCATCGGTGATGATGATGCCCTCGCGCGCGTGAGTGAACACCTTGGCCGCCAGGCGCATGCTTTCTTCCGCGCGCTTGCGTGCGCTGATGTCGATCTTGATGGCAACGTAGTGCGTGGTGACATTGTTCGCGTCCTTGACCGGCGCAATCAGAGCCTCTTCCCAGTAAAACTCGCCATTTTTGCGCTTGTTGCGCAACTCGCCCTTCCACGCGCGCCCCGAAGTCAAATGGCTCCACATCTGCTCATAGGTTTCCTTGCGGGTGTGACCGGACTGCAGAATGCGCGGATTCTGCCCCTGCGCCTCGGCGAGCGTGTAGCCGGTGATTTCGGTAAAGCGCGGATTGACGTATTCGATATTGGCATCCAGATCGGCGATCACCACCGAGACCGGGCTTTGTTCAATGGCGGTGGACAGGGTGAGCAAAGATTCCGCGTTTTGCCTGTGTTCGGTGATGTCGGTGTGCGAACCGGCCATGCGGTAAGGCTTGCCTGCAGCGTCACGCAGCGCCGTACCCCGGGAAAGGATCCAGCGCCAGGAACCATCCTTGTGGCGCAAGCGGAACTCGACCTGATAGATCGGCGTTTCACCCTTCAGGTGCCGCTCTATCTCGTCTTGCACACGCTGCCGGTCTTCTGGATGCAGAAATCCAAAAAAGGTGTCGATGCTTGATTGCAGATCGTCTGCGCCATATCCGATGATTTCCTTCCAACGGGCGGAGTAGCAGATCTCTCCGCTGTGCAGATCCCAGTCCCAGATGCCGTCGCGGCTGCCCTCCACCGCCAGTTGATAACGCTCCTGAGAGGTGCGCAGTTCCTGGGTGCGCAGGGCGACCAGTTCTTCCAGTTGTCCGGCGAGACGCGCATGTTCGCTCAGCGCGGTTCTGAGCGTATTGGCCAACAGGCTGATTTCATCGTCATGCTCATCAAGAGGGATGGCTGCCGCCTGGGGCAAGGGACTGTCCAGCACGGCCTGCGACAGCTGGGTCAGCCGTCTGGCGAGCAGACTGGAGATAAACCACATACCCCAGGCCAGCAGCAGCGCGGTGAACAGCAGCAGCAGGCTTTGTCGGGTAATCAGGCTGCGCCAGGCGGAATGCTTGCCGAACAGTTCGATTTGCAGATGATAGAGCGAGGCGTATTTCGGGTGGCTCAGGTCGGCCTGGACGCCTTGATGAGGCGCCTCTTCCGACAAGACAGGGACATGCAGCGCGCGCCCGTTCAGCGTCACACCATAGCCCAGGGCTCTGTCGAGGTTCTCGGCGGAGGCGTTGATGATGCCCTCAATGGCGATATCGCCGATGAGAACGCCGATCACATCGCCCGTAGGAGGGTAGAGCACGGGAAAGGCCAGCAGGAGGTGACGCGTGTAACTGCCGCCGAAGTCCTGCGCGGCGGGCTGACGGGAGCTTATGGCGCGCAGGCTCAGGGCGAGCAACGCGGCGGAAGAATGCAGCAACGGCGCACCGGACAGTTCGCGCCCCTGATAGTCAAGCAGCGTGACCGACATGCTGCCTGCATGGGTGGCGTTCAAGCTGTCCAGGAAGGGGCTGAGATAGCTGTCATGCGCCCGCGAATCCGCCAGCGCTGTCCAGATCAGCGGACTCTGGCTCAACTCATCCACCATGTTGACGAGATGGTCGATGCGAAAGCGCAGCGTGTTCGAGAGCAAGGCAAGGGAAGAGAGGTGAACATCCCGCTGTTTCTGCTGTGCGTGGCCGATCTGGCTGATGAGCGTCACCGCGCCCAACGTCAGCGCCAGAATCATGCTCAGTCCAAAGGCAAACCAGCGGATGCGTTGTTCCAGACTGCCTTTGAGAATGCGCGAACGACTCTTTGCGGACATCAGGGTTTGCTCCAGGGGATGCGTACCAGCGAACCATCCTCGGCGTAGCGTGCCATGAAAACCTGTTCGGGAGATAGCGCATCGTGGCGCGTGGCGGAAAACGGCTGCGCGTAATAGCGCACCAGACCGTCGTAAGGCTCAAGCCGCTCCAGGGCGTCACGGATTTTGCGGCGATCGGCGCTGCCTGCCTTGTCGATGGCGCGCGCCAGCAGATGGGTCAGATCATAGGCATGCGCCACGCCCACGGGAGATTGCAACGCTTTGGCGTCATTCACGCCATAACGCGCTTTCAGCGCGGCGAGCACCCGCCTGGCTGCGGGGCTGGGATCGTCGATGAAGCTGTAGGTCTGCACGACGGACAAATCCACCTTGCCCAGCGCCGCGCCGGTCAGGCGCACAAAGTCGCCGCCGGTTACGCCCCAGTGACTGATGATCGGCAAGCGCTGCTCTGCGGGCAGGGCGGCGATCTCCCTGATCAGCAGGCTGCCCTCGATTTCGTTGGCGACCAGAATAACGGCCTGCGCCCCGGAATTGCGTAAATCCTGATACAAGGCGAGCAAGGAGGTTTCGCCCGCATTGAACCAGCGCTCGCCGACGATACCGACGCCAAGGCGCTTGGCCGCCTTGTGGATGGCCGCCTGGTTGCTGCGCCCCCAGCTCAGATTGGCAAGGAGCAGGCCGACGCGCCGCGCATGCCGCTCCTTGACGGCAAAGCGCAACAACGCAGGCGCAGCCCATGCGTCTTTGAGCGAAAGGCGGAAACAATAACTCGGGTTGTAATCATGCTCGGTGATTTCATCCGCCGAACTCCAGGCGGCGAAAATCGGCAGCTCCAACTCCTGCGCCACGGGAATCCACTCAATGATGACCGGGCTGAATTTTGCGCCGAACACGCCGACCAGATCGGCTTGGCTGGCCATCCGTTTAAGATTGTCCACGCCAATGGCCGGGATGGAGCGGTTATCACTGATCAGCAGCTCCAGTTTGCGGCCATCAAGCACTCCGCCCGCTTGGTTGATTTCATCCATGGCGATTTGCATCCCCTGCTGTACCGCCTGGGCCGAAGTGCTGGTCTTGTGGCCGAATTCGGCGTCCAGGCCGATGAAGACCGGCGGCTTGTCGGCGGCCTGCGCAAGCTCGGCGGATGACGCGGAAAGCGTCGCCAGCCCAAGCCGGGTTACAAGACGAAGCCAATCACGACGGGTCGCTGCCTGCATGGGGATATCCATGGGAAAGATGTGCTCAATGCCTCCATCATAGACCGGGCGGTCAAGATCGCCAGCTTTAGGGAAGCTCTGATCGAATCAGAGCTTCCTGTGCGGGGCATGGATGCCCCGCCGCATTCATGACGTAAGTCATTGAAATGCGCGAGGCCGCCCGGGCATGTACCGGGCGGATCGAGTCTGAATGAATCCATGAATGGATTCATTCAGAGATTCTTTAGAGTCGGAACCAGGAACCTGGTAGCGATCGTGAGCGACGCTTGCGGTGCAAGAAAAATCGACCGCATGGCGCATGCGCAACCACGACCGATCAGCCTGACGCGACGCCGAGACTGCTGCGCCACTCCGACCTGGACGGCCGACATGCGAGTCGAAAGCTTCGAGTCCATCGAAACGTTTACAGTCGGAGAGGTCGGCGCTCGCCCCTTGGCTGCCGCTCACCCGTCCCGTTCATGGAACATTGGATCAGCCAACAAGCCAGCACCAGCACCAGCACCATCAGGAACGTCGGGGAGCGTGCACCCCCTTGGCGGGCGAAAAAAGAGGGAAGCTCAGAACGCCCACAAATACCATTCGCTGGAAAGCTGCCAATGGCTGGCGAAAAAGGCGCGCGGCCGCATGGGTAGGGGCAGGCTGTCATGCACCAGGCGCAGGCGCGCGCGGCCGCGATAGGCGCCGGGCATGGGGGCGGCGGACGCAGGCGCCAGCCAGAGACCGCGCGGGTGGCTGATATTGTCCACCGCGCTGTCGAGCTGGGCGTAGCTTTCGGCCTCCAGACTCTCGCCGCTGGAAGATGTCCACAGTACGCGGTACATCTGACTGAGCGCGTGGTATTCGAGGCGCGCGCGCCAAGCGTCCAGGTTCAGTTCACGCGTGCCCCACCAGCTGCGATCCTGCTCGATGATCACATCCCAGGCGAACACCAGCGCCACGCCACTCTTCAGGGCGTCGGCCTGATCCTTGAACAAATCCAGGCGCGCATCGGCATCAAACCAAAGGGCGTCATCGCGCAGCTCGGTCGCCGCACGAGTGACGCTCACGCCGCCCGCCATTTCCGCTGGCAAGCCAACCGCAGGCAGCCCCGCCAAGACACAGCCGCCCAAGGCCAGCAAGGCAAGAACCCGGCGGCGGGCATGGCTTTTCATGCGATCTTTTCCAGCAGAGCGTAATAGAAGCCATCCATGCCGTCTTCACCCGCCAGAATTTGACGACCGTGAGCGCAGGCGCGCCCCCAGACGGCTTGCAGCGGGATTTCCCGAGCCGCGCCCGGCGCAAGCCGCGCCAGATGGGCGGAGATACGCGCCTCGTTTTCTTCGCGCAACATGGAACAAGTCATGTAGAGCAGCCTCCCGCCCGCTGCAAGCAAAGGCCAAAGCGCCGCAAGCAGGCGCTCCTGCTGCGCGGCGAGCTGGGCGATATCCTCGGCGCGCCGCAGGCGCTTGATGTCCGGGTGACGGCGAATCACCCCAGTGGCTGAACATGGCGCATCCAGCAGGATCAGATCAAACGGCTGACCGTCCCACCAGTCTTGCGGCGCGGCGGCATCCCCCGCCTGCACCCGCGCCGTCAGTCTGGCACGGCTCAGGTTCTCATGCACGCGCCCCAGACGTTCTGCATCGCTGTCCAGCGCCAGCATGTCCAGCGCGGGCTGGCGTTCCAGCAGCGCCAGTGTTTTGCCGCCGGGAGCGGCGCAAGCGTCCAGCACACGTATTCCGGGGAGCAAATCACCCCCTTGAGCGCACAACTGCGCACAAAGTTGAGCAGCCTCATCCTGCACTGAAACATCGCCGTCAGCAAAGCCGGGCAGTCGTTCCACCGCTACAGCCTGTGCAAGACGCAGGCCGCAGTCGGCATGGCGCGTGGCTTCTGCGTCAATTTCCGCTTGCTGCAAGCGCATGAGGTAGTCCTCACGCGAGCCGTGCGCCGCATTGACGCGCAGACTCATCGGCGCGTGCTGGCGCAGCGCCAAGGCCAGATTCTCACCCGGCCAGTCGCGCTCCAGGCGGGTGTAAAGCCAGCGCGGCAATGCCTGTTGCACGGCGGGTTCGGCCTGTTGCAGCAGGTTCAGACGCATGTCCTTCTCGCGCATGAAGCTGCGCAATACGCCATTGACCAGGCCGCCGAGGCGCTGCGCCCGGAGCAGGGCGCACGCCTCCACCGTGCTGTGTACGGCGGCATGTTCCGGTACGCGGGTGTGCAAAAGCTGGTACAAACCCACCAAAATAAGGGCGAATACCTCGTGCGGCTTGGGGCGCGCCTTGAGCAGGCCATCGGCCAGAAATGCCAGCGGTTCGAACTCGCGCAGCGTGCCATAAGCCAGCTCCTGCGCCAGGCCACGGTCACGCAGCGGCAAGCCCTGCAACACAGGCGGCAGCGCCTCGCTCAATGATTGTCCACCCAGCACGGCGGCTACGGCGCGGGCGGCGGCGGCGCGAGTCTTGGCCATCAGTGCGCATCCTCGCTTGCACCACCCAGATGTTCGCCAAGCATGGGTTGCGCATTGAGAAAATCGGCTGCCGCCAGCGGCTTGCCACCCGGACGCTGGATCTGCTGGATGCGCAGAACTCCCTGCCCGGTCGCCACATCCAATCCTTCACGTCCGGCGGCGACGATGGTTCCGGGCGCACTCTGGCCGGACGTACTTGAGCAATGCTCGTCCAAGGCGAGTGCGCGCCAGATGCGCAGGGTTTCGCCTTTCCAGGTCGTTTCCGCCACCGGCCAGGGGTTGAAGGCCATGATGCGCCGCGCCAGCAGGCTTGCGGGCTGCGACCAGTCCAGACGCGCCTCCGCCTTGTCCAGTTTTTTGGCATAAGTCACCAGCGCCTCGTCCTGCACCTCGCCTTTGAGCGTACCGGCCAGCAGCTCGGGCAGATGGCGCAGCAACAGCTCCGCTCCCATTGTGGCCAGGCGGTCGTGCAGGCTTTGCGCGCTGTCGTCTGACATGATCGAACAGGCAGACTTGGCCAGCATATCGCCGGTATCCAGTCCGACATCCATTTGCATCAGGGTGATGCCGGTGTGCGCATCGCCGCTTTCAATGGCGCGCTGAATCGGCGCTGCGCCGCGCCAACGCGGCAATAGCGAGGCATGCAGATTCACGCAACCGTAAGTCGGCGTGTCCAATACCGCTTTGGGCAGCAGCAGGCCATACGCGGCCACCACCATCAAGTCGGGCTGGAGCGCCGCCAGCTCGGCCTGCGCTTCCTCGCTGCGCAGGCTCAAGGGCTGATAAACGGGAATGCCGGCATCAAGCGCCGCCTGTTTCACCGGACTGGCGCTCAGCTTGCGCCCGCGCCCAGCCGGACGGTCGGGCTGGGTATAGACCGCAACCACATTGGCTCCGGCCTGCAACAGGGCACGCAGGGCAGGTACGGCGAAATCCGGCGTACCGGCGTAGATGATGCGGGCTTGATTCATGTTTGCCTTGTTCACGTTGATTACCCGCGCTTTTGCTGCTTTTCGTACTTTTTGACCGCACGTTCACGCTTGAGCGGCGAGAGGTGATCCAGAAACAGACGGCCATGCAGATGATCCAGTTCATGCTGGATGCACACGGCGAGCAGCCCGTCGGTCTCAAGCAAACACTCCTTGCCGTCCAGATCTTGATAGCGCACGCGCACCCGGTCGTTGCGACGCACTTTTTCATTGATACCGGGAATGGAAAGGCAGCCCTCTTCCATTTCCTCAACGCCCTCGGCGGCCAGGATTTCGGCATTCACCAGCACCAGCGGCTGGTTTTTTTCTTCGGAAACATCAATCACCGCGATTTGACGGTGTACGTCAACCTGGGTTGCGGCCAAGCCGATGCCTGGCGCGGCGTACATGGTCTCGAACATGGCTTGCGCCAGTTGGCGCAATTCATCGTCGAACGCTTCCACGCGTGCGGCGACTTTGCGCAGATTGGGGTGCGGATAAAGCAGAATGGGCAGACAGGCCATGGATGGAACGATCCCTAAGGAAACGCCGAATAAACCCATCCATGGCTTTATTCGGCAAGCCTCGTTGCGGTACACGCCCGCAACGGTCTTCACGAATCAATAGGCTTAAGCCATTGTTCGTATCGGGGCATCCTGCCCCAAGCAGGAAGCGCTGAACTATTCAGCGTTTCCCTAAGATCATGAAAAGTGTGGATGCGCACATTGTGCGCAACATTGCGGCGTTGTTTCAATGACAGCACATTGTCGCCCAAGACAATCGAGATGTATTAGAGTTGCCGGCATTGCCACAAAATCTTTGAAGCCGCGTCTGCTGCGGCAAAAAGCAGCTCAAAATGCTCACATAGTGCGTCTATGCCCCGCTTTTTCACTGCTTTCCGTCTTGCCAGGCCACAAGCGTGGTCGACTTGATCGAAAATTTATGGAAGCGCCCTTACAACGCTATTGATGCCGGACTGCCGCAAAACAGGCTGGTTTGTGCTATCAAGTGTTTGCCGGAAAATTCATCCTTGAATTTTCCGGCCTTGCCGCTCCCGGCGCCTGCCTGTGAGCGGCAAGCGCAAGTCAAGCGCTTGTGCGCGTGACTTTGCGTGCGGGACACCCGTGTCCCGCATTGACGGACATCTGGAATCAAGCATTCCAGCAGCCTGTTAAACCAAGAACAAACCTGCGCCAGATGGAACCATTATGCACCACAGCACATTTCGCCCGATGAAAGCCAAACTCTCGATGCTTCAATGGGGGCTGCTAAGCCTGCCGCTGCTGGTCGGCGGCTGCGCCAGCGCGCCGGAAGAAAGGGACGCAGCGCAGTCCGTCGCCAGCGCTGCGCCAGCGGCTCCCGCCTACATCGTCGAGTCGGCGGTCAACGAACCGACTTTCCGCAAGCAGGCGCCGATGATCTACACCGTGCAGAAGGGAGATACCCTGTGGGGTCTGGCGCAGAAGTTCCTCAACAATCCGGCGGACTGGCGCAAGATCTGGCATGCCAATCCCCAGGTGCGCAACCCTAATCTGATCTTCCCTGGCGACCAGCTGGAGATCGTCACCATCAACGGCCAGCAGCGCCTGACCAAGCGCCTCACTCCGCAGGTGCGCATTTCACCGTTGGACAAGGCGATTCCGACGCTTTCTTTCGAGCTGCTCAAAGGCTTCCTCAGCTATCCGCAGATTATCGAAGTGCCTGCGCTGAATGACGCTCCGCGCATCATCTCTTCGGTGGATGATCGCCTGGTGATGGGCGTGGGCGACAAGGTGTACGCATCCGGAGCCTTCAAGCCGGACGAGCTGCTGGCCGTGGTGCGCCCAAGCGAGACATTATTCGACCCGGCGAGCGGCGAAGTTCTAGGGTATGAAGCCGAAGGCCTCGGTCTTGCGCGCGTCATCAAGAATGACTCCCCAGCCACCTTGCAACTGGTTAAAGCCAACAAGGAAGTGCGCCCGAACGATCGGCTTGTGCCGCTTCCTCCTGTGCTCACTCATGATCTCGAACTGCTGCCGCCGCGTGCGGGTCTGAGCGCCGAAGTGATTTCCCTCGCCGAAAAAACCGGCAGCGCGGTGCAATGGCAGATCGTCGCCATCAGCGCCGGCAAGCGTGAAGGCGTGATTCCCGGTCAGGTGTTGCGTATTTTCACGCCGAGCAAGGACGCCTCGCTCGACACCACTCCCATAGTGGATTGGCGTGCGATACAGGCCACCTCGCCCTTCCCGCCGAATGAAGGCAAGCCTTCGTTGACCGCCGTACCCAGAAGCGAATCCTTCCCGCTGCCCGGCAAGGACATTGGCGATGCCGTGGTTTTCCTCAGCTACGAGCGGGTGAGCTATGTGCTCATCACCCAAAGCACCCAGCAGGTGCGCCTAGGGGACTGCATGGCGGCAGACAAACACTCCTGCTGGCCGAACCGTAAAGAGACCGACTAAAGGCCGAACTGCGCCGATGCGCGCCTGGTTGACTCTGCTGCACGCGCCGGGGCTGGGTTCCCGGCGTTTTTTGCGTTTATGGGAGCAGCTTCCCGATGCGCAGGCCTTGGTTGACGCTCCTCCGTCCCTGTGGCGTGAGGCCGGACTGGGCGACGCATCCATCCAGGCCCTGCGCCAGCCCGACCTGGCGCGCATCGACAACACCCTTAGCTGGCTGGAGGAGCCCGGACGCGCGTGCATCACCCTGGACGACGCCCGTTATCCGGCGCGCCTGCGCGAACTGAGCGATCCGCCCATGCTGCTGTTCGCCATGGGCAATCTGGATTTACTGCAGCATCCGGCGCTGGCGATCGTGGGTTCGCGTCACCCGACGCCCGGCGGCGCGCAAAACGCCCGCGCCTTTGCGCGTGATCTTGCCGGGCATGGACTGTGCATCGCCAGCGGGCTGGCGCAGGGCATCGACGCCGAAGCCCATCGGGGAGCGCTTGATGCCCAGGGCTACACCCTGGCTGTGGTGGGTACCGGCATCGATCGCGTCTACCCGGCCAGACACCGTGATCTGGCGCATGGCATCGTCAAGCAGGCGGGGCTGATGCTCAGCGAGCTGCCTCTTGGCGCGCCGGCGCAGCCCGCCAACTTTCCACGCCGCAACCGCATTCTGGCTGCGCTCAGTCTGGGCACGCTGGTGGTCGAGGCCGCGCCGCAAAGCGGTTCGCTCATCACCGCGCGCCTGGCTTCCGAACTTGGGCGCGAGGTGTTCGCCATCCCCGGCTCGATTCACAACCCCATGGCGCGCGGCTGCCATCGCCTGATCCGCGAGGGCGCCAAGCTGGTCGAGTCCAGCGCGGATATCCTTGAAGAATTGGCCGCGCAGCTATCCGCTCACGGGCGAGATCCCATGACGGGCAAAGCTGCGCCGGCCGCCCCTGACGACGCTCAGGAAAACCTGCCGGGCGAACATGCCCGCCTGCTGGAAGCCATGGGCTATGACCCCGTCAGTGTGGATGTTTTGGTGGAACGCAGCGGATTGACCGCAGCGGAGGTTTCCTCCATCCTCTTAATAGCCCAGTTGCAGGGCTACGTCAGTCCGCTGGCTGGCGGCCTGTATGTACGTCTTTCCCCGCCCCCTCAGCCTGTACCCTCTTTATCTTGACTTCCCACGGATTGATTCCTGCGCATGAAAGCAAACGTTCTTGATGTCCTGTTGTATCTGTTCGAGTACTACATGGCCGACAACCCCGGTCAGCCGCTGGATTCGAACCGTGACGCGCTCGAATCCCGCCTGATCGAAGCTGGCTTCACCAGCGCCGAGATCCGCAAGGCCTTCGGCTGGATGGACACCCTGTGGCAACGCCGCAGTCTGGCGCCCCTGGCCTTGCAGCAGGCGCGCGCCGAGCTGGGCGGTCACGCCGCAGCCGAGTCCTTGCAGGAAGCCCTGCTCGCCCAGCCGCCGAAGATGCCCAGCATTCGCCTGTACGTCGGTGAGGAACTGACGCGTCTGGATGCCGACTGTCGCGGCTTCCTGCTCTTTCTGGAAAGCGTGGGCATCCTCAGTCCAGTCAACCGCGAGCTGGTGATCGAGCGCGTGCTGGCTCTGCCCGAAGAGGAGCTGGATGTGGAGCGCCTGAAGTGGCTGGTGCTGCTGGTGCTGTTCAGCCAGCCAGGCGAGGAAGAGGCCTATGCCTGGATGGAAGAGCTGATTCACGACAATCTCGTGGGTTACATGCACTGATGAGCAAGCATCTGGTGGTGGTCGAGTCGCCTGCCAAGGCGAAAACGATCAAGAAATACCTGGGGGCGGACTTTGAAGTCGTGGCCTCCTACGGTCATGTGCGCGACCTCGTGCCCAAGGAAGGCGCGGTTGATCCCGGCCACGATTTCGCCATGCGCTATGAGGTGATCGAGCGCAACGCCAAACATGTCGACGCCATCAAAAAGCTGCTCGCCAAGGCCGACGATATTTACCTCGCGCCTGACCCGGATCGTGAAGGCGAGGCCATTGCCTGGCATCTGGCGGAAATTCTGCGTGAAGACCCCAAACTGGCCGCCAAGCCGCTGCACCGCGTCACCTTCAACGAAATTACCCAGCGCGCGGTGAAAGAGGCCATCGCCGCCCCGCGTGGCATCGCTATGGAACTGGTGAATGCACAGCAGGCGCGGCGTGCGCTGGACTATCTGGTCGGCTTCAATCTTTCGCCCCTGCTCTGGCGCAAGATTACGCCGGGGCTGTCTGCCGGGCGGGTGCAAAGCCCGGCGCTGCGCCTGATCGTCGAGCGTGAGGAAGAGATCGAAGCCTTTGTGGCGCGCGAATACTGGACGCTGGAAGCGCGTCTGGCGCATCTGGGCGTGGCCTTTGCCGCGCGCCTGAGCCAGTTGGACGGCGACAAGGTCGAACAGTTTTCCATTACCGATGAAACCGCCGCCGAACGCGCGCGCAGCAAGCTGCTCAAGGCGGCGGGCGGTCGGTTGCAGGTGAAAAGCGTGGAGCGCAAGCAGCGCAAACGCTATCCCTCGCCGCCGTTCACCACCTCCACCCTGCAACAGGAGGCGGTGCGCAAGCTCGGCATGTCGGCCAAGCGCGCCATGAGCACGGCGCAGCAGTTGTACGAAGGCATCGCCCTCGGCGAGCAGGGCAGCGTCGGCCTGATTACCTATATGCGTACCGACTCGGTGAACCTTTCCGAAGACGCGCTGCGTGATCTGCGTGCCCTGATCGGCGAGCGTTTCGGCGCCGACCACCTGCCCGAAGCGCCGATTCGCTACAAGACCAAGGCCAAAAACGCACAGGAGGCGCATGAAGCCATCCGTCCCACCGTGGTGGCCAACGCCCCGGAAAAGGTCAAGGCCTATCTCACCCACGACCAGTTCCGTCTGTACGAAATGATCTGGAAGCGCAGCGTGGCCTGCCAGATGATTCATGCCACGCTGGACACAGTCAGTGTCGATCTGGCAGCGGGGGACGTCGGCGCCAGAGAGGTGGGTATGTTCCGCGCCACGGGTTCGACCGTGCGTGACCCCGGCTTCATGCGCGTATACCGCGAGGACATTGATGAACCCACGGGCGAGGACGACGAACGCCGCCTGCCGCCGCTGGAAGAGGGCGACATCATCCCGCTGGCCGACATCGCCGCCGACCAGCACTTTACCGAGCCGCCGCCGCGCTACTCCGAAGCCAGTCTGGTGAAAACTCTGGAAGAGTACGGCATTGGCCGCCCTTCGACCTACGCCAGCATCATTTCCACCCTGCAAGACCGCGAATACGTCATCCTCGATGCGCGCCGCTTCAAGCCGACCGATACCGGGCGCATCGTCAGCCATTTCCTTGGCGACCACTTCACCCAGTACGTCGATCTGGGCTTTACCGCCGCGCTGGAAGATCAGTTGGACGCCATTTCGCGTGGCGAGGAAGACTGGATTCCAGCCTTGCACGCCTTCTGGACGCCGTTCAAAAACAAAGTGGCCGACGTGGCGGAAAACGTCAGCCGTCAGGATGTGGCGCAGGCGCGTGAGCTGGGGCTGGATCCGACCAGCGGCAAGCCGGTGTCGGTGCGCCTGGGGCGCTTCGGCCCTTTTGCACAGATCGGCGCCAAGGAAGACGACGACAAGCCGCGCTTCGCTTCATTACGCACCGGTCAAAGCATCGCCACCATCACGCTGGACGAAGCCCTGGCGCTGTTCACCCTACCGCGCGAGCTTGGCGAAACGGCGGACGGCGAGCCGGTCAGCGTGAGCATCGGGCGCTTCGGCCCGTATGTGAAATATGGCAAGAGCTATGTCTCGCTCGCCAAGACCGATGACCCCTACACCGTCAGCCTGGAGCGCGCGCTGGAGCTGATCGAGGCCAAGCAACTGGCCGAAGCCAACCGCGTGATTCAGGTATTCGCGTCCGGTATTCAGGTGCTCAACGGACGCTACGGCCCGTACATCACCGACGGCGAGAAAAATGCGCGCATCCCCAAGGGCAGTGACCCGAAAAACCTGAGCGAACTGGAATGCCGTGAGCTGCTGGCCAAGGCCAAGGCGCCGCCGCCGAAAAAGGCCAGCGGCAAAGGCGCAGGCAAGGCTACGTCCAAGACGGCAGGCGACGCAACCAAGGCGAGTGCGGCGGCGACACGCAAGAAAGCGGCGCAAGGCGATGGCGCAGAGAGCGAAAAGCCCGCCGCCAAGCCGCGCGCCAGCCGCGCAAAGGCCGCGACGCCCCCGGACGCCACCCCCAAGCCGAGTACGCGGCGCAAAAAAGCCGAAGACTAAGCGGCCAAGGCATGGACGCTCCGGCTCCTTCATCCACGCCCGCATCCGGCCTAGAAGCTTGGCTCAATCCATGGCAGCTGCGCCGTGCAGCGCGTCATCTTCGCCAGGGCGGTCTTGTCGCCTATCCGACCGAGGCGGTGTACGGCCTGGGCTGCGACCCGCGCAACACGCCCGCCCTGCGCCGCCTGTTGCAGCTCAAGCGGCGCGACTGGCGCAAGGGTCTGATTTTGATCGCTGACGATCTACCCCGGCTTGCGCCCTATCTTCGGCCGCAACCCGCCGCAACAGTGCAGCGCGCCCAAGCGAGCTGGCCGGGGGGAACCACCTGGCTGTGGCCGGCGCATCCAGGGGTATCGCCGCTGTTGCGCGGGGAGCATGCAAGCCTGGCCGTGCGCATTCCGGCGCATCCGCTGGCGCGTGCGTTATGTCGTGCGGCGAGAATGCCGCTGGTGTCCACCAGCGCCAATCGTCACGGACAACATCCGGCGCGCTCGGCGCTGGAGGTGCGGCGCAAATTAGGGCAGTCTCTGCGTCGTTATTCCCTGCTGATTCTGTCAGGAAGAGTGGATCGGGCGGCGCGGCCAAGCAAAATCGTTGATTTAGCCAGCGCCCAAGTGCTGAGGAGCTGATAGTCATGTTGAGTCGCGTACTGTCCCGCATTCTGCTGTTGCTGAGTCTGGCCGCGCCTGCGAGCAGCTTCGCCGTATTGCCGGGCTTGCCCATCCCGGGAGTCACCCCTGCGCCGAGCCCAGCGCCTGCCTCGCCTGCGCCCGCCAACTCGCCCGATCAGGCGCAGCAGCGTCTGGACGCCGCGCAAAAGCGCATCCAGGCCGCCAAGGCTCTGCTGCGCGACGGCGACGCTCAACTCGCCTCCATTCAGGTGCAACTCGCCCAACCGCCAGCAAAACAACCGGATCTGGATGATCTAGACGTCGAGGCGCTGGAATCTCTGCGCCAGAAGGCCCTGCTGGAAGAGCAGGATGCCGCTCTCGCCGTTTCCGAACGCGACAAAGCGCTCAATGCGCTGGAAACGCAGCAATTCACCGTCCCCGACGCTGATAGCGTGAGCGATGGCGCCGCGGGCGATACGCCTGCACAGAAAGCCTTGCAGGATCGTTTGGGCGCTGCGCTGGCGGCGGAGAAAGAAGCCTTTGACCTGGAAATCAGCAGCCAGCCCATCGCCATCCAGCTGGGGCGAGCGCAGCTCAAGCTGGCCGAGCGCCGGTACGCCGACATTCGCGCCCGACTCCAGGCGATTGACCAAAAGCTGGACGCCGCCCGTTTGAGCGCGGCGCGCGCCACCTTGCAGGAGGCTCCGCAGCAGGACGCCTTCGCCGCCTACCCCAGGCTGCACGCCCTAGCCGAAAGCAATCAGAGTCTGGGGCATACCCTGGTCAGCCTGACCGAGCGTTTGACCGTGCTGAGTCGGGAGCGCGAGCGCCTGACGCAGGAAACCGCGCGCCTGCAGGGAGAGATGCAGGCGTTGCGCCGCCAGCTTGAGCAATTCGGCTTTGGGCCGATCATGGGGCGCTTGCTGCTGGAAAAGCGCAGCACCCTGCCCAGTCGCAGCGACATGCGCCAGCAAAGCCAGGACAACCGCGCCCTGCTGGAAACCCTGCAGGCGGTCGAGATGCAGGTGCAGCAAGAAAGTCGTCAGCTGGGCTCGCCGCAGGAACTGCTCGCCGAGTTGTCGTACATCCCGCCCGCAACAGCTCCGGAAGGGCTGCGCAACGCTGCACAAAAACTGATCGACACGCGCAAGTCGATCTTCGAGCGGCTGGAGGCGATCAAGTCGCCCATCCTGCAAGCTGTGGCCGGCCTGGACTATGCCCAGTCCGAACAGCGGCGCACGGTGGAGGAATACAAACGCTTTATCGCGCAAAACCTGCTCTGGTTGCCGAATGATCGTCCGCTCTGGGGACAGTCGCTATCTGTGCAAATCGAAGGCATGCTGGCGCTGTTCGGCGCGCTCGAGCCCACGCGCCTGTTTGCCGATGCCTGGCGCGCTGCAAGCGACATGCCGCTGCGCGTGCTGCTCTTCTCGCTCATGATCGGCGGGCTGTTACTGCTGACCCCCCGCCTGCACTCCGCCCTGAGCGTCCTGCTTGCGGCCTCGGCTCGACCGGATTTCCGTGTCTGGTCGGGCGCGCTGCGCAGCCTGTCCATCCTGTTCCTGCTGGCCTTGCCCATGCCGCTGCTGCTGACGGGTTTCGGACTGCTGCTGCACGATGCACGCATCCCGCTGCACGACATAATCGCCGCCAATCTGTTTGGCGTAGCCTCGGTGTGGATGAATATCCGCCTGTTTCTGCTGATGACCCGCCACGGAGGTCTGGCGGAAAGCATGTTCGGCTGGAATCCGGGCAGCCTTGCGCCGCTGCGCGCCACCTTTCGCTGGCTGCTGTATTTCGCCGTGCCGCTGGATTTTCTCACCTCGGTGCATGTCGAAATGAGTCAGGTGCTGCGCACGGAGAGCAGCGGTCAATGGATGTTGCTGCTCTTGCTGCTGTTGCTCGCGCTGCTGCTGGCGCGCCTCCTGAGCCCCAAGGGAGAGTTCGTGCGGCATTGGCAGGCGATTCACCCCGCGCACTGGTTGAGCCGCAATCCCGGACTGGTCTTCACGCTCACGGTGGGGACGCTGCTGTTCCTCGCACTCATCAATGCCGAAGGCTACACTTACAGCGCGGGGGTGCTTACCCAGACCCTGGCCTCGTCGCTGTGGATCCTGCTGGCGGTGACTGTGCTCAAGGGCTTTGCTGACATGAGCCTGAACCAAGCCTATCGCCGTCTGGCCATGCAGCGCAGGCAGCGTGAGCGGCAGAACGCGAGCCAAGGGGCGGATGCGGATGACGGCGAGGGCATTGCGCAACTGGTTGAGCTGGACATGCAGGTCGTCGCCCGGCAGAGCGGCAAGCTGCTGGATTTCAGCCTGCTGCTGCTGTTCGCCTTCGCCCTGTATTTCGTCTGGGCGCCGGTATTGCCCGCCTTCGGCCTCCTCGATCAGGTCAGCCTGTGGCAGATCCAGCAAACGGCGGACGGCAAGACGGTGAGCAGCGCCTTCAGCCTGGGCGATGCGCTGTTCACCTTCCTGATGTTGTTCGCGCTCTGGGTTGCGGCGCGCAATCTGCCCGGGCTGATGGAGATCATCCTGGAGCAATGGACGACGCACGAGGCGGGAACGCGCTACGCCATCACCACCGTGTTGCGCTATTTCATCATTTTCATCGGCGTGCTGGTGCTGCTTGGGGGCTTGGGCATCCAGTGGTCGCAGCTGCAATGGCTGGTGGCCGCCCTGGTCGCGGCGCTGGGCTTCGGCATGCAGGAGATCTTCACCAACCTGGTCGCCGGCTTGATGATCCTGCTGGAGCGTCCGGTGCGGGTCGGCGACCAGATCACGGTCGGCGACCAGACCGGCATCGTGCGCCGCATCCATATTCGCGCCACGGTGCTGGAGGACTTCGACCGCAAGGAAATCATCGTGCCCAACAAGGAGCTGGTGCTCAAGCCGGTCACCAACTGGACGTTGACCGATACCACCACGCGCATTCTGGTGGATGTCGGCGTGGCTTACGGCTGCGATACGCGCCAGGTGGAGCGCCTGTTGCTGCAAGCCGCCGCCAGCGTTCCCCGCCTGCTGGTCGAACCTGCGCCGCTGGTGTGGTTCATGGGCTTCGGCGACAGCGCACTGAATTTCCGCGTGCGCGCCTATGTGAGCGATGCAGACATCAAACTGGGCGTGACTAGCGACCTTAACTATGCCATCGAGGCCATTCTGCGCGAGCATGGCATCTCCATCCCCTTCCCGCAGCGCGATGTCCACATCCCAGGGCTAGAAGGACTGACCGCCGCCATAACGCGCCGCGAGGGCGCGGACCATCCACAAGGAACGACAACATGAACATGAGCGCCAAGACCATGAGTGACGCAGTGCGCAGCTATCTGCTCGACCTGCAACAGCGCATTTGCAGCGCCATCGAACAGGCCGACGGCCAGGCGACATTTTTGCACGATGACTGGACGCGCCCGGAAGGCGGGCATTTGAGCGGCGATGGCAAAACCCGCGTACTCAGCGAGGGCGCGGTATTCGAGCAGGCGGGCATCAACTTTTCCCATGTCAAGGGCGCCAGCCTGCCGCCCTCGGCCACGGCGCATCGCCCCGAGCTGGCCGGTCGCAGTTTCGAGGCGCTGGGCGTGTCGCTGGTGATCCATCCGCGCAATCCATATGTACCTACGTCCCACGCCAATGTGCGCTTTTTTATTGCCGAAGCCGAAGGACAAGAGCCGGTATGGTGGTTTGGCGGCGGCTTCGACCTCACCCCGTATTACGGCAATGACGAGGACTGCATTCACTGGCACCAAACCGCCCGCACAGCCTGCCAGCCCTTTGGCGCGGAGCTTTACCCGTGCTACAAGCAGTGGTGCGATGAGTATTTCTTCCTTAAGCACCGCAACGAACCGCGCGGCATCGGCGGACTGTTTTTCGACGACCTCAACGAGGGCGATTTCGAGCAAAGCTTCTCCTTCATGCGGAGCGTGGGTGATCATTACATCCCGGCCTATCTGCCGATCGTGGAGAAGCGCAAGGCCACGCCTTACGGCGAGCGCGAGCGCGACTTCCAGCTCTACCGTCGCGGGCGGTATGTCGAATTCAACCTGGTGTACGACCGTGGCACGCTGTTCGGCCTGCAATCCGGCGGGCGCACCGAATCCATCCTCATGTCCTTGCCGCCGTTGGTGAAGTGGCGCTACAACTACGCTCCCGAAGCGGGCAGCGCCGAAGCGCGGCTTTATGAGCACTATCTCAAGCCGCGTGACTGGCTGGCCTGAGAATCGCGTAGGCGCTTTTACGGCAAGCCGCCGGGCAGCAGGGTGAATCCGCGCACAAGCGGGGGTATACTGCCCGCTGAACTGCCGCTGCCCATACCCTACCGCTTTACCGAGAATACGCATGTTTCGCCGCACACTCGCCCTGTTTCCTGTTCTAGCCCTGCTTGCCCTGGTTTCCGGTTGCTCCTGGTTTCAGGGCAAGGACGAGGATGATGAAGCCAAGGCTGCCGCCAACACCCCGGCGGTGGATCTGTACGCCAAGGCAAGCCGCGCGCTGAAAACCGGCGACTATGAAGGCGCGATCAAGGAGTTTGAAACCCTGGAGGCGCGCTACCCCTTCGGCAGCTATTCCGAGCAGGCCAAGCTGGAGGCGGCTTACGCCTATTACAAATACGGCGAGCAGGAATCCGCCATCGCCACCATCGACCGTTATCTGCAACTCCACCCGCGTGGCGAAAACGTCGATTACGCCCTGTATCTGAAGGGTTTGGCCAGCCTGAAGCGCGGCTCCAGCCTGACCGACGATTACATCCGCCAGCGTGACCTCGCCCGCCGTGACCAAGGCGCCCTGCAGCTGGCCTACGCCAGTTTCAGCGAGTTGGTGCGTCGCTTCCCGCAGAGCAAGTATGTGGAAGACAGCGAAAAGCGTCTGCTGGAGATTCGCAACCTTATGGCCGAGCACGAGCTATATGTCGCGCAGTACTACATGAAGCGCGGCGCATGGGTGGCGGCGGCCAACCGCGCCCAAGGCATCCTGGAGCGCTTCAATGGCTCGCCGGTCATGCCCGACGCGCTGGTCATCATGTACGACGCCTACACCCGCCTCGGCCTGAGCGATTTGGCGGGCGATACGCGCAAGGTGATCGAGCTGAACTACCCGGAGATGGTGGCAAGGTTGCGCTGACGTTTTTACGCAGCCGTAAAAAAACGCCGACTTCATGCGGCGTTTTTTTTGCGCCAGCGTTCCACGCTTACCAATAATCCTGATCTATGCATTCATCAAAAATTCATTAAACCCTATTGAACTGCTCAGGATTGATCATAGAATGCGCTTGCCCATTCATTAATCAAATTCATGAGGTTCGCCATGCAACAAGACTTCAACAACCACACGCCGTGGAAAATCGTTCACGCCGCCATTGCCGGTTTGATCACCCTCAAATCCATCATCGTCGCCACCCTGTTCCTGACTTTGGGCGTCGCTGTCGAGTAAGACCGACAGGCGAGGACAACACGAGCCCCGGCGCATGTCGCCGGGGTTTTTCTTTTATACTTCCGCCACTTTTTCTTCCGAGAGTTGCCATGCAGGATCTGATTTGCCTGACCGAATACAGCCACGGCGCAGGTTGCGGCTGCAAAATTGCGCCCAACGTGCTCGATACCCTGTTGCACTCCCAGCTTGAAGCCTTTCATGACCCGCGCCTGCTGGTGGGCAACGCCTCACGCGACGACGCGGCGGTGTACGATCTGGGCGATGGGCGCGGGGTGATTTCCACCACCGATTTTTTCATGCCGATTGTCGATGACCCGTTCGATTTCGGACGTATCGCCGCCACCAACGCAATTTCTGACATTTACGCCATGGGCGGCAAGCCCTTGATGGCCATTGCCATTTTCGGCTGGCCGATCGACAAGCTGCCCGCCGACGTTGGGCGGCAAGTGATCGACGGCGGGCGCGCCGCCTGTCATCTGGCTGGCATCCCGCTGGCCGGGGGACACAGCATTGACGCACCCGAACCGATTTTCGGCCTGGCCGTGACCGGCCTGGTGGATTTGCACCAGCTCAAGCGCAACGACACGGCGCGTGCCGGGGCGCGCCTGTACCTGACCAAGCCGCTGGGCATCGGCCTGTTGACCACCGCGCAGAAATCGAAAAAGCTCAAGCCGGAACACGCCCACCTCGCCCGCGACTGGATGGTGACGCCCAACCGCTTTGGCGCCGAAATCAGTGACATGAACAAGGTAGTGGCCATGACCGATGTCACCGGCTTCGGCCTGCTCGGGCATTTGCTGGAAATGTGCGAAGGCAGCCAGGTGAATGCGCGCATCGACATGGCGGCCATTCCAGTCATGCCCGAGGCGCATGAATACGCCGCGCTCGGTTGCTTTCCCGGCGGCACCCAGCGCAACCACCAGAGCTACGGCCACAAGGCGGCGGCGATCAGCGAAGCGCAAAAGCTGATTCTGTGCGACCCGCAAACCTCCGGCGGCTTGCTGATTGCGGTCATGCCGGAGGGCGAGCCGGAATTTTTGCGCCGTGCGGCGGCGTTCGGCCTGGAACTGAACGCCTTGGGCGAGTTGGTGGCACGCCCGCAAAATGCCACGGCGCACGATGTCTATGTGAGCTTCGTGTGAGTGCGCAACTGCCGCTCGTCAGCGATTACCGTGCGCTTTTTCTCAGCCAGCGCCCCTTGCTGGACGTGCGTGCACCAGTTGAATTCAACGAAGGCGCGTTTCCGCACACCACCAATCTGCCGTTATTGAACGATGACGAGCGCCATCAGGTCGGCATCTGCTACAAGCAACAGGGGCAGGATGCGGCGATCGCCCTCGGTTATGCGCTGGTGGACGAGGCCAGCAAGGCGGCGCGGATTGCAGGTTGGGAAAACTGGGCGCGGCAACACCCCGACGGCGTGCTCTACTGCTTTCGCGGCGGATTGCGCTCGCGCCTCACCCAGCAGATGCTGTTCGAAGAAAGCGGCGTCGTCGTGCCGCGAGTGGCGGGCGGCTACAAGGCCATGCGCCGCTTTTTGCTGGAGACGCTGGCCGCTGAGGCGACACGGCAAAAACTGTGGGTGATCGGCGGGCGCACCGGCTGCGGCAAGACCGATCTGCTGCAATCCCTGCCCAATAGCGTCGATCTTGAAGGCATTGCGCATCATCGTGGCTCATCTTTCGGGCGACACGCGCAGGCGCAGCCCACGCAGATCAATCTGGAAAACGCGCTTGCCATACGCCTGCTGCAACTGAGCGATGCGCCCAGCCTGGTGCTGGAAGACGAAAGTCGTGCGCTGGGCAGCCGTGAGGTTCCCTACAGTCTGTACACGCCGATGAGCATCGCGCCGCTGCTCCTGCTGGAAGCCGGGCTGGAAGAGCGGGTGCAACAATCATACAAGGACTATGTGCTGGACACGCTGCACGAGTTTCAATGCATTTACTGTGCAGACGAAGCTTTTGCCCGCTATTCGGAGCATGTTCATGCCAGTCTGGATCGCATTCACAGACGCCTGGGCGGTCTGCGTCATGCTGCAATGAAAGGCTTGCTTGACGAGGGCTTGCGCGCCCTGCAGGACGATGATGCCACTCCGCTGCAAGAGTTCGTGCGTCGCCTGTTGGTGGACTATTACGACCCGATGTACGACTACCAGATCAGCCGCAAGCAGGAGCGCATCGTGTTTCGCGGCGAGCGCGCCGCCGTGCAGGAGTGGCTGGCACAACAGGATGGGCGGGTGACATGAGTCAGCGCGATCGCATTTACGCCAGCGACCAGGATGCCGTACCGTTTTGCTTCGACGCACGGGTGGCGGCGGTTTTTCCCGACATGATTCGCCGCTCTGTGCCGGGCTACGAACTGATTCTGCAATCCCTGCCCTGGCTGGCGGCGCGGATAGTGCAGCCGCATTCCACGGTCTACGATCTGGGCTGCTCGCTGGGCGCCAGCAGCCACGCCGTGCGCCACGGACTGGAGGCCACTCCCGCCTGCCGCATCGTCGCCGTGGACAACTCCGCCGCCATGCTGGAACGTGCCGAAGAGTGGCTGGCAAGCTTCCGTGCCGCCACGCCCATTGAACTGCACTGCGCCGATGTGCTGGATTTTCCGCTGGAAAACGCCTCGCTGGTGATGTTGAACTTTACCCTGCAATTTATCGCGCAAGAGCAAAGGCTGAACCTTCTGCAACGCATCCGCGCCGCGCTGCGCCCCGGCGGGGTGCTGCTGCTTTCGGAAAAAATCGCCATCGAAGATGCGCCGCTTGCCGAACTGATTACCGAGCTGCACCACGATTTCAAGCGCGCCCAGGGCTATTCCGAACTGGAAATCGCACAGAAGCGCCAGGCGCTGGACAACGTGCTTATTCCTGAAACGCTGGCGGCGCATCAAAATCGCCTGCTGCAAGCCAGGTTTGCGGCCAGCGAAGTATGGTTGCAGCACACGCGCTTTGTGTCTTTGCTGGCGCGGGTCTGAACGATGAGTACCACTGTACCGATGGTTGATTTAGCTGCGCTCAGCCATGAAATGCAGCACGATCCGCTCGCCGCCTGGCTGGCGTGGTTGCCAGACGCGCTGGCATCGGCCTTGGATGAAGCGCGCAATGGCAATTTGCTCTGGATTCATCAGGCTTTGGCGCAAATGCCCGCCGTGCGCGCACGGCATGTGGATTTGCAGACGGATACGGTCAGCATCGGCCTTGCGGATGAGATCGACACATCGAGCAAGACACAGCTCGAACAGGCGTTGCGCGGCCTGATGCCCTGGCGCAAAGGGCCGTTCGCGGTTTTCGGCATTCACATCGACACCGAATGGCGTTCGGATTGGAAATGGCAGCGCGCGCAGCCGCATCTTGCGCCGCTGGCCGGGCGGCGCGTGCTGGACGTGGGTTGCGGCAGCGGCTATCACCTGTTGCGAATACGCGGTGCGGGTGCGCGGCTTGCCATCGGTATCGACCCCTCGGTGCTGTTCACCGCACAGTTTGCCGCGCTGCGTCAGCTAAGCGGAGTGAGCCACGCCCATGTGCTGCCCTTTGCGCTGGAGGCTCTGCCCGCCGCGCAGGATGGCGGGCGTTTACCGTTGTTCGATACGGTGTTCTCCATGGGGGTGATCTACCATCGCCGCGACCCGCAGGAGCATCTGGCGCAGTTGCTCGAATGCCTGCGCCCTGGCGGGCAGCTGCTGCTGGAAAGCCTGGTGATCGAGGGCGGCGCGGACGACTGCCTCTACCCGGCGGACACGGCGAGCAATCCGAGCGGGCGCTATGCCATGATGCGCAATGTGTGGGCGCTGCCTTCGGCGCGCTTGCTGCAACAATGGATGCAACAGGCCGGGCTGCGCAACGTGCGTATCGTGGACGAAGCGCCGACCTCCTTGCAGGAGCAACGCCAGACCGACTGGATGCGTTATGACTCGCTGCAGGATTTTCTCGATGCCAAAGACCCCACGCGCACGGTGGAAGGCTTGCCCGCGCCGCGTCGCGCCATCCTGGTGGCGGAAAAATGAAGCGGCAACACGGCGTTAGTTGGGGCTTCACCCTGATCGAAGTGATGGTGGTGATGGTGATTATCGCCATCCTGGTCACCGTGGTCAGCCTTTCCCTCAAGGGCGACCGGGCAGGCGAGGCGCTGGAAGAAGAAGCGCAACGCTTGACCGGCCTGCTCAATCTGGCGCGGGAAGAGGCGGTGATGCGCGACCTTGATCTGGCGCTGGCCTTCATGCCGGACGGCTATCTTTTCGCCCAGCGCCAGGAAGCGGATGACAGCGGAGAAGAGATCTTTCTGCCACTGAGCGATGACCCCATGTTTCGCCCGCGCAACCTGCCAGGCGGCGCAGAAATGCAGTTTGTAGCGCAACAGAACGCGGGGCGAACCCCGACGCCTGCCACGCGCAACCCGCTTGACGTCCCTGCCGCGAGCGCGAGCGGCGAGCGCGAGGCCGTCAAACCCGGCGTGTTGATGTTGGCCAACGACATGTTCTGGCCGCAAGGGATGCTGATTCTGCGTCACCCGTCCACGTCGCGTGTGTTGCGCATCGTCATCGAACAGGACGGCGCACGCATTCTGCCGGAGGAGCCGCGTTCATGAAGTCTCGCGGCTTTACCCTGCTGGAAGTGCTGGTGGCGCTGGTGATTCTGGCGCTGGCGCTGGGCGCGCTGATTAAAACGGCGGGCGATCATGCACTGCTGGTGGCCGATCTGGAAACGCGCACCCAGGCGTTTCTGGTGGCGGAAAACCAGTTGCACCGTATGCAGGCGACCAAGTTTTGGCCGGAAGGCAGCGAGCAAAATGACGAGATCGAACAGGGCGGACGGCGCTGGCAATGGCAGGCGCGCTTTGAAACCACGCCCGACCCGGATTTGAAGCGCGTATTGATCGATGTGCGCCAGATGGACGCCAATGGCGTGCAGGCCGGCGTGGAAGCGCGGGTGATCGGTTTTCTGGCGCGGTCGCTATGAGGGTCATGATGCAAACCAGGACTCAAGGCTTTACCCTGCTGGAACTCCTGGTCGCCATGGCGATTTTCGCCTTTATCGGCATCATGGCCTACGGCGGTCTGGAGGCAATGATGAAAAACGCCGAAGGCTCGCGCCAGGCACGCGAGCAATTGGCCGAGGTGCAGCGCAGCCTGCGCATGATCGACGACGACATGAGCATGATCGTCAATCGCCCGGTACGCGACGGCTTGGGAACACAGCAACTGGCCCTGCAGAGCGGGCGCGACGGCACGACCATCCTCGAATTCACCCGCACCGCGCGGGTGCGCGAGGGCTTTGCGCCTTCGCCGTTTTCCCGCGTGCGCTACCGCTGGCAAGACGGCACGCTGTGGCGCGACGAATGGAATCCGCCGGATGCCGCACAACTGGAGCCTGAGCAGAGCATCCGCCTGTGGCGCGAAGTGACGGCAATCGAGCTGCGCTTTCTGGAGGACGGCAAGGAAAGCCAGACCTGGCCGCCGCCTGCGGAAAACATGAGCCTGCCCCAGGCGTTGAGTTTGCAGATTCGCTTTGCCGACGGCCAGGTCATCACCCAGGTCATGCTCCTGCCGGATGCCGGAGTGGGCGACGCCATGAGCGGCGAAGCCAGCGGAACGAACGGCGCTGAAGCCGCCACGGACAAGAAAAGCGACGACAAGACCGATTCCACCAGCACGGGCAGCGAGGACCGCTCATGAGCCGGATGACCTCGCAACGCGGCATCGCCCTGATTACCGCCCTGCTGGTGCTGGCGCTGGCCGTGGTGCTGGCGGCGGCGCTGGTGCAGGATGGCGCGCTGAGTTTGCGCCGCACGGAAAACCTGTTGCACCACGCCCAGGCCAAGCTCTATCTGCAAGGCGCGGAAGATTGGGCGCGGGTGGTGCTGGCGCGCGACAAGCGCGAAGTCGATCATCTGGGCGAGGCATGGGCGCTGCCCTTGCCCGCGGTTCCGGTCGAAGGCGGGCAGATCAGCGGACGCCTGATCGACATGCAAGGCCGCATGAACCTGCGCGCCCTGCTCAAGACCGATAACTCGATGGACGCGGTCATGCAGCAGCGCCTGGCCTGTCTGTTGAAAAAAGCCGGGGTCGAATCGCCCGATGCGGCGCTGGAGGCGCTGACCGACTGGCAGGACGCCGACAGCGAAGTTCGCCCGCAAGGCGCGGAAGACGAGGTGTATCGCGGGCGCGAACCTGCCTACCGCGCCGGAAACCAGCCGCTGCAATCGGTGCGCGAGCTGGCGCTGATTCAGGGCTTCACCCCGGAGACCGCTCGCGTGTTGCAGGATTGGGTGGCCGCCCTGCCCGCCGGGGCGACGCTGAACCTGAACACCGCGCCGCTGGAGGTTTTGGCCTGCGTGGATGAGTCCGGCGACCCTGGCCTGTGGGAAGACTTTGTGCGCGAGCGCGAGAGCGCGCCGCTGCAAAATGTGAACGACCTTATCGGCAAGCCGCCGTTTGACGGGCGGGTGGACGCCAAATGGCTGGGGGTGAATTCCAAGGCGTTTTTGCTTGAGGCGGAAGCCGTGGTGGGCAGAACGCGCCTGCGCCGTTACAGTATGCTGTTGGTCGATGAGCAGGGGCTGGTGCGCGTGTGGAGCAGGTTTCAGGAAAGTTTCTAGAGGTGCCCTCAAGGTGGATTGTTTAACGTTACGCCCCTTGGATGGGGGGGGCTGGGCATGGGTGCTGCAAAGCGGCGCCGGATTGCAAAGCGGCACAGGCGAACTGGGCGCCATGCCGCGTCGTCCCGACGGGGCGCGCGTGCGCCTGATGTTGCCGGGCGCGTGGGTGACGCATCTGCACGTCACCATCAGCGCCAAGAGCGCGCGCCTGATCGCGCAAGCCCTGCCCTTCGCGGTGGAAGAGTCGCTGGCAGAGGACATTGAGGACGTGCGCCTGGCGCATGGTCAGCGCAGTGAGGACGGTCTGGTGGCGGTGCGGGCGGTCAATCGGGCGCGCTTGCAAGCGTTGCTCGACGCGCTCAAGGCGCATGGACTGGAGCCGGACGCCATTTTCAGCGAGTTGGATGCCATACCCACGCCGACGGAGGGCTGGGTGTTGCTGCCCCTTCCAAATTATGGGTCGGGCGATACGCCGGAGGGCGGGCAGGTTCTGGCGCGCAGCAAGGACGAGGCCATGAGCGTGGACATGGCCTGGCTGAAGGACTTGTTGGCCGGGGGCGAGGCGGTGCATGTCGTGCATGCGCCGGGGGCGGATGCCCTGATCGCCCTACTGGCGCCGGAAGCCGTGCGCAGCCGCGAGCCTGCGCCGCAAGGCGCGTGGGTCTGGCTGCACCAGCATCTGCGCGAGACCAGCGGCATTGATTTTCTGGCCGGACAGGGACGCGGCAAGCCCTGGGGCGAAACCCTGCGCCCCTGGGTCTGGCCAGCGGCGCTGGCGGCGAGCGTGTTGGTGGCGCAGCTCGGTCTGATGCTGTGGCAAACCCAGGAATACAAGCGGCAAACGCTGCAGATGCAGGACGAATTGGCGCGCGTGGCGCGTGAGGCCGCCCCGCAGGTGCAACGCTGGGTCAACCCCCTGGTGCAGCTGCGCCAGATGGCCAAGGGAACAGGAGCGACGGCGAATGACGCCGCTCTGCTGCCCTTGCTGGCGGCGGCGTCGCCAGCGTTCGCCGCGCAACCGACGGTCAGGCTGGGGCAGTTGCGTTATCAGGCCGCCGCACAGCCGGGACGGGCGCCGACAGGCAAGACTTCCGGCGCGCAGCTGGAGATGCAGTTGCAGGCGCAGGACGCCGCAGCCCTGGAGGCGCTGGCCGCTGCGCTCAAGTCCAGGGCGGGTGCACAGGTTGAGCTGCACGGATTGCGGGTGGAAGGCGGGCAGGCGGAAGCGCGCCTGCGCTTCAAGGAGGGCGGCGCATGAGCATTTTGACCCAGGTCAGGCAGCGCTGGAATGCGCTGAGCGCGCGCGACCAGCGCACAGCCTTGATCGGTGCGGCTTTGGCGCTGCCCATGCTGGCCTATCTGGCGGTATGGCAGCCGATCAGCAAGGCCGAACAGCAGGCGCGACAAGCCGAGCGCGCCATGGCGCAGCAACTGGATGAGGCGCGCAGTCTGGCGGCGCAGCTGCGCAGCCAACCTGCCACTGCGCAAGCTGGGGCGGCGGTCGGGACGCGTCTCGCCCCCCTGCCCGCAGTGGAGGCGGCGGCGCGCGAGTTTGCGCTGGGCGCGGCGCTCAAGCGGCGTGAGAGCGAAAGCGGCAACGGCGTGCGCCTGGTGTTTGAGGGCGCGGCGGCGCAAGACCTGTTGCGCATGCTGGAAAGTCTGGCCAGCAAGCATGGCCTGCAAGTCGTGGCGGCGCAGATCGACCCGGCCAGTCCCGGGCGGGTGAACGCGCAGATCAGCCTGAAAAGCGGCACGCCATGAGTGCTGTGTCCACTGATGTGAGCGGCGCGCTGCGTCTGGGGCGAGCGTTGTCGTGGATGACGCTGGGGCTGGGCTTTTTTCTGCTTGCGCTGTTGTTGACCCTGCCTGCCGCCCAGCTTGTCGCCTGGCTCAAGCTGCCGCTGGCGGATGTGCGCGGCAGCGTCTGGCAGGGAGAGGCGAGGCTGGCCTTGCCGCGGCTTCAGCTGCAAAGCCTGAGCTGGCGCATGGGGCTGGGCGCGCCATGGGCGACGCCCTTGGTGGCGCAAATCAAGCTCAAGGATGACAGTCTGCACGCGCAAGGCCGCCTCGGGCTGCACTGGGACGGCGCGCTCAGCCTGTACGACGCGCAGGCCGACCTGCGCCTGAATCACCCCTTGCTGACGCAGCGTCTGCCCATGGCGCTGGACGGCGCGTTGCGTTTCAGCCTGTCTGCGGCCACCTGGTCGCAGGGGGTGCAACAAGCCAAGGGGGTGCGACTTGAGCTGGACGGTCTGCGCCTGCTTTCCAGCGAGCCGTTGATTCTCGGCTCATTTGCCGCGCAAGGCGAGGTGACGGATGGCAAGCTGACGGCCAAGCTGCGTGACACGGCGGGCGTTTTGAGCTTGCAGGGCGCGGTGCAGGGCGACGCGGCCAGCGGCGTCAGCCTGAACGCTCGCGCCCAAGCCAAGGCGGATGCTCCCGCCGAGTTGCGCGACATGCTGAGCCTGTTGCCTGCCGCACCGGATGGAGGCGCATCGCTCCAGGGGCGCGTGCCTGCGCCTTGGTTGGCTAAACAGCCGGAAAAATAGCGCGTTCAACGCGCCTGCTTGGCCTGATAAGCCTGTTCCAGCTTGATCGCCTCCTTGAAGGTTTCGGCGGTCAGCGGATTGTCCGGGTCGCCGAACTGGGCAGGCAGGCGGTCGCCATTGCTGCGGTGCATGTAGCTGATAACCCGTTGTTGATCCTTGATCGGCAACCGGTCGAGCTGTTTTTGCACCTGGTGCATATCGCTAAAACGCCAGGGCAGGCGCGTGTTGTACGGATCATTGCGCACCGTCATCAAAGCCGCCGTGACCAAGGCCACGACGATAAGCGCCCACTTGCCCATTGCCTGTCTGCCTTTGGAATCAGTAGCTTACGCGCACGCGATAACTCAGGACGGCCTGCCCTTCGGCGGGGACATTGATCTGCCATTCCGCCGTGCCGGAGGCGGCTTTGCTGTGCGGGTGCGATTCGTTCAGCACCGTCCAGTCGCCGGGCATGGGCTCGCGCACGGTGACGGTCACGGCTTCGGTCTTGGCGTTTTTCAGCACGATTTCATAAGCCGATTCAAACACATAGTTGTAACGCCCTGTGCCGCCAATCTTCTGGAAATCGGTCTGTTTTTTGTCGGCGGTGACATCAAACGCGTCGCCGAGCTTGAGGCGCACCATCTCGTTTTTCGGCGTGTGGTCGATGCGGTCTTCGCCGATGAATTGCGCATTGCCCGCGCTGTCTTTTTTGTACACGCGCACCACGCCCTTGGGCAAGGGCAGGCCGAGTCTGTTGTCCGTGCTGTTTTTGAACTCGACGAACACGCCGACTTTCAGCTTTTGCCCCAGCTGGCCGTGTTGCCCTGAGTAGTAGTAGTCCGCGCCTTGCAGCAGGAACTCCTTGTGCACCGGAATCTGGCTTGCGGACATCAGCGCGACCTGTTTGGTCTGGTTTTCCGCCAGGGTGGTCGGGCGCGGCAGGGTGTAAAGGTGGTACTCAAACAGCGATTCCTGCTGCATTTCCGCAGCGCCGGCCAGATCCTGCATTTTGGCCATCACCGCACGCGGGGCAGGAGCGGGCAGCTCGCGCACCCGGTTCACATCGCCTGCCACCAGTTGCAGCCTGGCATTCGGATAGGCCGCGCCGCTCTGGTTGGTGAGCGTGACCCAGCCGTTGAGATCAAGCAGCTCATCCTTGGCATTGAGCTCGGCCACATAGTCGGCGCGCCAGCTCAGGCCAGAGGTCAGGTAGGAAAGCTCCAGTTCCTGCGCGCCCGCCACGGGGTTGATGAGCGAGATCACCAGGGTGGGCTTGTCGCGCAGGCTGTCCGGCACGCCGGAAAAGGCCAGCCGCCCGGAAAGACCGGTTTCGATGCGGTCGGCGAATTTGAGCACTACGCCGTTGTTGGTGGCCAGCACGGTGGCGTTTTCCACGGTTTCCATGCCGGTGGCCGGGTTGGTGCGGATGACCTTGATCTCTTGCCCGAGGTATTTTTCCAGCAGTTTTTGCGGGGTGAGCAGGTCGAAGTCGAAATTCTGTTCCAGCAGGCGAAAGCCCGCCGGGTTGCTCAGATTGCGCAACTGCGCGGTTTCCGGGCGCATCTTGGCGGAAACTTCGCGCCAAGCCAGGTGGTTAATCTCTTTGCCAAGCGAAACCCGCCGCGTGTCTTTGACCAGGGCGAGATTGTCGTTGTAGATGGTAACGGCCACGCCCTGCTGGTCGGCAAGCGTGCTCACGATTTCATCGCGCGGCGCGGCCTGGTTCGCTGGGGGGAGCGCCGCCAAGGAGGAAAGCGGCAGGGCGGCGAGCAGCACGGCAGGAAGGGACAGGAAAGGAAGGGGAGCGCGGGTCAGGACATGCTTCATGGCGGATTGACCAGGTTGGTTCGGGTAGGCCGAGTTTAGAGCAATATCCGCAAGAACGACGCTGAATTAGTCTTGGGCTTTGCGCCGCGAATCACTATACTCGCGCGTTGTTTTTACACGCCGGAAGCACTCCCATGAGCATCGAATTGCCAGAAGGTTACCGCCCGTCCGAGGACGAGGAATACATGAACCCCATGCAGCTTGAGTATTTCCGCCGCAAATTGCTGGCCTGGAAGAGTGAACTGCTGGAAGAGTCGAACTCCACCATCGACCAATTGCGCGAGGAAAACTGGCAGGAGCCGGACATCAATGACCGCGCCACCCTGGAGTCGGATGCCGCTCTGGAGCTGCGTACCCGCGACCGCTACCGCAAGCTGATCAACAAGATCGACAAGACCCTGAACCGTATCCAGGAAGGCGATTACGGCTATTGCCAGGATACCGGCGAGGAAATCGGGCTCAAGCGTCTTGAGGCGCGCCCCATCGCCAACCTGACTATCGAAGCGCAGGAAAAGCACGAGCGCCTTGAGCGCGTGCGCCGTGACGACTGAGCACAGGGAAATCGCATGAACACCTTGATCTCTCGACTGTTTTTGCCGCTGGCAGCTGTGTTGTGCGCGCTCAGCTTCAACCTGTCGGCGGCGGATGCGCCCCAAGAGGCCGCCAAGCCCGTGTCGAGCGCAGCCGCCGCTGCGCCGCGTGTCGAGCTGGAAACCTCGCTGGGCGATATCGTGCTGGAGCTTGACGCCAAAGCCGCGCCGAAAACCGTGGCCAACTTTCTGAGCTATGTGCAAGACAAGCACTACGACGGCACGATTTTCCACCGCGTGATTCCCGGATTCATGATCCAGGGCGGCGGCTTCGATGCTGCGTTTGTGCAGAAAACGACGCGCCCGCCCGTGGAAAATGAAGCCGCCAACGGGCTGAAAAATAATCGCGGAACCCTTGCCATGGCGCGCACCAATGCGCCGCACAGCGCCACCTCGCAATTCTTCATCAACACCGTGGATAACGCCTTCCTCGACTACAAGGCGCCCACGCCGCAGGGCTACGGCTATACTGTGTTCGGCAAGGTGATCTCTGGCATGGACGTGGTGGACAAGATCGCCGCGCAGCCGACTGGCAGCGGCGGCCCGTTTCGCAGCGATGTACCGCGTGAGACGGTGCTAATCAAACATGCGCGTGTTCTGAACTGAACCCTCGATGTCTGCATCTCCCATGAACGGCCTGCTGCAAAGTCAGGCCGATTTTGTTTCTGCGCTGTCGGCATTCGCCGCCAGTCCGGTGTTGGCGCTGGACACCGAGTTCATGCGCGAGCGCAGCTACCGCCCGCAGCTTTGCCTGGTTCAACTGGGCAGCGCGCATCAGCAGGCGTGCGTGGATACGCTGCTGCTGGATGATCTTGCGCCGCTGGGCGCCATGCTCGGCGACGCGCGCCAGATCAAGCTGGTGCATTCGGCGGCGCAGGATCTGGAGGTTTTGCACCAGCGCCTGGACATTCTGCCCGCCCCCCTGTTCGATACCCAATTGGCGGCCACCTTTTGCGGTCTGGGCGAACAGATCGGCTATGCCGCGCTGATCGAGCGCCTGCTGGGGGTGGTTCTGGACAAGTCCTCCAGCCGCACCGACTGGTCGCAACGCCCGCTCACGTCCGAGCAATATCGCTATGCGCTGGACGATGTGCGCTACCTGCCCGAGGCGTACGCCTTCCTCAGCGCGCAACTGCACAGCCTGGGGCGTGAGGCGTGGATGGCCGAGGATTGCGCCGCCTTGCTCGATCCTGCGCGCTGGACGCAGGAGCCGCAAGAGGCATGGCGGCGCGTCAAGGGCTGGCAACGCGTATCCAAAAGCGCTTTCGCCCGCCTGCGTCAGCTTGCCGCCTGGCGCGAGCGACGCGCCCAAACGCTGGACTGCCCGCGGCGCTGGGTGCTGGATGACGAGCGCCTGCTGCGTCTGGCGCAACGCCCGCCGCGCACGCTGCAAGCGTTGCAACACGGCGCCGACCTGCCGCCGCAGCTTTACCCGCAGTTGGATGCCATCATGCAGGCGCTGCAATGCGCTGCCACGGATGACAGCGCGCCGCCGGTCTGGCAACCCCTGCGCGGCGAAGAGCGCGAACGCTTCCAGCGTCTGGCCGATGTCCTGCAGCGCTGTGCGCAAGACTTGAACCTGCCGCCAGGCTTGTTGCTCAATCGCGGCGAGCTGGATCGGATTGTGCGCAATCCTGACGTGCTGGCAGATATTCAAGGCTGGCGCGCTCAGGTGTGCGCTGCGCCCTTGGCGGCGCAGCTATGAGAGCCTGTTGACGATTTCACTGAACGGCGCGCCAAGCGTAATTCTCGGACGCAAAAATCGCCCTCAACATGCTCACATGGTGCGTCTATGCCGAACGCGAAGCTGCCGTCATAAGACCGCTTTTTCGGGCGATTTTCACTTGCGCGGCATCCTTTGATCAACATCGTCAACAGGTTCTGAGACTTGACGCCGAATGAGCCACGGAGCGATGTTCCGCAGATCGATGCTCAGCCCTCTTCCAGACGCCTAAGCTCCAGTTCGATACGAACGCTGCAACCTCGGGGAGCGGCGGGAAGCCACTGGATCCGCCCTCCCAACAACTCAACCCGCTTACGCATATTGACCAGCCCCTTGCCGTGATGAGGGGCGCTTGCAGGCAGCCCCAGGCCATCATCGCTCATCTCGATGCATAACAGCCCCTCCTTATGGCTAATGTCCACGCGCAATGCGCTCGCCTGAGCATGACGCAGCACATTGGACACGCCCTCGCGCAGAGTGCGCCCCAGATGAGTGACCGCTTCGGGCGCAATCTGGATTTCCGGCAAGTCCGCAGCCTGATTCCAGAGCAGATCCATCCCGGCGCTGCGCAAGCGATGGTCTATTTCAGCGCGCCAGTCGGCTATTGCATCGCTCAGCGGCATGGACTCGCAGCCGCTGCGCGAGACCACATCGCGCAAATCATCCAGAGCCGAACGCGCCAGATCGGCTCGTGCCGGAGTTTCGGCGCCGATGACCAGGCTAAGCAGCTTGGCTCCGATGTCGTCATGCAAGTCCCGATAGACCCTGCCGCGCTCTTCCGCCGCACCGCGCTCATAGGCTTCGCGGCTGCTGGCGGCGCGCGTCATCAGATTACACAGTCCCTGGGCGAACTCGGCATCGGTCGGGGTGAAAAGACGCTTGCCCTCATGTGCAAAACGCAGCTCACGCGCCGTCAAACCGCCGCAAGCCGGCAGATGCAGGCTCAAGCCGTTGTCCGCCAGTACGACCTGCTGCGGCGCAGGCTTCAGCGCTTGCTGCGTCAGCGGCTTGAACAGACGCTCAAGCAATAGTCGCCAAGCCAGTTCACGTTGTTCGACCCCGAGGGTGAAGGCAAGATCAATCAGCTCAGGGAGCAGATCCTCCAGGCTCGCCGCGCTGCGCCCGATCATGCGTCGCCATAGCCATTGGCGCAGAGGGAAGTAGAGCCAACCCGCCAGAAACAGCGCCCAGCCTAGCGACAGCACTGGAGTCATGTGCAGCCCCCAGATCAGCAGAGCGTCCAGTGCGACAACCAAGGCCGCACCGATCACCACCAACAGGATGCGGTAAGCCCAGGCATCAAGTTCGAACAAGCGATAGCGACTGATCCCCAACGCCAGGCCGATATAGCTGAGAAAGATGAATCCAGCGGCATACCCCATAGGCATCAGCATGGGCATCCCCAGGGCGAGAGGAACGAGCGTGCTGGAGGCGAACAGCCAGTCGGCAAGAACGAAGCTGATAACAAACCACAGCAAGGCGGCGCGCTGTACGGGTTGATTCCGCGTACGCCGCCAATGCACTGCAGCCAGCAGGGTAAGCACCAGAATCTGACTGAGTATGCCCGCATGAAGACCAAGCGTTTGATCAGGCAACAGCTGAGCCACATCGACCGCCAGCCACACCAGGTAAACCAGCCATAGCCAAAATAAATAACGGGTGCGAACCAATTGGGAGGGGTAACTCAAAAACAGACTGATCAGCGCGCAACCGAACGCAAAAATCGCGATATGGTTGACCAGAGCCATCCATTGGATACCCAGCATGGCCAGCTCTCGATTCACGTACAGGCTGTTGACCAGTATGGTGACGAACATGCTTACGCCGGTGATGGCGAAGAACAACACCGCCCGATCCCCCGGACGCAGGACATAAACCCAGGCCGCAATCATCAGCCCGCCCAGCGCACACAGCAGCTCGTACCAGAACAGAAAGGGCAAAGCGGACAAAGGGCGTTGCGTAGGCGTCACCAAAGAGCGTTGCTTTGCGCCATCCGCGTCCAGCCAATGCAGTTCGACGACAGGTGCGCTCAGCAAGTCGTTAAGACGCCGTTGGCGCTCCATGAAAGCATTAAAGGCCGCATAACCGGATAATTCGTCCGGGTCGGCGACCCTATCCTCCGCTTGCAACTCGATGCGCGCATCCTCGCCCGGCGCACCCAGCGCCAGCAAACGGCGGGCTGAGCTCAGCGCGTGAGCAGGCCCGTCCGGATCCACCCGATCAATGCGTAACCCCGGCTCTCTGTCTGCTGACAGCTCCAAGCCAAGCCAAGGATTAAACAGCACCCAAGCCACAGCGATCAGACAGAACAACACTCCCGAGAGCGTAAGCAAAAGCAGGTTGCGGGCAGGCGTTTGCGGCAGAAACATGGGCAGGCGACAGCGACGAGTGATAACGATTCGCGATAGTACTCCAGCCGTCCCCCGCGAACACGGGGTACGCGGGTAAGAACGGGTCTTGCATCATCCGAAAGGAGAGCGGGCGGACTCTGCTTTGATTTTCAAACGACGCATAAACCCAACACAGGAGGAGCCAGGCATGGCTTTCGCAAAAAACTTCAAATTCAGCGTTCTTGCCCTGGCTTGCGCGGGGGGCATCGTTGCCCTGGCAGGCTGTGGCGGTGACGATGAAACCGTGACACAAACCACCAATCCGACCCCGGCTCCCGTAACGCCGACCCCGGCTCAAGCCTCGTCCCAGATCAGCGGCACAGCCATGGCCGGGCGTTTCCTTGCCGGCGAGGTGTGCGCCTACAAGCTCGCCGAGGGCAAGCAGGGAGACAAGCTGGCTTGCTCCAAGTTTGATGCCAATAGCCAGTTCAGTCTTGATGTCGGCGCCTATGTCGGCGAGGTGTTGCTTTCCGTCGAGGGCGGCGCCGCCTACGACGATGAAGCCACTTCTGGCGATGAGAGCAACGGGACGCCGCTGAAAGGCTCCATGCGCAGCGTCGTCGCCGTCAAGGGCGGTAAATTCTCTGCGGCAATCACGCCTTTCACCGAGTTGGCCGTGCGGCTGGCCTCGCCCATGAGTCTTGCCGCCACGCAGGAGCAGGCGAAGATCCTTCTTGGTTTGCTGCCGCTGGAAAGCTCGTTCGACCTGCTGAACACTCTGCCTGCGCTGGACAACAAGGACGCGCAGCAGATGCTCTATCGCGAAATTCTGCGCGGCCTGTCTCAAATGCAGGCCGATACCAAGATGCAGGGCGATCTGGGAAGCTATTTGAGTACATTGGCGGACACCATGGCCAAGGGCTCGGATGCGGATAAGGAAGCGCTCAAAAACCAGATCGTCGCGGCCATCACTCATGGGCTCGACACCAGTTACTGTGCGTTGAAGGATGCGCGCCTGACCTGCCAGACCACGCCGCAACAGCCCGGCGCCGCGCTCACCTGCAAAACCGAGCTGTTCCAGGCGGGCGCCGCGGTCAGCCTGCCCGGCTCAATGGACATCGTCAGTTTCTCGGGACCCTACAGCGGCGCTGAGGGCGTATTCGACGCCAATTTCAACTTCACCAAGACCGGCGATGCGCAACTTCTGTTCGGCGCCGACGCCAAGGCGATCTACAACGGGGTCGAGTATCCCCTGACCTCGTTGTGCATGGAGAACAACGCAACCTACGGCAAGATGTTCTACCTGCATTTCGCACAAGGACACATCGATCTTTTCAGTGACCGCCACTGGAGCGGCGTTTCACCCAAGGATGGACTCACCATGATTCAAGGCGACAAGCCAGCCGCCAACCCGCCGGGCGGCGGAACCCAACCCGGAACCGGCTCTTCAGATGTCAGTTTTTCTGTACCCATCAACGGGTTTGACGGCATTAAAGGCGTAACGCCCACAGTTGAAGGAACCAAATACACATGGCTGGTGGGAGGCGATATGAATCAGTTGAAGCTGATTGCTGTCTACCACGCAAAAAGTTCTACAGAAGCCGACGTGGAGATCGCCGTCGGCGGCGGTCTTCCCCTTTTCAGCGCGCGGATTAACGACATCGTGGGTCTCTGCACGATCGGCTATGTTTCACCCAACAAACAGCTCAAGGAGTGCTCATCACTTGGAGTTGTCTTCGACAAGCAGGCCGGCAGCCTGAGCTTCGACAAAACGCCAATGCAGACTTTTGTAGGAACCCCTGCAAAATTCACGCTTAGCGGCTCCGCCAGCTTCCCTCCCTTCTGATGGCGTGAGTCCTCGCGTCGGTCGCGCCCCGCATTCAGAGCGGCGGCGCCCCCGAACCTCGCGAGAGAGCTGTCATTCGCCCAAGGGCAGATGCAACTCGACCCCCATGCCATGCGGAACCACCGCATAACGTCGCAAAGCCGCGCCCAGTTTTTGGGCGCGGCTTTGCATATTCAGCAGGCCGCGCCCGGATACGCAGGGGCGCTCACGCGGCTCGCCCACGCCATTATCCTCCAGGCGGATCGATAGCCCTCCCGGCTGAACGCTGACCTCCAGCCTGACGGCGTCGGCCTGAGCATGTCGAATGACATTGGAAATTCCCTCGCGCAGGATGCGACCGATATTGAGAACCTGCGGTTGGGTCAGCCTCAGGTTTTTCACTGCTTCATCCTGCCGCCAATCAAGATCAATCGTCGCTTCACCAAGACGCTGCTCGCACTCGCTGCGCCAGTCGGCAAGGACATCCTCCAGATCAAAGGCATCGCCCTGCGTGCGCGAAACCACGTCACGCAAATCCTGGAGCGCTGAACGCGCCAGATCCGCGTTTTCAGGACTGCCCGCCCGATAAACAAGAGATAACAGCTTGGCGCCGACATCATCATGCAGGTCGCTATGGATGCGTTCGCGCTCTTCACGGGCGGCATTCTCCCGCTCCAGTTCACGCATACGCGAAAAGCTCGCCTCCAGCAGGGCATGCTTTTCATTGACGCGCTGCTCCAGGCTTGTATTCAAGCGTTCGTATTCATTGAGCACGCGCACATAACGCGCCGTCATGGTCATGCCGATAAAAAAGAACAGTAGTGGCGCTGCATAATGCAGCAGGTAAATGTCGTTTTGCAGCAACGACTGCAACCAGAATAACAGGCGATGTTGGCTGTGCATCATCCAGTCATGCACGCCGAACAAAGCGATGATGCCCATGGCCGCCACCAGCGAACGGGCGTCATGATTACCGCGCCAGTAACTCGCGTGCAGAAGCACGACTAGGGTGATCAACGCAGCAAGTACCGTGCTCAAATGCCAAAAGCTTGTGAGCTGCAAGAAAAAATCAGCGGGAGCCAACCATAAAGACAATGGCGAAAGCAGCATCATCGCCCACAACGCCTTATTGAAGCGTGGCATATCGACATGTACGAAACGCAGCATGGAAATAAGCAGCAGAGCGGAAAACACCTGAAAGCTGGAGTTGACCAAAACTTCCCAGGTCGACGTTGCAAAAGGTATTTCGACCAGAAACAGGTTGCTGGATTGCGCCGCCCAAAGCAGCGCTGAAACGCCGAACAGGCCATAGGCGGTTTCCTGTCGTCTGCGCCACCACAGATTAAGCATGAAAATACCGATGGCGGCGATAATCAGGCTGGTGGTCTGATTGACGGTCACATTACGGAAAGTCAGCCGTTCAAAGTCCCGGCGCAAGGTGGATTCCGCGCCCAAAAAAACCGGAAAAAGATAAGGCTGGGTATAGGCATGACCGCGCAGGCGCACAAAAATCTCGTTCTCGCCGACTTTCAACAGGCCGTGCGGAACAATAAACAGCAAGGGACGATTCCAGTAACGCGCAATCGGTTCATCGAAGCTTCCGCCGCTGCCCAGTTTGTGCGCGCCAAGATAAACCTCGGCATTCAACCCAAGCCTTGGCAGATAAACCGCAGTCAGCTCAGAGGGCAGCTTGTCAAGATAGAAACGGAAACGATACCAGCCCATGCCGTCATGACGCCCCTGGGAGGACACCCACTTGTCAGGCAGCGTGCGCACGCGCCACCCCCCCTGTTCAGAGGGTGGTTGAGTGGAATCATCCATGAGAAAGTCGGCATAGCGGAGTTCGATGATCCGCCCTGACTCGGCTTGCGGGGCATTTTGCGCCAGAACGCTCAACGAAAAGCCCAACATGAGCAATAGAACTAGGGAGATATCGAAAAACCTACACTTCGTCATTGCAGTTGCCACGTCGTTCCGTATCAATGGTCGATTTTAGCCGCTTGCCGAACGAATTGGTTTCAGCAAGCCGTTAGGCGGGAAATGAATGTCCCGTTCGAAAATCAGGCAGGTGACTGATTGATTTTCCTTTGTCTATCCCGGGCATGATCCGGAATAGACAAGACAGAAAAGCTCGATACTGAACTCTGCCGACGATCAGGGGAAGCGCCAAATAACTCGCGTTGCGAATCAACGCCAGCTTAAAACGCATAGACTCATGGAAGCGGATGATCCACAAGCTAGCAAACCGTCGTTTATTCAGCTTTCCATGAACGTTCTCCACAAGGGCTTGGCAGAACCGTCCCATCGCAGCAAGGTGTGGATGCCCCTTGGGGCGTCAAGCAAGGCCGGAAAATTGTGCGTACAGGTAAAATATGAAAAGCGGCTTGATTCTTGAGGATCTACCCGAATCGCGTCATTGGCTGACCCAGGCGCTGATACAGAGTTTTCCCGGCATCGAGGTGATCTCGTCTGTCGGTACCGTGCTTGAGGCCAAGCAAGTCATCAAAGCGGGGTTGCGTCCGGATATCGCCCTGATTGACCTAGGGCTGCCGGATGGCTCGGGTATCGAAGTCATCCAGGCGCTGGGACAACACAGCGCGAAAACCCTGTGCGTCGTCGCCAGCATTTTCGATGACGATAAGCACATATTCCCGGCGCTGCGCGCTGGCGCCCATGGCTACTTGCTCAAAGATCAGCCGCAAAGCGCGATTGTGCGCGCACTGAGCGGAATTGCGGCCGGAGAACCTCCAATTTCGCCAGCCATCGCGCGGCGTATGCTCAATTATTTCCGCCCCCCGTCCGCTTCCGAAGCCTTGCAGGCATTGACAGAGCGCGAAAGCGAGGTGCTGCGCCTCATCGCCAAAGGGCTTACTCAGTTTGAAATCGCACGGCTGATCGGCATTTCGCAGCACACCGTATCCGGCTATGTGAAGGATATCTACCGCAAGCTCAATATCAACTCGCGTGCGGAAGCTGCCCTGATGGCGCGAGATATGGGGCTTGTTTGAGCGCTCCGTTTTTCCAGATAACCCGCAGATACAAAAAACCCCGGACTTGGCCGGGGGGGGGGATGACTGCGACGCCTGGAGTTACTTGCCGCTACGGCCTTCGATCAGCTTGTGGATCATCGGCGCCAGGATCAGCTCCATGGCGAAGCCCATCTTGCCGCCGGGGACGACCATATTGTTCGGACGGGACATGAACGAGCCGGGAATCATGCTCAGCAGGTAGGGGAAGTCGGCAACCTTGGGATCCTTGAAGCGGATAATGACAAAGCTTTCATCCGGGGTCGGAATGTCACGTGCAATGAACGGGTTGGAAGTATCCACGGTGGCCACGCGCTGGAAGTTCACGTCGGTGAGCGAGAACTGCGGGGTCACGAAATTGATGTAGTCCGGCATACGGCGCAGGATGGTATCCACGATCGCCTCAGCGGAATAGCCGCGCTCCTTGTTGTCGCGGTGGATTTTCTGGATCCATTCCAGGTTGACCACGGGGACCACGCCCACGCCCAGATCGACATGCTTGGCCACGTCCACGCTGTCGGTTTGCACCAAGCCGTGCAGACCTTCATAGAACAGCAGGTCTGAGCCTTCGGCGATGTCTTCCCAAGGGGTGAACTCACCCGCTTTCAGGGTGGTTCCCAGGCGGGCATTGTGCTCGGCGGCTTCTTCGTCGCTGTGCAGGTAGTAGCGCTTCTTGCCGCCGCCGGTCTTGCCATAGCTCTTGAACAGGTCGGCCAGCTTGTCGAAATGGTTGGCTTCCGGGCCAAAGTGGCTGAAGTTGTTGTTGCCGGCCGCTTCGGCTTTTTTCACAGCTTCGCGGAAGGCCATGCGATCCAGGCTGTGGAAGCTGTCGCCTTCAATAATCGCCGGGTTGATGTTTTCGCGACGGAAAATCTGCTCGAAGGCGCGCTTGACAGTAGTGGTGCCCGCGCCGGATGAACCGGTCACAGCAACGACAGGATGCTTCTTGGACATGGGGGGCTCCCTTGTGGTAATTGAACTGACAGTAAATGAAACTTGAACCATCCGGATTCTAAACATCCGGCGGGCGCTTGTCATGCAAATGAAAGATCGCTGCGCCGCAGGTAGAGCATATCCCACACCCCATGCCCCAGACGCTGCCCGCGGCGCTCGAACTTGGTTTCCGGTCGCCAGGCGGGGCGCTCCGGCGTGCAGGCGTGCGGCGCAACCGCGTTGACAAAGGCCGGATGCGCCTCCAGCACGGCGCGCATGTGCTCGGCGTAGTTTTCCCAGTCGGTGGCCAGATGCCACAAGCCGCCAGGAGCAAGCCTTGAGGCGACCAGATCGGCGAATGCGGGTTGCACGATGCGCCGCTTGTGGTGACGGCTTTTGTGCCAGGGATCGGCGAAATACAGCAAAAGGCGGGCAAGGCTGGCGGGCGGAATGCGCTTTTTCAGCAATTCGACCGCATCCGCATTGGCCACGCGCACATTCGTCAGCCCCTTTTGCTCAATCAGATGCAGCAAGTGCCCAACACCAGGACGATGCACCTCCACGCCGATGAAGTTCAGTTCCGGCGCGGCCTCGGCCATGGTCGCCAGCGATTCGCCATTGCCGAAGCCAATTTCCAGCGTCACCGCATGGTCATTGCCGAACAACTCGGCGAAATCCAGCGGGGACACGCTCTCGGCAATGCCGAAGCGCGGCATCAGCTCGTCCAAAGCGCGCTGCTGCCCGGCGGTAAGGCGGCCTTCGCGCAGGACGAAGCTTTTGATGGTGCGAATAAACGGGGCTTTGGACGGCGCCTCGCTCATCAGAAAAACAGCCCCTCGTTCGGCGAGGACGCGGAAGCGAAGCGGCGGCGCGGCATACGTCCGGCCTTGAACGCCATGCGGCCAGCCTCGATGGCGTGTTTCATCGCCGCCGCCATCAGCACTGGATCGCGCGCCTCGGCGATCGCCGTGTTCATCAGCACTCCGTCGCAGCCCAGTTCCATCGCAATCGCCGCATCGGAGGCCGTGCCCACGCCGGCGTCGACGATGATCGGCACGCTGGCGTTTTCCACAATCGTGAGGATGTTGTATTTGTTCTGCACGCCCAGCCCCGAGCCGATGGGCGCGGCCAGCGGCATCACCGCCACGCAGCCGATTTCTTCCAGGCGTTTGGCGATAATCGGATCGTCCGAGGTGTAAACCATCACCTTGAAGCCGTCCTTGACCAGAATTTCAGCGGCTTGCAGGGTGGCGGTCACGTCCGGGTACAGCGTTTTCGGGTCGCCGAGCACTTCCAGCTTGACCAGATCGTGGCCGTCGAGCAGCTCTCGCGCCAGCTTGCAGGTGCGTACCGCGTCCTCGACGGTGTAGCAGCCCGCGGTGTTCGGCAGCAGGGTGTAGCGATCGGGGGGCAGCACGTCGAGCAGGTTCGGTTCGTCGGCATTTTGCCCCAGGTTCACCCGACGCACCGCCACGGTGACGATCTGCGCGCCCGCCGCCTCGGTGGCCAGGCGGGTCTGCTCCATGTCCTTGTACTTGCCGGTGCCGGTCAGCAGGCGGGAGTGGAAGGCTTTTCCGGCGATCATCAACGGGTCGGATAGGGTTTTCATGCAGCGGCGTCCTCCAGGGCATAAGGCAGTTCCAGACGCGCCAAAGCTGCGCGCGCTTCTGCGTCAGGATGGGCGGCGAGGCTGAGTTGCGTCTCGCCTTGATCGGTCATAAGTGCGTTTAATCGTAACACGGCGAGCAGGACGCAACCGCCATCCGGATGCGGCGCGCTGCGCACGACTTCACCCACCGCAGTCGCGTCATGTTGCGCGAAAACTTCCGCACTTGGCGTGACGGATTCGGCGTCCTCCGCGCGCAACAGGAACATGCGCCGCGCAGGCTTGCCCAGATAGTGCATTCTGGCCACCACCTCCTGGCCGGGGTAGCAGCCCTTCTTGAAGCTCACCCCGCCGATGCGCTCCAGATTGGCCATCTGCGGCACAAAAGCCTCCAGCGTGGCCGGGTAGACCTCGGGCAGCCCGGCCAGGGTGTCAAGCAACTCCCAAACGACCGAACCGACCGGCGCGGCATGCACATCCAGCGCCTGCCACAGCTTTTGCATCGGCTCCAGCTCGCCGTACAGCTCGAAGCGCTGCTGCCCTGCGCGACCACAAGGCAGGCGCAGCAGACTGACGCCCGCCCCCTGCCAAAGAGCGTCCGGCGTCTCGGGCGCTGCGCCCAAAATTTCGCGCAAGCGCTCCGCCGCGTGCGCGCCGCTCAGGCCGAAATGCACGAAAGCATCATTCGCCGCCTCCAGCGATACCTTGCTGCGCAACACATACATGCGCAGGCGCTTGAGCGTCGGCTCGACCATGCTGCGCGGCAAGCTGAGGTAGAACACCCCCTCGCGCTGGAACAGGCGCATCAGAACCAGCATGCGCCCTTTGGGCGTATTCAGGCTAGTGAGCTGGCTAAGCGTGTCGCTGACCAGACGCACGTCGTTGGAGAGCAGGTTTTGCAGAAAGCCCGCTGCATCCTCGCCGCTGACCGCGATCAGCCCGCGCTGCCCGAGATCCGCCAGCACATCGCCGGAAAGCGCCAGACTCAGCTCCTGCGCCGGATTGCCAAAATGCGCCAGCGGCGCGTCAGGGTCGAGCCACTCTGCGCCGCGCTGTTGCAGAAAAAGTTTCCATTCGGTTTTCATGTCAAAGCCTGCTGATCCCGCCTCCAAGGGCATTGACTGTCATTTTGCGCCAACAGCGGCGCTTTATAAACGTAAGCTTGCCAATGTCATGAGAAAGCGATTACGGGCATTTGCATTTAATCAGTCCCGCTTGCGGGTTTGCTCGGCTCGCCCCTCTGGGCTGGGCGCCCCGATAACAGGCATAGCTGTTCGGCATGAGACCATCGACAGAACGATCTACGCCTCTTGCGCACAGCGCCATAGCGCTGAAAACGCCCATACCAGCCGCTAGCCGAGCACGCCCTTGACGCCCCTGGATATCTCGTCGGCACAGTGGTTGCATCATGCCCACCGCGTCAATCGGGGCCTGTTTGCCCAGTTGATCGTACAACGAGACCCAGGGCGCTTCGTCAAACAGCCGCATAATCGATCGGGGCGCGACAAGTTCTAAGCCTTGCTTATTCCGGAGTGCGCTCCTGAGCAGGCCAGTGACGGTCAAGGCACGACCACCAGCGTGGTAGAGACACTGACCCCTCCCGACGCGGCGGTGATCTTCAGAGTCTTCGCTCCCAGGGCGCTGGTGACGTTGAGCACCGAAGCCGATGGATTCGGGAAGGATGCCTGATTCGTCGGAATCGGGTTTCCAACCGTGTCGGTCACGGTCCACGTCACGGGGAGTGCGGCCGCATCGCCGCCCACGAAGGAGCTGCGCAAGGCGGTACGGTCTCCGTTCGCCTGGTTTTTCATGAAAAGCGTGGCGATAAAGACGACATCCTGGGAAGACGAACCGTTCATCAGCAGGGAGGATTGATACGGCGTCAAGCTCATGCTGTCCAATGTCCATTCCACGTCGCTGGGCGGACTCAGGATGATCTGGGCTGTCTGGCCTTGGAAATAAGCCGTAAAGGTCACGGGTTCAGGGCTAAAGCCAAACACAGCATTGCGCCAGTACACCGTGCCCTCCTCCCCGGGCATATTGGAGATGAGAGCCTGCTGGTCGTTTGAGCTTGTCCAGACGGCCCGTGAGGTGATGTCTTTGTTGGTTACAGTTGAATTGGGAGCTAAACCCGACAGGTTGGCCAACGAATGCGACGGATAATTTCCAACAACGTACTTCGGGATCATGGTTTTACCATTAATCGTGAAGCTTCCTCCCACAGGAACCGCCATGTCTACCGAAGCATTGAGTTGGAGTTGGCCATTAATGCCCTGCACGCTCTCAATCTGGATACTGCTGTTCGGAATTGGCATTAACTCGGCATCCGAAAAGTACCAATTTATTGCTTCAGAGTAACTGCGCACCAGCAAGACATTATTGAGTTCATTACCAACTCCCTCCCACCCATCTCCACTATCCATGCTGTAGGCGGCGATTTGGGGTTGCCGGGTATAGTCCAAGTATGCCCAAACATGATGCGTATCCGACATGGCGCTGATGTCGAACCCAAGTTGGGTCAGCACGGAAGATTCCTTTTTTCCCTGACGCTGCGCCTCCGTGAGGTTCGACCACCCCCCCTGAATACGAGCGTACAGACTTTCAACCTCAAAGACCCACGGAACGCGCCAACCCCATCGATAGGGTCCCGCCACAAGCGAAGCAGCAAACTGATTGGCCTGATCCAGCGTCAGATCACCTTTGGCCACCATGTACCACATCAGACCGTTTTCCCGATCAACAAAGACTTGATCCGAAGGCAACGCTGGCGGGGTAAGCTGAGCTACGGCCTTGGACAGCGCGGCGAAACCCGGCTGGCTCGTGCCGAGGAACTGCAACTGCAACTCTCGAATGGCTCCGGCCAGCGTAGGGGAGCCCTGCTCGACGCTATCGACGGTGGCATGCGCCTTTTCCGCCAGCAGGTTGCAGGCGAGCACCCCATACTGACGGTAGTATTCTTGCCAACCCAAAACGGGATTCAGCGTGGTGTTGTTGAAAGCGCCATAACCTGCATAGCTGCTCAGAACGCTGTCAATGCCGACATACGGGTAGATGTCCTTGGCAATGACGCGCTCGGGACGAAGGTCAATGCCAGGCGAGTTGGGGGGCGGTGCAACGCCGGTGTCACCGATCAGGGTATTGAACAAATAAGTAATGGATGTCCAGTAGTTATTACTCAAATACTGGTTGAGCAGATCGTTCAGGCTCTCTCCCATGCTATACGCCGAGTACGGCGGTTGCGGTGGAACCGTGCTTCCGAGGCTTTGGTATAAACCGGAGGTATTGGCGCCGACGGGCGTGACCAGCTGTTGCTCCAGCCCGCTATAAACCTGATTGATTTCTTGCTGCTCAAACTGCTGCGTGAGCATGTTTTCAATATTGGACAGTTCGGCGAGAATCTGCGCTTGCTGATCCGATGTATCTCCCAAGGCAAAGGCGATAAATCGGGTCACCCATCCTGACACCTCTGAACTGACTGCATTTGTGGCAACGCTGGCGGCAAAATTGACCAGCGAACCAAAAATATCGCCATCGAGCGCTGCGCCTGCGAGAAAAGAATGCGTTTTTCCAGACCCCTCTTCCTGCATGAGTTGAGTGGTAAGAGCATCCACGCCCCCCTGCTTGTTCGCCTCGGATAAAAAGGCTTGCGCAGAAAAAGGCGATTGGGGCGACTCTTCAAGCCCGACCAACGACCAAGGCTGCTGGATGTTCAGGAGCTGGCGAACCCGTTGCTCGCCCTGCTGTTTGCTGACGCCTGGATTGGCCTGGAGAAATGCGGAAAGAACGTGGTTTGGAATGTTCACGATCAAGCTGCCCTTCGGGCTGAGCAGATTCGTACTCACTGCCAGCTCGTTGCCCGAGCCCGCCTGTGGACTGCTTGGCAAAACGACCGTCACTTCAGCGTTGGATGGCAGACCTGTGTCAAGGAACAGCAATCCGTTTTTGTCCGTGGCGCCGAGCGGGCGTCCGTCCAGACGGACGACGACGCCCGGAAGCGGCTTTTCGAGAACGACTTCTACCATGACCAGGCTTTGCTCTCCACTCGGTTGAACAGCGCTTGAGTCCGATCCGCCACACCCCCAAAGGGTGGCCAGGGGCAGAAAGACAAACACAAGGAAATAACGAAGCGATTTCATAATAAAACCCTATTTTCTTTGAAAAGAAACAGCGAGAAACCAAGGAATATGACCAATACTATTTGGCGATAACTCTAACAAGAAAAGCCATCAATCACTTCCTGAAGTACGAGCCAATGCTATGGCGCTGGACGCTTTTTCGCTATCAGCATTGTAAAGAAAGCTCTGATTGAGTCAGGGATTCCTTAACTGCTGAGTCATGATCAATCGCAGCTTACGAACCAGGCGTTGTACTCTGGCAATCATAATCATCAGTGGATCGACATGTATAATGCCCACTTTGAGAGCTTGAATGCAAATAGTTGCCTTTGAACGAATTAACCTCCCAATCATCGTAATAGTGCATATCTAAAGGCCAATTACCAACTTCGTAATCGACAAATGTAGCAAAAATGTGAAAATCCGAACGGATCGTGACATCTACGGAATTCCCCTCTGGGAACACATGATCTGACAGATTGGTTATTGAAGCCTGGAGTGAGTGATGATAGGTATACACCAACCTATCCAGCTTGTCACCACCACGAATATTATTTTTATTGACATTCAGAGTGAGCAATGTGAACCAATAACTATTGGGCGCCGAAGGGTTCATGGCACCATAATAATACTGAAGATTGAAGCCCACATCGGCAAGCTGCGTCCAAACATATTCGCTGTCTGGATTGTTTTGAACGATATATTCAACATTATCCGTGTTTGCCATATGGATGTAATTATAACGAGTTACGTCTGCATCCTGGCTGGAAAGCACATCGGACCAATAGCCATGAGCTGCTGTTTGAATATTTCCATTCGGGTCGATGTTGTACCAACTGTATTGCTTTACAGCAAAGCCCAAGGCAGCCGCCTCGCTGACGACGTTATTGTCATCCGCCAACGTTCCACCGAGGGCGCCAGTGCCGCCATGCACAAAACCTGCAAGATAATTTCCCAGCGACTGCTCGGATGCGGCGTAAGCTTGTTGCAGCTTATCGAAGCTGAATGCCTTGGTTTTCATCTGTGTGAGCAGTTCCGGCCACGTTACCGCGTACGTACTCAAAAACTGCAAGAATTTGGCCTGATTCATCCGGGCGAAGTCGATGAAATGCTTGGCATCAAGCTCCGTCATCAGCGCGTCGTCTGTACCGTATTGATCCACAGCTGCGTAAAACGCGATGTAATCGTGCAGCGACCCAAGGCCGGACGCCTTGTAATCGGCATGCATGTCTTCGGACGACTGACCAAGCTTACGCAGCTGCTTAGCGGCTTCCTGGGCGGAAATGCCACCATAATAGGTGCGGTAGGCGCTGATCAGGCTCTCGGTGAACGCAATCATTTCCTGCACACTGGGCGGCGAAGCGTTGACCGTTGCAGTGGCGGATGAGGCCTTTGTGTAGACCACGGGCATGGGCTTGAGCTGCCGCAACTCAAGGAAAGCGAAAAGGGGAAGACTCGCATCGTTATCGACCGGCGTAGCGGAGAACTGACCCGAGTCCGTCAGGGTGTAAAAGCGATAGGTGTCGAGCAAAACTTCATGCCCATTCACGAGTTTGGTGACGGAGACTGTATCGCCAGCTTTGCCAACGGATGGAGCGGACGTCGTGCTGGTATCCGATGAGCCGCCACACCCGGAGAGCGCGAGGGCGATAACGACGGATAGGCTCAAATAAGCGCTGTTTTTCATGCTTGATTTCCTTTGGCGTTGATATCCCGTGGTCTGAAGATCGGCAGACCTGCGGATACGAGGGTCACGATGTGGCCGTAACTATTTTGTTGGTCATGAATATGACCAGCAAAGTTCCGCTTGAGTTAAGTTTTTTTCAAGACGTCGCGATTTTTCCGGACGCTTGAACCAAGCCTGTCTCAGGAACCTAGCCGATATGAAACCAGGTGTCTATGCGAACGGCGGGATTAAAAAAACCCGCTCAAGGCGGGTCTGGTCGGAGGAGGTTGGCTGCGGCGACCTCGTCAATGAGCGCGCTTGGCGCTCTCAAGGATCAGCGAGTGCTTCATTTTCTTGGGTGCGGGCAGCCCCATCAGCTCAAGCACGGTGGCGGCGATATTGGCGATGCCGCCGCCGGTGCGCAGGCGCATGGGCGCTTCGTCAATGATCACGCAGGGTACGGGGTAGACCGTGTGCTGGGTGTGCGGTTCGCCGGTGATGGGGTCGATCATTTCGTCGCAGTTGCCGTGGTCGGCGGTCATAATCACGCTGTAGCCCGCCGCGACGGCGGCATCGACCACGCGCCCGGCCTGGGTGTCCACAGCCTCGACCGCCTTGATGACCGCCTCGCGCACGGCGGTATGCCCCACCATATCGCCATTGGCGAAATTGACCAGGATAAAGCCGTATTCATTCTTGTTGATGGCTGCGATGGTGGCGTCGGCCACGCCCTCGGCGCTCATTTCCGGCATCAGGTCGTAGGTGGCGACCTTGGGCGAGGGCACCATCACCCGGTCTTCTCCGGCGTAGGGCTGTTCCTTGCCGCCGTTGAAGAAGAAGGTGACATGGGCGTATTTTTCGGTCTCGGCGCAGTGGAACTGCTTGTAGCCGGCCTGGCTGACGATTTCTCCCAGGGTGGCGCTCGGGCGCTCCGGCGGGAAGGCGATGGGTGCGAGGAAGCGCGGGTCGTATTCGGTCAGCGAGGTCACAACCAGCGGATCGAACTCAAAGCGTTCAAAGCCGGTGAATGTTTTCTGCCCCAGGGCTTCAGCCATCTGGCGCGGGCGGTCATTGCGGAAGTTGAAGAAGATCACGCCGTCTTCCTTTTGCGGGCGCACGTAGCCGGGCAGCACGAAGGGCTGGATGAATTCGTCGTTCACCCCCGCGTCGTAACTGGCCTGGATGGCGGCCTGCGCGCTGTCGGCTTTTTGCCCTTCGCCGTGCACGATGGCGTCCCAGGACTTGAAGGTGCGTTCCCAGCGCTGGTCACGATCCATGGCGTAATAGCGCCCGCAGACGGACACGATGCTGCCGCCCGCGTCCTGCAACGCCGCCTCGACTTCGGGCAGATAGCTGATGGCGCTCTTGGGCGCCGTGTCGCGCCCGTCGGTGAACATATGCAGCAGCGGGCGCGCGCCCTGCGCCTTGGCCAGCTTGATCAGCGCCAGCAGGTGGTTGATGTGGCTATGCACCCCGCCATCGGACACCAGGCCGAGCAAATGCAGCGGGCGCTGGTTTTTGGCCGATTTCTGCGCGGCGGCGATCAGCGCCGGAACCTCGAAGAAGCTGCCGTCGGCAATGGCGTCGTCGATGCGTACCAGATCCTGACGATGCAACTCGCCGCAACCCAGGGTGAGATGCCCGACCTCGGAGTTGCCCATTTGTCCGTCAGGCAGACCGCAGGCGCGTCCCGAAGCTTCCAGCACGGTATGCGGGTGGTGCTCCATGAAGGCGTCCAGACGCGGGGTGTGGGCGAGGGCGACGGCATTGTTGGTGCGGCAGGGGTTCAGTCCCACGCCGTCGAGAATGATTAAAACGACCGGTCGGCGCGGTGCGAGGCTTGAATTGGGCATGTAGTGCGTACTCATGAATGGGGTTTGGATGAAAGATCGTCGCCATCGCCGTCTTGTGCGGACAACAGGCTCGGGTCTTGCAGCGGGGTATTGCGATCATCACGGCGGATCAGTGCGGAATCATCATCCGCGTCCTTGGTTTCAGAAGCATGATTCATACCCGGGTCTTGCTCGCTTTGCAGCGCTTCGCCCGCATTCAGGCGGCGCTCGTCTTCTTCGGCGCGGGCGAATTCATCATCATCTTCCGTGGGTTGTTCGTCCGTGTCGGTATGCGGGTCTTGCAGCTGGGCGTTATCCGCCAAAGGGCTTTCGGCTGCCGGTGGCGCTGCGCTGATCTCGTCCGCGCTCAGTTCGCCAAGCGCCGCCGCGCCTGCCGGCAAAGCCGTCGCTGCCAGCGGAGCCGTCAGGGCTGGCGAAGCTTCGGCGGTTTCGCCATCGTCCTCATCCTGGTTTTTGGACTTGTTTTTCACCATGATGCGCGCCACCAGAATGCCCAGTTCGTACAGCATCCACACCGGAATGGCGAGCATTCCCATCGAGATGACATCGGGTGGCGTGAAAATAGCGCCGATGATGGCGGCCACCAGAATGGCGTAGCGGCGCTTTTCCGCCAGTTGATCCGGCGTGACCACGCCGATCACGCACAGCAACACCACCGCGACCGGCACCTCGAAAGCCAGGCCGAAGGTGAAGAACAGGCTAATAACCAAATCCAGGTAGCTGCCGATGTCGGGCATGAACGACACTCCTTGCGGAGCGAACATGGCCATGAAATGAAACAGGGTGGGAATGACGACGAAATAGGCAAAGCCAGCGCCGACATAAAACAGCACCGAACTGGAGACGATCAGCGGCAAGGCCAGATTTTTTTCATGCTGATACAAGCCCGGCGCGATAAACGCCCACAACTGGTAGAGGATGTAGGGCATGGCGACAAATACGGCGGCCAGCGCGGCGAGTACGACTGGGACGAAAAAAGGAGAAATCGCGCCGGTGGCGATCATGGTCTGCCCTTCCGGCAGGCTCTGCAGTACCGGGGTGGCGAAAATGGTGAACAGCTCCCTCGTCCAAGGAAAAAGCGCCAGCATGAGCACAATGATGGCCAGCACGGCGCGCACCAGACGGTCGCGCAACTCGATGAGGTGGGCGACAAAGGCTTTCATGCCCTCGGATAGGCTGGGCGTGTCGTCCGGGGTGGGAGGAATGGCTTGGGTCATGCGCTGGCCTTGGTTGCAGGAGGCGGCGTGGTCGGGGCAGCGGGGGCGTCGTCGCTGGCCGCACCGAAGCTTGGACGGTGCAGGGTTTCGCCCAATGACTGGCTGAGCGCCTGCATTTCATCCTCGATCGACTGGGCGGCCATGGCGGGCAGCGCGGGTTCGCTTGGCAGCGGCTCTGGCTGGCTCTTGGCGCTGTCGGCCTCTGCGGCGGCTTCATGGCCAAGTGTGCCTGCCTCCGGGGCGGAGACGCTATCCACGCTGACGGGCGTTGCACTCTCGCGCACTGACTGCGCGACCTCTTCCACCGACTTGCTCAACAACTGCTGGCTTTGTTCGACATCGTGGCGCGTGTCTTCCAGCAACTGGCGCAGCTTGTGCATTTCCTCTTCCTGCGCGCTCATCAGCTTGCGCAGTTCGGCGGTGTTGAATTCGCTTTCCACCTCGGCCTTGGCATTGGCGACAAAGCGTTTCACCTTGGTGATCCACTTGCCGACAGTGTAGGCCATGCCGGGCAGACGCTCAGGGCCGACCACGATGATGGCGACGATGCCGATCACCAGGATTTCCCAGAAACCGAGATCAAACATGCCGTGACCTCGGCGCGCAGCCGCATATGGACTGACCGCCGCTCTGCATCCGCGTCATCAGGATTTGGCCGTCAAGACTTGGTCGTCTCGCGCGTGGCTTCGCCTTCGATCACGCGAGCCTGCGGCGCAGCCTGTTGCGGCGGCAGGTTGCTGGCGGCGGTGTCGCTCGGCTTGGTTTCATCGTCCTTGCTTTCGTCTTTCACCGCTTGGCGGAAGCCCTTGATGGCGTTGCCCATGTCGCTGCCGATGCTCTTCAGGCGCTTAGTGCCGAACAACAGAATGACGATGACAAGAACAATCAGAAGATGCCAGATGCTAAAAGCGCCCATGAATTAAATCCTCAACAACAGGTAGGTGAACTTTGGGAGTGCATGATACAGAAAAAGCCCGGCGATTTAGCCTTTCGCGCGGCTGGCTTTTTCATCAAGGCCGGAAAGGCCGAAACGGCGCGCCAACTCGTTGAGCACGTCCTGCGGCTCCAGCCCGGCGTCGGCCAGCAGCACCATGCTGTGAAACCATAGGTCTGCCGTTTCATAAATCAACTGGCTCTTGTCGTCCTGCATGGCGGCGATCACCGTTTCCACCGCCTCTTCGCCCAGCTTTTTGGCGATCACAGGACGACCTTTGGCGTATAAGCCAGCCACATAGGACGACTCCGGCGCAGCCTGTTTGCGCGCCACAAGTACCTTGTGCAGCGCGTCGAGAATATCGTTGTTCATGCGTAAATCTCGTCCGGGTCTTTCAAAACCGGGTCAACCGCGACCCACTGCCCGTCCTGCAGGCGTGAATAAAAACAGCTTTGCCGCCCGGTATGGCAGGCGATGCCGCCCTGTTGTTCAATCTGCAGCAAAATAGCGTCGTTGTCACAGTCCAGACGGATCTCACGCACTTTTTGCACATGGCCGGAGCTTTCGCCCTTGTGCCAAAGCTTGTTGCGCGAGCGCGACCAGTACACCGCCTCGCCCTGCTCCACGGTCCTGGCCAGCGCCTCGCGGTTCATCCAGGCGAACATCAGGATACGGGCGGAATCTGCATCCTGCGCGATCACCGGAACCAGGCCTTTTTCATCCCAGCGCACGTCATCGAGGAAGCTCATAGGCGCACCTCGATGCCTGCCTGCGCCATGTGTTCCTTGGCCTGCTGTACGCTGAACTCGCCAAAATGAAAGATGCTGGCGGCCAGCACGGCATCCGCCTTGCCCTTGAGCACGCCTTCGTTGAGATGATCAAGGTTGCCCACGCCCCCTGAAGCGATCGTCGGCACTTCCACTGCGTCGCCGATCGCCGCCATCAGCTCCAGATCGAAACCGCTGCGCGTGCCGTCACGATCCATGCTGGTGATCAGTAACTCCCCCGCGCCGTATTCGACCATTTTGCGCGCCCAGGCAATGGCGTCCAGCCCGGTGGGTTTGCGTCCGCCGTGGGTGAAGATCTCCCAGCGCAGCTCTTCACCTGCGGCGGAGACGCGCTTGGCATCGATGGCCACCACGATACACTGGCTGCCGACTTTGGCGCTGGCCTCGCGCACGAAGTCCGGGTTATTCACGGCGGCGGTATTGATCGACACCTTGTCTGCTCCGGCATTGAGCAGGCGGCGCACGTCCTCGACCGTGCGGATGCCGCCGCCCACGGTCAGCGGGATGAAAACCTCGTCGGCCACGCGCTCCACCACGTGAAGCATGGTTTCACGCCCCTCATGGCTGGCGGAAATATCGAGAAAAGTCAGCTCATCCGCGCCCTCGGCGTCGTAGCGTCGGGCGATCTCCACCGGGTCGCCTGCATCGCGCAAGCCAAGGAACTGCACGCCTTTGACCACGCGGCCTTCGGCTACGTCCAGGCAGGGGATAATGCGTTTAGCCAGCACTAGAGGATTCCTTGGGTGATTTTCAGTCCGGCAAGGTGCAGGTTGGGCGGGTCGTTATCCCTGATGCCCTTGCGGCAGTTGTATAGCCAGCCCTCGACGAGATCGCCGCCGCCCCGGCGCCTGAGTACAAGCTGCTCCCCTCGGTGCAGAGGGCGCAGCGCCTGGAGGGTATAACTCTGGTCGTCGCCGGGAATAACGATGACCAGCTCCAGCGGCTTGGAACCGACCACCTCACAGACGATCGGCTTGCCCGGATGGCGCTGCTCGATATGCAATTTCAGCTTGTCTACCGCCTTGAATAGCGACTGAGCCGAAGGGTTTTCCGGCTCAAGCAACTCCTTGGAGACATCATCGCGTTCGATGTTGTGCATAAAAGCGACCTCGGCAACTCATGTTGGGCAATGTAGATCGACATGGCGCTGAGCCTGCGCCAGATCCAGCCCCCCTTCGTACAAAGCGCGCCCGATGACCACGCCGGCCACGCCCTCACCCGATACCGCGCACAGGCGCTCGATGTCGGTCATGGAGGTCACGCCGCCGGAGGCGATCACTGGAATGTTCACCGCCTGCGCCAAGCGCACGGTGGCCTCCACGTTCACCCCCTGCATCATGCCATCGCGGCTGATGTCGGTATAAATGATCGAGTCGACGCCGTAGCGCTCGAAATGCCTGGCCATGTCGATCACATCGTGCTGCGAAAGCTTGGACCAACCCTCGGTCGCCACCTTGCCATCCTTGGCGTCCAGGCCGACGATGATGTGCCCGGGGAAGGATGCGCACAGATCGCTGACAAAGCCCGGCGTGGTCACCGCCTTGGTGCCGATGATGGCGTATTTCACGCCAATGTTCATGTAGGCTTCGACCGTGGCCTCGTCACGAATGCCGCCGCCCACCTGGATCGGCAGATCGGGGAAGGCTTCGGCAATCGTGCGAATCACCTCGCGGTTCTTCGGCTTGCCGGCGAACGCGCCATCCAGGTCCACCAGATGCAAACGCCGCGCTCCGGCCTCAACCCAACGCGCCGCGACGGCCAGAGGATCCGAGGAAAATACCGTATCGTCCTCCATGCGCCCCTGGCGCAGGCGTACACATTGACCTTCTTTCAGGTCGATGGCGGGAATCAGCAACATGGCGAAATCAATCCTCGGCTTGGATAGGTTTTAAGGTGGGGTTAATCGAAAGATCAGGGTTTCCACTGCAGGAAGTTGCGCAACAGACGCAAACCGGCCTCAGCGCTTTTCTCCGGGTGAAACTGCACGGCGGCCACGTTGGCGTGTGCAATCGCGGAAACGAAGTTAAGGCCATAATCGGTCGTCGCCAGGGTCAGGCCAGGTTCTTGCGGCGCAACATAGTAGCTGTGCACGAAATAAAAGCGCTCGCCATCGGCGATATCGTTCCACAACGGATGCGGGCGAGCCTGATCGACGCGGTTCCAGCCCATGTGCGGAATTTTCAAGCGCTCGCCGGCGGCATCGTGCAGGTCATGGCCAAAAAAGCGCACCTCGCCCGGAAAAAGATCCAGGCAGTGCACGCCGTCATTTTCCTCGCTATGCGTCATCAACACCTGCATGCCCATGCAAATGCCGAGGAATGGCTTGCTGCGCGCGGCCTGCAACAACACATCATGCAGGCCGCGCGCATTCAGCTCGGCCATGCAATCGCGTGCGGCGCCCTGTCCTGGGAACACGATACGCTCGGCTTGCGCCAGATCCTGCGGATCGCCGCTGACCAAAACCTCGACCCCCGGCGGCGCGACATGTTCAAGCGCCTTGGCTACGGAGCGCAAATTGCCCATGCCGTAGTCAACCACGACGACCCTATTCATTTGGAGCGTCTCATCTATAACGCGCCCTTGGTCGAAGGCAGGGCGTCGCCCATGCGCGGATCAAGCTCACACGCCATGCGCAGGGCGCGTCCGAACGCCTTGAATATCGTCTCCGCCTGATGATGGGCGTTGCTGCCGCGCAGGTTGTCGATATGCAGCGTCGCCCTGGCATGATTGACAAAGCCCTGGAAAAACTCCTGCACCAACTGCGTTTCAAAGCTGCCGATGCTGGCGCGGGTGAAGTCGCAGGCGAACACCAACCCCGGACGCCCCGACAAATCGATCACCACGCGCGACAGCGCCTCGTCCAGCGGCACATAGGCATGGCCGTAGCGCCGGATGCCGCGCTTGTCGCCCACCGCCTGCGTCAGCGCCATGCCCAGCGTAATGCCGATGTCTTCCACGCTGTGATGGTCGTCGATATGCACGTCGCCGTCGCACTCAATCTCCAGATCCATCAGCCCGTGGCGAGCGATCTGGTCGAGCATGTGCTCTAGAAACGGTACGCCGGTGCGAAAGCTGCTGCGTCCCGTGCCATCCAGGTCGATACGCACGCGCACCTTGGTTTCCAGCGTATCACGGCGAACTTCGACCTCACGCTGGCGCGAGGCGGGTGGACGAGGCGCATCCACGACAGAAGACAATCCAAGCGAAGGCTCCGCCAGGGAGCGAAAAGGCTGATTCATGACATCCAGGCTACAGGCATAATTACGTGCAAGCATACAACGGAGCGGAGTTAGGCGGAAACCCATCAAGATAAGGGCGCGGCGCAAACCAAGATAAAATGCTTGACGAACATGCCATGCCTGTATTTAATACGCGCCTTCCAAAGGCCAGATAGCTCAGTCGGTAGAGCAGAGGATTGAAAATCCTCGTGTCGGGGGTTCGATTCCCTCTCTGGCCACCATAAGATTCAAAGACTTAGCCCGCATCACGCGGGCTTTTTTGTGGGCGCGGCTTGAACCTGTCTCTGCAGGGTAGCGGGTTTCAGAATTGCGGACACAAAAAACCGGCGCAAGTCACAGCGTGTCGGCGTCTCTGAGATAGACGAACTTGGCGCGAGCCGCCGGGGAGGTATATGCGCTCCCGTGCCGAGCGATCATCATACCGGAACCTTTTCTGTGTTCGTCGATGTCGCACGAATGGCGTCGATCAAAAGGTACATGGCTTCACGTGCCAAAAGTAAAGGAAATCAGCTTCGAGCTGATTTAATCATCCGGGATGCGACAACCATCCGAGCCGTAAACAATTGCCCGTGTGTTTGCGCGCATTCCATCGATTACTGGAAGGGGGAGTCTACAGATGCATAGCCGCGAGATTTGTCGCTGCGCCTGGGCGGATCCGCGCAAGGCGGATTATGTGGCGTACCACGACACAGAATGGGGCGTGCCGGTATTCGATGATGGCCGCCTGTTCGAGTTCCTGGTGCTGGAGTCGGCACAGGCAGGATTGAGTTGGTACACGATTTTGCAAAAGCGCGAGGGCTATCGGCGTGCATTCGATGGCTTTGACCCCGCGATCATTGCGCGTTACGACGCGGACAAGGTGGCGGAATTGCTGCTGGATGCGGGGATCGTGCGCAATCGTTTGAAGATTTTGGCAACCATCCACAACGCGCAATGCTTTTTGGCCGTGCAGAAGGAATTTGGCAGCTTTGCCGCGTACCTGTGGGGATTTGTCGGTGGCCAAACGCGGCACAACGCCTGGCGTGCGCAGGCCGAGTGCCCGGCGAGCACGCCGGAAAGCGACGCCATGAGCCGCGACATGAAGCGGCGCGGCTTCAAGTTTATGGGTTCAACCGTGTGCTATGCCTATATGCAGGCGGTCGGTCTGGTCAACGATCATGTGCTGGATTGTTTTCGCTACGCCGAGATCATGGCGTTGACGCAGGGCGTTTGAGCGCAGCAAAAAAGTCCAGGGCGAGTTTGCGGCTGGTGGCCAAATCCACCACGGGGCGAGGATAGTGACTGTCCAGGCGCACGCCCGCCGCCTGCAATACGGGCGCGGGCGCTTCCCAGGGGCGGTGAATCCAGCGGCTTGGAAGTTGGGCGAGTTCGGGAAGCCAGCGCCGAACATAGTCGCCTTGTGCATCGAATTTTTCGCCCTGCAGCACAGGATTGAAGATGCGGAAATAAGGCGCGGCATCCGCGCCGCAGCCCGCCGTCCATTGCCAGCCCTGTACATTGCTGGCCAGATCAAAGTCCACCAGGGTATCGGCAAACCAGCGTTCGCCCTGTTGCCAGGGAATGAGCATGTTCTTGACCAGCAGCGAGGCGGCGTTCATGCGCACGCGGTTGTGCATCCAGCCGCTATGCCATAGTTCACGCATCCCGGCATCGACCAGGGGGATGCCGGTTTGTCCGCGTGTCCAGGCTTGCCAAAGGCTTGGGTTGGTGTCCGGCCATTGCAGAGTGTTCCAACGCGGGTTAAGCGGCTGTTGTGAGGTGTGCGGAAAATGAAATAGCAGGTGGTAGCCGAATTCTCGCCAGCCCAGCTCGCTCAAAAAGACGCGCACTGCCTCGTTACAGCCTGCATCATTCAAATCTTGATAAGCGCGCAGGGCATGAACGATCTGGCGGGGGCTGATTTCGCCAAAGGCAAGATGCGGCGAAAGGCGAGAGCTGCCCGCTTGCGCTGGGATGTTGCGACCGTCGGCATAGGCGCTGAGGTGTTGCGCCAAAAATGCGTTGAGCTGACGCCAGGCGGCGGCTTCGCCCATATGCCAGGTGGCATAAAAGCCCCGATCCCAGGCGATGTTTGGCAACAGCTTGAGACTTGCCAGTGGCGCAGAGGAAAGCGGCGGTGTGGGTGGCAGTTGGCTTGGTGTGGGCAAGGGAGTTTTCTCGATGCCTTGCTTGAGGCAAGCTTTCCAGAACGGGGTGAATACCTTGTACGGCTGATCGCTGCGCGTGTTTTGCCAGGGTTCAAGCAAAAGATGGCTGTTGAAGCTCTCCACGTGCAGCCCATCGGCGCGCAGTTGTTGTTTGATGCGCGTATCGCGTTCGATTTCGTGCGCAGCGTATTGCCGATTCCAGTACACGGCGCACACACCCAGTTCGCTGACCAGTTCGCGTAAAACTTGTTGCGCATCGCCGCTGCGCAACACCAGACGGGAGCCGAGTTGGCGCAACGCCTCATCCAAGGCGTGCAGGCTATGGTGCAACCACCAGGCGGAAGCCGCGCCCGGCGCATGCTCGGCATCGTGGATGTACAAAACGATCAGGTTGTGATGACGCAAAGCTGCGCTCAGCGCCGGGTTATCGGCCATACGCAGATCACGGCGTAGCCAGCAAATTGCGGTATCGACAGGTTTCATGATTTGTCCCGGCGATTGTTTGCAGGACAGGGCGAGTCCAAGGACTGAAAGTCTGTTGCAACGCGCATTGCCATCAGAAAATCAAAAAATCGCCAACAGCAGGGTGAACAAGGTCACGGGAATCATAATCAGCGTGGCCAGCAAGGCCAGCGCCAGGGCGGCGAAAAACTTCGGCGTCAGCATCAGCAATTGCAGCGTATCGCGCATGCCGCCCACGGTTTCGTTGGCTTTCCAGGCAGCTCCGACCCAATCGCTCGCCTTGGCCTTGCGCGCCTCGCTATGTGCATTGCGCAGAGTGTCCTGCCAGTCGGCGGCATTCTTCGGCATGGCATGCGCCTGCTCCACGCCTTGGCGCAGCAGGCTGAACACATTGGCCAGACCAAGACGGGCGGCGCTCAGGATCAAAAAAGGCAGGCTCAAGACGACGGCCAGCAGAATGTTCATCAGCCCGCCGGGATCGCCGTGCAGCGTGAGCCATACCAACCACAGCGTCATGCCCAGACTCAGCCACCACAGGGCGTTGAAAGGCTTGCTCATTTGCCGGGCGGCACGGTCGAACTGCTCGCCCGGCTCAGGCAGAACCTCGCCCTCCAGCGGGGTGCGGTAATGCATTTCCTCGCGCAGGATCAGCGTTTGCTCGACTTCGCCGACTGGCTCGCGAGCTTCATTGCGCGGCTGCCCATCGTGTTGGTCGTTCACTGCGCCTCCCAGTTGCCGATGTCGGCGGCAGCGCCGTTGCCGCCGGGCTGACCGTCCGCGCCCAGCGAATAAAGATCAAAGGCGCGCCCCTGATCGCCGGGCGCCATATAGACATAAGGCTTGCCCCAAGGGTCGAGCGGCATGCGATCCAGATAGCCGCCCTGCTTCCACTTCGGCGGCTCGGGCGCAATCGTGGGCGGCTGGATCAAGGCCTCCAGACCCTGATCGGTGGTCGGGTAAATGAAGTTGTCCAGCCTGTAAAGATTCAGCGCCGCCTCCAGGGCGCGAATATCCTGTTTGGCCTTGGTGATGCGCGCCTCATCCGGCCGATCCATGATTTTCGGCACCACGATGGCGGCAAGAATGGACAGGATGACGACCACGACCATGACTTCGATCAAAGTAAAACCATTTTGCATGCGGCGCACGAGAGCCTCCTTACTTAACTAATTGATTTAATTCAAAAATAGGCATAAGTATCGCCAAAACGATAATCAGCACGACACCGCCCATGACCAGGATAAGTACCGGCTCGAATAGACCGAGCGCAGTGGCGATAATGCCGGACAGCTCGCTTTCCTGCTGCACGGCGGCGCGATCCAGCATAGGGCGCAGACGACCGGACTGTTCGCCCGAAGCGATCAGTTGGATGGTCATCGGTGGGAAAAGTTTGCTTTCTTCCAGTGCACGCGCAATGCCCACGCCTTCGCGCACCTGAAGCGTCGCCGCTTCGACGGCCTCGCGCATGGGCAAATTGTCCATCACCGAGGCGGCAATACGCATAGCCTCCAGAATCGACACTCCGGCGGAGGCCAGAATGCCGAGGGTACGCGCAAAGCGCGCCGTGTTCACCCCGCGGATCAGGCGTCCGACCACCGGCAGCCGCAGCAGGAGACGATGCCATTGCCGTTTGAATGCGGGCAGGCGCAGGGCGCGGCGGAACAGCCACAGGCCAAGCGCCAGCACGCCCAGCAGCCACAGGCCGTACACGCGCAAAAACCCAGAAACCGCCAGCAGCCCCTGTGTCAGCGTGGGCAGTTTCTGTCCGAGATGTTCAAACACCTGTGTCACCTGCGGCACGACATAGGTCAGCAGCCCCATGACCACCACCACGGCCATCAGGGTCAGCAGACCTGGGTAGAACAGCGCCAGTTGCACCTTGCGACGCAGGCTTTCGCGGGATTCGGTGTAGTCAGCCAGGCGTTCCAATACCATGTCCAGATGCCCGGACTGCTCTCCGGCGGCGACCGTGGCGATGTACAACTCGGGAAAGACGCGCGGAAATTCGCCCAGAGCATCCGCCAGGGTGTGACCTTCCATCACGCGGGAGCGCACGGCATGGATGATTTGCCGCGTGGCATTGCGCTCGCTTTGTCGTGCCACGCTGCCCAGCGCAGTCTCGATCGGCAAACCGGCCTGCACCAGCGTAGCAAGCTGGCGGGTGATGAGCGCCAGCTCCGCCGCGCCGACGCTGGGCTTGAGCCAACGCAGCCCACGAGGGGCGTTGTTTTCCCGCGCCTGTTCCGCGCCCAGCTCCACGGAAAGCGGGGTCAAGCCTTGCTCACGCAACGCCTGACGCACCAGACGCGGAGAGTCGCCTTCCTGCATCCCCTTGCGGGTATGGCCGGTGGCGTCGAGCGCAGTCCAGACGAAGGAAGGCATGTGGGCGGATGGGGCGATTGAAGAAGCGACAATTTAGCCTGAAACGAGGCGTGAAAGAAATGCTAAAGCGCAAACCATAAGCGAGTTCTAATAAAGCGACATGCCTGCACGCTAAAATCCTCTTATTATCGGTACGCGCATTTTCCCGCATATAATCGCGTGCAATTTCGCGGTCATTCAGGCCATCCAGCGAAACCCCACTACAAAAACATTGAGGAGAACCCCGTGGCAGAGCATGAAGTAAAAGTCGATCCTATGGCAAAGGTAGTGACCGGGGTTGGCGCCCTGGTGCTGTTGGTCGCCGTGATTTATCTGCTGGTCGCCTTGGTCGGCACCATTGATAAGAACACCACGCGCGGGCCGGTGATGACCGAAGCGCCTGTTGCCGCCGCTCCGGCAGCTTCTGCACCGGCTGCTGCGGCTCCTGCGTCCGCAGGCGGAGCCGGTGATGTCGCCGCTGGCAAGGCGGCCTATGCCACCTGCGCAGCGTGCCACGGCGCCAATGGCGAAGGCGGCGGCATGTTCCCCAAGCTGGCTGGCCTGAGCGCAGACAAGGCGGCGGCTCTGCTGAAAAAGTATCGCGCGGGTGAAACCGTCGGCGCCAACACCGCCATGATGGCGCCCAATGCCAAGGCGCTGTCCGATACCAATATCACTGACTTGGCTGCATTTATCGCGTCCCTGGGCGGCGGCGCAGCTGCCGCAGCACCTGCTCCCGCCGCAACAGCCTCTTCCGTCAAGGGCGACGCAGAAGCGGGCAAGGCCAAGTACGCCACCTGTGCGGCTTGCCACGGCGCGAATGGCGAAGGTGCGGGCATGTTCCCCAAACTGGCGGGCACCCCGGCGGACAAGATCGCCGATCTGCTGAAGAAATATCGTGCGGGTGAAACCGTGGGCGCCAACACCGCCATGATGGCGCCGAACGCCAAGGCATTGAGCGATGCAGACATCGACAACCTTGCAGTCTTTATCGGCGGCATGGGCGGTGGTGCAGCTCCTGCGGCTGCCGCCGCTGCTCCCGCAGCCGCACCGGCTGAAGTCGATAAGACCGTTCTGGCGCGCGGCAAGGCGATCTACACCACTTGCGCGCTGTGCCATGGCGCAGAAGATGCTCATGCCAGCCGCTTGCTGAACGCACCGATGATGCCCGGACACCCCGCCAGCGCCGTGACTGCGTTGATGAAGGTTTACGCGGAAGGCAAGTCGGTCGGCCCGAACTCCTCATTCATGTGGCCGGTGGCCAAGGGTCTGGATGCTGAAGATACTGCGGCAGTGGCTGCCTACATCGGTACGCTCAAGCCAGCTCATTAAGACTTAGTTGATCGCGCGTCGGGAGGGTTAAAGACTCCTCCCGTCGAGCAGACGCCTTTGTGATCAAGGAGCCGCGGTTTCATCGCGGCTCCTTTTTATTTGGCTCAAGCGACAGACCCTTGCCAGCTTTACCCTTCGCGACGCCCTCCTCATCGACGGTGGAGAAAGAGGAAGCTCATGCAAGATGTGTTTTGGCTCTCGCCTCCCCAATCCTCCTCTTCCCTTAGAACCTGTTTGCGATCTCGCTGAACGGCGCAGTCGTGCGTAAAACATCCGGGGCGCAAAAATCACCCTCAAAATGCTCACATAGTCCGTCGATGCTGAACGCGAAGCTGCCGCGAGGCCGCTTTCGTTGATCAGAGTCATAAACAAGCTCTTCGCTGGGGGCGGGACATGGACGTCCCGCTCGAAAATCAAGAACATAAGTGCTTGATTTTCGATTGCCAATCGCGATCATGTGGCAAGATTGGCAAGGCTGAAAAACTCAATGATGCGTTTTTCAGCCCACTGTTAGCGGAGAAGGGGCCGAGTCTAGGTTTCGCCTAAAGAAGCGCTGAGCGAGCCCTTCCATCATGGGCTCTTTCAACCTCGCTTCGCCCGGCGCACCCCGAACAGTAGCAATAGCTTCAATGACTTGTGTCATTGATACCCCAGAGCATCCCTGCCCCAAGCGAGAATCTCCGATTCGATCTGTGTTTACCTAACCTGCAGGTTGCGGCGCACGGAGCATCGCCACGCCTACAAAGACAGGCGTGCCATTAGCCTCTGAAGTGTTCCGCCATGCTTCCCCAGGAACATCTCGCTACGCCGTTCTGTTTCATCAAGTTCGCATATGTGCTGGCGCACAGCCTCAGCCAACCCGGAAGCATCCTGCACCAGGCCTACCAAGCCTTCCGCTTGCATGGCGGCGTAGATTTCAGTGAAGTTGAAAACTGACTCGCCGCTGATCACCGGCAAGCCCAGAGCCAGCGGTTCGAGCGGGTTATGACCGCCGCGCTCCACTAGGCTGCCGCCGACGAAAGCCACATCCGAGGCGGCGTAGAAATCCATGAGCTCGCCCAGCGTGTCGATGAGAAGCACAGCAGTGCTTTCGGGTAGGTGCGGGCTTGTCGCACCTACGTCAAGCGTGGAGCGCCGCGCATACGCAAATCCCTGCGCCTGAATCAAGCGTTCCACCGCATCCGCCCGCTCGGGGTGTCTTGGGGCGAGCAGCAACAGAGCATCGGGATGGAGTGCCGCGATCTCCCGATGCGCGGCTAAAACCATCTCTTCCTCGCCGGGGTGGGTGCTGGCGGCGATCCACACTTTGCGCTCTTTTCCGAACATTTCGCGCCATTTCGCCCCACGTTCGCGTGTTTCTGGCGCAATTTCAAGATCAAACTTCAGATTACCGAAGGCCTCGGTCTTTTCCTGCGCCGCGCCCAAGGCGACAAAACGCGCCACGTCCTGCGCATCCCGCGCCGCGATCAGGTGCAGGCAGGCTAGGGTTTCCGCCACCAGGCCGCGCAGTCTGGCGTAGCCGCGCATGGATTTTTCCGACAGACGGGCATTGGCCAAGATCAGCGGAATGCCGTTTTTCCGGGCCTCGGCGAACAGGTTCGGCCACAGCTCGGTTTCCATGATGACGCCGCGCGTCGGTCGGCTGCGCGCATAAAAGCGCCGCACCGCGCCGGGCAAGTCGAACGGCAGGTACACATGCTCCACGCTTTCGCCAAAACCGCGCCGCAGCTGCGCCGAGCCGGTGGGCGTGGTGGTGGTGACCAGGATCGCCCAGTCGGGATGCCGCGCCTGCCAGGCGCGAATCAATGGGGTAGCGGCGATGACTTCGCCCACGGAGACCGCATGCACCCACAAGCGCGGTTTCACGGGGAACGCGGGGATGAACCCCAGACGCTCGCCCCAGCGCAGGCGGTAATCGGGGTTGTCGCGCCCCTTCCACCACAGGCGGGCGAAGGCCAGCGGGGCGAGCAGGCTCAGCGCCGCGCTGTACAGGCCGCGCCGCCAGCTCATGCCAGCAGCGCCTCAAGCCGCGCCAGTACGGCATTTGCGCTTAGGTCATCCTGCGGGGTTAGGCTGGCGATTTGCGGCGCATCCGGCTCGGAGCGCACCCCGGTCAGCCTGGGCAGAGTGGCCGGAAACAGCGCCAGCCCCGGCTTGCGCAGGGCGGCGGTGACGTGCATCAGGCCGGTGTCCACGCCCAGCACGGCCTCGGCGCGGGCGATGATCGCGGCCAGCTCGTCCAGCCCCAGACGCGGCAGGACTTGCGCCGTGGGTACGGCCGCAGCAATGCGTTCGGCGCGCTGTTTTTCGTGCGCATTGCCCCAGGGCAGGACCAGGGCGCGTCCCCGTGCAGCCAGAGCGTGACCGACGACCATCCAGTTCTCTTCCGGCCATTCCTTGTCCTCGCGGCTGGTGCCGTGCAGGGCAAGGACATAAACATTTTGTAGGTGCGACAAATTCGCACCTAAAGCCAAACCCGAAAGGCCATAATCCAGCGGCAAATCCTCCATGCCATAGCCCAGAGCCGCCGCCAGCAGGCGACGATTGCGCTCGATGGCGTGCAATTCGCGGCTGATCGCCACGCGATGCCCATAAAACAGGCTGGCCAGCGGTTCGCGGATCGAGCGGCGGTCGTAGCCGGTCACCGGCTGCCCCGCCCAGCGCGCCATCCACGCGCTTTTCAGCAGGCCTTGCGCCTCCACCACCGCGTCGTAACAGCTTGCGCGCATGGCTCGTCGCGCTGCGCCGATTTCCTGCCAGGTCGAGCCTTGTGCAAGATTCTTGCGCCAGCGACGCAGGGCCACGGGAATGACCTTGTCCACAGCGGGATGCCAGGCAGGCACGGCGGCGAAGCTCTCTTCCGCCACCCAGTCCACGCGCAGGCCGGGGATGCGCTTGGCCGCGTCGGACAGCGCGGGCAGCATGTGTACCAGATCGCCGAGCGAGGAGGTTTTCAGCAGCAGTACGCGCATCAGCTTGCTCCCGCGAGCAGCTCGAAATAGAGCTGTTCGTAACGCCGCGCCTGCGTCGCCCAGTCGTAACGCGCCGCCACCTTGCGCCCCGCCTTGGCCAGCGCGTCGCGGCGCGCGGCGTCGTCGAGCAGGCTTTGCAGGGCGGCGGCCAGCTCGTCCGCCGCGTAAGGGTCATTCAGCAGCAGCGCCTCATCCGCGCTCAATTCGGCGCTCAGGCCGCAATAGGGCGCACGGCTGACGATCACCGGCACGCCCTGCGCCATCGCCTCCAGCGCCACCATGCCGAAGGTGTCTTCGCGGGTGGGATGCACCAGCAGATTCGCCGCGGCATACAGCGGGGTCATGTCCGCCTGACGCCCGAGGAAATGCACGCGATCGGCCAGCCCCATCGCCTGGCAACGCGCCTGGTATTCGGCAAGATGGGCGGAATGGCCGACGACCATGAGGTGAATGGCGTTTGGCTGTAGGTGCGGGCTTGCGCCTACGAGAGGTTGCAACGCCTCAAGCAAGGTATCCAAGCCCTTGCGCCGAAAGTCATTGGCTACGAACAGCAGCATGAAGCCGTCCTGTGGCAGGCCCAGCGCCCGGCGCGCCGCGCCCTGTTCCGGCACGGCCTGCGGCATGAGCACGCCCGGCGGGATGGTGTGCAGGCAGGCGCGGCTGGCCGGGTAGCTTGCCGCCATTTCATCGCGCAGGGTGGCGGAAACCACGCCAATGACCCGCCCAAGGCAAGGGCGGAAACGCGCTGCTTCCAGGCGCAGGTAGGCTTGCAAACGCAGGCTGGTCGCCGTCTTCAGCCATTGCAGCGCACGCTTGAAGCCCTGTGTCTGCGCGAAAAGATTGTGGCGCAGCGGGCGCACATGCACGGTCTGCACATTGCCCGCCCAGCCGTTTTCATGCGAGTGCACGATGTCAAAACCGCTGGCCGTCAGCTTGGCCACACGGCGGGCGAACAGCCATTGGTTCAGCCAGCGCGGCTTACGCAAGGCAGGCAAAAGATGGTAGTGCATGGCCGGATGCTCATGCTCAATCGCCTGGGCAAAAACATGCACCTCATGCCGCGCCGCCAGTTGCTCGGCAATCGCCACGGCATAGCGTTCCGCGCCGCCGCCGTGCGTGGCGAAGTTGCGTGTAATGATGGCGATACGCAGGCGCTTCAACGCATGGCTCACTTCTGGCCTCGCTGGTCTTCATAACGGGTGAACAGCTTGAGGGCGAATTGCAGCAGAGTGGTGGATTTGGCGATCAACACACGCGGCAAGGTATAGACATCCGCATGAATCGCCGCCCTGCCTCGCTGAGTTGTGGTGGCGCTGCTGTAGCCCGCTTCGCGCACGAAATGCACATGACTGGGGGTAAAACGCCCGTAGGGGTAGCAGAAATGGCGCACGTCCGCACCACAGGCATCTTCCAGCTCGGTTTTGCAGCGCACGATTTCCTCGCGTGCGCGGTCGTCATCCAAGGTGGTCAGATCAACATGATTGCGTGTGTGCGCGCCTACCTCCATGCCTGCCGCCAGCCATGCGCGCAGTTGCGCGGCGTTCATCAACGGCTTTTGCGGCACGCCCAAGGCGGCATCCCAGTCGTTATAGCCACCCAAGCGCTGGCTTACCGCATAGCAGGTGGCGGAAAAACCCAGGCGTTGCAACACCGGCGCGGCATGGTGCAGGTTGTTCAGATAACCGTCGTCGAAGGTGATGCCGACCACCTTGCCGATTTTTTCGCCACGCTGGTAGGGCATGAGCTCACTCAACGCCAAGCCGCGATAACCCAAGAGCTTGAGCAGGCGCATTTGCGCGGCGAAGCGGGCGGGGGCGACCGTCATGCCGCGCATGGGCGTACCGCGTGCGGGCGGCGTGTCGATTTGGTGATACATCAAAATGGGGATGGGCATAGGTGCGGCCTCAAAGATACTGATCCATGCCAAGTTCAGCGCGCAGCGGGCGCTGGCCGTCGATCACCGCTTGCAGGCGGGCGCGGTTTTCCGCTTCCTGGGCGCGCACATGCTCCTCATGCCACAGGTGCAGGCAGGGCGCGGCATAGCGCCCATCCTTGCGGCGCACGCCAGCACGCATCAGGCGCACGGCCAGATCGGCGTCTTCATGCCCCCAGCCCTGAAAGCTCTCGTCGAAACCGTTAACCACACGCAGGTCGCTGCGCCACAGAGCCAGATTGCAACTGCGTGCTCCGCGCCACTGCGCTTGGACGCGATGACGCCAGGCGCCATCCGGCAGGCGCAGCAGCGGCAACAAACGGTTGACCTCGCCTGCAAGCCTTGCCCTGAGCCAGTCATGCCACGACCATTGCAGCGGATCGGCGGCACCCGCCAGCACACGCCGGGTCAGCGCGGCATTGAACAGGATGCGGTTGCCGCTGACAAAACGCCCGGCCTCGGCCAGAGCGGCATGTCGCGCCACAAAGTCCGCTGGCGGAATGCAATCGCCATCCAGAAAAACCAGGTAGTCGCCGCTGGCCTGCGCCGCCGCCCGATTGCGGATCGCCGCCGCACGAAAGCCAGCATCTTCGTGCCAGACATGGTGCAGGGCAAAGGGCAGGCGCGCCGCCCAGCGCTGCGCGCACTCCACCGTCGCCGCGCCGGAACCGTCATCCGCCAGCAATACCTCCTGCAGTGGAAGGCTTTGTGCCTGCAATCCGGCCAGCACCTTGTCCAGCGCGTCCGGACGGTTGTAAGTGGTGACGATGACGCTGACTTTCACTTGCCAGTTCTCTCATTGAGCAACATCAGCTTGAGGTAGCGGTAATACACGCCCTCGGCGTTGGACACGGCCAGCATGAAACCCTCGCGCCCATCGAGAAACCCGGCCTTGAAGATGTAGGTGCGCAGGAACATCCACAGCGCACGCCCTACCGCCGCGCCCAGCCCGGCCTTGCGCCCCTGCGCCGCCAGCTTTTCCGCCCCGGCGCTGGAATAACGGTTCACCTTGTCCAGCACCTGCTCCAGGCTGTTGAAGCTTTCATGCCGCAAAACTTGATTGAGGCGGGCAGGCGTTCCGGCGTACAACAGGCGCTCATGCACCACATCCGGCGAAAACCGCGCCGTGCCGCGCTTGAACAGACGCACCACCTCGTCCGGCCACCAGCCGCCATGACGCATTTCGCGGCCAAGATAGCTGGACAGGCGCGGCAGGGCGTAGACATCGGCCTGCGGGTTGTGCAGCTCGGCGCGTATCTCCGCCGCAAGTTCAGGCGAAACACGCTCATCGGCGTCAAGCGACAAGACCCAGTCGCCCGTGGCCATGTCCAAGGCACGATTTTTCTGTACGCCAAAACCCTGCCAGTCGGCGTTCACCGCCACATGCCCGGCGTAGCTGCGCGCAATCTCCACGGTGGCATCCGTACTGCCCGCATCAAGCACGATGATTTCATCCGCCCAGGCGACAGACTCCAGCGTCGCCGCCAGACGCGCCGCCTCGTTAAGGGTAATCAGCACCACTGACAGTTTCATGGCCTGGCGGCATCCTGCGGCTTGCGCCAGGCCAGCAACAGCCCGGCGAGCAAGGCGAACATCATGCCCTCACGGTGATCGAGCAGCAGCGAATTGAACAAACCACCCACGGCGTAGGCGACCAGCAGGCCCCACATCATCGCCGCTGCCTCGGGCTGCAGCATCGGCGTCGCCCGCGCTAGGAAAAAATACAACCCAAGCAGCAAAAACAAGGCAGGCAGCCCCCACTGTACGCTTACCATCAGGAACTCATTGTGCGTATTGTCAGTGAGCACATCCTGGGTCGAGGCATAACTCGGATAAACCTTCTTCAAGCTTCCCGTTCCGTAGCCGCTCAAAGGCCGATCCTGAATGATTTGCAGGCTCTTATCCAAGAAATCCAGACGCGCGCCAAGCGAGTTATTCGCGTCCCCTCTGCTGTATTTTTGCAGGTCATGCACTCCCTCCTGAACCCTCTGCTGGAAGTGCTCACTGCCCAGCCATGCCGCGGCGACCAGCAAGGTCGCCGCCAACATCCCGACCAGCACCCCCTTCCAACGCAACGCCTGGAACATCAGCACCATCAGCATGGCCAGAGCCAATACCTGGCCAGTGCGCCCGGTATTGAGAATGAACAGGTGCGAGAGGAAGAACAACCCAAGCGCAATCCACAGCCAGCGACGCTGCGCCTGAAAACGAGCCAGAGTAAAGACCGCAAAGGCTCCGATCGCCTCAAACAGACTTAGCGTGATGTGACCGGCAAAGGCCGTACGATCTCCGGTAGCCGTCCAGTCGGGCGTCAGACCGTAGCCTTCGAGGTATGACGCAAATACAGCCAATGTCAAAGCGAGCAAAAAAGCATACAAGGCTCGCCATATCCAACGCTCGTCGTCCAACAAAAACAAGGCCAGGGGCAGCAACAGCAATTTGGCATATTTGCCTGCGCCATCCAGGGCTTCTTTTGGCAGTGCGGGGGTATAAAGCAATCCGACAAGACAGAGTCCAAGCAAGCCCAGCGTCATCCACACCGCCGGTTCGGTTTTAACCCGCTGCCACGTTTCCGCAAAACGCCCGGACAATAACCAGAACAGAATGACGAGCGCCGCCGCCACGCTAAGCAGGGCTGTGGAAAGTACAGCAGCGGCAAAAGCCAGCACCACCATGCGCTTGGCTTGCAGGTCAAAAAAGGCGGCGCGATCCCGGAGTGCAAACATGAGGTGATCTCAACGAACGAGTGTGAAATGCCTTTGCGTCAAATCCACGCCGAACCAGCGCTCAATGCGCGCTTTCCAGCGGTAGCGGATTTCCTTGCGTGAAAGCTTGTAATGCGGGTCGGGCGCAAAGCCTTGTTCCGCCTCATGCGCCAGCCAGTGCGCCATCACCGCCGGATGTTGGCCGCTGAACGGCTCCAGTCCCTGCGGATCCATGTTGTAGCCATTGAACAGCGGGTGTTCATGCCCCCAGTAACGCCCCACGCGCGCATTTTTCTCGCGCATGGCGGCAATGCTGCGTACAAAACCATAGTGATAGATCGGCACACCGGCAAGAGCAGCTCGCGGATAACGTCCACGCTTGTTTTTGTCCATCACGACCCAGAACAAGCCATCCGGCGCATAGCTTCTGATCGTATTGCGGATAATGCGCGGCGCGCGCCGATACCAGCCGGGGCAAATTGAGCGCCACCCGGCGCCGCCATAAAAGTGCACATAATCGAACACCAGCGCCTCAACTTCGGCATCATGCAGATGCTTTTGCATCACTGCTCGCAAGGCAGGCAGGTCGCGTTCATGCACCACCTCATCACCTTCAAGATAAAACGCCCAATCCCCGCTGCACTGGTACTGGGCGATCATTTTCTGCTGGCCATAGACAAAGCCGCGATCCTGCATGACTTCGTTCCACTGGGTATCGACGATGCGGATTTTGGCATCACCAATACGCTCGATGCGCTCGCGGGTGTCATCCTCGCAAGCGCCCAGGGCGACGATGAACTCATCCACCAGTGGCAGCACTGAGCGGATGCTTTCTTCAAACGGGTAGCCGAGCAAAACGCCGTTGCGCAGAAAGGTGAAGCCGCTGATTTTCATACCTGAGCGTCCTGTGCGTTTTGAATCAAGCCCAGCACGCGCTCAGGCAATATCTCACTCAAACAATGCGTGTGCCCAAGCGGACACACGCGCTGGAAGCAGGGCGAGCAATCCAGCGCCAGATAAACCACCTGCGCCTTATCAGATAGTGGCGGGGTGTGCGCGGGCGTGGACGAGCCGTAGAGCGCGACGACGGGCGTATCCACCGCTGCCGCAATGTGCATCAAGCCGGAATCATTGCTCACCGCCGCCGCACACAGCGCCAGCAGATCGACCGTATCGACCAACTCGGTCTGGCCGCACAGATTGCGCACCGCCGCAGAGGATGCCTGTTGCGCAATGCTTTCTCCCGCCGTCTTGTCTTTGGCTGAACCGAGAATCCATACCTGCTTGCCCCGCGCCGCCAGCGTGCGCGCCAGGGAGGCGAAGTGCTCCAGCGGCCACTGCTTGGCCGGGCCGTATTCCGCGCCGGGCATCAGGGCGACGGCGGGTCGGTCGAGATTCAGACCAAGACCCGCGATCAGCCGTTGCTGGTTGGCTCTGTCCACCAACAGTCGCGGGCGAGGGCATGTCGGCGGTGGCGCGTCGTTGTCGTCATGCCGGTGCGCCAAAGCGACAAAACGCTGCACAGTCATGGGCAACGCCTTTTTGTCCAGGGGACGCACATCGTTAATCAGGCCATAACGCTGCTCGCCCAGAAATGCTGTGCGCTGGCGGATACCGGCAAAAAACGGCACGAGCGCCGATTTGAGCGAACCCGGCAGAACAATGGCCTGATCGTAGCAGCCACGCAGGCTGCGTCCCAGACGCCAGCGCGCCGCCAAACCCAGCTCGCCATGCTTGAGCGGCATTTCGATTCCGGCGCGCACCTCCGGCATACGCGCCAGCAAGGACAATGACCAGCCCGGCGCGAGTACATCAATCTGCGCCTGGGGTTGCGCCTGTTTCAGGGTTTGCAACAGGCTGTGCGCCATGACCATATCGCCCACCCAGGAGGGGCCGACCACCAGCACGCTCGGCGCAGAAGCGGTCATCAATGCGCCGCCAGCCAGGCCAGGTAGCGCGCCACCCCTTGCTGCACGCTCAAAAACGGCGCGTCATAACCCGCTGCGCGCAGGGCGCGCATATCCGCTTGGGTAAAGCTCTGGTATGCGCCCTGCAAATGCGCCGGGAATGGAATGTATTCAATCTGGCCGCGCCCGTGAAAATCAATCACCGCTTGCGCCACTTCGTTGAAACTCTGCGCTCGCCCCGTTCCCAAGTTGAAAATGCCGCGCACTTTGGGATGCTCAAGCAACCACAGATTCACCGCCGTCACATCATCCACATGAATGAAATCACGCTGTTGTTCGCCATCGGCATAACCGTCGCAGCCCTCGAACAGGCGCAACGCGCCGTGATTCAATAGCTGATGATGAAAATGGTAGGCCACGCTGGCCATACTGCCCTTGTGCTGCTCACGCGGGCCATACACGTTGAAATAGCGCAGCCCCACGACCTGGCTATTATGTTGCGGCAGGCTGCGCACATACTGGTCAAACTGAAACTTGGAATAGGCATACATATTCAGCGGGGCTTCATGTTCCCGCTCTTCGCTGAATACCGAACCCGCGCCATACACCGAGGCCGAAGAGGCATAAATAAACGGCACACGACGCTTCAGACACCAATGCAGCAGGGATTTTGAATAATCATAATTCACCTGCATCATCATTTTGCCGTCCCACTCGGTGGTGGTGGAACACGCGCCCTGATGGAAAATGGCATCTACCGCGCCGAAATCATATCCGGCCTCGATTTTGGCAAGGAAGGCGTCTTTATCCAGATAATCGCGGATATTCGCATCCGCCAGATTGATGCATTTGCGCCCGTCGCTTAAATCATCCACCACGATGATATTGCTGATTCCACGCGCATTCAGCGCCTGCACCAGATTGCTGCCGATAAACCCGGCGCCGCCGGTGACGATAACGGTTCGACTATTCATGCGTTCTGATCCTTGATCCGGTTAATCATGCCCGTGGTTGAATGCCCATCGACAAAACTCAACACCTTGACCTCGCCGCCTGCCGCCAGCACGCAATCGCCGCCGGCGATGTCTTCCACGCGATAATCCCCGCCCTTGACCAGAATATCCGGCTTGAGCGCGCAAATCAGACGTTGCGGCGTATCTTCGGCGAAAGGCACCACCCAATCCACCGAGGCCAGCGCCGCCAGCATTTCCATGCGCGTTTCCAGCCGATTCACCGGGCGGCTTGCGCCCTTCAGGCGGCGCACGGAGTCATCCGTATTCACCGCCACAATCAGTCGGTCACCCAGCGCCCGCGCTTGTTGCAGGTAGCGGACATGACCGGGGTGCAGCAGATCGAAACAGCCATTGGTCATGACGATGCGCTCGCCTGCGGCCTGCGCCTGCGCCACACGCGCCGCCAGTGCGGACTCGCCCATCACGCCAGTGTCCAGCGGGATATGCGCCTGCATGGCGGCGCGCAATTCGTGCAGACTGACGCAGGCCGTACCCAGCTTGCCTACCACAATACCTGCGGCCAGATTGGCCAGAGCCGTGGCCTGCGCCAGCGCCATGCCTGCCGCCATGGACGCAGCCAAAACCGCCACCACGGTATCGCCAGCGCCGGTGACATCGAACACCTCCCGCGCCTGGGCTGGCAGATGCAGCGCTGCGCAATCCTGTTGCAACAAGGTCATGCCGCGCTCGCTGCGCGTAATCAGCAGCGCCTGCAAATCGAGTTCGGCGCGCAAAGCCTCGCCCCGCGCCAGCAAGGTGGCTTCATCCGCGCAAACGCCAACCACCGCCTCGAACTCGGCCAGATTCGGCGTCAATACGCTTGCGCCACGATAGCGCGCAAAATCCGTGCCCTTGGGATCGACCACCACCGGCACGCCCAGCGCCCGCGCGGCGGCGATCATCTCCGCCGCATGACTCAGTGCGCCCTTGGCATAGTCCGAAAGCACCACGGCGGCAGCGCCTTGCAGAAGAGCAGCAACCGTCGCCGGCATGGCTTCGGCCAATGCGGCAGGGACGGCTTGTTCAAAATCCAGGCGGATAAGTTGCTGATGCCGACTCAGCACGCGCAGCTTGGTAATGGTTTGGCTGGCGGAGTTCGCCAGCAGCGTCGCTTGCACTCCCCCCCTGGCGAGTTGCGTGCGCAGGGTTTGCGCTGCTTCATCCTCACCCGCCAGCGCCGCCAGCGCCGCTTGCGCGCCCAGCGCAGTCACGTTCAGCGCCACATTGCCCGCACCGCCCACGCGCCACTCGTCCGACTCCACGCGCACCACGGGAACCGGGGCTTCCGGCGAAATGCGCGAGGTCGCGCCAGACCAATAGCGATCCAGCATGACATCGCCAGCCACCAAAACCCTGGCGCGGGAAAAATCAGGAAGGTCAAAAAGCATGGGGAATAATGGCTATGGCCTGAAACTTGAGTGAAATATGAATAAACTGGCAGGCATTCTAAACGATTAGGGTTGAGCCGTGTCTTTCGTCCTGCGCCATATCCAACAACATCAGGCTGCCATCCACGCACTTGCTGCGCTGGAAGATGCGATACACCACGAAGGCGAACGCCTGATCGCCGCACTACGCAATGGCGGAAAAATCCTTATCTGCGGCAATGGCGGCAGCGCTGCGGATGCACAGCACATCGCCGCTGAACTGGTCGGGCGCTTCGGGCACACACGGCGCGGCCTGCCCGCGCTTGCACTGACCACCGACAGCTCGGCGCTGACCTCCATCGGCAATGACTTCGGCTTTGACGCCGTATTCTCCCGCCAGGTCGAGGCCCTCGCCCGCGCGGGCGACGTGCTGATCGGCATTTCCACCTCCGGCAACAGCCGCAACGTGCTTGCCGCCACGCAAAGCGCACGCCAACTGGGCGTCACCACGCTTGGACTATTGGGCGGCACGGGCGGGGCGCTCAAGGACGTGCTCGACCACGCGCTGATCGCTCCGTCGGCGGACACTCCGCGCATCCAGGAATGCCATATTCTGATCGGCCACATCTGGTGCGCCATGATCGACGAGGCTTTCAAGGACGAGGGCGCGCTACATGGCTGATATCAACTGCCGCAAGCTGATTATCCTTGACCGCGACGGAGTGATTAACCACGACTCCGACGATTTCATCAAATCGGTGGACGAGTGGATTCCCCTGCCGGGCAGCCTGGAGGCCATGGCGCGCCTGACCCAGGCAGGCTGGATTGTGACCGTCGCCTCCAATCAGTCCGGCTTGGCGCGTGGCCTGTTCAGCGAAGCGACGCTGCACGCCATGCATCAGAAAATGCACGACCTGCTCGCCGCGTTGGGCGGTCGGGTGGATTATCTGAGCTATTGCCCGCACGGCCCGGATGAGCCTAGCGCCTGCCGCAAGCCCATGCCCGGCATGTATGAAGAAATCGCCGCCCATTTTGGCTGTTCCCTGCAAAATGTTCCCGTGGTCGGCGACAGCCTGCGCGACCTGCAAGCCGCCGTGGCCGTGGGTGCGCGCCCCATGCTGGTGCGCAGCGGCAAAGGCGAGCGCACTCTGGCGGCGGGCGCTTTGCCCGAGGGAACGCAGGTCTATGCCGATCTGGCTAGCGCAGTGGAATCCTTGCTGGCGAGTGCGTAACCGCATCCATGCGAACCAGCGCCCGCGCCCGCAACTGCCCGCAGCCGCCGTCGATTTCCTGACCGGCGGAGTTGCGCGTCTTGGCCAGAATGCCGCGCTGATGCAGGCTGCGCACCATGTGCGCCGTGCGTTCGGCATCCGGGCGGCGATAAGGCAGGGCATCCACCGTGTTGTAAGGAATCAGGTTCAGCATGGCGTATTTGCCGGACAACAGGCGCACGATGCCATCCAGCTCGTCCTCGCCATCATTGATACCCGCAAGCAAGGTCCACTGATACTGGATTGGATAGCCCGTGGCGCGCGCATAGGCTTCGCCCAGATCTACCAGTTCTTCCGGGTCGATGCGCGGCGCTTTGGGTAGCAACTGGGCGCGCAGTCCGGCGCGGGTGGAATGCAAGGAGAGCGCCAGCGCCGGTTTCACCTCACCCTGGATCAAACGCTGGAAAATGCGCCGATCACCCACGGTGGAAAACACCAGATTCTTGTGCGCGATGCCGCCTTCTTTGCCCAGCAGTTCGATGGCCTCAAGCACATTGTCCAGATTGTGCGCAGGCTCGCCCATGCCCATGAACACCACTTTTTTCACCGTGCGCAAATGCCGCGCCAGCACTACCTGGGCGACAATCTCGGCGCTGCCCAACTGACGCAGCAAGCCCTCGCGCCCGGTCATGCAAAAGGTGCAACCCACCGCGCAGCCGACTTGAGTGGACACGCACAAACCATCACGCGGCAAAAGCACGCTTTCCACCGTCTGCCCATCGGCCAGCTCGACCAGCAGGCGTATTGCGTTATCTTCGGCGGGATGCTGCGAACGTATGGCGGCCAGTTTGTCCAGTTCCGCCCAAAGCGCAGGCAGATCGGCAAGCACAGCCTTGGGGAAAAAACCCTCCGCCTTGCTGTGCTTGTTATCCAGCGACCTAAGCTGCGCCCAGGATTGCAATACCCGATGCTCATGACAGGGCAAGGCGCCAAGCTCGCACAGGCGTTGTCGGATTTGTGAAATGCGCATGGGGAAAGGGGGTGTATTGTAGAGTGGGTTAGCGCAGCGTAACCCGCCAGATGTGCTGCAAATATTCGGCGCAATATGCTTCGCTATTGCACCCTGCGCTTGCTTGTCGAAGAGCTTGAGAACGGACTTCGACAAGCTCAGCCTGATCGGTGATGTTCATTTTTTATCTGGCCGGATCGACAGAGAATATCGAAAAACCGTCACGAGAAGGAAAAGCGCAAAACGGACGGGACGCAAAAACCGCCGTGTATAAGGCATACATGAAGATTTCGAACACCGACAAAAGCAGCGACTCGCCTTCGTAGCAGGTTTTTCAAGGTTCCACTCAGCGGGCTGCTAGGCTTGCTCAGATTCGGGCGTACCTTGATGGTAGATTATTTGCCATCCCAGGCACGTTTCCACCCAAAGGGAGCTTCTTAAGGTAGGCAACGGGGCAGTATCGTCTTTGGGCTGCAATATCGAGCGATAGGAAAGCAAAACCACGCCCGAAGCGATTTGATGAAGCTTGTAATCACTGGAAAACACATCGGGAATTAAGGATCGTGCTGCAAGATACGCCAGTACCGTCTCGCGAGAATAAATCCTTCCCGAGCGCCCAACTTCGTGAAACTCCGGGTGCAGCAACGCTTCAAGCCTGTTTCGTGAACAGGCTTTACCCGGATGATGCAACTCAGCCTCAAGAGATTGCAGATAAAGAGAAAGCTCCGAAAGCTGCTCTGAACCATGCAACAAGCTTGGCGACCCTCTTGCCGCCTGATTGCTTCCAGTCATGCCTAAAGCTTGATGGCGTCTGGGCAATTACTTGAACAACAACCCGTCATCGGAAAATTTTTCCCTGTACAGGGCTAAATCAGCTTTGTACAACGCCGAAACCATATGGATCAGTTCGTCGTCATACATTGAGAAATGACTTGGACAAAGGCCTTGCCTCTTCATCAAGGCAAGATCAAACGCTTCCATATCGGCATAACACCGGTCATCGACAGTTTCAAAGCCATCAGTACCATGCCTTGTAAGCTCTCGCGCATCGATCACGTCAAGATCAATTTTATCCTTTAGGGCATTAACCGCGTCACCGAATCTCTCCAGGGAAAAATAGTCCGAATAATTTTCATAAATCAAGAAAGACTCCTGACTCCGCCAATGAATATCGGCGTTCATAACATGAGACTGCTTCAGAGATAGAACAAAACTCCGAAACGTCAGACTATCCAGCTCAATCTTCCGCTGCATGCTATCCCTATATCCCCAGGCGGGGGGTTCTTTTGAGACAAACTTATCAAGAAAAACTGAAGCTAAACGACGAAACGGGCAGCGAAGCACAACAAAACTGTAATCCGCAGCTATGGCCTCGCCCAATGACGGGTTGAAGGTTTCGTTATTATTATGGATCCAATGCCCACGATCTATACCACCTATACACCCATTAGCCACTGCAACGCTCAATCTCAATGTAGAGCATCCGTTTTTTGGTATAAAGGAATAAAGCGCATTGGAGCGATAAATCATCATTCCATGCCGCATTGCAAAACTATGTTGCGCATTTTGCCGTATTCCGCACATGCTTGCAGAAGCGAATTTAAGCTGATTCATTTCTATTAATCCTTCGCCATTTACCCGCTCAAGGTTTTGAAACCTGCTTGGCAGGCTATTAATCCAGCAACTGATACAAGGCGCCGCAATAAATGCAGCGCGCCTGGCCGCCGTTTTCTTCCACCGGGATGTAAACGCGCGGATGCGAGTTCCACAGGCTTTCGCCGTCACGCGGGCAATGCACAGGCAAATCGCTGCGGCGCACTTGGATGGCCTTGACTGTATTCGGGGTTTTGAAGTCCTGCGGGCGGGCGGCGGTATTGGGATTCATGTGAAACCTCTCCTCTTAGGCGACCAGGTTCAACCAAGGCAAATGCTTGGGATGCCGTCCATGCACCACGTCGAAGTACAGGGCTTGCAGACGTTCGGTGATCGGGCCGCGTGAACCGCTGCCGATCGGGCGGTTATCCACTTCGCGGATCGGGGTGACTTCAGCGGCGGTGCCGGTAAAGAAGGCTTCGTCGGCCACGTACACCTCGTCACGGGTAATGCGTTTTTCGATGATTTTCAGACCCAGCTCATCGGCCAGCAGGAAGATGGTCTTGCGCGTGATGCCATCCAGCGCAGAGGTCAGATCCGGGGTGAAGATCGCGCCATCGCGCACGATGAAGATGTTCTCGCCCGAACCTTCGGCCACATAGCCTTCGGCATCCAGCAGCATGGCTTCGTCGTAGCCGTCTTGCAGCGCTTCGCGCAGCGCCAGCATGGAGTTCATGTAGTTGCCATTGGCCTTGGCCTTGCACATGGTGATGTTGACATGGTGGCGGGTAAAGGAGGATGTCTTCACGCGGATGCCGCGTTCCATGCCCTCGGCGCCCAGATAGCTGCCCCAAGTCCAGGCGGCGACGATACAATGCACCTTGAGGTTGTCGGCGCGCAAACCCATGCCTTCCGCGCCGTAAAAGCACATCGGACGAATGTAGGCGCTTTCCAGCTTGTTTTCGCGCACCACGGCGCGCTGTGCTTCATTCAATTCGGAGGCAGACCAAGGCACATCCATGCGCAGGATTTTGGCGGAGTTGAGCAAACGCTTGGTGTGTTCTTCAAGACGGAAAATCGCCGTTCCCTTGTCGGTCTTGTAGGCGCGCACGCCCTCAAACACGCCCATGCCGTAATGCAGGGTGTGGGTGAGAACGTGGGTCTTGGCCTCGCGCCAATCGACCATCTGACCGTCGTACCAGATCAGACCGTCACGGTCGGCCATGGTGGGAAGGGATGCCATGTCTAAAAACTCCTGAAGTTCGGCCTGAAATTCGGCAAATGTAAAGTTGCAGAATTATGGCATGGAAGAAGCGCCCGGCTCCATCCTGCGCAACCAGACCTCACGCACAAAAGCGCGCTCTTCGGCAAATTCCTGCGCAGCGACCAGGGTCTTGCGGTTTTCCAGCACCAGGCGATGGCCGCGATCACGCAAACGACGGTAAATGTCCGCCAACATGGCGCTCTCTTCGGTCTGCAAAATACCCGCCTGCGCCAAATCGGCCAGCTGGCGGATATTGTCGCTCCAACGTACGATGAACGGATGTTGCCAAGCATGCGCAAGCAGATGATATTGAACGATAAATTCAATATCGGTCAGCCCACCCACACCCGTTTTGATATGAAACAGGGCGGCATCTTTCTGATCAAGTTCGGCGCGCATCTTGGCGCGCATGTCCACCACGCTGGCACGCAGGGCTTCCGCATCACGCGGCTGACAGAGAATTTCGCGGCGCACGGTTTCAAAAGCCGGTTTCAGGCGGACATCTCCCGCCACCCAGCGTGTGCGCGTCAAAGCCTGGTGCTCCCATACCCAGGCGTGATTTCGCTGGTAATCCGCAAAGGCGGACAAACTCGAAACCAGCAAGCCCGAAGCCCCGTCCGGACGCAAACGGGTATCCACTTCGTAAAGAATGCCCGCCGAGGTTTGCGTGGTCATGCGCGAAAGCATCTTTTGCGTGACCCGCGCGAAAAACTGCGCATTGTCGATGGTCTTTTCACCCACGGTTTCCTGCTGCTCACCCTGGGAATCGTGCAGGAAAACAATGTCCAGATCCGAAGCGTAACCCAGCTCCAACCCGCCCAGCTTGCCATAGCCAATCACCGCAAGACCCGGCGTAACGGCCTGATTTGCAATCAGGCATGACGGCGCGCCATGGCGTCGCAGCAGTTCCTGCATCGACTCGCCATACACCTCATCCAGCAAGGTTTCCGCCATCCAGGTGAGATGATCGCTGACTTGCATCACCGGCAGCACATCCATGATGTCCGCCGCAGCGACGCGCAACATATTGATTTGTTTGAAGCGACGCAGTTCATCCATTTGCCGCTCAATGTCACCGTCACTGACATTTTCCAGCATGTCGCTCAACTCACGGCGCAAATCCTCCGCATTGGGCGGCGCAAACAAGGTGCGAGGGTCGAGCAGCTCGTCCAGCAAAATAGGATGACGCGTGAGCTGTTCGGCAATCCACGGGCTGGCCGCCAATAGGCGCACCAATAGTTCCAAAGCAGGGGGATTTTCCAGCAGAAGCGCCAGGTAAACGCTGCGCCCGCCGATTTTCGCCAGTAAGGCAAAAACGCGCGGCAGTACATCCATGACCTGCGCTTCGTTGACCAGTGCGCGCAATACCTGCGGCAAGAGTTTCATCAGACGTGAGCGCGCTGTATCGCTCAAGCTGCGAATAAAGCGTTCCTGCATAAATTCATGCACTGCACCAAGAACGGCGCTCACGTTTTGCTCAGGAAATCCCTCATCCAGCAAAATCTGTTCAGCCGCCGGAGTCGATAGTAAACCCGAGATGATTTCGGCAAGTGCGTCATCCTTATCCTCGCCCTTTTCTGCGAACACGCGAAATACGCGACGGAATACGCGATGAACACCCGCACGATACCTATTCAGGTATTCAATGAATTCATCCCAACTGCTGAAACCCATGCTCAGGGCAAGACGCATCTGCTCAACAGGCGTTTCAGGCAAAATCTGCGTTTGCTCATCGCGCGCCGCCTGCAAACGATTTTCAACGCGACGCAACACATCATATCCCGTGCTAAGCGCCTGGAAATCTTCTACAGTCAAAATCTCGTCATTCAGCAGCACGCGCAAGATGTCGAGAATGCCGCGCTGCTGCAAGGCAAGTTCACGTCCGCCGCGTAGCAACTGAAATACCTGGCCGATAAACTCGACTTCACGAATTCCTCCCGGACCGAGCTTGATATTATCGCGCAAACCTTTTTTGGCCATTTCGCGCTCGATCATGGATTTCATTTCACGCAGCTGACCGAATGCGCCGTAGTCGAGATAACGCCGATAAACAAAGGGGCGCAACTGCTGCATCAAGCGTTCGCCTGCCAGAAGATCGCCCGCCATCGGCCTGGCCTTAATCAGGGCGTAACGCTCCCACTCCCGTCCATGCAGGGTGTAATACAACTCCATTTGTTCAAAGGTCAGCGCCAGCGGCCCCTCATCACCCCAAGGTCGCAAACGCATATCAACGCGGAAAACAAAACCGTCCTCCGTGCGTGCATCAATGGCACGAATCAGCCGTTGGCCAAGGCGGATGAAAAACTCACTGTTATCCAGCGGCTTGGCGCCGTCGGTTTCTCCTTCATCATCAAAGGCGAAGATCAGGTCAATGTCGGAAGAAAAATTAAGCTCATGGCCACCGAGCTTACCCATGCCCAGAACCACAAAACCGACGGGCTGACCCGAACGATCACTCGGCTGGCCATGACGTTCGGTTAGCCGTTTCATCCACCAATTCAACGCACCCTGCACAGCGATATCCGCCAACCAGGTCAATTCCTGCAAGGTTTCGCCAGTCTGCGCCCAACCTGCAAGATCGCGCCAGGCAATGCGCACTATTTCCCGCCGACGAAAATGACGAAGTACACGCAATAAGGCGGTTTCGTCGTCAGCCTGCTCTAAACGCTGATCCAGACGTTGTTGGAAAGCGGGAAACTCAGTCGCCGAAAATAAATCCTGCGATTGAATCAAATCGCTCAATAGTCCTGGCTGACGTATCAGCGCTGCGACGACAAATGGACTGCAAGCAAAAACAACAGGATAAGAGGCGATTAATTTTTCGTTGGACAAAAGCTTGGAGCGATCCTGCTCGGATAAGGCGAGCAGAGCCTGTTCAACTTCGATATGCAACGAACCCTCAGGCAAGGCCATGCAACGAGTCTCCAAATAAAACCTCACTCTTAAAGAAATGCGACGACGGCTAAAACTGCGAGAAAAAGCAGGATTATTGAACGTTTGGAGCCGTTCCGGCCTAATCAAACGTCGATATTATTGACCGACAGCGCATGGCGCTCGATGAAGTCACGGCGGGGTTCGACCAAGTCTCCCATCAAAGTGGAAAAAACCTCATCTGCCGCGATGGCGTCTTCGATACGCACCTGAAGCAAGCGCCGCGTTTCCTGATTCATCGTGGTTTCCCATAATTGTTCAGGATTCATTTCACCCAGACCCTTGTAACGCTGGATATTCAATCCTTTACGCGCTTCTTCCTCCAGCCATTGCATCACTTCCTCAAAACGACGCACGGAACGGGATTCATTTCCCCGGCGAATCATGGCGCCTGAGTCAAACAAATCATGCACGCGATCAGCATGTTCGGCGAGCAGCCTGTAATCCGCAGAATTAAAAAAGTCACTGTCAAAATCCCAGCTATGACTCAAACCATGCTGATCACGAATCAAACGAATAACCGGCTCACCCTCAAGGATCAAAATTTCAGCACGATGTTGTACGCGTGAATCCGAGTTTTCATTCAACAACTCTGCCCAACGTTGTGCCCAAGAAGCCACAGATTCATCCATGCGTAACCTTGGCATATCCAACAGATATTCCATTGCGCGACGATCAAAACGACGCGCCAAGCGCTCAATTACCATACGTGCGGCCAAATGCGCTCGTGCCAGCTGATCCAGGGCTGAACCGCTGATCGGCGGAGCGTCTGGAGAAACATGCAAATATGAACCATCAATCGCCTGTTGCAATAGATAGGCTTGTAGCTCAATGTCATCCTTGACGTATTGTTCCTGCTTTCCCTTTTTCACCTTGTACAAAGGAGGCTGGCCAATATAAATATGCCCGCGCGCAATCAATTCCGGCATTTGACGATAGAAAAACGTTAGCAAAAGGGTACGGATATGCGAACCATCCACATCCGCATCCGTCATGATGATCACGCGGTGGTAACGTAGCTTGTCAGGATTATAGTCATCACGGCCTATTCCCGTACCCAGCGCGGTAATCAATGTACCTACTTCAGCCGAACTAAGCATTTTGTCGAAGCGCGCTTTCTCCACGTTAAGAATTTTGCCTTTCAATGGCAAAATCGCTTGCGTGCGTCTGTCTCTTCCCTGCTTAGCCGATCCGCCAGCTGAATCTCCCTCCACCAAGAATAACTCGGATTTGGATGGATCTTTTTCCTGACAATCGGCCAGTTTTCCAGGTAATCCTGCGATATCCAGAGCGCCCTTGCGCCTTGTAAGCTCCCGCGCTTTGCGCGCTGCATCACGGGCACGCGCTGCGTCGATAATCTTGCCGGTAATTGCGTTGGCTTCCGCAGGACGTTCCAGCAAAAAGTCATTGAGAAGATCATTAACCAGGCTTTCAACCGGTGCCTTGACTTCAGAGGAAACCAATTTGTCCTTGGTCTGCGAAGAAAACTTGGGATCAGGAACCTTGACCGAGAGAACGGCCGTCAAGCCCTCGCGCGCATCATCGCCAGCAATATCAACCTTGGCTTTTTTGAACAAGCCTTCCTTTTCCATAAATTGGTTCAAGGTGCGGGTCAAGGCTGCACGAAAACCTGCGAGATGGGTTCCGCCATCACGTTGCGGAATATTATTGGTGAAGCAGTAAACACCTTCGTTGTAGCTATCGTTCCATTGCAACGCAACTTCAACGCCAATTCCATCCTTTTCTCCAATCATATGAATGACCGTGGGGTGGATGGGAGTTTTTCCGCGATTAAGGTGTTCGACAAAAGCGCGAATACCACCTTCGTACATGAAAATATCATCACGCCCACTGATTTCATCATGCAGGTGAATTTTAACGCCAGAATTCAGAAACGAAAGCTCACGCAATCTTTTGGCGAGAATATCGTAATGAAAATCTAACTGTGAAAAAATCGTTGAACTTGGCTTGAAGCGTACACGAGTTCCCGTTCCTGTAGCTTCACCGACTTCTTTCAAAGGATATAGAGGTTCACCAAGATTGTATTCCTGGCGATATTTTTTTCCATTTCTACGAATGGTCAGTTCGAGCGAATCCGAAAGAGCGTTGACTACGGAAACGCCTACGCCATGCAACCCTCCGGAAACCTTATACGAATTGTCGTCAAATTTTCCGCCTGCATGCAGCACGGTCATGATGACTTCTGCGGCTGAACGACCTTCTTCCTCATGAATATCGACAGGAATACCACGCCCATCATCAGCGACACTTACCGAACCATCGGTATGCATGACCACATCAATGTTGGAACAATAGCCAGCAAGAGCTTCGTCGATGGCGTTATCCACGACCTCAAACACCATGTGGTGCAAACCAGAGCCATCGTCTGTGTCACCGATGTACATCCCAGGACGTTTGCGTACAGCATCAAGACCCTTGAGCACTTTGATGGAACTTGAGTCGTAGGCGCTTGATGTCACTGTTTGTTCAATTGGATCAATAGGATGCAGTAGTCTGGGTTCAGAGTTCATGGCAATTCTTGGTCATCGTGAAGATTCATCTGCACGATCATAGCATGTTCACCTGTCCATCCTTGACCACAAATTTATTCAATGAAGTATGCAGGGAAAGGTCCAGATCCTTGGAATCAATCGCCGTAAAAAAAAGTTGACCATCTAATTTAATCATTTTTTCTAATATCTGTTGACGATGGAATTCGTCAACTTCAGCTGCAATATCATCAGCCAAGAAAATAGGCGCTTCGCCAAAAAATTTTTTCATCAAAGAAGCCAAGGCAAACAGCAGTAGCAGGGATAGAATTTTTTTTTGCCCGCGAGAACCGATTTCTTTCACGTTTTTTCCATGAAAGCTAATTCGTATATCAGCACGGTGAGAACCTACTGAAGTAAATCCATATTTTATATCTCTGAGCTTGTTACGTTCCAATGCCGAGATAATGGATTGATTTTTAGGCCATCCGGAATAGTATTCAAATTCGTATGAATATAAATTGTGATTTTCAAATTCATGAAAAATTTCTTGGAATGCAGTCTTTCTCAACAAGTCAATTTTTTCACTGGATTCAGCCAATAAATGATCCCAGGCATTTAAAAGCTTTGGATCATTGCGTAGGCAAGCGTTCCTTTGTCTAATCAAGCGTTGATAATTCAACCATTCTTCATGAAATATTTTTTTTGAGTAAAACAACCACCAATCGATATAATTTCTTCTAAAAACAGCTTCGCCATCTATGATATTAATTGTTTCAGAATTAAAAAAAATGATTGGTATCTTTTTTGTTATATCAGAAATCCTTTTTACAGGAACTCCGTCATAACGAGCATAACTTGCTTTATCTGCTCTTCGAAAACCTATATTTAATATATTATTATTGTATTTTGAACAAAAACAACCCGCTATAGTGAAGCTGTCGGATGAAAAATTTTTGAGATGATCGATCCTTGCAGTTCTAAAACATCGTCCTGATGTAAGAACCTGTAAGGATTCGAGAATGCTTGTCTTTCCGCTGCCATTGCAACCCAAAATTAGATTGATCTTTTCATTTGGATTAAAACTCGCTTGTTTAATGCAACGGAAATTTTCAATACTTAATTTATTTAAGTGCACAGACATTAAATCCGCATTGGCATTACAACAAAAGTATTTGTTAAGTTTTTTTCTGTTGACCTAATGACAACGCTAGATTCCGAAGAGTTTAGTTTAAGCGTGATTTCTTCGTCATTAATTACATTAATAATATCTAAAATATAGAAAACATTAAAGCCTATCGCTAACTCCGATGAATTATAATTTATATTAATTTCTTCTCTTGACTTTTCTTTTTCTGAATTTTGGCATTCTATTACCAGTGAATTTATACTAAAAGAAAATTTAGCGCCTTTGAATTTGTCATTGGAAATGATAGAGGATCTGATTAAAGCCTGTTTGAGAAGCGTTTTATTGACTGATGCATTCTTTTCGTTAGCCAACGGTATTACCCTTTTATAATCAGGAAATTTGCCGTCAATCAATTTACTCGTCAGCGTCGTTTTATTTAAATTGAATCGGATTTGATTTGAATCAATTTCAACATTTATGTCTTCATCTTCGTCATCTATTAATTTTTGCAGTTCAACAACAGTCTTCCTTGGAAGAATGAATTGGATATTTTCTTCAAAATTTATTTCGGGTTCATAAGTACTTATAGCTAGCCGGTGGCCGTCCGTCGTTACGGCTGAAATTGATTTTTCATTAATTTCAAAAAACATGCCATTAAGATAGTAACGAACATCTTGTTGCGCCATGGAAAATGAGACCTTATTGATTAATCCCTTGAGAATCGATTTTTTTAAATTTATGGAATATTTGTTAGAAAATACTGTTGTTTTTGGGTAATCTTCTGCGGGCAACAAGGATAGATTGTATTTAATGTTATCAGATATAATAATTACATTATCATTTGATATATTGAATTTTATATCGCTATATTCTCTCAGATTCTTGCAAATATCAGCTATTTTTTTTGCTGGCAGCGTAAATTCAAAATTGCCAAAATAATTTTCAATTTGGATAGTGTTTTTAAGTTCAATTTCAAGGTCTGTCGCCGTTAATATGGCTTCGTTTTTTTGAATTTGAACTAAAATATTATTCAGTACTGGAATGGTTTGTCTTTTTTCTATGGCTCCTATAACTGTTTGTACTGCGGTTAGAAATTTTTCTCTATTTATGTTGATTTGCATTTTATGTTCCTTAAAAATAATTTCGTTTAGATAATCTAGATCCGTTGTTGTTGATGATGTAGCTTTCATAGGCTGTTCATAACTTGAAAAAACTCGCACAAAAACAATGAGTTATATGGCTTTTTGCTTATGATCAGAATATGTAGCATGTTTTTTGTTTTTTGTAGGTTAGTTGTGGGTAACTGTGGATAACAACTACCCACACCTTTGTTCAGTCATTTATCCACTTAGTGATGCACCCTTTGTTATGTCTGTGTTTCAATTATTGGTCAAGGTTCTTAAGAGAGTGAGGTAGTCTTCATCTATTCTTGTATCCTCTTCCCTCAGTTCAGCTATTTTTCTACATGCATGTAGTACTGTGGTGTGATCTCGACCGCCGAAAGCCTTACCAATTTCCGGCAGACTGTGGTTGGTTAGTTCTTTTGCCAGGCTCATGGCGATTTGTCGAGGCCGTGCAATGGATCGACTTCGACCTGATGACAACAGCTCATCGATTTTTACCTTGAAAAATTGCGCCACCGTTTTTTGAATATTCTCTATGGTGATCATCCTGTTTTGCAGTGCAATCAAATCTTTTAGTGCCTCTTTAGCAGAGTCTAGAGTAATCGCCATGCCCGTGAACTGGCTTGTTGCGATGACTCGTCTTAAAGCTCCTTCGAGTTCACGAATATTTGAACGTATCCGCTTGGCGATGAAGAAAGCTACTTCATGTGGGAGATTTACGCCCATTTGTTCAGCTTTGCTTTGCAGGATTGCAACACGTGTTTCCAGTTCGGGAGGTTCAATGGCAACGGTTAAGCCCCAGCCAAATCGTGATTTCAATCGTTCCTCCAACCCGTCAATTTCTTTTGGGTAGCGATCGCATGACATTACAATTTGCTGTCCGTTTTCCATTAAAACGTTAAAAGTATGAAAAAACTCTTCTTGTGTTCGATCCTTTCCCGCAAAAAACTGAATGTCATCAATCAATAGTACGTTTAGCGATCTATAAAACTGTTTGAAACCGTTGACCGAGTTTTCTTTAATTGAACGTACCATGTCCTGCATATAGCGTTCTGAATGCAGATAAAGAATTCTGGCTTGGTCGTTATTTTCTAAAATTCGATTGCCGATTGCGTGCATTAAATGAGTTTTTCCAAGACCCACTCCTCCATATATGAACAATGGGTTGTAATTAGCTCCAGGATTTTGTGATACTTGCATGGCCGCCGCGCGAGCTATTTCGTTTGATTTGCCGCTGACATAGGTTTCAAAGGTAAAATTGCTATTCAAGCCGTGTTCAAATCGTTCTGGAGGTTCGGTTTTAATGTTCTGGATAGATTTTGTTTTTTTTATATCTTGGCTTGTTATGTTTGTTGATGATGTTTTTGGCTTTTGAGCGCTTCCTATTTCTAAAGTTACTGATAAATTGCTGTTTTCAGAAATTTTTTTCGCTAAAGGCTCTATTTTTTTCAAGAAATTTTGTTTTACCCAATCCTGGACAAAGCGATTAGGCGCAAGTAGCTTCAGACGGTTATGTTCTTCAAGCGCCTGTAAGGGTCTGATCCAAGTGTTGAGTTGTTGTTCCGGGATGTCAGCGGCTAGTTGTTCTTGGCAACGTGCCCACAGGTTTTTTTCACTCAAGGCTAAGTCATCCATCATGTGTTTTATGAAGACGCATCGTACATTTTATGCACAGATTTATCCAGAGGTTAGTCACAGATCCGTAGTTACGTGGGCTAGGATCAATTATTATTTTTTTGTTTTAAAACATATGGTTGTCATCTTTTTTCGTGATGAGCTGCGCATGAAATATTTATAGCTAAAATATACGCTTTTGGACGGTTTTATTGACTTCCTTGCGCGTTTTTCAGCCTTGCTCCCTGGGGTCAAAGTCCCTAAGCTTGCCCAAGTCCAACCTACCCTCAGTTAGCAGTCCAACCATGAATCTCACAACTTCTTCTTTAGATATTGAGCAGGCGCGTTTCAACATGATTGAACAGCAAGTACGTCCTTGGGATGTGCTTGACGTTCGTGTCCTGGACGTGCTGCGTTTGGTTCATCGTGAAAGTTTCGTGCGCAACAGGTTTGTACACCAGGCTTTTTCTGACCTCATGCTGCCGCTGGAGCATGATCAAGTTATGATGTCGCCTGTGGTTGAAGGGCGAATGTTGCAAGCCTTGGCAGTGCGGTCGGGTGAGAAGGTTCTGGAAATTGGCACGGGTAGTGGTTTTATTGCAGCCTGTCTCGCCCAGCTTGGCGGTCAGGTGACCAGTGTCGAGCTGTTTGCCGATTTGAGTGATCAGGCGCGCAACACTCTGGAAATACAGGGTTATTCAGATGTCGTTTTGGAAACTGGAGATGCGAGCCAGGGATGGAACGATCGGCATACTTATGATGTCATTGCCATCACAGGTGCCATGGATTATTTGCCTGAAAGTTACAAGAAGAAGTTGAACTTGGGAGGTCGCTTGTTTGTCGTGCTGGGGAGTGAGCCGAATATGGTCGCTACATTGTTCATCCGCGCGGCTGAAGATTCGTGGGAAGAGGTTAGTTTATTTGAAACATCTTTGCCCTATCTTCTGGGCTCTGAGCCCGTGCGGCGGTTCAGTTTTTAATTCAAGCTCTATGTGCGGGGCGTAATCGTAAAGGTTTTTTATGCGGTGCCATAAACGTTCAGTTTTTTTCTCAGCGATATTTTCGACTTTGTTTTTTGCTGGCGCGCCATGTGTGCAGGCGGAAAATCTTACCGAAGTTTATCGTATGGCTGAACAGTTTGACCCCGCCTTGCGTGCTGCAGCTCAGGCTCGCGCAGCAGCGCGTGAGAACCTTCCGCAGGCTCAGGCCAATTTTCTTCCGAATATTGGGATGAATGGCAGTTCATCCTACACCTGGAACGATTATCCAACGCAACCAAGCAGTTCCTCGGATGCCAATACCTATGGCATTATTTTGAATCAATCGATTTACAGTCGGCAAAATTTCGCGTTGTTGGACAAGGCAGAATTGGTCGTGCAACAAGCCGATGTCAATTACGCCGATAGCCAGCAAGAATTGATTCTTCGAGTGACTCAAGCCTATTTTGAAGTTTTGCGTACGCGCGCTGCTTTTGTTTTGGCTCAATCCGACCTGCAAGCTGCGCAGAAACGACTGGAACAAACTCAAAAACGTTATGACGTCGGCTTGATCCCAGTTACCGATTTGGCGGACGCCCTGGCGGCGCGTGATCAGCGTTCAGCGGCCGTTATCAAGGCGGAAAATGCTCTTTCCTTTGCCAAGGAAGGATTGCGGACAATCACCGGACAAACAGTAGAAAGCTTGGTCGATGTCAAGGACTCATTGGAGTTGTTGGCGCCTGTTCCCAATGATGTGAAAGAATGGACCAGTTTTGCAGAAAAGCAGAATCTTAAGTTGCAAAGCACCGAGTTAGCTGTGAATATCAGCCGCGAGGATATTGAGGTTCAGCGCTCGGGACATTACCCGAGCGTTGATATGTTCGCGTCCTATACTTACCAGGACACCCCGGTTCTCAACAACCTGTCCACCACGCGCGATGCCTATTACTACGAATCTCAAATCGGCGTCCAACTTACGGTTCCTTTATACCAAGGCGGAGCGGTAAGTTCACGTACACGACAGGCGACGTACTCATTCCAACAGGCGCAGGATCAGTATGAAGCGGCGCGTCTGGATACTGTGCGTAATACCTTGGATTCCTTCCGTACAGTCAATGCCAAAATCGACGAGGTCAAGGCGTTCCAGCAGGGAAAAAAATCCGCCCAGATGCAGCTTGAGGCTAACGAAGCCGGTTATCAGGTCGGTACGCGCACGATTGTCGATGTGATCAACGCACAAAATCAATTGAGCTTGGCCATCAGTAACTTGAATAACTCTCGCTACGATTATCTTCTGACTGTCATTTTACTGAAGCGCTACGCCGGAACCTTGGCGGTAAGTGATCTTGAGCAGTTACAGCGACAACTGCAATAAGTCGTCATGATCACCAAGCCGGGAACTCTAGCAATTTCAATTCCCCTGTTCGGTTGGCTTAATCCAAAGCATTGGCCTTTGGCCTTGGGCTTGGGTTTGCTAAAGTTTGGAGCTTTCCTGCCTTTGTCTTGGTCTCAGCGTTTGGGGCGTGGACTTGGTTTATTGGCTTATGCTGTTTTGCCTTCCAGGCGACGTATTGTTGCGCGTAATCTTCAGCTTTGTTTTCCGCAATGGAGCGCAAAGAAATGTAATGAAATGGTGCGCGCCAATTTCAAAGCCTCAGGTATGGGCTTGATCGAGGGCGGTATCGCTTGGTGGGCACCGACGCGAATCTTGCAGGGATTTACGTATGTTGAAGGCATGGAACATTATGAAGCTGCGCGCAAAGCAGGCCGGGGTGTTTTGGTATTGGGCGCGCATTTTACGGCGATGGAATTGGCAGGGCGGATCGCCGCTATGCATTTCCCGGTGAGTACAGTTTATAAGCCAGCGAAGAATCAACAGTTCAATTCTGTTATGTTGACCAAGCGTTCTCAGTATTTTCAGTCGCTCATTGCCAATGATAATTTGCGTGGCATGTTGCAGGTTCTGAATTCAGGAGGGGTTTGCTGGTACGGAGTTGATCAAGATTTCGGGGTTGGGCAGGGGGTTTTCGCCCCGTTTTTTGGAGTTCCTACTGCAACCCTGACGCTGGCAAGCAAGATAGTGCAGCGCACGGGAGCCAAGGTGTTGTTCGGCTATCCGCAGCGCTTGCCTAATGCCCAAGGTTATGTATTGCATATCCTTCCGGTAGAGGATTTTGCAACCGGAGACATGTTGCATGATGCGACAACGTACAACCGGATGATTGAAAACTCTGTGATTGAAGCTCCAGAAGATTATTTTTGGCTGCATCGCCGCTTCAAGACCAGACCGGAAGGCGAAGCAAATCCTTATGACTGATGGGCTATTTAATAAATTCGATTCAGCACGATAGCGGCGAGACGAAAAGTGGAAAATCGTGCGCTTTTGGCATATTTAAATAAATACCCTGAATAATTTTTTGCTGGAGAGGCGAGGTTAGTTCATGCACCATTTATTCCCGCGAACCCCGTTTCTTGATATTCAAAACGTTGAGCTTTTGCGTCAAACGATAGGCGATTATTTTATCTCGACGTTTTCCATGTATGAGCGGTTATTTGAAACCCTCGTCGATGACGAGGGTTTTTTTATTAAGCCAATCAGTTTGCGTCATCCGCTGATCTTTTATTTTGGCCATACGGCGACGTTTTTCGTCAACAAGCTGATTCTGGCCGGTTTGCTTACGGAGCGCATTAACCCACTTTTTGAGTCGATGTTTTCCGTGGGGGTGGATGAAATGAGTTGGGATGATCTCAATGAGGCCAACTACGCCTGGCCTAGCGTGCAGGAGGTGCGTGCTTATCGGCATCGTGTGCGCGAGACGGTCGAACAGATCATCCGTCATGCGCCCTTGACCCTGCCCGTGGAATGGAATCATCCCTGGTGGGCGATTTTGATGGGTATTGAGCATGAGCGCATTCATCTGGAAACTTCCTCGGTGCTGATCCGCCAACATGCGCTGCATCGAGTCAAGCCGCATCCGGCTTTTGCCCCTTGTACGGAAAGCAGCGCGGCGCCGGTGAATGAGTTGATTGCGGTTTCACATGGAACAACGCAGCTTGGCAAGGCGCTCAATGACCATCGTCGCTATGGCTGGGACAATGAATATGGCGAGCGCGTGGCGGATGTGCCTGCATTCAGCGCCAGTCGTTATCTCGTGAGCAATCAGGAGTTCCTGACCTTTGTACAGGACGAGGGTTATCAGCGCGATATTTACTGGCAGGAAGAAGGTCTGGCCTGGCGCAAATACGCTCAGGCGCAGCACCCGACGTTTTGGGTGGCGGATGGCGACACTTGGCGTTTGCGCCTGATGACGCAGGAAATCCCCATGCCCTGGGATTGGCCGGCGGAGGTGAATTACCACGAAGCCAAGGCGTTTTGCGCCTGGAAGACGGAGCAGAGCGGGCTGCCGGTGCGCCTACCCAGCGAGGATGAGTGGTATCGCCTGTACGATGTTTGCGGCCTTGCCGAGATCGAGACGGACAAGGCGGCTCATGCCAATTTGCATCTGGATCATTGGGCATCATCTTGCCCGGTAGATCGTTTCGCTCACGGCGAGTTTTTCGATGTGGTAGGCAATGTCTGGCAGTGGACGGAAACGCCGATCTACCCCTTCGAGGGTTTTGCGGTGCATCCGATTTATGACGATTTCACCACGCCGACATTTGATGGCCGACACAATCTGATCAAGGGCGGCTCGTGGATTTCATGCGGCAATGAAAGCCTGCGCAGTGCGCGCTACGCCTTCCGCCGTCATTTTTTCCAGCACGCAGGGTTCCGCTATGTGGTCAGTGACCACACGCCTGCTGCGCCAAGCGCCTATTACGAAAGCGATCAGCAACTGGCGCAGTACGCCGAATTTCACTACGGTGAGAGCTATTTTGGTGTGGGCAATTTCCCTCAAACGCTTGCCGGCATGGCGCTAAAAGCCATGCAGGGCAGACCGACGCACAAAGCGATGGATCTGGGGTGCGCCACCGGGCGGGCGACTTTCGAGTTGGCTCGGCATTTTGATCAGGTCATCGGCGTTGATTTCTCCGCACGTTTTATCCAGCTCGGCGTGCAGTTGGCTGAACAGGGCACTGTGCGTTACACGCTGCCTGAAGAGGGTGATCTGGTTAGCTACCGCCAAGTTAACCTGAACGACTTTGGCCTGGATAAAGTGCGTAGCAAAGTTGAATTCGTGCAGAGCGATGCCTGCAATCTCAAATCCTTCCTGCGCGGTTTTGATTTGGTGCTGGCCGCCAATCTGATTGACCGCCTGTATCAGCCGACATTGTTTTTGCAGGACATTCACACTCGCATCAACCCCGGCGGCATCTTGCTCATTGCGTCGCCTTACACCTGGCTGGAAGAGCACACGGCACGCGAGCACTGGCTAGGCGGTTTCAAGAAAGACGGTGAAAACTTCACTACGCTGGATGGCCTGAGAGCTTTACTGGGTGCGCATTTCCGTCTGCTGTGTGCGCCGCAGGATGTGCCTTTCGTCATCCGTGAGACAAGGCGCAAGTTCCAGCATACGGTGACGGAAGTCACTTTGTGGGAGCGTATTTCCTGATCGAGAGTTTTAACGATGCCGACGCGACGCGATTTTCTAAAACTAGGCAGTGCAACGGCTGCTGGCGCGCTGCTCTCCGCCTGCCAGCCGCAGACTTCATCCAGTCTCACGGAAAACAAGCCCATGCCCGCATTTGATTTTGACCAATCCATCAACCGCCTGGGTACGGATAGCGTGAAATGGGATGGTCGCGCCGCCGTATTCGGTAGCGAGGATGTCACGCCGCTCTGGGTGGCGGATATGGATTTTGCCGTGCCGGAGGCGGTGCAGCAGGCGCTGGCTACGCGTGCGGCGCACCCGGTGTATGGCTACACGCAGATTCCCGAGCGCCTCTACCTCAGCCTGATGGATTGGCTGCAAAAGCGCCATGCGTGGGGTGTCGAGCGTGACTGGATTGCGCCCACGCCGGGCGTGGTTCCCGTCCTTTATGCCGCCGTGCGTGCATTGACGGCAGCAGGTGAGGCGGTCATCGTGCAGCCGCCGGTGTACACGCCGTTTTTCAGCGCGGTGACGGACAACGACCGCCGCCTGATGCTCAATCCTCTGCGCGAAGAGAACGGCAGCTACCGCATGGACTTCGAGCATCTGGAACGTTGCGCGGCGGATGGCGGCAAGCTGCTTCTGCTTTGCTCGCCGCACAATCCGGTCGGTCGCGTCTGGCGGCGCGACGAGCTGCAAACCCTGCTGGACATTGCGCGCAAGCATGACATGACCATCGTTTCCGATGAGATTCATGCCGATCTGGTTTACGCGCCCAATCAGCTCATTCCGCTGGCCAGCCTGGAGGAATTTCCCGAGCGCGTGATTACAGCGGTCGCTCCGAGTAAAACCTTCAACATTCCTGGCCTGGGTCTGGCGTTTATGCTGGCAGGAGACCCGGAATTGCGCAGTCGCGTGCGCGCCGAATTCACCCGTTTGCACATCGAGGCCAACAACCCGTTCAGCCTGGTTGCCACCGAGGCCGCCTATCAGCATGGTGCGCCCTGGCTGGAGGCGCTGATGAGCTATCTGGCGCAAACGCAGGATTGGGTGCTGGACTATTGCGCACAACACCTGCCCAAGATTCGCGCCCTGCGCTCTGAAGGCACCTTCCTTATGTGGCTGGACTGCCGTGCCCTGGGATTGGATGACGCCAGTCTGCAACGCCTGTTGGTGGAAAAAGCCAGGGTGGGATTAAGCCCGGGTACGCTGTACGGCCAGGGCGGAGAGGGCTTTATGCGCCTCAACCTGGGCGCGCCGCGCAGCCTGATCGAGCAGGCCATGCAGCGCATCAAGCAAGCCTTGAACGTTTAGAACCCCCTCTTTAATTCCAAGGCAAAAATCCATTCTGTCGCCAGGCTTCATACACCGTCACGGCGACAGCATTGGATAAATTCAGGCTGCGCGAATCTGGCTGCATGGGCAGGCGCAGCCACTGCTCGGTCGGCAGGGTTTGTAATAATTCAGCGGGCAGCCCGCGTGATTCGGGGCCAAAAAGCAGGGCGTCGTCGGACTGGATCTGGACATCAAAGGGTGATGCGCCGCCCTTAGTAGTCATGCCCCAAACGCGCCGTGGCCGGACTTCTTGCAGGAAGTTTGGCCAGTTCGCATGGGTGCGTACCGCCGCGAATTCGTGGTAATCCAGCCCGGCGCGGCGCAGTTGCTTTTGCTCCATGTGAAACCCCAGCGGTTCGACCAGGTGCAACTGCACGCCGGTGTTGGCGCACAGACGAATGATATTGCCGGTGTTCGGCGGAATTTCGGGTTCAAACAGAACGATGTGGAGCATGGCGTCAATAGGGAAACAACTGTGAATGTGGTTGCCAACTTGGCACGACGCGGTAAAAGCGCTTTGAAGCAGAAAAACTGCCGACGGTGCGGTTCGTCGGAAGTCTCGAAATTTCCTGTTCAGCCTTTCAGGCTGCCCTGCGTCAGCCCGGCGATGTACTGCTTCTGCAACAGCAAAAACACGATCAGCACCGGCAGCACGGTCAACGTGGAAGCGGCCATCATCAATTCGGTGTCCTGCATGTGCTCGCCGGAGAGGTTGGCGAGGGCGACCGGCAGGGTGTGCATCGCGCCGTCGGAAAGCACGATCAGCGGCCACATGAAGTCATTCCAGCTGCCCATGAAGGTGAACAGCGCCAGGGTGGCCAGAATCGGGCGCAGCATGGGCAGAACCACCGCCCAGAACAGACGAAACTCGCCCGCACCATCCAGCCTTGCCGCATCCAGCATGGCATCGGGGATGTCCTGCGCATACTGGCGCACCAGAAATATACCGAAAATACTGGCCAAAAGCGGCACTAAAACCCCGCCGTAGGTGTTGATCAGCCCCATTTCCTTGAGCATGAGAAACAGCGGCAACATGGCGACCTGCGCCGGAATGACCATGGCGGCTAGCAGGCTGCGAAACAGCGTCTCGCGTCCGGCAAAACGCAGTTTGGCGAAGGCATAGCCCGCCATGGCGTTGATAAGGGTGGACAGCAGCGTGGCCAGCAGGGCGATCAGCGCGCTGTTGAGGGCGTAGCGCGCCATGTCCATGCGCGTGAACAGATCGCGGTAGTGCTGCAAGGTCGGCGCGCTCGGCCACAGGCGCGGCGGAATGGCGCTGGCCTCGCCCGCGGGCATGAAGGAGGCGGCCAGCATCCAGGCGAAGGGCGCCAAGGTGAGCAGAGCCAGACTGAACAAGGCCAAGTGAAGAGGAATGCGTCGGGTCATCGGCTGAAGCGGTCGGTTTGGCGAACAGGGACGATGCGTAGGGGGCGAACTGTCGCACAACAGCAACAGCAACAGCAACAGCAACAGCAACAGCAACAGCAACAGCAACAGCAACAGCAACAGCAACAACCTTGGTCTACTCTTATGAATCCTCAATGCCAGAGATTCAGAGGTTCCTTGCATGCCTGCCTTCAACCAACGCCTGATTGCTGTATGTATGACGCTCATTGGAACCATGTCATCCGCCTTTGCTGAAGACTGGCGCTACGAATTCACACCCTATTTTTTGGGCGCTGGGATGAGCGGAACGCTTGGCGCACATGGGGTGACGACAGAGCTTGACGCCTCCGCCAGCGATATTTTGAGCAATCTGAACGCCGGATTCATGGGGCTGTTCACCGCGCAAAACGGGCGCTGGATTCTGGGGCTTGAAGTGGACTATCTCGATCTTGAGGCCAGCGGCTCCAAGGTTCGCAATGTGCACAACGGGTATTTATCGCTGAGCAGCGAGCTGCAGGTTTCCAGCTCCATGTTCATCAGTCAGGCCAGCGCGGGCTATCGCCTGCTGGATGAAAGCGTTGCCCTGGATGTTGTGGGCGCCCTGCGTTACACCGATCTGCAAATGGATACGCAATTGGTTACACGCATCGAGCCGGGGCTGGTCTTTGATGGCGGCCAGCGGAGCGCGAGCGATTCGCTGGGTTGGCTGGATGCGGTGGTGGGCGTCAGGGTCAATTACCCGCTTGACCCGAAGTTTTCCCTGGTCGGCTATGCCGATATCGGCGGTGGCGCGGACAGCAGCACCTATCAGCTTCTGGCAGGAGTGAACTGGACGTATGCGCCGGGCTGGACGGCCAAGGCGGGCTACCGCTATCTCTCTTGGGATTACAACAAGGACGGCGTGGTCTGGGATGTGGCCGCCAGCGGGCCGTATATCGGTCTGGGCATCGGTTTTTAACCAACCCGGCGGATGACTCCGCCGGATGGCTTGATCTACATGGCCTCGCGCCTGTACAGGCCAACGACTGCGGCGCCAATCACCCTGCCGCAGGGCAAGGGTGATTGGCGGCCTCCAGCGATCGAGGCGAGCAAAACGCTTGGATCGATTTTCAACGCTGAGCGTTTTTTTACCCCAAGGAGTCGTTTGTCATGAGATCCAAGATTTTGATCCCCTCCATGCTCGCCGCGAGCATCGCGCTCTTGGCGCTAGGTGCGCCCGCCCTGGCCGCCGAAACGAAAATCGACGCAGAGGAAGCCAAGAAAATCGCCATGGACGCCTATGTCTATGGCTATTCCCTGCTCACCACGGATGTGACACGTATCCAGATGTCCAATGTTCCCACGGCCACCGAACTGAATGCGCCGCTGAACCAATTCATCAATGTCAAGCGCTATCCGCCCGCGGACTACCGTGGCGTGTCGGCGCCGAATGCCGACACCCTGTACTCGCTGGCCTGGCTCGACCTGAAGGAGCCGCAGGTCTTCACCCACCCGGACATGGGCAAGCGCTATTTCCTGTTCCCGATGGTCGATCTTTGGATGACCATCTTCGCCAGCCCGGGCGCACGAACCGGCGAGACCAAGGCCAGCAGTTACCTGCTCACCGGGCCGGGCTGGAAGGGCGAGGCGCCCAAGGGCATGAAGCACATTTCATCCGCAAGCCGCTACATGGTGATTCTCGGCCGCACCTACGCGAACGGCACCGAAGCCGACTACGAGGCGGTCAACGCTTTGCAAGCGCAATACAAGATCACGCCGCTGTCAGCCTGGGGCAAGCCGTACACGCCGGTTGCCCCAGCGGTCAATCCCAATCCTGGCATTTCCATGACCGACAAGCCGCAGGAGGTCATCCTGGCCATGGGCACGGAGGGTTATTTCAACTGGATGAGCAAGACGATGTGCGAGAGCGCCCCGGCCTACGCCGCCGACAAGCCCGCGCTGGAGCGTTTTGCCAAGATCGGCCTCGAACCCTGCAAGCCTTTCGACATGGCCAAGCTTGACCCGGCGGTGCAGACGGCGCTGAAAGACCTGCCTAAAAACGCGCTCGACACGATCGGCGCCAATCAGGGCTCTCTGGGCAAAATGGTTCATGGCTGGCAAATCACCACCGGATTGGGGCAGTACGGCACCGACTACATGAAGCGCGCGGTCGTCGCGGCCTTCGGCTGGCCGGCCAACCTGCAGGAAGACGCGGTGTATCCCTACACCTTGGTCGACAGCAAGGGCGAGAAGCTGACCGGCGCCAACAAATACACCCTGACCTTCGCCAAGGGTCAAACGCCGCCGGTCAACGGCTTCTGGTCGATCACCATGTACATGATCGACCAGGGCTGGTGGTTCGTGCCCAATCCGCTGAACAAATTCACCGTCAGCCCGCGCAACAACCTCAAGGCCAATGCCGACGGCTCAATCACCCTGTATCTCCAGAAGGATTCGCCGGGCAAGGACATGGAAAGCAACTGGCTCCCCGCGCCGGCAGGGGAGTTTATCCCCATGCTGCGCATGTACTGGCCGAAGGAGAACACCCCGTCGATCCTGAACGGTACATGGACGCCGCCGATGGTGGTCAAAGCCAACGGCGGTTGAGCGACGAGCAGGATCTCCAAGGCGTATCGCCTCCTTGCGGGCGGTGCGCGGAAAAGAGAAGCGGGCAAAAATTTCCGCGTTGGCGAGCCTTCAGCGAAAGCTCGGATTGGCGCGTACTACAATGTGGTGCGCCCCGATCACGCCTCGGACTGTAACGCACAGCCCTCAGTCCGATCCATATTCCTCCAGGTAGTCTTATGCCCCTTGATCTTGTCGCCCTGCTGAGTACCTTCGCCGCCACCAGTTTCGCCCTGCTCAACCCGCTGGGCATGTTGCCGATTTTCATCGCCTATGCCGCGCATTTGCACAGCGGCGCGCAGCGCTGGCTGGCGGTCATGCTGGCGCTGACCGTCACCGGGCTGATGCTGCTGTTTTTGCTTACCGGCAACGCCATCATCCAGTTCTTCGGCATTTCGCTGGACTCCTTCCGCATGGCGGGCGGGATCTTGCTGCTTTTGATCGGCATCAACATCGTCATGGGCGGCTCGGGCAAGGCGGCGCAGGACCTGGTGGTGGACGACAGCGCCAGCGACTTTACCGAGGCCAAATCGGTTTACCGCCAGATCGTGGTGCCGTTTGCCATGCCCCTGCTGGTCGGCCCCGGCGTCATCGCCAACCTCATCCTGTACGCAGGCGAGGCGCACGCGCGCCACGATTGGCTGCTCTGGCTCGCCCTCGCGGTGGTGACGCTGCTGCTTGGTGCGGTCAGCGGCCTTATTCTGGCCAGCGGCCAGGTCCTGCGCCGCGCGCTGGGGGATGTCGGCCTGACCATTCTCACGCGCTTGCTCGGCCTGCTGGTGGCCGCGATCGGCATGCAATTCATCATCAGCGGCGGGACCAACGTCATTGTGCGTGACATCGCTCCGGCTATACTCAAGCTTCATTGAAACGAGGTCACCGCATGAAGTTTTTTCCGATCGTTTTTCCTGTAGCCTTGCTTGTCGGTCTGAGCGCCTGCACCCAGGAAACGCAGAACAATATTGGCCGTTCGATCAACAACTGGACAGGGGTGAATGGCGTGCTGGAGGTTTATGCCGGCGACAAGCTGGTCAAACGCTTTGTCAAAGTGGACAAGCTGACCACGGCGATGGGCACCAATGACAGGATGGAGCGCCCCTATCGTTTTGGATATGGCGTGCTGGACAGCAACCTGAATGGCATAGCGGACGCGGACGAGAAAAAAGTGTATTTTGAGGTCAGCGATTACTCCACGCCCTATGTGTTTTTTGAAGATCCGTCTTAAGCCTGTAACCGAATGTGCCCGAAATATCCCGGTTTCTTGGAATTGTCATTTACATGTACTGGAGCGAGCATAACCCGCCGCATTTTCATGCTTTTTACAGCGACTATGAGATTATCGTTAACATTCAAAACGGTGTCGTGCGTGGCGCTTTTCCCAAGCGTGCATTACGCGCCGTCTTGGAGTGGCTCGATTTGCACCATGCCGAACTCATGGAAAACTGGCAGCTAGCGCAAGAAGACAAAGCGCTTAAACCTATTGAACCCTTGGAGTAATCGGCATGATCTTGCATACCACTGGCGTTGAATATCTTGGCGATTATCAGCTCTACCTGAACTTCAATAACGGCGAAGCGGGCGTGGTCGATCTAACCCAGCGCATTCAAAGCGGGGTCTTCACCGCATTGCGCGACCCTGCGCTCTTTGCAACGGCATACCAACATCCGGTTGCTGGCACCGTGGCATGGCAGGGCGGGCTGGATCTGGCTCCTGAATACTTACTGGAGCTTATGCAGCAACAGCAGCGGCGAGCTGCGTAACGTCAAGCTCAACCGGAGAATGATGATGAGCCCATTTCTGCGGCGCATGTTTCTTGGTATGGCGATGTTCGCATCATCCGCGACGTATGCCGTCGAAGTTCCGCCGCTGACCGATCTGCGCGCCGACGCAGCGCAGGCCAAGGCGCTGAATGTGCCGATTCTGCTTTTGATTCACAGCCAGGGCTGCACCTATTGCCACTATGTGATGGAAGACCATCTGCGTCCGATGGTGCTCAGCGGAGCTTATGCAAAGCGCGCGCTGATTCGCCAGCTGGCCGCCGACGAGGCGGCTGAGCTTGTCGATACCGAAGGCAAAGTGGTCAGCGCCAAGGATTTTGCGCGTGCGCTCAAGGTTCGCTTTTACCCGACCGTGGTTTTTCTCGATGCGCAAGGTCAGCCCCTGCCCGAGCGCCTGATCGGCGTGGCGAATATCGACCTGTACGGCACGCAGCTTGAGGCGACGTTGCAACGCGCCCAGGCGCAGATGCGCAAATGAAGGATTAACACCCCGCGCGCAGTCTCGCGGCTATAATCGCCGCCATTATTTTTCGCTACGGAACAAACCCATGAGCCAATCCACCGCTACGCCGCCCGCTGAAATGTGGGGCGGGCGCTTTTCCGAACCGGTTGACGCCTTTGTCAAAGCCTTTACCGCCTCGGTGGTGTTTGACCAGCGCATGTACCGTCAGGACATCGCCGGTTCAAAAGCCCATGCGCGCATGTTGGCCAAAGTCGGCGTACTGACGGCGGAGGAGTGCGAAAAAATCATTCACGGGCTGGATGGCATTCTGTTCGACATCGAGCGCGGCGATTTCGCCTGGTCGGTGGATCTGGAAGACGTGCACATGAACATCGAGGCTCGCCTGACCGAGCGCATCGGCGAGGCAGGCAAAAAACTGCACACAGGGCGTTCGCGCAACGATCAGGTGGCCACCGACATGCGCCTGTATCTGCGCGATGAAATTGATGTGATTACCGCGCAGATTCGCAGCGTGCAAAAGGCGCTGCTCGATCTGGCCGAGCGCGAGGTGGACACTATCCTGCCCGGTTTCACTCATCTGCAAGTGGCGCAACCGGTAAGCTACGGCCACCACATGCTGGCCTGGTTTGAGATGTTTGACCGCGACTTCGACCGCCTGATGGGCTGCCGCAAGCGGGTGAATGTCATGCCGCTCGGCTCTGCGGCGCTGGCGGGGACGAGCTATCCGCTGGATCGCGCCTACACCGCCGAACTGCTGGGCTTCTCGCGCCCGACGCGCAATTCGCTGGACGCTGTCTCCGACCGCGATTTCATTATCGAATTCCTCGCCGCCGCCAGCCTCATCATGGTGCATATGTCGCGCATGGCCGAAGAGTTGATTCTGTGGTCGAGCGCGCAGTTTGGCTTTGTCGATCTGCCCGACCGCTTTTGTACCGGAAGCTCCATCATGCCGCAAAAGAAAAACCCGGACGTGCCGGAGCTGGTGCGTGGCAAGAGCGGGCGTGTGGTCGGCGCGCTGATGAGCCTGTTGATGCTGATGAAAAGCCAGCCGTTGGCCTATAACAAGGACAATCAGGAGGACAAGGAGCCTCTTTTTGATGCGATTGACACCGTTCAAGGCAGTTTGCGCGCTTTTGCCGATATGCTGCCGCATTTGATCGTCGAGCGCGAAGCCATGCGTGAGGCGGCGCTCAAGGGCTTTGCCACGGCTACCGACCTGGCCGATTATCTGGTGCGCAAGGGCTTGCCTTTCCGTGACGCGCATGAAGTGGTGGGCAAGGCGGTGCGCCTGGGCGTGGACTCTGGGCGCGATCTGTCGCAAATGTCATTGGATGAGCTGCAAGGCTTTGATGCGCGCATCGAGCAGGATGTGTTCGAGGTGCTCACGCTGGAAGGCTCTGTTCATGCACGCGATATCGAAGGTGGCACGGCGCCCGCCCAAGTTTTGCGACAAATTGCCGCTGCCCGTTTACGTTTGTTTGGAGAAGCCGCATGAAGATCAAACCCCCGTTTCAACTTATAGCCGCCATCAGCGGCCTGCTCGCGATCAGCCTGACCCTCAGCGGCTGCGGCCCGGTGTACAGCACCCAATACCGCTACACTCCGCCGCTGGATGCCAATGGCAAGCTGTGCGTCAGTCAGTGCGCCAATACCCGCGACATGTGCCGCATGATGGAGGAGAACCGCGCCATGCAGGAGCAAACGCAGTGCCAGCAAAACGCCACAATGCGCTACTCCATGTGTTTGTCGAATGCTAAAACCGATCAGGCGCGCAAGGATTGCGAGCGCAATAACTACAGCTATTGTTCACGCACGGCCTATACCGAGCGTTGCGAGGAAAGCTATCGCCAATGTTTCCAGAACTGCGGCGGCAAGATCGATAGCTTCCAGGTGTGTGATTTCGGCTGCTAAACACGCCAAGGCCACGAATCGCCATGAGCTTTGAAAACATCGTTTCCATCGCAGGCTATGCCATCGAAGCCAGCGGCGTACTGGTGGTCATCATCGGTTCGATCATGGCCAGCTACGCTTTCGTGCGCAGCTATCGCAGCCTGCCCGACGGCATGGCCTATACGACTTATCGCCGTCAGCTAGGGCGCTCGATCATTCTCGGCCTGGAGTTTCTGATTGCAGGCGACATCATCCGCACCGTGGTGGTGGACAACACCGTGGAAAGCATCGCCATGCTTGGCTTGATCGTGCTGATCCGCACCTTTCTGAGCGTCACCCTGCACCTTGAGGTCGAAGGTCGCTGGCCCTGGCAGAGTGAAAAGCGCGACTAGCGGATTGCGCCTAGCAGAGTGCGTTAGGCATCATGTTTTTCACTGCCTGCCACCGCCCCCGCAATTGACAGCCTGCGCAGCGTGGCCATGCGCTTGCTGTAGTGCCCTTCCATGCGCGCCAGCACACGAATCAGAAAATCCAGCGCACTGACGATATGCGGACCCTTGTTGAGCATGACGCACTCGGCGCGGATGCTCATCGCCGCATCGGTGACTTCCGGGCGCGAGGGGGCGCCACTCTTGGCCATCCCCTCCAGGATCTGCGTCGCCCAGATCACCGGTACGTGCGCGGCCTCGCATAGCCAGATGATTTCTTCCTGCACCTCGGAAAGGCGTTCAAAGCCCAGCTCTACCGCCAGGTCGCCGCGTGCGACCATGACTCCGAGCTGCGGGCTGCGCATCCCGGCAAGCAGCAGGCGCGGAAGATTTTCAAACGCCTGGCGGTTTTCGATTTTCAGCACAATGCCCAAGTGTTCGGCGTGCAAGCGCGCCAGATGCTGTTGCAGCAACTCGACATCCGCCGGGCTGCGCACGAAGGAAAACGCCAGCAGATCGCAGTGCGCGTGCATAGCCTCCAGATCCTGAATGTCCTTGGCGGTAAGCGCCGAGACATGAAAGTCGGTATCGGGGAAATTGATGCCTTTTTCCGCTTTCAGCCTGCTGCCTTCAGGCAGGGCATGGGTAATGCGCAGATTCATAATTTGCGCATCCATGCGCTCAATCACCGCGCCGATGCGCCCGTCATCCAGCCATACCGCCTGACCGGGCTTGGCGTCATCAAACGCCGCCTCCAGGGTGCAATGCAGGGAGGCCGGCTGCAGAACATGGCCTTCGGCGTCCGCCAGCGCCGCATGCCCGGGCAGATCGGCGCGGGTGAGAACCAGCTCATCTCCCATGCACAGGCGCAGTTCCTCCTGCACTTCCGGCGCTCCGCTGAGCGCGCCCTGCAGACGAGGCTTCTTGTGCTTGCCTGCGCTGCTCAACTCCGCGCCGTCCTCGATCAGGGTCACGCTGTCAAAGGCCAGTAGGCACCCATGCTCGTTGGCGCACAGGACGCGCGCCTCGCGCAGGCGACCGCGCGCATCGTGCAACTCAAGGCGTGCGCCCTCCTGCAGGGTCTCAAGCCCCTCGCCGGTAAAGTGCAGGCAGGCGACGCCGCCGCTGACTTCGGCATGCTGCAAATCCGAGGCGGCAAAACTCATCGGCTGCGCCGCAGAAGTCACCCACAGCAGTCCTTCGCGCAGCACCTTGCCGCGAAAATCGCGCTCGGGCTTGATCTTGAGCATGCGCCCCAGCGCACGCAGCGCGCCGGTGCGCGACTTTGGTCCGGCCAGGTCGATCTGCACTCGGCAGATCTTGCCCTGCAAGGCGGCCTCTTCGCGAACATGCCGCGCCATGCTCTTCCACGCCGTCGCATCGTCATGCGCGCAGTTGATGCGCGCCACCTCCATGCCGCTGCGGATCAGCGCCGCGATCAGGGCGCGATCCTGCGCCGCCTCGCTGGGCAGGGTGACCATGATGCGCACTTCGCGACCATCGTCCGCAGCGCCCAGCAGGGCGTCGGCATGTTGCTGCAACAGCGCGGGACCGGAATAAAAATCCACCGGCGGCACCGGTTTGACGCTCTCCTCCTCGCCGCGCACATCCTCCAGACGGGCGATCACCGCGTTCAGGCTGGCCATCACATGCGATTCCAGTACGCCCAACGAGGAAAGCCCCATGGCGGCCAGTTCATGCTGCATGGCGCGAATATCATGCTGACGAATGGCCAGATAGTGCAGAAAATTGCGCGCACTTGCCGCAAATGGTTGAGAAACCCTGTGCAGCTCCTCCGCCAGGGTTTGCTCCATGTGCACGCCCTGTTCGCGCAAATTCACCAATTGCTCCAGCAAAGAAAGCGAACAATCCTGCAAATCGGCAGCAAGCGTCATCTCGGTCATCTCGTAATGGGTGGCGCACAGCTTTATAGCATCCAGGTGACATGCGTATGTCACAAAACCCCGCAGGGCTTCATACACCCGTCACCCTTAGGGTCTAACTTCAATCAGGCGTATTCTGTAAGCGCATTTTTCAACCCAAGAGGATAGAGCCATGAGCATGAACGATACGATGTCTGATTTCAAAAAAGGCATGGGTATGATGAGTACGGAAGCCACTGACACGATGAAGGCGTTTAACGTTTTCATGACTGAAGTGCTGTGTGACAACGTGCTGGACACCAAAACCAAGGAACTGATCGCCCTGGGTATGGCGATTACTGCGCGCTGCGCCTACTGCATCGGCATCCATGTGGGCAAGGCCATGCACGCCGGCTGCACCCATGCGGAGATTATCGAAGTGTGCAAGGTTGCCATTTTGATGGGCGGCGGCCCGGCCATGACCTATATCGCTGAAGTGAAGAAGGCCTTGGATATGTACGAAAAAGGTGAAGCGGCCTGATGCAGCGCAGCGAGGGCGCTCTTGTCGTTTGCGCCCGAGAAAGGCGCACATAGCGTGTGTCTAAAGAGGCTCCCTAGGGAGCCTTGTTTCTTGGAGCCTGTTTATGATCGCTCTGAGCGGGGCACGAACGCATGAAAATCGGGGGCGTGAAAGTCGTCCTCAAAATGCTGGCATAGTTCGTCCATGCTTCGATTTTTCAGCCTTGCCTGTCCCGGCGAGCTTACGCCGGCTCCGCGTTCACGCCCGTGATTGATATCACATAATCAATCGCTTACGTTCTTTGTCTTCGTTTTCGAGCGAGATCTCCACATTCCGCCTGGCAAGCTGCTGAAATTGAGTATTTCAGCAGCTTGCCAGAGCTGTGATCCAAGAGCGTAGTTAAATCCTTCCTGTAACGAAAGCATTCGCTGTCATGGCGTCAGTTTCGGCACGGGTTCAACTTGCAATTGTGACGCCAACTCTTCTGACCAAGAGCCGAGTTGATTCAAACGCCTCCTCGTGCGGCCTTGCCGTCATAGGCCATCGGTTTGATCACCTGCCCCTCATGCAGGGCGTGTACGCCGACGGCAATCACTTTGTCACCCGCAGTCAGGCCTTGCACCACCACGCCGTCACGCTCATAGCGCAGCACGGATACGCCCTTGAGATGCACTGCGTCGCCCGCACCCAACAGCCACAGGGCGGGCTGCGCGCCCTGTTGGAACAAGGCCGTGCTCGGCAGCCAGACTTCACCCGCCTGCAGGGGCAGGGGCAACCGCGCCTCGGCGCTTGCACCCAGGGCGAGGGCATCCGGCAGATCGGGCACGCTGATTTTCACCAGCAGCGAGCGGGCGGCGTCGGTGGTCGGCGCAATCTCGCGCACCTGGCCGTCCAGGGCGAGGTCAGGACGCGACCAGAGGCCGATCTTCACCGCCTGTTGCTGTTGCATGGACTGGGCGAACGCCCGCGCGCTGGCCTCGCCCACGCGCAGATGCACCTCGCGCTCGCCGGCATAGGCGATGCGCAACACCGGTGACCCGGCGGCGACGACTTGCCCCAGCTCGACATTCACCGCCGTAATCACCCCGGGCTTGCTGGCTAGAAGGCTGCTGTACCCAGCCTGGTTACCGCTTTGCGCGGACTGCGCCCGCAGAGCCTTGACCTTTGCGTTGGCGGCGTCGCGCGTGGCGATCGCCGCGTCCAATTGCGACTGGCCGACGAATTTCTGCGCAAACAAGCCCTGGATGCGTTTGAGTTCCTGCTCGGCATTGAGCCTGTCAGCCTCCGCGCCCGCCAGCTCGGCCTTGGTCGCGGCCACGCCCAGGTTCAGATCGGCTGCGTCCAGCCGCGCCAGGGGCTGCCCGGCCTCCACCTTCTGTCCCAATTCGACATTGCGCTCCACCACCTTGCCGCCGACGCGGAAGGCCAGATCGGCCTCGTAACGCGCACGCACCTCGCCTGCAAAGGCCTGCATCGGCGGCGCCGCGTTCGCGCCCGCCGTCCACACCTGAGCAGGGCGTACGAATTCAGATGTCTGTGTGGTTTCCTTGCAGGCGGCAAGCACGACGGCAAAAAAAAGGACGACGACGAAACTGCGCATGGGGTCAAGCCTGTGAGCGGGGTGATTGAACGGCGCGACAGAGGTTAGCATTTTTTGCTGGCAAGGTTTTCGAGCCATGAAAAAAGCCGCTTCGACGGTTATCGAAGCGGCCTGTGCGTTTAACGCCCGGGCTCGGGCGACCAAGCGCTTGATCGGGCTTTAACGGTTGGCGCAGAAACCGAACTCGGTGCTTGCGCCGGGCTGCAGATAGGCGTTCCAGTCCTCACCCACCGCGTTGAGCGTGCCTTGTGCGGCTTGCACCCGCGCGCTCCAGCTTGAGCTCAACACGCCTTGCATGGGCAGACTGACGCTCCAGGAGCTCACCTCCGTACCGCTATTGGTGACGCGCACAGCAGAACAGTAGCCCGTTCCCCAATCCGCCAGGGTTGTGACCTGCGTTTGCACAGTTCCTTGGCCGGAGCCCGCGCCGGGAGCGACGACCGGGCGGGTTGCGCAATAGCCGTAGCTCGTTTCCTGGCCGGGCTGGAGAACGGCATTCCACGCTTCCCCACTGGCGAGAATGCTGGTTCCGTCAACGCTTACGCTGGCGCTCCATGCATTGTCCAGGCGGTCGATGAAGCCGAAGGAGGTTTGCCATGTTCCGGCGCGGCTGGCTGTGTTCTTCACGGTGTAGGTCACACAGTAGCCCGCGCTCCAGTCGAAATCTACATGACGGCTGACGCGTAGTTCATCGCCTGTCAGCTGACCGGGGTTGGGCGTGGGCTCGGGGGCGGGCGCACTGGCGTTGTTGGTGACGACAAGACCGGTGAAGACGGCTGCGGGATTATTGGCCTGATCTTTCAATGTCTGACCGCTATAGTCGAGCGTGACGCTCTGACCATACTGCGCGCTTCCCGCCAGCGTCAAAATCACGCTGCTGTTTTCAAGCTGAACCGATTGCACGGCAACGTTCTGCTGGGCGATTTGCACGATGAACTGCCCGGCGGACGGCACAGAGCCGCTGTTGAGGATTTCGTTGTACACCAGGACCAGGCGATTGCCGCTGATATTGCCCGACTGCAACACGGGCGGCAGGGTATCGCCGGGCGTGGGTTCAGGCTGCGGGTTCTGCCCGTTGTAGCCCCACAGGGCGTACAGCTTGGCGAGCTTGTCGCTCCACACGCTGGACCAGTCGTTTTGCAACAGGCCCCCGGTGTTGGAGCTGTTTGGGTTCCATGACCAGAAGAAGCCGTCGCGCAGGTCTTTTTGCACCATCCAGTCGATCGCGGCGTCAAACCAGACCTTGTCCAGCTCCAGACCGCCGTCATGTCCGTAGCGACTGCCGAATTCGGTCGGCACGACCGCGTAGCCCAAGTCTCTGGCGAAACCGAAGTTGGTGTTCCAGATTGCGGGCATATTGGCCGGGAAATCCGGTGCGGAGAAATAGGAGTACATGTACACGTCCGGACCGTAGAAGTGCGGCGTGAGCACCAGCTTGTTGGCCGGAATGTTCAGCGGCATGCAGCGCAGCGGCTCCAGATTGCCGCCCCAGCCGTGGGCATGTGCGCTGGAGCAGGTGGCTTGCTCGTCGATGCCGGCGACGAACACGACAAGATTGGGGTTCTTGGCCAAAACGGCCTGCGATGCGCGCTCGGCGGCCAGGTTCCAGTCCGTGGCCTGGTTTCCCGTACCCCAGGTCACGCGGCCATGCGGTTCGTTTTTCAGGTCGATGGCGAAGAAATGAGGAACGTTTTTATAGCGATCCGCCATGAATTCCAGATCGGCGATCCATTGCGCCTCGCTGTAGGCGTCGGTGTACCACAGCTCGGAAATGGCGAAATCATCGGGATGATGGTGATCGAGCAGAATGTAAATGCCCGCCTCATCCAGCTTGGCGATGATGTAGTCCAGCGTCTGCAAGCCGTTTTTGCCGACCAGATTCGGGTTCAGGGCGAAATCCACGCCGCTGATGGCGTCGCCGCGCAAGGTATTGGGCGCAATGGGAACGCGCACGGCATTGATGCCGAGGGATTTCATTTGCGTGATCATGTCGTCGGCATTGCGCGCCCACAAACCATGCGGGGCATGGGTCGCCGTTTCAAAGCCGAACCAGTTGATGCCGCGCAAGGGAATACGCTGTCCGGCTTCGTCATAGATTTTGCTGTTGTTGACTTGATAGGCCTGCGCGCCGCTGACGCCCAGCAGGGAAAGCACAATGCCCAGGACGAGCGGCTTGGCGAGCGGTTTGAAATTTTTCAACGTATTCATGACATGTGTCTCCGTAATGTTGCACATGCACGATCTGTTGGGAGCGCATTACGCGAGCATGGCGCTTGCGGCAACCCGGCTGTCTTTATCGAAGCGAGGATCGCGCTCCGGTCGAAGACCCGTGGCTTTGCGTCACCGACTTTCGTGCGGTTTTGCCTCGGCTAAGATGGTCGTCAGATGGAAAAACGACCAAAAGCATGGTCGGCTGACGGTTTTTATTTGTCAATAAGAAATCTGCAGACAGCTGCCGAAAGCTGGTGTTCCAGCAAGCTGTCCGCGCCCGGTCTTACGGCGCCGCGTTGGCGTCCGCAAAGGGTACGTTCAACGTGGGCGAGTTCAGACTCTTGGGCTGACCAGGATTGCCATCGCCACCGGATTTGTCTGTCGGACCCAGCGGCACGGTTCCCCATTCAGTGTTTGTTCCGCAACCGACATCGTAAATCAGACTCGAAATTCCTGATGATTTGGTATTTATTCCGGCACAGAAACCACCGTCCAGCGGACCGTAGTAGCCTCTGGATGAGCAGTTGTAGGAGTCTCCAGTTCCTGTTCCATCACACTGTCCGTATATGTCCGGCCAGTAAGCCCATCCCAGTAAGACGCCCAAATCAACCTCCATGTTTAGCGTCAGTTTCCTGCTGTCGTTATAGCCATAGGGCAAGCTTGGGCCATAGGGATCGATACCGGCATTGTTGGCGACCGTTTCCCTTACATTCTTGGTGGCCTGCCACAGATAGGTGGCCTGCGGGCTGAATGTCGCAGACACTTCGGTGCTGTCGATATTGGCGAAGTTAAAGCCTGGGCCGCCGCAAGCGTGATTACTCGGCACAATGGAGTTCTTCACATAGTTTTTCGAGTCCCAGTCCCATTGCGCCAGGCTGGGGTTGGCTTGGGCGCTGGAGGCGACGTTGGCGGTGGTCGCCATGGTTTTGTAACTCGTTTGCGTGGAGTTGTTGAAGCTCACTCCGGCGCTGAAGCCGACGCTGCCCATCGGACCTGCGGCGTTGGCGCCGACCGATCCCGTGCCGCTCAGGTTCCAGGTCACGCCTTGGGTTACGTTGACCTGATTGCTGGCGGTTTGCGGCGCGTAAATCGGGTTGATCTGAAAGTCGCTGTAATCCCAGTACGAGCCGCCATTCGCCGTGCTTTTATAAACCTTGCCCTTGAGGGTGTAATGCTGCGCCCAATAGGCGGCAATGCGGTTTTCGTGATCCATGCCTTGGCCGCGGTACCAACCGTAGCAGGCCTGCGGGGCGAGGTTGCCGCCCAGTACGACGATGAAATAGTCCGAAATATTGTTGGCGCTTGACTTGACGTACACCGGCCAGACGTTCGCCGTAGCCTGGTATTGGTTCGTGCAGGGGCCGGGCAGTTTTCCGCCGCAGGTTCCGGTGTTGTATGCCACTGAGAACTGCTGCGTCCAGGCGTAAGAAGCCGCCAGATTGCTGACGATCACCGTCTGATCGACCTCTTTTGGCTGGGCGAGATTAAGTTGCGTTGAGGCAAGCTGTGCTGCGGTCGGCTTGAAGCTAGGCGGGTTTTTCAGCCATTCCACAAAGCCGCTGACACGCGCCGCTTTCTGCGTTTCGGTCTCCATGTCCAGGGGCTGCAAGCCTTCGTCAGCCGCAGCGCCGCCTACGACCGGCATCATGCCAAAGCCAGCCTGACTTGCTTTCGGATTGGAGCCGAGCGCAATGAAGTCAAGATAGGGCTGCTCTTTTTTCAGTGTGACAGGCTGCATGCCCACAGCCTTGCCCAGCTTTTCGATGTCTTGCTGGGTGACATTTGTGACCACGACATATTGTTGGTTTTTGATGACCTCCTTGAGCTGCGCTTTTTGCGCCTGATTAAGCTTGTCGAGGTCGCTCGGGGAGAGCATGACGATGCCATCGGTCTGGCCTTCCCAGAAATTGGCGCCAAACGTATCCTGCAGCGCGTCGCCCAACGTGCCGGAGAGCGGCAGGTTGAGCACATAGGTTTTGAAGCCGGGATTGATAGTGGCCTCCAGCGTGGCGATGCAGCCAGCATCATTCGAGGCTTTTTTGATTTCCACTGCCGTGGAGCCGAGCAGCAGGCCTTTGGTGTCATAGGCCTTCAGGGTGTAAAAACCGGCTTGAGCCGACTCGACTGCAACGCTGCCTTCGCAGGTTTTGCTGTCGCTTTTGCAGGTCAGCGTCGCCTTGTCTTGAGCGATATTGAGGTTTTTGTCTTTGCTGACAAGCTGTACGCGCAGCTCGGTATGCGTGGACAGGGATTCGGGGAGGATGAGCTTGGCATCCACTGCATTGAACTCATTCCCGGCGCAAGATGCGATTTCGGCATCGTTTCCGCCGCAGGCGGCCAGCAATAGGGTGGAGGTGGTCAGGGCAAGTATGCGCAGGTGCATGGCGAGGGTCTCCTTGGATGATGCTGGACTTACGCGGAGTCGCGGTTTTACTCTGCGCCCGCTCCCCACCCCTCTCCCAGAAGGGGTGAAGGGACTAAATCCCGCTATTGGGTAAGTCCTGTGAAAATACGCAGCGGTCGGGCGCGGTCTCCGCTTGCTGCTATCCTCGCCAGAGGACGATGACGTTTAATGCTTCCCGGATGATTTTTTGTGACATTCGATGACAATCGCTGAGACTAGACCCCTTATCCTCGTGGTCGATGACGACCCGGCGCTGGCTGAAATGCTGTGCGATTATCTCGCGCTCTATGGTTACGCTGTGCGTGCCGCCGGGGATGCGCGTGCGCTGGATGCCTGTTTGCAGGAATGCGCGCCGCAGCTGCTTCTGCTGGATATGATGCTGCCGGGGGAGGACGGGCTATCCATTGCGCGCCGCCTGGGGGCGCAATTGCCGGTGGTGATGATGTCGGCGCGCGCCGAGGACGCCGATCGTATCGCGGGGCTGGAAATGGGGGCGGAGGACTTCGTGCTCAAGCCTTTCAATCCGCGTGAACTGCTGGCGCGCATCCGCGTCGTGTTGCGCAGGCGTCCCCCATGCCGCGCTGATAGCGGCGAACGCCTGTTCGGGCGTTTTCGACTGGATGTTTCACGGCGCAAGCTCCAGCGCGAAGAACACAATGTCGAACTGAGCGCCGCGGAGTTTTCCCTGTTGAGGGTGTTGCTGGAGCATGCCGGACAGGTGCTCAGCCGTGAGGAACTGCTCGATCGGGCGCGCGCGCTGAACGAGCGTCTGCCCTTCGACCGCTCCATCGACGCGCGCGTGGCGCGGCTGCGGCGCAAGATCGAAGATGATCCGGCTGAGCCGCGTTATCTGCGCACCGTGCGCGGCATGGGCTATCTGTTCGACCCGAATGGCGGCGCATGAGGCGTCCGACCAGGCTTGTGCGCCGCCTGATGCGCACCCATCTGCTGATGGCGCTCATTACCCTGTCGGCCTTGTGGAGCGTGATGGCTTTCCTGGCCTGGTTTCCGCTGCTGCGCGTGGCGACGGCGGATTTTTCCACGGTGATCGTGGAAGACCTGAAGGCGCTGAGCGTATTGCGCCCTGAGCAGCGCGCAGGCTTTGCCGAGCTGATGGCTCGGGAGCATATGCTGCACCTGCTGGATGCGCCGCCTGCGGAGCCAGCCCAAAAGCCTTTGTTTTTTCCTTACCTTAGCGTTCTGGAAAAAAAGCTGGAGAGCAAGCTGGGTCAGGTCGTGAATATCTACGCGGTGAACCTCCCTGCAGTGGACTATTTTTTTGCCGTACACACCTCGACCGGCGTTATCTGCCTGGGCTTTCCGCATGAGCGGATCGGTACTGCGCCTGCGCTGACGCTTTCGGCGATGTTCTTTTTTGTCACCCTGGCGGCCATCCTGGGCGCCTGGCTGCTGACGCGCTGGCTGGTGCGCCCGCTGGACGCCCTGCGCTTGGGCGCCCGCCGTCTGGCGACCGACAGAGCGTTCCTCATTCCTGTCGATAGCGGCGTGAAAGAGCTGAATGAACTCGCCCAGGCCTACAATGCGCTGGCGGGTGATTTGCGCCGCATGGTGGAGCAGCGCAGCGCGCTGTTGGCGGGCATCGCCCACGATCTGCGCACGCCGATGGCGCGCATGGAACTGGCGCTGGAGCTGACCAAAGTCACCGAAGACCCGGCGCGTCTTGAGCGCATCGCCGACGATCTTGCGCAGATGCGCGAATTGATCGACAGCTATGTGGACTTTACCGCCGGGTGCGCGCGCCGTCCACCGGAGCAGGTGACGCTCGGCGCGCAGATCAGCCGTCTGGTTGAGGCGTGTAGAGCCGATGTGACGCTGGATCTGGCCGAGGCGGCGAATATCCGTCTCGTCATCAATCGCCAGGCGTTCGACCGCATCATTGGCAATTTGCTCGACAATGCCGTCAAGCACGGCCAGCCGCCGCTTGCGCTGCGCGCCAAACTGGATGATGAAACCCTGCGCATCGAAATTGAAAATGCAGGCGCAACCTTGAGCGAGGATGAGTGCGCCATGGCCTTTGAACCTTTTGCCCGACTGGATCCCGCACGCAATCCGCAGCGCCCCGGCTCGGGTCTGGGGCTGAGCATCGTGCGCGACATCGCCACAGCCAATGGCTGGCGGGTCGGGTTGACGCCGTGCACGGGCGGCGGCGTCAGGGCTTGGCTGGAGTTGCCTTATCAGGCTTTCGGGGCGGCGGATTCGGCGCATTGACGCATGGACTTTCAGAGCGCTCCACAAACTCCTGATGGAGTTGTCACTGCTTCCGTAAGCGTGCTGAGCCCTGTTCACGATCTCGCTGAGCTGTGCCGGAGTGCTGATGCCTAAAGATCGGGGGCGCAAAAACCGCTCTCAAAACGTGCGCATGGTTTGTATTGGCTGAGCGCGACGCTGCCATAAGGCCGCTTCTTCGGGCGATTCTTCCTTGCAATCCATCCGCCGATCAAAATCGTGAATAAATCCTTATCGGCATGGACTTAATCTCCCGCGCCCGCTGTTGCGCCACGTTGCGCTTGAGCTTGCCGACGACGTGCATTTCGCAGGGTTTGCAGTCGAACACCAGCTTGAGCTTTTCGCTGCCGTTGATGAGCATCAACGGCTCGGCCTTGATCGTGCCGTGCACGCCGGTCACGCCGCGCGTCTGCTTGGGGCACAGGCTCAAGCTGTAACGCACGCAGTGCTTGGTGATCATCAGACTCACTTCACCTTCTTCTTCGTGCGCCTCGAACGCCGCTTCGATAATTTTCACGCCGTGCCTGGCGTAAAAATCCCGCGCCTTGTGGTTGAACACATTGGCGAGGTAGCTCAGGTTTTCCTCGGGATACGGCGCGGGCGGTTCGATGGGCACGGCGCGCGGCAGGCGTTGCAGCGCGGCCTTGCGCACCGCCTCCAGCGCCTCGATGCCCTCGCGGCGCAGGTTATTGACGACCGAGGCGGGCACGAACCACGGCTGCGAGAGATTCAATGCGATCTCCAGCGGCTGAAAAATCGTCGCACCCAGCTTGCTTAAATTTTCGCGCAAGGACGCTTCGGCGCGGGCGGCATCCTTGGCAGGCTCCTTGTTCAGGGGCATGGCGACACGGGCGCGGTAGCCGTCGGCATCGCTCAGATTCAGCGCCAGGCCGTCGGGCGTTTCCTCCAGCATCAAGCGAACATCAATGCGCCGCTCGGCGGATTTTTTCTCCAGGCCGCGCACCCAGTCCATGTCGCGGTTGCGATTGATTTCCGTGCCGCTTTTCAGATGACGCAACTGGGCAATCGGATCCTTGGGCACGACTTTCCAGCGGTTCGGCGCAAGCTGTTCGGCGGTATTGATCGCCATGCCGACCAGCTCCTTGTGCAGGTCGAAGTAGCACAGGCCGTCGCCGTTGTGCAGGATGGCCGCGCTTTCCAGCTCCACCGAATCCTTGTTGACCTTGAGCACATGGCCGATGGGACGGCCGGGGTTTTTCGGCGAATCGAACGCGCCGATGTCTTCCTTGCGGCCTTGCACGAAGTAGTCCGTGGCCTCGCGGTTGAAGTTTTGCGCGGGTTCGGGCGTGAAGTAGTGCGTGCTGCGCCCGCTGGAGCTGCGGCTCAATTCCGGCTTGCCGTGCAGAATCGCATCCAGCAACTGGCGGTAGTGCGCGGTGATGTTCTTCACATAGGCCATGTCCTTGTAGCGGCCTTCGATCTTGAAGCTGCGGATGCCCGCGTCGATCAGCGCGGCCAGATTGGCGCTCTGGTCGTTGTCCTTCATCGACAGCACATGCTTGTCGTGAGCGATGATGCGCCCCTGCGCGTCGGTGACCTGATACGGCAGACGGCAGGCCTGGTTGCACTCGCCGCGATTGGCGCTGCGCCCGGTGTGCGCCTCGCTGATATAGCACTGGCCGGAATAGGCCACGCACAGCGCGCCGTGGATGAAGAATTCCAAGGGCACGGTGGTGGCGGCGCGGATGGCTTGAATCTGGGCCAGGTCGAGCTCGCGTGCGAGCACGAGTTGCGACAGGCCGACATCCTGAAGGAAGCGCGCCTTCTCCGGGGTGCGGATGTCGCACTGGGTGCTGGCGTGGAGCTGGATAGGAGGGAGGTCGAGTTCCAGCAGGCCCATGTCCTGGATGATGAGCGAATCGACGCCGATATCGTAAAGCTGGTGCGCAAGCCTGCGGGCGGGTTCCAGTTCATCGTCGCGCAAGATGGTGTTGAGCGTGACGTGGATGCGCGCATGGAAACGGTGCGCGTACTCGACCAGGCGGGCGATCTCGCTCACCTCATTGTCCGCCGCCTTGCGTGCGCCGAAGCCGGAACCGCCGATATACACCGCGTCCGCGCCGTGGTTGATGGCCTCGATGCCGATCTCGGCATCGCGCGCCGGGGCGAGGAGTTCGAGTTGGTGGTTGTGCATGAGGACAACGGCCTCTAGATCAAAGCGGGCATTTTACCCGGCTCAGGCGCTATCCGGCGAACAGGAGCATCTGTATCCAGTACCTCCTCATGCTCTCTCCTGCGAATAGGCTAAAGTCAATTGCAAAAAGGAGCCGCACAACACCCCGCCCCAAGAGGACACATATCATGAGCACACACCCCCTGATGGAAGAGCTTCAAAGCCTTTTTCCGAACACACCGCCCATGGATCGACGAGGCTTTCTCGTCACCGCGCTGGGCACGGGCTTTGCCCTCGCCGTGCAGCCTGCCATGGCGAGCACCGCCATACATACCGACAGCGATGGCTTGCTGACCCGTGAGGTGCAGATTCCCGTTGCCGATGGAGCAATCCCTGCCTATGTCGCGCAGCCTACGCGGGGTAAGAACTTCCCCGTCATTCTGGTCGTACAGGAAATTTTCGGTGTGCATGAGTACATCAAGGATGTGTGCCGCCGCCTTGCCAAGCAGGGCTACCAGGCCATCGCACCCGAGCTTTATGCCCGTCAGGGCGACCCGCGCCAGTACAAGGAGATTCCCGAAATCCTTGCGAATGTGGTGTCCAAAGTGCCCGACAACCAGGTCATTGCCGACCTGGATGCCTGTGTCGCCTGGGTCAAGGTCAATGGCGGCGATACCGCGCGGCTTGGTATCACCGGGTTCTGCTGGGGCGGTCGCATCGTTTGGTTGTACACCGCCCATCAACCCGCCATCCGAGCCGGGGTTGCCTGGTACGGTCGCCTGACCAGCGGCACGAATGAGATGACACCGACACACCCGCTTGATTTGGTGGACAAACTGAACGCTGCGGTGCTCGGCTTGTATGCCGGTCAAGATGGCGGAATCCCGCTCGATAGCGTCGAAAAAATGCGTGCCGCGCTCGCGGCATCAGGCAATCCTGCCGCCAGAGCCTCGCTCATTCAGGTGTATCCTGATGCTCCCCACGCCTTCCATGCCGACTATCGCCCGAGCTACCGCGAGGATGCTGCGGAAGACGGCTGGACTCGCATGTTGGCATGGTTCAACAAGCACGGGGTGTGATGGCACCCAGGGAATCGCCCAGGGAATCCCCCAGGGATTCAGCGTGGGATGGACATAAAATCGGAGCGGGATGCCCCGCTACATTCAGGCTTAACCGCCACGTCGTGTGCCGCCATGCGCCGGACGCCCGCCTGTTCCTGCAGGGCGTGCTCCGCGTGTATCCGAGCCGCTACGCTCGCCCGATGGGCGTTCGGCTCGATTGCCAAAGCTATCTGGGCGGGCTTCGCGTTGCGGGCGAGCCTCACCCGCGCGCGGCGCATGGCTCGCCGGACGCGCACTGCCCGGAGCAGCTGCCCGCTGACCCTGTCCGCCGCCTGCTCGTGGTGCGCCGCGTCCACCGCCGCGATTTTGCCCATTCGGAATCGGCTCGGCCTTGATATTCGGGTCAACCTCAAACCCCGGCACGATTTCACGCGGCAATTCTCGTTTAATCAGGCGTTCAATATCGCGCAGCAGCTTGGCTTCGTCGATGCACACCAGCGAAATCGCCTCACCCGTCGAACCCGCGCGCCCGGTACGACCGATACGATGCACATAATCTTCCGGCACGTTCGGCAGCTCGAAATTCACCACATGCGGCAATTCGGCGATGTCGATGCCGCGTGCGGCGATGTCGGTCGCCACCAGCACGGCCAGACTGCCGCTCTTGAATTCGCCCAGCGCCTTGGTGCGTGCCGACTGGCTCTTGTTGCCGTGAATCGCCATGGCCGGAATGCCGCCTTCGCTCAGTTGCTCGGCCAGACGGTTTGCGCCGTGCTTGGTACGCGTGAACACCAGCACCTGATGCCAGTCGTTGTCCTTGATGAGCTTGGCGAGCAGATGGCGCTTTTTCTCACGATCCACCGGGTAGATTTTTTGTGCGATGGTATCCGCCGTGGCGTTGCGCCGCGCCACTTCGATCAGCGCGGGATTGTCGAGCAGGCGGTCGGCCAGCGCCTTGATCTCGTCGGAAAAAGTGGCGGAAAACAGCAGGTTCTGGCGCTTCTTGGGCAACAGCGCCAGCACACGCTTGATGTCATGGATAAAGCCCATGTCCAGCATACGGTCGGCTTCGTCCAGCACCAGGATTTCCACCTTGCTCAAGTCCACATTGCCCTGGTTGTGGTGATCGAGCAGACGCCCCGGCGTGGCGACCAGAATGTCCACGCCGCGCCGCAGGCGGTCGATTTGCGGCTGCATGCCCACGCCGCCGAACATCACCATTGAGGAGAGCTTGAGGAAGCGGCCATAGGTGCGCACGCTTTCTTCCACCTGCGCCGCCAGCTCGCGGGTGGGGGTCAGCACCAGGGCGCGCACCGCGCCGCGTCCCAGCGCGCCGCCCTTGCTGGCTTCCAGGCGTTGCAGCATGGGCAGGGTGAAACCAGCGGTTTTGCCAGTGCCGGTCTGCGCGCCGGCCAGCAGGTCGCCGCCGGAAAGCACAGCGGGAATCGCCTGGGTTTGAATCGGGGTGGGCGTGGTGTAGCCGGCTTCTTCAACGGCGCGAACCAGTTCGGCGGACAGCCCGAGGGAGGCGAAGGACATAGGGATAGCTCCTAAAAAGAGGCCTGATAGAGGCATTAACGGCTGTCTCCGCTCTTTTCAGAAGCGCCAGTCTAAGGCAGACAATCTAGGGGGTTGAAAATTAAGCAATACCCACGCAGCAAGACTGTCGCAGCGCGGGGGCGCGCATTCTAGCAGAGAAGAAGCTTGAGCAGACTTTCCATGCGCATGCCGATTCAACTCTTTTGCCAATTCGTTAACATAAGGACGAACGATCCAAGCAGGGTATTGCCGCCATGACCTCCTCCTTCAGCCTTTTCATCGAGCAACCGCTGTATTTCGCTGCGCTGTTGTTCCTGATTCTCGTGCTCTCCAGCGAACTGGGCTTTCGCTTGGGGCGCTACAAGCGGCAAAAGAGCGATGCCGAACAGACCGCGCCGGACGCGGGCGCACTCACCGGCATCGTATACGCCCTGCTGGGCTTGCTGATCGCCTTTACCTTTTCCAGCGCCACACAGCGCTTCGATGATCGGCGCGACCTGATTCTGAAAGAAGCCAATGCGATCGGCACTTCCTACCTGCGCATCGACCTGTTGCCCGCCGCCAGCCAGCCCGAATTGCGCGAGCTTTATCGCAGCTACACCCGCAGCCGCATCGATGCATATCAAGCTATCAAGACCGACCTTGCCGAGGCCAAACGCTTGTATATGCAAGGCCTGGACGAGCAACAAATGATTTGGCAAAAGAGCCTGCCTGCCGCCATAGCCACGCAGAACACCAGCACGCAAACGCTGGTGATTAACGCCCTCAACGACATGATCGACGTGGCCAACGAGCGTCTGGCCGCGACACGCAAGCATCCGCCCGCCATTATTTTCATCATGCTGTTTGTGTTGTCGGCAGTCGCCTCGGCTTTGGCCGGCTACAACCTGTCGGCCAAGCCCAGACTGCCGCGCGTGCAAATTCTGGTGTTCGCCCTGGTGCTGGCGGGCACGATGTTTGTGGTCAACGATCTCGGTCATGCCCGCATCGGCCTGTTTACCATCGAATCCACGGATATTTTGCTGTATGAAGTTTTGCAGAGCATGGGGCGTTAGGTGGCATGGCGACTGAGCGCAGCCAGTTAAAGCGTCCATGCCTCGGATAAAGCTTCCGCCTGCCTGAGCACCAATTCAACGGCCTCGGGTTGTCGATCTGGCGGATATTTCCATTTTTGCAGGGTTCGCCGTACCAGAATCCGTAATTTGGCGCGCACGCTCTCGCGCACCTGCCAATCCACCGTAGTGCTGGCGCGCAGCTTCTCGGTGATTTCCACCGCAATCTTTTTCAGGATCTCGTCGCCCAGTTCGCGCACCGCGCTCTCGTTGTCGGCCAGAGCGTCGTAAAAGGCGATTTCATCCGGGTTCAGCCCCAGCGCAGCCTCGCGCTCCAGCACGGTCTGGAACTCCTTGGCCATCTGGATCAGCTCTTCGATGACCTGCGCGGTTTCAATAGCACGGTTGTGATACTTGCGCAGGGTTTCCAGCAACCGGTCGCCGTATTTCTTCTCCTGTACCACGTTGTTACGCGCCCGCGCCTTGATTTCGTCGCGCAGCAGCTTTTCCAGCAACTCAACGGCCAGATTGCGGCTGGGCATCTGGCGCACGTCTTCGAGAAACTCATCCGACAACAGACCGATGTTCGGCTTGTCCAAGCCTGCCAATGCAAAAATATCGGCCACGCCGTCGGCGACGATGGCGTTGTCCAGAATTTGCTTCAGCGCACTGTTCTTGTCTTCGGTGGAGCGTTTCCTGTCCACCGTGGTGAACTTGGCAATGGCCGCCTTGATCGCCGCAAAGAAAGCGATTTCCTTGCGCAGCGCGACGGCTTCATCCAGCGTGCCGCACAGTGCATAGGCCTTGGACACCGCCGCCATCACATCGAGGAAGCGTTGCTTGCCGTCTTTCAGACCCAGCAGATGGTTGGCGCAGGGCGCCAGCAGAGCCGTCGCCTGGCTCTCAAAGCCGCTGTAATCGCAGCCGTGCATCATGCCACGCACGATGTCCATCTTCTCCAGCAACACAGCCAGCGCTTCGGACGCATTGTGCGTGGGGTCGCCTTTGCCCTTGGACTCGGTGTAGGTTTTCAGCGCCGCCTTCAGTTCATTGGCGATACCGATGTAATCCACCACCAGGCCGCCCGGCTTGTTCTTGAACACCCGGTTCACCCGCGCAATGGCCTGCATCAGGTTGTGCCCCTTCATGGGCTTGTCCACGTACATGGTGTGGCAGCACGGCGCGTCAAACCCGGTCAGCCACATATCGCGCACGATCACCAAGCGCAGCGGGTCGTTGGCATCCTTGAAACGTTTTTCCAGACGCTTTTTCACCTGCTTGCCGTACAAATGCGCTTGCAGCAGCTCCTTGTCGGCGGCGGAGCCGGTCATCACCACCTTGATCGCGCCCTTTTCGGGGTCGTCGTCGTGCCAATCCGGGCGCAGGCTGACGATGGCGTTATACAAATGCGCGCAAATATCGCGGCTCATGCACACGATCATCGCCTTGCCGTCGATGGCCTCGGTGCGCGTCTCGAAATGCGCGACCAGATCCTTGGCCACTTGCGCCAGACGCGGCTCCGCGCCGACCAGCTTTTCCAGCGCAGCCCATTCGCTCTTGGTTTTTTCGCGGCTGGCGAGGTCTTCTTCGTCCTCCACCACCTCTTCGACCTGCGCGTTGAGCGCGTCGATCTCGGCCTGCTTCACGTCCAGCTTGGCCAGTCGGCTTTCGTAGTAGATCGGCACCGTCGCGCCATCGTTCACCGCATCCTGAATGTCGTAGATGCTGACGTAATCGCCAAACACCGCACGGGTATCCTTGTCTTCCAACGCAATCGGCGTCCCCGTGAAGCCGATGAAAGTGGCATTCTTCAGCGCGTCACGCAAATGCTTGGCATAGCCGAAAACATAACGCCCGGTCTTTTCAAGCAAACGCCCCTTGGCGCCGTACTGGCTGCGGTGCGCCTCGTCCGAGATGACCACGATATTGGAGCGATCGGACAGCAGCGGGTGTTCGTCCTCGCCATCCAGCAGCGCGAATTTCTGCACCGTGGTGAAAATGATGCCGCCCGCCTGACGCGAGGCCAGCATCTCGCGCAGCTCGTCACGGCTGCCCGCCTGCATGGGCATCGTCTTGAGCAGGTCGCTGGCCGCGCTGAAGGTGGTGAACAACTGCCCGTCCAGATCATTGCGATCCGTCACCACCACCAGCGTCGGGTTCTTCATCTCCGGTTGTTGCAGCAGCTTGCCCGCGTAACAGGCCATGGTGATGCTCTTGCCCGAACCCTGCGTGTGCCACACCACGCCCGCCTTGCGCGAACCCGGCCTCACCTCCTTGCCGTAAGTGGCGCGCTCTTCGCGCACCTCCAGCACGCCCTTGTCGGGCGAACTCGCCGCAATCACCGTGGCGCGCACCGCCTCACGCACGGCATGGAACTGGTGATAGCCCGCGATTTTCTTGATGACTGCATCGCCATCCTGCTCGAACAGCACAAAGTGGCGAATGTAATCGAGAAACAGCGCAGGCTGGAAAAAGCCGCGCACCACGGTTTCCAGCTCCCATTGCAGACGGGGTCGGTCGTTTTCATGGGCGAGGGTGCGCCAGGGCAACATGCGCTCGGCATTGGCGGTCAGCGAACCCACCCGCGCCGTCCAGCCGTCGCTGACCACCAGCGCCTCGTTGCTGTTGAACAAATCGCCGATTTCGTCCTTGTAGGTCTGCAACTGATTGAAGGCATCCCACACATCGGTCTGCTCATTGGCCGGGTTCTTCAGCTCAATCACCGCCACCGGCAACCCGTTGATAAAGGCTACCAGATCGGGTCGTCTCGGCTGCTTGCTGCCGCTGATGGTGAACTGGTTGATAACCAGAAACTCGTTGTTCTGCGGGTTGGCGAAATCGACCAGATGCGCCAGATCGGTTTTCTTTTCATCCCCCAGCGGAAACTCCACCGCCACGCCGGAGAGCAGCAGCCGATGAAACCGGCGATTGCGCACAATGGCCAGCGGCTCGCTGATCGTCTGCACGCCATGCGCCGCCTGCTCCAGCGCAGCGGCGGGGATGTGCGGATTGATGCGCGCCAGTGCCGCCAGCAAGCGCTCACGCAAAATCACCTGCCTGAAATCGGCGCGCTCCGGCTGTGCACCGTCGGGCGCAATGTCCGGCCCATGCGCAAATTTCCAGCCAGTTTCCTGAAACCAGCCGATGCACAGCTCTTCGAGTTGGTGTTCGTTCAGCATGGCGCTTACTCCAGGTTCAGCAGCATGTAGGTTGGGGTGAGCCTGCGAACCCCAACACCATTGGACTTACCGCTCTCCATAATCACCTCCGTCATCAATCGTCGCACACCATCCCCAATTGGATGCCACCAACCCAGCAGCGATATAACGATGGATGCTCGAATATGGCCAATCGGCGGCACGCAAAGCAAAGCCGTGTTTTACGGGATTATGGTGAACATAATCCACATGCCGTTGGTAGTCGCGGTCATCCCGAATCAGATGTTCCCAATATCGCCGCTGCCAAATCCCGCGCTCCCCCTTGGCCATCCGGCTTGCCGTGCGACGTTCGCCGTGAGCGATATGTCGCGAGAAGCCTGCCTTAACCAGCATCCATCGGGTTGCAAAGTCCGCATCGTCCACGGGCAGCGTCCAAACCGCATGAAGGTGGTCTGGCATAACCACAAAAGCGTCGATATGAAATGGATGACGCCGTTTCACCGCCTGCACGGATGCACGCAAAATATCAACATGATCCACCAGCAGATGCCGTCCACGCTCGGCAAGATTCACCGTGAAAAAATACGTGCCGCCAGTCACATTCGCCCGCCGATAGCGCATGGTTCACTCTACCCTTCATTTCGTAGGTTGGGGTGACGCAGGAACCCCAACGGTTTTTGTTTTGTCGCGTGGGTCATGTTGGGGTTCGTTCCTCACCCCAACCTACGTGCTCACGCAGCAGGGAAAGGTCTTCGAGGGATTGGATGTCGATCATGGTTGCGCTTCCGCCATGGCCTCGGTGACTGACAACTCGCCGGACAGGAGTTTGGGGAGGAGGGTATCGCGGAGTGCCGAGAGACTCGCCATTTGCTCAATTCCCGTTCCGACGAAGGAAAATATCTGTGCTGTTGAGGTGCCAAACGCACCTAAGACCTCGCTGGGAGGGATGACTGTAGGCAAACTTGCTACTTGATCGGGTTTAACTCGCTGATGGCTATTTGATGTGCCAGTCACAAGCCCGCGAATCAATGCCTCAAAGTTTGGAGAACTCAGCAAACAATAGACAAATTCAGGCGTAGCTGGTGTCACCGCCACCCAAGGCAAAAATTCTGTGGAACAAATCGCGCTTTTGGCCACAGAGGATGGAAACCAGACGCGAGGAATGTGGGGATTCAACTTGGACTGAAGCACCGTCCCCTTGGTAAAGCGTGTCTTATTGCTTTTGATCTCGGAGCCATTTTCAATCACGGGCTGCCTCCCTGCATCGAAGGCCGGAAGGCTGTAATGCTCAAATACCAGCTCGGGCGTTAGTAGCGGATTCACAGAACCTTTTGCCAGCGTTGCAAGCTCACCATATTTGCCAACAACCCACCCCCTCGGAATCTCCCCCAACTCCGATTCTTCCATCTCATCCGGGAACAGCGCGGCGGTGGCGGCGAGTTGGGCGTAGTGCTCGGGCGGCAGGGTGTCGAGTTCGGTGTCGGATTTGCCGCTGATGGCGCTCATGGCGGCGCGCAGCACGTTTTCCTCCCTCTCCTTCTGGGAGAGAGCCGGGGTGAGGGCGGCTTTGGCGGCGATCTTGGCTTTGACCGGGTCAAAATCGACAAACCACGATTTGAAAATGGCCTGCGCCATAGCTTCGAGAGTTTGATTGATGCGGCGGTTGAGGTCGATTTTGTCGTCGAGTTTCCGAAGAACCGAACCAATCGTCTTTCTTTGGCCTGGGGATGGCAGGGCGAAAGTGAAGTCAGCAAGCGCTTGCCACGAGACGCGCTGTCTGCCAGATGTGCCTTCCATCCGTGCTTCGGCAAAGGCTCTAAATTCAGGGTGACGTGCTAAGTAGTAGACATAATCCTCGTCGTACTCAGGTGCTTTTGCCGCCATGACGATGAATTCAGTTGACCCATGCGCGACTACTCCATCGGGCAAAGCATTTACTTTGGCCGTTTTGCCATTTTCAAGACAAGGTGTGATTCGGGCGAATAGCGTGTCGCCATTTTGAAAGCGTGAGCCTCCGCCTGTGAATTCGCGCTCAGCAATATAGGAGATGTCGCGCTGGTTTTCCGGTAGCGCAGCCATGTCTACGAAGGGCGCGACCGTACCACGCTTGATTTGTCTTGATGGGTTGAATTCAACCACTTCAGTAATTGGCGACTCAGAAGCCATAGCCCAGCCCCGCCAGCCTCTTCCCGATCTCCCCCTCCAGCCAGGCACTCTCCGCCAACGGAGTCGTCAGCCGCACCATTTTGCTATTCATAGTTTTCTCCCAGCTCACCCGCTAATTCCGCCTCCAGCGCCTCAATACTCGGCAGTTTGTCGCGCAGAGCCTCAGGCAAGGTGTGCGACAGGCTGTAGGTGGCTAAGCCCAATGGTTTTTGAATATCAGAAAGCGCGTATTCCGCCACCAGCCGATCCTTGCTTTTGCAGAGCAGCAGGCCGATGGCGGGCGTGTCGCCTTCACGGCGCAGGTGTTCGTCCACGGCTTTGAGGTAGAAATTGAGCTTGCCCGCAAACTCGGGTTCAAAGTCCACTGTTTTCAGCTCCACCACTACATAGCAGTGCAGGCGGGCGTGGTAGAAAAGCAGGTCGAGAAAAAATTCGCGCTCGCCGACTTGTAGCGGCACTTGTCGCCCCATGTAGGCAAAGCCTGCGCCCAGTTCGAGCAAAAACTGGGTGATGTGGTCGATGAGCGCCCGTTCCAGTTCGCGCTCGGTGTGTTCGGGCGTGAGCGATAGAAAGTCGAAGACGTAAGGGTCTTTGAGTACCTGGGCGGCCAGATCCGACTGCGGCGCGGGCAGGGTCTTGGCAAGGTTGTTCAGCGCCTGGCCTTCGCGCTGCCATAGGCCGCTTTCGATCTGGTGCGTGAGCACGGCGCGGCTCCAGCCGTGGGTCTGGGTTTGCTGCACGTAATACAAGGCTTCGGCGTGGGTTTGGCACTTGCTGAGGATGGTGAGGTTGTGCCCCCAGGGAATGGCGGTCAATTGGGCAACAGCCTGTTGCCCAATTGCAGCCTCTGCCCAAAAATTGTGCCACTGGCGGATGTATTTGAGGTTGCGCGAAGAAAAACCCTTCATTTCCGGGAATTCCTGAACCAAATCTTGACTCAGCTTTTCCAGAAATCCGCTGCCCCAGCTTTGCTGAGTTTGGCGTGCCACGATGTCTGCGCCCAGTTCCCAATAAAACTGGATCAATGCGGTATTGACCGAGACCGCTGCTTTAAGCTGCACCTGGCGAAAGCGGGTTTTCAGATTGCCCAGCCACTGGCGATAGTCGGCTGAGGTTGTTAGGTTGATGTTCATAGCGTATAGCCCAGCCCCGCTAGGTTCTTCCTGATCTCGGCTTCCAGCTTCGCACTTTCGGCGAACTGTTCCGCCAGTTGCGCCGTCAGTCGCGCCATCTTGTCGGCAAAGGCTTCGCCGTCGTCTTGCAGCTCTTGCGCGCCGACATAGCGCCCCGGCGTGAGCACATGCTCGTGCTTGCGGATGTCGTCGAGCGAGGCCGAATAGCAGAAACCCGGCACATCTGCGTAGCCCTCGCCATGTTGCCAGGCGTGGAAGGTGTCGGCGATCTTCCGGATGTCGTCCGGCGTAAAGTCGCGCAGTACGCGGTCTTTCATGTAGCCGAGCTGGCGGGCATCGATGAACAGGAACTGGCCGCGCCGGTCGCGCTTCTTCTTGTCGAGGTTGAAGCCGTTGGCCTTGTCGCGGGTGAGGAACCAGATGCAGGCCGGGATTTGCGTGTTGGTGAAGAGCTGGCCGGGCAGCGCGACCATGCATTCCACGTGGTCATCTTCGAGCAGCTTTTTGCGAATCTCGCCTTCGTTGTTGGTGTTGCTGCTCATTGAGCCATTGGCCAGCAGCAGAGCCATGCTGCCCGCCGGGGCGAGGTGGTAGAGCATATGTTGCAGCCAGGCGAAGTTGGCGTTGCCTTGCGGCGGGGTTCCGGCGATCCAGCGCGGGTCGTTTTCCAGCTTGGCGCTCCACCATTCCTTCATGTTGAAGGGCGGGTTGGCCATCACGAAGTCGGCGCGCAGGTCGGGGTGCAGGTCGTTGAGCAGGGTGTCGGCGGGTGCGCCGCCGAAGTTGAAGTCGATGCCGCGTATGGCCATGTTCATCGCGGCCAGGCGCCAGGTGGTGGGGTTGCTCTCCTGGCCGTAGACGCTGATCTGGCCTTGGTTGATTTTGCCGCCGTGCTGTTCGATGAATTCCTCGCTCTGCACGAAGAAGCCGCCCGAGCCCATGGCCGGGTCGTACACGCGGCCTTTGAACGGCTGCAGCATTTCCACGATCAGGGTGACGATGCTCTTGGGCGTGTAGTACTGGCCGCCCTTTTTGCCTTCGGCCAGGGCGAACTGGCCGAGGAAGTATTCATAGACGTGGCCGAGGATGTCTTTGGCTCTGAGGTTGAGCGGCTGGCCGTTGTAGTCCTTGCGGTTGAAATCGGTATCGGAGAAGTGGGCGATCAGGTCGGCCAGTTTGTGACTGTCAATCTGGGTGCGGGCAAAGTCCTTGTTGAGCACGTTCTTGAGCTTTTTCTCGTTTTCGCGCTCGATGGCTTCCATGGCGTTGTCGATCAGCCAGCCGACGCTGCGCATTTCTTCCGGTTCGTCCTTGCCCGGCTTGTTCCAGGGCAGTGGCGCTTTGGGCGGCAGTTGGGCGCAGTCGCGCAGGGTTTGCCAGCGTGCTTCGAGCGGCACCCAGAACACGTTTTTTTCGGTGTAGTAGTCGCGCACTTCCAGTTCGGCCTTGAGGTGGCCTTCGTAGTTGTCGGCGTAGTGCTCCGTGTCCATGTAGTAGTCATGGTCGGGGTCGCGGAATTGCGCGTCCAGTTCCTTTTGCCGTTCCTCGAAAGCGTCCGAGACATATTTCAGGAAGATCAGGCCGAGGACGACATGCTTGTAAACGGCGGCATCCAGGTTGGAGCGCAGCTTGTCAGCCGCCGTCCAGAGTTTTTTTTCGAGGTCGTTGAAGAATTGTTGTTCGATGAGGTTCATAGACAGTCTGTTCGAGGAAGCGCAGAGATTTCAGGTTGCGACGACGCAGCCCCGTAGGTTGGGGTGACGCAGGAAGCCCAACAGCCGTGATCGTGCCGTATCGCAATGACGTTGGGCTTCGTTCCTCACCCCAACCTAGATGCTAGCTTTTGGCGGGCGCGGCGATCTCAGGCAGCTTGTCCAGCGCATCGAAGGCTGCGCGCACCTGCGCCAGCGCCTTGTCGGGCTGGCCTTCGCGCTCATCAAGTTGCGACAGCAGGATGTGCGCTTCGGCGTAGGCGTGTTCATTGGCCGGAAGCTGCAACACGGCCTCGGCGTGGGCGCGCGCCTTGCCCCACATGTCCTGCCGCCAGGCCATGTGCGCGGCGAACAGGGTCAGGTCGGCGTTCGGCGCAGCGGTGTGCTTGCTCATGAGAGCTTCGGCGGCATCCAGCGCGTTGCGCGTCTGGGTTGGATTCATGCGCACCAAGGCGGCGGACAGCGCGGCGCTCGGGCGTTCGCGCAGCGCAGCGAACAGCAGATCGACCGCTTGGTCGTGTTCGCCGCAAGAGGCCAGCGCAATCGCCTTGGCGGCCAGCAGGCGCTCGCGTCCGCGCAGGCTTTTGCGGATGTCGCGCCAGAAGGCTTCGATGGCAGGCGCGCCTTGCGCCGCGAGTTGCGCCAGTCGCCCTTCCACTGCGGCCTCTTCCAGCGCCAGCAGTTCATCATCCGGCAGGGCGCGCAGCTTGGTGAGCACGGGCAGACGCTGCAAGACGCCATCCCAGTCGCCCTCGCGGCGTTCGGCTTCGGCCAGCAGGCGCAGCAGCGCCGGGTGACGCGGGTCTTGCGCGGCCAGCCTTTGCACGATGGGCAGGGCGAGATCGGCGCGCCCCGCCTGCATCTGCCATTGCGCCTGCAACAGGCGCACGCTGGAGGCGTTGTTGGGGAAATCCTGCTCGGCCTGCTTGAGATAATCCTCGCAGCGCGCGCTCAACCCCTGCTTGTGCGCGGCGAAGGCGGAAGCCATGATCCACAGCCAGCGCCCGCGGGCGGAATCCTTGTGGCGCTGGCACAGCCTTTCCGAGGCGTCCCAGTCTCCGGCGACCCATTGGCGCAGCACATGTTCCAGGTCGTCCCATTCGCGGGCTTCGAGCTTGCGTTGGCGGCGCATACGCAGCATCACCGGCACGCGCACCAGCCAGTTCACCAGCCACAGGATCACGCCCAGGATCAGTACGCTGACGATCACCACGCCGAGCAAACCGGCCATGGTGGTTTCCACCTGCCAGCTTCCCCAGCCAAGGTGCGCCGTGCCGGCGTCGCGCATCACCAGCAGGCTGATCGCCCCCACGGCGAGGGCGAGCGCAATCAACACCAAAAGTATGCGACGCATGATTTATTGCTCCTGGGTTTGGACTGGGGGTTGGTCTTGGGTGCGGGTGGAAGGTTCCGGCGGATGGCTTTCCGGCGCCGTCACGGCGGGCGCATCCGCGCCGCCAGCCGCCGCGCCCACGGGCGAGTACAGGCTGCGCAAGGCGACGAAGGCGGGCGCGAAATCCAGCGCCTGCGGGCGGTACCCCTGTTCCAGCGCCGCTGCAATATCGCGCAGTTCGGCCAGCGCCTGCCGGGTTTGCGGCGAGGACTGATCCAGCCCCTTGGCCTGTTCCGCCAGAGCCAATGCCTGCGCGCTGAGGCGATAGGCTTCGTCCACATGACGGCTGAGCAGGCTGGCGCGCGCCTGCAACAAGACCCGCGCAGCTTCGGTCAAGGGCGAGGGACGCTCGGCGGAAATCGTTGGCGAAGCCTCTGGCGCTGGGGGTTGCGCGGTGTTTTTGATCTGCATCCAACTGCCGAACCAGGCCTTGGTCTTGCTCCACCAATCGTCCGCCGCCTGATCCTGTGCAGCGCCCGCCGCATCGGCGCGACCGTCGGCTGCGCGCAGAGGCAGGGCGGGCATGCGCTGGGCAAGGCTGAACATCTGCGCCGCCAGGCCGTCCCGATCCAGCGGCGCGCTGCGATCCAGCGCGCCGCTCAGTTGCTGGATGGCGGTGCGCAAGGCCAGCGATTCGCCGCCAAGCTGCCCGGCCAGTCGATTCGCCTCGCGCAGCATCTGCCGCGCGCCGATGGGGTCATCCAGCGCGCCGACGCGCAGTTGCGCCGCAGTGAGCAGGCGTTCGATCTCGCTCAGGCGCCAGTGGCTGGCGTCCTGTCCCAGCATTTGCTTCAGGCTGGCCAGTTGGCGCTGGTGCTCTTCGATGTCGGCCTGCACGCCAGCCATGGCCAGCTGCATGGATTGCTGCGCGGCTTGGGTGTCGTCGGTCAGACGCTTCAGCTCGTTGCGGCTGTTCTGCTGCTGTTGCGCCAGTTGCGCGTCCAGGTTTTGCTTGAGCGCCGCGACTTCGCCGTGCAGGGCGTTCAGAGCCTGCTGTTGCTGCCGCCATTGGACATAGCCCCAGTAGCCCGCGCCTGCCGCCAGCGCCAGCAGGAGCAGCAATACCCAGATCAGCCAGCCCGTTCCCCGGCGCTTGGCTCCCGTCGGTGGCACGGTTTGGGCGGGCGCGTCCTTGTCGAGCGAGACTTCAGCGGCAGGCGGATTGGTTTCGTTCATGGGTTTGGCTCCATCGTTTGGGAGTGCGCTTGAAGGCTATCGAACAGGTCTTGCGCAGAATGGCTGCTTATTTCCCTCCCCCTTGACGTGGGGAGGGGGCTAAATCCGTTTTTTGCGTAAGGCTCATCAAAAGCTTGAATACAGCATCATCCTCAGGACTCGGGGCAATCATGCCACGATTCAAGCCCGATTTTGCGCCCAGTTCGGCAATGCGCGGGTGGGCGAACACGAAATCCTGCGCGCATAGCCAGGCGGCGTCTGCCGCGTGCTGCGCGGCGCCGAGCAACACGCGCAAGGCCTCGGAGGAGGTGATGACCCAAAGCGTGCGCTCTCCGCCGATCTGTTGACGCAGCGCGGGCAAGCCCGGCGGGCAGGCCAAGCGACGGTAAACCACGGCATGTTCCACGCTTGCGCCGCGTTCGGTCAGCGTTTGCGCCAACAGCTCGCGCCCGCCTTCGCCGCGCACGAGCAGGATGCGCCGCCCGCTTGGCTGGGCGAATTCCGCCAAGGCCAGCAGGCTTTCGCTATCCGCTCCCGCAGCAGGGGCGAGCGCTTCGCCCAAGCCTGCCTCGCGCAGGGTGCGCGCCGTACCCTGACCGATGGCCGCCAGGCGCAGCGTAGTCGGCCAGTCGGCGGCGGGCAGAACGCGCAGCGCCATGCGTACCGCGTTCGGGCTAATGAAAATCGCCCAATCGCTGCGCGCCAGTTGTGCATGCAGCGATTGGACGCTCAACGGCGCGGCGGGCGGGGCGATGTCGAGCAAGGGCAGGAGGATGACCTCGCCCCCCGCAGCGCGTATGCGTGCAGCCAGCGCCTCGTTCTGCCCCGTCGGTCGGGTGAGAACAATGCGCCAGTCGCGCAATGAATCAGGCATGAACCTCGATTCCCGCCTGCGCCAGAATGCGATCCGCCCCCTGCGCCAGCAGCATTTCCGCCACGCGCACGCCCAGCGCCTGCGCTTCGCCACGCGGCGCACGCGCCTCGGCGGTAAGCATCTGCCTGCCATCCAGCGAGCCGACCAGACCGCGCAGCCAAAGCATGTCGCCTTCCAGCACGGCAAAGCCGCCGATCGGCACCTGGCAACCTCCATTCAAACGCGCACTCATGGCACGCTCGGCGCTGACGCGATCAAAGGTGTCTGCACAACGCAGTGGCGCAATCAGCGCCTCAATCGCCGCATCGCCCGTACGGCATTCGATGCCCACCGCCCCCTGACCAATCGCGGGCAAACTCATTTCCGCCGTCATGCTCATGCGGATGCGCTCGGCAAAGCCCAGGCGAATCAGACCCGCCGAAGCCAGAATAATCGCGTCATACTGCCCGGCATCCAGCTTGGAGAGGCGCGAGTTCACATTGCCGCGCAGCATTTCGATTTTAAGCTGCGGATAACGCTGCAAAAGCTGCATCTGGCGGCGCAGACTGGACGTTCCCACCACCGCCCCGGCGGGCAAATCATCCGGGCTGGCATAGGTGTTAGAGACGAAAGCATCCGTCGGGTCTTCACGCGGCATGATGACCGGCAGATGCAGCCCCTCGGGGAAGGCCATCGGCACGTCTTTCATCGAATGCACGGCGATATCCGCCTCGCCCGCCAACATGCCGACTTCCAACTCCTTGACGAACAAGCCCTTGCCGCCGATTTTGGACAGCGGGCTATCCAAAAGCTGGTCGCCTTGGGTGGTGAGTTTGATGAATTCGATGGAAAGGTTCGGGTGCAATGCGCTCAGGCGGCGCGCCACATCTTCGGCCTGCCACATGGCAAGCGGGCTTTTGCGGGTGGCGATACGCAGGGTGTGTTGGAAAGTCATCATTCGATCAGGTCATCCGGGAAAATTCGCCACATCCTAACAGCTAGCGGAAAATCCTTATCCATGCGGGTGCGCGCGTGGCGAATCCGGCGCTCCTGCAAATGCAGGCGGGGCGATATCCAATGCCATAGGCAGCTCCAGCCAAGCGATAGCGCCTCCTCCCTCACGCGGACGCAAACCGACCCGCCAGCCATTGGCTGCTGCGATGTCGCTCTTGCGGCCTAATTGCGCCAATCGCGCGTCGATAGAGCGATCAAGACGGCTCCCCGGCGAAGATAGCGGCAGGCAAAGAACGTGCTCAATGCATGGTCGTCTTGGATGATCAAGTCCCTTTAATCCGGAAGGACATTTTTCTGAGTTCGGCGCATGCGGAAGCGCGTCCGTAATGCTACTGATTAAGGAAACCGCTCAAACCCTGACCCTGGAGATTTTCGCCATGCGCTTGCGCTTGCTCGCCCTGACCTCGACCACACTTTTGCTTGCCGCCTGCGGCGGCGATGACCCGAAGGTCATTTCCTGCGCACCGAACGAATTCAACGCCGTGGAGGCCAAGCTGCTGTTGGCCGAGCCGTTGGCCGCGCCCAGCGAGTTGCGCGTACAGCTTGTCAGCAAGGACAAGAACATCAATATCGCCAAAGATCAGGCCAAGCTGAGCTGCACGGCGGACACTAAAACCTGCCAGGGCACAATTGATGTCAACGCGGCTCAACCCGGGCTTTATACCCTGGTGGCCTACGACAGCAAGGATCTGCTGGTCGGCTCCACTGCACTGGAAATCCACAAGGCCGCAAGCGACGCAAGCTGTCTGGCTTCGCTTGAGGCCACGCTCAACCCCGGCATCAAGGCCTATGTCGTGAAGCTGCCGCTCGCCGGTACGCTGGGCGCAACGCTGCAAGGAGCCTTCGGCGCCAATTTCTGGACGGGACAGGCCGACGGCATGGTCATGCTGGCGGCGGAAGAGATCGACAAACTCAACCAAGTGCAACAGGCGCAGCTCAAGGAGGTTTTTGCGGCTGGACAGCATGTGCTGGTCACGCATGTCACCCAGAAGGACATTGAGAAGGCCAGCAAGCTGCTGGGCGTCTCCGCACCCATCAAGCTGCAGCCGGAGCAGCCTTACCTTGATTTCATCGTTCTGCGCGTCAATCAGCGCGGCAATATGGACGGTTTTTCCATGACGCCTGTCGCCGTCGGTTCATCGTCGAGCGGCGCGTGGCAAGCGTTGGGCGTCGAAGCCGAAAGCCAGAAGCAAGAGCGCGTCCTGCGCTTCAAGAATGATTGGCTGCAGGCTCCTGAACGTGCCAAGACCGCCATGGCGCAAGCCAGTCTCGCCAAGCCTGCCGCATCCTGTGGGGCGGGGTGTCTTTCGCTTGATGATCTGAACGAAGCATGGGGCTGGTCACATATGTATTCTCAGGCCTATAACATTGGAACCTGCGGCGGCAAGCTGACCGACACTCCCTGTCAGAACACTTATCAAATTCAGGCCTTTATTTGGCCGGTCTACACCAACTCAAGTAAAACAAGCACAGGCAGCGGCAAGGTGACCGACTATTTCATCGTCACCCTGGACTCCAAGCTCTCCGCGCAGGACTGCTATGGCTGGTATCGCGGCAAGGGCTACGATCACGAGAATCGTATCGCCGCCTATTGGGCGCAGCGCTACACCTACCAGTCCAGTGCGATGAAGGACAACAGCCCAGCCGATCCATTCTGGAGCTTTGACGATATGCAGGTGGTGGAATCCGCCCCGGCAACCACGACCTCCAGCGTCGATGTATCTACGGGGTTTACATGGAGTTTATCGGGGTCGGGGTCGGTCGGCGGCAATTCAGAGGGCGAGACCAACGGCAGTATCGGCTTCTCCGCAGGGGTTAGCTTCAGCAACACCACCAAGCAGACCTACACCGCCTTTGCTCCAGTCTCCGGGGTAGCCTCCAGCGCTCAATCCAACCCGAGCTATGCGCGTTGGGACTACGATTCAAAGGCTTACGTCAAAAACAGCATTGTCCCCGGCAACCATGCCTGTGGCGGTCCGGGCTTCAATTTTGCGGCGATTAATGGTACGGATGTCTCTGCAACCTTCGCTCCACAGGCATCCTGGCTTTGGCAGGCCTCGCAAGCCGTCCGCGAATACCAGGCCAAGGCGCAAGGCGTTGACGCTTATGGCAGCGCGCCCATCACTTTGCCGGTGACGTTTGAAATCGATGCGCTATTGGGTTGGGCGTACTGGCCAGCAGCGTTTGAGCAATGTGATTCAAGTTCGTCCTACTACGTGCTCGACAATGGATCGTTGGCCGCTGTGAATACAAACAAGGGCGGAATCGACAGCCTGATATTCGACGTAAGCTGCGGCGCCAATACCGAATTTGGCACCATGCCCCTGGGACCTCTGGATCATTCAGGCGGTGACGGCAATCCCGGCTCACCCGTTTTGATGCCTTTGACGGTCAACGTGCCCTTCGCAAGCGCTAAGGCAGCCCCTGCAGCTGCGAAGTGACTTCCTGCGATCCACCTGCCAAACCGAAGCACCCCATAAAAAAGCGCTGCATATGCCCGTAACCACCAAAATCGATACTTTTTTACCAAACAAATCGATGCCATGGCGTTTGGCATCGCTCTTTCCCTGGGTTCTGCCCAGGCTTGTCAGGTGCGCTATGGCAAGGTTTACGACGCAGCCGCCGTGTGCAATGGCGCGGCGTAAACCGGTTCGGTTTTTTAGTCTGCTGAAAACGCTCCCGAAGTACTTGGCTACAACATCCTGTTAAAGTACGCAGCATTCATTTTTCGACTTCTGGACGTAACCACGTGCTTTCTACCGCCAATATCACCATGCAGTTCGGCCCCAAGCCGCTGTTTGAAAACATCTCCGTCAAATTCGGCGACGGCAACCGCTACGGCCTGATCGGCGCCAACGGCTGCGGCAAATCCACCTTCATGAAAATCCTCGGCGGCGATTTGGAGCCGACTTCGGGGCAGGTCATGCTCGATACCGGCGAGCGCCTGGGCAAGCTCAAGCAGGATCAGTTCGCTTACGAGGACTACACGGTGATCGACACCGTCATCATGGGACATGCCGAACTGTGGGAAGTGAAAAAAGAGCGCGACCGCATCTACAGCCTGCCGGAAATGAGCGATGAAGACGGCATGAAGGTCGGCGAGCTGGAAGGCGCGTTCGCCGAAATGGACGGCTATACCGCCGAATCGCGCGCCGGCGAGCTGCTGCTCGGCCTGGAAATTCCGGTGGAACAGCACTACGGCCTGATGAGTCAGGTGGCGCCGGGCTGGAAGCTGCGCGTGCTGCTGGCGCAAGCCCTGTTTGCCGACCCGGACATCATGCTGCTCGACGAGCCGACCAACAACCTGGACATCAACACCATCCGTTGGCTGGAAAACATGCTCAATGCACGCAACAGCACGATGGTCATCATTTCGCACGATCGCCACTTTTTGAACAGCGTCTGCACCCACATGGCCGACCTGGACTACGGCGAGCTGCGCGTCTACCCCGGCAACTACGACGAATACATGACCGCCGCCACCCAGGCGCGTGAACGCCTGCTGGCCGACAACGCCAAGAAAAAGGCGCAGATCGCCGAGCTGCAATCCTTCGTCAGCCGTTTCTCCGCGAATGCTTCAAAGGCGAGCCAGGCCACTTCGCGCGCCAAGCAGATCGAGAAAATCCAGCTGGCCGAAGTCAAGGTCTCCAGCCGCCAGAACCCGTTCATTCGTTTTGAGCAGGAAAAAGGTCTGTTCCGTTTAGCGCTGGAAGCGGAAAACCTGAGCAAGGGTTTTGACGGCACGCCACTATTCAAAGGCTTGAACCTGATGGTGGAAGTGGGCGAGCGCATCGCGGTGATCGGGCCGAACGGCATCGGCAAGACCACCCTGCTGCGCACCCTGGTGGGCGATCTTGCGCCGGACACCGGCACGGTCAAGCTCTCGGAAAACGTCAACCTCGGCTATTTCGCCCAGGATCATGCCGATGATTTTGCCGAAGACATGAGCCTGTTCGACTGGATGACCCAGTGGCGCAGGCCGCAGGACGACGAGCAGGCGGTACGCGCCACCCTTGGCCGCCTGCTGTTCTCGCAGGATGAGATCAAGAAATCGGTGAAAGTGGTGTCCGGCGGCGAGCAGGGTCGCCTGCTGTTCGGCAAGCTGATGCTGCAACGCCCCAACGTGCTGGTGATGGACGAACCGACCAACCACCTGGACATGGAATCCATCGAATCGCTCAACCTGGCGCTGGAAAACTACCCCGGCACGCTGATCTTCGTCAGCCATGACCGCGAGTTTGTGTCCTCACTGGCGACGCGCATTATTGAGCTCACGCCGACCGGCATCGTCAATTACAGCGGCACGTATGAGGATTACTTGCGCAGCCAGGGGGCTGTTTGAGGTGAGTGAAGTCTTCGCTAAAGGCTTATACGATCAGTGGATTGAGTATGTTTTCAATCGCCCGATAACCCCCAACGGCTGGTATTTCGATTTTGATTTGGATGCCGAGTCATTCGAAGCCTCTCCGAGCGGGGTTACCAAGCTGGTCGCTGAAACGTGCAAGAGAGCAGAAACCGATTTGATAAAATTTTCGGATGAACAAGTTGATGCGGGGTTGAATTTCATATTCAACGACGCTTGCTCCCGTGTTGTTTTTGATATTAAAGACTCATCGGTGCCCGATGCTTTACGATTGGAGTGCATTGATGCCATCTATTCTCTTTATGAGGGATGCTATCGCCGGCGGTGCACGGAATCATTGTCTCATTTAAACGAAAAGCCAGATACTCCGCTGAATAATAGTTGCTATATGTTATGGGATGTTAGTGCACTTGCGTTTTGGAAGGACGATCAAAAGATGTATTACTCAGCGGTTATTTCTCTTTTGGGTCGAGTTTTGAATATTCCTCACCAAGCTTGCATGGAGAGCGCCTTGCATGGTTTGGGGCACATATACGACGATGCACCAGAAGAGGTTGAGGCCGTCATTGATGCGTGGCTCAGGGCAGACAGGACTCAACGCCCTGAGTTACTGACGTATGCAAAGGCAGCGAGAGTGGGGCACGTTCAATAGATATTACGTTTTTGTTTGTGGCATAAGTTAGTGCGGAAACACTCCTCACACCAAAGCAAAAATTTATCGAATTATTTTAAAGTGTAGCGATTCAAGGTCTTGGATATGTACCACGGTGAAAAAGACTACCGCCACGGCAGCCCGGAGCAGCTTGGCATCCTGCTGGTGAACCTCGGCACGCCGGACGAGCCGACCGCACCCGCCTTGCGCCGCTATCTGGCCGAGTTTCTCGGCGACCCGCGCGTGATTGAAGTGCCGCGACTCGTGTGGTGGTTCATTCTCAACGGCATCATTCTCAACACCCGCCCGAAAAAATCCGCTGCGGCCTATGCCGAAGTCTGGGATCACTATGGCGCGGGCACGGGTTCGCCGCTGCTGCATCTCTCTGAATTGCAGCGCAACGGCCTGCGCGAGCGCCTGCAAGCCCGACTGGCGGGCCCGGTGTGCGTTGCGCTGGGCATGGATTACGGCAACCCGTCGATCGCCCGCGCGCTGGAAGACCTGCGCATGCAGGGCGCACGCCGCGTGCTGGTCTTGCCGCTTTACCCGCAATATGCCGCCGCCACCACGGCCTCGGTGTTCGACAACGTGACCCGCGTGCTGCAAAAAACGCGCTGGCTGCCCGAGCTGCGTTTCATCAACCACTACCACCGTCACCCGGGCTACATCGACGCGCTGGCCGCCAGCGTGCGCGAGCACCAGGCCGAACACGGCAAGCCGCAAAAGCTGCTGATGTCCTTCCACGGCGTGCCCGAGCGTTATCTGCTCAACGGCGATCCCTACCATTGCGAATGCCATGTCACCGCCCGCCTGCTGGCGGAAAAGCTCGGACTCGCCGCCGATGAATGGCAGGTCAGCTTCCAGTCGCGCTTCGGCAAGGAAGAGTGGATCAAGCCCTACACCGACATGACGCTCAAAGCCTGGCCGGCGCAAGGCATTAAAAACGTGCAGGTGATCTGCCCCGGCTTCTCCGCCGATTGCCTGGAAACGCTGGAAGAAATCGAGCAGGAAAACCGCGAATACTTCATGCACGCGGGCGGGGAGAGCTACAGCTACATCCCGGCGCTCAACGCACGCGCCGACCACTTGGACATGCTGACCGACCTGGTGATGCAGCATGTGCAAGGCTGGCCGGAGGCGAGCAATTACGACGCCGCAGCCATGCGCCGCGAATGGGAAATTTCCAGGGAGAACGCGCTCAAGCTGGGCGCAAAGCAGTAATCCTCAGCGTTTAAAACGCTTGCCGATACTCCTAGGGCTGGCGCAGAGTTTGGATTTGGCTCCCTCTCCCCTCGCGGGAGAGGGGCGGGGAGAGGGGGCTGAAGCATCTGCCAAAAAGCATCAGCTTGAGCCAGCCCCTCCACCCTCTCCCCAACCCTCCCCCATCAAGGGGGAGGGAGAAGAGCCGTAAGTTTTGTCAGTCTTTTAACACGTCGTTACGGCAGGCTCGGCCAACGACCAGCCTGCAACTCGGTTTGAAGCGCCTGTTTCCACGCGGCGGCATTCTTGCCGCGATAGGTGACCTTGCCGTTCTGCGTCAGTGCGGCAATGTAGGCCTCCAGCACCTTGGGCGTGTGCTCCCAGTGGATCGCCGCCTTGCTCGAACCCAGCTCAGCGGGCAGGCGCGCCCAGTTGTCGCGCACCAGCAGCAAGACCTTGGCCATGGCCATAGCCAGCGCGTCGTCGGATTGCAGCGGCAGGCTGCCCTCCAAAATCGCGCGCATGGCATCGCCGGTGCTACCCGGCTCTTGCAGTTCGATGGTCGTCACCGCAGCCAGCGTCTTGCTCACGCCACCAAGATATTGCGCCGCCCCCACGGGAAAGCCCTGCCCACCGGCGTTGTCCACCTCAATCGCGGCCAAATCCAACGCTTGCGCCATGCGCTGCACGCCGGGGCTATTGCCCAGTTGGCGCGCACGTTTTGCCCCCAGCCGCGCCCGATCCGGTGTGACCGCCATGCCATCACTCAGCCATTTGTAGAAAATGGTCGCCACGTTTTCACGCTCCAGGTATTCCTCCTTGCCCGCGCGCCAGGGCATCAGCTCGGCAGCGGTGAAGGTCTTGCGCAATACGGGGGCTTCCTCTTTGTCGGATACAATCTCCGCCCCAGCCAAAGGACTGTTGGCGCCGGGGCTGCAAGTGCCGTACAAGGTCTTGCCCTTGCCCTGCACCAGCTCGCGCAATTCCACGGTGTACCGATCGCCTTGCACGGATTCGATCATGCCGGTGGCATAGCCGTCTTCGCGCAAATGCACCGAGGGCATGGGGACGAAGACTCGATCTCCGGCCACGAAAGTCGCTTCGGCGAATGCGGGCGACAGGGCGCAGGTCAACAGCAGGGGAATACACCAACGATGCAACATAAGGAACCTCTTGAGTGGTAAAAGCCGCCGACACCCGAGCCGATGACGCCAGGCGATCGTTGTTTCATGCCGTAGACGAGCATGGCGTGGTCGAAGTCTGGCAAAGCAGCAACGGGCTTATTCTAGGCTTGGGCAACGAAGTCGAACAGACGCGCATCCTGGCGCACAGTCCGCAGCATTTGTGCTTTGACTACATGCGCATCATGCTGCTTGCCCTGCTGTGGAAGCCCAAGCCGAAACGCGCGCTGATCCTGGGGCTGGGCGGCGGCGCACAGGCGCGCAGCCTGCTGGCGCGCTTCCCCAAGCTGGAACTGGATGCGGTCGAACTGCGTCCGGCGGTAGTGGAAGCCGCCTACCAGGCGCTGAAGTTGCCCCAGGACGCACGCATGCAGGTGCATGTCATGGACGCGCTGGACTTCGTGCGCAGCGCGCAGGCGAAGCGCTACGACCTGATTTTTGTCGATCTGTTCGACCGCTACGGCATGGCGCCGATCATGGCCGATGCTGAATTCATGCAGCACTGCGCCCGAATCTTGGGCGCGCGCGGCGCTCTGGCGGCGAATTTGTGGCGCTATCCGCTGGAAGACTATCTTGCGGCGACCATGGCCATGCAGCAGGCCTTCCCCTGGCTGGGGTTCGTCGCCTCACGCGCCCGCGATCAAAACATCGCACTCGCCGCGCACGATGCGCCGGGGGGGGTGCGTGAGCTAGGCGGCATCGCACAAAAGCACGAGGCGGAACTTCCCGCCTTCTGGCGGGACTTCGTGCAGCAGAACGCAGCCCTGTTCAGGCGTTGAGCGCTGCCAGAACCGCCTCGGCGCGACTGTTCGCCAAGCCCGACTCATCCACGCCCAGCCAAGTGAGTACACCATCGTTCACCAGCATGGCGTAGCGCTTTGAGCGCATGCCCATGGCCGCCTTGCGCATATCGCGCTGCATGCCGAGCAGGGTCGTCCAGTCGCCGTTACCGTCGGACAGGAAGCTGATCGTCTCCGTCCCCGCATGTTGCTGCGCCCAGGCGCGCATGACGAAAGGATCATTCACCGCCAGGCAGACGATCTCATCAACCCCGGCGGCCTTCAGCGCGTCGGCATTGACGATAAAGCCCGGCAGATGCTCATCCGAACAGGTCGGCGTGAACGCCCCCGGAACAGCGAACACCACCACCGTGCGCCCGGCGAACAAGCTTGCCGTACTGTTTTCTTCCAAGCCGTTTTCGCCGCGCCGATACAGCGTGCCCGCAGGTAAAGCCTGAGCGAGTTCAAGCGACATTTTCATCTCTCCATTCGATTGACGTCTGGAGAATAGCAGGCGCAACACGCCTCAACCGATAGGAGAAAACCGGAATTATTGCGCGGTAGTCAGCGTGGAAAGTGTCAGCGATTGAGCGTGCGAATCTTGTGCGCCTAAGCACAGGCTGACGAAGTGACGGGCAAAAAAAAGCGACTGTGACAGTCGCTTTGAAAATGCCCCGTGGGGCGAAGAGTGGCGCAGCGGACGGGACTCGAACCCGCGACCCTCGGCGTGACAGGCCGATATTCTAACCAACTGAACTACCGCTGCAGAAACAATAACTTAATGTCACTTAAGCTTTTATATGGTGGGTGGTGAGGGGCTCGAACCCCCGACATTCGCCTTGTAAGGGCGACGCTCTACCAGCTGAGCTAACCACCCTGAATATGGAGCGGGAAACGAGACTCGAACTCGCGACCCCGACCTTGGCAAGGTCGTGCTCTACCAACTGAGCTATTCCCGCAAACTTCAAACAAAAACGCCGTGTCGGCGTGTGGGGGCGCATTATACGCAGCGATCCGCCAAGCGCAAGCATTTATTTCAAATTTGTTTTGCTGCTGTGACTTTTCGATGCCCGCATTAAAACTTTCGTCTTGTACATGTTTTTATGCAGGCGCAATTTTCATCCCTACTGGGGTGGGGGAAAACTCGCATCCAGTGCCCTGATTACATTAGAAAAACTGCATATTCCAATGCAGCCTGCTCACCACCCGGGGAGGGTCATCATGCACCATGCTGCGCGTCCTGTTGCGTCTTTTTCCTCGCCCCTGAGCCTCGCCCGCTCAGGCATTAAACCTCGCATCCCTTTGCATTTTTCCGCCTTGCTGGCGCTGGGCGGCTTCTGTTTGGTTCTCAGCCCGACTCCGGCCATGGCCGAAGGGGCAAGCGGCCAAACCATCGGCCTGACCTGCGTGGTGTGTCACGGCCCCCAGGGTCAAGGCACCAAAACCATTCCTCCTCTGGCCGGACGCAATGCCGATCAGACCTATGCGGCGCTTTTGGCGTACAAAAACGGTTCTCGTCCTTCGACGGTGATGGATCGTCACGCCAAGGGCTATTCCGACGCTGAGTTGCGTGCCGTCGCCGAATACTTCGCCAACCTTCCCGCCAAGTAAGCGCGGTCTGATCGGGCAAATTGAGGAGAATTCTTATGATTATTTCACGTCGTTCCTTTTTGAAGTTGGCCGGCAGTGCGACTGCTGTCGGTGCGCTCAGCGGTTGCGCAACCTCGGGCTCGCGCGGCGCGGGCGGGCATGTGGTGGTGGTTGGCGGCGGTTTTGGCGGCGCGGCCTGCGCCAAATATATCCGTCACTTCGATCCATCCATCAAGGTGACGCTGGTGGATGCTGCGCTCGCCAATTACTACACCTGTCCGTTCAGCAATCTGGCGCTTTCCGGCGACATGAGCATGAGCGAGCTTAAGGTCAGTTTTGAAGCGCTGAAAAACAAGCATGGCGTGACCCTGGTGGAGGATCATGTCGAAGGCGTGGATGCGGATGCGCGCACGGTAAAGCTGAAGAGCGGCAAAACCCTGAGTTACGACCGTCTGGTGCTTTCGCCGGGCATCCAGCTGAACTACGAGAAGGTGGCGGGCTACAGCAAGGCGGTGGCCGATAAGCTGCCGCACGCCTGGAAGGCCGGCGCACAGACCGTCACCCTGCGCAAGCAACTGGAAGCGATGCCGGATGGCGGCACGTTCCTGATGGTCGCGCCGCCCAACCCCTATCGTTGCCCGCCTGGCCCGTATGAGCGCGCCTGCTTGGTGGCGGATTATTTCAAGCGGCATAAGCCCAAGTCGAAGATCATCATCCTGGATCCCAAGGACAAGTTCTCCAAGCAGGGTCTGTTTGTCGAAGCCTGGGACACGCTCTACCCAGGCATGGTGGACTGGGTCAGTCCAGAGCGCGGCGGGGTTGTCGCCTCGGTGGATGCGGCGAGCATGAGCGTCAAGACCAAGGATGGCGACACCATCAAGGCCGATGTGATCAACGTCATACCGCCCATGCAGGCCGGCAAGATCGTTACTGCCTCCGGTCTGGCGGATGACAAGGGCTGGGCTCCGGTCAATCAGCGCAGCTTCGAGTCCAGCAAGGCCAAAAACATCTATGTGATTGGCGACAGCTGCATTGCGGGTCCGGTACCGAAGTCGGGCTATGGCGCCAACTCGGAGGCGAAGATCGCCGCATCAGCCATCGTGCAATCGCTGAATGACGCCGAATTGATCGTGCCGAAGTGGGTGAACACCTGCTACAGCTATGTTTCAGCAAGCGATGCGATTTCTGTGGCCGGGGTGTATGAGTTGGACGAAGCAGGCAAGATCATCGAGGTCAAAGGCTCGGGCGGCGTATCGGCCAAGGGCGGCAAGCACTGGAAGGCCGAGGCGCTGTACGCCAAGGGTTGGTACGAGGGCATTCGCGTCGATACCTGGGGCTGATCTTCCCTGTCGGGGCGATGCCGGATGTTCCAGCCTTCCCCGACGCAAGCTTTCGCAATGCAAAATCCCCGCTCGTTGGCGGGGATTTTTTATGGCGGGTCTGTGGGTTTGTTGGAGTCTGTTCAGCCTGCCTGCATCAGCAGGGCGAAGGCGGCCAGCAAACCGCCGATGGCGGCTCCAGCCAAAACATCGGACAGATAATGCAACCCCAACACCATGCGCGAGGCGATCACCAGACTGGCGAAGGGCAGCACCACCCAGGCGAACTCCGGCGCGAAAGCGATGATCTGCGTGGCGAAATTCACAGCATGCAGCGTGTGGCCGGAGGGGAAACTGTATTTGTCAAGAGGGGCGACGCTGAGATTGATGCTTTCAAATACGTCGCAGGGCCGCGCTCGCGCGGTCATTTTCTTGATCGCCCAGTACAGGCCGAAGCCCGCGAGCGCCGTACCCAGCATCCAGGCTACGGGCAACCAGGCTTCGCGGCCATAAAACAGCACCAACAGCGCCATGAGCGCGTACCAACCGATGCCGTCGCCCAAACGGCTGGCCAGGCCAAACACGCCGCGCGCCATGCGATAGGCGTGCAGGCGATGTGCGCCTACGGTGAGGGAGTGCTCCCAGTCCAGGTAGCGATGCAGCAGGCTTTCACGCATGTAACTCATCAGGCGGCCTCCTCGACGGGTGACGGCGCCGCGCTCGTCGTGCGCATCGTGTCCTTCTTGCTCGCCTTTTCCTGGCTGGTCTCTTCCTGAGCGTCTTTTTCCGAAGTTATTTCGCGCCACATGGCCTCCAACTGCTGCGCAATCATGCTCCAGGTTTGCGTTTCTGCTCGCGCTCGCGCAGCTTGTCCCAGAGTTTGCGCCCATTTTGGCGCGGAGGCCAAGCGTTTCGCCTGTTCGATGAAATGCGCCTCATCATTCATTCTGGCGACCAGGCCGTTCTGCTCGTCGCTTACCAGGTGGCGCGCTGCGGCATAATCAAAGGCCAGCGGCGCCAGACCCGAAGCCATGGCCTCCAGAATGACGTTGCCGAAGGTTTCCGAAAGGCTGGGGAAAATGAACAGATCTGCGCTGGCATAGTGTTCAGCCAGGGATGAATCCTTCAGTGCGCCGGTGAAGATGATGTCCGGGTAGCTCTGGCGCAGTTCCTGTTCGATGGGGCCGCCGCCGACCATGACGGCGCGCAAGGCGGGCTGGATCTCGCGCATGGCGTGGAAGGCGCGCGCAAACAGGCGGGTGTTCTTCTCCGCCGCCAAGCGCCCCACATAAATGGCGACCGGAGTCTGGTCATCCACCCCCCAGGCGGCACGCAGCGCCGGATTGCGCTTGCCGGGCGAGAAAAGCTCGCCATTCACTCCACGTCCGAGCACGCGCAGCTTTTGCAGGCCGTCGGCGCTCAACTGCACGCGCTGATCCTCGGTGGGAATCAGGGTGAACTCGGCGCTGTTGTGAAAATGACGCAGATAGGCCAAGGCGGGCGCGCCCAGCCAGGGCAGGCCGTAATGACGCATGTACACATGAAAATGAGTGTGCAGGCTGGTGGTGAGCGGAATCTGCAGGGCGCGCGCCGCACTTAGCGCGGAGTAGCCCAAAGGACCTTCGGTGTCGATGTGTACGACATCGGGGCGTTCCTGCGTCCATATCTCACGCAGGCGTCCGCCGGCCGGAAAACCGAATTGCATGGCGTTATAGCCCGGAATCGCCATGCCGGTGACACGAACCTCGCCTTCCTCAAGCGGCATCGCCTCGCCGCGCGGATGCGGGCGCACCAGATTGACCTGGTGCCCCAGGCGACGCAACTCGCCGACCAGGGCGACCAGCGTGCGCGCCACGCCGTTCAGATCAGGCGCGTAGGTTTCAGTGACAATGGCAATGCGCATGGACATTTCTCAAAAGACTTGATCGACAACTGGGTGACATCATGTGAAATCAAGATGAAGCATTCATGAACGCTTGTTGAACGTCCTGGGAGGGGCAAGCAGCACCAGGCCGCGCTCCACCCGGACATCCAGCCGCTCCAGGCTTTGCCCCTGACAGGGGCCGACCACGCACAGACCGCTGGCGATATCGAACAGCGCCCCATGCAGGGCGCAGCGCACATGCCGCCTTTCGTCATCCAGAAACTCGTCGGCAAGCGCATTCAGCTCCACGCCCAGATGCGGGCAATCGTTGCGGTAGGCGTGAACCTCGCTTCCTTGACGCACAATAAATATGGAGTGCGTGCCAGCGCCATCTCTGATCTCGAATCCCCGGCTGCCGGGATCGGCCAGACTGGCCAGCGGGCAAAGCGCCTCCCCCTGCATGTGTTCGGGGGTGAGCAAACCGTCCAGACCGCTTTGACCGACCTTGCGACCCGCGAGCTGGCAGGCGTCGCCCAGAGCATCGGCCAGCGCCCGCCCGCCGAGCATGGCGTGAATAAGACCGGCATTGAAGGTATCGCCTGCGGCCAGCGTATCAACCACTGCGGCGGGCGGGAAAGCCGGGCTGTGCAACAATTCTCCGCTGCGCGTCAGCGCCCACGCGCCTTGCTCGCCCCAAGGCAGCACCAGCAAGGCATGCGGCGCCCAGCGTCGAGCCTCATGCAAAAAATTTTCAGCTTGCTCAAAGCCGCGTCCGCGTGCGAAAGCGCGGGAGAAAATCAGGATGTCCGCATACTCCCACAGAGCCTCCAGGCCGGGGCGCTCCTTTTCCACTTCCAGCGAAATGGGCTGGTCAACGACGACGCTACGCGCATAAGCCAGTATCACCGCCAGCTCGTCGCAGTTGCGCGCCTCGAAATGCAGCCAGTCGCAGGTTTCAATCTGCTCGATGTCCATGAAATCGCCCAGCGAAAACTCGGGCAGATCGCGGTAATGCACAATGCTGCGCGAGCCGTTTTGTCGGTTGAGTAGAATGTAGGAGGTCGGCGCTGCGCCGTGTTCCAGCCGACGCGCATGACGCAGATCCACGCCGCGCGCCTCTAGCTCGGAGATGATGCGTCGCCCGTTCATGTCGCCCGCCAGCACCGCAGCCAGAAGGCACTCATGCCCGGCCTGCGCCAGCACGCTCAGGGTATTGGCCATATTGCCACCCACGCGCACAGCCTGCGCCAGTGCCCGTACCTCGCTATCTTCGTCGGGATAGCCGTCCACGGTATTGATAATGTCGAGGGTGGCGATGCCCGTACCTAAAATTCGAGCCATGAAAAAACGTATTCCCTGATGTCATTGAACGGGGGGCAATTCCGCACCTAAAGCACGCATTTGGCGCAAGCGAAGATGGTAAACGAGTTCCATCCGGCGACTGAAGCTCTTGCTTTCAGCAAACGGCTAATCAGCAAAAGCATGAACGTCCACATGCCAGTCGCCTAGTGTGGCAGTCAGCACCAGACAGGAGGGTGCGCCGTGATTGCGCGTATGTCCCGCCGCACCGGGATTGAGCACCCAGGGCTGAAATTCGTCATCCACCAGCACGCGATGCGTATGTCCATACACAATCGCCCGCGCCATGGGATAGCGTTCGCGCAAAATCTGGTGGCGGCGCATGGCGGGGCGCGCACGATGCCCATGCACCACCACCACCACGCCGCCTGGGACATCGATGCTCAGCGATTCCGGCAGCAGGCGCAGCGAGCGTTCCGTGCCGCGCGGCCACTGCTCTGCGGTATCGTTGTTGCCGCGCACGGCGAACACCCGTCCGCTTCTGGGCAAAAGCTGCGCCAAAACCTGCGGCGAGCCGATATCTCCGGCGTGAACCGCCAGATCGCAGCTTTCCACCACCTCGACAATGCGCCGATCGACCGCATTATGCGTGTCTGACAGCAGCGCTATGCGCAGGCTGGGTTCAGCGGCGATCAGGGGCGAAGGCGACATGGGGTGTGAAATTGAATAATGGGTGGAACGGGACAACAGCAGCATAGCCTATTTGCCAGAAGCAACCGCACCGCGCACCATGCGGTTATTTTCTTTTTTCACAGGTTCCGATGAACTACCGCCACGCCTTCCACGCCGGCAACTTCGCCGATATCCACAAGCACATGATCTTGCTTGGGGTTTTGCAGCGCCTGCAACTCAAGGACACGCCGATCAGCGTGCTGGACACCCACGCCGGAGCGGGCATGTACGATCTGGGCGCCGACCCGGCGCAGCGCACCGGCGAATGGCGCGAGGGCATCGGGCGCATCTTCGCCGAACAACGCGCCCCTGCTCCGCTCGGCGCGCTGTTGCACGCCGTGCGCGCCGTCAATGCCGCCCCGCTCAGGCCGCGTCTGTATCCCGGTTCGCCGCGCCTGATCGCCGCGCAGTTGCGCCCGCAGGATCGCGCTCACTTGTGCGAGCTGGAGCCGAACACCCTGCACGACTTGCGCCAGGCCATGCATGGCCTGCCAGGCGTGGCCATTCATGCGCGCAACGGCTGGGAGGCGCTCGGCGCATTGCTGCCGCCGCGAGAAGCCAAGCGCGGACTGGTGCTGATCGACCCGCCGTTTGAAGCCGCCGACGAACTGCAGCGTCTGGCCGATGCGCTTATCGCCAGCCACGCACGCTGGCCGCAAGGCGTGCTGCTCGGCTGGTATCCGATCAAGGATCGCCCGGCGGCGGATCGCCTGCTGCGCAAACTCGCCAAGGCCGCGCTGCCCAACGCCTTGGTCTGCGAGCTGTGCATCCACGCGCCCGACAATCAGTTGCGCCTCAACGGCAGCGGCATGGTGATCGTCAACGCGCCCTGGCAGCTTGATGCCGAACTGCGCGAAGCCAGCGCTTGGCTGCATCCACGTCTGCAACAAAGCGCCGATGCACCCTGGCGAGTGGAGTTTTTGCAGGGCGCATGACCTGCACGACGTGGAAATTCAGCCCACGCGCCCTAAAGAGCTGAGGGCAGAAAATCCTGCCTTGCGCCTGTCACATTCCTAAGCAACACTCAGAGCCTGTTTACGATCTTGATCAACGGATGCAGGGCAAGCGAAGATCGCGCGAAAAGGCGCAGCATAGACGAACGATGTGAGCATTTTGAGGATGTGAGCATTTTGAGGGCGATTTTTGCGCCCAAGAATTATGCTTGGTGCGCCGTTCAGCGAGATCGTAAACAGGACTCTCAGCCCACCACAAGGCTTCGCTTGGTGTCTCTCATGCGTAAAATTCTTCTCGCCGCGCTGATCATTCTGGCGCTGGGCGCACTGGCTTATTTTATCACCCAGTCTCCCGAGCCATCCTCGACGACAGCCGTCAACGCCTCGGCCAGCAATGCCGCCGCCAACCCTGCGCCCGCCGCGCCGCGCTCGGGTGAGCTTACGGCTGGCGTCGCGCCAGCGGCCAAGGTCGCCGACGACGCCCTGCGCTTCCAGCGCGTGCTGATCGACCCGGACAGCGCGACGCCCGAAGCCTGCCTGGTGTTTTCTGCGCCGCTGCTGACATCCGACAAGGTGCGCTACGCCGACTACCTGCGCCTGGAACCCGCCGTCAAGCTGGACGTGCGCGTCAGCGAAGCGCGCCTGTGCCTTGCGGGCTTGAGCTTTGGCGGCGACTACCAACTGGAGATTCTGCCCGGCCTGCCCGCCGCCAACGGCGCGAAATTGCAGGATGCGGTGAACATGCCGCTCACCCTGGGCGACCAGAAACCCTCGGTGCGCCTGGGCGCGGGCTTTGTGCTGCCCATCCATCATGACGAGGGTCTGCCCGTCACCACCATGAACGTGGACAAGCTCAACCTCAAGCTGTTTCGCGTCGGCGACCGCCTGCTGGCGCGGATGCGCGAGGATTTTGTCGACGAACGCAGCATGTACCCTTATCAGACCGAGCAAATCGCCGCAGACGAAGGGCGTCTGGTGTGGAGCGGCAGCATGGCGGTCAGTGCGGCGCGCAATACCAGCATCACCAGCCTGATTCCCATTCAGGAGGCCATCGGCAAGCGCGAGCCGGGAGCCTACCTGCTGGTGGCGGACGATGCCGCCAATGAAGCCTCCACGGCGGAGGAAGAGGATTATTACGACGAAGAGCGCGGGCGCATGGCGGCGCAATGGATCGTGCAGTCCGATCTCGGTCTGACCTCATTGCGCGGCGCGGATGGCCTGACCCTGCTGGTGCGCTCCCTGCATGACGCCAAACCGGTCGGCGGCGTGCGCGTAAGCCTGCTGGCGCGCAACAACGACGTGCTGGGCGAAGCGACGAGCGACGCCCAGGGCGTGGTGCATTTCCCGGTCGGCCTGTTGCAGGGCGACGGCGGCATGAGCGCGGTCATGCTCATGGCCTATCACGCCGCCAGCAACGACTTCAATTTCCTTGACCTGCGCCGTGCGCCGTTCGATCTGTCCGATCGTGGCGTGGACGGGCGCGCTCCCGCCGGGCCGGTGGACGCCTTCCTTTACACCGAACGCGGCATTTACCGCCCCGGCGAAACCATTCATCTGAGCGTGCTGGCGCGGGACGCCACAGCCAAGGCGCTCAACGACAGCACGCTGGTGCTCAAGCTGCTGCGCCCAGACGGCCAGGAAGCGCGACGCTTCACCCTCAAGGCGCAAGGCGAAGGCGGCGCGACATTGGACATTCCCCTGCCGTTGACCGCGACACGCGGCGGCTGGGAGATCACGGCGCATACCGACCCGCAGGATGCTCCGGTGGGGCGGGTCAGCCTGGAAGTGCAGGACTTTGTGCCGCAGCGCCTGGCGCTCACCATTCTGGACAAACCGAAGACGCTGCGCGCAGGCGAAGCGTTCAGCATCCCGCTGGAAGCGCGTTTCCTCTACGGCGCGCCCGCAGCGGCGCTAAGCGGCGAGGGCGACCTGATCCTGGAGACCGACCCCGCGCCCTTCCCCATGCACAAGGGCTTCCGCTGGGGCGATGAAGACGAGGTGTTCCAGGGCGAACGCATCAGCCTGCACGTGGCGGATACCGATGCCGCAGGCAAAACCAGCGTCAGCGGCGAAACGCCGGGCAACATTCAAAGCTCGCGCCCGCTGCGCGCCGACATCGCCCTGGCCATCCGCGAACCGGGCGGTCGCGCCACCGGCGAGCATGTGTACGCGCCGCTCATCGTGCAGCCGCTGGCGCTGGGTCTGCGCCCGCAGTTTGAAGGCGCAGCCCGTCAGGGCGCCGACGCCATTTTCGAGCTGATCGCCGTGAACAACCAAGGCGAGCGCATCGCGCAGGGCGGCGTGGAATACCGCTTTGTCAAGGACGAATCCACCTGGCAATGGCATCGCCGCGACAATCAATGGCGCTACGAGCGCGTGGTGCGCGAGCGCGAGCTGGGCAAAGGCGCGCTTGCGGTCAGCGCCGACCAGCCGACCCTGCTCAAGCAGCGGGTGAGCTGGGGCAGTTACCGCGTGATCGTGCGTGACCCGGCCAGCGGCGCGGAAAGTTCGCTGCGTTTTTACGGCGGCTGGTATGGCGAGGCCACGGCGGAGCGTCCGGATCGTCTGCCGCTGGCCGCTGACAAACCGGGCTACGCGCCCGGCGAAGTCGCCCGCCTGCATATCGACAGCGAATTTGCCGGTCAAGCCCTGCTGGTGCTGGCCAATGAGCGTGTGCAGGAAGTGCGCAACATCGCCGTTCCCGCAGGCGGCACGGATGTGGACATCACCCTGCGCGCCGAGTGGGGCGCAGGCGCGTATGCCCTGGTCACGCTTTATCGCCCGATGAGCGACAAGCTCGGCCATGCCCCGGTGCGTGCCGTGGGCGTGGCCTGGCTGGGACTGAACCCGCAGCAGCGCACCCTGGGCGTGACCATCGCCGCACCCGCCAAAATCTCCCCGCGCCAGAAGGTGGACGTGGCGGTCAGCCTGTCCAATCTGTCTGCAGGCGGCAAGAGCGCCTATGTCACCCTTGCCGCCGTCGATCAGGGCATCTTGCAGCTCACCCGCTTCAAAACGCCCGCGCCGCAGGCGCATTACCTGAGCAAGCGCCAGCTTGGGGTGGGTATGCGCGACGACTACGGACGCCTGATTCGCGGCCTGAACGCGGGCGGCGACGACCAGGGCGGCGACGCCGACGGCGGCAAGGGGCTGGACGTAGTGCCGACGCGCACCGTGGCGCTGTTCTCCGGGCTGGTGAAGACCGATGCGCAGGGCAAGGCCGTCATTCCGCTGGACGTGCCGGACTTCCAGGGCGAGTTGCGCCTGATGGCCGTGGCCTTTGACGCCGACAACATCGGCTCGGGCGATGCGCGCATGACCGTGCGCGACCCGCTGGTAGCTGAACTGATCCTGCCGCGCTTCCTCGCCCCGGGCGATGCCGGTCGCCTGACCGTGCTGCTGCACAACGTGGAAGGCGCCGCCGGCGAGTACCAGATGAAAATCAGCGCCGATGGCGCGGTGCGCGCTACTTCCCCCCTCCCCCTTGACGGGGAGAGCGAAGCGAGGGGGGCGAAGCCGGCTGGGGGAGAGGGTGGAGCAACCAGTGCAAGCCTTTCAAAACAGCCCCTCACGCCCCCTCTCCCCACCCCTCTCCCACGAGGGGAGAGGGAGCAAAGCAACATACTGATCGAGCGCAACATTCAGCTTGCCGCCGGAGCGCGTGAAATCTTCACCTTGCCCCTGCAAGGCAAGGAAGCGGGCATCGGCCAGGTGGTGATGAATCTGAGCGGGCCGGCGCAGGGCGATGGCAAGCCGTTCCGCGTCACCCGCGACTGGCCGATTCAGGTGCGCCCGCCGCAGGCCATGCAAAGCCGCGAAGACAGCGCCTTGCTGGCCGCAGGGCAGGAAGTGACGCTGGACAACGCCCTGCTGCAAGGCTTTGTGCCGGGCACGGAGCAGGCGTCTCTCAGCCTGTCGCGCTATGCCGGGCTGGACGTAGCCGGGCTGCTGCGCTGGATGGATCGCTACCCCTTCGGCTGCCTGGAGCAAACCACCAGCCGCGCCATGCCGCTGCTTTACTTCAACGAAGTGGCGCAAAACGTCGGCGTGCGCGCTGATCGCAGCCTGGACATGCGCGTGCAGGTCGCTATCGACCATATTCTCGCCATGCAGCAGGCCGACGGCGGCTTCAATATGTGGGGGCCGTGGGGCAACTATGCCGACCCGTGGATCAGCGTGTTCGCGCTGGATTTCCTGCAACGCGCGGCGGACAAGGGCTTCGACGTGCCCAAGGCGCCGCTGGCGCTGGGTCAGCAATGGCTGGCCAATTCCGCCATGCGCGATAGCCGCGCCGATGTGCGCGCCTATGCCGCCGACCTGCTGGCGCGTCAGGGGAGGGTCAACGCCGCCGACCTGCGCTATTTCCACGACCAGAATCCGCCTGCCGACCCGGTCAGTTGGGCGAATCTGGGCGCGGCGCTGGAGTCCATCGGCGAACGCGCCCGCGCCAACCATGCCTTCGCTGCCGCCAAGGATCTGCTGACCAAGCCCGGCAGCTACAAGCCCCTGCCCTATGGCAGTCCTCTGCGCGACGTGTATGCCGTGGCGGCGATCATGGCACAAAGCGGGCGGGCGGCCTCCGTGCCCGGCGTGCTGGAGCTTGCTCCCGCCCTGGGTCAGCACGGCGTCGTTTATGGCCTGGACTACACCACCACGCAGGAAAAAGCCTGGATGCTGCTGGCGGCGGCGGAAATCGGGCGCAACGCAGGCAAGCTGTCCGTGGAAGTCAATGGCAAGCCCGTGGCCAAGGGCGACCCGGCTACCGTCAGCCTCGATGCGGCGCAACTGGCGGGAACCCGCGTGCACAACCTGGGCGAAAGCGAGGTGTTCCGCATTCTCTCCGTGTCCGGCGTACCGCTTGAGCCGCTGCCCGCCATCGCCGAGGGACTGAGCCTTAGCAAGCAGGTGTTCGATCTGCAAGGCCGCCTGGCCGACCTCACCCGCCTGCCGCGCAACGAGCGTTTCGTGGTGGTGATCGAAGGCGAGGCGCGCCCGCAAGTCGCAGGCGATTACGCCGTGCTCGACCTGCTGCCCGCAGGCTGGGAAATCGAGGGCATGTTGCGCCCCGAACAGGCGGGCTACGCCTGGCTGGGCGAGCTGTCTGAAGCGCAGATGCGCCAGGCGCGGGATGACCGTTACCTGGCCGCCATCAGCCTGCCCAACTATGTGATGGATCGCAGCGACCCGGATTACCCGGTGCGCAATTACAACACGCCGATCTGGAGCTTCAAGCTGGCCTATGTGGTGCGCGCCGTCACTCCGGGGCGTTTCGCCCTGCCAGCCGCTAATGCCGAACACATGTACGCGCCGCGCATCCGCGCCCGAACCGCGATGGGGACGCTGACGATTGTGGAGTAGATGGAAAATAATCCACAGAGAGCGCAGAGCACACGGAGAAAATCTCCCGGCATTCAGCCCCCTATCCCGCAAGCGGGAGAGGACTGGGGTGAGGGCGAAAACCTACCTAGTCCTCCTGATTCTGCTCATCCTTTTGAGCCTATGGACATGGAATCGCCTGCTGCAACGCCATGTGTCGCCGTTTTCGCCAGCGGCGCTGCACACACAAACCACGGGGCAAAAGCTCGCCCATTTCATCAGCCTGAGCTGGCTTGCACCGCCTGATCTAAGCCGCATTCACGGCCATTCCAGCCTGGTGCTCGACCGTCAAAACCGGCTGCTGCGCGCTTTTCCCACCCGCGAGGACACCTGGCGCATCCCCACCCGCGCCCAGGAGGTCGATCCGCTGTACCTGGCCATGCTCAAGGCCAGCGAAGATCGGCATTTCGAGCAACACCCCGGCATCGACCCGCTGGCCGTGCTGCGCGCCATCGGCCAGGCCGCACGCCACGGGCAGATCATTTCCGGCGCATCCACCCTCAATATGCAGACGGCGCGCCTGCTGCAACCCAAGCCGCGCACGCTGGGCGCAAAGCTGGATGAGGCGGCGCGGGCGCTGCAACTGAGTATCTTGCTGGGGCGTGCGGGCGTGCTGGACGCCTACCTCACGCTTGCGCCCTTTGGCGGCACGCTGGAAGGCGTCACGGCGGCTTCCCTGGCCTGGTTCGGCCACACGCCGCGTCAGCTCAGTCCTGCCGAAGCCGCCCTGCTGGTCGCCCTGCCGCAATCGCCGGAACGTCTGCGCCCGGATCGTCAGCCGCAAGCCGCCAAGGCGGCGCGTGACCGCATTTTGCAACGCATGGCGCAACGCGGCCTGCTCGCCCCGGACGTGGCCGCCGCCGCGCAACGGGAAGACGTACCGCACTTCATGCGCAGTCTGCCCCGCCATGCGCCGCATCTGGCGCAGCATCTGGCTGGCGCAGGCAGCGGCCAGATCATCCGTACCCCGATCGACGGCCTGCTGCAAGGCAAACTGGAAGAGCTGGGCGCAAGCTGGCGCGGCAAACTGCAGGCCGGCAATGACCTGAGCATCGTCATCCTCGACGGCTCGCGCCTGATCGCCCATCTGGGCAGCGCCGACTGGGCAAGCCGCCAGTTGGATCTAAGTCGCGCCGTGCGCTCGCCCGGCTCCACGCTCAAGCCGTTCATCTATGCCCTGGCTTTCGATGATCTGAGCCTGCATCCCGCCACCCTGATGGACGACATGCCGCAACGCTTCGGCGACTGGCAGCCGCGCAATTTTGACCACGCATTTCACGGCACGGTCAGCGCACGCGAGGCGCTGCAACGCTCGCTCAACATCCCCGTCGTGCAAGCCCTGGAGCGCGTCGGCCCGGCGCGCTTCGCCGCCCTGCTCAAACGCTGCGGCGCGCCGCTGGCTTTTCCGGACACGCAAGACCCCGGCCTGCCGCTGGCGCTGGGCGGGGCGGGCATCCGCCTGCTCGACCTTGCCATGCTCTACGCCGCGCTGGGGCAAGGCGGACAGGTCAGGCCGCTGGCATTGAGCACGGCGGCGGATGACGCACCCACATGCCGACTGGTCGGCAGCCATGCCGCCTATGTCGCGCTCGACATCCTGCAACATAGCCCGATGCCGGAAGGCGTCGCCGCCGCACGCGGCGTGCAGCGTCCGCGCAATATCGCCTTCAAGACTGGCACCTCCTACGGTTTCCGCGACGCCTGGACGGTCGGCGTCTCCGCGCAATACACGGTGGCGGTGTGGGTCGGACGCGCCGACGGCGGCAGCACTCCGGGCAGCCTGGGGCGACTTGCCGCCGCACCGCTGATGTTCAAGGCTTTTGATCTCCTGCCGCCGGATCGCGCCGCCCGCCCTTTGCCGCCGAACCCCGATCATCCCCTGCTGCAAGGCCGCGCCCCGCCCGCACTGGCGCGCCTGAGCAACGAGAGTGCGACCCAGGCCAGCGTATCGCGCTTGCGCATCCTTTTCCCGCCGGACGGCGCAAGCGTGGAAAGCCTGGAAGAGGGCGTCGCCCTCAGCGCCAGCGGCGGTCAGCCTCCGCTACGCTGGGTGGTGAACGGCCAGCCGCTGGCCGCAGACGCCCGCTTCTGGCAGCCACAAGGCGCAGGTTTTGCCAAACTCGTGGTGCTGGACAACAGCGGCCGCCGCGCCGAGGCGCGTATTCGCGTGTTGGACGCGGAGTAAGCACGCCTGCAATCACGATCTTGATCAACAACGAATGCAGTGCAAGAAAAAATCGACCGGAAAGGCGGCCTTTCGGTCGTTTCGCGCTCAGCATCAGCAGGGTATGGGAGCAGCTATACGCGCGCTTTCAACCTACGGCTCCTGCGCAGGTATGCGGCTGGAGCCGTTCAAGACCGAACATGCAAATCCGCAAGCGCCTGCTCAACTGCGTCCCGTCAAAAAATGGCTCGCGCCGGGAACTACGCGCACCGCTATGCCAGCATTCTGGATATCCCTCACCCAGTCGGCCCCAAAACGTTGATCGCCTCCGCACACGACGGCGACTCTCGGCAGCTTTGCGCTACTTGCCAGAGCAAGAGGAAAGATAAAACACCGCCGTGGACGTGTAATTTCCGTGGCAATAAACCAGCTGATAGCGCCCCAACGATACATCACCCAGGGAATGCAGCAGCCTGGCGCGCTTGAGTTCCGCCATATCCAGCGGCTCACCGGGAGCATCGACATAGCTCAGACTCATGGACGACAATCCGCAGCTTCATCTCCTGCCCCCTGCAGACTCAGCGGCGCACTGGCAGTCTGTAAGGTCGAATGTGGACGAAGCTTGAAGTTTACGCTTGGTTTTGGACGATCCTTCAACTGGCCTGGAGGGACAGGAGATTGCTAGATCGGGTTTCCTCCTGATTCGTGAATTCCTGCACGATCCGCTCAAGAAGGGTATCGGTCAGCCCTGATCCCAAAGATGCATTTACAGGTTGCGGGTCACGCCTCGCCAACGAAAGGCAGCGCATCGTCTACAAGGCGCGAGACTATGCCTCGTGAGTTTTAAGGTTGGATCATCACAGTTGAGGAGGGTGAATGTTGTCTGCTGGGTGCAATCGCGGGGCGGATCGCGTCGGATGAAACAACTTGATTTGGTGAGCTGCGCCTTGGTAATCGTCCCTGCACGGACTTATAGATATTGCTCGATATCGGGCTTCTTGCTTACGTTTAAAGAGTACCCGTTATTCAGACTAGATTGGAGCATTAGGTTTTTTTCTATGAGCGTCCGCATAGAATCATCGAAAGTGATGACATTTTTGCAGAAGTGGTTCTTTAAGGTGTCTTCTGAGATGGTTTTTTTTCCCCAGTAGTGACGCCTATGCAAACAGGAAAGAATTTGCCTTGCACCAATGTCGATGTCAATTTTTCGCGAGAATCCGGCGATTGATGTGTCAAGGCTCTCCAGAATGTTGGCGTATGTTTCTATGCCAAAGTAATGGCTGTGTGTTTGTCGTACTGTGGCAACTTTTGAGGAGCCGATAAGGACGACTTCGTAGCCGTGTTCTGCAGGATAAATATGCTCATAGTTGATGTATGTGTCGACTGCTTCGTCAGGATCTTGGCTTGCAATATCCCAGCTAACAAATGCGCCTTGATTCCAGTCGAATATTAATATCCAATTATTGAGTCTTCCTGGATTGTTTGATTCTTTTGTTATAAGGGTTTTTATTACGCCTTCATTGACGAAGCTGTCGAAGATTTTTCTTTTATCGGATTGTATGATGATTTGTTCACAAGACTGGCGAAGCGCATCAATCTGTATTTTTTGTGTGGACGTAGGCTCTCTTCCTGCCTCGATCTCATAAAACACATCTGAAAGGCATTTGAAGTAATTAATTACTTCTGGTTCTCCTTCTTTTTCTTTGAGGTGGTGGCCATAGATTACGGAGGTTCTTTCGATGCTCTCTGCCCAATAGTGTTGAATTCTGCTGCGTATCTGGAGCTCGAGCTTGAGATTGCTTCGCTCCATAATTATGTGGAGCGACCTGTAGCCGGTGTCGTCTCGGCCTTTTTCTCGGTAATCTGTAATTTTTTCGATCTTGAAGCCGATTTCTGATTTTGACTTTTCGTTTAGAAAGTTGAATATTTGGTCAACATCCTTGTTTTTTGGGACGATGATTCGGCAGCCGCCTATGTCTTGAAGTTGGGTAAGCCGCACACTGAGTCTGTTTAGTTTTCTTATTATTTGTGGCTTTCTCTTAAGTCGTTGCGCAATGTAGTAGTCTGCGCCGTAGTCCGAAAGCATTCTCTGTATTTCTAGGGTTGTTTCGGACAGTGGTTTGAGGTGAGCCTTTCGGTACTCGTCGAAAACCTCCTCAAGTTCTATTAATTCGACTTCATCTTTGAACTTTTTTTTGCAAGTGCGAGGCCGGATTTGTCAATCCTTGTATTTGAGAGTTTCACTGTCTTATTCCTTATGTTTTTCTGAGTAGGGTGCGAGGTTTAGCTTTTGGAGGCACCCCAAGCCGCCGTCATCATCCACCCCGCCGAGCCGGTGTACCACGTCCAGCCCCCTCGCCCGTTGTGCGGCTCCACGCCGTACACGTCCGCCGCAATCACGTAGGGCTCGGTCATGTAGCGCTCCGCGCCTTGTTGCGTTGCTGTGTGGCGAATGGGGCTGATCATTTCCAGCAGCTCCAGCGCCTTGTCCTTGCGACCGGCCTGGGCGTAGGCCATGACAGACCACAGGGCGGCGTGGGTGTACTGGCCGCCGTTTTCGCGCACGCCGGCGACATAGCCCTTGATGTAGCCGGGGTCGTGCGGGGTTTTGTCGAAGGCGGGGGTTAGCAGGCGGATGATGCCGACCTCCTTGTCGATCAGACGGGCGTCCATGGCGTTCAGCACATGCTCCACGCGCTCGCCGGTCGCGGCGCCGGTGAGCACGGCCCAGGCCTGGGCGAGGGTGTCGATCTGGCATTCGTCGGAGGTCTTGGAGCCGAGCACGGCGCCGTTGTCGTACCAGGCGCGGCGGTACCAGCCGCCGTCCCAGCCTTCCGTGTTGAGGGCTTCGAACAGCTTGGCGCGGTGGGCGCGGTACTTCTCGGCGCGGGCGAGGTCGCGGCGGGCTTCGCACAGGGGGATGAAGTCGCCGAGGATGGCATACAGGAACATGCCCACCCACACGCTCTCGCCGATGCCCATCCGGCCGACGCGGTTCATGCCGTCGTTCCAGTCGCCGGTGCCCATCAGCGGCAGGCCGTGCTTGCCTGTTTTGAGCGAGCGGTCGAGGGCGCGGCAGCAGTGTTCGTACAGGTCGCCCCGTGTGCCGGAATCTTCGGGAATCATGAATCTTTCATCTTCGCCTTCATTCAGCAGCGCACCCGTCAGGTAACGTGCTTGCTCATCGAGAATGGCAGTTTCGCCGGTGTGCTGGATGTACTTGGCGGTGGCATAGGGCATCCACAGCAGGTCATCGGAGAAGCGGGTTCGAATCCCCCGGCTGGTGCCGTCCGGGAACGGGTGCCACCAGTGCAGCACGTCGCCCTCCACGAACTGGTTGGCGGCGTTGAGCAGGATCTGCTGGCGGGTCAGGTTCGAATCGTGGCGAATCAGGTTGAGGGCGTCCTGCAACTGGTCGCGGAAGCCGAACGCGCCGCCGGACTGGTAGTAGGCGGTGCGCGCCCAGATGCGGCAGACCAGGGTCTGGTACGGCAGCCAGTGGTTGACCAGGATGTCCACGTCCGGCTTGCCGGTGTGAACGCGGGCCTTGGCGGTGAAGTCCCGCCAGAAGCCTTGCACTTGAGTCAGCGCAGCGTCCACCGCGCCGGGCTTGCGCAAATCATGCAGCAGCGCGGCCAGCCCGACGGCGTCATTCGTTTCGCCGAGCACAAAGCTCAGGCTGCGCGCTTCGCCGGGTTGCAGGGTGATGTGCGCTTGCAGGGCGGCGCAGTCCAGCCCTGTGCCGGTGCGACCATCCAGCGTAGCGGCCTGTTCCAGCGCCAGCGGACGCGCCGGGCTGCGCCCCTGGCCGATGACGGCGGCGCGATCACTGCTGTAGTGCAGCGCATCCGTCGGGTTGAGCACGGCGACATAGGCCGTGGCCTGGGCGAAGGCTCCGGCCTCGGGATTGCGCGCCAGCAAGGCCTGCGCCGCCTCATCCCAGCGCGTTTGCAGATGCGGCGCGGTGTCTTTGGGGTCAACGCCCAACACCAGTCGGTTGATATTGAAGATCGACAGGCGGCGGTCGCGGTCGGATAGATTGCGCAGTTCGATTTTGACTACGCGGCAAGCGGTATCCAGCGGCACGAATACGGTGGTTTTCTGCTCAAGATCCAGACTGGTGTGCAAAAAGCGCGTGTAACCCAGGCCATGCCGCACTTGGTAATCGCCCGCGCCGCTGACCGGGCCGGGCGTGGGCGACCAGTACAGGCCAGCTTCCTCGTCGCGGATGTAAAACGCCTCGCCATGCGGGTCGATCACCGGGTCGTTGAACCAGGGCGTGAGACGGTGTTCGCGGCTGTTCTGCGCAAAGCTGTGCATGGCGCCCGATTCGGTGACGATGCAGCCCGCGTTGTGCGCATTGGCCAGCACGTTCGACCAGGGCAGGGGCGGTCTTTGCACGCTGCCATCGGCCTGCTTGGGCAGGCGGATGACGTATTCGCTGCCATCGGCATTGAAGCCGCCGTAGCCGTTTTCGAATTGCAGCAGCTCGGCGGCATGGTGCGGGGCGAGGGTGCAGGCGGCCTCCTGGGGGGCAGGGCGAGCGATACGCGCTGCGCTCTGGACAACAGCGCACGGCACATCAGCTAACGCCATCTCGTCCACGGCTTTTGCCAGCAAGGCCAGCGCCGCCTGTCGCTCCTCCGCCAGCCCCAGCACAAACGCCACTTCACGCTCCGCGCCTGGGGCAAGCTCCAGCACAGTGCGCAAACTCAGGCAGGGATCGAGCACATTGCCCGCCGTTTGGCTCAATTCGCCGCGCAACAAAGCCAGCGGCGCGGCCAGCGAGCGACCGCGACCGATAAAGCGCAGGCGATCGGTTTCAAAGCAGGTGACTTCCGCGCCGATCAGGCCATGCACGAGCACAGGAAAACGCTCATCCGCGCCACGCGGGCGGCGATTCGCAAGCAAAGCGCCCTCCACCGCCTCGGTCTGTACGAACAGCTTGGCGAAGGCCGGATGTCCGGCATCGGCGGCGGCATGGTGAATCACCGGCTCAAGGTAAGAGGTCAGCTCGATGCGTCGCGCTGTATCGCCCAGATTCTTCAGGCGCACGCGGCGAATTTCCCGCCCGTCTTCCAGCGTGACGCTCATGCGCGCCTCGATGCCATGCGTGCGCTTGTAAAAATGCGCGGCCTGTTCGCTGAACAGGTGGCCGTATTCCGCGCCCGCCTCGTCCGGCACGGGCTGGCCGCCGACGGACCAGAAGGCGCCGCTGTCCGCATCGCGCAGGTAGATGAAGAAGCCGAGGTTGTCTTCGATCAAGTCGCCGCGCCAGCGGTAGAGCTGCAAACCGCCGTGTCGGCTCTCGCCTGCGGCGGAGGAGGTGAGCATCAAAGTGCTATCTGCGTGATGAAGAGAGTGTTTGACGGGCATGGCGAAAACCTCAAGATAGGATGGCATGGATGCAGCGAGCCTAGCAGCCTTGCCGATCCCGGTACACGCTCGTGATGGGGATGAAGCGTCGCCGCAGGCTATTCGCCAATCCGCGCGCTGACCAACGTGCGCCGCGCGATGCGGCGGAAATCCCCGACGCCATCCAGGATTTTCCTGCGTGGGCGAGGCGATTTTTTTGGTTGATTTTTTGCCTGTTACTTGTTGCACAATATGCAACAGCCTATTTCGGCTGTCTTCCCGGAATGCCGCGGGTAATCCCGCCAGTTCCCACATTGGTTCCGGCGTGGAACAACTCGCCCGCTGCAATGATCTTGCCTCGCGAGCCGCTGACAGAGCACAGTGCGACTCCAGAAGGGAATCCGGAACCGTGCCAGTCTCGAGTATCGCAGCTCACGTTCCGTAAAAACCCGTTACGATGCTGATCAACGGATGCAGCGCAGGAAAACCGTCCGAAAAATCGTGGGGCTAGGCAAACGATACGGGCGTTTTGAGGGGGATTTCACGTCCCCGGCTTTCATGTGCGTGCGCCGCTCAGCAAGATCGTGAACAGGCTCCTAGCCCTCTTGAAAATAAGCGATTCGCCCATGCAAAAGGAAACACACTCCACTGCCACGCGCTATCTGCGCAGCCTGTACCGCAAGCGCATCCGCCCGCTGGTGCCCTGGGTCAGCGCCCTGGTGGTGGTGGTGCTCATGGGTTCGCTGTATCTGCTGACTGACGCCCTGCAAAACTCCGCGCGCTTTGAATCGATCTATGTCTGGCTGTTGGCCGTCAACGTCGGCGGGGTGATGTTCCTGCTGGTGGTGGTGCTGGCCAATATCTGGCGGCTGTGGCTGAGCGTGCGCGCCCATGTGCCCGGAGCGCGCCTGACCATGCGTCTGCTGCGCGCCTATGTGCTGCTCGGGCTGGCTCCTGCCGCCATCGTGTTTTTCTTTTCCATGAACTTTATCCAGCGCGGCATCGACAGCTGGTTCGATGTGCGCATCGAACAGGCGCTGAACGATGCGCTGGAACTGTCGCGCGCCTCGCTGGAGGTGCGTATGCGCGAGGCCTTGCGCCTGACCCGTCGCGCCGCCGAGCAGCTTGCCGAAATCGAAAACGCAGGGAGCGGGCAACGCACCGGCCTGGGCGCGCTGCCCAGCCTGCAGCAGGGACTGGGCGAACTGGGAGGCGGCGCGCTCACGGCCACGACGGAATCGGAAAATGGCGCTCTGGGGATGCAGATGCCGCCGCCCGAGCGCGCGCAGGATGACCTCGCCGTGCTGGAGCTGGATGATCTGCGCCGCGAGACCGACGCCCTGGAAATGAGCCTGTTCGGCTCGGGCGGACGCATCATCGCCTCCGCTGCCGACGGCTCGCGTGCGCTGGTGCCGACTCGCCCCGGCGAGTCCGTCCTGGCGCATGTGCGCCAAGGGCGGCACTACCTGGCGCTGGAGCCGATCGGCGCACCGGGCGGACGAGGTGCGTCCGCTGCGCAGGATGCGCTCAGCCTGCCCACGGATGCGCTGGCCGTGCGCGTGGTCGTACCGCTGGATCGTTACGCCACGGATGCCGATCACCGCCTGTTGCAGGCGCTGTTTCTGGTCGATGGCCGTCTGGCCACCCTGGCCGATAGCGTACAAAGCGCCTTCCACCAGTACCGCGAACTGATTTATCTGCGCCACAGCCTGAAACAGAACTTCGTCATGGCGCTCGGGCTGGCTCTACTGCTGTCAGTGCTGATGGCGGTATGGCTGGCCTTTGTCGCCGCGACGCGCCTGACCGAGCCGATCCGCGATCTGGTGCTGGGCACGCGCGCAGTGGCCGACGGCGATTACAGCCGTCGTCTGCCGGTGCAACGCAACGATGACCTTGGCCTGATGATGCGCTCATTCAACACCATGACGGCACGCATTGCGGAAAGCGCCGAGGAGACCCGCCGCCTGAAAGACGAGGCGGACGCGCAGCGTGACTATCTGGAAACCGTGCTGCAACACCTGTCCTCCGGCGTGCTGACCCTGAGCGATGACGGCCAGATACGCCACGCGAACGCCGCTGCCGCCAGCCTGCTGGGGGCGCCGCTGGGCGAGTTGCAACAAGCGCACCTGCCTGAGCTGTGCGCCCGCTTTGAACACCTGGCTCCGCTGTGTGAGGCGCTGGAGGGCTGGCTGGCGCAGGACGGCGTAGGCGAGCTGTTGCGCGAGGTGCGCCTGGTCAGGGAAGGCGAGCGCAGCATTTTGATGATCCGCGGCGCACCGCTGGCGCATGACTGGATTGAGGATGAGAGCGAGGAAGAAGGCGGGCTGGTGCTGGTGATGGACGACATCACCGCCATCATCCAGGGGCAGCGCGACGCCGCCTGGAGCGAGGTGGCGCGCCGTCTGGCGCATGAGATCAAAAACCCGCTCACCCCCATCCAGCTTTCCGCCGAACGCTTGCGGCGCAAGCTGGGCGCTGCGCTGAACGATAGCGACCGCCAGGTGCTGGAGCGCGCCACGCATACCATCGTGCAGCAGGTCGAGGCGATGAAGCACATGGTCAATGACTTTGCCGAGTACGCGCGCATGCCGCAATCGCGCATGGTCGTCCTCAATCTGAGCGCCCTGGTGCGCGAAGTGCTCGATTTGTATCGTGGCGGCGCGGTGAAGGTGCGCCTGCTGGATGACCCGCCTGCGCTTTGGCTTGACGGCGACGCCCTGCGTCTGCGTCAGTTGCTGCACAATCTACTGAAAAATGCGGCGGAAGCCATGCAGGAAGCCAATCCGCCGATCGCCGAGCCGAAAATCGACGTCAGCCTGAAACTGCGCGAGGATGGACGGCAGATCGAGGCGCTGATTACGGACAACGGCCCGGGCTTTCCCGCCGAACTTTTGGGACAGATTTTCGAGCCTTATGTCACCACGCGCCCCAAGGGAACAGGGCTGGGGCTGGCGATCGTGAAAAAAATCGTCGAAGAGCACGCCGGCAAGGTGCGCGTCAGCAATGCGCCGCAAGGCGGGGCGCGTGTCTGTCTGCTTTTCCCGGCGCACGCCTCCGGCTTGGAGCCTGGCCGCGAGGTGGATAAACTGGGCGAGGTTTGAGGGCGCTTCTATAAATTCGCTGAAGCCGCGTCTGCGGCACCAAAAACCGGCTCAAAATGCTCACATACTGCGTGTATGCTGCGCTTTTTCGCCAATTTTTGGTTTGCATCCATCGGCTTGATCGAATTTATAGAAGCACCCTTGGAAACGCTCGTGCTGCGGGATCATCAAGCGTAGAGCTATCAACAGGCTGAATTAAAAGATGGAAGCGCCATGCCAAATGCACATATTCTGATCGTTGACGACGAGCCGGACATCCGCGCTGCGGTAAGCGACATTCTCGAAGACGAGGGCTACAGCGTGGCCGTGGCCGAAGACGCCTCTGCGGCTCAGGCGCGCTTGCAGGCGCGGCGCGCCGATCTGATCCTGCTGGACGTGTGGATGCCGAATATGGACGGCCTGGCGCTGTTGCGCCATTGGCATGGCGTGGCGGGCGATCTGCCTGCGCCCGTGGTGATGATGTCCGGGCACGGCACGCTGGAAACCGCCGTGGAGGCCATACGCCTGGGCGCCTATGACTTCATCGAAAAGCCGCTCTCGCTGGACAAGCTGCTTCTCACCGTGGAGAACGCGCTGCAAACCCAACGCTTGATGCAGGAGAACTCCCGCCTGCGTCGTGAGAGCGCCCATGCCATTGAGCCATTAGGCGAAAGCGCCCTGATGCAGGCGCTCAGGGGGCAGGCGCGCCGCCTGGCCGAGGGGGATGACTGGCTGTTGCTGCGCGGCGAACCCGGATCGGGGCGGCAGACCTTTGCGCGTTACATCCATCACCACAGCTCGCGCCGTCATCAGCCGTTCATCGTGGTCAACGCCGCCGCCACTCAGCATCGCCAGGCGCAAAACGCCTCCCTGCTGGGGCAGGAGGATCTCGTGCAGCCCAAGGCGGGCGTGAGCGCTGAAGACGCTGCGCCCGCAACGGTCGAGCGCCGGCGCATTCGCTACGGCCTGCTGGAACAGGCGCATGGCGGCAGCTTGTTCATCGCCGAAGTCGCCGAGCTCAACAAGGCCGAACAAACGCAGCTGCTGCATGTTCTTACCAGCGGTCGCTTTACGCGCAACGGCGGGGCGGAGGGCGTCGAGGTGGATGTGCGTGTCATGGCCGCCACATCGCTCGACTTGCAGCAGGAAGTCCTGGCCGGACGCTTCCGCGACGATCTCTACCAGCACCTGAGCGCAAAAGGGCTGGTCGTGCCGCCCTTGTGCGCCCACGCGGAGGATGTGCCGCTGCTGCTCAATCACGCCCTCAAGCGTGCGCACGAGCAGGACGCCGCCCCGTTGTGCGCCCTGGAACCTGAGGCGCTGGCGCAACTATGCGCCTATTCTTGGCCTGGGCATGTCGGCGAGCTGAAAAACGTGGTGCAACGCTTGCTCATGCTGGCGCACGGCAGCGCGACAGGGCAGGGCGGCACGATCGGCCTGGCCGAGGTGCAACATGTGCTCGGCGGGCGTGAGAGCCGCGAGATGCGCGTTTCCGAGCGCGATGGCTGGCTGACGGTGGATGTGGACATCACCCTGCCGCTACGTGAGGCGCGCGACGACTTCGAGCGCGCCTATCTGGAAGCGCAATTGCGCCACAGCCGGGGCAGCATGACCGAACTGGCGCGGCGCACCGGCATGGAGCGCACCAATCTCTACCGCAAGCTGAAAATGCTGGGGGTCAAGGACGCCGCCCAGCGTGATGAAGCGGAATTTCTGGGTTAAAGCATGAAAATCGTCATTCTCGGCGCAGGCCAGGTCGGCTCCACCCTGGCCGGGCTGCTGGCCAGCGAGCCGGGACGCGACATCACCCTAGTGGATACCGACGCCAACAAGCTGCACGACTTGCAGGAAAAGCTGGACATTCGCACCGTGGCCGGACTGGCCTCGCATCCTGCCGTTCTTGAGCGTGCGGACGTGGAAAACGCCGACATGCTGCTGGCAGTGACCAACAGCGACGAAGTGAACATGGTCGCCTGCCAGCTGGCGTGGAAGCTATACCACACGCCGATGAAAATCGCCCGCCTGCGCGCGCGCGAATACAAGGATCAGCCGGAGATTTTCAGCGAAGGCTATTTCAAGATCGACGTGGTCATCAGCCCGGAAAACCTGATCCAGGAGCATATTCGTCGTCTGGTAGCTCTGCCCGGCGCGCTGCAGGTGCTGGACTTCGCCGAGGGGCGGGTGCGGCTGGTCGCCTTGCGCGCCATGCGCGGCGGATTGCTGATCGGACGCCCGATCCGCGATTTGCGCGACATTCTGCCCGAGGTGGATGCTCGTGTGGCGGCGATTTTCCGCCGTGGACAGGCCGTCGCACCGGATGGCGACACCCTCATCGAAGCGGACGACGAGGTGTTTTTCATCGCCGCCCGCGAAAATATCCGCGCCATCATGGGTGAATTCGGGCGCATGGAGCATCCCTACCGCAACATCATGATCGCCGGCGGCGGCAATATCGGACGCGGCCTGGCCAAGGCGCTGGAAGGACAGGCCAATCTCAAGGTCATCGAGCACAACCCGCAAAACGCCCAGCGCCTTTCCGCCGAACTGAATCAGGCGCTGGTGCTTGGCGGCGACGCCACCGACGAAGACCTGCTGCGCGAGGAAAACATCGAAGACATGGATTTGTTCCTTGCGGTGACCAATGACGATGAGAACAACATCCTCTCCGCCATGCTCGCCAAGCGCCTGGGGGCGCGCAAGGTAATGGCGCTGGTCAACCGCACCGCTTATGTCGATCTGATCGAATCGCTGGCCATCGACGTGGTCATTTCGCCGCAGCTGATTACCGTCAGCGCCCTGCTGGCGCATTTGCGGCGCGGGCATGTGGTGGCGGCGCATTCTTTGCGGCGCGGCGCGGCGGAAGCGATGGAGATTACCGCGATTGGCGACAAGCTCACATCGCGCGTGGTCGGGCGGCGCGTGGGCGAACTCAAGCTGCCCGCCGGGGTGAGCGTGGGCGCGATTGTGCGCGAGGGCAAGGGCGAAGGCGAAGGAACGCAGGTGATTATCGCCCACCACGACACGCTGATCGCCAGCGACGACCACGTCATTCTTTTTCTTGCCGACAAGCGCCAGGTGCGCGAGGTGGAACAACTGTTCCAGGTCGGCTTCAGTTTCTTCGGCTGAGCGTAGAGGGCTGCCATGCGTTTCTCCGCTGTCCTGCGCCTGCTGGGGCTGCTGCTGATGATCTTCAGCCTGTCCATGCTGCCCCCTATCCTGGTGGGTTTGTACTATGGCGATGGCGAAATCACCCCGTTTATCGACGGCTTCGTCCTGGTTTTTGCCGCGGGTCTTCTGGCATGGTGGCCGGTACGCAAGGCGCAGGCCGAGCTGAAAATCCGTGACGGTTTTCTTGTCGTCGCCCTGTTGTGGATCGGCCTGTGTCTGGCTGGAGCCGTGCCGCTGATGCTGGCCGACAAGCCCGTGCTTTCCTTTACCGATGCGATGTTCGAGGCCACTTCGGCGCTCACCGCCACTGGAGCCACGGTGATTGCCGGGCTGGATAATCTGCCGCACTCCATCCTGTTCTACCGTCAGGAACTGAACTGGCTGGGCGGCATGGGCATCGTGGTGTTGGCCGTGGCCATCATGCCGCTTTTGGGCGTGGGCGGAATGCAGCTGTTTCGCGCCGAGGTTCCCGGCCCGGTCAAAGACAAGCTCACCCCGCGCATCGGCGAGACCGCCAAGGCGTTGTGGTATGTGTACTTCGGGCTGACTGTGGCCTGCGCACTGCTTTACCGCCTGACGGGCATGAGCTGGTTCGATGCCATCGGCCATAGTTTCAGCACCATGTCGCTCGGCGGCCTGTCCACGCATGACAGCGGTCTTGGCTTTTACAACAGCTTCGCCATGGAAATGATCGCCGTGGTGTTCATGTTTCTGGCCGGGGTGAATTTTACCCTGCACTTCCTGGTGTTACGCACACGTAATCTGCAAGCCTGGTGGGGCGATGCGGAGTTTCGCTTTTATCTCTATCTGGTGCTGGGCTTCATCGCCATCACGGTGATTTACCTTTGGCTGGCAGGGACTTACGCCACCCTGCTCGAAGCCTTCCGCTACGGCTCGTTTCAGGTGGTTTCGTTCATGACCACCACCGGCTACGCCACCGCCGACGCCACCGCCTGGCCGGGCTTTTTGCCCCTGCTGCTCTTGCTCGCCAGCACGGTGGGCACCTGCGCAGGATCAACTGGCGGCGGGATCAAGGTTGTTCGAATCCTGCTGGTGATGAAACAGGGCATTCGTGAGCTGCGCCAACTGTTGCACCCCAATGCGCAGATACCGGTCAAGATCAACGGCTCCGTCGTTCCACCCAGCGTCATGACCGCCGTATGGGGCTTTTTTTCACTCTATGTTGCCCTGTTCATCCTGTTCATCATGTTGTTCATGGCGGCCAATCTGGATTTGCTCACCGCCATTTCGGCGACAGCGGCCACCATCAATAACCTCGGCGTGGGCATCGGCGGCATCAGCAGCAATTTCACCAGCGTCAACGACTTTGGCACCTGGGTCGGCAGCTTCGCCATGCTGGTCGGTCGCCTGGAGCTTTTCACCCTGCTGGTGCTGCTCACCCCGGCCTTCTGGCGGCGTTAAGGGCGCAACAAAGCATGTCGGTTGCTGAAAAATGGAACGCCCGTTATGCCGCCATATCCGCCGGAGCGCAAGACGCCGCCTGGGTGCTGCGCGAACACACGCACCTCCTGCCCGCCGACGGCGATGCGCTGGACCTGGCCTGCGGCCTGGGCGGCAATGTGCTGCTGCTGGCTGAACGCGGTTTGAAAGTGAGCGCGTGGGATGTATCCGCCGTTGCCATCGAGCGCCTGCGCCTTGAGGCGGCAAGGCGCAGTCTGAGTCTGGAAGCCGCCGTGCGCGACGTGGTGCAGAGCCCGCCCGCGCCCGCCAGTGCGGATGTGATTGTGGTGGCGCATTTTCTGGAGCGTGCGCTGTTCCCGGCGCTGCTCGCCGCCCTGCGCCCCGGCGGGCTGCTGTTCTACCAGACCTTCACCCGCGAGCGCCCCGCCGCAATGGACGCGCCCACCAATCCGGATTTTCTGCTCCAGCCGAATGAGTTGCGCCAGCTATGCGCGCCGCTTTCCCTGCTGCATTACTTTGAGGAGGGCGAGCTGGCGCAAGCCGGGCATCCGCTGGCGGCACGTGCGGCGCTGGTTGGAAGAAGGGCATGATTCATCCTGCGCCGTGGACGATCCGCGCCCTGTGGCATCCGCGCTACTGGGGCTATTGGGCGCTGCTGCCGCTGCTCTGGCTGCTGGCTCGCCTGCCCGTGCGCTGGCGCATGCGCCTCGGCGCGTGGTTGGGGCGGCAAATGTGGCGGCGCAATCGCAAACGGCAAAAAATCATCGAGATCAACCTCGGTCTGTGCTTTCCCACACAAAGCGCGGCGGAGCGCCTCGCCCTGGCGCAGGCCTCGGCGGAACGCGCCGGGCAGGCTTTGCTTGATCTGTGCTCTCTTTGGCTGCGCTCCAAGGCCGATATTCGCCGCCGCTGGGTGGTGCATGGCCGCGAGCACTTGGACGCCATGCTCGCCCAGGGCTTGACGCCGCTGATCGTCCTGCCGCACGTGGTCGCCATCGACATGGGCGCGGGCATGATGTCCGAGGCTTGCGCGGGCGGGCTGGGGCCGTACAACCCGACCGGCAAGCCGTTTCTCGATGCCTGGATGAGTTATGGCCGCACCCGTTTCGGTGGCGGGCTGATGACCCGCCAGGAGGGCTTGCGCCGTATGCTCAAGGCGCTGCGCACGGGCGAGGCGGTGTATTACATCCCCGATGAAGACCACGGGGCGGAACACTCCGTGTTCGCGCCCTTTTTCGGTGTGTCCAAGGCCACCCTGCCCCTGTTGGGACGCCTGACCGCGCAGGGCGATACCCGCGTTCTGCCCTTTTTTCCGCGTCTGGATGCGCAAAGCGGGCAGTACCACATGCACATCGAAGCGCCGATTGCAGCATTTCCGTCCGACGCGCAGGCCGCCGCCGAGGCGATGAACCGCGTGCTGGAAAACATGATTCGCCGCGACCCCACGCAATACCTGTGGAGTTTCAAGCTGTTCAAGACCCGGCCAGAGGGCGAGCCGGACATTTATCCATGAGGCTCGGTCTCGCCCGTTGGTGCGAATTGATTCGCACAAAAACGTCGACACAAGCCACTGTGCGAATGAATTTTCACCTACGCATGTCGCTCGTCATTGTGTTCAGCATCTTCATGCTGCTCGGCTGCAATCCACAGCCTGAAAGCCAGGGCGGCATCATCCTCGACCTCTGGGCGCTGGGCAGCGAAGGCGAGCGGGTGCGTGCGCTTCTGCCTGCCTTTGAACAGCAAAATCCCGGCGTTCGGGTGCGTGTGCAGCAGATTCCGTGGAGCGCGGCGCATGAAAAGCTGCTCACCGCCTATGTCGGCGGCACGCTGCCGGATGTGTTCCAACTGGGCAATACCTGGCTGGCGGAATTTGTCACCCTCGGCGCGCTGCTGCCGCTGGACGCTGTCTTACCCCAGGCCGCGCAGGCCGATATTTTTCCCGGCGTGCTGGCCGCGCACCGGCTGCAAGGTCATCTGTACGCCCTGCCTTGGTATGTCGATACGCGCCTGCTGTTTTACCGCGCCGATGCGTTGCAGCAGGCGGGAGTCGCACAAGCGCCGCAAACCTGGAGCGCATGGGTGGACACGCTGCGCCGCCTGCGTGCGCACAGCGGACACGCGCCGCTGGTTCTGCCGTTCAGCGAATGGCAAACCTTGATCGCGCTCGGCTTGCAGCAACAAGCCGCCTTGCTGCGCGAGGACGGACGCTATGCCGATTTTTCCCATCCAGCCTTTCGTGACGCCTTTCGCTTCTACATCCAGCTTTTCCGCGAGGGGCTGGCCGAGGTCGGCGGTGAGCAGCGCATCGGCAATCTTTACCAGGCTTTCGCCGAAGGCCGCGTGCTGATGCTGGTCAGCGGGCCGTGGAATCTGGGCGAGTTCGAGCGCAGGTTGCCGCCCGCCGTGCAGGCGTCGTGGGCGACCGCGCCGCTGCCCGCGCCGGATGGCGCGCCGTTTCCGGGGCGCTCGGTCGCGGGCGGCGCAAGCCTGGCAATCAACGCGCACACGCCCCATGCCCAGGCGGCTCAAGCCCTGCTGGCCTATCTGGCCGAACCGGACGTGCAGCTTGCCTTCTACCGCGCCACCGGCGATTTGCCGGTACGCATGAGCGCCTGGACGCTGGGCGATTTAAGACAATCGCCGCGTATCGACGCATTTTGGCAACAATTGCAGCACGCGCAAGGCGTGCCGCAGGTGGCGGAATGGGAGCGCATCGCCAGCGCGCTCATGCGTCATGCCGAACGCGCGGCGCGTGGATTGGTCAGCGAAGAACAGGCGCTGGCGGACATCAACCAGGAAGCCGACCGGATTTTGAGCAAGCGTCGTTGGATGCTGGAGCAGCAAAAACCATGAAAAGCGCCGCCTTCTGGTTCCTGGCCCCCGCGCTCGGTCTGATCGCGCTGTTTTTCCTGCTGCCGATCGCCGCCGCCTTCCTGCTCTCGCTCACCGACTTCGACATCTACGCCATCGGCGACCCCGCCGCCCTGCGCTGGGTGGGTTGGGAAAATTATCGCCAGGTGTTTGAGCATCCGCTGTTCTGGACGGCGCTGGGCAACACCTTTTACTTTGTGCTCATCGGCGGCCCGCTCTCGGTCGGCCTGAGCCTGGGCGCGGCGCTGCTGCTCAATCATCGCCTGACCTGCTGCAAAACCTTGCTGCGCACCGTGTATTTTCTGCCCGTGGTCAGTACCCTGGTCGCCGTGGCCGTGGTGTGGCGCGCCTTGTACAGCCCGGATGCCGGATTATTGAATCAACTGCTCGGCGCATTCGGCATTCAGCCCATCGACTGGCTGGGCGATCCGCGCTTCGCCATGCCGGCGATCATTCTCATGGCGGCGTGGAAAAACTTCGGCTTCAACATGATTATTTTCATCACCGGGCTGCAAGCCATTCCCGAGCGTCTGTACGAGGCGGCCAGGCTGGATGGCGCGGGAAGCTGGGCGCAGTTCCGTTTCGTGACCCTGCCGCAGCTTGCGCCCACCTTTCTCTTCGTCGCCCTGATGACCATGATCGGCTACCTGCAACTGTTCGCCGAACCCTATGTGATGACCCAGGGCGGCCCGGCCAACGCCACGCTTTCCTTGGTGATGCTGATGTATCAGGAGGGCTTCCGCTGGTGGAATATGGGCTTCGCCGCCGCGCTGGCCTTCGTGCTGTTCGCCATTATCCTCGCCGCCGCGCTGTTGCAGTTAAGCCTGCAAAGAAAAGGCGGGGTTTGATCCCCGCCTTTAGAACCACAACATCAAGGATTCTTACTTGCCCGCACTCTTGGTCAAAGCCTGGATCAACTTGCCCGCCTGCGGATTGCTCACATGCCCCAGCACCAGGATATCCACCGGGTTGACCGCCGTGCCGTAGTACGCATGGTTCAGGCTGTCGCGTACCGCTATGACTGAGCCTTCCAGGCTGATGCCGCCGAAAATGCCCTTGCTGCGTGAGTACTGGATAATGTCTACCGTCGCAGCCTGAGCGCCCGCGCCGACCGGGCCGGCAGCTACGCTGACATCGGCGCCGACCTGGAACTTGTTGCTCAGCAGGGCGTCGCGCCCTTTGTCAGTCATGGCCATCATCACCACCTCGGCCACCGAGCCGCCCGCCTGAAAGCCGAAGCTAGCCGAGCCGATGGTGGCGAAGGAGGGGCCGCGCCACATGTTGCTGGCCTCGTCGCGCACCAGCACCACCCCGGTGCCGCCCGATCCGCCGAAAATAAACCCGGCCTTGATCAGGGATGGCACGACAAATACCGCCTTGGCGCGCGGCACGTTGTTGCGATACCAGGACATATCCGGATCAGCCGCAAAGTTGCGCAGGGTTTGCGCCGCGCCGTCCACGGTGGCGATCGCCTCGCTCTTCGCCGTATTGCCCGAGGACGAATCGACTTCTTCCGCCTGCACGCCCGCTGGCGACAGCACCAGGGCGCACAGAGCGAGACAGCCGAACAAGGCTTTGGAAAATACGTTTTGCATGGGGATGATCTCCTCTGGGGTGGTGCTTAGAACCTGTTTTCGATCTCGCTGCACGGCGCTGCCGTAAGGTCGCTTTTTCGGTCGATTTTTTTGCGCTGCGTCCGTTGATCAATATCGTAAACAGCTGCCTAAAGCGATGGCTGCGAGTGTATAACATGAACATCCCGCCAGCCCTACTTCCTGAAATTCGTTTGCTGTGTCGCTAAAAAGTTCACATGGTTCGTCTACGCTGCGCCTTCGGTGTTTTCTTGTGTTGCGCCCGTTGACTCGGATCGCAAACAGGTTCTTGGTGTGAACAACGAAACGATGTAGGTTCTCGATTCGTTCAGTCCGTCAATCGATTCCGGGATGATTTCATGCTTAAACGTCTGCTCTGGCTTGTGATTGTTCTGGCGCTGGTCGCCGCCGCCTGGTGGTGGACGCAGCGTCCGCAGCCGGTGAGCGTGCGTGTGCATACGGTCGAGACCGGCACGGTGGAGGCCACGGCCAGCAACACGCGGGCGGGTACGGTCACCGCCTGCCGCCGCGCCAAGCTATCCCCATCCATCAGCGGGCAGATCATCCGCCTGCCCTACCGCGAGGGCGCGGAGGTGAAGGCGGGCGAATTGCTGGTCGAGCTGTGGAATCACGACATCCAGGCCGAGCGCGCCCTGACCGAGCAGGAGCTGAAGGCCGCCGCCGCGCAGGCCAATGCGGCTTGCACCCAGGCGGCGCAGGCCGAGCGCGACGCGGCGCGGCAAACCCGGCTCAAGGCCAGCGGTCTGGCTTCGATCGAAGCCATCGACAAGGCGCAGTCGCAGGCGGCCAGCAGCCGGGCGCAGTGCGAGGCCAGCCGGACGCAGGTGGAGGTGGTGCGCGCCAAGTTCGCCACCCTGGATGCACAGCTTGAGCGCACTCTTGTGCGTGCGCCGTTCGACGGCGTGGTGGTCGAGCTGAACGGCGAGGTGGGCGAAATCGCCACGCCCTCGCCGCCGGGCATTCCCACGCCGCCGGCGATTGATCTGGTCGAGTACGGCTGCATTTACATCGACGCGCCGATTGACGAGGTGGACGCAGCCGCCGTGCGCGTCGGCATGCCCGCGCGCGTTTCGCTGGATGCCTTCCGCGAGCAGCTGTTCAACGGCAAGGTGCGACGCATCGGCGCGTATGTCGAAGACAAGGAAAAGCAGGCGCGCTATGTCACGGTGGAAATCGAGCTGGATGCCGATGAGCGCAAGTCTCGCCTGCTGCCCGGCTACAGCGCGGATGCGGAAATCATTCTTGATGCACGCGACAAGGTGACGCGCATTCCCGCCGAGGCGCTGATGGAAGATGGTGCGGTGCTGGTGTTTGACCCAGCCAAGGGCATGATCGAACGGCGCACGATCAAGAAGGGCTTGTCCAACTGGCGTTGGGTCGAAGTGCTTGACGGCATGCAGCCGGGCGAAAAACTCGTGCTCAATTTCGACGATGCCGGGGTCAAAGACGGCGCGCTGGCCGTGGCGAAAACCGCCAGCGATAACGCCCAGGCCGCGCCATGATCGAACTGCATGACCTAAGCCGCAGCTACGTCTTGGGCGAGAGCGTGGTGCAGGCGCTGGACGGGGTCAATCTGCATATCGCCGCCGGAGAATATGTCTCGCTGATGGGGCCTTCCGGTTCGGGCAAATCCACCCTGCTCAATACGCTCGGCCTGCTCGATCGCCCCACGCGCGGCGTGTACCGCCTGGAGGGGCGCGATACCCAGGGGCTGGACGAGCAGGAACGCGCCCGCTTGCGTCGTGAGCGCATCGGCTTTGTGTTCCAGTCGTTTCATCTTTTGCCGCGCCTTTCAGCCTTCGACAACGTGGCTTTGCCCATGCTGCTCGCCGGACTGCCGGTCGCCGAGCGGCAAACGCGGGTGCGGGAGGCGCTGGCCGCCGTGGATTTGAGCGGGCGCGCCCATCACCGTCCCAACCAGCTCTCCGGCGGTCAGCGCCAGCGCGTAGCCATCGCCCGCGCCATCGTCATGCGGCCGACGCTGCTGTTGGCCGACGAGCCGACCGGCAACCTCGACAGCCGTTCCGGCGCGGAAGTGATCGAATTGCTGGAATCGCTCAACGCCTCGGGCATCACCCTGATCGTAGTCACCCACGACCCCGGCATGGGCGCACGCGCCCGGCGCGGCATCGTGCTGCGCGACGGGAAAGTCATTCAGGATGCGGCGCGGACATGAGCGGCGAGGCATTGGATTTAGCCCCCTCCCCCTTGATGGGGGAGGGTTGGGGAGAGGGTGAACCAGCGTTGAACCCGGCACACGATTTGAGGCTTTTCGCCCCCTCTCCCCAGCCCTCTCCCGCGAGGGGAGAGGGGGTAAGCCCTCCCTACCCGGCGCACTCGGCGTGACCCGCAGCATGACCACCCCCGCCCAACTCGCCTTCGCCTGGACGGCGCTGACTGCTGCACGGATGCGCAGCGTGCTGGTGATTTTTGCTGCGGCCATCGGCGTGGCGGCGGTGATTCTGCTCACTGCGCTGGGCGAGGGGGCGCGCCTGTACATCATGGGCGAGTTCAGCCAGTTGGGCAGCGAGTTGTTGATCGTCCTGCCCGGCAAGAACGAAAAGGGCGGCGGCCCGCCGGGGATGATTTTCGAGAGCGAGCGTGACCTGACCTTGCGCGATACTGCCGCGCTGCGTCGCCTGCCGCATGTCACGGCGGTGTCGCCGCTTTCCGTGGGCGCGATTGACGCTTCGGTGGGCGCGCGCTCGCGTGAGGCGACCCTGCTGGGTTCGGATGCGACCCTGCAACAGACGCGCAAGCTCAAGGTCGCGCGCGGCGAATTCCTGCCGCCGCTGGAGCTGGACAGCGCGCAGGCGGTGACCGTGCTTGGCCCGACCATCGCCCGCGAGTTGTTCGGGTCAAACTCGCCGCTGGGCGAGTGGGTGCAGCTTGGCGACCGGCGCTTTCGCGTGATTGGCATACTGGAGGAACAGGGCACGTCGCTTGGGCAAAACCTCAACGAAGTGGCGATCATTCCCATCGCCAACGCCCAGGCGCTGTTCGACAACCCCGCGCTGTTTCGCATCATGATCGAAGTGGATGCGCGCAGCCGCATGGACAGCGTCAAGCAGGCCGCCACGCGCCTGCTGATCGAGCTGCACCAGGGCGAGGAGGATTTCACCCTCATCACCCAGGACGCGGTGTTGAGCACGTTTGATGCGATTTTCGGCGTGCTCACCCTGAGCGTGGCGGGCATCGCCGCCATCAGCCTGTTGGTGGCGGGCATCATCATCATGAACGTGATGCTGGTTTCGGTCAGCCAGCGGCGCGGCGAAATCGGCCTGCTCATGGCGCTGGGCGCGCCGCCCGCGCTGGTGCTGCGCCTGTTTCTGCTGGAATCGCTGCTGCTGGGGTTGCTCGGCGCGCTGGCGGGCATCCTGCTCGGCCGCCTGGGGGTGTGGGCGCTGGCGCAGGCCTATCCCGGCTTTCCGCTCACCACGCCGCTGTGGGCGTATCTTGCCGCCGCCTTCACCGCGCTGGGCGCGGGGCTGCTGTTCGGCTGGCTGCCCGCCCGCCGCGCGGCGCGACTTGATCCCGTGCTGGCCCTGAGCGGACGTTGATATGCGTATCGCCGATCTTAGCCGCTTCACCCTGCAAAGCCTGCTGGCCGAACGCCAGCGTTCCCTGCTCACCATGCTGGCGATTGCGGTGGGCATCGCCGCCGTGGTGCTGCTCACCGGCCTCGGTTCCGGGCTGCAACGCTATCTGATCGGTCAGTTCACCCAGTTCGGCACGCATTTGATCGCCGTGATGCCCGGCAAGGACAACACCACCGGCATGTCGATCAGCGTGATCGACACCCAGCGCCCGCTGACCCTGCACGATGCGCAAAGCCTGCGCGACATTCCCGGCGTGGAGGCCATGACCCCGGTGGTCAGCGGCCAATTGACCGCCGAATTCGCCGGCAAGAGCCGCCGCACCCTGGCCTTCGGCATCGGCCCGCAAGCGCCCAAGGTGTGGGGCATGGCGCTGGCGCGCGGCCAGTTCATGCCCGAGGACGATCTGATCGCCCCGCGCCCGGTGGTCATGCTGGGACACACCCTGGCGCAATCGCTGTTCGGCCACGCCAACCCGCTGGGCGAGAAGGTGCGCCTGGGCGGCATGAGTTTCCGCGTGGTCGGCGTGCTTGCGCCCAAGGGGCAGATGCTGGGCTTTGACATTGACGATGCCGCCTACATCCCGGCGGCCTTGTCGCTGCAACTGTTCAACCGTGACGGGGTGATGGAAATCGACGTGCTTTATCGCGAAGACGAAAGCTCGGCCAGCATGGTCAAGCGCCTGTCGCGCCGCCTGATGGAGCGCCACGGCGCGGAGGACTTCACCGTGCAGTCGCAGGACCAGATGCTCGCCTCGCTGGGCAAGGTGCTGGACGTGCTCACTTTCGCCATCGGCGCGCTCGGCGGCATCGCCCTGCTCACCGGCGGCGTGGGCATCCTCACCCTGATGAGCATTGCCGTGGCCGAACGCCGCGGCGAAATCGGCCTGTTGACCGCGCTGGGCGCGCCCTCCGCGCTGGTGCTGCGCCTGTTTCTGGGCGAAGCGGCGATTCTCGGCGCGCTCGGCGGCCTGCTCGGGGTGGTGATCGGCCTGACTGGTCTGTGGCTATTGCACCTCGGCATCCCTGCCCTGCCTTTTGCACCGCGAGCGGATTACCTGCTGGTCGCCGAGGCGCTGGCGCTGCTGATCGGCCTGATCGCCGGCGTCTGGCCCGCCATGCAGGCGGCGAGGCTCGACCCGATCGAGGCTTTGCGCGAGGAATAAAGCCAAGGCTGCTATGCTTGCACTGTCCCCACGAAGGAGAGCTTTTGCATGAGTATCGCCCTGATTGTGTTCCTCGCCCTGCTGGGCGCCTTGGTGTTGTACGGCATCCTGATCTACAACAACCTGGTCAGCCTGAAACATGGGGTGACCAAGGCCTGGTCGAATATCGACGTGCTGCTCAAGCAGCGCCATGATGAGCTGCCCAAACTGGTGGAAACCTGCCGCCAGTATATGAAATTTGAACAGGAAACCCTGGAGCGTGTCATTCAGGCACGCAGCCAGGTGCAGGCCGCGCGCGAATCGCATGACATTCAAGGGCTTGGTCAGGCCGAAGGCGCGCTGCGTCTGGGGTTGGGCAATCTGTTCGCGCTGGCGGAAGACTATCCCGAACTCAAGGCCAACCAGACCTTCCAGCATTTGCAGTCGCGCATCTCCGGCCTGGAAAACGCCATCGCTGATCGCCGCGAGTTCTACAACGAGGCGGTGAATGCCAATAACGTGCGCATCGAGCAGTTTCCGGATGTGTTGATCGCCAACAACTTCGGCTTCAAGGCCGCCGAGTTGCTAGAGTTCAGCGAAGCGGAAAAGGCTGATGTGGATATGAAAAACCTGTTTACATGAGCCTGGGAGCCTGGATTGAGCTGATCAAGCAGAACCCTGAAATCGGCTTCTTCCTGCTGTTTCTTCTGGGCTTTTCGCTGTTCGGCTTTGAGCGCTTTCTGCGCCTGCAGGCGCGGCGACGCCTGATCGAGGATACGCCGACCTCGCGCATTCGTTCCGCCGCGCAGGGCTATGTCGAACTGGAGGGCTGGGCGCAAAACCCGAGCAATAGCCCGATTTTTTCCCCGCTGACCCATACCGAATGCACTTGGTATCGCTACAAGGTCGAGGAGCGCGATACCGACGAAAGAGGGCGTACCGAATGGAAAACGGTACGCAGCGGTACCAGCTCGCACCTTTTTTTGCTCGACGACAACACCGGCGAATGCGTCATCGACCCCGACGGGGCGATTGTCGAACCGGCGCACCAGCGCACCTGGCAGACGGGCGATTATCGCTACACCGAAGCTCTGATCCTGCCGCTGGAGCAGATCTACGCCATCGGCTGGCTGAAAAGCTATGAGCCTGTGCAAAGCAGCGTGCATGAGTGGGTGCGCGACAAGGTGATCGCCTGGAAATCCGATCCACTGATGCGCCGCAAGTTTGATGGCAACGGCGATGGCGAGCTGGATGCCGACGAATTCGAGCTTCTGCGCAAGGAAGCCGAAAAGGCTGCGTTGAGCGAGCATCAACAGGCCATGCTGGAAAGCAGCCTGTCCGGGCAAACGCATTTGCTCAACGCAGGCGACCCACAAGGTCGTCCGCTGATTCTTTCCACCCATCCGCAAAGCCTGCTGGCGCAGCGTCTGCGTCGCCACGCCTGGCTATGGCTGGGCGGCGCGTTGCTTACGCTGGGCGGTTTGCTGTACTTTGTGACCGAGCATCTCCCCGCCACCATGTCCTGACAGAACAAGGGAAACGCTGAATAAATCAGCGTTTCCCGTCTGGGGCAGGATGCCCCAACACGAACAATGGCGTAAGTCATTGATTCGTGAAGACCGTTGCGGGCTTGTACCGCAACGAGGCTTGCTGATTTATTCCATGGATGGAATAAATCAGCGTTTACCAAGAACCGCTGCCGCATGAAAATCGCCACCTGGAACGTCAACTCGCTGCGCGTGCGCCTGCCGCATGTGCTCGACTGGCTGCAAGCCGCACAACCCGACATCCTCGCCCTGCAGGAAATCAAGCTGATCGACGAGCTGTTCCCGCATGACGCCCTGCGTGAAGCGGGCTATGCCTGCGTGGTGTCCGGGCAACCGACCTACAACGGCGTGGCGGTGTTGATGCGCCAAGCCGCGCAAGACAGCGAGCAGGATGTCGTGCGTGACATTCCCGGCTTCGACGACCCGCAGCGCCGGGTGCTGGCCGTCACTGTGGGCGAGGTGCGCATCATCAACCTGTACGTGGTGAATGGCGAGGCGGTCGGCTCGGACAAATACGCCTACAAGCTGGCCTGGCTGGACGCCTTGGGCGCGTGGCTGGCGGAGGAGATCAAGCAATATCCCAATCTCGTCGTCCTTGGCGATTTCAATATCGCCCCGGATGACCGTGATGTGCATGACCCGGAAAAATGGGCGGGCAAGATTCTTTGCTCGGAGCTGGAACGCGCCGCCCTCGCTCGCCTGCACGCGCTAGGCCTGAGCGATGTGTTCCGCCAGTTCGAGCAGGAGGAAAAAACCTTCAGCTGGTGGGACTACCGCATGAATGGCTTCAAGCGCAATCTGGGGCTGCGCATCGATTTGATCCTCGCCAGCCCGAGCATGGCGCAACGCTGCGTCGCCAGCCACGTCGACAAGACGCCGCGCGGCTGGGAACGCCCCTCTGATCATGCGCCGGTGATCGCTGAATTTGCCTGAAGGTTTATTCCACATCGCGCCGACAGGTGCACGTCTGGGTTTTGGCTCCCTCCCCCTTGACGGGGGAGGGCGGGGGATAGGGTGGTGAATGTGGCTTAACCCTATGCCTTAGCAGGCGTTTCTTCCTCCTCTCCCCAGCCCTCGCCCACAAGGGGCGAGGGGGAAAAACCAGAAATATCAAACCGCCCCATATACCCCACCCAACCCCAACAGACTCACCATGACCCAAGCCAGCGCCATGCCAACCGCCCCCGCCAATTCCACCCGCCGCGTTCTGTTCGCCAGCCTGATCGGCACCACCATCGAGTTTTTCGATTTCTACATCTTCGCCACGGCGGCGGCGCTGGTCTTTCCGCGTCTGTTCTTCCCCGAATCCGACCCCACCACCGCCATCCTGCAATCGCTGGCCACCTTCGCCATCGCGTTTTTCGCGCGCCCGATCGGCGCGGCGCTGTTCGGCCACTTCGGTGACCGCATCGGGCGCAAGGCCACTCTGGTGGCCTCCCTGCTCACCATGGGACTCTCCACCGTGGCCATCGGCCTGCTGCCCAGCTACGCCTCCATCGGCATACTCGCGCCGATTCTCCTCGCCATCTTCCGCTTCGGCCAGGGGCTGGGGCTGGGCGGCGAATGGGGCGGCGCGGTCCTGCTGGCCACCGAAAACGCCCCGCCAGGCAAGCGCGCCTGGTTCGGCATGTTCCCGCAACTAGGTGCGCCGATCGGCTTCATCCTCTCCAGCATCACCTTTTTGCTGCTCACCGCCCTGCTTACGGACGAGCAATTCTTCGACTTCGGCTGGCGCATCCCCTTCGTCGCCAGCGCCCTGCTGGTGATCCTCGGCCTGTACGTTCGCTTGCAACTCACCGAAACGCAGGTGTTCCGCGAGGCCATGGCGCAGGAAAAGCGGGTGCAATTCCCCGCCGCCCGCGTATTCCAACAGCACGGCAAGGCTCTGATCCTTGGCACGGTCATCGGTCTGTCGGCGTTCGTCACCTTCTACCTGATGACCGTCTTCGCCCTGAGCTATGGCACGGCGAAGACCGGCCTTGGCTATGACCGCGAAACCTTCCTCTTCGCCCAGTTGTTCGGCGTGTTGTTTTTCGCCCTCACCATTCCGCTCTCCAGCCTGCTTGCGGATCGCTATGGCCGTCGGCGCACGCTGATCTGGGTTTCTGCCGCCATCGCTCTGTTTGGCTTCGCGCTCGCGCCGCTGTTCGGCGCAGGCAACCTGACGGGTGTCGTCGTCTTCCTTGCCATCGGCTTCGCCCTGATGGGACTGACCTATGGCCCGCTGGGCACGGTGCTGTCCGAACTGTTTCCCACAGCGGTGCGCTACACCGGCTCCTCCCTGGCGTTCAACATGTCAGGCATTTTTGGCGCATCGCTGGCGCCGTACATCGCCACCTGGCTGGCGAGTCATTACGGCCTGGCTCATGTCGGTTACTACCTGTCCGCGACGGCGGTTTTAAGCCTGATCGGCCTGTTCCTGATGCAGGAGACCAAGGGTCAGGCGCTCAGCTGAAAGGGTGGTGAACGCTCGCTCAAGTTGGAGCCTCACGCCTACGGCATGACCCGTGATATCTGGAGCGTCCTGGGAAATGCTCGTTCGGCCTGCCTTTCGTGAGATGAACGGATTGTATTGAATATCGACTGACCCAAAGTCTTCCGGCTTTTCGCAAGCCCCTTTCACTATGGAGCGGAATCCTTGCGACTAGCGAGCAAGGCCGGTAGGCTGCCGGTAGCTCGTATTTCTTCCACTCGGCAGCCAGGCCATGACTCGACAAGAAGACCACATCGATCCCGCGCCAAGCATCCCCGATCATCCAGGACATGATGAAGCGCGCCGAAAAGTCATCGGCAGCATGGGGCGGGTCATGGCGGCGTTCGCCGCGGCAACCATTGCCGAGTTGCCCGGCGAAGCGGACGCTGGCGTTTTGGGGGGGCGGAATATCCCCGCAGGACAGGCTGTCGTGCTGAGCAAGGAGCGCTTGGATGCGCTGGCTCAACAGTTCTACGGCGTGTTCAATGAGGGCGAGACCCTTCCCGCCTATTCGCCGGAAAACTTCGCTGCGCGCTACGACGTGGAACTACGGCGCATCACGACCTACACCCGTGTGCCCGAAACCGGTGAACGGGTCAAAGTCAGCGGCCTGCTGGCGACCCCCGTAGGGCTGCGCGGCTCACTCCCGGTAGTGTCTTGGCAGCATGGCACGATTCTGTCCTTCGATCAGACGCCGTCCAACCTGATGCGCCTCGCCGACCCCGACTACACCCTACAGGACAACGTCGACTCACTGGAGACGCTGTTCAACCTGCATCGGCTGGCTGCGCGGGGCTATGCGCTGATCGCGGCGGATTACCTGGGCAAGGGGCCGTATCGCGATGGCCGGGGTGAGGCTTATGCCGTGCGCGCGGCGACGGCGCAGTGCTGCATTGACGTGCTTGACGCCGGCATATCCATGCTCAAGCCGCTGGGCATTCGCGCCTCGTCATTGCTGCTCAATGGCTGGTCGCAGGGGGCGCTCAACACCCAGTGGCTGGGCCTGGAGTTGCATCGCCGGGGCATTCGCGTGGATGCCGCAGCGGCGGAGAGCCCTTTCAATGACCTGCCCGACTCGCTGCGCTACTGGTGCGGCAACCTGAAATTCGCGTCCGCGGAGGCGAAACCCTATTCGGCGCTGCCGGCATGGCTGACGCCTTGTCTGGTGATCCTGCTGGGCAGCTATCGCAGCCATTACAAGCTGCCGGATCTGTTTGACACGGCCATCCGGGCGCAACACCGTGCTTTCGCCGAGGCCTACTGGCAGAGCTACACGCTGAATGCACCGCAGCAGCACGATATGCCGACGGCCTCCGAATTCCTGGTGGAGGGGTTTTTCGAGCGGTTCACGGCACAGAGCAACACGGCCTTCCTTTCCCACCTGGCGCACAACAGCACCACCTATACCCAATACGCGTTTCCGCTTACTTTTTACTACGGCACTGCCGACGAGGCGCTGCCGCCGCAACTGGTGCAGATGGCCGTGGCCGGCGGCGGGCCGCGTATCCAGAGCGTACAGGTGCAGGGCGCCAGTCACCGCGCGACCTTTCTGTCGAGCCTGTATGGCGGCGGCGATGCCATGGGGCGGGCAAAGACAGTGCCGGAATGGTTCGACAGCACCCATCAATCGGGCGCCTGACTTGGCTCGGATCAATACGGGCAAGGGCGTGGTGTAGCTGTCGTGTTCCGGCCGATTACTAACCCGCTTGGCAACGTCATCCAGTAGAAGCGCCTGCTGACGTCCCAGGGCACGTCGCCGCTTTTTTCCCTAGAGCAGGCGAAGGCCTCAAACCTTGCCTCAAACCTTGCGATAAACCTCCGCGCCGCTCTTCACGAACTGCACGGCCTTTTCTTCCATGCCTTTCTTCAGAGCCTCCTGCTCGTCCATACCGAGGCTCGCGGCGTAGTCGCGCACGTCCTGGGTGATTTTCATGGAGCAGAAGTGCGGGCCGCACATGGAGCAGAAGTGGGCGACCTTGGCGTTTTCCTGCGGCAGGGTCTCGTCGTGGTATTCGCGGGCGCGGTCCGGGTCGAGGCCGAGGTTGAACTGGTCTTCCCAGCGGAACTCGAAGCGCGCCTTGGACAGGGCGTTGTCGCGCAGTTGCGCGCCGGGGAAGCCCTTGGCGAGGTCGGCGGCGTGGGCGGCGAGCTTGTAGGTGATGATGCCTTCGCGCACGTCGGCCTTGTTGGGCAGGCCCAAATGTTCCTTGGGCGTGACGTAGCAGAGCATGGCGGTGCCGAACCAGCCGATCTGCGCGGCGCCGATGCCGGAGGTGATGTGGTCGTAGCCCGGGGCAATGTCGGTGACCAGGGGACCGAGGGTGTAGAACGGGGCCTCGAAGCAGTCTTCCAGCTCCTTGTCCATGTTCTCCTTGATCATCTGCATCGGCACATGGCCGGGGCCTTCGATCATGACTTGAACGTCGTGCGCCCAGGCCTTCTTGGTCAGCTCGCCCAGGGTTTCCAGTTCGCCGAACTGGGCGGCGTCGTTGGCGTCCATGATGGAGCCGGGGCGCAGGCCGTCACCCAGGCTGAAGCTTACGTCATACGCCTTCATGATCTCGCAGATCTCGTCGAAGTGCGTGTAGAGGAAGTTTTCCTGATGATGCGCCAGGCACCACTTGGCCATGATCGAACCGCCGCGCGAGACGATGCCGGTGACGCGATCGGCGGTCAGCGGTACGTAGCGCAGCAGCACGCCGGCGTGGATGGTGAAGTAGTCCACGCCTTGTTCGGCCTGTTCGATCAGGGTGTCGCGGAACAGCTCCCAGGTCAGGTCTTCGGCCTTGCCCTTGACCTTCTCCAGCGCCTGATAGATGGGCACGGTGCCGACCGGGACCGGGCAGTTGCGGATGATCCACTCGCGGGTCTCGTGGATGTGCTTGCCGGTGGAGAGGTCCATCAGGGTGTCGCCGCCCCAGCGGGTGGACCAGACCATCTTTTCCACTTCCTCGCTGATGGAGGAGGTGGTGGCGGAGTTGCCGATGTTGGTGTTGATCTTCACCCGGAAGTTGCGCCCGATGATCATCGGCTCAAGCTCGGTGTGGTTGATGTTGGCCGGGATGATGGCGCGCCCGCGCGCGATCTCGTCACGCACGAATTCGGGGGTGATGACATCAGGAATCTGCGCGCCGAAGTGCATGCCGGGGTGCTGGCGCAGCAGAGCCGCATAACGCGGGTCTGCGCGCATTTCTTGCAGCTTGAGGTTTTCGCGGATGGCGACGTATTCCATCTCCGGCGTGATGATGCCCTGCTTCGCGTAGTACATCTGCGACACGTTCATGCCCGCCTTGGCGCGGCGCGGGGCGCGGATGTGCTCAAAGCGCAGGTGGGCGGTCTTCGGGTCGCTGGCGCGGGCCTGGCCGAATTCGGAGGTGGGGCCGTCGAGCAGCTCGGTGTCGCCGCGCGCCTCGATCCAGCCGCGACGCAGCTCCGGCAGGCCCTTGAGCAGGTCGATGGACACGCTCGGGTCGGTGTAGGGGCCGGAGGTGTCGTAGACGTAGATCGGCGGGTTCGGCTCCATGCCGCCGTTGATGCGCGTGGGCGTCTGGCTGATTTCGCGCATCGGCACGCGGATGTCCGGGCGCGAGCCCTCGACAAAGATCTTGCGCGAGCCGGTGAACGGCTTGGTGACTTCGGCGGAAAGCTGGGCGGATTTCTGGAAAATGTCTTCAGCGAGTGCGGCCATGTTGCGGCTCCTTGAGTGTGCATCGAGGGCGCAGGAAGGCGGCACGCAAGAGGTTTGTGCGGCTTCCCTACGCCGGTGTTATCCGGATCAGGTTCGAAGGGTATGTCTCAGCCTCATTTGTAAAATCAACAAGGCACCCCTAGCTCATGGGCGTTAAGTTAACGGAGCATGACAAACGAAGCAATACAATGTGAGCTTGGCTAGTAAAGCTAACGGCATTTTTCATTGACTTGGTGGATGTTTTACCGTCTAATGCGCGGTCTTTGATTCTGCCAGACCCCGCACAGGGAGCCATTACCATGAAAAGAACCTACCAACCCAGCAATCTGCACCGCAAGCGCACCCACGGTTTTCGTGCGCGCATGAGCACCCGTGGCGGTCGCGCCGTTCTCAACGCACGCCGCGCCAAGGGTCGCAAGCGCCTGTCCTGCTGATTTGCGGTGTGCATTGAGCGCCTTCGGTTTTGACAAGGGCGCACGTTTGCTGCGCCCCGCCGAGTTCAAAAATGTCTTCGATGACCCCGTGCGCTTCTCTCGCCACGGGGTCATTGTTTTGGCGCGCAAAACGCAAAACCCTACAGGAAGACTGGGTTTGGCCGTGGCCAAGAAGCATGTCAGGCGCGCACACGAGCGCAATCGCATCAAGCGTCTGGCACGTGAGACCTTTCGCCTGCACCCGGTGCGCGGCTGCGCGCTGGACTGCGTGGTAATGGTGCGCGGCGGGGCGGACAAAGCCAGCAACGAGGAGTTGCGCCGGGCGCTGAATGCCGCCTGGTCGCGCTTTTTTGAACGATGCGCCGCGTCCTGATTGGTATTATCCGCGCCTACCAACTGGTATTAAGCCCGTTAATGGGGCGACAATGCCGCTTTGAACCCACCTGTTCCTGTTATGCTATCGAGGCCATCAAGCGGCATGGCAGCCTGCGCGGCGGCTGGCTGGGGATCAAGCGCATCTGTCGCTGTCATCCTTTCAGCCCCGGCGGATATGATCCCGTGCCCGAGTCGCCTGAATCGCCCGAAGCGGATCAAGAGCGCGCTTCATCATCTTCCAAGACTTTGAGATAAGCCTGCATTATGGATAGTCAACGCCTCATTCTGGTCGTCGCCTTTAGCTTTGTCCTGCTGCTGATGTGGCAGGCGTGGAATCAGGATCAGGCCGCTCTGCTCAAGAGCCAGACCGCCGCCAGCGTGCAGGCCGACGGCTCCCCCGCGCGCAACGACGTGCCGCCGGGCGCCTTGCAGGCGCCGGGCAAGGATGATGTCCCGGCATCCGAAGCCAGCGCCGCGCCGCAAGCGGGGCAAAGCGCAGGCGGGCAGATTCGCCTGGTGACGGATGTGCTGGATCTGACGCTCAACACCCAGGGCGGCGTGGTGCAGCGCGCTGACCTGAGCAAATACCCGGTCAACCTCGAACACCCCGATCAGGCGGTGCGCCTCCTCAATGATGCGCCCGGCCTGTTCAATGTCGCCCAGTCTGGTCTGCGCGCCACGGCGGGCGCCGCGCCCGATCATTACGCCCAGTTCAAGGCCGATGGCGATACCTTCCGCCTGGCCGATGGTCAGGATCAGCTCGTCGTGCCGCTGACCTGGGAAGAAAACGGCATCAAGGTCACCAAGACCTTCACCCTGCAGCGCGGCAGCTACGCGGTCAAGGTGACGCAGAACATCGCCAACAACAGCGATGCGTCCTGGACAGGCAGTCAGTATCGCCAGCTGCAACGCGGGCCGATCGATAGCAGCATGGCGCTGGTTTACACCTACACCGGCGGCGTGTATGCCGGTACGCAGTCCAACGGCGAGCGCCTGGCCTACCAGAAAACCCCGCTGGAAGAGCTGCCGAAAAAGCCAGTGGACGCCTCGCTCAAAGACGGCTGGGTGGCGATGATCCAGCACTACTTCCTCAGCGCCTGGATTCCCGGCGACAAGGACGACTTCAACCGCTTCTACAGCCTGAGCAGCACGCAGAGCAACGGCCAGCCGCTGTACACACTGGGCATGATCTCCCCGGCGCATACCGTGGCTCCGGGTGAAAACTTCAGCTTCAATTCCACGCTCTACCTCGGGCCGAAAATTCAGGACGATCTGGAAAAGCTGGCGCAAGGTCTGGATCTGACCGTCGATTACGGCATGTTGCACTTCATCGCCAAGCCGATTTTCTGGCTGCTCAGTCTGTTCTATGCCTGGGTCGGCAACTGGGGCTGGGCGATCATCATGGTCACCGTGCTCATCAAGCTGGTGTTCTATCGCCTGTCGGAGTCCAGCTACCGCTCGATGGCGCAGATGCGCAAGATGCAGCCCAAGTTGCAAACGCTCAAGGAGCGTTATGGCGAGGACAAGCAGAAGTTCTCCGAAGAGATGATGAAGCTCTACCGCACCGAGAAGATCAACCCGCTCGGCGGCTGCCTGCCGATGTTGGTGCAGATTCCGGTGTTCATCGCCCTGTACTGGGTGCTGGTCGAGTCGGTCGAGCTGCGCCAGGCACCGTGGATTCTGTGGATCAACGACCTGACCGCCAAAGATCCCTACTTCGTGTTGCCGATCATCATGGGTATCAGCATGTGGCTGCAACACAAGCTCAACCCGCAGCCGATGGACGAAATGCAGCGCAAGGTGTTCCAGATTCTGCCGCCGGTGTTCACCGTGTTCTTCGCCTTCTTCCCCTCCGGCCTTGTGCTCTACTGGGTGGTGAACAACATCCTGTCGATTGCGCAGCAGTGGGTGATCAACAAGCGCCTGGGCGCGCTGGACAGCGATCTTGAGCCGCCCGCGCCGTCCGTGAAGCTTGGTAAGAAATAACCCCAAGGCCATGTCCTCGCACCCCTCTGACACCATCGTCGCCGTCGCCACCGCGCAAGGGCGGGGCGGCGTCGGCGTGGTGCGGGTTTCCGGCGCGCTCGCGCCCGCAATCGCCACGGCCTTGCTGGGCGACTTGCCCGCGCCGCGTCGCGCCGTGCATCGCGCGTTCCGCAACACGCAGGGCGAGGCGCTGGACGACGGCCTCGCCCTGTATTTTCCCGCGCCGCACTCCTTTACCGGCGAAGACGTGCTGGAATTGCAGGGACATGGCGGCATGGTGGTGCTCGACCGCATCGTGCGCGCCTGTCTGGCGCAGGGTGCGCGACTGGCGCGACCCGGCGAGTTTTCCGAGCGCGCCTTTCTCAACGACAAGCTCGATCTGGCGCAGGCCGAAGCCATCGCCGACCTGATCGAAGCGGGCAGCGAAGCCGCAGCCAAGGCCGCGCTGGCCTCGTTGCAGGGCGCGTTTTCACGCGAAGTTCACCAGCTCACCGAGCGCCTGATCGAACTGCGCATCTACATCGAAGCCGCGCTGGACTTTCCCGAAGAGGAAATCGACTTTCTCGCCGATGCCAGGCTGCTCACGCAAATCGACGAACTGCTCGCCCAGTCCGCCGCCGTGCGCCGCGCCGCCCAGCAAGGCGCGCTGCTGCGCGAAGGGCTGCACGTGGTCATCCTCGGTCGCCCCAATGCCGGAAAATCCAGCCTGCTTAACGCGCTGTGTGGCTTTGAAGCGGCGATTGTCACCGACATCCCCGGCACCACGCGCGACCTGCTGCGCCAGCATCTTTCCCTCGACGGCCTGCCGATTCACCTGGTGGATACCGCCGGCCTGCGCGAAAGCGCCGACGTGGTGGAGCAGGAAGGCATCCGCCGCGCCTGGCAGGAAGTCGAGCGCGCCGACCTCATCCTGCTGGTGGTGGACGACCGTTACGGCATCGCGCCGGAAGACGCGGCGATTCTGGCTCGCCTGCCTGCCAAGCTTGGCCTGACGGTGGTGCGCAACAAGATCGACCTCTCCGGCGGCGAGGCGGGCGAAAGAACGCTGGAGCACCTGCCCGAAGCGCCCGGCCGTCGCGTCACCGAGATCGCCCTCTCCGCCAAGCGCCACGACGGACTGGATCGCCTGCGCGAACACCTCAAGGCCGCCCTGGGCTACCAGCCCGCGGAAGGCGGCGTCTTCCTCGCCCGCCGCCGCCACCTCGACGCGCTGGAAAAAGCCGAGACGCATATGCAGCGTGCGCACGAATGCCTGTTCAGCATCCAGGCAGGCGAATTGGCCGCTGAAGAACTGCGCTACGCGCAACGTGCTTTAGGTGAAATCACCGGCCAATTCACCGCCGATGATTTGCTTGGGCGGATTTTTTCCAGTTTTTGCATTGGCAAGTAGCGTCAGCAAAACGAGCCTCAAACCGCCGCATCGTCCTCTTCGCCGGTACGGATGCGGATAGCGCGTTCGATATCGCTGACGAAAATCTTGCCGTCGCCGGTCTTGCCGGTTTTCGCGGTTTTCAAAATGGCATTCACAATTGCATCCACCTGGGCGTCGCTTACCACGACTTCAATCTTCATCTTGGGCAGGAAATCGACCACGTATTCCGCGCCGCGATACAGTTCGGTGTGTCCTTTCTGGCGACCAAAGCCCTTGACCTCGGTGGCGGTCATGCCGGTAATGCCCAGTTCCATCAGCGCTTCGCGCACATCGTCCAGGCGGAAAGGTTTGATAATGGCTTCGACTTTTTTCATTGTGCTCTCCAGAAAAAAACCCGCCGTAGCGGGTCATCACGCAATTCAGGCTTGAAACGAGCTTACTCGACTTTGATTGCAATAAACAACGGTGATTTATCGCGGATAAGGCGCATGGCCACAGGCTGACCGGGCTTGAGTTTGCTGACTGCGGCTTTAAGGTCGGCGACGGATTCAAGCCTCATCCCGCCCAGTTCCACCAGCACATCACCGGGGCGCACCCCTGCGCGGGCGGCGGCGCCGTCACCCACGCTGCGCACCAGCAGGCCGTGCTTGATGTCCAGTTCCTTGAGCTGCGCCGTGTCCAGCGTCTGCACCGCCAGGCCAAGCGAGCTTTCCGCCGGTTCGGCAGCGGAGGAGGCGGCGCTTGCGCTGTCTTCCTTGAGCTTTTCGATGGTGACGGCCAAGGTTTTTTCCTTGCCTTCGCGCAGGATTTCCAGATCGGCCTTGGATCCGACCGCAGTGGCGGCGACCTTGGCCGGAAGCTGTCCGGTGGACTCGATGACCTGGCCATTGAATTTCAGGATCACATCGCCCGCCTTCACTCCGGCCTTGGCTGCCGGGCTGTCGGGCTGCACCTGGGCGACCAGCGCGCCGCGCGGGCGATCCAGTCCGAAGGACTTGGCCAGATCGGCGTCAATCGGCTGGATCATCACGCCCAGCCAGCCGCGCACCACCTTGCCGTCCTTGCGCAATTGGTCGGCGACCTGCATGGCGGTGTTGATGGGGATGGCGAAGGACAAGCCCATGTAGCCGCCGGAGCGCGAGTAAATCTGCGAGTTGATGCCGATGACCTCGCCCTTGGTGTTGAACAGCGGGCCGCCGGAGTTGCCGGGGTTGATTGCGGCGTCGGTCTGGATGAAGGGCACGTAGTTGTCATCCGGCAGATTGCGCGCCAGGGCGCTGACGATGCCTTGGGTGGCGGTGAAGTCCAGGCCGAAGGGCGAGCCGATGGCCAGCACCCATTCGCCGACCTCGATCCGGTCGGAGTTGCCCAGACGGGCGACGGGCAGGTCGCCCGCTTCGATCTTGAGCACGGCGACATCGGTGCGTTCATCCATGCCCAGCAGCTTGGCAGGCAGTTCGCGCTTGTCCTGCAGGCGCACATTGATGCTTTCCGCATCCTTGACGACGTGCGCATTGGTCAGAATGATGCCGCTTGAATCGATGATAAAGCCGGAGCCCAGCGACTGCGCCGGTTGAGCCTGCGGCATGCCTTCAAACTCGAACTGGCGGAACAGATCATTGAACGGATGGCCTTCGGGGAAGGGCAGCGCGCCGGGCGGCAGGCCATGACGCCCCATTTTCGGGCGCTTCTGCGTGGTGTTGATGTTCACCACCGCCGGGGAAACGTCTTTGACGGTCTGTACAAAATCCGGCAGCGGCGCAGCTTGGGAGGGCTGTGCGGCCAGTCCCGCGCCGAGAGCGAGCGCCACGGCCAGAGCGGAAGCTTTGAGCAGGGTGTGGGGATGAATGGCTTTGCTTTGCATGAGTTTGGGCTCCTTTAGTCAACGGCTCCGTGAATCGTGAAGCTTGGAGATGAGCCTTCCGGCGCAAGTTCCCTTGTGGTAGTTGTGGGAAAGCCAAGCCGGGCAAGCTGGGCGCTGAGTTCGCTCATGGCCGGTTCAAGATCGCGGCGTGCGCCTTTCAGGCCAAGCTCGATGCGGCGGCGCGGTTGTTGCGTGCTGGGCAGGATGGGCAGGCTGAACAGCCGGAGCGCGGGATACGCCTGCTCAAAGGCGCGCATCAGTTCGAGCAACTGGTTTTCCGAAGCGTCCCACACCCAGAGCGAGGCTTCGGCATAATCCGGATCGCCTGCGTGGGCGTAATGCTGGTTGAGCACCCAGTCGAGCATGGGGTGCGCCATTTGCGGAAAACCGGGCATGAAGTGGCAATCATGCAGCGAAAAGCCGGGAACATTGTTCATCGGGTTGGGGATGAGGCTGCATCCTGCGGGCAGGTCGGCCATCAGCACGCGGTAGGGGAAGGCGTCTTCGCCGAACTGGGCGATGATGCGCGCCTCGGCTTCGGCGTGGCGGGTCAGCGGCAGGTCAAACGCCTGCGCGGCGGCGGCGCGGGTCAGATCATCCGGCGTCGCGCCGATGCCGCCGAAGCAAAAAACGGCGTCAGCCTCGTCGTGCGCCTGACGCAGATGGCGCACGATCATGTCCATATCATCGCCAACCATGCGCACCCAGGCCAAACGCAGTCCGCGTGCGTTCAGGCGCTCGATCACTGCCGGGATATGTTTGTCCTGGCGACGACCGGAGAGCACCTCGTCGCCGATGATGATGATGCCAAAGCAGGGGTTGGTGTTCATGCGCGGTTTCAACGAATTAAGGAAAAGGCTGACTAATTCAACGCTTACTTGGGCGCTTCGCCGTGGGTGCGAGCAAAGGCTTCGCTAAAAGCGGCCTGTTGTTCGACGCTGGCCTCTTTCTGATGCCGCGCCTTCCAGTCCTCATAAGGCATGCCATAGACCTGTTCGCGGGCGGCGTCCATGCTCAGCTCGACGCCGCGTTCATCAGCGGCGGCCTTGAGCCATTTGCTCATGCAGTTGCGACAGAAGCCTGACAGGTTCATCAGATCAATGTTTTGCACATCTGTGCGCTCTTGCAGATGGGCGACCAGACGGCGGAAGGCGGCGGCCTCCAGTTCGGTTTGGGTGTGCTTGTCCATAGTCTTATCCTGGGTAAAGGCTGATTTATTCCATTCATGGAATAAATCAGCAAGCCTCGTTGCGGTACACGCCCGCAACGGTCTTCACAAATCAATGGCTTATGCCATTGTTCGTGTTGGGGCATCCTGCCCCAAGCGGGAAACGCTGAATAAATCAGCGTTTCCCTAGTTTGGCGCTCGTTTCTTCGGGGGTGTCGGTTTGTAGGGTCACGGCATGCAGGGCGCCGCTGGCGATCAAATCCTGCAACGCGGCCATGACGCGGCGGTGGCGTTTAAGCAAGCTTTCACCAGCGAAACTGGCGCTTACGACATGCAAATTGAAGCTGCACCCTTCGCCGGAGGGCTGCACGAGCGCATCGGGAATGGCTTGCTGAATGCGTTGAATCAAATCATCAGGGTTCATGGAAAAAGGTCGCGCTTAGATTCAAGGGAGAAATTGTAGCAGGCTGAATTCACGGAAACGTTGAGAACCTATTTTTGACCGCGCTGAGCGGCGCACTGATGCGTAAAAATCGGGGGCGAAAAACCGGCCTCAAACGGCTTTGATGACTCCTCAGTTATTCGTCTTCAGGTCGGGAATCAGATGCCGCCGGGGCGGCTGCGGTACGAGGCAGGCATGAAGCCGGAGGCCGCCCGTGCGCTGCACATTCTTATCAGCCTGGGGCGCGTTTCCCGCAGTGACTTCAAAGTCTTCCTCGGGCTAGGCGAGCGCGTGGCAATCGACCAGCTCAAGAAACTGATCGAACTTGGCTTGGTGGAAAGCCCGACCCCCAAAGCCCGCGACCTCTATCCCGGCTTGCCGGTCTGGTTTGTCCAATCGCTGCTCCCGGATCTACACAAGCGGTTTGTGGTTTGAGGTGGTTGTAAGCCAGCCTGCGTAGCGGGCGCGGAGAATTCTGGGATAATATGGCAAAAGTCAGTGAGCTGATGCAGATGATGAAGAAGGGACTGGCGAAGTGATGGCTGCAGGAATCCGTGGTATGTCCCCGAATTTTCCCAGATGGTGGGTACAAACTAGGCGCAGAAAACACACAACACTTCGGCTAGGTTCGAATCAAAAGGCAAGAAAATATAGTACATTTCCCCTTTTCTATTGAATATATTCGCAACGACAAATATGAGAAAGTCGATCGAGGCACCCCAGAATCGAATAACCCAGGGAAGCATTTTTTCTTGCGTTAAATCCCCATACACAAAAGGCCAAGTATGCTATGGGATTTCAATTACCGCTCGTTGCGATACGGCGCGTAACTTCAAAGCCCCTAGTTTAACATTTTTACCAGTTGTAACTATGGAAGAATGGATCTGGCATGATGCATTACCACGTTGTGTTGCAGCTCAAAAAAAATCTGCGGAATCTGGCCTACGACAACATCTGATCAAGAAAGACGGTAGCAGTATTGTGTTAGATGTCTATGGGATTGAAGCTGGATTTTCTGCTGCCGATCCGAAGGATAAGGGGGCAACCAAGCAGAAGGAAATATATCGTGAAGCAGAAGATGCAGAACAAGTTGGCTTGCATAAGTGGAGTGATCTTCCACCTTCCATAATTAAATCCTTGAACGCTGAAGCTGAAAAGTTGATAAAAGGGGGGCTTCAAAATTACCACTTTATTGATTCTGTCGAACCAAGTTTTGGTGCAGAAAAAAAACCTCAAGGGTGTGGCTTTGTGGTCATATTGCGTGATATTAGGGCAATTAGTCGTGAGTTGGCGCTACAACTACCAAATGGTATCGACTCCGAAATGATCAGTGAAATACAGAATACTGACCCTACCGCTTTTCAATTATCAATAGGAGAAGATAATTTTTGCATACCCACTGGAGAGCTCAGATCACCATTTATAGAGCAGTTGATGCAAAATTTTTCTCTACTCTTCGGGAGAGTGGGGGTATCTGATGTGCCAAAGACATATGTAACTGAAATCAGTAAACTTTTCGCAGGTAAAGAATGAGTTATCTCTTAATTGAAAAGAATGCTTGCATTGAAATTGTTCAAAACCGTTTTTACCAAAACATAGGTTTTCATCCAGCCAAGGAACTCATTGCATTGATAAAGAATGAAGGCTCCGGCTTGGCTGGTCTTAATGTATCAATGAATAACCGTGGTGCTATAGTTTATTTCGGTTCACTTAGTGATGATGCTGTTGTATTCGATTTTGATACTCTTGCGATTGTTAAGGATTGTGCTGAGTCAAATTTGCTTTTGGCCTTCCAAAAAACACTTCGATTTTGTGTTAAGCACTGGGGTTCATTAGCCCTTAGTAGTAGTGAAATGTACCTGAAGGGATCGACTAAAGCCCTTGTTTTTCCATTCCCTTATGTTGCTAATGGATCAGCATATAGAATCACAATTGAGCGTGAACCTTATGCGAAGCGCCTCGCCAAGCGTGCGAAAGGGCGTTACTTGCTTGCATATAAGAGCGGTATAACGGAAGGCGAAGGTTCTCACGAGGAAGCTGGTCTCACAAATTTCCGTAGGGCGTATGAAGATTTTGCCGCTCTCGACATTATGGTTAAAGCAAAGTTGACGGAGGATAAAAATCAAAATTTACTTTCTACTTTTGGTATTACAACCCTGAACGGGACTTCATCGACTATTCCGGCTGAACAGGGATTCGAAAGATGGGAACACTTACTAACCGACGAGCAATCTAAGTTTATTCATTCCGATTGGGCTGTTCCCCACCGATTAGAAGGGCCTGCAGGCACTGGAAAGACGCTCTGCCTCGTATTAAAATCAATACATACACTAAGATCTTTAGCGAAAATAAATCAACCGCATAGAGCTATTTTTGTCGTGCCAAGTGATGAGCTTGCAGAAATTATAAAAAATAGATTTGTTGGAAATGGAGGGATGGATTATTTAGTTGACTCAATGACAGAATACACAGATAAACCTCAGACAATCTCTGTTATCACTCTTCAAAAGCTATGTGCGCAGCTATTAAATCATAGGATTGATGAAACAGAATTTTTGGACAGGGACTCCGTTGAATCAAAAAACACTCAACTTTTGTACCTTGATCAGATTGTTTCAGATGTTAAGACTAAAGATATACCCTTGCTCGGGCAATTCCTCTCAGGAGGATTTCGTGACTTTCTGGCTTCTGAAGATAGTTGGACCTTGGCACAGTTGCTTCGTCATGAAGTTGCCGTGGTAATCAAGGGGCGTGCCAATGGAAGTCTAGAAGTATATAAATCAATACCATCACTTGACTATGGTATGCCAATATGTACGTCACATGACAAAGAATATGTATTCAGGAAGTACCTTGACTACCAGGAGAGACTTGAAGCATCAAATCAGTATGACATCGACGATGTAGTGATTTCTGCTATTGGGCAACTCGATACACCCATCTGGCGTAGGCGAAGACAGCAGCTAGGATATGACTCTATTTTTATTGATGAGGTACATCTGTTCAATCTTAACGAAATTTCTGTACTGCACTATTTAACAAAACAAACATCACAGGTTCCGATTTCTTATAGCATTGACAGATCCCAGGCAGTTGGTGATATCGGCTGGAATGATTCTGAGTTCTATGATGCACTTGGTACCAATCAAGATTCGGCTGCGCGAACTAACCCAGTTAATGCTGTATTTCGGAGTTCATCTGAAATCGTCGAACTAGCATTTTGTGTAACCACGTCAGGTGCAAGCCTATTTACTAATTTCCAGAATCCCCTTGAGCTTGCTACTGAAACATTTACGGCAGATGAAGAGAAAAAATGCGCTAGACCATGTGTGACATATCTTGCGGAGGATGATGAGTTTGCCAATACCGCCTCAAAGCAGGTAGACGCAATGGCTAAATCGCTGCAAGTTAGCAAAGACAACATCCTTGTAGTAGTTTTCGACGACCAACTCTTGGGAGCAATTAAACAAAGCTGGCGCCAAGCCAATAAAGGATTCAAGGCGTTAGATAAGCGCGGTGACTTGTTGGCGATCAACGAAGCGACCAAAGCTGGTTGCCCCATTATTAGCTCACCGGAGTTAGTTGGTGGCCTGGAATTTATGGGGGTGATATTGGTAGGTTGTGACAAGGGACGCCTGCCTCAAAATGGCAGTACTTCTGAATTTGGTCGCGCCTATGTCAACTATCGGGCTCACAACAATCTATATGTGGCAATTACGAGAGCCAAATATCGCGTCGAATTCATCGTGAATAGAAATCGAGGCATTAGCGACATTTTGCAGCGAGCTGTTACGAGTGAACTACTTATTGAATGTTCTTCTTTAACAGGTGGAGCTTCATAACTTAGGTTTCTAGCAAGGGACATTGGGGACAAACCACGATTTTCAGAAGCACCATCAAACCGCTCTCTTCACAAGACTCGCATGAGAGCAAAGGAGCAAGGCTGAAATAGCCCTTCCTCTTCCCACCGTCTTCTCATGCCATGCAATTTGAAGTTTCAACTTTCAGATTGTAAATATGCTGCATCGATCCGCTTTTTCCACTGCGTTGCGCTTGGCGCATGGCTTCCCTGTGCTGGCGATCACCGGGCCGCGTCAGTCTGGCAAGACGACGTTGGCGCGTGCGCTGTTTGCCGACAAGCCTTATGTTTCGCTGGAAGACCCGGAGGAGCGTTCGTTCGCTGATTCTGATCCGCGCGGGTTTCTGGCGCGCTTTCCGCAGGGGGCGGTGCTGGATGAGGTGCAGCGTTGTCCGGATTTGTTGTCCTATCTGCAGGGCGTGGTGGATCAGCGTCAGCGGATGGGCGAGTTCATCCTTACCGGGTCGCAGCAGTTTGGGTTGCGCTCGAAGATCAGTCAGTCGCTGGCGGGTCGGGTGGGGTTGTTGCAGTTGTTGCCGTTTTCCCTGGTTGAGCTGAGGGATGGCGGTGTGTTGCCCGCAACGCTGGATGAAACGATGTTGCGGGGGTGTTATCCGCCGCTGTACGACCGCCCGGTTACGCCCGGCGACTGGTTTCCCAACTATGTGAGCACGTATCTGGAGCGGGATGTGCGCCAGTTGCTGGCGGTGCGCGATTTGTCGCTGTTTCAGCGTTTTCTCAAGATGTGTGCCGCACGTTCGGGGCAGTTGCTCAATCTTTCCGCGCTGGCGGCGGATTGTGGTATTTCGCATGTGACGGCGCGGGAATGGTTGAGGGTGCTGGAGGCGAGTTATGTCGTTTATCTGTTGCGTCCGCATCATCAGAATTTCGGCAAACGGCTGGTGAAGATGCCCAAGCTGTATTTTTTCGATACCGGTTTGACGGCGTATTTGTTGGGCATCCGCGATGCGGATACGCTGTCCACCCATGCTTCGCGCGGCGCCTTGTTCGAGACGCTGGTGGTGTCGGAGTGGGTGAAGCGCCAGTTCAATGCCGGTCACGTCGCCGAGCTGTATTTCTGGCGCGACAGTGTCGGGCATGAGGTCGATCTGTTGATCCCGCAGGGTCATCAGTTCATGCCTGTGGAAATAAAATCCGGCGCAACCTTTAGCAGCGACTGGACAGTCGCGCTGCGCAAGTTGTCGGCCTTGTTCGGTGACGCTGCCTTGCCGCCGAGTATTGTTTATGGCGGTGATGGGCAGTTTGAACGCGACGGATGTCGTGTGTTCGGCTGGCAGGCGTTGGCAAATGCTGCGCAGTCCTTGGTGTAATAGCTTGCAACGATACCCAGCCTAGCCGGTTTTTTGTGCCCTTTGAGCGTATCGGGCGCACATGCCTGCAAAAGGGGACAAAAAGGCCGCTTTTCACAACATTTAACGAAGTGAAAAGCGGCCTAAGTTGTTGTTTTGTATGGTGCGGATGACTGGAGTCGAACCAGCGACCCTTGCCTTCGGAGGGCAATACTCTATCCAGCTGAGCTACATCCGCAAAGAGGGCGCAAAGCATACCCTTATCGTCGGGGGCTGTCACTTGGTAAGGGCGATAAACAGTTCAGGCAGCTTTTCCGGCAGCGTTTCGATGCGGTCGATCACGCTGTATTGGCGGCCAAAAATATCAGATACATACTCATCGGCCTTTGGGTCCAGGTTGATGCAGTAGCTGAAGATGCCCTCGCGATCCAGCTCGTTCACCGCCTGGCGCGCGTCTTCGATCAGGGCGCGTTCGTCGGCGACGTCGATGTCGGCGGGCTGGCCGTCGGTGAGGATCAGCATGAGCTTTTTGTCGGCCTTGCGCTTGCCCAGGTAGTGTCCGGCGTGGCGCATGGCCGCGCCCATGCGCGTGGAGTAGCCGGCCTGCATGGCGGCCAGGCGGCCTTTGACTTCGTCGTTCCACGGCTCGGAATAGCCCTTGATGTGCTGGTAGCGCACTTCAAAGCGGGTGTTGGAGTGGAAGCCGGCGATCGCCAAGGGGTCGCCGAGCTGGTCGATCGCCCAGGCCAGCAGCGAGACGGCTTCCTGCGAGAGTTGCAGGATGGTTTGTTCGCCGCCCGCGACTTTTTCATTCAGCGATTCGGACAGGTCGAGCACCAGGCTGACGGCGATGTCGCGCCCGGAGGTGCGGTGGCTCATGTTGATGCGCGGGTCGGGCTGCGCGCCGCCCTTGAAGTCGATCAGCGAGCGGATGGCCACGTCCAGATCCAGCTCGGAGCCGTCTTCCTGGTAGCGGATGCGCACCTTGTCCTGCGGTTTGAGCAGATCGAGCAGGCGTTTGAGCTGTTTGGCCGCGCCGGCGTGCTTTTGCAGCAGTTTGTCGATGTCGGCGGCGCTGCCGCTGGGGTGCAGGCTTTCATACAGGCTGACCCAGTCCGGGCGGTAGCTCTGGCTGTGGTAGTCCCATTCCGGGTAGTGGCGCGGCGGCAGGCCGGTGATTTCTTCGTCCGGCTCGATCTTGCGCTTTTCGTCGAAGGCTTCTTCTTCGTCGCCGGGTTCGATGAATTGCCACAGCTGGCGGTTGTCGTCGCGGTAGTCGACCACGGTGTCGTCGAAATGCACGCGGGCGAACTGGTCGCTCTGGCGGCGGGTCTTGGCGACGTAGCTCAGCGCCAGGGCGGCGATGTCGCGGGTGGAGGATTCGCCCGCGGTCAGCAGCGCGTGGAAGCGTTGCACGAAGTCGAGCAGGTCGGCGTTTTGGTAGCCGTGCGCCGGGTCGAGCAGCGCGCGCGAGAGCATGGCCAGACGGTGGCGCAGGCAGGAGGTGGTTTCCGGGTCGCAGGCGCTTTCAACCGGCTTGGGGTGCAGGGCGAGGAGGATGCGCCCAAGGCCGGGGTATTCGCGCATCAGCAGGGTGTCGATGCGGCAGTCTTCGAAGAATTCGACCGCCATGCGCTGGAACGGGCTCCAGTTGTCGGCGATTTGCGCCTGGCTCCAGCGGCGATGGCCGACGATATGCGCCAGGGTGGCGCGGTAGCGGTCGATGGCCTTGACGGCGCCGCTGTCTTCCAGCACATCCGGCAGGCGGATGCCGAGCTTGTCGTAGTAGGGGATGGGCTTGCGCAGTTCGTCGAAGGCGGTGGAGTAGGGCACGAGCTGCTCGGCGTCCTGCCACAGGCCGCGCAGGTAGAGGTCGAGCTTGCGCTCCACGTCGACGAACAGGGTGCCGTGACGCTCGCGTTGCATGATGGCGCGGCTGTCGGCGGATTGCAGGCTGAAATACTCGGCCTGGCGCTCCGGGTGGTGGCTGTAGTTGCGGATGCCGTAGTCCACCCAGTTTTTTACCCCGGCAAGCGCGAGCTGATTCAGCAGAAAGGGCGCTTGGGCGAGGAATTCGGGCAGTCCGGGGCTGGGGAAAGTGGTGTGATGCCCGTGGATGGAGCCGGTGGTGCGCTCGGTCAGGTCGGAGACGATGGCGAGGTAGTCGTCCAGTTGCCCGGCGGAGGGCAGGCGACGCGCCACGGCGGCCAGGTTTTGCAGCAGGGGGTTGATGGCGCGGCTGTTGGGCGAGCGTTGCAGCTCGCTGACCAGCTGCATCACCTTGGGCAGGCTGTCTTCGCCCACGGCGGCGGCCACGGCGGGCCATTCCTCCAGAAAAATGAGCATCGGCTCCGCGCCGCGCCCGAGCTTGCCCAGGGCGCGCGCGGCATCCAGGTAAACCTCCACGCCATGCGCGCTCAGGCTGACGATGGCCTCGGCCATGCAGGACTCGAAGATGCCGTCCACCTGCGGAAAGCGGGTGTCGAGCCGGGCGCGGTAGTCTTGCAGTTGTGCGGCGGTGATGGCGGTCATGGTGCGTGTCCTGATTCTGGCGTTCGCCCGTGGGGGCGAACTCATGCGCACATTTCTTCACCCGTTGGATGTGCGGTTGAAATCGCACCTACGCCCCCCAGCGCGTGGGGGAGGCGGCATGAGTTCGTCAGGCGAAGGTGGCGTCGATGGCGTGCTCCAGCGTGTCGCGGATGTCGGCGTCGTCGGTGATCGGCTGCACCAGCGCCATCTGGCAAGCCTCGACGGGGTTCACGCCGTCCTGGATGAGCGTGGCCGCATAGACCAGCAGACGGGTGGAGATGCCTTCGTCCAGCCCGTGCCCCTTGAGGTTGCGCGCCACATGGCCGATTTTCACCAGCTTGGCGGCGGTGGCCTCGTCCAGCCCGGTTTCCTTGGCCAGAATCGAGGTTTCCAGCTCGGCGCTCGGGTAGTTGAACTCAAAGCCGGTGAAGCGCTGCTTGGTGGACTGCTTCAGATCCTTCATCAGGTTCTGGTAGCCGGGGTTGTAGGAAATGACCAGCTGGAAATCCGGGTGCGCCTCGATCAGCTCGCCCTTCTTGTCCAGCGGCAGGGTGCGGCGGTGGTCGGTGAGCGGGTGAATCACCACGGTGGTGTCCTGGCGCGCCTCGACGATTTCATCGAGGTAGCAGATGGCGCCGATGCGCGCGGCCAGGGTGAGCGGGCCGTCCTGCCAGCGCGTGCCGTTGGCTTCGAGCAGGAAGCGCCCGACCAGATCGGAGGCGGTCATGTCCTCGTTGCAGGCCACGGTGATCAGCGGCTTGTCCAGCTTCCACGCCATGTACTCCACGAAGCGCGATTTGCCGCAGCCGGTCGGGCCTTTGACCATCACCGGCAGCTTGTTGCGATAGGCGGCTTCGTACAGCGCGATTTCATTGCGCTGCGCCTGGTAAAACGGTTCGCGCTTAACGCGGTATTGGTCTTTGTCGATCATGGCGTTTGTCCTGATGAGCAAGCTTGGCGATGGGCACGGGCGGGGTGCGCATGGCCAAGCTGGCCGGTTGAAAATGTCCCGGCGAACCGGGACATCAATGGCTTAACTAATGCCTTGACTGGGCGTCAATTACTTATGCACGCCCAGCTTCTCGCGCCAGCCGGGGAACAGCATGTCGGCATCCTTGGGGAAGGATTCGAAAGCGCGGGCGAATTCCTTGTGCTCCTTGGCGAACTCGATCGGGTCAGCGCCTTGCTTCCAGCACTCGTAGGACTGACGCAGAGAAGTTGCGCCGGCCGCCGGGCTGTCGATGTGGCCGTAAGAGCCGCCGCCTGCGGTGTTGATCACGTTGCCGTGGCCCAGGTTCTCGAAGAAGCCGGGCAGACGCAGGGCGTTCATGCCGCCGGAGATGATCGGGGTGGTGGGCTTCATGCCGTACCACTTCTGGAAGTAGACCGGGCCTTGGCACTCGTCACGCTCGATCATGTAGGCGATGTTGCGGTCGTCGCCTTCGCCTTCCATCTTGCCGTAGCCCATGGTGCCCACGTGGATGCCGGAAGCGCCTTGCAGACGGCTCATCTTGGCCAGTACGAAGGCGGTGTAGCCGCGCTTGGCGGACGGAGAGGTCACCGCGCCGTGACCGGCACGATGGTAGTGCAGGTACTGGCCGGGGTAGTTGCGACGGGCGGTGGTCACCATGCCGGGGCCGCCGACGTAGCCGTCGACCAGGAAGGCCAGCTTGTCGGCGTCCGGGCCGAACACTTCCAGACCGTAGTCGGCGCGAGCCAGCATTTCGTAGTGGTCGTCGGCGGTGATGTTCATGGAGAACAGCTTGGCCTGGCCGGTTTCGTCCTGGGCGCGCTTCATGGCGTCATACACCAGCGGCAGGACTTTCTTCAGCGGGCAGAAGGTTTGGTTGCCTTGCGGCTCGTCGTTCTTGATGAAGTCGCCGCCCAGCCAGAACTGGTAGGCCGCCGCTGCGAACGGCTCGGGACGCAGGCCCAGCTTCGGCTTGATGATGGTGCCGGCGATGTAGCCGCCGTCCACCACCGGGCGACCGAGGATGCGCCACAGGTTGGAGATGTCGGTGGCCGGGCCGTCGAACATCTGGATGCAGCGCTCGGGCACGTAGAAGTCGATCATCTTGGCGTGCTCGATGTCGCCCATGCCCTGGTTGTTGCCGATGGCCAAAGTCAGGAAGGAGACCAGCATGAAACGGCCGTCGGTGACGTTGCGGTCGAACAGCTCGATCGGGTAAGCGATGCGCATGTCTTCGGTGGCTTCGTCGATGAAGTACACCAGCGCGTCCACGCCCTTGGTGAAGTCGTCGGTGGTGGAGACTTCAACGTTGGTGCCGGTGGAGGACTCGGCCGCGAAGTGGGCGGCGGCTTCGAGGTAGCCGTAGCCTGCCTTGGGCTTCATCTTGTAGGCGACGAGGATGTGCTTGCCGCCGGCGATCAGGTCTTCTTCGCGAAGACTCAGGTCGGCGTAACGATTGGACTGATCCATGTTGAACTCCTGAAATGTTGTAAGGATGATTCGGCTTTAAAACCCATGTGAGTCTTAAGGTTGCTCGCTTGGGTTTGCGCACTATACCCATCAGGATGTATAAGAAACATTTGTATATTCTGATAAAAACTATCAGGGCTGCTTATGCTTCATCTTACCCTGCGCCAGCTGCAGTTATTCGATGCCGTCGCCCGTCATTTGAGCTTTTCGCGCGCCTCCGGCGAGCTGCATTTGTCGCAGCCTGCGGTGTCGATGCAGATCAAGCAGCTTGAAGAAGCGGTGGGCATGGCCTTGTTCGAGCAGGTGGGAAAAAAAATTTTTCTCACCGATGCCGGGCGCGAGGTGCAGCGCACCAGTCAGGCGATCGCCCAGCAGCTGATCGACCTGGAGGGCGCGCTGGCGCATTTGCAGGGTTTGAAGGCCGGGCGGCTGGTGGTGGGCGTGGTCAGCACCGCCAGCGTGTTCGCCACGCGCCTGATGGCGCATTACCGCCAGCTCCAGCCCGATGTGCAACTCACGCTGAACGTGGTCAATCGTGAGACCTTGCTGCACCAACTGGCGCACAACGAGACCGATCTGGCCATCATGGGGCAGCCGCCGCAGGGCTGTGACCTTAGTTCACAGGCCTTCATGCCCAATCCGCTGGTTCTGGTCGCCGCCGCCAATCACCCGCTGGCCGGAAAGCGCGACCTGCCTTTCACTCGCCTGATCGGCGTGCCGCTGCTGGGGCGTGAACCCGGCTCGGGAACGCGCAGCGCCATGGACGCCATCTTCCGCAAACACGGCCTGACCCTTGCGCCCGCCATGGAAATGAACAACAACGAAGCGATCAAGCAGGCGGTCGAGGTCGGCCTGGGGCTGGGCGTGGTGTCGCTGCACACCGTAGAGCACGAGCTGCGCAGCGGGCGCATGGTGCTTCTGGATGTCGAAGGCTTTCCGATCATGCGCGACTGGTATCTGGTGCACCGCCAGGGCAAGCGCCTGTCGCCTGCGGCCTTGTCCTTCCGCGATTTCGTGCTGGAGCAGGGCGCACAGGTCGAGGCCGGGGTCGCCCTGGTCTAGCGACCATGCTTTATTGCCGCAGTACAATCGGCCCTGGCGGAAGGCTGGACATGCGCTTATTTTGTAACCCCGCCCCGCATGCGCTTTCCTGTCTGCTACCATGCGCGCATGAAAAATATCCCTCAAATCATTGAAGAAGACGAGTTCGCCGACGAACTCGCCGCCGTGGATTTTGACGCCGACGACAGCGCGGACATGGACGCAGGCGCAAGCCTGAGCTCACATGCCGTCCTGCCGCCCGATGCCAGGGGCATGCGCCTGGATGCCGCCATCGCCCAGGCCTTTCCCGACTACTCGCGCTCGCGGCTCACCGCCTGGCTCAAGGAAGGCAAGATCAGCGTCAACGGCGCCACCGGCGTCATGCCGCGCACCCCGGTCGAAGGCGGCGAAGCCGTCGAACTGCTGGTCGAACCGGAACGCCAGACCGAGGCGCTGCCCGAAAACATCCCGCTCGACATCGCCTACAGCGACGAACACATCATCGTCATCAACAAGCCCGCGGGCCTTGTGGTGCACCCCGGCGCGGGCAACGCCACCGGCACCTTGATGAACGCCCTGCTGTTCCATTTTCCTGAACTGCGCCTGCTGCCGCGCGCGGGCATCGTGCACCGCCTGGACAAGGACACCTCCGGCCTGCTGGTGATCGCGCGCACCCTGCCCGCGCACAAGGCGCTGATCGAAGCCCTTTCCGATCGCGACATGCACCGCGAATACATGGCCGTGGCGCAGGGCCTGCTGGTCGCCGGCGGCACGGTGGACTTGCCGATTGGGCGTCACCCGCGCGAACGCACACGCATGGCCGTGACCGAAAGCGGGCGCGAAGCCATCACCCACTACCGCGTGGCGGAAAAATTCCGCCAGCACACCCTGCTGCGCGTGCAACTGGAAACCGGGCGCACCCACCAGATTCGCGTGCACATGGCGCACATCAAGCTCCCCCTGGTCGGCGACCCGGACTACGGCGGCCGCCTGCGCCTGCCCAAGGGCGCGTCCGAAGCCCTGGTCGAAATCCTGCGCGGCTTCCGCCGTCAGGCGCTGCACGCCGCGCGTCTGGAGCTTGAGCACCCGGCCACGGGCGAGCTGATGGCCTGGGAAGCGCCGACTCCGGCGGACATGCAAGCGCTGATTGAGTTGCTGCGCGAAGATTTGCGTTTGAATCCTGATAAAAACTAGCCGAATCATCCAATCCACAGGTTCACCATGCCAACTCCATCCAAAGCGCAGGGAAGTTCCACAGGAACGTCTTCGGAGCAGGTCGCTGCTGCTTTGCTGAAACGAGGGGAGGAGTTTGGACGGGAAGAGCCTAGGCGAATAAACGAGGAATTGGCGGCCTATGCCGAATTGATTCAGCGTTTTGGGGCGAGCGAAGAGCCGACTATTCAGAAGCTTGTTGCGGTTGCCATGCTGAATAAAGCAGAAGCGCTCGACCATCAAGAAACATCCTCTCCGTATGCCGAGCAATTGGAAATTTACAACGATTTGATCCATCGTTTTGGCGAAAGCGCAGAGCTAACTTTGCAAGAAAGCATCGCTCAGGCCATGCTAAAAAAGGCAGATGTTTTGGGTTGGCTGTTCATGCCCAATTCTTTAGAGCAAATAGCGATCTACGAGACCCTTATTCAGCGGTTTGAAGCAAATTCTGAGCGCACAATCCGAGAGTGTGTCGCGCAGGCCATGTATGAAAGGGGAAGAGCGCTTCGCTGCGCCGAGTCGCCACGACCTGCGGAAGCGCTTGCATCGTTTGACGAGCTGATTCACCGTTTTTGGGCTGATGTTGAGCCGAAAATTAAATTGTTGGTTTTGCAAGCCTTATCGTGCAAGGCACGTTGGATGCGTTGCGATGAGCGTCCAGATGAGGCGATAGCGACATGTGATGAAGTCGTGCGCTACGCTCAACTGAACCGTCACCTTGAACAAAGTCTTGACTTTGAGGCCGAAGCGTTAAGGCGCAAAGGCAATGCCTGTGTGGATTTGATGCCACCTCGCATGAACGAGGCAGTCGCGTTGTACGACGAGGTGATTGAGCGATTCGGTCACAGTGAAGATGTTAGTCTTCTCTTGGAAGTCAGTATGGCTATGTTGGACAAAGCCAGGCTTTATTCAATGTTCGACTTTCCTGCGGAAGCTCTCGTTATCTGCGATGCGATTATTGCCCGCTTTGGTGGAGATGATGATAAATACATATTTCATAGGACAAAAGTGAGCGAGGCCATTCTGCAAAAAGGCAGAGTTCTCCATTCAGCGTTTGGTCGCTCTGAAGACGCTATTGCACTTTATGACGAGCTTATCGAACACTCCGATGGAAGATGGAACCTGCGAAACGTGTTTTGCGCTTTGTTTAATAAGGGACTTATCTTGATTGAGCTTGAGCGCTTGGACGAGGCGAGTGCAGCGTACAGCGACCTGATTACACGCTTTAATGAGTTGCGTTATAGGCACAGGAATTTTCGTGATGATGAACTGAAAAAAATTTACGAGAAGGCGGTAGAGATAAACTCATTGGTTAGTAGGTCAACCTAGAGCTTCCGAGCAGTTAATTGAAAACGAATTTCTTCCGTATTTTTTGGAAGATTTAAGACGAAAATGTTCCACGCTAATAAAACTAACTAACATAAGCCCCTCACAGTGACTAATTTCAACCGCCGCCTCTGGCTTATGCTCCCCCTGGGCTTCGCCTCCGGCCTGCCCTTGCCGCTGTCGTCCAGCACCTTGCAGGCGTGGCTGACGGTGGAGAACATTTCCATCGTCACCATCGGCCTGTTCGCGCTTACCGGCTTGCCGTACACGCTGAAATTCCTCTGGGCGCCGCTGGTGGATCGCTTCGTGCCGATCCCGGTCGGGCGGCGGCGGGCGTGGATGCTGCTCACGCAAGCCCTGCTGGCCTTGCTGCTGGCAGGGCTGGCACAGCTCGATCCGCATAACGCCTTGCTGCTGATCGCAGGTTTCGCGCTGATGATCGCCTTTTTTTCCGCCACGCAGGACATTGCCTTCGATGCGCTGCGCACCGACATTCTCAAGCCGGAGGAGCGCGGGCTGGGCGCGGCGTTTTCGGTCACGGGCTACCGGCTGGCCATGCTGGTGGCGGGGGCGCTGGCGCTGATACTTGGCGAGCACTGGGGCTGGTCGAACACCTTTTTGCTGATGGCGGGGCTGATGGCGACCAGTCTGCTGGTCACGCTGGTTACGCCCGAGCCGGATGCGGCACATGCGCCGCGCACCTTGAAAGAGGCGTTTCTTGGCCCCTTGCAGGCGTTTTTCAGCCGCAAGGAGGTGTGGGGGCTGATCGCGCTGGTGGTGCTTTACAAGCTGGGCGACGCCTTTGCCGGCAGCCTGACCACGGCGTTTCTGATTCGCGGCGCGGGCTTTACGCCGACCGATGTGGGCGTGGTCAACAAGGGTTTCGGCCTGGTGGCGACGTTGGCGGGGGCGCTGGTGGGCGGGCTGTGGCTGATGCGTCTGGGGCTGTACCGCTCCCTGATGCTGTTCGGCATCTTGCAGGCGGTGACCAATCTCGGCTTTTTCGCGCTGTCGGTGTCAGGGCACAACTACCCGCTGATGGTGCTCGCCGTGGGGCTGGAAAATCTGGCGGGCGGCATGGGCACAGCGGCCTTCGTCGCCCTGCTGATGGGTTTGTGCGAGGTGCGCTATTCGGCCACGCAGTTCGCCTTGTTGTCCGCTTTGGCCTCGCTGGGGCGGGTGTTCCTGGGGCCGGTGGCGGGCGGGGTGGTGGCCTGGCTGGATTGGCCGCTGTTCTTTGTGCTGACCGTGCTGGCGGCGTTGCCGGGCTTGTGGCTGCTTTATCGCATGCGCGCGGCGGTGGAGCAGGCTCATCGGAATAATCATGCTGAATCTGCACCTGAAGCGGGGTGAATTTCAGCGCGCCCTGTTAAACTTCGCCACGTTTTGCTTTGCCTTTGAGATTGTTGATGGAAAACTTGCCTTCTTCGGCTGAGGCCGAAAACCAACCCGGCCTTGTCTCCGACGTGCTTGCTGCTGCTGAGGCATCCGCAGAGACCTCACTCCCGACGCCTGTGGCGGAGGACGTTGAAGCCAACCCCGCTGCGGCGCCTGAAGCATTGGAGTCTGAGGCTTCGGACGTTGAACAAGCCGAAAATGACGGCGAGGAAGCCGACGCGGAAAGCGCAACGCCCGCGACAGGCAAGGTAAAGCCCATGCACCCGCGTGATGTGCTGAATATCCTGCTGGATCGCTACCCGGCGGCTTTCTTCCCCGATCCGCGCAAGGTCAAGCCTTTGGCGGTCGGCGTATTGCAAGAGCTGCGCGCGGCGTGCGAGGGCGAGGATGCCTTGCCGCTGAAAACCCAGGACTTGCGCCGCGCCCTGCGCTATTACACGCAGCGGGCGGCCTATCTGCGCGCCGTGGTGCGTGGCGAGATGCGCATCAATCTTCTTGGCGAGGCGGTCGCCGAGGTGACGGAAGAGCAGAAGCAACACGCCCAGGTCATGTTGACCGAGCTGGAGCCTAAGCTGCCTGCGCGCCCCGAGCGGGCGAAGCCTGCACAGGCGGCCAAGCCGGATGGCGCGGCGGACGGCGATCAGGCGGAAGGAGAGGCGGCTCGCGGCGCGCGCAAGCCGCGTCGTGAGATGCCGCGTCGGGACAAGGGGCCAGCGCAGGACAGGGCGCAGGCCAAGGCCGGCGCTGACGCCGGACGCCGCCCCGCGCGAGCGCCGCGAGGCAACGCCTCGGCGCCTGTGCCGGTCGCGCAGGTCGAGAACAAAAAAGCCGAGCCTGAAGCTCAGGCTCAGGCCGTGGAAGCCGGCAGCGACAAGCTCAGCCAGTTGTTGGCCAAGTTCGCGCGTAATTGAGCCTGACGGCACTGCTCAAACGCCGGTTTCAGCAGGCGGCTGGTGGATTTTGCATTTTGGCGGCTCAGCTCACGGCGTGAACGCGCACAAGCTGTCCGCCAAAAGTTCAAGCCGGAAGCGCTTCATCTTTCAGGGCGGCAGGGGGCTGGGGGTAAGATGACTCATCAGTTTGCTGAAAAGCCCATCCTGGAGTTTTTCAGCCTTGCCAATCCCGGTACGCCCGTGATCGGCAAGCGAAAATCAATCACTTGTGTTCTTGATTTTCGAGCGAGCCACCCATGTCCTGCCTAAAAGGCTTGTGAAATCAAGTATTTAAGCAGTTTGCTGTATCCTTGGGGAGCGTTGAGCGCATGAGTCATCACAGTTTCCGCCGTCATGTCTTTTATTTCCCCGGCTTTGATCCGCGCGGAGCCTCGTTTTACCACCGCATTTACCGCGAGGAGTCGGACAAACAGTCTGCGGTGAACGGCCTGACGGCAAGCGTGGGGCGTCGTCGGCGCGTATCGGACGTGTCCCAGGGCTGGACTGTGCATGCTCAGGACGGAGCCACGCGGGTTGAAACCTGTTACGAGTTCATGGTCTGGGATGACATTGTGCGAGCGCACTGGCCCAAGGGATACGCAGCCCTGCTGCTCTCGGCGCTGCGTTTCATTTTTTTCTACGTGTTTTCCGGCGCGATTTTCAAAATCGCCAAGACTTCGTGGCCGCCGACGGTGACGATCATCTACCCGGTGGTTTTCATTATTCTCGCGATCATTCTGGCCTTGTTCGCCGCCTGGAGCGTCGCCGTCCTGCTTTTGCCGCTTGCAGGCGTCTGGCTGGCGGGGATCGCTGCGACACTGGCGTTCGCGCTGGCGCTCATGGGCGCTCGCCGTCTGGGCGATCGCATCAATGTCTTCTGGTTGCTGCGCATCTATGCGTTTACTGCGGAGTGGGGGCGCGTCGGCATTCCTGCGCTGGATGCGCGCATGCAGGCGTTTGCCGAACGTATTCAGGCGGTGATGGCATCCGATGATTGCGACGAGATTCTGGTTCTTGGACACAGCGTGGGTACGATCATGGTCGTTCCCGTGCTTGCCCGCCTGCTCGAAAAAGGGGATACGGAACGACGTCTGACCTTGGTGACCCTGGGAGAGATCATCCCCCTGCTCAGCCTGTTGCCGCAGGCGGAGGCTTATCGTCGCGATCTTGCGCGGGTGGCCAAGGCGAGTTCCCGGATTCTCTGGGCGGACTTTACTGCAGCCGTGGACAGCGCCTGCTTTCCTCTGGTCAACCCGGTGCTCGCTTCGGGGCTTGCGCTTGAGCAGGGCGAAGGGCCTTTCATTCTTTCAACGCGTTTTCATACCTTGTTCCACCCTGCCAGCTACCGCAGGATTCGGCGTGACTGGTATCGGATGCACTTCCAATACCTCATGTCCACCGAGTTGCAAGGTTCGTATGATATTTTTGCCATGACCGGCGGCGCTTTGAGCGTGTCCAGGCGTTTCGCTGAGCAGATGAAAAGATAGAACAGGGTGTTCGCCCGCCACTCACGGGGCGTGTACCGGGATGGGCAAGGCCGAGAAACTGATGCGTGAGCTTCCAGGAACCCTATCCTCTTCCGACTAAATTCAAACCTAGGTTGAGTCCCATGAAGGCATCTTGTCCCGTTTATCCCCAACCGCTGAAGAACCGTATCTCTTTGTTGAGCAGGTTGTTCAAGATGCGTCGTTCGTACCTTGAAGTGTTCAACGAGCACAGTTACCGCATGAAAATGGGAGTGATCAAGTTTCCGGGGAAAAAGGTTTTCGTGGCTAACCAACCTGAGTTGGTCAAGCAGATCATGCTGGACGACGTGGCCTCGTTTCCCAAGCACAAGATCGTCGGCGATGTGCTGGAGCCCCTGCTGGGGGAAAGCATCTTCAGTACCAACGGCGCCAAATGGCGCAAGCAGCGCGATATGCTGGACGTGGCTTTTGACAACGCCCAGGTTGAGCGCGTGTACGGGCGGATGCAGGAGGCGGTAAATGTCATGCTCGCGCGTTTGGATGCTTATCCTAAGGACGCGCCGGTCGATGTCGATCCTGAAATGACAATGGTCACAGCCAATATCATTTTCAGCACGATCATGTCTTCCGATCTGGATGAGTCCCAGGCGCGTACGGTCATCGACGCCTTTGTGCGTTTTCAGGAAGCGTCGCCCACCTTCGCGTTGCTGAATATGCTGGACTGGCTGGGAGATTGGATTCCGCGCCTTTTTGACAGCAAGCGCAGGAAGGACGCGAAAATTATCCGCTCAAGCCTTGAGCAGGTGATCCGTCCGCGCTACGAGGCGTTTCGGCGCGGCGAAGCCGACGAGCATGATGACATTCTCTCCAGCATTCTGCGCGCCCAGGATCCGGACACCGGACAGGGCTTCGCCTTTGATGAGATCGTTGACCAGATCGCCATGCTGTTTTTGGCCGGGCATGAAACCTCGGCGAGCGCCCTGACCTGGACGCTGTACCTGTTGGCCATTTCGCCCGAAGTGCAGCAGGCCGCCTTTGATGAGATTGTGCAGATTACGGGTGACGCCTTGCCGGGGCAGGCTTTGGCGCCGATCCCCCTGGCGGCGGTCAAGCGTATGGGCTTGGTGCGCAAAATCTTTATGGAATCTATGCGGCTTTACCCGCCGGTCGGGTTTTTCACCCGCCAGACCACGCATGCCATGTCGATGCGAGACAAGGAACTGCCCCAGGGCGCGTCCGTCATTGTCGCGCCCTGGCTTTTGCATCGTCATCGCGAACTGTGGGATGCGCCGGATGAGTTCTGCCCCATGCGCTTTGACGCCAAAACAGAGGGGAGGGGCGTGCCGAAGAATGCCTACCTGCCTTTTGGCATGGGGCAGCGCGTTTGTATCGGCGCCAGCTTCGCCATGCAGGAGGGCATCCTGATTCTGGCGGAAATTCTGCGCCGCTATCAGTTGGAGCTTGCGCCCGGATTTCAGCCCGAACCCGTCGGTCGTCTGACCATCCGTTCGGAAAACGGTATGCGCTTGTCGCTGCGCCCGCGTAACGCCCAAGCAAGCGAGGTCGTGTGATGAAGTCATCCTGCCCGGTTTATCCCAAGCCCCTGAAAGACAAGGCGTCCTTGCTTTACACCTTTTTCAAGAAGCGCAACTCATGGCTGGATGGCATTTACGAGCGCAGCTACCGCATGAAAATGGGGCATATCAAATTGCCTGGGCTGGAGATTTTCATGCTCAACCAGCCCGAACTGGTCAAGCAGGTCATGGTGGATGATCCCGAGCATTTTCCCAAGCACGATCTGCTGGGCGACATCCTTGAACCGCTTTTGGGAGAAAGCATCTTTACCACCAATGGGGCGCAGTGGCGCAAGCAGCGCGACATGCTTGACGTATCTTTCGACAATGCACGCGTGGAGCAGGTGTTTGACCGGATGCAGGACGCGGCGGCGAGAATGCTGTCCCGCCTGGGCGCGTATGCGGATGGCGCCGTGGTCGATGTCGATCCCGAAATGACCCTGGTGACCGCTGACATCATTTTCCGCACCATCATGTCATCCAGCCTGGACGCTGCGGAGGCGCAGGCAGTGCTGGAAGCGTTTGTGCGTTTTCAGAAGGCATCGCCCAAACTGGCCATGCTGAACATGTTCGGCGTGCCGGACAACTGGCTGTTGCGCCTGTCGGATCACAAGCGTCGAGACGATGCAAAGCTCATTCGGCGCAGTCTTGAGAAGGTCATTCGCCCGCGCTATGACGCCTTCAGGCGTGGCGAGATCGATGCAAGCGACGATATTCTTTCCAGTATCCTGCGCGCCAAGGATCCCGACAGCCATCAGGGGTTCAGCTTTGATGAAATCGTCGATCAGGTGGCGATGCTATTCCTGGCAGGGCATGAAACCTCGGCCAGCGCCCTGACCTGGACGCTCTATCTTCTGGCCATTTCCCCCGATATTCAGCAGGCCGTCGCCGAGGAAGTCGCGCTCATCCTGGGTGATGACAAGGGAGCCGTTCCCCTTGCGGCAGTCAAGAAAATGTCTTTGCTACGCAGGGTTTTTATGGAGTCCATGCGTCTCTATCCCCCCGTGGGTTTTCTTGCGCGCCAGGTGACCAAGTCGGTCAGTATGCGTGACAAGCAGGTTGCGAAAGGCGCCTTGCTGGTCATTTCCCCGTGGCTTTTGCACCGCCATCGTGAACTATGGGATGTGCCGGATGAGTTTTGCCCTGAGCGCTTCGACCCGAAAAGCGAGGGACGCGGCGTGCCGAAAAATGGCTATCTGCCCTTTGGCATGGGCGCGCGCGTCTGCATTGGCGCAACCTTCGCCATGCAGGAGGCGATCCTCATTCTGGCCGAGCTATTACGGCGTTATCGCTTTGAACTGGCTCCCGGCTTCCAGCCGGATCCTGTGGGGCGTTTGACCATACGCTCCGAAAATGGCATGAAACTTGTAATGTCCAGGCGATAGGGAAAAATAGAAGGGTATGAAGGAGTGGTTGGTTGGGTTTGGTCTGTTGAGCATCATTGTGCCCATGGCGTTGCTTGGTTACCTGATTATCGTGATTTCCGGCTTTACCGGGCGCAACGAGCGTGCGCGCCACGGGGTGCGCGCCATGGATCATTTCGTCAATGCCAGCGTATTTAATGGGTATGCTTGGGAATCAGTGTCGTCGCATGCCTGGCGCGAGCGTGAGAACAAGCGCTGGGCGCGGATGGTGATCTGGTTGACCGATCGTTTGCAGAAAGGACACTGTATGCGCGCTAACAGACGTGAGCAGCCGGTGATCGATCTGATATTGCAAAAGGGACTGCATAGGCAGACGATCAAGTGAGGTGCTTTTAGACGCATGATAGGGAGGTAGGAAGCATGAGTCAGATTCCCGCAGAGCCCACGGTAGGGACGTTGGCGTTGCAGTGTCTGCGCTCGCATAAGCGCATTTTACTGCTTCAGGGGCCGGTGGGCGGCTTTTTCAGCGCCTTGCATGACGCCTTGCGCGCATCGGGCAGCGAGGTTTTCAAGATCAATTTCAACGGCGGAGACGAATTTTTTTATCGTCGCAGCCCTCAAACCCGCTATACGGGGTCGCTGGAGGATTGGCCTGCATGGCTTGAGCGCTTCATTCGTCAACACGGGATTGAAGCCTTTGCGCTTCTGGGCGAATGGCGAGCCTACCACCGCGCGGCCTGGCATGTCGCGGAGCGCATGGGCGTGCGGGTTTATGTTTTTGAGGAGGGTTATTTGCGTCCCAACTACATCACTCTTGAGCCGCACGGCGTCAACGGCAGCTCTCTTGTACCCCGGGAGGCGTCGTACTACCGGGAACTTCCACTCAGGGCTAAGGCGGAGCCCCGACATGTGGATCACCGTTTTTTGCGCGTCGCCATATACGCAATGCTCTACTACCTCGCTTGTTTTTTTGCGCGTGGTCATTACCCGTTTTATATCCATCACCGCCCCCTGAATCCCCTCACGGAGGGCTGGGCATGGCTGCGCTCGGGGTATCGCAAGCTGTTATATAAGTGGACGGAAAGACGACATAGGGATGTCGGGTATTTTTTATCTATACATAAGAAATATTTTCTCGTGCCTCTTCAGGTGCATATTGACAGTCAAGTCAAGTACCAGAGCAGGTTTGAGTCGGTCGGTGATTTTATTGTTGAGATCGTGGAGTCATTTGCACGTCATGCGCCTGTGGATAATCGCTTGGTCATCAAACATCACCCCATGGATCGAGGATATACAGACTATGCCCGCCTTGTGAAATCCCTGGCTGAAAAATGGGCTTTGGGCGATCGTCTGATTTATGTGCATGACACACATCTCCCCAGCCTGTTGAAACATGCGCGCGGCGTGGTGACCATCAACAGCACCGTGGGTCTTTCCGCGTTTTACCACCAAACCCCGGTGAAACTTCTAGGCAAGGCGGTCTATGACGTCCCCGGCCTAGTCTATGCCGGCTGTTTGGAGCATTTTTGGCAGAACCCGGGAGAAGTGGATGAGGATCTTTTCCTGCGTTTCAAGCGCGAGTTGATCAATACGACCCAGTTGAATGCCGGGTTCTACGTGCCAAGCTCGTATGACGAAATCTTTTTAAAGTGACGAGAATTAAATGCAGGATATTGAAGTGAATCAGGGCGTCGAAGCGCTTCCGCCGCCAAGAGTCAAGCGATCGTCGTGGACAATACAGAAGACCGTGTTGTTCGCTCTGATTTTGCGCGAACTCAAAACGCGATTCGGCGAGCACAGGTTGGGAGCCGTCTGGCTATTGCTGGAGCCTACCTTGCATATCACCCTGCTCTTGCTTGTATTCAGCTTTATCGGTGGACGCGGATTCTACAATTTCAGTTTTCCAGTGTTTCTCCTGACAGGTATCGTGCCCTTTTTGTTGTTCAAGAATATCGCCCTGCGCGTGATGGATGGGGTCGATGCCAATAAGGCGCTTTTCGCCTATCGGCATGTCAAGCCCATGGATGCGTTCGTAGCCCGTGCATTGCTTGAGTTCACCCTTTATGTCGCCGTTTTTTTCGTCATGAGCGCTGCTTTTGTCTGGATGGGAATTCAGATTACTCTCGTGAAGCCCCTTGAATTTGCGGTTGTCATGATGGTGCTCGGCGTGCTTGGTCTTGGATTGGGGTTGATTTTTGGTGTTATAGCTCATGCATTTCCGCCAATGAGGCTTCTCATCCGGCTTTCGTTTATGCCGCTGTATTTCATATCGGGTATTTTTTTTCCGATTACCGTTATTCCTGTCGAGTACCGCTCCTGGTTGATGTGGAACCCTCTTCTGCACGCAATTGAGCTGTCGCGCTCAAGCTTCTCGCCGCTTTATCATCTTGATCAGGGTATCAGCCTTGGCTATGTTTTTGCGGCAGCGATCTTGAGCCTGTTTGTCGGTTTCTGGCTGTATCGTCAGCGTCGTCTCGCCATGGTGGCCTCATGATCGAGTTGCGCAATCTGACCAAATCGTATGTCACCAAGGGAAAAAGGCGATACATATTTCGGAATTTGTCCTATGTCTTTCCAGATGAGGTCAATATCGGCTTAATGGGCCGCAATGGAGCCGGAAAATCCACGTTGATGCGCTTGATCGGTGGTATTGATACGCCCGATAGCGGCAGCGTGCATACCGATCAAAGCATTTCATGGCCGGTAGGTCTTTCAGGAGGTTTTCAGGGTACGCTTACCGCGCGTGACAACGTGAAATTCATTTGTCGAATTTACGGCGCGACAGGTGAAGCCATGTTTGAAAAAGTACGCTTCGTCGAGGAGTTCGCTGAAATTGGTGATTATTTTGATCAGCCGGTTAAAACCTATTCCAGCGGCATGCGCTCCCGTGTGGCCTTTGGCTTGAGCATGGCTTTTGACTTCGATTACCTTTTGGTGGATGAGGCCATGGCTACCGGGGATGCCTTGTTCAGGAAAAAATCCCAACAATATTTCGAGGAAAAACGCAGTCGCTCGAAAATGATACTTGTTTCTCATCAGATGGCGGACATACGCAAATATTGCAATGTCGTTCTTCTGGTGCATGGGGGCGACGTTACGTTATATGAAGATATCGAAGAGGGGATACGGGCGTATCAGAGCGGGGCTTGATCGCGCAAGCATGCGCAGCAAGCTTGCAGGGGTTCTCTTCTTTACTCTTGCACGAAGGGATGTGGCGTTCCTGATTTCTGGATTGTTGTTGAGCTCGGCAGGCTTCGTTTTTTGCAGGAAGGAAGATGCAAAGGGTTTTAGAATCGTCCGTCCCAAAAATTTTTAAAGGATTTCACATGTACAAGATAAAACAAAAAAATATATTTTTCTTCATTGTGTTGCTGCCTATGTTTCTTGTTCTTGTCTACTATGGCTTGGTGGCGGCAAATCGTTATGTGAGTGAATCGATTGTGACCATTCGTCAGGCGAGCGATGGAGGGGGGAGCGGTACGCCGGGGCTCGCCATGATGCTCTCTGGCATCAATCCAGGGTCTCGTGAGGATACGCTTTACCTTCAGCAGTACCTCCACTCCATGGATATGCTTCAGTATCTTGATAAGACGCTTAACCTTCGCAAGGTTTATGAGGCGCAAGCAGTGGATGTTTTCTATCGTCTCTTTCCGTGGATGAGTCGTGAGGCGTTTTTTGAATATTATAAGAAAAGGGTTCAAGTCGTCTTTGATGATATTAGCGGTCTGTTGACCATTCGCGTACAGGGTTTTGATCCGGAGTTTGCGCGAAAGCTCAACGAAGAGCTTCTCGGTCAGAGCGAGCGCTTTGTCAACGAAATTTCACACCGTATGGCGCGCGAACAAATGGCTTTTGCCGATCAGGAGTTGCAGAAGGCGCGTGCACGCTATCTTGATGCGAAGGGAGTTCTCCTGGCTTTTCAGAACAAACACAATTTGCTTGACCCTATCAGCCAGGCGCAGGCCATGGCGAGCGTGGGAACACAGCTTGAGGGGGAGATCACTCAACTTGAGGCGCAATTAAAGGATCAACTCACCTATTTGCAGGACGGAACCCATGAGATCGTCGCCTTGCGCAATAAAATCGGCGCTCTCCAGGCTCAGCTTGCAAAGGAGCGCGCTCGCGTCGCATCCGGCGAAGGAGATCGGATGAATACCCTGGCGGCAGAATTTCAAAACCTGATGCTTGAGTCGGTGTTCGCCGAGGATGCGTACAAATTGGCCTTGGCGGCGGTGGAGAATGCGCGCATCGAAGCTAACAGAAAACTCAAGAGCATGGTTGTCATTGAGTCGCCTACGCTTCCTGATGCGGCGATTTACCCAAGAAAGCTTTATGCCATCCTGACCTGGCTTATTGGTTTGTTGTTTGTTTACGGCATTGTGCGTATGGTTCTGGCGACCATTGAAGATCATCGGGAATGAATGTTATGAGACTTTTAGGTTTGAATATGGCTTGCTCATCGCGCAGCCTGGCCTATGGATCGTTATTGCGTAGGGTCGCTTGTCTTATCGCGGTAGCTGTAGCCTTGAGCGTATCGTTCGCTTCGCCTACGCGGGCGGCGACGCCCGACCCATTACAGGCGCTCGGCCCTGTGGGGGCGTCAGTGGCTGAGATCAAGCTTCCCGAGCCGCTCGTGCCGCTGCCTGTGGCGACACCAAGCAAACCCGTGGTTTTCGGGGCGAATCTGTTTACCGGGAGTTTTTCTGAAACCCAGTTCAGCGGGTTTAATCCGGATTACCAGATCACGGTGGGTGACAAAATCAATCTGCGCATGTGGGGGGCTTTTACGCATGAGTCCATCGCTGTGGTGGATCCGCAGGGGAATATTTTTATTCCAAATATCGGCCCGGTAAGCTTGCTTGGCATTCGCAATAGCGATTTGAATGCCTATGTCTCTGGAAAGATATCCAAGGTTTATCGGTCCAATGTCGGAGTTTATGCCACGCTGGAAGCGTCACAGCCGGTCAAGGTTTTTGTGACAGGTTTCGTGCGTCAGCCGGGGATGTATGGCGGTCTGTCTTCGGATTCAATCCTTTATTATCTGGACAAGGCGGGCGGCATAGATTTTGATCGAGGCAGCTTTCTCGACATCAAGGTTCTAAGAAACAATAAGGTTCGCGCCAGCGTAAACCTGTATCCTTTTTTGCTTGACGGCAAAATGCAACAGATTCAGTTGTCTCAGGGCGATACTATTCTCGTCGGGGCGCGTCGGCACACCGTGCTAGTGACCGGAGACGTGTTGAATCCGTTTCAGTTTGAGTTTGACAATCCAAAAATGACGGCCAAGGACGTTCTTTCCTATGCGCGTCCGCGCGCATCTGCAACACATATAAGCATCGTACGCAAAACCGGCGAAGAAAAACGCAGCGAGTATTTGCCGATTTCGGAAGCCGCCAAGGCTGGCATTGAGCCTGGCGATGAGATGAGCATTACTTCAGATAAATTCCCCGGAACCATTCTGCTGCGTGTCGAAGGGGCGCATCTGGGTGAGCACGCCCTGGTTTTGCCCTACGGAGCCAAGCTCAAGGATGCGTTGGCGAAGATTCGCCCAGCCCCGCAGTCGCAGCTTAGTGCGGCTCAGTTATTCAGGAAGTCCGTCGCAGATCGCCAGAAAGAAATGCTGGAGACATCGCTGCGCAGTATGGAGAGTTATGCGTTGACAGCGCGCTCGGCAACGACTGAGGAGGCGACGCTACGGAAGCAGGAAGCGGATTTAATCTTGCAATTTGTTTCCCGGGCGCGCGCCGTAGTCCCTAGAGGGCAGGTATTGCTGAGCGATTCGGAAAAGGCGGCCAATGCCTTGCTTGAAGATGGCGACATCATTCGTATTCCGGAAAAGTCATCAATGATCATGGTTCATGGCGAGGTTCTGGCTCCCAATGCGGTCATGTTTAGCGATGGAGCAGGCGTGGACTATTACATCGCTCAGGCGGGCGGCTACAATCAGAATGCGAATAATTCGAGGGTGGTCGTTTTTCACCAAAATGGCGGCTTCAATGAAGGAACGGATGATATCGCCCTCCAACCTGGTGATGAAATCATGGTCTTGCCGAAGATCGATTCCAAAAACATTGAGGTTGCGCGAGGTATTTCGCAGATCCTGTTCCAGATCGCTGTGATCGCCAAGATTGCGATAGGTCTGTAGCGCGTTGGGTTTTGTTTAGCACTTTAATGGCGAGCGGGATTGGCTACCAGGCTGCTGAAATACTTAATTTCAGCAGCCTGGTAAGGCGGGACATGGATGTCCCGCCCGAAAATCAAGAACATAACTGATCGGTTTTAGCTTGCCGTTCACGGGCGTTTACCGGGGTTGGCAAGGCTGAAAAACTCAAGGATGAGTTTTTCAGCAAGCTGCTAGGGAGGCTCGCTTTACTCGTTTTTCGCGCTGTGCCTGTCCCTTCTTCGGATGAGCGGGGCGCTCAAGTCCAGCATGATTTCTTTGCGTGTTTTCTAAACCTAGGGTTTCGCTAGAAACGTTTTCGCATTTCCTTCTGCGCTCTCCCCTTTGACGGATGAGGGTCTAGACTCAGTTTGTACACTTAAGCCTGGATAAAATAGAGGTTCCCATGAGCTCAAATCCTGAGCGTCTCTTACGTTTTCTTGGAAAACTGACGACGTTCGCCTGCGCAGCCGCGATGCTTGGTTGCGGAGGCGGAGGCGCGTCTTCTGCAACCCCGGGAACAGGGGGTGGAGGAACGCCCCCTTCTCAAGTTAGCGTGGGGCCGAACGTGGTGTTCATTCTTACGGATGACCACGGTTATGCGGATCTTGGCGCGCAAGGCGTGGTTGCCGATGTAAAGACCCCGAATATTGACAAGCTTGCCTCGAATGGCGTGCGTATGACTGCCGGGTATGTGACGGCGCCGCAATGTACGCCATCACGCTCTGCGATCATGAGCGGTCGGTATCAGCAGAAGTTCAATATGGACGATAACGGTAAAACTCCGTTCCCTCTTTCTGAACCGATGCTTCCTGAACTGCTAAAGACTAAGGGGTATCGAACGGGGATGGTTGGAAAGTGGCATCTCGATGTCGATCCGAACTCAAGGGAGTGGTTTAAAAGAGAGTATCCCGATTCGGATGTTTCCTTGTTCAACCCGTCGAACATCCCATTTGAAAAAAGGCGTCTGTACTACCCGGATAGACGAGGTTTTGATGAGGTTTTTTTTGGTTACAGAAACAGCTTCTTTGCCAATTTTTCGCTGGAGGGGGAGTTGCATGATGCCAGACAGGTTTCCGATAACAGGTTCAGAGTTGATGTCGTCAGTGATGCGGCAGTCTCTTTCATAAAGAGAAACTATAAGTCTCCATTCTTTCTTTATGTCTCGTATTATGCTCCGCATGTGCCTCTTGAGGCATCGGAAAAATATCTCGCTCGGTTTCCTGTCGTGGTGAAAGAGCGAAGGCGCTACGCTCTCGCTATGTTATCCGCCGTTGATGATGGTGTTGGCCAGATTATTGCTGAACTGGACGCTCGCGGTATTGGCGACAACACGCTAGTATTTTTTGTGGGCGATAATGGTGCGCCTTTGGGAATGACCCAAGTCGATGCCCCCATCAATGATGCAAGCGCTTCGTGGGATGGTTCGATCAATGAGCCATGGGTGGGGGAAAAAGGTATGCTCTCCGAAGGCGGAGTGCGTGTTCCCTTCATCATGCAATGGAAGCGTGCGCTCCCGGCGGGCATGGTCTTCAATTATCCGGTGAGTACGCTGGATGCGGTGAGAAGCATTGTAGATGCGGCTGGGGTTTCTGATGCTTCCAGGTTCGACGGTGTCAGTCTTCTGCCTTATCTCAAGGGAGAGGTTCGTGCATCGGATTTGGATGCTCGAGCCTTGTTTTGGCGCTTCTGGAACCAGGCGGCTGTGCGTAAAGGGCGCTGGAAGTATATCCGCCTTCCTGAGGGGCAAGAGATGCTGTTTGATCTTTATAGCTCCCAAGGGGAATCAGCCAATAGGATTGCTGATTATCCACAGGTTGCCAGGGAATTGGCGAGTGATCTTGAACAATGGTCGAACGGACTTAGCACGCCTGGTCTTCCATCTTCCGCGCTTAATGTCCAGGAAAAGGCGTGGTATGAATTTTATTTTAGTTACTAGTCTTGGGGAGTCGTATGAATATAATAAATACAAAAATTGATGGCCTTGTGATTCTTGAGCCGCGCGTTTTTGGCGATGAGAGGGGTTTTTTTATGGAAACCTGGAATCAGGAACGCTATGCGGCGCTCGGGCTTTCGGATAATTATGTTCAGGATAATCTTTCCTTTTCGCGCAAAGGGGTTTTGCGCGGACTTCATTTTCAAAACCCAAATACCCAGGGCAAGCTTGTTTACGTACTCCAGGGGGAGGTTTTTGACGTGGCTGTCGATATTCGCCGCGGTTCGCCTACCTTCGGTCAATGGGAGAGCATCGTTTTATCTTCGGAAAACAAACGTCAGTTTTATATACCGCCTGGTTTTGCCCATGGGTTTTGCGTGACAAGTGATACAGCGCTTTTCGCTTATAAATGCACAGATCTTTACAACGCTCAGGCAGAGGGCTGCGTATTGTGGAGCGATCCTGCTCTGAATATTCCTTGGCCGGTGGATGCTCCTGAGTTGTCTGCAAAGGACATTCAGGGCATCCCGTTAGGCGAGGTTTCTCCTGAGCGTTTGCCGTTGTTCAGGGGGGCGTGATCGTGAGTTCTGTGCCACGCATCATGTTGATCGGCGATCAAGGTCAGGTCGCCTGGGAACTGAAGCGCACGCTATCGACCCTGGGTGATCTGATTGTGGTGGGGCGGAGCACATCGCCCCATGCACTTGACCTCGCCCGCGTTGAAACGGTTGCTCCATTGGTGTTGACTCTCAGGCCGGACTGGATCGTCAATGCTGCGGCCTATACGGCAGTGGACAAGGCTGAGCAAGAAGAGGAACTGGCGACAAGGATCAATGCGGAGGCGGTCGGGGAGCTTGCGCGCGCGGCGCAAGAGGTCGGCGCATTGCTGTTGCATTACTCGACGGATTATGTATTTGACGGCTCTTCGCTGGAGCCTTATCGGGAAGACTCGCCGACATGTCCGCAAAGTGCATACGGACGATCAAAGTTGCTCGGTGAAGAGGCGATAGCCAAGTCCGGATCCGACTATCTCATATTGCGCACGAGTTGGGTTTATGGCGCTCGCGGGCATAATTTTTTGCGCACGATGCGTCGCCTGGCACGAGAGAGGGAAGAGCTGCGGGTCGTCGCCGATCAATTTGGGTGTCCAACCTGGTCTCGTCATATCGCGGAAAGCACGGCACAGGTATTAGCCCAACTTCGGCTTGAGCGGGCGCGCTGGAAGGAGTGCAGCGGGATTTACCACGTAGTATCCAGCGGGCAGGCATCCTGGCACGAATTCGCAAGTCAAATCATCGGCGCACAACGCATGCATGAGGCGATCATGTGTCAGAGAGTTTTGCCTATCACCACGCAAGAGTATCCGCTTCCAGCTGCGCGTCCCGCCTATTCGGTAATGAATACAGAGAAACTGCGGGCGGTTTTTGGTGTTCACGTTCCGCATTGGCGCCAGGGTCTTGAACTGGTGCAGCTTGAACTGGATCAGGAAAAAATTTAACTACAAAGGAGTTTGTTCCATGAAAAAAACGATCTTGATTACAGGTGGGGCGGGTTTTATTGGATCGGCGGTTGTCAGGCATATGATTCAAAATACGGTGCACCATGTTGTCAATGTGGATTGTCTGACTTACGCAGGTAACCAGGACTCTGTGGCCATGGTGGCCGGGGACTCGCGCTACACGTTTGAACAGGTCGATATCTGCGATGCAGCCGAGGTTGCTAGGCTATTCATGCAACATCAGCCTGACGGTGTAATGCACCTTGCGGCGGAGAGCCATGTCGATCGTTCGATTGATGGGCCGGCGGCGTTTATTCAAACCAATATATTTGGAACATATACCCTGTTGGATGCGGCAAAAAAATACTGGAGCGGGCTGGGCTCTGAGAAAAAAGCTGCATTTCGTTTTCACCATATTTCGACCGATGAGGTTTATGGAACGCTTGGTGAGACAGGCCTTTTTACTGAGGAAACTCCATATCAGCCAAATTCTCCATATTCGGCAAGCAAGGCGTCTTCGGATCATCTCGTTCGCGCCTGGCATCACACATATGGCTTGCCTGTGGTGACGACCAATTGCTCGAATAACTATGGGCCATATCATTTTCCAGAAAAGCTTATTCCCCTCATGATCCTCAATGCGCTTGAAGGTAAGCCTCTCCCCGTGTATGGCAATGGGCAGCAAATACGTGATTGGCTATTTGTTGAAGACCATGCGAGAGCGTTGGCTCTGGTCTTCGAGCAAGGTGTGGCTGGTGAGGTGTATAACATTGGCGGTCACAATGAGCAGAAAAATCTAACGGTTGTGCAGACGATTTGCGAACTTCTCGAAGAGTTGGCGCCTGAGAAGCCGGAAGGTGTGGCGAATTATAAGGACTTAATAACCTACGTGCAGGATCGTCCTGGGCATGATCAGCGTTATGCGATTGATGCGAGCAAAATCAAACGTGATCTTGGATGGACTCCCATGGAAACCTTCGAGACGGGGCTGCGAAAAACGGTTCAGTGGTATCTGGATCATCGCGCGTGGTGGGAGCGGGTTCGGGACGGTAGTTACCAGGGGCAGCGCCTCGGTGTCGGGGTGAGTGACGAATAACCCTAGGTCAAATAGTTGAATAGGCTATTCGATCTATGGGTATTCCGCTCAGTGGTCGGGTGCGCAATCGATGGATTTTCGTTCGCCAGCCCGGGGGCGTTGAAAGCGTGACAGGACTGAAAAGCTCGAAAATGAGCTTTTCGACCCTGTCGGGGAGTGTGGACATGGTTGGGAAAGCGTTGGCCTTGTTTTTGGCAGGCAATGTCAAGCTTTTTGACCGAAGAGATAATTATTGATAACAGGAGATTATATATCATGAAAGGCATTATTCTTGCGGGAGGTTCTGGAACCCGTCTTTATCCGTTGACAACGGTTGTTTCCAAGCAGCTTCTCCCTGTTTATGACAAGCCGATGATTTATTACCCGCTTGGGGTGCTCATGCTGGCTAACATTAGGGATATCATGATCATCACCACGCCGCATGACGCTCCTTTGTTCAAGAAGCAGCTTGGCGATGGCAGTCAGTTTGGCGTGAACCTGACATATGCGGAGCAGCCTTCCCCAGATGGATTGGCGCAGGCTTTCATTATCGGCAAGGATTTTATTGGAGAGGATAACGTCTGCCTGATTCTCGGTGACAATATCTTCTGGAGCCAGGATCTCAACGAGACGTTGAAAAATGCGGCCACCTTGAAAACGGGGGCGCATGTATTTGCCTATCATGTCGATGATCCTGAGCGTTATGGCGTGGTTGAGTTTGATGACAACTACAAAGCCCTAAGTCTCGAGGAAAAGCCTGTCAACCCGAAATCACACTATGCGGTCACTGGGCTCTACTTCTATGACAATGAGGTTGTCAAAATTGCTGAAACGATCACGCCATCCGCGCGCGGAGAGTTGGAAATTACAAGTGTCAATCAGGTTTATCTTGAGCGTAACCAGCTTGATGTAACCGTCTTAGGGCGAGGTAGCGTGTGGCTTGATGCAGGAACTCACGCTTCGCTGCTTGAGGCAGGACAGTTTATTGAAATTGTTGAAAGGCGGCAGGGACAAAAAGTTCTTTCTCCTACCGAAATTGGCTGGCGGAAAGGATGGATTTCTGATGAGTGCGTGAGAAGGATTGCTGAGCCGCTCAAGAAAAACAATACCGGCAAATACCTTTTAAACCTTCTTGGCGACCGCAAGCGCTCAAAGTGATGTTTTTCTTTCGCTGCGGCTTGATGACTGAATCGTCCCGGATTGTTGGAACGCTTGATTCACTCTCACCCACCATGAGCGTAATCCGCGATGTGGCGGGGAGACAAGGCTGAAAAGTTTAGAGGATTTTCAGCAGGTCGCCGAATAAAAACAGGGGCTGAGCGCTGACGGGATGATTGTGAGCATCCCGTATTTTCACGCTCTGCTCAATGAGGTTTGGTCGAATCGATGCCTTGGGTTCGACTTGATTTTTGGGCGGTGTTTTTGAAGGTTGTTTTTTTGTTTTCTTCGCATGGTCGTGGGTAAATAAGCAATTATGCATCGATGATTGCTTATTTATCTATAATTTTTCTGTCTCGTGCGTGGGCTTGAGTTGTTTGGCCTCTCGAAAATCGCGTGCAGTCGACACCCTGGCGTATGTCGGCATGAAGATTTTTCGACGTCTCAACCCCCTGCTTTGGTGGGTAATGGTCAGTGGGCTTGCTGCGATTTTCTCATCTGTTGTTTGCGATATTTCTTAGTTTTTCGGTGGTGGTGAAATGAGTTCAAGGCGGGTTTCTCTATTCGGCGCCTCTGGTTTTGTCGGTCGAAGTATTGCGGCAAGGCTGGATGAGCTTGGGGTTGACTGGATCGGGTTCTCTCGAAGAGGAGAGTGCGCCAACTGTGTCGCTATGCTTGACTTGAGCGCAGAGGAGATAGCTCAGCGTGTGTCTTGTTATCCTTTGGTCATCAATGCCATGGGTTCGCTCAAGCCTCGTGACTTTAGTGATGATCTGCCTCTTGCGCTTGAGGAATTCTGGTCGACCATACAGCGGTTCAGCGCAATTCTCGCAGCCTCTCGGATTGATAGGCTGGTGCATATTTCATCGGCGGGGGCTGTCTACGGAGATAACACAAAGGGAGTGGAACATAGAGAAGGCGACGCCCTGCATCCGGGAACTTGGTATGGGCGAGCCAAGGCGATGGAAGAAGGCTTTTTGTATCAGATGATGCATCAGGGAGGGGTTTCGTATGCTTGCGCTCGTGTATCAAATCCGTATGGAAATATGGGAGCGCTCAATCACGGGTTTCTTGATGTCCTGGTCGGTGCTGTTTTAGGCGGCAAGGTTTTTCAGGCCAGATTTCCAGGTAGAGCCACGCGCGATTTTATCTATGCGCCGGTCATGGCTCGGATGCTTGTCGATCTCGCGCTTTCGGATAATCAAGGCATATTCAATATAGGCAGCGGGCAGGCGACACGCCTGGCTGATGTTCTGGATCTTGTTGAGCAGGTGGTTCCGGATGCGAAAATTGAAAGACTGCATCCCGATATGCGGGCGGATATTGCCGTCTCGCTGTTGTGTGTCGATAAGTATAAGCGCCATTTTGGCGATGAACACTTTTCTTGCATGACTCCATTTGAGTATGTCAGGAATGGGCTTGTTGATCTGGATAAAACGAAATGGGAAAGCTGATGAATAAATTTCTGGCGGGGCTTTTTCTGCGTCAACCCTCGAAAAAGGGCGGGTTCTACCACGCTTTGTTGTCTGATCTTGCTCTGGACTGGTCTGTTTATTGTGCAAGGCATGGAGTGGCCTCTGCCGATGAAGCGATTGACCATTATCTTGAAAATTGGCTTGACTGTTCTGTGGATTTTGTGGATTACTTTGATTCTGATTACTATCTTGCATCAAATACCGATGTAAGGCTGGAAAAGGTCAATCCATTGGTTCATTTCGTTCTCTACGGTGAAAAAGAGGGACGTCTTGGAACCCCTTCGGCATATAACCAGCTTAAGAATTGCGCCGCATTGGACTGGTCGGTTTACCTCAGGCAGCTCAATCTTCCTTTGCATGTCGATCCCGTGCAGCATTATCTTCTTAACTGGAAGGACGCCTCCGTTTCGTTTGCAGGTTTTTTCGATACTAAAACCTATCTTGAGCATAATTCCGATCTTGTTGCGGCAGGGGTTTGCCCTCTATTGCATTTTGTTCGACATGGTCAGCAGGAGGGGCGCGTCGCCTGGATCAATGAGCCGACGGCGCCGCAGAGCTCTCTGCCAGAGCGGAGCGATGATTATCACGCACTGCGTTCTTGCGCTTATCTTGATTGGTCGAGTTATGTAACCGAGTTCATGCTGGGCGGGGGCGATGATCCGATCGCTCACTATCTTGAGCATTGGAAAAGCATTCGACCCGTATTCCAGGGCTTTTTCGATACGGATCTTTATCTCAACTTGTATCCGGATCTTCTGGTACATGAGGTGAATCCTTTGCTTCATTTCATTCGTCACGGCATGAATGAGGGGCGTCGTGGCTGGCTGATGCTTGAGGAGTTTTCCGTGCCTGGCGGCATTGAATTCTCACCGGAGAAGAAGACAATCATCGTCTCGACCCATGAGGCCAGCGCCACGGGCGCGCCCGTGGTGGCGCTGGAACTCGCGCGTCGACTTGGGGGCGGGTACAACGTCATTACACTTTCCGGACGCAAAGGAAAGCTGCATGACTCCTTTGTGCAGGCAGGCGTACTGCATCTCGATTTTGACGGATTGATCGGTCTCGTCGAGGCGACATACGTTCTCGAGAAGCTTCTTCAACGTTATGACATCCATGCGGTTTTGTTGAACTCTGTCGAGTCGTATAACCTTGCAACTGGGGTTGGGGCTGTCGCTCCTTTAGGTTTGCCTTGTGTTGGGCTGCTGCATGAGTATGCGGAATACACGCGGCCTGTGGGGAAAATGGGCGTAGCTCTGTTTTTTTCGGATGTTATTATTTACCCCGCAGAATCGCTTAAGCAATCAGGTCTCCGGGATTTAAAAGAGAATCTTGGCGCAAAGCACATTCCAAACCATGTATGGGTGCAACCCCAGGGGAGTATGCAGTTTGGCTCCAAGGCGCAGGATCACGGGGCGAGCGAACATATCTTGCGTCGCCGTCTCGGTATTCCCGAGAGTGCCATTTTGATCGCCGGGGCTGGCCACGTGCAGCCGCGCAAGGGCGTGGACTGGTTTGCGGAAACAGCTTACTACATTACGCGTCGCATGCATGAAGAAGCCCATCCCCTTGCGGGCGATGTGCATTTCGTCTGGCTGGGGGATGGCTACGATCCTAACGATCTTGCAGTTTCTGTTTGGTTGGAAGCCTATATCCGGCGTGCAGGCCTTAAGCAGCGCATGCATTTTGCCGGTCATGTGAGTTCGGTGAGCGAAGCGTTGAGCGATGCGGATATTTATCTTCTGACTTCGCGTCTTGATCCGTTTCCGAACGTGGCGATTGACGCCATGGTTGCGGACTGCGGGATTGGATGTTTTGCCGAAGCGAGCGGCGTGGCCGACTTTCTGCAAACCCATGCCTCGCGCAGCGTGATCGCGCCGTACGGTGATTGCGCGGGTCTGGCGGGGCAGGTCGTGGAACGGCTGGATTGGCTGGTGGAGCGAGACGGCGTCAATCGCAAGCTTGCTGAAGAAGAGCTGTGTTTCGAGCACTATCTGAGCGTCATTGAGCAGGCTCTGGATGAAGCGGTGCGCCGTCAGTCTGCGCTAGCCGCAGCGATGCAGGGGCTTGAAGAATCAGGTTCACGTTTTGACGAGGATTTTTATGGTTTGACCTTTGGCAAACTGGAGTCCATGCGTCATTTTCTTACCCTTTTGCAAAAAGGCTTGGTAATACATAAGCCCTATCCGGGTTCGGGGATTCAGGCGTTTTTGGATCACGCTCCTTACGACGGCAGAGAGGACTTCACGGTTTATACCCAGCGTGCGCTGGCAGCAAGCAGCGAAAACGCCGGTGGCTTGCTGGTGGCGATTGATATTGATGGGGCGGAGACTGAGCCTTACCAAGGTGCAATTGCAATCCAATTCCATGTTTACTACAACGATCTGATTGCGGAGTACGCGGACTATTTTGCGTGCTTGCGAGAGTACCCGGTGGATCTGTATGTGAGCCACGTCCACCCGCTGGAGGAAGCCGAGCTTGAGTCGCTGCGCAGCGCAGTGAGCGGAGAAGTGTTCACGCTGCGCGTAGGGAACGAAGGGCGCGACGTTTATCCGTTCCACCGGCTTTACGTCGAGTCAATTGCAGGTCGCTACGACGTGGTGGGGCATTTCCACACCAAGAAATCCAAAGACAGCGGAGAAAGGCTGGGAGATCGTTGGCGTCGCTACCTGCTATCCAACCTGATAGGCTCAAAGCCAGCGGCGAGCCAGATTCTGGCGCAGTTCAACGCCCCCGAAGTCGGGCTGGTCTATGCGGAAGACCGTCATTGCGTCGATGAAGCGGACAACGGGGAGTACATCCAGGAACTTCTGGAGCAGATGGGGCTGAAAGCGCAGCCGCCCTATTACCACTTCCCGCTGGGTACGATGTTCTGGGCGCGCACGGAAGCCTTAGCGGCGCTGAAGGCGTTGGACTTGGACGTGTTCCGCCTGCCGGAGCCGATTCCCTACGACGGCTCGGTGCTGCACGCCTTTGAACGAATTGTGCCGCAACTGATCGTCAGCGCTGGGTATAAGCCGCGCCGTGTGTATACGGATAAAACGTTTTGGTGAGATGTGTAGTTGTAAACTTTTTACTCCGTGGATGGCTTTATGGCTGTGGTTTATTGATGAGGCTAAGTGATGGCTGCTAGGCGTTGTGTAGTTCACATCGGGATGCCCAAGACAGGATCTTCGACAATACAGTTGAATCTTTCTAAGCGACTCGATGATGAGGGGTATTTTTACCCAAATTTTAATAATGCGAATGTAATTAATACAGGTAATCACTCCGGTTTTTTGACAACGGTTTTTTTTGAATCTTACTACCCTTATCATTACTGGAAATCGCTCGGCATTGAGAGCGCGGATCTTTCTTTTTTTCGTGAGAGCTTTAGCGAGGCTCTTCAAGCTGAGTTCTGTGTTGATGGCTCAAGGAACGTGATCTTGAGCGGAGAGGATTTGTTCCACTGGGGGTATATGGATTCGAACGTGATCCATCGCTTTAAAGAGGGGCTTGCAAGGTTTTTTGATGAGTTTCTTGTTGTTGCGTACGTGAGGCCCTTGCGCTCATATATGCAGTCCGCGTTTCAGCAGTTGGTGAAATATCATGACCAATCAAGCTTGGATTTTGGTCATGTTTATCCTGAATACAGGAAGCTTAAGAAATGGCAAGATGTTTTTGGTGTTGACAATGTAATGCTGATACCGTTTAAGCCGGAGACCTTTCCGGAGAATGATATGGTTTTGGACTTCACGAGCCGTATTGGCGTTAAGGAGCAGAGATCCGATACGAAGCTTGTAAACGAATCTATTTCGCTTGAAGCCATAGCTGTGCTCTTTGCCTATCACGCGCATTTTAGGCTTAAGGATCGTTTTCCGAGCGCGGTGTATGGCAAGCTTATATATAAGTTGGTTGATGTTTTGTCGTCTTTTGGAGCTGAAAAATTAAGTTTTTCTGGTGGATATGTTCGTAGGGCGATAAGTGGTCATCAAGAGGACTACCAGTGGATAGTTGAGCAGATGGGGGAAGAGTTCGCTGAGGACGCAGGAAGTCTGGGGTTGAGCGGTATTGATAGTTCAATTGATTTGTTGAAGATCTCAACTTTGTCTATTCCTCATTTGAGAGAGCTTGCCGGGGATTTCTCAAGCAGCATTCCAGATGGCGGCGGCCCGCAAACAGTCGCAAATCTCGTGGACGGAATTATGTCGCGGCTTTCGTCGTGACAATTTTTTATTTTTTGTCCGTCGAGTACTTAGAGTGAGAAAAGAGCCCATGGTTTTAAGGGGTTTTATATGTTGAAGGAGTGCATCGTTCACGTAGGTATGCATAAAACAGGATCCTCGTCTATTCAGGATTTCTTTTTCGGCGCCGAGTTGGATGGGATTACTTATCTTGATATGGGTGGTTATTCAAATCACTCGGGCTATCTTTCGACCATTCTTCTGGAAAAGCCCCATCTTTATCATGCTCATTTGAGTATGGGTAGGGGGCAGGATGAGGTTGATAAGTTAAGGCTCCGCTACCTTGATAAACTTCGGGAAAGCATAAAACGCTGCACAACTGAGCGCATGATAATCTCTGCCGAGGACTTGTCTCACCGCTCAATAGGTGAGAGCGGTTTGATGCGCCTTAAGCATGAGCTTGCTCCATATTTTGAAAAAATCTCTGTAATAGGCTATGTAAGGAGACCGATTGATTATGTTCAGTCGGCATTTCAGCAAATAGTTAAAGAGGGATCGTCGTCTTGGTTTTCCTGGCGTGATCTTCCAAAGATTGTTCCCCGATACAGGGGGAGCTTTGAGCCCATGGATGCTGTGTTTGGTCGGGAAAATGTCACTCTTATCCCTTTTGTTAAAACGAATATCAAGGGCGGTGATGTCGTAGTTGATTTTTGTGAGTGAATTGGCGTTGATATAGAAGGTGAGAGGGCGACTCGGGTTAATGAGTCTCTTTCGTTAGAGGCGATAGCTCTTCTTTATGTTTATAGAAATTTTGGTTTGCCAAAGGTCGGTTATGCTCGCTACTATCGAGACAACAATGAGCTCGTTCGTTCAATTTCCTCGGTGGGTAGTCGTAAGCTTAAGTTTTCAAGAAGTTTATCCATGTCGCTTGTTGAAGAAGCGTCGTCAGACATAGACTGGATCTCTGATCGGGTCGGCTTGGATATGCTGGATCTATCGGTAACGGACGATGGTGCAGTTTCATCCGAAGCCGATTTGATTAGTGTCGCGGCAGCGTGCGCCCCTGAGCTGCTGTCACTGTTTAACAATGCCTTTCCAAGTGCGTCTGAACCAAGTCCTGCAGCTTGTTTGTGCGACCTTTTATATCTGCACGAACGATCTGAAAGGCTCATGAGAGCCAGAAACTCGGGGGAGAGCTGGGTGACAAATCGTATGGAGCCCTCATCGCAGGATCTATTAAGGGTAGTTCAAGAAAACGAACTGGATGCGGCGAAAACGCTTTCCTTGGTTTCTGATGTTTTGTCCGCCATCGGCAAATCCGATGCATCTGAACGCATGAATGCTCTTGCTCGCAAGATGGCTAAAACCTGAATTTAGGAATTTTATTCAATGATACTGTATCTGGGTGAGTGCTTTGAAGCCGAGGCCGATTTAATCCCCCTTGTCTTGTCAATAGAGGCGATCTCGATTGCCTATGTCTATTTGCGTTTTGGCGTAACGCATCCCCAGTTTGATGATGCGCCGCATATGGTGGATGCTCTTTCTTCGTTTGGTGAAGGTAGGGTGTTTATAGAAAAGTCTTTCGGTGCTATCGGAGCGCAAGATATATTCAGGCTGCTTTCTTGTGAAACAGAGGAAATAAACCTGAAGTCATGTGATGGCAGGGTTGAGCGGGCTGATATGGTTTTTCACGAGACTTCGGTTCGTGGGATTGATTTGTTCATTTCATGGCTTTCCGGAAGGGCTGGAGCGCGTGCTTCACCTGAAATATTGGCGTCGTGGATTGAGCGATTGCGCATTTTGGTGTCGGGCAGAGACTCGCAAGGGTTCAGTTTGTCTCAACATAAGCCTTTTTTGTTGTCAAAATCCACGCTTGATGCTCTTGAGCTAAAGGGTATTGGCCCGGCGCAGGTTTTTTGGCGTATGTCTAAGGATTTAGAGGTTGCCGGCGCGCTGGAAGAGGCCTTGATTTTGGTAAGGCATGCGGTGAATTTGCGTCCCGATTTGCCCAAGTTTAAAGAATCCGAGATTGGTATTAAGCAAAAAATATTGAGCCTCTCTTAGTGCCGTTCTTCTGTCGGTCTTGTGGGTATCGATATGGCAAAAAGCGTCTTTAAATAGTTTTTTGGGTAGTGAACTTATTCGGTGATGGCTTGCTGCTTAAGCTGTGCTTTGGATGTTTTTTTAATTTATATTTTGAATGATAGGAGTCTTAGGAGTGTCAAAGCTTGTAATCCATGTTGGAATGCCTAAGACGGGTTCGTCGTCGATACAAGAAACCCTTTTCGATGTTGGTGTTTGTGGTGAATTTACCTATGCCGATCTTGGATGCGCAAACCATGGCGGGGTTTTGCGTAACGTGTTTTCTTCGGTTTCCAGTGCACATGAGGCTGACTCTCAAAACACCCATGATAAAAAAGGAGGGGCTACCCTTGCTCTTTCCAAGCTTGATGAGGTGCGCAAGCTTTCCGGTCATCAGATTCTATCAGGTGAGCCGGTTTGGCATTTTTCTGAAGCGGCTCTTCTAAGAATGAAGCATTTTTTTGAGGATGCCTTCGACGAGATTCAGATTGTGGCTTATGTCCGCTCTCCCGTTTCATTTATGGCTTCAGCTTTTCAGCAGCTGGTTAAAAACCACGAGTGCGCATCGCTCGACTTCAATGCGCTATACCCAAGGTACAGAGAGAAATTTGAGAAATTCGATCGCGTATTCGGTGTCGATCACGTGATTTTGCGTCACTTTGAGCCGAGTCTCTTTCCTCGTGGTGATGTCGTATTGGATTTTTTCCATCTTCTTTCCGGCGACGTCGACGTGGATTTAATAAAGCGCGTCAACGAATCCATTTCGTTAGAAGCTACTTCAGTCCTTTTTGCGTATAGAAAATTTGTCACTCAAGATGGCTCATCGCCCCGAGCGAGAAAGGAAAATCGTGGATTGCTCAGTGTCCTGTCAAATTTGGAGGGGCGTCGTTTGCGATTTTCCAGGGAGGCTGTTGCACCGATCATTGACGCCAATCGTAAGGATATTGATTGGATTGAAAAACGGCTTGGGCAAGCTATTCTTGATGAGGGCGATGTTGGTTATGGTGTGATTTCCAGTGAGAGGGAGTTGCTGGATATCGCGTTGCTACAGTATTCCGCTGTACAGAATATGGTTAACAGGCAGTCTTCGTTGGCGACCCCAAGCCTTTCGCGCTTGGTTTCGTTAGTTGATTCGCTAAAAACAGGTCTTTCCGCTAAAGACGGAGAGGCGGTATGCGAGGATGGGGCGCTGCTTCTGCATAAGCGTTTCTTCGCAACGCTAAACGACACGGCTGCTCCTGTTCAATATGTGTTGCGAGAATTGGCGATTGCATTTGAGCGCCAGGGAATGTTTGATGAAGCGCTTGCTGTTTTGGCTCAGGCTCTCAAGCTGAGCCCGGAGGATGCCTCATTAACTCGTGCTTTTAAAAGAGTGAAGAGATTCGCTCAAGTCGATGGCGCCAGCCATTAACTGATGGTCGGTAGGGCTGCATAAATGAAAAAGCCATAATGATAATGGCCGTGTCAGAGCTGTCTGTGGGCGATGAAAGCTTTTTTGATGATTATTGTGATTAATATGGCTAAAAGGTGATGGGTTTATGAGTGGCGATGATCGAGCTTTTTATCTGGATTTGCTGAGATCGTGTGAAGATCTAGACTGGGCGGATTATTCTCGCTGCTTTGATTTGCCTGTCGGCGTGGATCCGGTCGAGCATTACCTGGACAACTGGGAGTCTATTTCTCCGGTTTTTGCAGGTTTCTTTGACACCGCATTTTACTTGTCTTCTTATCCCGGCATCAAGAGGAATAGGGTTATTCCTTTGGTTCATTTTCTAAAGCATGGCATTGCTGAGGGAAGAGCGGGATGGCCGGAGGAGCAGGCGCCTGTCGTTGAGCCTCCCTCAGTCGCTCATGGGGTTGATGAAAGGATTGACCCCAAGTTTGAATATTTATATCAAGCGCTCAGTTCGCAGCTTGCCCTTGACTGGGCTGGGTATGCCGAACGATATGCTCTTCCGGAGGGCGGCGATCCGATAGAGCACTATTTGGTTAACTGGGAGGCCGTGGCTCCTGTTTTTAACGGGTTCTTTGATACAAAGCATTATTTTTCAGAATACCCGGATATTACGGTAGAAAATCTGCGTGAATCGGGTCTTAATCCACTAGCGCATTTTTTGCTATTCGGAATCAAAGAGGGAAGGCTAGGATGGGGGGGGGAGGTAGAAGCCCCTTCACGCAAGCAGGAGGAGTCGCTTGCGGAGAAGAAAGAGGCGACCCTCTCGGAGAAAGTTGTGCGAGCAGCTGGGTGGGAGGCGGCTCTGAGGACATGTCACCAGCTTGATTGGGACTCTTACGTTTCGCATTTTGGGCTTGCCGACGGTGAAGATCCCGTTTTTCATTATATTGAAAACTGGGATTCGCAGGATTATGTGTTTGAAGGTTTTTTTGATCCCGCGTACTACGTTGAAACTTACCGTGACTTGAAGATAGAGCAATTGAGAGCGGCGGGGATGAGCCCTCTTGCTCATTATGTTCAGTTTGGAATCTATGAGGGGCGGCTGGGTTGGCCTGTCGCGTCTTCGGGGAGTGATTTTCCGGAGGATTTGGGGGCTAACGTTGCGCATTTTTATCAATTGCTCAAATCAAATCCAAATCTGGATTGGAAGCAGTATTCGATACAGCTTGGCCTTGATGATTCGGTTGATCCTGTTTTGCATTATATCAATAACTGGAAAAGCGTCGCTCCTGTTTTTGAAGGTTTTTTTGATCAGAAAATCTACTATGAGCTCTACCCTGATCTGAGAGGGCTGGATATCAATCCTCTGGTGCATTTCGTTGAGCATGGCGTCAAGGAAGGTAGAAAGGGGTGGATTTCTCTGTCTGCATTCTCGCAAGCGGGTGGGGTGAGCTTCGTTGAAGGGCGGAGAACTATTCTGGTTGTAACGCACGAAACCAGTGCAACAGGAGCCCCGGTGGTCGCCTTGGAAGTCGCTCGCCGCTTAGGTGAGCGTTTCAATGTCATCACGCTGTCAGTTTCCATGCGCAAGGACAGGCTGCACGAGGCGTTTGTTCAGGCGAGCGTGTTACATCTGGAAGGGGTTGGCGCTCACGGGCCGACTCAGGCTAGGCTTGTCGTTGAGCAATTGTTGCTTCAGTATCCGATTTATGGGGTGATATTGAACTCGGTTGAAACCTTCAATGTCATGCAGGCGATGGCTCATTTCGGCGCGCCAAGCGTCAGCCTGATTCACGAGTATGCAGAGTATACCCGTCCGTTTGCAAAAATGGGTTTTGCATTATTGTCTTCCGATGTGGTTGTCTATCCGGCTGAGTCTTTACGGCGATCTGGTTTCAGGGACTTGAAGCATAAGATAGGAATAAAGCACGCCCCCAACCATGTATGGGTGCAACCCCAGGGAAGTATGCAGTTTGGCGCCAAGGTGCAGGATCATGGGGCGAGCGAACATATCTTGCGCCGTCGTTTTGGTATTCCCGTGAACGCGATTTTGATTGCCGGCGCCGGACATGTTCAGCCGCGCAAGGGCGTGGACTGGTTTGCGGAAACGGCTTACTACATTACGCGTCGCATGCATGAAGAAGCCCATCCCCTTGCGGGCGATGTGCATTTCGTCTGGCTCGGGGGCGGCTATGATCTGAATGATCTTGATGTTTCCGTTTGGTTGGAGACCTACATCGAAAATGCGGGCTTGAAAAAAAGGCTGCATTTTGCCGGTCATGTGAGTTCGGTGAGCGAAGCGCTGAGCGATGCGGATATTTATCTTCTGACTTCGCGTCTTGATCCGTTTCCGAACGTGGCGATTGACGCCATGGTTGCGGACTGCGGGATTGGATGTTTTGCCGAAGCGAGCGGCGTGGCCGACTTTCTGCAAACCCATGCCTCGCGCAGCGTGATAGCGCCGTACGGTGATTGCGCGGGTCTGGCGGGGCAGGTGGTAGAGCGCCTGGAGTGGCTGGTGGAGCGGGATGGAGTCAATCGCAAGCTTGCGGAAGACGAGTTGTGCTTTGAGCACTATCTGAGCGTCATTGAGCAGGCTCTGGATGAAGCGGTGCGCCGTCAGTCTGCGTTATCTTCGGCGATGGAGCGAGTTGAGAAGGAAGGCGCTTGTTTTAATGGTGATTTTTACCGTGTGGGTTTCGAGAGCGGCAATCCTCTGCGGCATTTTTTGTCGCTTTTGCAAAAAGGCGTCGTATACAAAAAACCCTATCCAGGATCGGCCATACAGGGGTTTCTGGATCATCAGCCTTACGGTGATGAGAAGGATGAACCTTTCGATATCTATGCGATGCGGGCGCTGCAAGCGCGCAGTGAAGATGTTGCCGGGACGGTTGTTTCGATTGTTCCTGATGGCGCCTTTTCGCCCAAGTTATTCGATGGTGTGATCGCAATCCAATTCCATGTTTACTACAACGATCTGATTGCGGAGTACGCGGACTATTTTGCGTGCTTGCTAGAGTATCCGGTGGATTTGTATGTGAGCCACGTCCACCCGCTGGAGGAAGCCGAGCTTGAGTCGCTGCGTAGCGCAGTGAGCGGAGAAGTGTTCACGCTGCGCGTAGGGAACGAAGGGCGCGACGTTTATCCGTTCCACCGGCTTTACGTCGAGTCAATTGCAGGTCGCTACGACGTGGTGGGGCATTTCCACACCAAGAAATCCAAAGACAGCGGAGAAAGGCTGGGAGATCGTTGGCGTCGCTACCTGCTATCCAACCTGATAGGCTCAAAGCCAGCGGCGAGCCAGATTCTGGCGCAGTTCAACGCCCCCGAAGTCGGGCTGGTCTATGCGGAAGACCGTCATTGCGTCGATGAAGCGGACAACGGGGAGTACATCCAGGAACTTCTGGAGCAGATGGGGCTGAAAGCGCAGCCGCCCTATTACCACTTCCCGCTGGGTACGATGTTCTGGGCGCGCACGGAAGCCTTAGCGGCGCTGAAGGCGTTGGACTTGGACGTGTTCCGCCTGCCGGAGCCGATACCCTATGACGGCTCGGTGCTGCACGCCTTTGAACGAATTGTGCCGCAACTGATCGTCAGCGCTGGGTATAAGCCGCGCCGTGTGTATACGGATAAAACGTTTTGGTAAACAAATTTTGGTGAATTTTATGAAAAGAAAACTGATTATTCATGTCGGCATGGGGAAGACAGGCTCGACGTCGATTCAGCGAACGCTCCGCGAGGGAAGTCACTATCTTGAGGAGCATGGCATTAAATATCTTGGTCTTATGCTTGAGCAGCAGCCGTTGTCGCACGCCTATGCCTGGCATGTGGATGGGGGCTGGCCCGCTTTTCATGGAATAACAGATCGAGACGAAGCGACGCAGCAGATGGTGGGGGCGTTTGTCGAATTGGATGAGTCGCTCGCGCCGTCTATTCATACATTGATTTGGTCGAACGAGTCTCTTTTCGATAGTTTTAGTGTCGTGGCGGCTGTGTTGGATATTATCGCCACGCGCTTTGATATCCAGGTTGTTGGGTATATACGCAGTCCTGATAGCTGGGTTTTGTCGGCATACATGCAGTGGGGAATTAAGCATAAGAGCTATGTTGGCGCTCTCAAAAGCTTTAAGGAATGGACGAATGGCCGCCCTTATTTGGTTATGCCTATGCTTAATCAATGGCTTCAGTTTGACCCCGGAGCGGCTTTTTATAACTTCAATAGTGTTTCGGATGTCGTGAGGCATTTTATTGATAACCATTTGCCGGAATCGGCGAGAGGCGTGCCTGTGAAGCGTTCGAATGACACCCCGCCACCGGTGGCGCAGGCTTTGTTCGCCAGCTACAACTCGTTGTCGGCAGCGGATGTTTTGCCGACCGAGCTGATGCCCTTGATCCGCGCCGCCGGTCTGCACAAGACAATGCAGCCGATGTCAGAGTACAACGAGCTTTTGCCATCGGAAGATGACATTGCGGAGTATTTAAGTCATAACAAAAATGAAGTTGAAGCGATAAATCGTTACTTTGAAGCGACGGGACAGAGAGGGTTTGATTTGTTGAATCCTCGCTATAAGGATTACAGCGTTACGCAGCAGGACGTGAATCGGGCGCTTTTGAAGCTGGTCGTTTATCTGTGGCGCGAAGTGAATTCTCTGAAAGCGTCCCGAACTGATCAGTAGGTCGATTTCGAATATCCTGGATTTTAGCGCGATGCGGGGTGGTTTTTCTTCTTGGCCCCACTTGATCATGTTCGGCGTAATGCATGGGTCTTGTGTTGGCTCAATGACTGTTGGCGGTATCTGCAATACTTTTTCGTGTGCTTTGAGGAAAGAATGAAAAAACTTGTAATCCTGGCGAATTGTCAGGGGGGCGCCTTGGCCGAGATGTTGTTTGAAAGTCAGGAGTTCGCTTCATGCTATGAGCTGCATCGCATTCCTGCAGTTCAGTCGTTGACAGACGGGGATGTTGGGAATGTGGTTGCCAAGGTTTCTGACGCTGACTTGTTTATATACCAGCCTGTCAAGGAAGCTCCGGGGCGGCGCAAAGAGTTTTCCAGTGACTTCTTGCTTGGCTTGCTTAAGCCTGGAGCCTTGGCGATTTCTTTTCCGTCGCTTTACTTTGATGGCTATTTTCCCCATTTGGGTAGCTTGCGTGGTCTGGTTTCAGTTCTGAATCGTGTGCATGACTACTTTATCGCCTATGCCTGCGCGCTTGGCTTGTCTGAGGCTGCGTGCATTGATTTGATTCGCAGCGAGGAATTGTACTCGAAGGAGCTGAGCGTTGAGCTTTTAGAGCGGTCTCTCAATAATCTCAAGGAGCGTGAGGCGGCGGACAAGATTGACGTGACAGTCTCAGGCTATATCGAAGAGGGCTATAGAAGCAGGAAGATGTTCTATCAGTTCAATCATCCTGACAGGGGGGTTTTTGTCTATGTCGCCTCTAGAATACTTGAGAAAATCGGTTTTGATTCGGGAGCATTGAAGGAAGGGGGGAGCTCCTATCTTGATGCCATATCGGCGCCCTTGTATTCAAGCACGCACAAAAATCTCGGCTTGCGCTTTGAAAACGATCCTTGCACTTATTCGGCGTTGGGGGATCGTCAGCTTGGTCTTGAGCAAGTTGTATCTGAGTTTTACGCATTTTACAAAGCGCAGGATCTTGCTGTAATCAAACAGCAGGTATTGCACGCCAAGCCGTTCGTCGGTGAGATTGTTCATAGATATCTTAATGGCGGTTTTTCAGCTGAAACAGCTGATCTTGGGGCGACTAATGTTGGTTTGCCCCAATTCGCGTCAGAGTTGAAAAAGACTGGAAATTTGTCTGCAAGTCTTGCTCAGGATGATGTGGAAGCGACTTTGCGGGCGGCTTTTTCTTACCTTCAGCACCTGCTGCGCTCTTGTCCGGTCGGGCGCTCAGTTCAGGTCGCCGGTTTGGGTCGGTTTCATGTTCGAGAGGGGCGGGCGGGGGTTGGTGGCGCCAGGGTGGTGTTTGTGCCGGCGAAAGCGGCAGTCGTTTCGCGTAAAGACGGGGGAGATGGGCGTTAGTCACCCGAGGTTGATGCGGGGTTTATAGGGGGCGTCCTGGTTTCTTTTCGATTGAAATGTCGTCTCATGTTGTTTGTGTTGTTGATTTGTTGGTTATAATTTTTACTTATGAAACCCATTTTTTTTGTCCATTTGCCCAAAACCGCAGGAACCAGCTTTCGTCTTTCGGCGATGGAGCATTTCGGTCAGGATGCCTGTGTCTTTGATTATGGTTCAGGTAATCCGGATACCTCGGATTTGGTGCAGGCTCTGGTCTATGGACAGCAGGATCTGTTTGCGCTGGAAAGAAAGCTGAGTCGCTCGGGGGCGCGGTTTTTTGGCGGTCATGTGCTGGCTAAGCGCTATGCTCCGCTGTTCGCTTCGCGGCAGATGACTACATTCGTACGCCATCCGCGCGATCAGTTTATCTCGCATTTTCAGCACAAGGTTCGTCACCACGGCTATCAGGGGGACATGTCAAGCTTGCTTGAGTCTGCGGCCGGACCGGCTCTGCAATCAGGAATGCTAAGTGCGGTGCCCATTGAGGCTATGGGTTTTGTGGGGGTGACAGAGCGTTATGAAGAAAGTTTGCGGGTATTTAATACGCTGTATGCGATCGATATGCCATCCATGAATCTAAATTGCAATCCGGAGCGCCCGCAGGGTGGGGGGTATGTTTTGCCGGAGGCGTGTCAGAAACCGTTTGATAGATTGGCTCGGGTTGATCTGGCTCTGCATGAGCAGGCCAATCGACTTCTGGATCGCCATCTTGAAGCCTTGTCGGCTGGATACGCCTTCGTGCACGGTGCGGTCAATACGCTTTCTGCGCTGTCGCTGGATGGTTTCGCCTTTTACCGGGAAAGCGTGCGTCCGGTGCAGGTGCAGCTGTTGGTGAATGGAAACCCACAAGCTACCATGGCGGCAACCCATGATCGTCCGGCATTGCGTGCGTTGAATGTGCCGCGTAATGGGTTCGTCGGCTTTCACTTTCAGCTTAAGGGCGCGTTGAAAGAGGGTGATCATGTACTCGTCCGGGTGAGGGATACGGGGCAGGTGTTGGGCGAGCGGGTGTTCGCCAGCGCTCCGTCTGCGGGTTGATGGTTCTGGTTTTTTTGATTATTCCGGGAAGGCTTTCCGGTTTTTCGATGAGATGTTTTGCGTCTTGTCCCTTACTATCGTCTTGGGGTGTCGCATATCGCGGGCGCAGTGTGGTCTTTAGGTCAGGTTATACAGGAGACGTTGATGAACTCTCATCTTGCCGCCCTTGAGGCGGAATCCATTCACATCATTCGTGAGGTGGTGGCTGAGTTTGAAAATCCGGTGATGCTCTACTCTATCGGCAAGGATTCAGCAGTCATGCTGCATCTGGCGATGAAAGCGTTTTATCCGGGCAAGCCGCCGTTTCCGTTGATGCATGTCGATACTTTGTGGAAGTTTCGTGAGATGTATGCGGTGCGCGATGCCACGGTCGAGCGTTTGGGGCTTGAGTTGATCGTGGAGGTCAATGAAGAGGGGCGCGCAGCGGGAATCAATCCGTTCACGCATGGCAGCAAGATTCATACGGATGTGATGAAAACGGAAGGCCTGAAGAAGGCGCTTAACAAATACCGTTTTGATGCGGTGTTTGGCGGCGCCCGTCGCGATGAGGAAAAGTCTCGCGCCAAGGAGCGCGTCTTTTCCTTCCGCGACAAGAATCACCGTTGGGATCCGAAGAATCAGCGTCCGGAATTATGGAATATCTACAACGGACGCCTGCACAAGGGGGAAAGTATTCGCGTCTTCCCCTTGTCGAACTGGACGGAGCTGGATGTATGGCTCTATATCCACCAGGAAAATATTCCGGTCGTGCCGCTCTATTTCGCCAAGGAGCGTCCTGTGGTTGATCGTGAGGGCGCGCTGATCATGCGTGATGATGACCGCATGCCTTTGGAGGCGGGTGAGTCAACGCGCATGGAGATGGTGCGTTTCCGTACCTTGGGATGCTATCCGCTGACGGGTGCGGTGCGCTCGCAGGCCAGGACGGTGCCGGAGGTTATCCAGGAAATGTTGCTGACGAATACATCGGAGCGCCAGGGGCGTTTGATTGATCACGATGGCGCCGGATCGATGGAGCAGAAAAAGCGTGAGGGGTATTTCTAATGAAAGCCAATGCCGAATTGATTCGAACTGATATTCAGGCTTACCTGGATGCGTATTTGCAGCACGATATGCTGCGTTTTATTACCTGCGGCAGCGTGGATGACGGCAAAAGCAGTCTGATCGGTCGCCTTTTGTACGATAGCAACCAGATTTTTGAAGACCATATGCAGGCGCTTGAGCGGGATAGCGCCAAGGTGGGAACCACGGGTGAGGTGGTTGATTTGGCCTTGCTGGTGGATGGATTGCAGTCCGAGCGTGAGCAGGGGATTACCATTGACGTGGCCTACCGCTATTTCACTTCGGAAAAGCGCAAGTTCATCATTGCCGATACGCCCGGACATGAGCAGTACACGCGCAATATGGCCACCGGCGCATCGACGGCGGATCTGGCAGTCATTCTGGTGGATGCGCGCAAGGGGCTGCTGGCGCAAACCAAACGTCACAGCTATATCGTCAATCTGTTGGGGATTCGGCATGTGGTGGTGGCGATCAACAAAATGGATCTGGTCGCTTACGATCAGGCCGTGTTTGAGCGCATTCGTGCGGATTATCAGCATCAGATCGCTGCGCAGTTGAATTTTGCCGATATCCGTTTTGTGCCGGTTTCCGCCTTGTTGGGCGATAACGTGGTGCATCGCGGAGATGCAATGCCTTGGTATCAGGGGGAGACCCTGATGGAAATTCTTGAATCCATCCGGATTTCCGAGCCTGAGGCTGAGGCTCCATTGCGTTTTCCGGTGCAATATGTGAATCGTCCGAATCTCGATTTCCGCGGTTACTGCGGCACGGTTGCGGCGGGCTGCGTCAGCGCGGGAGATTCCATTGCCGTGCTGCCATCCGGGAAGACCAGTCGCGTTCAGTCGATCGTGACCCAGAATGGCGATCTGGCTACGGCGAGCACGGGAATGGCCGTCACCCTGACGCTGGAGGATGAGATCGATATCAGTCGCGGGGATGTGTTGATCCATGCCGATGCCGCGCCGGTTATGGGCGACCATTTGCAGGCCATGCTGGTCTGGATGGATGAAACGGCCATGATTCCTGGCAAGCGCTATCTGTTCAAGTCGGGGGCGCGCACGATCAGCGGTGAGTTCGTGCGCATCGAAAACCTGGTAGACATCAATACTTACGAGTCGCGCACGGCGGATCAATTACCGTTGAACGGCATCGGGCGCTGCGTCCTGCGTCTGGATGAGCCGTTGGTGTTTGATGCGTATCGCAGCATTCGTTCCACGGGAAGCTTCATTGTCATTGATCGCATGAGCAATGGTACGGTGGGCGCCGGGATGTTTGAGTCGGCAGTGGATGGCTGCGCGGCGGGTGAGGCGGCGCCTGGCACGGTTTCTGCGTTTGAAATGGAGTTGAATGCCTTGGTTCGCAAGCATTTCCCGCACTGGGGCGCACGCGACTTGGCCGAGGTCGTCAAGTAGACAGGGCTTGACGTCTGGGTACTGTGTTTTGGGTTTCCCGGGGCTTGTGCAAAAACCGTCGATTCTCCCCGCTCCCCTCAGGGTGGGATGTACAGGTCTTAATTCAAGTCACCGGGAAACGCTGAATCCATCTTGTCGCAGATCAATCCGTTTGTGCGGTTCACTGATTGAGTGGGAGCGGATTGATCTGCGGAGGGTGTCGCCTGTGGTTCCGCTTGTCAACTTGCTGGATGATCTGGTTTGCAGCAAGCCGATAAGGCGGGCATGGGGTTCATCCGGGTTCTGCGCAAGTTTTGTTTGAATGTGGCTTTTGGGTTTAACTGCCGTCGTCAGAGAGGTTTTATGACGCTGACATTGACGCAAGCGGGCGTGCTGGCGAGTTTGGCGCTGCTGATCGCCGTTTTGGTGCATGGCCGTTTGCAGGCGGGCATGGCTTTCATGCTGCTGGCGGTCGGGTATTACAGTTTCGGTCTGATTGATGCGCGCGCGTTGTTGCAAAACTATGTCGATCCCTCTTTGATGACCCTGATGTTGTTGATGCTGACTTCGGTTGCACTGGAAAAAACATTGCTGCTGGAGCGCTTTGGCGAACGCATGCTGGCGGGGGCGTATCCTATGGCGCTCGGGCGTCTGATGGTGGTGACCGCCAGCTTTTCCGCTTTTCTCAATAACACGGCGGTCGTGGCTTCGCTGATGGGGATTGTGACCCAAAACGGGCGCTTTGCGCCTTCCAGGCTGTTGATCCCCTTGTCTTACGCGGCTTTGTTCGGTGGCGTGGTAACCCTGATTGGCACGTCGACCAATCTGGTCGTCAATGGGTTTGCCGTGCGCGCAGGCATGGAACCTTTGGGTATGTTCGACTTTGCCTGGGTGGGCGTGCCGATCGTGATTGTATGCACCCTGGTCGTCATGCTCCTGGCGCGCTGGTTGCTGCCGGAACATGCGCCGCTTGAGGGGCGCAACGGCAGTTATTTTCTTGAGGCGTCCATCCAGCCGGGTTCTCCCTTGAGCGGGCGTAGCGTGCTTGAAAACGGCTTGCGCGGGATTGATGGCTTGTTTTTGGTTGAGGTGGTGCGCGGCAAGCATTTGATTTCACCCGTGAGCCCGCACGAGATTCTTGATGAAGGCGATGTGCTGATTTTTACCGGGGAGATTGGCAAGGTGCATCTGTTGGAACGTTTTCCGGGATTGTGCCTGTATGAAGCTGACCTGGATATCGTGCGCTCCAATCTTGCCGAAGTGGTGATTATCGCCGACTCGCCCCTGGTGGATAGCACCATTCGTGAGGTGAATTTTCGCGCCCTGTTTGATGCGGCGGTCGTTGGTATTCGGCGTGGGCAGACCCAGCTCTCGGGTAAGCTTGGCGAGGTCAGGCTTAGGGCGGGGGATGCTTTGATGCTGGCGGTCGGGCCGGATTTTGCCGGGCGCAATAACCTGGATCGCAATTTCTACGTTCTCAAGGGCGGTACGCGCAAGCCGCGCCTTACCATGCGTCAAAGCTACGCAGTATTTGCGGCCTTTATTGCGGTGATTGTACTGGAAACGCTGGATGTCATGCCGCTGCTGCAGGGTTTGACGCTGCTATTGGTCGGCTTGTTGGCGTTCAAGTTGGTGGATGTCAGTGAATTGCGCCGACGTTTTCCTTTCGAGTTGATCATGGTGATCGGTTCCGCGCTGGTCATGTCGCAGGTCATGATGAGTACGGGGGTGGCGGATTTGATCGCCTCAGGCTTGCGTCAAGCGGTGGGGGACAACGGACCGATGTGGGCCTTGGTCGGCATTTTCCTGGTGACGCTGCTGCTGACCGAGCTGATGTCTAACAATGCCGCCGCCGCGCTGGTGTTTCCGATTGCATTCAGTCTAGCGCAGAGTCTGGGGGTCAGTCCCCTGCCCTTTGTCATGGCCTTGGTTTTTGGCGCCAGCGCGAGCTTTATCACGCCTTTTGGTTATCAGACGCATTTGATGGTTTTTAGCCCTGGGCAATATCGCTTTATGGATTTTGTGCGCATGGGCGTTCCGGTGTCATTGGCATATAGCGTCACCGCCCTGCTTCTTTTGCCTTGGGCTTTTCCGTTTCACCCGCATTAACCCGCTTGCCTTATCAGGATTTACGCAGAATGGCGCTGAACGGGCAGGTGCGAATAAATTCGCACCTGCATTGAGAGGTTTGTTTCTGTGCATGGCGTAAGTCCTGTGTACCCTTTTTCTATCCTAAGAGCATTCAAGCACCATGAGTCATATCGTCTGGCATCCACATCAAATTACCAAGGCTGCGCGCGGAGCCATGAATGGGCAGCGCCCTGCGGTGATCTGGTTTACGGGTTTGAGCGGATCGGGAAAGTCCACGTTGGCAGGGGCGCTGGAGGAGGCGCTTTTCGCCGCAGGCGTGCGCTGTTATCTATTGGATGGCGATAATGTGCGTCATGGACTGAATAAGGATCTCGGCTTTAACGATGCGGATCGCGTCGAGAACATTCGTCGAATCGGCGAGGTCGCCAAGCTGATGCTGGACGCAGGATTGATTGTGCTGACGGCATTCATTTCGCCCTTCCGTGCGGATCGGGATATGGTGAGGGCGATGCTGGAGCCGGGGGAGTTCATTGAATTGCATCTGGACGTGCCGTTGGAGGTTTGCGAGCAAAGAGATCCCAAGGGGCTCTATAAAAAAGCGCGTGCCGGCGAGATTCCGCATTTTACCGGGATCGACTCGCCGTATGAGTCGCCGCTGAGCCCCGAGATACGCATCAATACAGCCGCCCAGCCCATTGAGGCGAGCGTCATGCAAGTCATGGCGTTTTTGCGTGAGCAAGGGTATTTCGATAAACCAGCTTGTTGATTTGAGGTTCCACGATGTTTGCCCACCCGCTACTGGATGATGTTGTTGCTCTGGCGCTCCTGGCCGGCAAGTCTGTGATGGATGTTTACGCGCGCGATTTCTCCGTGGAGGAAAAAGAGGATCACTCCCCTTTGACCGAAGCGGATCGGGCGGCGCATGAAGTCATTGTTGAGGGCCTGAAGCGCATTTCCCCGCAAATCCCGGTTTTGTCCGAAGAGGAAACAGCGTTGCCCGATCGCGAGACTTGGGGCGATGGCGTTTATTGGTTGGTTGATCCGCTGGATGGAACGCGCGAGTTCGTCAAGCGTAATGGCGAGTTCACTGTCAACATTGCGTTGATAGAGCAAGGCGTCGCCGTATTGGGCGTAGTCTATGCTCCAGTGCTCGCTTGGGTTTATGCGGCTTCAACGCAGGATGGAGCCTATAAAAAAGACGGAGATGGGGCTTGGTCGCCGATCCATTGCGCGCAGCATGTCGCGGGAAGCCCTTGGCGCGTCGTAGGCAGTCGCTCGCATGCCGGGGATTCCTTGGGTGATTTTTTATGCAAGCTTGGTGAGCATGAGATGGTTTCCATGGGCAGCTCGCTCAAGCTTTGTCTGGTCGCGGAAGGGCAGGCGGATGTCTATCCGCGCCTGGGGCCGACCAGTCTTTGGGATACTGCGGCGGCGCAATGTGTGGTCGAGGCTGCGGGCGGGCGGGTCGTCAGGCTGGATGGCTCGCCCTTGTCCTACGCCGATACGGCGCAGCTGCTCAACCCCTTTTTCCTTGTCCACGGAAAAAGCGACTTGAACTGGCCAAGCTATTTCGAGTGAGCGCGATGCCACTGCGCTGGTGGCTGGCTTTACGCGCGTCGGGTCTGGCAAAAGATTTTTTTGCGTCGCCGCGCGCTCATCCTGGATTTTCGCCCGGGACTTGTTCCGGTGTATTGGTCGCGCACTGGGGCGAGTCGCCCAGCCTGGATTACTATTTTCGTCAGCCGCAAGTAGCGGGTTTGCCCGTGCTGGGTTTTGTCGATGCTGCGCGTGGCGAGTCGCTTCCTCGTGCGCGCACCGACCTGTGTGTCGTTGTTCTGCGTTATGTTTCGGCGCCGTTGTTGCGTGAGCTTGAGCGCCATGTGGACGCCGGCGGGCGAGTCGTGTTTTTTATGGATGACGATCTGCCACGCAACTTGATGGATAGCTCTCTTCCCTGGGCGTATCGCAGCCTGCTTTGGGAGCGTTTCGGGCGACATCTCGCCGCACTTGAGACCTTGTGCGCTGAGTTGTGGGTATCTACGCCGACGCTTGCCGAGCGTTATGTTCATGCCCCGGTGCGCGTGATTCCTCCGGGATCGGGGAGGTGTGATACCCCCTTGGATTCCCCCTTGGTTTATTTCTATCACGGCAGCCCAAGCACTCACCGGCGCGAGATCGAGTGGTTGCGTGCAGTGGTGGAGCAGACTCAGTCACAGAGTGACAGGCTGGTGTTTATGGCGATCGGCGATCGTCAGGTCAGGCGGCTTTTTGCTGATCTGCCGCGTGTCCTGTTATTGCATGCCATGCCCTGGCTCACCTATCGCGATGTTCTGCCTTCCCTGCCGCATCATGTCGGACTTGCGCCCTTGCTGGCGACAGACTTCAATGCCACGCGCAGCGTGACACGCTTCTATGACTTTGTCCGTCTCGACGCCGTTGGCTTGTACTCCGCTGTCGAGCCTTACCAGGGGTTTGTTCGCCATGACGAGGATGGTTGGTTGTTGCCTAATGAGCCTCATTTGTGGAGTGAAAAAATCATCGAGCTTTCGCAAAACCCCGGGCATAGGCTCAGGGCGACGCAGATGGCGCGCGCACGCTGTGAGCGGGGGCTTGTTTTGCGGGAATCTTCATCCAAATAGGCGCCAAGCATGAAAATCGGTGTTGCCGCAATTGCAAAAAATGAAGCCCTCTACATCAAGGAGTGGATCGCGCATTATTTATCGCTTGGTTTTGACGAGATTATTATCGGCGATAATGTCAGCGACGATGGAACCTCGGAAATTCTTGAAAGACTGGGGCGCGCCGGCGTTATAAGAAATATCCGTTTTCCTACTGGCTCTGTTCCTCCGCAAATACCGTTTTACGATCAAGTCATCCAGCAGGTCAGGGGGCGACTGGATGTGCTTTGTATTTTCGATATCGATGAGTTTCTATTTTCCGTGGGCGGGAAAACGGATGTCAGGGAAGTCATATCGAAGCTGTTTGCGGACGAAAGCGTTTCTGCTGCTGTTGTCAATTGGTGCGTTTTCGGCTCGTCAGGTCAGGTGGAGCTCACGGAAGGCCTGCTTGTCGAGCGTTTCAAGCGGCACGGGACGCTCGGATTCGGTGCGAACAGGCATTACAAGGCCATGATTCGTCCCGAAAGAATTTATGGGATGCATAACCCGCATCATCCTGCCCCCTTGACCGGGAGGGTCATAGACTCGATGGGGCGTGGATTAAAGTGCCTGCCCCTACGCGATGGCGGAGCGCATTTTGGGGTTTCTGAGCAGGCGACGTGGGATGCGTTGATTCTCAACCATTATTTTTGTAAATCACTGCATGAGTTCAAGTCGATCAAACTTCCCAAAGGCTTGGCTGACAGTCATAGGCAGCGGAAAATTGAGCAATTTCATGCGCATGACGTCAATCAGCTCGAACTCTTCGATCTTGGTGGTCATGCCGATGTTTTGAGATCCTATATTCGCAAACTGGAGGGTTTTCTTGAGTAGCTTCCTGTTTGTAAATATTCCGAATACGGCGGGCTCTGGTTTTGTGAGTGCGCTTGAGCACGCCGTAGGACAGGAACATGTATTTCACGATGGAGCGGAAGCGGCCGTTTCCGAGCTAGAGCGGCTCAGACGTGAGATGGATCGACGGAAGCCCACTGTTCTGATCAGCGGTTCCCCTCTGTCAAAATACATTCCCTTCTTCGCTTATGGTCAGGTTTGCATGTTTTTTCGCGATCCGCTTAAAAAATCGGTTTCGGATTATCTTGATCTCAAGCGTCATTCAGGATTCAAAGGTGGCGTACGCGAGTTCTGTTCCACGCCGTCTCTTGTTGAGCGTCAGTCGTGGTTTATGAGTGGCGTAGATGTATCAAAAATAGGATTTGTCGGTATTGCTGAGCGGTATGCGGAATCCTTGGAGTTGTTTGCGCGTTACTCAGGCATCCAGGTTCCAGCACTGGCGCCGGAGGAGGCGGTTGATGGCAGTGGCCTTGCTGATGAGGAGCTTGATGTATTTCGTCAGTTCCATCAGGCTGACATCAAGCTCTACAAAAAAGCCTTGTCATTGTTTGAAAACAGGCTTGCGGGGGGGCGTTCCGCCTCGGTTGGCTTCAAGCATAGTGTCAGCAGGCTTGGAGGCGTCATTCAGGGGTGGATCGTTCCGGACTCCGGGGCGGAGTTCAGTCCGTTTTACTACGTCTTCAGGAACAAGGATTTTTATTGCAGGATCAGGGCCGACGTTTACAGGCATGATCTCAAGCTGAGCGGACTATCCCGATCAGGTTCCGTTGGTTTTGTTTTTCCGTGCAAGGATTGTCACTCTGGCGATGAACTTAGCTTTTGCAGGGAAAGACGCATCGAATCGAAAATGTTTTCTTTTAGACTGCCTGCCTCTGTACAGGGTGCTTGACGTCTGGCTGAAAAGCTCAGGGGGATTTCTGGAAGCCCCTAGGTCTTCACCTCCGGCATGTATCTGAGTCAATTGCAATTAATACATTGGATTCAGCTCTTTGCTGGAGTGATGCGCTTTTAGCGGTTCCTGTGCGGTTAGCCTGGCGTCTCGCGGAAATCCTGACGATTTGCTGTGCGCCTGCTTTTCTGCGTCTTGAGTCGTTGTGTGCATAGGGCGATTGTTCGCAACTCATGCAGTGGACGAGGGGTTTTTACTCGCTCGAAAAGGCTAAGCGAGCGCAGCGAGGCATGGCGGCGCATCAACTGGATGTAATCCGCTCCCGGCATGAGGTGTGCCAGACGCTTTTCCGCAGCGTCCAGCCAGATCCATGCGCCATGCTTGCGCTGCGCCAGCATGGCCTGGCCAAAGACAAGCTCGACGGCAGCCTGTTGACGAGCGTCATCCGTCTCGGCAAGCAGCACGTCGCGCTGCATATCGGCGGGCAGGCCAAGCAGCAGGCGCAGGCGCAATGCCTCAAGACGCTCATCCCAGCTTGTTGCGCTGCGCAAGCGGGCGAGCCTGGCTTGGGCTTCATCCGCAGGCAGCGGCTCGGCATGCCATGCGGCCAGATCGATCAAGCCTGCGCATCCTTGTCGAGGGAATGGCAAATCGACGCGGTGTTGGGGTTTTCCACGGCATCGGCGATTTTGGCGACGAATTGCCCAAGCTCTTCCGGTGAAAGCACGCTGAGAATGCGGCGCATCATGTTTGGATCGACGCGGGCGAGCGATTGCGTGCCATCGCGCAGGTGTACCACGATGCCCACGGCGGAAAGACGCACATCGTCCATGCTCTCCGCCCAGTTCTGGCTTTCTTCATCAAGTTGTTGCGCCAGGGCTTCCAGTTCGGCCTCGATTTCAGGCGTCAGGCCGCGTTCATTCACGCGCACGATGGTCGCGCCCGTGCCGATCGCATCTTCATGCCAGCTTGCCTCCAGGCCATGCTGGCGCGCAGCCTCGGCAAAGGTTTCATGTGCGCCGGGGTGAATAAAGGCGAATTCGATGAAGGAAGGGGCGCTAAAAGACATGGTTCGACTCCTTTCAGTCTCGTTACAATGGCCTACATCGTGAATCAGGAGACGCTAATGTTCAACCGTGCTTTTTCCACTACCCGTATGCGCCGCATGCGCCGCGATGATTTTTCCCGCCGCCTGATGCGCGAAACCGTGCTGACCGCCGATGACCTGATCCTGCCGGTGTTCGTGCTGGAAGGCCAAAGCGATGGCAAGGGTCGTACCGAGCAGGTGGCCTCCATGCCCGGCGTGGAGCGCCAATCCATCGACGTCCTGCTGCGCACCGCCGAGCAGGCGCTGGAGCTGGGCATTCCCATGCTGGCGCTGTTCCCGGTCACGCCCGCGGAAGCCAAGTCGCTGGATGCCGCCGAGGCGTGGAATCCGCAAGGGCTGGCGCAACGCGCCGTGCGCGCCATCAAGGCGCGCTTCCCCGAGCTGGGCGTGATGACCGACGTGGCGCTCGATCCGTTCACCACCCACGGCCAGGACGGGCTGATCGACGACTCGGGCTATGTGATGAATGACGAGACGGTGGAGGCGCTAGTAAAGCAGGCGCTATCCCACGCCGAAGCGGGCGCGGACGTTGTCGCCCCGTCCGACATGATGGACGGGCGCATCGGCCTGATCCGCGAGGCGCTGGAGTCCAACGGCCACATCCACACCCGCATCATGGCCTACTCCGCCAAGTATGCCTCCAGCTTCTACGGCCCGTTCCGCGATGCCGTTGGCTCGTCCGGCAATTTGGGCAAGGGCAACAAGTTCACCTATCAGATGGATCCGGCGAATTCGGATGAGGCGCTGCACGAGGTGGCGCTGGATCTTCAAGAAGGCGCGGACATGGTGATGGTCAAGCCCGGTCTGCCGTATCTGGACATCGTGCGCCGCATCAAGGATGAGTTCCGTGCGCCGACGTATGTTTATCAAGTCTCCGGCGAGTACGCGATGCTCAAGGCCGCTGCGCAGAACGGCTGGCTGGACTGGGACAGATGTATGCTGGAAAGCTTGGTGTCGATCAAGCGCGCCGGGGCGGATGGCATTTTGACCTATGCGGCGCTGGAGGTGGCGGGGTGGTTGAAAAAAGCGTGATGCGCCCACGCCTTGTTTCCACTAAAGTTCTATCAATTTGATATTGTTGATAGCAGTTTGATATGAAACCCCCTTTAACTCCGCCGCGTCTGGAAGAGATTCTTAAAAGCCTGTCGCAAGAAAGCCTGCAACAAGCGGTCTTATCGGCGAAGAATCCTTTGGTGCAGGGGCGTTACTTGCATTGGGATGAGCTGCGCCATCGAACGCCTCCTGAGGGCATGAATCATGCGGCGTGGTGGTTGTCGATCAAACTGGCGCGTCAAGGGCAGATCAGACGCCTGCCGTTGTGTGATAAGTACGCAAGGCCAATAGGCTTTTCTATGCCAGAACCGTTGCTATTGGCACTGGGGAGGCTGGAGGGCGGACGGGCGTTGGATGGTGGCTATGCTGAGCGGCCACTCACTCGTGTGGGCGGTGATGCACATTTGGTGAGTTCGCTGTTGGATGAGTCGATCAGCTCCAGCCAACTTGAGGGGGCATCCACCACGCGCACGGTGGCTGAGGCCATGTTGCGCGAGGGGCGCGACCCCTTCGATACGAGCGAGCGCATGATTTTCAACAATTACCGCGCCATGCAATGGGTGCGCTCAATGAAAGATCAGGCGCTCACGCCGGATGCGGTGCTGGAGCTGCATCGTGTCATTTCCGAGCGCACGCTGGAAAATCCGGCAGACGCGGGGCGCTTGCGTCTGCGGGATGATATTCGTGTGCGCGACAACCGCGACGGCACGGTGTTGCACGAACCGCCACGCGCCGACACCCTGCCCGAGCGCCTGGTGCAATTGTGTGCTTTCGCCAATGGCGAACATCCCGATCATGCGCTTGTGCCGCCCATTGTGCGGGCGATTCTGCTGCATTTCATGCTCGGCTATGACCATCCCTTCGTGGACGGCAATGGGCGCACGGCGCGTGCGCTTTTTTACTGGTGCATGTTGCGCCACGGGTATGTCCTGATGGAGTACATCTCGATCTCGCATTTGATCAAGCGTTCACCCGCACAGTATTCCCGGGCTTTTCTGTTAACGGAAACCGATGAGAACGATGCAACTTATTTTTTACTGCATCAACTTGAAGTGATTGAAAAATCACTCGAGTTTTTGAATGAAAAACTTGCGCGCAAGCATTCGGAGCAAAAAGAAACCGAGCGGATTTTGCGCAACACACGCACTTTGCGCGGGCAACTCAATCCACGCCAGATGGCCTTGCTCACTCATGCGCTCAAGCACCCCGGCTTTGATTATGAAATCGATGAGTACAGACGCTCCCATAACGTCGTTTACGCCACCGCCCGCTCTGATCTGCTAGGACTCGCTGCGCTTGGCCTGCTGGAACAAACCAAGCGCGGGCGAGCCTTTGTATTCATCGCCCCGGATGATTTGCGCCAGCGGATAGAGTCGGCGCACACGGTGAAGGCTTAGGCCGATGGAGTGCGGCTATTTCCACGCCGGGCGCTGCCGCTCGTGCAGCTTGATCGAGCAGCCCTACGCGCGGCAGCTTGTCGATAAGCAGGCGGCGTGCGTCGCGGCCTTGCCGATGATCGCGGCAGAGAAGTGGCAGCCGCCGACGCCCAGCGCCGAGGCCGGTTTTCGCAACAAGGCCAAGATGGCGGTTGGCGGCTCGCTGGCCGCGCCGATTCTGGGCATTGTCGACGCGAGCGGGCGCTCGGTCGATCTGGCGGATTGCCCGCTGTATCCGCAGGCCATGCGCCAGGCGTTTGCGCCGATTCGCGCCTTTATTTCCCAGGCCGGGCTTGATCCCTACGATGTGGCGCAACGTCGCGGCGAGCTGAAGTTTGTCCTGCTTACTCTGGCCGAACACAGCGGCGAGTTCATGCTGCGTTTCGTGCTGCGCTCATCTCAGGCGCTGCCCGCCTTGCAGGCGCATTTGCCGGATCTGTACGCAGCTATGCCGGGGCTGGCCGTGGTTTCGGCCAATCTTCAGCCGGTACATCAGGCCATTCTGGAGGGCGAGGAGGAGATCATCCTCAGCGAACAATCCAGCCTGACCATGCGGCTTAACGGCATTGACCTGCATCTACGTCCGCGCAGTTTTTTCCAGACCAATACCGAGGTGGCGGCGGCCTTGTACCGCACGGCGTGCGATTGGGCGGCGGAGCTTGCGCCGCAAGACGCTTGGGACTTGTTTTGCGGCGTGGGCGGCTTCGCCCTGCATCTTGCGCCGGTGGTGCGCGGGAAGGTGACGGGAATTGAGATCAGCGCCGAGGCGATCGCTTCGGCACAGCAGACGGCGGCGCAATTGGGGTTGGAGAGCGCTCAATTTAGAGCCTTGTCGGCAGATGACTTCGCCCAAGGCAGGCTGGATGTGCCGGAGCTGGTGGTGGTCAATCCGCCGCGTCGCGGGCTGGGCGCGGACTTGTGCGCCTATCTGGAACAGTCCTCGCTGCGCTGGCTGTTGTATTCAAGCTGCAATGCGCAAAGTCTGGCGCAGGATTTGGCGCGGATGCCCGGTCTCGTGCCGCTTAGGGCGCAGTTGTTCGACATGTTTCCGCACACCACGCATGGCGAGGTGCTGGTGCTGCTTGCGCGCCGATCATAATTCTCGTCTATATTCCTCTGCGTTTGTTAACAAAAGGGGGCGAGCGATGAATTTTAGAACGGTGGATGCCGGACGCGGCGCGGGTTGGATCGGTGATGGCTGGAATCTTGCCAAGGGTCAGCTTGGCGCGTGGGTTTTGCTGGTTGTCGTTTATTTGCTGATCGAAATTGTCTTGCAGGTGGTTCCTTTCGTCGGCGGCATCGTGGCGGCGCTGATTTCACCGGGATTGGTCGCAGGCATGTTTTTGGCGGCGCGCTACAGCGACGAAGGCAAGGGAGTGGAGCTTAACCTGCTGTTCCAGCCGCTTTCCGCAGAGCGTACTCGCGGCTCGTTGCTGACCTTGGGCGCCATGGCGATCATGTTCAGTATTTTGATCACTCTGATCGTTATGGCCATGATTGGCGGCGCGGCGGGCAGCGCGTCCTTGGCGGAGGGTGCTGGCAGTGCAAGCGCTGAAGCCGTACTGGCCTCGGGCATTGTGGGCATGGGCTTGGGTGGGCTGCTGGTCATTTTGTTGTTGGTGGTGGTGTACAGCATGGCCATGTGGTTTGCCGCGCCGCTGGTGCTGTTTGCGGGCGTCGCGCCGATCGAAGCCATGAAAATCAGCTTCAAGGCCGTATTGGCGAATTGGCTTCCGGTTTTGACATTTAGCTTGCTGGTGATTGTTTTGGGGCTGGTGGCGTCCATCCCCTTGTTGCTGGGGTGGCTGTTGCTCATGCCGGTGCTGTTTGCCGCAATGTACGTCAGCTACAAAGAGGTGTTCGACGTGCCGGAAGAGGACGCAGCGGCGATCGAGCAGCCGGGCATGGCTTCGTCAGTGATGAAGATGTAATTCGCACGCGGGATTTGCGACAAAAGGGCTGGTTTTCCGGCCCTTTCGCTTATGCGCTTTTTGTCGGTTTGCGCTGGAACAGATCTGCGCCGCGACTAATCAGGCGGTCGAGGAACAGCACGCCGTCGAGATGGTCGATTTCATGCTGGGCGATGCGCGCTTCGTAGCCTTCCATGTCGAAACTCAGCGGCTTGCCTTCCAGGTCGTAGGCCTTGAGTTGGATTTTTTCGGCGCGCACCACATTGCCAGTGTAGTCCGGCACGGACAAGCAACCTTCACGACCCACGGCAAAGCCTTCCCAGGCCGTGATTTCAGGGTTTACCAGCACCAGTGGGCCATGGTTGGCGACTGGCTTGCGTGCGCGGGTGGCATCGACGATGCAGATACGCTGCAACACGCCGACCTGAGGCGCGGCGATGCCGACCGCGCCGGGACCGTTGGCGCAGGTTTCGAGCAAGTCCTGCACAAAATCGCGCAGTTCGGCGTTAAAGACTTCGATGGGTTCGCAGATGGTTTTCAGGCGGTTGTCGGGGTAGAGAACGATGTCGCGCAAGGCCATGTCAGCCTCGCACGATGTCGATGGCCTCGAGCGTCACGCGCATGTCCTGCGGCATATCGGCCAGCGCCTGCTCCAGTTTTTCAATGCCCTGTTGCGCTACGCCTTCGATGTTCATGATGTAGATCGGCTTGTCCTCGCTGCCAGCGACATCAGAACGCAGGTCGGTGATGCTCAGACCCGCGTGGGCGAGGGCATCGGTGACTTCAAAGACGATGCCGGTGCGATCGGCTCCGTAGACGGTGATGCGCACATCGGGTTCGATGCGGCGGTGCAGACCTGCGTTGAGCTCATCCACATGCACGCGCAGCTTGAATTCGTTGCGCACGGATTCGAGCAGTCCCTTCAGGTTCACTCCATCACCGTCCAGACCCACCATCAACATGATGGTGAACAACCCGCCCAAGCGCATCATGGAAGCTTCGCCCAGCTCAGCGCCCGCGCCAAGCAGCACGCGCGAGACGGCGGCGACAATGCCTGGGCGATCAGGGCCAACGAGAGTGAGGAGCTTCCAGTGGTTGTTGTTCATGTTGATTTTCCAAAAGTGAGGCGCACGATATTACAGAAAATCGTGTCAACTTGATGAATGGGGTGGTGAAAACGGATTCTAGCCACAGGGAACACAGAGATGAGCGTCGTCCAAATCCTTGGGTTTTTCTCTGCGGGAACTCTGTATCCTCAGTGGACAAGATTTAGACTTACGTTCTCCAGATCAAGCTGGCCATGCGTCCGGTCGGCGTTTCGCGGCGGTAGGAATAAAAGCGCGCGGAATCCTGGTAGCAGCACAAATTACCGCCGTAAACCTGTGTCACGCCGACGGCACGCAGGCGCAGGCGCGCCAGAGCGTACAGATCCGCCTGCCAGTGGCCAGAACGTGAACCGGGAATGAAGGCGGCTTCTGTTTCGCCATCGTGCTGCACAAAGGCTGCACGCACTTCGTCGCCGACTTCAAACGCCGTTTGACTGATGGCAGGCCCCAGCCAGACGCAAATCTCGCCCGGCGGCGCTTGAAACTGATGCAGCGTGTTTTCCAGCACGCCCGCTGCCAGTCCGCGCCATCCCGCGTGGGCGGCGGCGATTTCGCTGCCATCCTGCGCGGCGAACAGCAGCGGCAGGCAGTCCGCCGTCATGATGGCAAGCACCACCCCGCTCTGTGTGGTGTAGGCGGCATCGGCGCGGGGCGCATGTGTCGGCGGGTTTGCGTCCTGCACCCGATAAACCTCCGTGCCATGCACTTGCTCCAGCCACAGCGGTTCGCCGGGCAGGGCGAGATGTTGGCGCAACAGGCGGCGATTGGCCTGGACATGCGCGGGGTCGTCGCCCACATGCAGCGCCAGATTGAGCGAGGCATAGGGCGCAAGACTCACCCCGCCGCTGCGTGTGGTTTGCACGGCTTGTACGCCGGGCGGCAGCGGCCAATCGGGAACCATGAAGCTCATGCGCACACTTCGCTCAACAGGCGTTGTATCAGGCGCTGGCTTTGCGCCGCGTAGCCCTCGCCGAACAGATTGAAGTGATTGAGCACATGGTAGAGGTTGTAAAGCTGGCGGCGCACGCCATAGCCTGCATCCAGCGGCCATGCGGCTTCATAGGCATGGCGAAAGCGCGGCGGAAAGCCGCCGAACAACTCGGTCATGGCGATATCAGCCTCGCGGTCGCCGTAGTAAGCCGCCGGGTCGAACACCACGGGTTCAACTTCGCCCTCTGGCGTGGCGACATAGCCATAATTGCCGCCCCACAAATCGCCATGCAACAGGCTGGGGCGCGGCTGGTAATCGCTGAAAAACGCGGGCAAAGCTTCCAGTAGGCGTTCGCCAAGCTGCAAGGTCGCGGGGGCGAGCTGATTTTGCCTGGCAAGCTCAAGCTGGGGTTGCAGGCGACAATTCGCCCAGAAGCTGACCCAATCGGCGTGCTGAGTATTCTCCTGCGCCGTCGTGCCGATGTAGTTGTCGTGCCCAAGGCCGAACTGGGCGGCGCTGTGGCGGTGCAGGGCGACCAACTGTTCCGCCAGGCGCTCGGGGGCGTCGCTATCCACTAGCGGCAGGTATTCGAGCACGATAAAAGCCTGCTGCTTGCCGGGCGCGCCCGCCGTGCCGCAAAGAAGGGCTTCGGGCACGCGCAGGCTGCGACTGTTCGCCAGTTCGCGTAATCCGGCCATTTCCGCCGCGAACATGGGCAGACGCTCGCGCCGGTTGAGCTTGATGAAAAACATGCGCTCGCCGTCTTCCAGCACCAGCCCCTCGCTGATGCAGCCTCCGCCGCGTGCGTGAGGGTGACGCGCATGGAACGCCTTGCCGGTGGCCGCGCTGATCTGTGCGGCGATGTCGGCGTGCAGCGCGTCGAGGCTCGTTGCGCTCACTTGGTCTTGTCCTGCTGCGGGCAGGGCAGGGATGCCATCTGGCTTTCAATCCACTGCTCGACCTCGGCGTTGATCTCGCTCGCCTTGCGTCCTTGCGTTTCGATCACGGCGCCAATGCGCAGGGTAATGGTCATCGGCGTTTTGATGAACGAACCACGCGGCCAGGCGCAGCCCGCGTTGTGCGCGATCGGCAAGACCCGTGCGCCGTTTTGCGTGGCCAGCAGCGCGCCGCCGGGCTTGTATTTGCCGGATTCGCCCACGGCGGTGCGCGTACCTTCGGGGAAAATAATCACCCAGCGCCCCTGCTTGAGCCGCTCCGTGCCTTGTTCCAGCAACTGGCGCAGGGCGTCGCGTCCGGCGCTGCGGTCGATTGCGATGGGCTGATTGATCGCCAGTCCCCAGCCGAAGATCGGCAGGCGCATCAACTCGCGCTTGAGCACAAACGCCGGGCCATCGAACAGCACCGGGAAGATGAAGGTCTCCCAGGTGGATTGATGCTTGGCCAGCACCACGCCGCCCAGACCGTCCTGCGGAATCTCGCCTTCGATTTTCCAGCGCACGCCGCAAGTGATGCGCAACCAATGCACCGCCATCCAGTTCCACGGGCGCATCAGGCGGTAACGCCAGGGGGCGGGCGTCAGCGCGGCGACGGCGATGATCGGCACATAGGCCAGCAGAATCAGCCAGAGGCCGAGGTTAAACAGGGCGGCGCGCAGGTAGCCGAAAGCGGTATTCAAAGTCGTATCCAGGGAAGCTCGAAGAGGCGTGTTGAGAATGGCATCAGCCTGAAGCTTGGGCAAGTCCGATGAGAACCCAAAAAAACAAAACCCCCGCCATGGCGACATGGCGGGGGTTGGTTCAGGCTAAAGCCACGGCTCGTAACTTAAGCGCGGCAGCGGAATTCTCCGGTGCGGGTATCGATGGAGATTTTCTCGCCGATTTCGATAAAGGCGGCAACCTGCAGCTCGTGACCGTTGGCCAGCTTGGCCGGCTTCATCACCTTGCCGGATGTGTCGCCGCGTGCGGCGGGTTCAGTGTAGGTCACTTCGCGCACGATGGTGTTGGGCAGTTCGACGGAAATGGCCTTGCCGTCGTAGAAGGTCACTTCAACCTTGTCTTCCATGCCGTCTACCATGAAGTTGAGCGCGTCGCCGAGGTTGTCCTTTTCCACTTCGTAGGAATTGAACTCCTCGTCCATGAAGACATAGAGCGGGTCGGCGAAGTAGCTGTAGGTGCATTCCTTTTTGTCGAGAATGACCTGGTCGAACTTGTCGTCGGCCTTGTACACGGTTTCGGTACTGGTGCCGCTGAGCAGGTTCTTCAGTTTCATCTTGACGATGGCGGAGTTGCGGCCTGACTTGCTGAACTCGGCCTTGAGGACGACCCAAGGTTGGCCGTCGATGCTCATGACATTGCCTGCGCGGAATTCTTGTGCGGTTTTCATAGGGTTTCCAGAGTCTGATTTTATTTTGGCGCAGCATTGTAGCCTGTGGGCGGCGGGATTGCGACTTGGTTTTGCGCCCTGTTTGCCCATGCCAGCAACTGCTGCGTAAGTTCGGGGCGTTGCGCGACTTGCTCCATACGCCGCGTATACCAGGCGCAGGCAGCCTGTAGCGCCAGCAAGCTGGCGTAGAACTCGGCGACGCAGACATCGGGGATATGGTTCCAGTCGCGCATCAGGGCGTGGAGATGCGCAAGGTGTTCTGCCGTTTCGTCTGCGGCGTAGGCGTGCAGGAAGGCTTCGAGCTTGGCGTGATGCGCCTGGTCGTCGGTGGGGTAGATCTGCCAGATGAAGGGCTTGCCTGCCCAGAGGGCGCGGGTGAGGGATTCTTCGCCACGCACGAAGTTGATGTCGCACAGCCAGAGCAGGCGGTCGTACTCGGCTTGCGGCAGAAAGGGAATGATGTGCAGTTGCAGGTTGCCAAGTTGCAGCGTATCGCCCGCCTGAAGCTCAGGCCGGTTGAGGGTGGCGCGCAGGCTGTTGAGCAGGCGGCTTTGCGGCAAATAGGCGGTCACGGCGCGCGGGGCATGGCTCAGGCTGGTTAACAATGCGCCGAGTCGGGCGTTTTCGTAGGCGAAAAGGGAAAGCGTGAGGCTGCTTGCCGATGGCAGAGGGATGTTCCACTGCGCGCACCAAGCCTTTTGCCGCTCCGGGGGGGTGATAAAGGCGCTGCGTTCGGCAAGCAGGTTTTTTTCGCGCAACAGGCCGCCGCAGCCGGGCAACAGGCTGGGGATGAAGAAACGCTTTTTCAGGCCATGGGCAAGCATGGAAATCTGTCCATGCACGCCGGGAACCCAGTCCTCGCAGCTCATGTATTCGAGATTGATCCACATGGGTTGCGCCTGGTGTTGCGTGCGGGCGCGCATGGCCTGCACATAGCTTGCGGGCAGGGCGCAGCCGAAGGCTTCGATCACCGCGTCGGCGGGCGAGACCTCGGGAAAATCCGTCGTCCAATGGCGCACGTCAATGCCGTGCAACTCTTGCCGCGCGCTGCTCTGGGCGGCGGGAACCAGGAGTTTGAGTGCGTCGAGATCATCCACGATCAGGCGCACGCTCTGGCCGTGGTCGTGGCGCAAAATATGCGCCAGTCGCCAGCAGACGCCGATGTCGCCGTAGTTGTCGATGACGGCGCAGAAAATATCCCAGGCGGGGGCGGTCATGGCTTCAGGATGAAAAATGCGCGGTGAGCCAGACGGCGATGTCGTCGATTTCTTCCATGCTGACGCCGTGCGCAACGGGGTATTGGCGGCGTTGGAGTTCGGCGCAGCCCAGCCTGCCCAGCGTCTCTTCGGTGCGCGCAGCGGCCGAAAGCGGGATAAGATCATCGAATTCGCCGTGAGCGATGAACACAGGGGTTTGCGTGGCGGCCGGCGCGGGCGCGGAGGGCGCGTCGGGCAGCCAGGTGGATAGCGCCAGCACGCCGCCCAGGCGTTCGGGTAGCTGGAGGGCGCAGTGCAGGGCGATGACGCCGCCTTGGGAAAAGCCGCCGAGAATGATGCGCCGCCAAGGCACTCCGGCGGCGTGTTCGGCGGCAAGCAGCGCGCTGATGCGCTGGCGGCTTTGCTCGATGCCCTGGCTGTCGACGCGGGCGTCGGCCTCCAGGCTGTACAGGTCGAACCAGGCGGGCATGACGTAGCCGCCGTTAACGCTGACGGGTCGCGCGGGGGCGTCGGGGCAATGGATGCGCAGCTCCGGCTTCGGGGCGTCTGTCTGGGCTGCAAGATTATGCCGCAGGGTTTGGGCCAGGTGCTGAGCGATGGGCTGCATGTCGCTGCCATCGGCGCCAAGGCCGTGCAGCAGGATGAGGCTGATGGGTGGCATGCTGATTTTGTGGGGTGGGGTTTGAGCGAGATTGTATTACGCGCGATCGGTAAGGTGCGCACGCCGTTTGCGGAAAAATTCGGCATCCCACGCCAGGGCGGTCTGGTGGAGGAGATTCACGCCACGCTGGAGCTGGATGCGCCCTACCAGCGCGAGGAGGCGTGGCGCGGCATCGAGGGCTTCAGTCACCTCTGGCTGCTGACCTGGTTTCATGCCGACAAGGGGGCGGAAGCTGCCTTGACCGTGCGCCCGCCGCGTCTGGGCGGCAATGCGCGCCTGGGGGTGTTCGCCACGCGAGCGCCGTATCGCCCCAATCCTGTGGGCTTGTCGCTGGTGCGCCTGCTCAGGGTGGAACGTCTGGAGGGCGAGGCGGTGCGCATTCATGTGGCGGGCGCCGATCTGCTCGACGGCACGCCCTTGCTGGATGTGAAGCCCTACCTGCCCTATGTGGAGGCGGTTGCGCAGGCGAGCGGCGGTTTTGCCGGGGACGACAGCGGGGCGAGTCTGCAAGTGGCGTGGACGGAGCAGGCGCGGACAGCTTGCGCACCCTGGCTTGAGCGCCATCCCGAGCTTTGCGCGCTGATCGAGGCGCTGTTGCAGCGCGACCCGCGCCCGGCTTACCAGAGCGACCCGGCGCGCTCTTACGGTATGCGGCTGTTCGATCTGGATGTGCGTTTTCGGGTGGAGGCAGGCGTGGCGCAGGTGCTGGATGTGGTCGCGGCGGTGAGCCAGGAGAGCAATCAGGACGGCAGTTGATCGAACTCCGGCCTGGCGTGGCGCTGCATCAGTTGTACCACAGCATCACGCGGGGCGAGACCTTCGTAGGCCACTTGATAGACCGCATGGGTGATGGGCATATCCACCTCGTGCTCACAGGCCAGACGCCAGGCTTCGCGGGCGCTAGGCAGCCCTTCCACAGCCTGGCCGATGTGGGCGAGTGCCGCATCCACGCTCTTGCCTTCGGCCAGCAGCAGGCCGAAGCGGCGGTTGCGTGACTGGTTGTCGGTGCAGGTAAGTACCAGGTCGCCCAGTCCGGCCAGTCCCATCAAGGTCTCGCGGCGTGCGCCGAGCTTTTCCGCCAGACGCATGATTTCCGCCAAGCCTCGCGTGATAAGCGCAGCGCGGGCATTGGCGCCGAAGTGCAGGCCGTCGGCAATACCGGCGGCGATGGCGAGCACGTTTTTCACCGCGCCACCCAGTTCCACTCCGACCACGTCGTCCACGCGGTAGGCGCGGAAACTGGGGCTGTGCAGCAGGGCGGCGACCTGTTCCGCAAAGGCGCAATCGTGTGAGGCGACGGTGACGGCGGTAGGCAGACCAGCGGCCACTTCGCGGGCGAAGGTGGGGCCGGAAATGATGGCTGGGGCGGGAAGGTCAGGCAGTTCTTCGGCGAACACTTGGTCGAGGCGTTTTGCCGTGCCGCGTTCCAGCCCCTTGCTTGCCCATGCTATGCGCGGGGCGATGCGTGCCGAGGCGGCAAGCCTGGGTTGCAGTTCACGCAAAAAGTCGCGGAAGCTGCTGCTGGGCACCACGACAAGAATCAGTTCAGCGCAGTTCAACGCCTGATCCAGGTCAGAGACAGGCTCAAGCGTATCGGGAAAAAGGGTGTCCGGCAGATAGCGCGCATTGCAGCGGGTTTGCTGCATGCTCTGCATCTGTTGCGGGTTGCGCCCCCACAGGCGCACCTGGCACTGGTTGCGTGCGAGGTGAACGGCCAGCGCCGTGCCCCAGGCGCCCGCGCCAAGCACGGCGATAGGGTATGGCTGTGTCATGTCTGGCGCTTGGTTTTGGACGGGATTACTGGATGGTGCTGGGCGCAGGCGCTTCAGCCTGTTGCTGCTGCAGGTGCTGGAAATACAGCGCGTCGAAATTGATCGGTTGCAGCAACAGGCTGGGGAAGCCGCCCTTGACTACCAGGTCGGCCACGGTTTCACGGCTGAAGGGGAAGAGCTGGGTGGGGCAGATGCTGCCGAGGATGTGCCCCATTTCCGCGCCTTCAAAGCCGACGATGGTGAAGATGCCGGCGTGGGTGACTTCGGCCAGAAATGCCGTTTCCTGCTTGCCTTCGATGTCCACGCTGGCGGTGGCGGTAATCTTCAATGCGACTTCGAACACGCCTTCACCGAGTTGTTGGCTGTGGTTTTCCACCTGCACGTTGATGTTCGGCTGCCATTCCGGGTTGAGGAAAATGTGCGGCGCACGCGGCGATTCAAAGGAAACATCCTTCAGGTAGATGCGTTGCAGGGCGTATTGGCGTTGAACTTCTTGCGCTTCGGACATGGGGGATACCTTGGTTTAAAGAGAAATATGCTGCTCAAGCCATTGCTTGAGCTGGGCAAGCTGCATCGCGCCGCTCATACGGGCGACTTCCCGCCCGCCCTGGAAGAGGGCGAGGGTGGGGATGCTACGGATGCCAAATTGCTGGCTGATGACCGGCTCGTTTTCGGTGTTGACCTTGGCGATCAGCAGACGCGGCTCAAGCGTGCGCGCCGCCTCGTCGAGCACAGGAGCCATCATGCGGCAGGGGCCGCACCACGGCGCCCAGAAGTCCACCAGGATGGGCAGGTCGCTGCGCGTGATGTAGCGCTGGAAGCTGGCGCTAGTCAGTTCGAGCGGGTGGGCGATGAACAGCGGCTTGCCGGACTTGCCGCATACCGGGTTATCGCCCAGCTTGTCGCGCGGGACACGGTTGATTGCGCCGTCATGAGGGGAGACAACATGCACAAAATCACTCATGGGGAGGTTCCTGAGTTTGTGGTCGGGAAAAGAAGTTCATCCAGCAGACCCTGCCGATCCAGCTCGGCCATGTCGCTGAAGCCGCCGATGGGGCGTTGGTCGATGAAAATTTGCGGTACGGTGGAGCGCCCAGAGCGCGTCTCCATTTCGTCCCAGAGGCTTGCGTCGCCATCCACCACGATGCTGGTGTAATTCACGCCCTTGTTGTGCAGCAGATGCTTGGCGCGAATGCAGTAAAAGCAACTGCGGCTGAGGTAGACGACAACTTCGGCCTGGCGCACGACGCTTACTTTTTTTTCACCGGCAGATTTTCATGCTGCCAGGCAAGAATGCCGCCGGCGAGGTTGTGCAGCTTGGTAAAGCCGAGCTTGGCCAGCTGCCCGCAAGCGACGCCGGAACGGTTGCCGCTGCGGCAGTAGATGATAATCGGCTTGTCTTTCCATGCTTCGACCTGGTCGAGCTTGCCAGTAAGCTGGCCAAGCGGAATGTGCTTGGCGCCCATGAGGTAACCGGCGCGAAATTCATCGATTTCGCGTACATCGAGCAGCAAGGGCTCGTCGTGGCTCAGCATGCGCGTGGCTTCGGAGGGGTTGATTTCACTGTACTTGCGGGTCACTCGTGTGGCCTCGTTGGCAATGATCATAAAGAGAATGCCGACAGCGGCGGCAGTCAGCATCCAATGGCGCTGGAGAAAGTCGAAAAAGTCCATGAGTGATTACTTTGCGCGGCGCACGCCCATTTTTTCCAGGATGCTGTCCATTGGGCAGAAGGTAGTGAAGCCGCTTTGAAACAGGTTAAGGGCGACAAAAGCGGTCAGCCAAAGCCAGGACAGCTTGCTCAGGTCGGCCTGGCCGGTGAAGTGAGCCAAGGCGAGACTGAGCATGATCATCAGGCCAGCCATGATGCGTACAATGCGATCTGTGGTCATCGGGCGTTCTCTTTGCAGTGTTTCAGTTGGGAAAATTGGAGTTGCTCAGCGGGCAGAAGACATCCTGCATCATGCTGATAAGACGCAGGGTGCGTGCGTCATGCACGCGGTAGTATACCCGGTTGGCATCCTTGCGTGAGGCGAGGATGCCTTTGTCGCGCAGAATGGCCAGATGTTGTGAGATATTGCTCTGCGTGGTGCCGACGGCATCGACGATGTCTTGCACGCTGATTTCATCTTCGCCCAGTACGCAGAGGATTTTCAGGCGCAAGGGATGGGACATGGCCTTCAGCGAAAGCGAGGCGCGCTCGATGTCCTCGGCGCGAGTGGATAGATGTGTGTGTGGTGTTTCGGCCATGTTATAGACGCATGAGCTTTTTAGAATATTCAGATATTACATGCTAATTCCGATTTTTGGACGCTCCCCCGGGTTTTTCGCAGACTTTTCCCTCGGCTTTGTCCTTGGTCTTTTGCGCGGCGGATTGCTGCTCGCCGCGCTGTGCGCTGGCGTTTCGATCCCCGTGGACGCAGCTCCGTCGCTTGAGGCGACCGAGCAGGAGCTTAAGGGCGTGCATCAGGATCTCAAGGCGGAGCAGGCTCGTCTTGCCGCACTGGAGGCGGAAAGGGAGGCTGCGCTCGACAGGTTGCGCGTGCTGGAAAACCAGCAGGCCGAGGCTGCGCGCGCGCTTTACGAGGCGCGCTTTGCGGTCGGCGGCAAGGAACAGGAACTGGCCGATTTGCGCGTGCGGCATGAGCGTCTCGAAGGAGAGATCGCCCAAGGCTTGCTCAGTCTGGAAGACAATCTGCGCGCCCTGTATCTGCTTGGCTCCGGGCATGGATTAGAGGGCGTGCTCAGTCCGGGGGGGCGGGCGGACAAAATGCGGGTCGAGGGTTATTTGGAGCAGCTGCGCGCTGATCGGGTGGATGCCTTGCAGCGGCTGCGCAGTGCGCGTGAGGACAATGTACGTGTGCAGCACGACATCGAATTCACGCTGGAGGAGCTGACCCGCGTTCAGCTTCTGGCGGAAAGCGAGCAGCAAAGGTTGGATAGTTTGCGCGCCCAGCATCAACGCGCAGTGGATGCGCTGGAAGCCAGCCAGGATGCGGTTGAGGCGCGCGTGCGGCGCATGTTGCGCGACCAGCAGAGCCTGGAGCGTACCCTGGCGAAACTGGAGCAGGCTGAAGAGGAGGCGCAGGAGGCGGAAAACAAGCGGCGCGCCGAGGAAGAAGCTGAGCGCAGGCGTGAAGAGCAGGCGCGCCAGGAGCAATTGCGTCAGGCGCAGTTGCAAAAGGAGCAACAGAAAAAAATCCCTGAAAAACAGCAGGAAGACGAGCAATCGCCCGTCGATTCAGCGGCGGAGAAAAAGCCGGAGGAGCGTCGAGAGTCGCCCGACAGGAAAGTTGATAAGGAAGAGGCGGAAAATAGCGAACGGCGGGCATCGTCTCCAGCCGACCGAGGGGATATCCCGGTGAGCGGTCGCAAGATTCGTAGTTATGGCGAGCCCACCGGAGTGGGAGAGTTGCGTTCGCGCGGCGTGTTTTTCGCCGCGCCGGAAGGCTCCAGGGTGCGCGCGCTGGAGGAGGGCAAGGTGGTGTTTGCCGATTGGGTGCGCGGCTATGGCAATTTGCTGATCGTGCAGCACAAGGGCGGCTATTTGAGCCTGTATGCGCAGAATGAAGCGCTGTTGAAGCGCAATGGCGCTCGCGTGCAGCGCGGCGAGGTGCTGGCCACGGCAGGGCGCAGCGGCGGCGAAAAGCAAACCGGGGTTTATATCGAAGTCCGGCGCGGAGGCCAGCCGATCAACCCCACGCGCTGGTCGGCGTGGCCCAAGAAATAGTCGATACGCAGCCGGATGGAGCGCGGCGCAATCTGCAGGCAAGCGAGGCTTGCAGCGCATCAATTCGACACCACGATTCACATAACCGCCTGTTACACTTAAGGCCGTCACTGTAAATTCGCTCAAAGCGTGTATTTACGGCGTTAAGAATCAGCTTGGTTGAATTTATTGAAGTGTCCTTGATCCAACGCGCGGACAGTTTTTGGCGTGTCTTGCAAATGACGCCGGTAGATTACAGGCGGATGTTAAGTCCGCATTTTTGAGGAAGATTGGAATGCAACATCGTATGCGGGCGGCGGCTCTGGTGGTCGCGGGCGCGGCTCTGGGTTTTGGTTTGACCTTTGGCGTGGGGGTTTTTGCGCAGAAGGATGCTGCGGTGAGCAACGACGCGGGTGCGAGCGATGCTTTGCCGCTGGATGAGTTGCGTACCTTTACCGAGGTGTACGGGCGCATCAAGGATGACTATGTAGAAGGCACCGAGGACAAGAAGCTGCTTACCCAGGCCATACGCGGCATGTTGAGTGGGCTGGATCCGCATTCTTCCTATCTTGACCCCGAAGAATTCAAAGAGCTGCGCCAGGGGACGACGGGAACCTTCGGCGGCCTGGGCATTGAAGTCGGCATGGAAGACGGTTTCGTCAAGGTGATTGCGCCGATTGACGACACCCCTGCGCAGCGCGCCGGGCTCAAGGCGGGCGATCTGATCATCAAGCTGGACGAAAAGCCGGTGCAGGGCATGACGATCAACGATGCGGTGAAGGTCATGCGCGGCGAACCGGGGACGAAGATCAAGCTCACCGTGGCGCGCAAGGGCGTGAACAAGCCGCTGGAGTTCACTCTGGAACGCGCCATCATCCGTGTACAAAGCGTGAAGAGCCGTATGCTTACGCCTGGTTTTGGCTATGTGCGCATCACCCAGTTCCAGTCGCAGACCGAACAACAAATGCTCAAGGCCATTGAAAAGCTGAAGGAAGAAGCGGGCGGTTCGCTCAAGGGACTGGTGCTGGATTTGCGCAACAACCCCGGCGGCGTGTTGCAAGGCTCGGTCGGCGTGGCCGATGCGTTCCTTAACGACGGGCTGGTGGTGTACACCGACGGGCGGGTCAAGGACGCGAAGATGCGCTACAGCGCCCATGCTGGCGATGTGCTCGACGGCGCGCCGTTGGTGGTGCTGGTCAATGGCGGTTCGGCTTCGGCTTCGGAAATTGTCGCCGGGGCGCTGCAAGACCAGAAGCGCGCCATCATCATGGGCAGCAAAACCTTTGGCAAAGGCTCGGTGCAAAGCATTCAGGAGCTGGCCAATGGCGGCGCGATCAAGCTGACCACGGCGCGTTACTTTACGCCCAGCGGTCGTTCGATCCAGGCCGAGGGCATCGTGCCGGATATCGAACTGCCCGCGCTCAAGGTCGATGCGATCGAGGACAATGGGCTGGGGATGAAGGAGTCCGATTTGGCCGGGCACCTGGACAACCCGAACGGCAATGGCAAGTCCGCACCCGACAAGAACGCGCCCAAGCCGGAAAGCGCTCCTGCGGAAAAGCCAGACGACTCGGATAGCCGTGCCGGTGATCCCGTACTCGACAAAGAAGACAAACGCCCGCTGGCGCAAAAGGACTATGCCCTGTTCGAGGCGCTCAACATGCTCAAGGGCATGGCCTTGCTCAACAAAACAGCGAGCAAGCCCTGATCGGACGCTTTCTTGTTGCCTATGCAGGAGTTCACTATGCCGCGTGTCCTGATTCCGCTTGCGCCGGGCTTTGAGGAGCTCGAAGCCATTTCTCTGAGCAATATCCTGCGCCGGGCGGGTATTGAGGTGATTACCGCCGGGCTTCATCCAGGGACGGTCTGCGCCAGCCGGGGAACGGTGGTCACGCCGGATGTCTTGCTTGAACAGGTGATGGAGGATGACTTCGATCTGGTCGTTCTGCCCGGCGGCCTGCCTGGTGCGGACAATCTGCGCGATGACCCGCGCATCATTCACCTGCTGCAACGCACTCATGCAGATGGGCGTTTGGTAGGCGCAATTTGCGCCGCGCCCAAGGTATTGGCGCAGGCCGGGTTGCTGCAAGGGCGACGCGCCACGCACTACCCCGGCGCGCTGAGCGCCGAGGCATTGCAAGGGGTGAACGATAGCGCCGCAGCCATTGAAATGGACGGGCGCGTGCTTACTTCACGCGGGCCGGGAACAGCGATGGATTTCGCTCTGGCGCTGGTGGAGCAATTGGCAGGCAGGGACAAGCGTGATGAGGTGGAGCGCGCCCTGGTGCGTTGACGAGCTGATTTCGCAGCCCCCCCATAAAAACGCCCCGCAAGTGCGGGGCGTTTTTATGGGGTTTTATTGCCGAAAATCGATCAACGCTGCCCCGGCGGTGTGGCGCTGATCTTGTGCAGGGACAGATCAGCGCCGTTGTATTCCTGCTCCTGATCCAGGCGCAGGCCGATGGTTTTCTTCAGCAGGCCGTACACCACAAAGCCCGCAATCAGCGCCATGCCGACGCCGAGCAAAGTACCGATAAGCTGGCTGACGGGACTGACGCCGCCCATGCCGCCCATGGCTTGCAAGCCGAAAATCCCGGCGGCGATACCGCCCCATGCGCCGCACAGGCCGTGCAATGGCCACACGCCGAGCACATCGTCGATTTTCCAGCGGTTTTGCGTCAGGGTGAACAGCCAGACAAACATGCCGCCCGCCACTGCGCCGGTAATCAATGCGCCCAGCGGGTGCATCAAATCAGAACCAGCGCACACTGCCACCAAACCAGCCAGCGGCCCGTTATGCAAAAAGCCGGGGTCGTTCTTGCCCACGACCAGCGCGGCGAGGATGCCGCCCACCATTGCCATCAGCGTATTGAGCGCCACTAGGCCGGACACGGCTTCCACGGTTTGCGCCGACATGACATTAAAGCCGAACCAGCCGACGGTCAGCGTCCACGAGCCGAGCGCAAGGAACGGAATGCTGGATGGCGGGTGCGCGGTCATGCCGCCCTGTTTGCCATAGCGCCCCATGCGCGGCCCGAGGATGAGCACGGCGGCCAGCGCCACCCAGCCGCCGAAGGCGTGCACCACCACAGAACCGGCAAAGTCGTGGAATTTGGCGCCGAAACTGGCTTCCAGCCAAGTCTGTAGGCCGAAGTGCGTATTCCACACCATGCCTTCAAACAGTGGGTAAAACAGGGCGACAAGAATGAAGGTTGCGCCCAGTTGCGGATAAAAGCGTGCGCGTTCGGCGATGCCGCCGGAGACAATTGCCGGAATGGCGGCGGCAAAGGTCAGCAGGAAGAAGAACTTGACCAGCCCGTAGCCGTGGTCGGCGGACAGCGTTTGCGCACTGCTCCAGAAATCCACGCCGTAGGCCAGCGGGTAGCCGATAAAAAAATAGGCGATGGTCGCCACCGCGAAGTCGCCCATGATTTTGGCCAGGGCGTTGACCTGGTTTTTCTCGCGTACCGTGCCGACCTCCAGAAAGGCAAAACCGGCGTGCATGGCGAGCACCATGGTCGCGCCGATCAAAAGGAAAAATACATCTGTGCCGGAGGGTTGCATGATTCGCCTGCCTGAACCGATATTGAGCGGCGGCGTTAAAGCAAGCTGTGCGCCAAAATAGGGGCGGCGCACCATTACTGGGTGAAGAGATCCGCTGGCAGGTTTGCTTGCGTTATTGCGCACAAAAAAAGCGCCCCATATAGGGGCGCTTGATGCATTTTCGTGCAGCAGGCTTGCGCCCTACTGCATTATCATGGCTTAGTTGCTATAAGCGCGTTCACCGTGGCTAGCGGTATCCAAGCCTTCGCGTTCGGCTTCTTCAGAGACGCGCAGACCCATGACCATATCGATCAGCTTGAACAGGACGAAGCTGACGATGCCTGACCAGAGGACGGCGACGCCTACGCCCCAGAGTTGGCTGATGACCTGACCGACCGGGCTGAATTCAGCTACTGCGCCGGCAGCGTAGTCGAACACGCCTGAGCCGCCGAGCGCCGGGTTGGCGACGATGCCGGTGCCGATGGCGCCGACGATGCCGCCCAGACCGTGCACGGCGAACACATCCAGCGAGTCGTCGATTTTCAGGGCGCGCTTGATGAAGCCCACGCCCCAGAAGGCAACCACGCCGACCACCAAGCCGAGGACGATGGCGCCCATCGGGCCGGAGAACCCAGCCGCCGGAGTGACGGCGACCAGGCCAGCGACGGCGCCGGAGGCCATGCCCAACATGCTCGGTTTGCCGCGAGTCATCCATTCAGCCGCGCCCCATGCCAGCATGGCGGCGGCGGGAGCGACGATGGTGTTGAGGATGGCGATGGCGGCGGTGCCTGTGGCTTCAAGGTTGGAGCCTGCGTTGAAGCCGAACCAGCCCACCCACAGCATGGCTGCTCCGACCATGGTCAGCACCAGGTTGTGCGGCGGCATGGGTTCCTTGCCGAAACCGATGCGCTTGCCAAGGACGATGGCTCCCATCAACGCGGCCATACCAGCGTTGATGTGCACGACCGTGCCGCCAGCGAAGTCCAGCGCGCCCTTGGCGAACAGGAGGCCGGCAGGGTCGCCATAAGCGGAGGGGCCGCCCCAGAACCAGACCATGTGCGCCATGGGCAGGTAGGAGAAGGTGAACCACAGCACGGAAAACACCAGCAGGGCGGAGAACTTTACGCGCTCAGCCAGCCCGCCGACCACCAGCGCCACGGTGATGGCGGCGAAAGTGAGCTGGAAGATGACGAAGGACAGCTCGGGAATGACCACGCCAGCGCTAAAGGTTTCCACCATTGAGCCGGTATTGACTCCGGAAAGGAACATCTTTGACAGGCCGCCGAAGAAGCTGTTCAGGTCACCGCCGCTGGTGAACGCCATGCTGTAGCCGTAGATGACCCAGAGGATGGCGACGACGCCGACGATGGCCAGTGTCTGACTAAGGACGGAAAGAACGTTCTTGCTGCGCACCATGCCGCCGTAGAACAGCGCCAGACCGGGCAGAATCATCATGAATACCAAGGCGGTGGAGATCATCACCCAGGCGGTATCGCCCTTGTCAGCGACCGGCGCAGCGGCTTCGGCCACGACTTCGACCACGGCGACCGCTTCTTCCGCATGCGCCACGCCGGTGAATGCTCCGCCGAGCGCGAGCAGCGGCAGGGCAAGGTTCTTGAGTAAGGATGTGTTCATCAAGGAGTCCTCCTTTACAGGGCTTCAGGACCGGACTCGCCGGTACGGATGCGGATGGCCTGCTCGATGCTGGAGACGAAAATCTTTCCGTCGCCGATCTTGCCGGTCTTGGATGCGCGCACGATGGCGTCGATCACGGTGTCGGCCAGTGCATCGTCAATCGCCATTTCCAATTTGATTTTTGGAAGGAAATCAACGACATATTCTGCGCCACGGTAAAGCTCGGTGTGTCCCTTCTGCCGACCGAAGCCCTTGACTTCGGTGACGGTCAGTCCTTGCACTCCGATCTCCGCCAAGCTTTCGCGCACTTCGTCGAGCTTGAAGGGCTTGATAATCGCGGTAATCAGTTTCATGGCTACAGCCTCGCTTCGCTTAGAAGGACTTGGAGAAGGTCAGCACAGCCTTGGCGTCGGCGACTTCCTTGCCGGCCCAGGTGTAGGCTACGCTGTCTGCATCGGTGTCGGTATAGGCCAGGGAGAAGACGCCGAAGCCCACATCCTTGCTCACGCCCAGTTTCCAGTCGGTGTAGGACGCGGGGGAGTTGTGCTTGACATCTTGGTAGCCAAGATGGCCGAGCACGCCCCAACCGTCGCCCAGGTCGTAGGTTCCGGTCAGGTCGAGGTAGTAGCTTCCGTCGGTTTTTCCGCCGTCGGTGGTCGTCCAGCCCATGAAGTGATCCGAGACGGCGTAGTAGTACTTCAGCGAGAGGGTCTTCCAACTCAACCCGGCGTAGATTTCCGTGGTGTCCGGGGTGGTTGCGCCGTCAACGGAGTCGCCAGGGTAGTAGTAGGTGATAAGGCCGAGGTCATAGCCGAAGTCATCGGCGAAGGTGCCTTTGTAGCCGCCGTAGAAGTCCAACTCCAGGCTGCTGTTGTCCTTGTAGCCGCCGTCATTCACCCAAGCGACGTTGGAAGCCCACATGCCCAGGTAGAAGCCGTTGGCGCCGAAGTCTACGCCGCCCTGGACGGCGGGCTTGTTCTGGGTTTGCGAGACGCCACGCCACACATAGTCGGTGGTCAGCGACATGTTGCCGGTCAGGGTGTAAGCCGGGGCGGCTTCGGCGGGGGCGTCTTCGGCAAAGGAGGGGGCGACGGCGAGTCCCAGGCTCAGGAGCATGGCGGCGCGAAGGGTCGGGTGACGAAGGTTCATTCTGCTTTCCTCTTGTCTAGTCATCGAAACACGGGTTAGCGCTGTCAAAGCAGCGTGCAGACCCGGTAATGCATGATGAATGCCAAATGAATTTAATCATTAAGAATCAATATGTTAATGTGGTGTGCGTCAGGTTTTTTCTTGGGGGGATGAGGTGGTGCATTCTTTTGGTGCGCCGATGCTCGTGACAGGCAAAGGTTCTGGTCGTTTGCTGGCGGCTTCGGCCTGCTAGACTGAGAGGCGTTTAAGCCATGAGGTGAATGCAATGTTTGATCCGAAAAAGCTGGATGAAGTCGTGCGGCGTCTGGGCGAGGGGTTGCCGGAAACCTTGACCGAGGTGCGCAGTGACTTTGAAAAAACGCTGCGCCTGGGTGTGCAGCAGGTTCTCGCCAGCATGGATATCGTGACGCGCGAGGATTTCGAGGTGCAGCGTCTGGTGCTGGAACGCACGCGTGAACGTCTGGAAGCCTTGGAGAAGCGGGTCGCCGCGCTGGAGGCGGAGCGCAAGATCGACGTGCTGGACGTCGAAGTCTAAGCGCATGTCCCTGGCGATAAGCTACGCCCGCGCCCAGTTGGGTGTGGATGCACCGCTGGTCAGCGTCGAGACGCATGTGGCCAATGGTCTGCCTGCGTTTGCCTTGGTCGGTCTGCCCGAGGCGGCGGTGCGTGAAAGCCGCGAGCGCGTGCGCGCCGCCCTGCTCACCTGTGGTTATGAGATGCCGCCGCGCCGGGTGACGGTCAATCTTGCGCCCGCGGATCTGCCCAAGGAAGGCGGGCGCTTCGACTTGGCCATGGCGCTGGGGCTGTTGGCGGCCACAGGGCAGATTCAGGCGCAGCATCTGGTGGGCTATGAGTTTCTGGGCGAACTGGCGTTGAGCGGCCAGTTGCGTCCTGTGCCAGGGGTGTTGCCCGCGGCCTTGCGCGCGCGTGACGCCGGGCGGGCGTTGATCGTCCCGGCGGAAAATGCTGCCGAAGCGGCGCGGGTGTCTTCGGTGCGCGTTTTTGGTGCAGGGCATTTGCGTGAGGTGGTTGCGCATCTTTTAGGGGCGCAGATTTTGTCCGACGCCGAGCCTGTCAGCGGCCAGCCTGCGCTGAATGCACTGGATTTGCGCGACGTGCGCGGACAGCATCGCGCTAAGCGCGCTCTGGAAATTGCGGCGGCCGGAGGTCATAACCTGCTGATGATCGGGCCGCCGGGCGCGGGCAAGAGCATGCTCGCGCAGCGTTTTGCCGATCTTTTGCCGCGCATGAGCGAGGCTGAGGCGCTGGAAAGTGCGGCGATCTGGTCGGTGAGCTCGCAGGGCTTCAGCGATGCCCATTGGGCGCAGCGCCCTTTTCGTGCGCCGCATCATACGGCCTCGGCGGTGGCCTTGATCGGCGGAGGCGGACAGCCGCGCCCCGGAGAGATTTCATTGGCTCATCACGGCGTGCTGTTTTTGGATGAGTTGCCCGAATTTGATCGCAAGGCGTTGGAGGTTTTGCGCGAGCCGCTGGAAACCCGGCGCATCGTGATTTCGCGCGCGGCGCGTCAGGTGGAGTTTCCGGCGGGGTTTCAGCTGATTGCGGCGATGAATCCCAGCCCCAGGGGGGATGACAGTGACCCGGAAGCCGGGCGGCGCTATCGCGCGCGTCTGTCGGCTCCGCTGCTGGATCGGATCGACATTCAGCTCGATATTCCCGCCGTGCCCAAGGAACATCTGCGCCAGGATGCGCCGCAGGATGGCGAAGGCTCGGCCTTGGTTCGTGCGCGGGTGGAAGCGGCGCGCGCCCTGCAACAGGCGCGGGCGGGCAAGCCGAATGCCTGGTTGGGCGCGGCTGAACTGGTGCGCGACGCACGCCTTGGAGCTCAGGAGAATGTGCTGCTGGAACAGGCGATGGAACGCTTGAAGCTTTCGGCGCGCGGCCGCGACAAGGTGCTGCGCCTGGCGCGCACGATCGCCGATTTGGCGGGGGTGGACAGGATTCGCGCCGAACATTTGGCTGAAGCCATGGGCTACCGCGAGTTGCAGTGGTAGGAACCCGTTTGCGATCTCGCTGAACGGCGCACCAAGCGTAATTCTTGAGCCTGAAAATCACCCTCAAAATGCTCACATAGTTCGTCTATGCCCCGCTTTTTCGGGTGATTTTCACTTGCATTGCATCCGTTGATCAAGAACGTAACTGATTGATTTTCGATTGCCAGTCACGGGCGTGTACCGGGATTGGATTGGCAAGGCTGAAAAACTCAAGGATGAGTTTTTCAGCAAGCTGCTAAGGGGCGCTCAGTCGCGCAGCAGGGCGACCATGCGTTCGGGATAAAGCAGGGCGTCCAGCGCGTCGAGAATGCTGGGAAAAACGCCGCGCGCGGCGGACAAAGAAGCGCTGGCGCAGCCTTCACCCATCACCACCGCCAGGCCAAGTTCGGCCTCGGCCAGCATCAGGCGATCATTCCAGCCATTGCCGATGGCGCACACGCCGCCTGCAAGCTGCGTCACGTAGTCGCGCTTGGCTTGGGACTGCCCGGTGGGCGGCAGGATGTGCAGGGCGAGATCCACGCCTTCGAGTGCGCGGCGTGCGCTGCCATAGGTGTCGCCCGTCACGCAGTGCAGCTGCAGGCGTTCGCCTAGTCGCTCGCAACGCTCAGCAAATCCGTCGACCAGAATGCCGCGCAAGGCGATGGTGCCGTTGAAATCCAGCACCAGATGGTGCAGCTCCAGCGGGGGCTGACCGGGCAGTTGAATGGATAGCATGGAATTACTCGTTATTTTCTGCAGAAGAGGCAATGGTGGGCGCGGCAATTCTGAACACCAGGGGCGGCGCAAATACCACGCGGTTGCGTCCGCCGTTTTTGGCGCGATACAAAGCCTGATCGGCTGAAGATATGGCTTCATCCAGGCTCGGTCCGGTGGGAAGCTCCATGTCCGAAGGCAAGAGCAAAACCGCGCCGATGCTCACGGTGGGTCTGATGTGTCTGTGGCCGTCCACGGTGATGTCGAGTGCGCCGACGACTTGGCGCAGGCGCTCGGCGCCGGCATGCGCAGCGTCGTGATCTGCGTCGCCGAGGATCACGCCGAACTCCTCCCCGCCCAGGCGACCGCAGAGATCTCCCGAGCGCAAGGAGGATCGAAACGCCTCGGCGACGCGGCGCAATACTTGGTCGCCCACCGGATGACCGTAGTTGTCGTTGATGGATTTGAAGTGATCCAGATCAAGGATGAGCAAGCACAGGCTGTGCGCGCTGCGCTCGGCGCTGCGCAGCATCTCGTCGCCACGCTGCATGAAGTGGCGACGGGTTGCTGTTTGGGTCAATGCATCCGTGCTGACGAGTTGTTCCAAATCAAGTTCGCGCCGCTTGGCGGAACTGATGTCCTGAAGCGCGAACATCATCACCGGGGTGTCGTTGTAGCGCGAAGGTACAGCGGAAACCAGAGCCCACAGGGGGCGACCGCTTCTGTGACGCAGGACGACTTCGTGGGAGTTGAGTGAGCCTTTTTCATGCAGCGCCTGCTCCAGAGTCTTGAAATCCTCCAGGGTATGGAAATACATCATGCAGCTGCTGCCGACCATTCTGGCCAGGGAGTAACCGCTGTAGTCGGCGGCAGCGAGATTGGCATAAATCACGATGGATTGATCGGGGCGGGCGATGACCATGGGAATGGGCACATTGTCGAGCAGCCTTTCCAGATGTTGCAGGTTGTCCCTCAGTTGCAGCGTGCGTTCCTGCACGCGGTCTTCCAGCGTGGTGTGGCTGATGCTCAGCTCATCCAGAGCGCGCCGACGCTCCATCGACATGGAGCTCACCAGCAGGGTGATCATCCCCATCGAGATGAGGATGATTTGCAGGCGGGTATAGGGCAGCGCCAATTCGGCGATGACGCCTTTTTCCATCCAGGTGCCAAAAAGGCTGAGAAAGAAGACGAGTGACAGCAGGGTGAAGGTGCTGCGTTGCGGGAAGCGTAAGGCGACCCAGACCAAGGGCAGGAGAGTGAGGAAGATTGCTGGTCGCAACAGGGATGAGGCGTCTTTGGCTGAGCCGAAGAACAAGATCAGGGTCACCATGACCAGAGTAGTGGCTGCCAGCCACATTTCCTGGTTGCCGCGCAGCAGCTGGCAGGGGGTGCGCAAGTCGCGCCACCAGAGCAGCAGTGCGGGGGTCAGCATGAGCGTGGCGGTGAAGTCGCTCACTATCCACGGAAAGAAGGCTTCGTTATAGGGCGTGCTGGGCTGAAGACCGTTGGTGGGCGCCAGAGCGCCCAGGCTGGCGCTGATGAGGCTGCTCGCCAAGGCGAGTGCGCCAAATAGGGTGACTCCGCGACCTGACTCCAGAAGGACATTAACGTCGGGGGCGAAACGGCGCTGGACGACGGAGGCGAACAGCGCGCCGAGAATGTTGCCGAGGGTTATCCATAGCGCCCAGCCGCTGTCCCACTGCATGAAAAAGTCGTTGCCCAGCCATGAGCCGAAGGCAATGCCCGGCAACCAGCGCCAGCCTCCGGCTAGGGCGGCGAACATGGCGGCGGCCGTAGCGGGCCAGATCGGCGCAGCGCCTGAGAAGGCGAGAGATACGAGGGCGGCAAGCGCAAGGTAGAGCAGTCCGACCAGGAGATTGGCCTGCAAGAGCCTCGTTGTGCTGGACGAGACATGGGACGATGAATCTGAAAGCAACGGCAAGGTTTGCAATTCGATCACTCCAGGAGCCGGCGGCGTACGAGCCACGCTGCAACAAAAAATCCGCCAAAAGCATATGCGCTTAACGAAAAGATGTTAGCCCAGGTTCTTGAAAGCGCCACGTCCAGCACAATTCCACGCACCAATTCCACGGCGTGGGGCAGCGGCAGCAGATCAAGCCAGGGACGCAGGGCGGGTGGCAGGCTCTCCATGGGGTAAAATACTCCGGAAATCAGCAGCATGGGCGTGAGAACCAGCACGAAGTAGTAGTTGAAGAAATCATAGTTGCGCGCGAGTGCGCTCATCATGATGGCCGGTCCGGCGAACGCCAGCCCAATCAACAGGGCGGCGGGGAAAACCCATAGCGCCTTTAGGCTGGTGATGACGCCCAGTGCAAGGGCGATGAGAAGGATGCCGCCGGCGCTGAACAACGCCTTGGCGGCGCACCAGAGCATTTCACCGAGTACGATGTCCTCCACGCGCAACGGGGTGGCGAGCATGGCGTCATAGGTTTTTTGCGGCCCCATGCGGGTGTAGACCGAGTACATGCCCTCGAAGCTTGAGGTGTTCATGGCCGAGGAGGCGATGATGCCGCTGGCTAGGAAGGCGACATAACTCACGCCGTCCATCTCGCCGACGAAATGCCCCAGTCCCAGCCCTAGGCCGAGCAGGTAGAGCGCAGGTTCGCCGAGATTCATCACCAGCGCGGGCCAAAACAGCCTGCGCCAAACCAGGAAGTTGCGTGCAAAGACCGACCAGGCGGCGCGCATGGAGGGGGCGGAAGTCATGCTTCTTCTCGCAAGTCGCGTCCTGTCAGGCGCAAAAAAACGTCTTCCAGGCCAGACGGGCGTTGCAGGAGGACGGGAGGGGTGGGCAGGGAGGCCGTCAGGCCGTCGATGTCGTTGAGCGCGCGTTGTCGATCATGGGTGTAGAGAAACAGGCTGGAGCCGTGTCGCTCCAGCTTGCCCAGTGAGGACAAAGGGGCGAAAGCGGTCGTCTGACGGCCGGCGGAACGGATTTCGATCACCCAGGGTTCGACGTGGCGCGCGATCAAAGCTTGCGGCGAGCCTTGATCCAGGATGCGACCGTGATCCATGACCACCAGTTCGTCGCACAGGCGCTCGGCCTCGTCCATGTAATGCGTGGTGAGCAACAGAGTTGTGCCCTGAGCCTTGAGTTCCTCCAATCGGCTCCAGAGCGTATGCCGCGCCTGCGGATCGAGTCCGGTGGTGGGTTCATCCAGTACCAACAGATCGGGCGAGTTGATGAGCGCACGCGCCAGGGTCAGGCGCCGTTTCATGCCGCCAGAGAGGCTCTCCACGCGAAAGTCACGCCGTTCGCTGAGCCGGGCGAACTCCAGGAGTCGCTCGATATGTCGGTCAAGTTCTGGCTTGGATATTTGCTGCGGCAAGCCAAAAAAACTTGCGTAAACCCGCAGGTTTTGCGCCACGCTAAGTTCAGGGTCGAGGTTGTCGGCTTGCGGCACGATGCCGATCCGAGGGCGAATCCGCCGCGATTGCTGCGGCATGGGCAGGCCAAGCAATTCGAGCGAGCCCGCGCTTGGCGGCATCAGGCCAAGCAACATGCGCAGGGTCGTGGTCTTGCCCGCGCCGTTGGGGCCGAGCAGCCCAAAACAGATGCCGCTGGGCACGTCCAGGTCGAGGTGATCCACGGCGGCCACCACGCCAGAAATGGGGTGCGAGAAGACCTTGCGCAGTCCGCGCGCCCGAATGGCAAGGCTCGGAGTGTCAGATGCGATATTGGACTTCAGGGGCGTATGCATTGGACAATCTTCCGCGCACACCCCTGATGAGCCAGGATCAGGGCGCCGCGGTCCCGCTCATCTGCGCCTGCACGCTGGCAAGCTTGGCCTTGAAGGCCTCGGTCTCCGCAGCGTCTGCGCCGTAGGATTTCTCGCTGGCGTTCACAGCGAGACCATACACGCGCAGGGCTTCGTCCAGACGCCCCTGTAATGCAAAGTTCTCGCCCATGCGATCCAGCGTGCGCACCAGGGCGGGATCGTTCGCCTTCAGCACTTTTTCACGAATGCTCAGGCAGCGTTGCCCTTGGGATTCTGCGTCCTTGTAGTTGCCAAGCAGGCTGTTCACGGTCGCAAGGTTGTAGAGATCCTTGGCGACCTCGGGATGCTCCGCTCCGAGCGCGCGCTCATCGATGTTCAGGGCGCGGGAGTAAAGCGGAAGGGCTTCGGCGTAGCGGTCATGCACGAAATAGTAGCCGGCGAGCTGGCTGAGAGCCGTGGCCACGGCCAGATGGTTGGGGTTGAGCGTCGCCTCGTACATGGCCAAAGCCTTTTTGTAACCGTCTTCAGCTTCGGCGGTCATGCCCTTGGCGGCGAACAGTGAAGCCTGATGGCTGAGCGCCGTGGCCATGGGCTTGGACTTGGGCGCGGTTTTCTCCGCCAGGCTGAGCGCCTTGTTGCAGGTGTCCTCAGCTTGCTTGAGGTCGGCTCCGCCAGCCAGTTGCTGCGCACACTGGGCGTTCAGGGCATCCAGCTCGGGGGTTTGGGATACGGCGGCGACGGCGGCTATACCGGTTACGCCGACCAAGCCGGCGGCGCCTGCAACTGCGGCGGTTTTGGTTTTTGCGACGGATTTCCCGCTGGATTTGGCCGTTGTTTTGGTTTTGGCCTTGGTTTCGGCGGCGAAAGCGGCAGGCGCGCTTGCCACCGAGCCAACCAACAAGGCGGCGGCGATGGATAATGGCAGGGCGAGAGTCTTGAATTTCATGATGTTAGGTCGCTTAAATAAAGTGATTGCGAGAAGCACGTGCGCAGGAGCCTAACAGAAAAAGGCTCTCTTCACATCTCGATGTTGTATTTGGCAGACAACTTTGCGCGTTCGTCTCGAAATTCACTCATTCAAGAGAGCTTCATCCTTGCCAGAACGGCGCTTGGGCGCGCCAGTGTCGCCCAGCACGCGACCCCGCACGCTCAGGCCGTAAAGACTGTATTCGCTGTCATGAAATTTGGCGCGGGTGGCGGCGACGCCGCCCAGCCAGCGCGGATCTTGCGGGCGCTCATGGGCGTTCATGAAGTAGGCGACATCCCAGGCTTGCTGTGCGCTGAGACTGTAGGACAAGCCCAGAGGCATATTGGCGTAAATGAATTCGGCAGCATTTTTAATGCTGCCCATGCCTGCGCCCCAGTTATAGGATTGATCGCCCCATAGTGCAGGAAAGGCTGTGCGCCCCGCTGCGCGGCGACCGGCGCCATCCTCACCGTGGCACAGCGCGCAACGCGCCTTGTAAACCGCTTCGCCACGGGAATAGTCAGGGGCTTGTGCGGGCATTTGCAAGTCAGTATAGCCGCGTCCGACAGCCTCTTTGCCGACCGGCAGCCCTGTCGCCAGCCAGAAGGAATAGGCTTCAAGCGCAACCAAGACCGGGTCGCCCAAGGGGGGCGGCTCGCCGTTCATGCTGAAACGAAAGCAGCCCTGCAGGCGTTCCTGGTAAGTGTTGACCTTGCGGTTTTTGGCGCGATAGGCGGGGTAACTGACATAAGCCGCCCACAGGGGGGCTGAGCCTGCCATGCGCCCCGCATCAAGGTGACAGTTGGCGCAGGAAAGCTGGTTGCCGACAAAGCGTGCGGCATATTTGGGCGTGTTGCGCATGATGTCCCGCCCCAGGCGCACCATGTCGCCGAATTCGCCTGCAGGGATGTCCGCTTCGCTGGGCGGTTGGAAGTTCGCTCCGGTGTGCGCTGCGGCGTTCGCGGCGGGTTTGGTTTCTTCAGCTGATGCAGCAGGGACTGCCAGGGCAGCGGCGAGAGCAAAAAGCAGGCTAAGTTGCACCGATTGGGGCATGGTTTGATCGCTCTGGGTTGGACTCAGGTTTGGCTCAATGCTTGGTCTTGGCGTCCTTGGAGTTTGCATTCGACGCTGCGCTCGGCAAGGCGGCCAACCAGACGGCGACGGCCTTGATCTGCGCTTCGCTCATGCGCAGGGCGACGTTTTGCATCAGGGTGTTGGCCAGATCGTCGGCGCGCCCCTGTCTTGCGCCGCTTTGCCATGCCTTGAGTTGAGCCTCAATGTAAGCCGCAGGTTGGCCGACAATCGGCGGAAATTCGGGGGGGATGCCGCCGCCATCCGCTGCGTGGCAACTGAAACATGCCGGAATACCCTGCGCCCAGTCGCCGTGCATGGCGATTTGCTGGCCGAGAGCGGCCTGGGCGAGATCCGTTGGCGGCGGGCTGGGCGCGATATTCGGCGAGAGAGCGCTGAAGTAGTGCGCGATCGCTTGAATTTGTTCGGCTGACAGGGACTTGGCCATCCCCGCCATGATGGCGTTCGTGCGGCGACCATCGATATATGCACTCATCTGGTCGGCAAGGTATTGCGCCGGTAAGCCAGCGAGGCGGGGGTGGCCCGCAGCGGCCAAGCCCTGCCCTTGTGCGCCGTGACAGGCGAGGCAGGGCTGCGCCGCAGCGGGAGGGGGGGCGTCCTGGGCGAAGGCTTGCAGCGCAAGCAGACTGAGCGCAACACATGCGTAAATGATATGCCTGTGATTGGACACGTGCCCGCTCCCTTTGAAAACTGCTTAAATGTTGTCTGCGTGGAGCGTAGGTCAAGTCAGCAGCATTGCAAAGCAAAGCTTTGGTTTAGCTTGGATCGTGGCAGGGGGTGCTGCTGGGGCGAAGGGCAATTTAATGCGGTGTGTTGAGCGGCAAAATAATTCAGTGTTAGACTGCCGAACATGAAAAAAAATCCTTTGTCCGACCTGCTGATGGTGAGTGCGGGCAATGTCTTTGCGTCCATGGTGATCGCCGGGTTGCTCTTGGGTTATCTGGTGGATGGCTGGCTGGATGTGCGTCCTATGTTCATGCTGGGCTTCGGGGTTCTAGGATTGATCGGCGGATTCATGCGGGTGCACAAGCTGCTCGGCGCTAAGGATAGGTTGTGAAAGTCGAGCAATTGGCCAAGCGTTTGGTGATCGCCCAGATTGGATTGACCTCGGCCCTTGCTTTGGGATGGGGGATTTACTCGGGCTATTTCGATGCTCTTGCTGTTATCTTTGGCGGTGCGGTCAGCATTCTTCTGGCGTGGCTTCACAAGCGTGGAATACGCAAGGCTCAGGATCGCGCACTGAGTGATCCCAGAGCCGGCATGTTGATACTTTACGTGGGTGCGGTGTTGCGATTTTTTCTGCTCATCGCGCTCTTGGGTGTGGGATTTGGCTTGATCAAGTTTTCGCCTCATCCTATGCTGGCGGGGTTTGTGCTGGCGCAGCTCGGTTTCCTGTTCTTAGCTCGGCGCTAGGTTAAGTAAGTTAAGCTTGAGCGGCGCAGCGGAACTACAGAATTTTTCAAGCTTGGGGAGCTCCCGGGCTTCGTTCGACGAATTTTGATTACATTTGGGAGTGCAAGCGTGAGCGCAGTGGAAAATACAGGCGGAGGAACCGTCGAGTATATTCAGCATCACTTGACCAACTGGTCGGTTGGCCAGGGGTTTTGGACGCTGAATTTGGACACCATTATTGTCAGCCTTATTTTGGGCGCCCTGATTGTCTTTGCAGGCATGCGCGTAGGGCGCAACTTGGAAGTGGGCGCTCCGAGCGGTTTTCAGAACTTCGTCGAGATGGTGCTTGAATTTGTCGACACGCAAGTCAAGGACTCGTTCGGCAAGCGTGACAACGCTTTGATTGCGCCCCTTGCCCTGACCATCCTGGTCTGGGTCTGGCTGATGAACTTCATGGATTTGATTCCGGTGGATCTGATTCCGGCGGCGCTGCATGCCATCGGCATGGATCACTTCAAGGTTGTGCCGACCACCGATCTGAACACAACGATGGCTATGGCGCTGTTCGTGTTCATTCTGACGGTGTACTACAACATCAAGGTCAAAGGTTTGGTGGGGTACATCAAAATGTTCCTTTTCCATCCCTTCGGAAAGTTTCTTGTTCCGGTGAATATCGTCATGACGGCGATTGAAGAGCTTGCCAAGCCGATCAGTCTGGGTCTGCGACTTTTCGGTAACATGTTCGCTGGTGAGTTGGTGTTCCTGCTGATTGCGTTGCTCACCTTTGGAGCGACCATTGGCGCAGCGCTGCTGATCTGGTTCCCGTTGCAGGTGGTGCTGGATTTGGCTTGGCTGATTTTCCACATCCTGGTGATTACCCTGCAGGCGTTCATTTTCATGGTGTTGACCATCGTCTATCTCGGCATGGCGCACATCACTGAAGACGAGCACTGATTTTTCAACCCTTCCCTTTTCCTCAACTTAAATCCGTAAGGAGAACCGACGATGACCGCTGATATGATCGCGATGATTTATGCCTACACTGCTGTAGGTGTGGGTGTGATTCTGGCCGCTGCTGGCCTGGGCTCAGCTATTGGCTGGGGTTTGATCTGCTCCAAAACTCTGGAAGGCATTTCACGTCAGCCTGAGATGCGTCCCCAGCTGATGACCAACATGTTCATCTTCGCAGGCCTGATGGAATCCTTCCCGTTCATCATTCTCGCGTTTGGCATGTGGTTCCTGTTCGCCAACCCGTTCGTGGGCGCAATGCAGGCCGCCATCAAGGCGATGGGCGCGTAATTACGGCGATTGAGTGCGCTGTGGGCGTCACGTAACGTCGGCACAGGTATTCAAGGAGGTAGGCAGCAGTGAATATTACGGTTACCTTGTTCGCACAGATGATCGCTTTCGTGGCGATGATCTGGTTGGTGAACAGATTCCTGTGGGCTCCGCTATCAAGCATGATGGAGGCGCGTCGTCAGCGTATTGCCGACGGATTGTCTGCGTCAGAGCGTGGTAAGCACGAGCTTAAGCTCGCGGAAGAGCGAGCAGTACAGATCATTAAAGAAGCCAAAGAGAAAGCGACCGAGCTAATGGCGCAGGCGAACAGCCGCAGCACCGAGATTCTGGATGAGGCGCGCAACACCGCCAAGACTGAGGCTGAGCGTATCCTTATCGGTGCTCAGGCTGAGATCGGACGCGAAGTTGAGCGAGCCAAACAGGAGCTCTCCAAGCAGGTTTCCGTGCTTGCGGTGACAGGCGCCGAGCGCATTCTGCAGCGTGAAGTTGATGCCAAGGTTCACGAGGCATCCATCGCTGACCTCGTAGCTCGCATTTAAGGGGGCTGTCATGTCCGAGAACGCCAAAACAGCCCGCGCCTATGCGCGTGCATGCTTTGAAGTCGCGCAGTCCCCGCTGGAGCGTGCCAAATGGTCTGATATGTTGGCATTCCTTGCGACCGTGTCGCTGGATGCCGATATGCAGCGTTTGATGTCATCCCCCTCGATCCATCGGGATCGTCTGGCTGATGTGGTTTTGCAGGTTGCTGCGGGACGCCTTAGCGTTCAAGGTCAAAACCTTGTGCGTCTCTTGGCTGAGAATGCGCGCATGGACGCTCTGCCGTTGATCGCCGAAGAGTTTGATGCTCTTTGTCGTGAAGCGGACGGGCGTATGAATGTGCGCGTCGTCTCGGCCATGGCTCTGCAAGAGCAAGAAAAAATCCAGCTTGCATCAGCTTTGGGACGGCGCTTAGGCAAGGTTATTACGCTAGATAACGAAGTGGACGCGTCCCTGATTGGCGGCGCCATTGTGTACGCCGGGGACTTGGTCATTGATGGTTCAATTCAGGGTCGCCTACAGAGCCTGGCTAATGCCGTGGTTCGCTAAGGAGTTATTTTCATGATTAATCCTTCTGAAATCAGTTCCCTGATCAAACAGCGGATTGAAAGTTTTGAAGTCGGTGCGGATGCGCGCACCGTAGGCACAGTCGTCAGCGTCAGCGACGGCATCGTGCGTATCCATGGTCTTGCCGATGTAATGATGGGCGAGATGGTCGAGTTCCCGGGCAACACTTTCGGCGTGGCCATGAACCTGGAAAGCGATAGCGTCGGCGCCATCGTTCTGGGTGATTACCTCAAGCTGAAGGAAGGCGATGTCGCCAAGTGCACCGGACGCATCCTCGAAGTGCCGATCGGCAAGGAATTGCTCGGTCGCGTGGTGGACACCCTCGGCCGTCCGGTGGATGGCAAGGGCGAGCTCGGTGCATCCTTGACCGCTCCGATCGAAACCATCGCTCCTGGCGTGATTGATCGCAAGAGCGTGGATCAGCCGCTCCTCACTGGCATCAAGGCGCTGGACGCCATGGTGCCCATCGGTCGCGGCCAGCGTGAGTTGATCATTGGCGACCGTCAGACGGGTAAGACCGCCGTGGCGATCGACACTATCATCAACCAGAAAGGCAAGGGCGTTTACTGCGTCTACGTCGCCATCGGTCAGAAAGCCTCCACCATCGCCAACATCGTGCGCAAGCTCGAAGAAAACGGCGCGATGGAATACACCATCGTCGTGGCCGCGGGCGCCTCGGATCCTGCTTCCATGCAGTATCTGGCCGCCTACTCCGGCTGCACCATGGGCGAGTACTTCCGCGACCGCGGCATGGATGCGTTGATCGTTTACGATGACCTGACCAAGCAGGCTTGGGCCTACCGTCAGATCTCCTTGCTGCTGCGCCGTCCGCCGGGGCGGGAAGCTTATCCGGGCGACGTGTTCTATCTGCACAGCCGTCTGCTGGAGCGCGCCTCTCGCGTGAATGCCGACTATGTCGAGCAATTCACCAAGGGCGAAGTCAAGGGGCAAACCGGTTCTCTCACCGCACTTCCGATCATCGAAACGCAGGGCGGCGACGTTTCCGCTTTCGTTCCGACCAACGTGATCTCCATCACCGACGGTCAGATCTTTCTGGAAACCGATTTGTTCAACTCCGGCATCCGTCCGGCGATCAACCCGGGCATCTCCGTATCCCGTGTGGGCGGCGCTGCGCAGACCAAGATCATCAAGAAGTTCGCGGGCGGTATTCGTACCGACCTCGCCCAGTATCGTGAGCTGGCTGCGTTTTCGCAGTTCGCTTCCGACCTGGACGAAGCGACCCGCAAGCAGCTTGAGCGCGGCAAGCGCGTGACCGAGTTGATGAAGCAGGCGCAGTTCAAGCCCCTGTCCGTCGGTGAGATGGCGCTGTCGCTGTACGCAGCGAACGAAGGCTATCTGGACGACGTCGAAGTTGCGCATATCGGCTCCTTCGAAACCGCTCTGCACAACTATGCGCACAGCCACGCCAAGGATCTGCTGGACTCCATCGGCAATAACGGCAACCTCAATGACGACATCACCGCTGGACTGAAGAAGACCCTCCAGGCCTTCAAAGCCAACGGCGTCTGGTAAGAGAGGCGAAGCTTATGGCCGGCACTAAAGAGATTCGCACGCAGATCAAGAGCATTCAGAACACGCGCAAGATCACCAAGGCCATGGAAATGGTTGCGGCGAGCAAGATGCGCAAGGCTCAAGAGAACATGCAGGCGACACGGCCTTATCTGGACAAGATTCGTGCTGTGATTTCCAACCTCAGCAAGGCTCATCCTGAGTACACTCACCCATTCATGGTTGAGCGTCCGGTGAAGCGCGTCGGCTTGATTCTTGTGACGACTGACCGCGGCCTGTGCGGCGGCTTGAACGTGAACCTGTTCAGGCACGTTCTCCGTTCCATGCAGGCTTGGTCAGAAAACAATATCGAAATCGACGTTTGCGTAATCGGCTCCAAGGGGTCGGCGTTTGTCAAGCGCGGAGCGTTCAACCCTGTCGCTGAAATTTCTGGACTGGGCGACCGCCCGCGTTTCCTCAAGGTGCAGGGCGCGGTCATTTCCCTGCTGGATCTTTTCGAGTCCGGCAAGATCGACGAGGTCTGGGTTGCGCGCAACGAGTTTGTCAACAGCATGACTCAGCGTCCTGATCTGGTTCGCGTCTTGCCGATCGCTGATGATGCGCTGGAAACCGCACAGCATCATTGGGATTACATCTATGAGCCTGATGCCAAGGATGTGCTTGATCTTTTGCTTAAGCGTTTTGTCGCTGCGAGTGTCCATCAGGCCACGGTTGAAAATGTTGCATGTGAAATGTCGGCTCGACGCATTGCGATGAAGAACGCCTCGGATAACGCAGGCGATCTGATTCGCGGCTTGAAGCTGAAATACAACAAGGCGCGTCAGGCTGCGATTACCCAAGAAATTGCGGAGATCGTCAGCGGCGCAGCTGCCGTCGGTTAATGCGTGAATTCTGTACTTATTGATGAGGAACTGATGATGAGTTCTGGCAAGATTATCGAAATCATCGGCGCGGTGGTTGACGTGGAGTTTCCACGTGATGCCGTACCGAAAGTTTATGACGCCTTGAAGGTGGGCGGCACCGGGCTGACCCTTGAGGTTCAACAGCAAATTGGCGACGGGGTCGTGCGTACCATTGCGTTGGGCGCTTCCGAGGGTCTGCGTCGCGGTTTGTCCGTGAGCAACACCGGCGCCCCGATTGCTGTTCCGGTGGGCAAGGCGACTCTGGGTCGCATCATGGACGTACTCGGCGAGCCGATCGACCATGCCGGTCCGATCGCTACCGAAGATCGCATGGCGATCCACCGTAAGCCGCCGGCATTTGATGAGCAGGCTTCCAGCACCGCGCTGCTGGAAACCGGCATCAAGGTCATCGACTTGCTGGTTCCCTTCGCCAAGGGCGGCAAGGTCGGGCTGTTCGGTGGCGCCGGAGTAGGCAAGACCGTGAACATGATGGAGCTGATCCGCAACATCGCGGTTGAGCACAGCGGTTACTCCGTATTTGCTGGTGTGGGCGAGCGTACTCGTGAGGGTAACGACTTCTACCACGAAATGTCCGAAGGCGGCGTACTGGACAAAGTTTCCCTGGTTTACGGCCAGATGAACGAACCGCCCGGGAACCGTCTGCGCGTGGCGCTGACTGGTCTGACCATGGCCGAATACTTCCGTGATGAAGGCCGTGACGTACTGATGTTCATCGACAACATCTATCGTTACACCTTGGCCGGTACTGAAGTATCTGCGCTGCTCGGTCGTATGCCGTCTGCGGTAGGCTACCAGCCGACTCTGGCGGAGGAGATGGGCGTGCTGCAAGAGCGCATCACCTCCACCAAGACCGGCTCCATCACCTCCGTGCAGGCCGTGTACGTTCCGGCGGACGACTTGACCGACCCGTCCCCGGCGACCACCTTCTCCCACCTGGACGCCACCGTGGTTCTGTCGCGTGACATCGCCGCCCTGGGCATCTATCCCGCGATTGATCCGCTGGACTCCACCAGCCGTCAGCTTGACCCGCAAGTGGTTGGCGAGGAGCACTACAAGGTTGCGCGTACCGTGCAAAAGACCTTGCAGCGTTACAAGGAACTGAAGGACATCATCGCCATTCTGGGGATGGACGAATTGTCTGACGACGACAAGCTGCTGGTTGCGCGTGCGCGCAAGATCCAGCGCTTCATGTCTCAGCCGTTCTTCGTCGCCGAAGTGTTCACCGGCGCTCCCGGCCGTTTCGTGAGCCTGAAGGATACCCTGCGTGGCTTCAAAGCGCTGCTGGATGGCGAGTACGATCATCTGCCCGAGCAGGCGTTCTACATGGTGGGCGGCATTGACGAGGCCGTGGAAAAAGCAGCCAAGATCGCAGCCAAGTAATTGAGGAGGCTGGTATGGCCATAACTGTTCGTGTTGATATCGTCAGCGGCGATCAGGCTGTGATGGGCGGCGAGGCGACTTTCGTCGTTGTTCCCACCGTGGCGGGTGAGCTTGGGATTACCCCCAGGCACACTCAGCTTCTTGCGGTGATGCGTGCTGGCGAGGTTCGCGTTACCGATGCCAAGGGCAGCGTGCAGCACATCTTCGTTTCTGGCGGCGTGCTTGAGGTTCAGCCGAATGGCATCACTATCCTGGCGGATGGCGCCCTGCGTGAGGATGATGCTCGCGCCCTGGAAATCGCCGCCGAGGAAGCCCGACTCAAGGCCTTGGAGAGCCGGGTGGAGATCGGCACGCGCGAAACGGATTATTTCCGTTTGCGCGGAGCGATCGACGCCGAGGAGCGTTTGCGCTGGATTCGCGAGATTCGCGGTACAGGCACGCACACATCGCAGTGACCTGTTCGTTCGTTTGAGCAAGAATAAGGAGGCTATGCCTCCTTTTTTATTGAGCTGTTTAATTGGGCTTGAGAAATTGAGAGGAAACAACATGACGCAGTGGCATGCCTTGCTGAACCCTTTGCGTCGTCGCGCCAGCGCTTCGCGCAGCAAGGGAGGAGCGCTGCTGGGGAAGCCCATGCTCTTGCCCCTGGACAGCCAGGGCGGCGGGGAGGTGCGCACGGAAATCGAGCGTGACTACGACCGCATTTTGTATGCCGCGCCGGTCAGGCGCATGGCGGACAAGACCCAGGTTTTTCCGCTGGAGCGCAACGATGTCGTGCGTACACGCCTGACTCACTCGCATGAAGTCGCCAATCTGGCGCGCGCCGCCGGGGTGGACCTGGTCTTCAATCATGGGGTTGCCAGCCATGCCCCGCAGGCGGCGCGCGATCTGCCCACGCTATTGGCCACCTTGGGATTGGCGCACGACCTGGGCAATCCACCCTTCGGTCACCAGGGCGAGCGTGCCATGCAGACCTGGTTTGAGCGTCATGCGGCGCAGATTTTTGCCGATGGCTTCGGCTTGACGCAAGCGATGAAGCTGGATTTTCTGCGCTTTGAGGGCAATGCGCAGACGCTGCGCTTGCTGACCAAGCTGCAAATCATCAATGACGACTATGGGCTGAATCTGAGCTATGCCACCCTGGCGGCGTTGCTCAAGTATCCGGTCGCCTCGGATCGGGTGGATCGCTCGCAGGCCGTGCGCCGCAAGCACGGTTATTTCCAGTCGGAGGCCGGATTGGTCGCCGAGGTCTGGGCGGCGACGGGTCTGGTGGAGGGCCAGCGTCATCCGCTGACCTTTGTGCTGGAAGCCTGCGACGATATCGCTTATTGCGTGCTGGATGCAGAAGATGCGGTGAAAAAGCGTCTGGTGTCTTTTCACGACATCCTTGCCTTTCTGCGTCATGCGGCGGGATCGGACGCAACCGTGGCTTGGGTGTGTGATGAGGCGGAGCGTGAGCATCGCGTGTACCGTGAAGCGGGGGTGTCACCGGCGGAGTTGAACGACATTTCCATGCAGGTGTTTCGCATCCGTGCAATCGGCGTACTGATGCGCGCCCTGACCGAAGCCTGGTTGCGTTATGAGTCCGAATTGCTGCAGGGGACGTTTGGCGATGAATTGCTGAACGCGTCCAGTGCGGGCGTTTTTCTGGCAACCTTGCGCCAGTTCAATCAGCGCCACGTGTATCGCCATGCCAGCGTGCTCAAGGTCGAGCTGCGTGGTTTTGAGGTGATCCATGAGCTGATGGACATGCTCTGGTTTGCAATTACCGACCGGGCTGAGGGCGCGCCTGCCGATGCGCCGCGCCGTTCGCCGTTCGCCGCCTATGCCTATGGACGCATGTCGGAAAATTACCGCCGTGTGTTTGAGTCGCCGCGCAATCCCATGCCCTTGCGCTATCGGGAAGCGCAACTGCTCACCGACATGATTGCCGGGATGACGGACTCCTATGCCTTAGCGATGTGCGAAGAGTTGCGACCGCATTTTCGTGCAGTCGCGTCTTTCTCTTCCTGAGTGGCGGTCAGGGCTTGATCGCTACGGCCGGCACGTCCCAAATCTGCTCGCAATATTCGGCGATCGCGCGATCCGAGGAGAACTTGCCGCTGTACGCGGTATTGAGGATCGACATGCGCGTCCAGTTTTCGCTGTCCATCCATGCCTGATCAACCTGCTCCTGGCAGGCGATGAACGAGGCATAGTCCGCCATCACCAGGAAGGGATCTGACCAGCTCAGGTTTTCGACCAAGGGGCGGAACACATCTTTGTCGCCGTGGGCAAAATGTCCGCTAGCGATCAGGTCAAGCACGGCGCGCAACTCGGGATTGCGCTCGATAAACTCATGCGGGCGGTAGCCATCATGCTTGAGTTGAGCGACTTCGCTGGCGTTCAGGCCAAAGAGGAAGAAATTCTCCGCCCCAACCTCCTCACGAATTTCGATATTGGCGCCATCCAGCGTGCCGATGGTCAGCGCGCCGTTCATCATGAACTTCATGTTGCCGGTGCCTGACGCTTCCTTGCCGGCGGTGGAGATTTGCTCGGACAAATCCGCCGCCGGATAAATGCTGTGCGCGTTTTTCACATTGAAATTGGGCAGGAAGACCACTTTCATCCGTGTATTGACCGCCGGGTCGTGGTTGATGGTCTCGGCGACGGCGTTAATCAGCTTGATGATACGCTTGGCCATGAAATAGCCCGGCGCAGCCTTGCCGCCGAAGATGAACGCGCGCGGCGGAACCTGCATCTGGGGGTTGGCCTTCAGGCGCATGTACTGGGTGATGATGTGCAGCACATTGAGGTGCTGACGCTTGTACTCGTGGATGCGCTTCACCTGAATGTCGAACATCCAGCTTGGATCAAGCTCCACGCCGGTGCGTTGTTGGACGTAATCCGCCAGCACTTTTTTGTTGTGCACCTTGATTTCGCGCCATTGCCGACGGAAATCGGCATCCTCGGCATACGGCACCAGGCGGCTCAACTGGCTCATGTCGGTCAGCCAGCCCGCGCCCAGCGTGCGGTCGAGCAGCTCACGCAGGCCGGGGTTGGACAGTGCAAGAAAGCGGCGCGGGGTGACGCCATTGGTCTTGTTGCTGAACTTTTCCGGCCACAGCTCGTAAAAATCCCTCAGGATGCTGGTTTTCACCAGTTCGGTATGCAGCGCGGCTACGCCGTTGATGGCATGGCTGCCCACGGAGGCCAGGTAGGCCATGCGCACATAACGCCCGCCTTCCTCGCCAATCAGCGACATGCGCCTGATGCGCTCCGCATCTCCGGGAAAGCGCGCGCTGACTTCCTCCAAAAAGCGTCGATTGATTTCGTAAATGATCTCCATATGGCGCGGCAGCAGTTCGGCGAACATCGGCAACGGCCAGGTCTCCAGCGCTTCGGGCAGCAGGGTGTGGTTGGTGTAGCCGAATGTGGCGACGGTGATCTCCCATGCCTGTTCCCAGTCGATGTTGTGCTCGTCCATGAGCAGGCGCATCAATTCGGCCACGCCGATGGAAGGATGAGTGTCGTTGAGCTGCACGGCGTAATGCTCGGCGAAGCGGGTCACCGGCTCGCCGCGAATTTCCAAAAGACGCAGCATGTCCTGCAACGAGCAGGAGACGAAGAAGTACTGCTGCGCCAGGCGCAGGCGCTTGCCGACTTCCGGTTCGTCGTTCGGGTACAGCACCTTGGACACGGTTTCGGAAATTACCTTGTCGGCCACGGCTTGGTAATAATCGCCGGTATTGAATGCCTGGAAGTCGAAGTCCTGCACCGCTTCCGCGCTCCACAGGCGCAGGGTGTTGCAGGTGGTGACGTTGTAGCCCTGGATCGGCGTGTCATAGGCCACGCCCTTGACCACGCGCTCGGGAATCCAGCGCACCTGATGCACTCCGTAAGCGTCCAGGTAATGCTCGGTATGCCCGCCCCAGTTCACATGGAAGGCGATGTGCGGCTTGATGATTTCCCAAGGGTTGCCGCGATGCAGCCATTTGTCGGTGATCTCGCTCTGCCAGCCGTCGTGAATTTCCTGATCGAAAATACCGAATTCGTAGCGGATGCCGTAACCGATCCCCGGACGTTGGAGCGTGGCGAGAGAGTCGAGATAGCAGGCGGCCAGTCGCCCCAGTCCGCCATTGCCTAGGCCAGGCTCCTCTTCGCAGTCCAGAACCTGGTCTAAATCCTGCCCAAGCTCCGTCAGCGCTTGTCTTGCGGCCTCCTCTATGCCCAGGTTCACCAGGTTATTGCCCAGGTGCGGTCCCATCAAAAACTCCGCCGAGAGGTAGCAAGCCACCTTGGTTCCCTTGGCCATGTGGGACATGGTGGTTTCCATCCAGCGATGTTGCAGACGGTCGCGCACCGCCAGCGCCAGCGCATGGTAATACTCATGGGGTTCCGCCAGCGCAAGGGGGCGCGCCAATGAGTAAAGCAGGTGATCCAGGACAGCTAACTTGATTTCGTTGGTCTGCAAACCTGTACGAACCACAGCCTCGCATGGGATGGAAGGGCTGGCATCAGCAAACAGTTTTGACATGGCGAGACTCCGGTAAAAAAATTAGACTCAAAGAGTATGTAGCAGCGAGTAGTGACGCTCAGGTTACACCAAATAACCCCGCTGCGATTTTGCGGCTTGTGCCGAATGAGCTGGATTGGCTGAAGCCGGAGATTTTCAAATAGGGGGCGAAGCCGTGAGTACTATTACACCGCGCTGGGAATGGCGTTCGTTTGGCCGGGGTTTTGGCGCTGCGGAGGCGCAGTTGGCGGCTTTGACGCCGGGCGGTGTGCAAGAGAGCGATGAGTTTTATCTTCTCGCAGCCTCGGGCGAAAACGTCAAGATTCGCGCTGATCTCATGGACATCAAGCTGTTGCAGCAGGTCAATGCCGATGGGTTGGAACAGTGGACGCCCGTGATGAAAGCAGGTTTTCCGCTGGCGGCAAACGATGCGGCCAAGGTGTTCGAGGCGCTGCGACAACCTGTCCCGGAGTTTTCACGCACCCATTACACGTTTGATGAATTCGTTGCTGACTTCATAACGCCGGGTGCAGCGATTCGTCTGGTCAAGGTTCACAAGCGGCGGGTTCGCTATACGGTCGGCGGCTGCATGGCCGAGCTCTCCGAGGTGCTTGCCAATGGCAAATCCACCCGCACTCTGGCTGTTGAGTCGCCGGATGCAGAGGCGGTGATCCGTGCCGTGCGCGAACTGGGGCTGGGCGGCTACGTCAATACCAGTTACCCGCGTGGCCTTGCGGCGCTGCTCGATGACGCACCAGAACGCTATGCGGTGATTGATGCCGGCACTAATTCGATCAAATTTCATATCGGCGAGCGCGACCTGGCCGGGCATTGGCGCACCCTTGTGGATCGTGCCGAGCTGACCCGCTTGGGCGAAAACCTGGCGCAGCAGGGCGTGATTATCGAAGCAGCGCTTGAGCGCACGGCAAACGCCATCGCGGGCATGGCGGAGGAGGCGAAGCGCTACGGCGTGCGGGCGTTGGCGGCGGTCGGTACAGCGGGGCTGCGTATTGCTGGCAACAGCGGTGAGGTCGTGGCCGCCATCCGGGCGCGTACCGGCGTACAGGTCGAAATTATTTCCGGCGAAGACGAAGGGCGACTGGCCTACCTGGCGGCCAAGTCCGGACTGGGGCTGCACTCCGGGTCGTTGGTGGTATTCGACACTGGCGGCGGCAGCTCGCAGTTTACCTTCGGCCATGATTCCAGCGTGGACGAGCGTTTCAGCGTGAATGTCGGTGCGGTGAGTTATACCGAACGTTACGGTCTGGATGGCGCCGTGTCGCTCGACACCCTGCATGCGGCCATGGCGGCGATTTCCTCCGATCTGTCGCGCATCGACGCGCGTCCCGCCCCCGATATTCTGGTGGCGATGGGCGGTGCGACGACCAATATGGCCGCAGTCAAGCATGGGCTGGCCAGCTACGATCCGTCCGTGGTGCAAGGCACGGTACTCGACCGTACCGAGATTGAACGCCAAATCGAGCTTTATCGCACGCGCGCCGCCGAGGCGCGGCGCAGTATTGTCGGGCTGCAACCCAAGCGTGCGGAAGTGATTCTTGCCGGAGCCTGCATCATTCGCACGGTGATGGAAAAACTGGGCAAGGACAGCCTGACCGTCAGTGATCGCGGCCTGCGTCACGGCGTGCTGGCTGAACGTTTCGATATTTGAGCGCCCGTTTTATCGGGCAGCGCAGAATCAATGTATCAACAGGAGAACGTTATGACCACGTCTGCCCCCTCAACTGAAGTTGATTCAAGCTTTCAGCACTTTTCCATGGATCAGATCAAAGAGATCCTTGCACTGGCCAAGAATTCGAAAAGCATTGAAATCAAACTCTCCATCCCGGCTTCAGGGCATCGCGCCACGATCGCCAGCATTGGACTTGACCCGGTGGAGGCGCAGCCGCGGCAGGTGTTTTTTTTCGATACGCCGGATATGGCGCTCAATCGCGCCGGAATTATCGTGCGCGCGCGCCGCATTCAGGGCGGCACGGCAGATACCGTGGTCAAGCTGCGCCCGATTGATCCGGCGACCGTGGATGCCGATCTCAAGCGCTCGGAGAGCTTCAAGGTTGAACTGGACATCATGCCGGGCGGGTTTGTCTGTTCCGCCTCCTACAAAGGTAACGCGACTGGGGATGAAGTCCGTGAGGTGGTCAACGGCGAGAGATCCTTGCGTTCGATTTTATCCAAGGGGCAGCGGGCGTTTTTTGAGGAGCATGCGCCCGCAGGCATTGATTTGAATGCTCTGTTGCCACTTGGGCCGACGTTTTTGCTCAAGGCCAAGCACAAGGCCGAGGATTTTGCCTATCCGCTGACGATTGAGATGTGGCTGTACCCAGACGGCTCACGCATTCTTGAGGTTTCGATCAAATGCGAACCCGCTCAAGCTGCCCAGGTGGGGATTGAGTTCAAGGCCTATCTCGCCAGCAAGGGCATTGAGATTACCGCAGCGCAGCAGACCAAAACCAAGACGGCGATGGATTTTTTCCGCACTGAACTGGATGAGCTTAAAGCAGGCGGTTGAACGCTACAGTCCGGTTCCCTATCGGGATGGCGCGCGTTGAGTGCGCCGACCAGCGGGGTCGTAAACGGTTCTTAAGGCCTTAAAGCAAAATCGCCAGCAGTTTCTTCAGCAATTCTTCCAGCGGCATCATGGTGAGCGCCAGCGGGATGATCGGCACGACCACGGCGATGGCCAGGCGGAGGATGGCTTCCTTCGATACGGGTGAGATATTCATCGTGCGCACCACCTCATAGCCGTTGTTCAAATCGGCAAGGGATTGGATGTCGGCGCTACCTAGCAGCGGCTCGTCAGCAGGCGCGCCGCCGCGCAGCCATTTGTGATCGAATTCACGCACATAACGCTGCGCCAGTGCGCCATATTCGCGTTTTCCGGTGCGCTTGACCTCGGCAAGTTGGGGAGTGAAGACAAATAGCGGGCCGAGAACCACAATCAGCAAAAAGGCGACCATGAGGGCGACAATGCCTTGGAATTCAAGCAACTTTGAGTCGAGGTAAAAAATGTGATTGGCGAGGTTGCCGGCAACCAGCGCGCCGTGCGCCATCAATAATGGGATAAAGGCATAGACTGTACCGGCGAGAAAACCCAGCCCCCCGGTGCGGTCTGGGTGGGTGGGAATCAGGTTTAACCGGATGCGCGAGACCTGCCAGAGAAAACGCGCCCAGATAAACAGGCGGAAATACCAGCGCAACAGAAGAAACTGGAAGAGCGGCAGGCTGAAAAAGACGAACCACATTCCGGCGAGCGAAAGATTGAACCCATCTTCCGCGGGGGTCGCATACCATGTGGGTGCGTCGATCGCCATGAAATAGCGCCAGATAACGAATACACCTACGCCGTAAACAAAAGCCAGCAGCAGCAGCTCGGCCAACGTCGAGTTGCGCAGGCGGAACGCCGATTGGATGGCGGCATCGAAACGCGGCAAGGCGGCCTCGGGAACCAGGTCGCGCTCCAGGAACTGTCTGACGAGCAGGCGCATGCGTCTGTGGACGATCAGTTCTGCGCCGATCATCAGTGGAATCGCCACCAGAAAGCGCGTATGCGCCTCCACATCCATCAAAAAAGGCACGGCGACATCGCCGCCCAGCAGCTGCCCTTCCAGCGCTGAGAGCAAAAAGAGTGGAAGCCAAGCCAGAAGGGCGATGACGATGGTGCGCTGGCGCGCCAGCTCCAGCGCGTCATTTGTAAGATGCGTCCGTATGAAAATCTGGAACAGCGGCCCGCCGTGCACCAGCGAGAAGTCGGGCGGGTTGCGCAGCAGCTCATCACTTGGGTTGGGGCGCGGGGCACTCATGGCAGTGGCTCCTTGGGGGGGCGATGCGTCATTGTACGCCCGCAGCTTGAGCATCAAGACCCTGTGACGGGTCTTGATGGTGTTCGGCGGCTGTCATTCCCGTTCGCCCGGCTCGGGCTTATACCAAGCCCGTGATCTACAAAATGGCCTATGGCAGGGAAAAGCACCCGGATTAATTCAAAGAGGCGGGCGAGAAGGCGCTTGGCGAGCCTCGCAGAGCTTCGCCATCTGCGCGAGGGGATCATTTGCAGACTTGATCGGTACTGCGGATAAGCGCGATGTTTATGGCAGCGCGACCGCGTCTTGAAGGCGCGCGACTTGCCTTGCAGTGCGTGTGGGGGGAGTATCTTGCGCAGCGAGTGAATTTGCATCTCGCCGTGGGGGGATTTCGTCTGTCAGCCTGCATGCGACGAGAACGCTGCGGCTGAGTAAGGCGAGTCTTCTTTTTCGCCATGAATCGTCCAGCCGGTTGCAACATCTGCGCGCGCGGGTCAGGGGCGTTGAACAGCAAAAAGGGTGAGCATCATGACAAGCAAAGCCAAAAAATCGGTTACCGAAGCGCCCGCCAAGCTCAAGCGCAAGGACTATGAGTTGGAGTTGCGCAAACTTCAGGCAGAGTTGTGCGCCGTGCAGGACTGGGTGGTGCAAACCAAACAGCGCGTCATCATTCTTTTCGAAGGGCGGGATGCAGCCGGCAAGGGTGGGACGATACGCGCCATTACGGAAAAGGTCAGTCCCCGCGTCTTTCGCGTGGTCGCCTTGCCCGCGCCAACCGAGCGCGAGAAGAGCCAGATTTACATGCAGCGTTATGTGGCGCATTTTCCCGCTGCGGGTGAGGTCGTGATATACGACCGTAGTTGGTACAACCGTGCCGGGGTGGAGCATGTCATGGGCTTTTGCAGCGAGGAGCAGCACCGGAAATTTCTGGAAATGTGTCCCTTTTTCGAGAAAACCATCATTGTCGACAACGGCATCATCTTCCTCAAATATTGGCTGGAAGTCGGGGATGAAGAGCAGGAACGCCGCTTCCGCGCGCGCATCGAAGATCCGCTGCGCCAATGGAAACTCTCTCCGATGGACTTGCCCTCGCGTCAGCGCTGGTACGACTACTCGCGCGCGCGCGACCAGATGCTGAATGCCACCGATACCGATTTTGCGCCGTGGAATATCGTGCGCTCGGACGACAAGAAGCGTGCACGTTTGAATCTGATCACTCATCTTTTGCAGCATATTCCCTACGAACACATGCCGCGCGACAAGATCAAGCTGCCTGAGCGGGAGATGAGGCACAAGTATGACGATGAGGCCAGCATGGCGCAGCGACGCTGGATCCCGCGGCCTTATTGAGTGGGGGTGCGCTGAATGAAAGGAGCCAGTCCCTTTTTCGCCATGCTCTCCAGAATGCGCCTGATCCAGCGCTGGGGGCTGATGCGCAATACCCGTGCGGAAAACGTGCAGGAACACAGCCTGCAAGTGGCGGTGATCGCCCATGCGCTGGCCTTGATCAGCAACCGCGATTTCGGCGCAGCGTTCAACGCGGATCGGGTGGCGGTGCTGGCCATGTTCCATGACGCCAGCGAGATTCTGACCGGCGACCTGCCCACCCCGGTGAAATACGGCAGCGAGGCGGTGCGCGCCGCCTACAAGGCGCTGGAGCAGCAGGCCGAACAACGCTTACTGGAGCTGTTGCCGCAAGATCTGCGCGCCGATTACGCGCCTTTGCTGGATAGCCGCATGGTCGGCGAGGCGGAGCGCGGGTTGGTCAAGGCGGCAGACAGCATCGCGGGCTATCTGAAGTGCGTAGAGGAGGCGGGGGCGGGCAATCGTGAGTTCATTCGCGCCGAAAAGGCACTGTTGCACAAGATTGAAGACTGCGCGGCGCAAATCCCCGCCGTGCAGGTCTTCATGCAGCGCTATGCGCCTGCCTTTGCGCTGTCGCTGGATGAGATCAGCCATTCGCCGTTCAGCGAGAGCGTAAACAGGCTCTAGGTTCCTGCAGGCTTTATGCGCCGACGGAAGCAAGCCGCTGATTGAGTTGCTCCAGGGCGCTGCGCGCGTCGGCCTGCAACACATAGACGTGCTCATCCTTGAGCAACGGGTTGTCCTGGCCGCTGAAGCCCTGGGTCTGGGTGAGCATGAGCACGACCCTGGCCTCCTTGCTCTGGGGGCTCAGGCTCAGATCGGGGATGCCGTTTTCCATGTCGGCGCGCTGCGGGTTGATCAGATCGTGCGCGCCGATGCTCAGGGTGAGCGCAGGAAGGGGCTGCCCTGGGTTCCAGCGTTCGAGCAGCAGCGTTTCGTCCGCACCCGCCTCGCGCAGCAGCAGGGCGAGTTGTCCGGGCAAGCGCCCGGCCAGCGGATGCGCCAGCAATTGCACTTTGACCCCTTGCCGCTGCAGGCTCTGCGCCAGCCGAACCAGTTGTGTGCAGCCGTCGGCGGCGATGCAGCCGAAACCGGGAATGAGCAAGACCTGTGGCGCACGGGCGAGATCCCCGGCCAGGATATCCAGGCTGATCGTTTGCGTAACTCGTTCGGCGGCATCCGCGCTTTGCTGCGCCGCCTGCGCGCCCCACAACAGCCTGGAAAGCGGCATATTCACCCGGCGGCCAAGTTCCATGCTCAGAAATAGGGTCAAGGTAGCGGAAAGAATGCCCGTAGCCAGCAGGGGCGCCAGTCCCAGCGCGATACCGAGCAGAGCCATGCTCAAGCCAGTGAGCGCGCCCAGCCATGCTGCAGCCAGAGGCGCTTCGCGTTCAGCCAGCGGCAGGCTGAAGACCACTCCGGAAAGCGCGGCGAGGGTGAAAAAGGCGGTCTGCCAGAACACCTGATCCTTGATGCCCAGGCTCAGCAACACGCCCAGAGACAGCGTCGCCAGCAACAGAGCGGCGCCGATCCAAGTTTGCGAGGCATGGCGCAGCACGCGCGGCAACAGACGACTCAGGCGCAGATGCGCCACGGCGGCGCCCGCTGCGGAAAAGGCTCCCAGCAAAAGGCTCAGGCTGGCCAGACCCAGGGTCAGCCCCGGATCAAGGATTTGCTCCAGCATGGCCAGACTGGCGAGCAGGGCGGTGGCCGCGCCAGCCAATCCGTGCAGCAAGGCCAGGCGGGCGGGCAGGTCGCCCAGATTGGAAATCAGGCCAAGAATCAGCGCCAGCCCGAGCCCCAGAGCCAAGGCGGCCAGCATCAGCACCTGGTTCTCGCCGCCGCCCAGCAGGATGGGCACGAGAATGGATGCGCCAAAGCCGCTCGCAAACCAGGGGAATGCGGCATGGCCAGCGTGCATGCGTTGCAGGCCGATCAGCATGAGCAGACCGGCCAGAGCCAGACCGAGATTCAGGTCATCCATGCCCGGTTATCCAAACCAGGTTATCCATGCGGCGTGCTGCGCTCGGTCGAGGGTTTGCCCAGTTTTTCGATGCGATACAACCAGATCAGCGCTCCCAGTCCTGAGGCGCTGGCCGCCAGAATCGCCGCGAATCCGGCGGCCATGCCCAGACCATCGCGGCTGTCGCCGAGCAACAGCATGGCGGCGGGCAGGGTCATGGCGTTGAGCAGCAAGACAGCGCTTTGCCAGCGCAACTGCCGGGCGAGCGGCGCTTGCGCCGCCCAAAGCTGCCCGAGCAGGGCGGCAAGCAAGGCGATGGTGAGCGCCGCGCCGATGTCCACGATCAGCAGCCGTCGAGGAAGCGTTCGGCATCCAGCGCCGCCATGCAGCCGCTGCCCGCCGAAGTGATCGCCTGGCGGTAGATGTGGTCGGCCACGTCGCCGGCGGCGAACACGCCGGGCACGCTGGTTTGCGTGGCGTTGCCTTCCGTGCCGCTCTGCACCTTGAGGTAGCCGTCCTTCATTTCCAGCTGGCCGTCGAAAATGCCGCTGTTCGGCGTGTGGCCGATGGCGACGAATACGCCGGTCAGGGCGATGTCTTGCGTGCTTCCGTCATTGACGTTCTTGATGCGAATGCCGGTCACGCCGGTGTCGTCGCCGAGAATCTCATCGGTCTCGCTGTGCCAGTGGATGGTCACATTGCCGTTGGCGGCGCGCTCCAGCAGGCGGTCGGCGAGGATTTTCTCCGAGCGGAAGCTGTCGCGGCGGTGGATGACATGCACATGGCGCGCGATATTGGCCAGGTACAGCGCCTCTTCCACCGCCGTATTGCCGCCGCCGATCACGCACACGTCCTGACCGCGATAGAAAAAGCCGTCGCAGGTGGCGCAGGCAGAAACCCCGCGTCCTTTGAACGCCTCTTCCGAAGGCAGGCCGAGGTATTTGGCGCTCGCCCCGGTGGCGATGATCAGCGCGTCACAGGAATAGCTCGCCGAGTCGCCCTTGAGGTGGAAGGGGCGCTGGGAAAGATCGACGCTATGGATATGATCGAAAACGATGTTCGTACCAAAACGTTCGGCATGTTGCTGCATACGCTCCATCAGCGCTGGGCCGGTCAGGCCGTGTACGTCGCCCGGCCAGTTATCCACTTCGGTGGTGGTGGTGAGCTGCCCACCCATTTGCAGGCCGGTAATCAAGGTGGGCGCAAGATTGGCGCGGGCGGCGTACACGGCGGCGGTATAACCGGCGGGGCCGGAGCCGAGGATGATCAGACGGCAGTGGTTGCTATGGCTCATGGGTGAATCTCGTGATGTTTGAGTGGAGTGTATTTAGCCACAGTGAGGGCGTAGTTCACAGGGGGTTAGCTCGCGCTCGCCCTGTGGCAAGCTCGACCAGGGCGTGATTTTTTCTAATACGGGCGAGAGAGCCTCACGCGTCTTCTCCACGTCGTAATCAGCTTGCAAGCGTAGCCACCAGCCATCGGACAGGCCGAAAAAACGGCACAGCCGCAAGTCGGTGTCGGCGGTAATGCTGCGCTTGCCAGCGATAATTGCGCCAATGCGTTGCGCGGGGACGCCAATTTCCTTGGCCAAGCGGTAATTGCTCATGCCGAGAGGCTTCAAAAACTCTTCGGTGAGCATTTCACCGGGAGATACGGGGTCAATTAGATCGTGCATGGCGCACCCTCAGCTTGAGATTAGTCATATTGAGACTGGCTTGAGACTAGTGGTAGTCCACGATTTCGACATCATAGGCTCCGTCATCCAAGTGGAAACACAAACGAAACTGGTCGCTGATGCGTATGCTCCACTGGCCAAGGCGGTCGCCTTTGAGCGCTTCCAGGTGATTGGATGGCGGCGCACGCATATCTTCAATGCAGCGGGCAAGGTCGAGTTGTTTGAGCTTGCGTAGCGCCGGGCGCTCGATATTGACGAAGCGCGCCACTCGCCCACGTTTGAACAGCGTTTCGGTGTTCGCGCACTTGAATGTCTTGATCGCCATGCGGGGACAGTAACGCAATGCGTGATGATACGGCAATCTTGCGAAATGCTAAGGAAGCACTGATTTATTCAGTGTTTCCCGCTTGGGGCAGGATGCCCCAACATGAACAAAGACGTAAGTCTTTGATTCATGAGAGCCATCGCGGGCATGCGCCGCGATGGGCGAGCTGATTTATTCCATGGATGAAATAAATCAGCATCTACCTAAGGGCTAACGGATTCTGAGATCGCGGCTCAATCCACTCACAACCCATGACCAGGCATTTCTAACGCCACTTGGGAACCAGCCACATCTCGTCCTCATCAAGCATTTGCCGCCATTCCATTCCATACACCGTGCGCAGACTTTGCGGCGTGAGCAACTCCTCCACCCGTCCCGCCTGCCATGCGCCATGTTCGTGTAACAGCAGGACGTGGCTGCAACTGCGCAGCGCCATGTTCGGTTCGTGCAGGCTCATCAAAACGGCGTGACCCTGGCCGGACAAATCGCGTAGTTCCCCCAAAACGCGCCATTGCCAGGCCATGTCGAGGTGATTCAGCGGTTCGTCCAGCAGCATCAACGGTGGGTTTTGCGCCAGCAGGGTGGCCAGCCCCAAACGTCTGCGTTCGCCGCCAGAGAGGCTGTTGATGCGCCGTTCAGAGAAGCCGCCCAGGCCGCAGCGCGCCAGGGCGCGTTGGGTGATGGCGCGGTCTTCGTCCGTGGCTTCCGCCCAGCGTTCGATGTGGGGGTGGCGACCGCAGAGCGCGGTTTCGAGCACATTGGCTTCAAAGCCTTCGCTGGCGTCTTGCAGCAACAGCCCGAGGCGGCGGGCGCGCTGGCGGGCTGACCATGCGTTGAGCGGGCGACCGAGAAGTTCGACGCGCCCCTGCTGCGCGGGAAGCAGCCCCGCCAGGGTGTGCAGCAGGGTGGTTTTGCCTGCGCCGTTGCGCCCCAGCAGCGCCCAGCATTCGCCGGGGCGGATGTGCAGGTCGAGGGCTTGCAGCAGGATGCGCCCACCCTGGCGGATGCTCAACTCGGTCACGCGCAGCAGCGGGTCGCTCATGAGGGTGCTCATGTTCGGCCTTCGCGGTAGAGCAGGGCGAGGAACAGCGGCGCGCCGATCAGGGCGAGCAGCGCCCCGGCGGGCAGTTGTTGCGGGGCGATCAGGGTGCGCGCCAAAAGATCGGCCAGCATCACCAGGCTTGCGCCGAGCAGGATGGCGGCGGGCAGGGCGCGGCGGTGATCCGCGCCGACCAGCAGGCGGGCGAGATGCGGTGCCAGCAGGCCGACAAAGCCGATGCTGCCGGCGGTCATCACCGCCAGCGCGGTGGCGATGGCGGCCAGCAGGTAAGCGCCCCAGCGCAAGGCGCGCACGTTGACGCCGAGCGACATGGCGCTGTCCGCGCCGCGGGTGAGGATATTGAGATCACGCGCCCAGGGCAGGACGAGCAGGGCGAGTAGCCCCAGTGCGCCCAACGCCAGCCACGGCGCGGGCGCGCCGGACAAATCACCCATCAGCCAGAACAACATGCCGCGCAGGGCGGTTTCCGGGGCGAGGGCGAGCAGCAGGGTAATCACCGCACCGAGCGCCGAGGCCAGCACCACGCCGGTCAACAGCAAACGCTGGCGCGTCCATGCGCCTTCACCATGCGCGAGCGCGATCACCAGCAAAAGCGTGCCGAATGCGCCCAAAGCAGCGCTGATCTGCTGCATCCAGGCCGTCAGGCCGAGCAAGATGGCAAACAAGCCGCCCACCGCCGCGCCGCCGGATATGCCGAGAATGTAGGGGTCGGCCAAGGGGTTGCGCGTGAGCGCTTGAATCAGCGTCCCGGCCAGCGCCAGCAAGCCGCCGACGGCCAGGGCGGCCAGGGCGCGCGGCAGGCGCAGTTCGAGCACGATGCTTTGCTGGATCGGGTCATGCCAATGCGCGGGCGGCAACCAGCCGCTGCTGCCCAGGCTGAGGCTGGTCAACAGCAGGAGGAGCAGGCAGGCCAGCAGGAGAGCGAGGGTGAAAACGGGGCGCAGACTCATGTTCGTGAGTCTATCGGGCGCAACCGGCAAAACAAAACCCGTGCGCGCGGGGCGGGCACGGGTTGAAACCGGGGAAAAATCAAGGATTCGTCGTGGTCGTCGCGCTGCTGGCGCTCGGGTTGACAATGGGCAGCTCGGGCTTGTTGCCCCATTCCATCCACGAGCTTTCGTAGTTGCCGACCGGGATGCCGAGTTCACGCAATACGAAGTACTCCAGCGAGGATGCCAGCCCTTTGGAGCAGTACACCAAAACCTGTTGATCTTTGGGGATATTGCCGTAAAGCGCTTCCAGTTCTTCGCGCGAGCGGAAGAACCCGTCGGCGGTCAGGTTTTTGCCCACGGGAACGCTGCGTGCTCCAGGGATGTGGCCGGAACGCGAGGCTTCGGACTTCAGGCCGGCGAAATGCTCGCCGTCGCGGGCGTCGATGATGATCGCCTGACCGGGGTGATCGACCACGGCAAGCTTCACGTCTTGCCATGTTTTGACGGCATTGTGGTCAATCTTGGTGCTGTAGTCGGAAACCTTGATGGCCGGAGTTTCCTGACTCAGGCTCCCGCCTTCGGCGACCCAGGCGTTCAGGCCGCCTTCAAGCAGGCGGATTTTTTCGTGACCATTCATGTCCAGCATCCAGAATACGCGCGCGGCCTGCACCATATTGCTGCCATCGTAAATCACGACCAGATCTTCATTTTTCAGGCCGGTGACCTGAAAAAGCAGCTTGGCGCGTTCGGAGGAAAGAACCAGTCCGTTTTTCGACAGGTCTTGAAAGGTCTTTTTAAAGGGCAGATTGCGTGCGCCTGGAATATGTCCCTTGGCGTACTCCTCTGCAGGGCGGGCGTCGATGACGACGACCTTGGGTTGGTCGATGATTTTGCTCAGTTCGGCGGCGCTGATGCGCAACTCGGGGGTGTCGGCCAGACTGTGGGCGCTCAGGCCAAGCAGTAGGACAAGGCTGGCGATTAGGCGTAGCAAGATGTTCAAACTTTGACTCCAGTGGTAGTGGTTGCCAACTCTATCTAGCCCGAGGTTTGTTAAGCGTCAATGCGCATTTGTCGAAGGATTTTCTATGCCTTGCGCACGCACTTTATCCGCTGCTGCGCACAGCGCGCGCACGCCCTGGATCAGGCGCGGCCCTGGGCGGGCGAGCACATCGGGAGGCAGGACGATCAGCGCCTGGTTTTTCACGGCGGGCAGCTGCGGCCAGCGTTGCCAGCGGGTGAAGTCCCGGCTGGGAGGGGAGGTCAAAATCAATTCCGGACGGGCGCGAACGACTTCTTCCTCGCTCCAGGTCGGGGTGAGGTTGTTGGCCTGACCGACGATGTTTTCAATGGCGCAATAGCGCATGGCCTCGGCGATGAAATGGTTGTCGCTCACAGTCAGCAGGGGCTGCGGCCAGATTTGGTAAAAGCCGCGAAGCGGGCGGGAATGGGCGTGTTCTTGCCAGATCGACTCCAGTTCATGCTCAAACGCATCCGCCGCTTTTTTTCCCTCGGCGGCGTGGCCGCTCAACAGGCCGATGCCGCGCAGTTCGGCGGGAATATCCGCCAGATGTTCGCTGCGACTGACCCAGGCCGGAATGCCGAGCTTTGCGAGTTTGTCGAGCAGGGCGGGTGAGGCGCCGCTTTGCCAGGCGAGCGCCAGATCCGGCTTGAGGGCGAGCAGCTTTTCCAGGTCCGGCTGGTTGTAGTTGCCCAGGCTGGGCAGGGCGCGCGCCTCGGGCGGGAAGTCGCTGTAACTCACCGCGCCGACCAGCTGCCCGCCCGCGCCGATGGCAAAGGCCATTTCGGTCAGGTGCGGCGCCAGGCTGACGATGCGGTTGGCGGGCTGCGCAAGGCAGAAGGATTTCGCCTGTGCGTCCGGCACGCAAACCTCGTCCGCCTGGCCGGTGCCGCCCAGGGCGAGGACGGGGGCAAGGGCGAGCAGCAAGACGATGCCGCGCGCGCGTTTCACCAGTCCATTCCCGGCTGGGCGCGCACGCCGGCGCGAAAGGCGTGCTTCACATCCAGCATTTCGGTGACGGTATCCGCCAGCTCAAGCAGCGGTTCGATCGCGGCGCGTCCGGTGACGACGACATGCTGCATCGGCGGGCGCTGGCTGAGGGCGTCGAGCACGCGGTCGGCATCCAGGTAGTGGTAGCTGAGCAAATAGGTCAGCTCGTCGAGTACGACGAGTTGGTAGGAAGCATCGGCCAGCATGCGCTCGGCTACCGCCCAGCCGCGCTCGGCGGTGGCGATGTCCCGCTGGCGGTCTTGCGTGTCCCAGGTGAAGCCGTCGCCCAGGACATGCCATTCGCATTGCGCATGCTGGCGGAAAAAGGCTTCTTCGCCGGTATCGGTGCGGCTTTTGATGAATTGGCAAACGCCGGTTTTCATGCCGTGCCCGAGGGCGCGCGCCACCATGCCGAAGGCGGAGCTGGACTTGCCCTTGCCATTGCCGGTGAGCACAAGCAGCAGGCCTTGTTCCTTGTCGTTGCGCGCGATGGCGGCGTCGATGAGGGCTTTTTTGCGCGCCATACGCGCGGCATGACGGTCGTTGAGGGTGGTGCTGGTCATGGATTGTGTCTGTTGGCGGTTTATAACGCACGTAGTGCGCGGATTTTGGTTTTGGATTTCTTCCCCCTTGGCAAGCGCACCGTGAGCCGTGCGTCCAGTAAAGGTTCAAACCGCATGGATGCGGTTTGAGGTCTGCCGGGGCAGGGATGCCCCGTCAGACCGACCCTTGGATAGGCGTGCGGATCACGGTTCCCCGTAGGGGTGCGCTTGTGGGGGCGTATTTCTTTCCCCCATTTCTTTGTACGAGCAAAGAAATGGGGTCGCCCGTGTGCGCTGTTATCGGCTTACGAAGCAAGGGCATTGCGAGGGGCGAAAAAGCCCACTGACCTCCGATTAAAGCGCAGTGGCCTTGTTTCGCCCGTTTTTATTTCGGTACGCTGCACAACTGACCGTTGATACGGGCGAGTGACTTTTCTTGCTCGTGCAAGAAAAGTCACCAAAAGAACACGCCCCCGAGGGGTCGCCCTGCGGGCAAGCCGTGAACGCAGCGCCTCCGGCAAGGCCGTCCCGACGCAACGTCCTGTTGCGGCGGGAC
>JBFMGA010000007.1:0-55501 GCA_040751855.1 Pseudomonadota bacterium | reverse complement strand
ATAAGATGTATACTTATGAGATAGCTACAAAAATAACAAGGCAAGAAAAAACCCCTGCAAGAGGGGTTTGAGTAGCTTCCGACAGTTAAACCATCCCAACTATGTATTGATTGTTGGGGGGAATAACAAACGGCGGGGGTTTTCTCGTTGCGGCGTATGCGCCGATTACTTCAGGGTGGCGATATAGGCCGCCAGGTTGTCGATGTCGGCGTCCGACAGGCTGGCCGCCTGCGGAGCCATCATGGCGGTGTTGGCGCCCACGGTCTTGCCCGCCTTGTACTGCTTGAGCAGATCGGTGGTCTTGGCTACCGGATGACCTGCCAGCTTGGGGAAAATCCCCATGCCTTCACCGTTCATGCCGTGGCAGCTCGCGCAGATTGAGCCATACTTGGCCTTGCCTGCGGCCACATCGCCCGCTGCGAAGGCGGAACCGCTCAACAGTGCCGCAGCGGCGGAAATCGCGATTACAACTTTTTTCATGCCATCATCTCCCGTGGTAGTTTTCAGTTACAAAACCTTGGGTGCGCCCAACGAACCGAAAGTTCAGTCGCGCACTGACGTCCCAAGCCGCTGCGAATCATAACGCAAGCCCGTGGCTGAACCCTAGACGGCCTCGGCGGAACCAATTCGCATAAGTTTTATATACCCATATCAGTCATGTTTATTTATAACCCAGTAAGCTGATATATTAATAGCGGCTAAAATTCCCTCAGACCCCCTCAGGAGCCCAATGATGAGCAGTTCGCACCCCGTTCACAGTCGACTAGAGCACTTTCCCATCTCTTTCTTCGCCATCGTCATGGGGCTGGCCGGCGTGACGATCGCTGCGGAAAAAGCCCAGCATCTCTGGGGTTGGAGTTCCTTCTTCAGCCTGGCTCTGCTCGCCATCACATCCTTGGCTTACGTCGCTGTTTCCCTGACCTATCTGCTGAAGCTTGCTAAACATCCCAAGGAGGTGATCGCCGAATTCAATCACCCCATTCGCATGAGCTTTTTCCCGGCGACATCCATCGGCATGATTCTCATCGCCATCGCCTGCCTGGAGCCTTTCCCGACCATCGCGCTCTATCTGTGGGCGATCGGCACGGTGGTGCAGCTTCTGTTCACTCTGGTGATTCTCTCCAACTGGGTGCACCACGAAAAATTCCAGATTCAGCACAGCAATCCGGCTTGGTTCATCCCTATCGTGGGCAATATCCTTGTGCCGGTGGCAGGCGTTCCCCTGGGTTTTATGGAAGTTTCCTGGTTCTTTTTCAGCATCGGCCTGCTGTTCTGGATCGTCCTGCTGACCATTCTCATGAACCGTTTCTTCTTCCATCCCATGATGCCAGGCAAGCTCCTGCCCACCCTGTTCATCCTGATCGCCCCGCCTGCAGTCGCCTTCCTTTCCTGGGTCAAGCTGCACAATGGCGCCTTGGATGACGCCGGGCGCATTTTCTACTACATCGCCCTGTTCACCACCCTGCTGCTCTTCGCGCAAATCAAATACTTCACCAAGGTGCAATTCGCCATGCCGTGGTGGGCTTACTCTTTTCCCATGGCGGCCATCACCATTTCGACCATGGTGATGCTGGAAAAACTTGGCGGCGCATTCTTCGCCTCGCTGACGCCCTTGCTGCTGAGTTTGTTGCTTTTGCTCATCGTCGTGCTGGTGTTCAACACGATTCGCGCTATGCTCCGTGGCGAAATCTGCGTTCCCGAGTAAGTTGTACGATCTGATTCGATGCAAAAACAGGGCTGCGTGGGTGCAGCCCTGTTTGTTTGGGCGCTTGCCTTTGACTTTTTCGGAGTGTTGCCTTGAGCGCACAAAGCATCGTTCACCTGCACGGCCTGTTTGTCGTCCTCTCGCTCGCGCTGTTCAGCCTGCGCGGCTACTGGATGCTGCGCGACTGCCCTGCCTTGCAGGCGCGCTGGGTCAAGATCGCGCCGCACATCATCGACACCCTGCTGCTGCTCACCGCACTGTGGGCGGCTTGGCTGCTGTTCTGGAGCCATGGCACGCATCCTGCTTTCATTACGGCGAAGATCATTGGTCTGATCGCCTACATCGGTCTTGGCCTGATCGCCCTGAAACTCGGCAAAACCAAGACGGTACGGCTGGCCGCCTTTATTGCCGCGCTCGCGCTCTACGCCTACCTTATGGCGGTCGGCGTCACCATGCGCATCTTGCCCTTCGTGAATTAATCGCCCCATGCATCCCAAACCCTCCACCGCCGCCCAAACCGACGCGCCCGCCGAGCTGCAGTGGCAGGCCGAGGCTGGCGTGCTGCGCGCTTCGGGCGATTGGGATGCGCGCGGCATCGGCGATCTTGCGGAAGCGCTACCCAAGCTTCTAGCCAAAATTGCAGACGGTCAAAGCGTACGGTTCGAAAGCGTGCAGCTCGCGCACATGGACACAGCAGGTGCGCTAGTACTGCTGCACATGCAGGAGCGCTTGCTCAACCGAAATATCCAGCTCGATCTTTCCGGCCTACAGGCTTATCAGCACGAACTCATCGCCCTGGTGCAACGAACCGGCGATTTGACCCCGCCTGCCGAACCGCCCAAGCTTAATCCGCTGGAGTCTATCGGCAAGTCCACTCTGGATGTCATCGCCAACGCTTACGACACTCTGGTTTTCATGGGCGAGGTGATTACGCGCACCATACCGCTGCTTCTGCAACCCTGGCGCTTGCGCTGGGGCGTCATCATCAACGAAATCCAGGCCGCCGGAACACGCTCGGTGCCCATTGTCGCCCTGTTGACCTTTCTGATCGGCGTGGTCATCGCCTACCAGTCCGGCATCACCATGCAGCAATACGGCGCGACCGTTTTCCTGCCGGACATGATCGGCATCGTCACCCTGCGCGAAATGGGGCCACTGATTACCGCAATTGTCGTTGCCGGTCGCACCGGCTCCAGCTACGCCGCCGCCATCGGCACGATGAAGGTCACGCAAGAGGTCGATGCGCTACGCTCGCTCGCCATTTCGCCGGTTGAAATGCTGGTGATTCCGCGCGTCTTCGCCCTGGTCATCGCCCTGCCCCTGCTGACCGTGATGGCCATGGCCATGGGATTATATGGCGGCATTCTGATCGCCACCGAAATGTACGGCCTGGATATGCACGTAGCCTTGAATCGTCTGAGCGCCTTGGCGAACTCGAATTTCTGGGTCGGCATGATCAAAACGCCGGTTTTCGCGCTGGCCATCGCCATGATCGGCTGCCACGAGGGGATGAAGGTGCGCGGCAGCGCAGCCGACGTCGGGCGCTCCACCACCGCCAGCGTGGTTCAGGCCATTTTCTGGGTGATCGTGATCGACGCCGCGTTCGCCGTCCTGTTCAGCAAGCTTGGCCTATGAATCGCGCAACGCCCGCCCTGGAAAAACGGATCGAGACGCCGCTGGTGATCGAGGTACATGGCCTGACCAATCGCTTTGGTAGCAAGACGGTGCATGAAAACCTTGATTTGTGCGTCGCCAAGGGCTCGGTCATCGCCCTGGTGGGCGGCAGCGGCACGGGCAAGACCGTATTGCTCAACAATCTCGTCCTCCTGCGCCCGCCGACCAGCGGCAAGATCCGCCTGCTCGGCCAGGATACCGACGATCTCAGCTACGCACAGCGCCAGGCGCTGCAACTACGGCTGGGGCTGATGTTCCAGATGGGCGCGCTGTTCACTTCGCTCTCCGTGCTGGAAAACGTCTGCCTGCCGCTGATCGAGCACACCGACCTGCCCAAGACGGTACGCGAGGAACTCGCCATGCTCAAGATCCGCCTGGCCGGCCTGCCCGCCGATGCAGCGCACAAGCGCCCGAACGAGCTTTCCGGCGGCATGGTCAAGCGCGCCGCCCTGGCGCGCGCGCTGGCGCTTGACCCGGAAATCCTGTTTCTCGATGAGCCGACCTCCGGCCTGGATCCAGTCGGCGCGCGCGCCTTTGACGCCCTAGTCAATGAGTTGCGCGATCTTCTGGGCATCACCGTTTTCCAAATCACCCACGATCTGGACTCCATCTTGCACGGCGTGGACAAGGTCGCCTTCCTTGCCCGCAAGCGCGTGCTGGCTTACGCACCCGCCGCCGAGCTGATGCAAAGCAAGGAGCCGGAACTGGTGGAATATTTCAATACCCGTCCGCTACAGGAATAAGCCATGGAAACCCGCATCGCCTACGCTGCCGTCGGCGCCTTTGTCCTAGTCCTCTCCGGGCTGTTCATCGCCCTCGCGCTCTGGCTGGGCAGCAGCTTCAGCCAAACCCAGTACACGAAATATCAAATTCTCACCCGCGATTCGGTTTCCGGCCTCAGCGTGGGCAGTGCGGTCAAGTTTCTGGGCGTACAGGTCGGCTCGGTGAACGCCATCGAGCTGGCCAACGCCGAGCAGGTGCGCATTGTTCTGGATGTGAAGGAATCGACACCGATCAAGACCGATACGGTGGCCACCATCGCCTCGCAGGGCATTACCGGCCTGTCGCTGATCGAGTTGTCCGGCGGCACCAGCGACGCCCCCCTCCTCACCGGCGACCCCAAGACCGGGGAGTTGCCCACCATCGACACCCGCCCCTCGCTGCTGCGCCGCCTGGATGTCGCCGTCAATCGCACCCTGGAAAACGTGGACGATATCGCCGGAGAAGTGAAAAGCGTGCTCAATACGCAAAACCAGGCCGAGCTGGCGCGCATCCTGAGCAATCTCGCCCTGGTTTCCGAAACCATGGCCAACGAGCGCGCCCAGCTCAGCAAGCTGCTGGACAACAGCGTGCGCATGACCGCCTCAGCCGACAAGGCGCTGGCCAGCGCCCCGCAGGTGATGAGCGAACTCAACAATACCTTGCAAAGCGTGCAGAGCATGACGGCCAGCTTCAAGACCACCAGCCAGAACATCAGCACGCTGACCCAGTCCCTGCAACAAACCGCAACGCAGACCACCGAAGAAATCCGCTTGATCCGGCGCAATCTGCAACCCGAAGTGGACACCCTGCTCAGCCAGTCCACCGCCACCGCGCGCGCCTTGGAGGCTCTGCTGCGTGAACTCGACCGCAATCCGTCCAGCGTCCTGCGCGGCGCGCCCGTGGCGCAGCCCGGCCCCGGGGAGCGCTAAGATCATTTTTATCTAACCCACTTTTAGGAAACCGCCATCATGCGCCCGTACGCATTTCTAGCGCTTATCCCCCTGCTTGGCCTTTCGCTGCTCACCGGCTGCGGCTCCCTGCTCGCGCCGCAGGCCGCTCCCCTGACCTACCGCCTTGCGCCGGAAAACAGTTCGCCACTGAGCGCAAGCAAGGCGCAGACGAGCTTTCCTTACACCTTGCAGGTCGCCATGCCGCGCAGCGCAGCCGGATTTGAGACCAGCTCGATCGCCTATCGCCAGCAGCCTTACCGCTTGGACTACTACACCCAGAGCCGCTGGGTCGAACAACCCGCCGCCATGTTAGGGGAGCGCATGACCCAGGCTTTGGAACAGAGCGGCGTCTACCGCGTGGTTCTCGCCCCCGGCGCGGCCTTGCCCAGCGACCTGCGCCTGAGCAGCGAGCTGGTCGCGTTGGAACAGGTTTTCGCCGAGGGCGGCGACAGCCATGTACGCTTCGTGCTGCGCATGCAGCTGATCGATACGCATAGCGTGAAAGTTCTGGCCACGAGCCAGCTTGATCTCACCCAGCCCTCGCCCAGCGCCGACGCCATCGGCGCCGTCACCGCCGCCAATCAGGCGCTGCGCGACGCCTTGCCCAAGGTGGTGCAATTCTGCATCGAGAGCACGCCCAAGGAGCTTGGCGATCACCGTTAAGCGCTTGCTCTCCCCTGCAATCATCAGCTTTTGGTAGCATAGCGACACCGATAAGCCATTTTGATTTCAGCCAAACATGCCCAACAACGAACTGCACGACCTCTGGGACGATGCGGAAAGACGTGTCGAAACCTATTTGCGCGCCCTGCTGGTGCCGCCGCAGATTCGCCAGGACATGGTGGACACGATCATTGAACGCGCCCGCGCGCACGGCGATGAACACCCGATCACCGCCGCCATGCGCGAGGTGCAAACCCACCTCAGCCGTCAGGTCAGCCGCACCCAAGGTGTGATCCCCAGCACCCCGGCCACCGGCTCGGCGGCATGGCGCGTGGCCGTGTGGCGACATTCCGCCTGCACGCAATGCACCTGGCGTGCCGTGCCTTGGGGCAGCCTGCGCCTTTCGCACGAAGGCCAGCAATTCAGCCTCAGCGGCATGGACGCCATGCCCATGGTGCAGCGCGCTGTCGTCGCCCCGGCTCAGATCCGCCCTGCGCCGGAAGGATTTTTGTCCCGCCTGCTGGGGCTGAACGAAGAAAAATCGTCCTGACAGACCACAAAAACCTCAGAGCATCCAATCGCCTCATGCGCACCACCCCCAAAGAACTCAGCACGATCGCCGCCGACCGCCGCCTGTTGCTGGTCATGCTGGTTTTCGTCCCCACCCTGCTCGGCGTATGGATGTTTCCCCACACCCTGCCCTTTGGCGGCGCGCACCCGCTGGAAATCGCCATCCTGCTGCTGTTCGGCATACTTTTCATGTGGCTGTGGATCGGCTTGTGGACGGCGCTCATCGGTTTTGCGCTGACCCTGCGCGGCAATGACTGGCTGAAAATAAGCACCCTCAATACGCCGGACAATGGCAAGCCCACGCCTCTGGCCTCCACCGCCGTGGTCATGCCGATCTGCAACGAGGACGCCGACGAGGTCTTCGCCCGCCTGCGCGCCACCTATCTTTCGCTGCGCGACACCGGGCATCTGGAGCATTTCCGTTTCTACATCCTTTCCGACTCGAACCAGCCGGAAAAATGGGTGGATGAAGAGCTGGCCTGGGCGAGGCTGTGCCGCGAGGTGGACGGCTTCGAGCGCATCTTCTACCGCCGCCGCCGCTACCGCGTGAAGAAGAAAAGCGGCAACATCATCGACTTCCTGCGCCGCTGGGGCAAGAACCACGAATACATGATCGTGCTCGACGCCGACAGCGTGATGGGCGGCGAAACCCTGGTGCGCATGGTGCAGGCCATGGAGCGCAACCTGCATGTCGGCATCATCCAGACCCTGCCGGTCAGCCAGGGCATGGACACCCTCTACGCCCGCGTGCAGCAGTTCGCCGGTCGCCTGTATTCGCCGATGTTCGCCGCCGGGCTGTCCTGGTGGTGGATGGGCGACGGTCAGTACTGGGGGCATAACGTCATCATCCGCATCGCGCCCTTCATGGGGCATTGCAACCTGCCGCGCATGCCCGGCATCAAGCCCTTCGGCGGCGAGATCCTCAGCCACGACTTCGTCGAGGCGGCGCTGATGAACCGCGCGGGCTACCAGGTCTGGGTGGCCTACGACCTGCCCGGAAGCTGGGAGGAGTACCCGCCCAGCCTGACCGACGACCTCAAGCGCGACCGCCGCTGGTGCCAGGGCAATTTGCAGCACGGCGGGGTGATGATCGCCGAAGGCCTGCCGCTGATGCAGCGCTTCCTGCTCGTCAACGGCATCATGAGCTACGCCGGCTCCCTGCTGTGGTTCATGCTGCTCATTCTGACCACCATCCTGGCCTGGATCACGCCAGCGGACGCCGAGGTCGCACTCGACCAGGCCATGCAGTTGCTATGGATTACGCTCGGCCTGCTGTTCCTGCCCAAGCTCCTCAGCCTGTTCAACGCGCTGCGCGACCCGGAGCGCGCGGCCAGCTTCGGCGGCCGACTTGGACTGAGCCTGAGCGTCTTGTTCGAAACCCTGCTCTCCGCGCTTTCCGCCCCGGTGCGCATGGTGTTTCACAGCCGCTTCGTCATCCTCACCCTGATGAACAAAACCGTGGCCTGGGGCGCACAGCAGCGCGGCGAGTTCGTCATGAGCTGGCTGGAGGCAGCGCGCAACTACGGCGGCACAACCCTGCTCGGCCTGATTTGGGGCGGTCTCGCCTGGTATGCCAGCCCGGTGTTCTTCGCCTGGCTCTCGCCCGTGCTGCTCGGTCTGGTGCTGTCCATTCCGCTGGCGCGCCTCACCAGCCTGGGCACCGTAGGTCGCACTGCGCGGCAGAACAAGCTTTTTGTCACTCCTGAAGAAACCCGCCTGCCTGATGAACTGGTGGAATATCGCAAGGGCTTGCAGCTCTATGCCGACGAACGCGCCGCGCTGGGCGAAGTCGATCCCTTCGTACTCGCCGTGGTCGAACCGATGGCCAACGCCATTCACACCGCCTTCCTGCGCCCGCGTCGCAGCCAGCCGGAAAGCGTGCGCCTGCGCCGCGCCTGGATGCAGGACAAGGCGCTGCATGAGGGGGCTGCGGCCTTGACCAGCGCCGAGCGCGCCGAACTGCTCAACGATCTGGACGCCATGCACAATCTGCATCAAAGGGTGTGGTCGCTCTCCGAGGCCAGCTTCAGAAAATACTGGCCTGTGCCTGGGATCAACACATGAACTACTCCGTGGAAGCCGCTAAATCCAAGCTGCGTCTTCCACTGGCGACCGCCCTGCGCGAAAGCCTGCGCAACTACAGCCTCAAGGATCTCAGAGCCGATTTGCTCGCGGGCGCCACGGTGGGTCTGCTGGCCATTCCGCTGGCCATGGCGCTGGCGATCGCCATCGATGTTCCGCCGCAGCACGGCCTGTACACGGCGCTCATCGCAGGCGCGCTGATCGCCCTGACCGGCGGCTCGCGCTTCAACATTTCCGGGCCGACCGCCGCCTTTATCGTCTTGCTCATCCCCATCGTGCACAGCTACGGCCTCGGCGGGCTGTTGATGGCCACCATGCTCACCGGGCTGATCCTGATCGGCATGGGCGTATTGCGCCTGGGGCAACTGATTCGCTACATCCCCTACCCGGTCGTCCTCGGCTTTACCGCCGGGATCGCCGTGGTCATCGCCTTTTTGCAGATCAAGGACTTGCTCGGCCTGCAAACCGCCGACATGCCGGAACACTTTATCGAGCGCTTTGAAGTCCTGCTCACCGCCCTGCCCACGACGCGCTGGTCGGATGCGCTGATCGGCGCAAGCACCCTGCTGCTCCTGCTGACCTGGGACAAGCTCGGTACGCCGCTGCCGCGCTATCTGGCCGCGTTGATCCTGATGAGCATGCTGGCCTTCGGCCTGCAACTGCTTGCGCCGGGCTTCGATCCGCTGACCATCGGCGACAACTTCCACTGGGAGATGCGAGGCCAAAGCGGCGTGGGCATTCCGCCCTTCCTGCCGCCGCTGGTCATGCCTTGGGACATGCCCAACGCCCAGGGCGAGCCGATCGGCTTTTCCTGGACGCTGCTGCGCGACCTTCTCATGCCTGCACTCACCCTGGCGCTGCTCGGTGCAATTGAATCGCTGCTCTGCGCCGTGGTCGCCGATGGCATGACCCATACCCGCCACGACCCGGATGCCGAACTGGTCGGGCAGGGCATCGGCAACCTGGTCACCCCGTTTTTCGGCGGCATCACCGCCACCGCCGCCATCGCGCGCACGGCGGCCAATGTGCGTTCCGGCGCACGTTCGCCGCTGTCCGCCCTGTTCAATGCGCTGATCGTGCTGCTGGCGCTGGTGGTTTTCGCCCCGCTGCTGGCGCATGTGCCCATGGCCACGCTGGCCGCCATGCTGCTGCTGGTCGCCTGGGGACTGAGCGAAGCGCCGCACTTCCTGCGCACCTTGCGCGTGGCGCCGCGCAGCGATGTCGCACTGTTGCTCACCTGCTTCGCTCTGACCGTTTTCGTCGACATGGTCGCCGCCGTGGGCGTGGGCATGGTGCTTGCGGCGTTTGTCTTCATGCACCAGATGGCCAGTCTGACCAGCGCCGAGCGCCGCGACAACGACAGCGACATGCCCTTCCATCTGCCTGAATGGGCCTTGTTCTACGAATTTCACGGCCCGCTGTTTTTCGGCGCCGCCGAGCGCGCCATTCTCACCCTGGAAGTCGCCATGCGCGAACATCCGCAGAAAAGCGTGCTGATCATCGATTTCACCCATGTCCCCACCATCGACATGAGCGGCATTCACGCGCTTGAAACCGCCTTCCATCATCTTAATGCGCAAGGGGCGGGCATCGTGCTCAGCGGCATGCACCCCGGCATCTATCGCCACCTGCGCAAAGCGGGTCTGCAAGATGCGCCCGGCAAGCTGGTTTTTGCCACCAATGCGACGCAAACGGCGCTGGCCGCCGCCGAATTGCGCCAATACCAACGCGACCACGAGATGCGCTGACATGGAACTCATACTTATTCGCCACGGTCAGGCCGGAGATGCCGACGACTGGTTGAGCAGCACTGGACGCAGCGACGATGAGCGCCCGCTGACCGACGAAGGCGGCAAACGCCTGCGCCGCGCCTTTCGCGGACTGCGCCGCATTCTGGAAACCCCGGATCAGGTCTTCGTCAGCCCCCTGCAGCGCGCCCAGCAAACCGCCGAACTGATGCGCGAGGCCTACCTTGACCTGCCGCTGCACACCATTCCCACCCTGCGCCCGGAAGACGCCCCGCAAGACACCCTGGAATGGCTGCGCGCGCACGCCAAGCCCGGACAGCGCATCGCCCTGGTCGGCCACGAACCGCACCTCTCCGCCCTGCTGGCGCTGCTCACTCTGGGCGAGAGCTGCACAGGAGCCTTGCCATTGAAAAAAGGCGGCGTCGCCATCGTGTATCTCGATGAGCTGCGTGCAGGCTGCGGCGAATTGCAGGCCATGCTGCCGCCGCGTGTCCTGCGCGCCCTGGGTTGATAGAATCCCCACCCCTCCTGCAAGTTGACGCCAGCATGCCCACCCAAAGCTACGATCTCGCCGCCATTGACCTTGGCTCCAACAGTTTTCACATGGTCATCATGCGCATCCAGGACGGCCAACCGATCGTACTCGATCGTCTCAAGGAAATGGTGCGCCTGGGCGACGGACTGGGCGAAGACGGCGCACTCAAACCCGCCGCCGAAGAGCGCGCGCTGGCCTGTCTGAAGCGTTTTGGCCAACGTTTGGATCACATGCCCTTGGGCAGCGTACGCGCCGTGGGCACCAACACCCTGCGTCGAGCCAAAAATTCCAGCGCCTTTCTTGAGCTGGCCGAGGCCGCGCTCGGCCACCCGATCGAGGTCATCGCAGGACGCGAGGAAGCGCGCCTGATCTACCTCGGCGTGGCGCACACCGATCTGGACAGCGGCGAGCGCCGCCTGGTCATAGACATCGGCGGCGGCAGCACCGAAGTCATCGTCGGCATGGGACACACCCCGGAATTCATGGAAAGCATGCCGCTCGGCTGCGTGAGCATGACCCAGCGCTTTTTCGCCGATGGCATGCTCAACCGCGACACCCTCAAGCGCGCAGAAAACGAAGCGCGCCTGGAGACCCGTCCCTACGAATACGCCTTCCGTCATCACCGCTGGCAGCGCGCCGTCGGCTCCTCCGGCAGCGCCAAGGCGCTGGCCAGCGTCTGCCAGCAGCAAGGCTGGTGCGAAGCCGGCACCCTGACCCAGGAAGGCATGGATCGCATCCGCAAGGCGATCATCAAGGCCGGACATATCGACCAACTGCAGCTGCTCGGCCTGAGCGAAGAGCGCCGTCCGGTGTTCGTCGGCGGCTATGTGGTGATGCAGGCGGTGTTCGACGCCTTCAATATCAAGCAGATGTTCATTTCCGAGGGCGCCCTGCGCGAAGGGCTGATCTACGAGCGCCTGGATCGCGAGCGCGGCATCGACATCAGCAGCACTACGCTGGAGCGCCTGCAACGCGACTTCCGCGTCGATCGCGCCCATGCCCTGCGCGTAGCGGAAACGGCTCAGCAGCTGTTCAACCAGGCCGCCGAAGCCTGGCATTTGCAGCGCGGCAGCGACGACGCCCTGCTGCGCCAGGCCGCATTGCTGCATGAAGTCGGCATGATGATCGCCCACCACAGCCATCATGAGCATGGCGCCTACGTGCTCAGCCACGCCGACATGCCGGGCTTCAGCCTTCCCGAGCAACAACGCCTGGCGGCCTTGGTGGGCGGCCATCGTCGCCGCCTGCGCCGCAGCTGGCTGAATGAACAACCGGGCGACATCCGCCTGAGCAATCTGCGTCTTCTGGTATTGCTGCGACTTGCCGTGACCTTTCATCGCACGCGCTCACCGCACAGCGCCCTGCCGGATATCGAACTGAGCGTCGAGCAGCAGCGCATGACCCTGCGCATCACGCCAAGCTGGCTGGAGCGCAACCCTCTCACCCACTCCGACCTGCAACGCGAGGCGGATTACCTGCATCCGCATATCACGCTGAGCGTGGAGTAATCAGGAGTATTGGGCATCACAATGAGTGCGCCGATCGACAGTAAAGCACGAAAACACCTTGCTACCCTGGCGCGTCGTCTGGCAGCGGGAGCAATCTCAAATGATCAATTTGAGAACGAATATCCAGACAGCAGGGAGTTCGTTGTCCGTGACAATCTACGTCTACGGTCTGTGGCCGCTCTACAATGATCTCTTCGAACACAGACTTGTTGGAGAGTGGGCGCTAAAGCCTGAAGGTCGCGCTTGGGTCGCTCGCATAGTCCTATTCCTTCACTCTGGCCTACCCTACCGCTATCCGAGACCCACTGGGTTCGCCCAAGTTCCGGTGATCCTGCTTTCTCTGGCAACTCTTGGCTGGTTTGGTCGCTTCTGGCGTCGTCATCTGTGGCGCCGCGGTGACGAATCTGTTTGGCCGTTCTACTCGCGGGGGGAATATGAAGCCACGCTCAAGAACCCAGTGTTTATGCGTAGTGCCGCACAACCCTGCGGTCACCGGGCTCAAAAGCAAGCTGAGCTTGTGGTCGAGCCTGGGCCATGAGCCTCCGCCGACCGCTCACCTTGAGAGGTGGTCCACTTCCCGTGACCAATCCGGAGCGGAAGAGTGAACCGCTCTTACTGACTGGCTCTTACTGAATTTTGAGATAAGCCGCGCCCTGCATCTGCAAGTCAGCAATCGCGGCGACGCCCGAGGGGGTCAGACTGACCACGCCATAAATCTTGGCCTTGTCCAGGCCGATCTCATCGCGGGTTTTGTCGCACAGCAGCGCCTTGACATTGCGCACCTTCACCAAGGTTTCCAGACGCCCCTTCAACTCCGCCCGACGCTTGTCTAGATCGGCATTGGTCGCATACGGCGTGCCCTTGAGCGGATCATCGGTGACGAAGCGTATGCCATGCCCGACAAACACCACGGTGACTTCATAGTCGCGCAGCTCGTTTTCGTAGGCGGCAAGGATATTGTTGATCGAAGTCAGCGTCGCCGAGTAGCGCGTCACATCATTGAAATCGACGTGATAGACCACCTTGGCAGGCGCAGCCAGAGCCAGTACGGAGAACAGGGTGAATACAGCCAGAATCATGCCTTGGCTGAGGCGTTTGAAAATGGTGGACACAGGGTCAGCTCCTTGATGATTTGAAGTTACAGACGCTTACGAGCGCTTTCGCAGACACCTTGCAGAAACTCACTCCGCCAGCGCCATGCGCCCCAGCAGGGCGGCATGCGCACTGAACAGCGCCTCTCCTTGTGCTGGGCGCACACGCAGATACTCGCCGCTGGCTTGCAGCTCCCAACTGCCCACGTTATCCGCAAACGCAAAATCAAACACCTCTTCGTTAATGCGGGTACGCAGGGCTTTTTCTTCAATCGGCACGCAGGTTTCCACCCGTGAATACAGGTTGCGCGGCATCCAGTCTGCACTGGAAATGAACAGATCGTTCTGGCCGTCGTTGAGGAAGCTGAACACACGCGCATGTTCCAGGAAGCGCCCCATCAGGGAGCGCACGCGGATATTTTCCGACAAGCCCGGCACGCCGGGGCGCAAGCTGCAAATGCCGCGTATCACCAGTTCAACCTTGACCCCGGCCTGCGAGGCGGCATACAGGACATGGATAATGCTTGTATCAATCAGCGAGTTCATTTTGGCGCGGATCAGCGCGGGCTTGCCGGCACGGGCGTGTTCGGCCTCGCGTTCGATGCGCTCGATCATGCCCTCGCGCAGGGTAAACGGCGACTGCAACAGCTTGCGCAGGCGAATGCCGCGCGAAAGCCCGGTCAGCTGTACGAACAGCTTGTGCACGTCTTCGCAAATCAGGCGGTCATCGGTCAAAAGCCCGTAGTCGGTGTACACCCTGGCCGTGCCGGCGTGGTAGTTGCCCGTGCCAAGATGCACGTAACGCTTCATTTCCTCGCCTTCACGCCGTACCACCATCAACATCTTGGCGTGGGTCTTGAAGCCGACGATGCCGTAGGCGACATAAGCGCCCGCCTTTTGCAGGCGGGTAGCCATTTCGATATTCGCCGCCTCGTCAAAGCGTGCACGCAGCTCAATGACCGCCGTTACTTCCTTGCCATTGCGCGCCGCCATTTCCAGCGCATCGACGATCGCCGAGCTCTTGCCGGTGCGGTACAGCGTTTGCTTGATCGCCATCACCTTGGGGTCGTTCGCCGCTTGACGAATGAAATCCACCACCGAAGTAAAGGACTGGTAGGGGTGGTGCATGAGAATACGACGATGTTTGTTGATCGCGGCGAAAATATCCTCCACGCCATGCAGCTCACGCGGAATGCCCGGCGTAAAGGAGGGAAACTTGAATTCAGCTCGATCCACCAGATCAAACACCGCTGTCAAGCGGCTCAGATTGACTGGGCCGTGCACCTTGAACATCTCGCGCCGGGTGAGATTGAACTTCTCCAATAAGTAATCCGCCACATCGTCCGGACAGTTATCCGCCACTTCCAAACGCACTGCATCACCATAGTTGCGCTCGAACAGTCCGCCCTGCAGCACCTGCAACAGGTCTTCGTCCAGATCGACATCCACCAGCAAATCGCTGTTGCGCGTCACTCGGAACTGGAAGCAGCCAGTGACTTTCATGCCGGGGAACAACTCATCGACATGGGCGTGAATCATCGAGCTCAAGAACACGAAATCATGCGCCCCGCCGCTGACTGCGGGCGGCATTTGCACGATGCGCGGCAGGCTGCGCGGCGCTTGCACCACGGCCATATTGGTTTCACGGCCAAAATCATCCAAACCTTCCAGGGTGACGACAAAGTTCAGGCTTTTGTTCAGCACGCGCGGGAAGGGGTGGGCCGGATCAAGTCCGAGCGGCGTCAGTACCGGCGCCAGCTCTTGCAGGAAATATTCGCGCACCCAATCCGCCTGGCGCTTGTTCCAGTGCGTGCGCCGCGAAAAGTGAATGCCTGACTCACGCATGGCTGGGATCAGTACCTCATTCAATACCCGGTACTGGTCGGCCACCAGCAGATGCGCCTCGGCAAGAATGCGCTCCAACTGCTCCGACGGTGTCATGCCGCATTCCCCCACGCCGCCCAGCGCCAGGCGCACCTGCTGCACCAGACTGGGTACGCGCACTTCAAACGCCTCGTCCAGATTGCTGGAGGAAATGCACAGATAACGCAAGCGTTCAAGCAGCGGAATACTCTCGTCAACCGCCAGCTCAAGCACGCGACGATTAAAATTAAGCAAACTAAGCTCACGATTGATGATGGCGGCTGCGCTTGGGGCTGGGGGCGTCGCTTGAGTTGGCTGCATGGTCGTCATGTTTCTGTCAATTAGTTGTGAGTACAATGCGGGTTGGTAATGGTCGAAATCCCTGGATAACATTCTTGGGATTTGGAGATGGGCTGATAGGACAATCTGGTCTAAAACCTGCTGTGACACTAGCCTTATTCACACTGCATTTCAACCGCCTTGCTTACACGGAGCATCCATGAACACGCTTAGCCCCCATATCAGCACCCAGTTTGATGCTGACCTTGAAGAAATCCGCAGCCTTGTAATGAGCATGGGCGGACTGGTCGAACAACAATTTGACAGCGCACTGCGTGCATTGTTGGAAAACAATATCGAGCTGGGACAGTCCGCCGCGTCAGGCGACTATCAGGTCAACAACCATGAAGTCGAGATCGACCAGCGCGTTATCGACACCATCGCCACCCGTCAACCGGCCGCCAACGACCTGCGCTTTTTGTTTACCGCGATCAAAGTAGTCAACGACCTGGAACGCATCGGCGACAAGGCGGAGAAAATCGGTCGCCTCGCCCTGGCGATCCAGCCGCTGATGAACGGCTACAGTTTCGCCCAGGATATTCGCGGCATGGGCAACATGGTGCAAAAAATGCTGCACGATGCGCTGGATGCCTTCGCCCGCATGGATGCCGATGCCGCCCTGCTCATCAAGAGCACTGACAAGGAAGTCAACGCAACCTATCGCGCCGTGCTCGCCGACCTGATGCAGCACATGGCCGAGAACCCCAACACGCTGGATCTGAGCATGGACATCCTTTGGTGCCTGCGCTCCATCGAGCGCGTGGGCGACCACGTCACCAACATCTGCGAGTACATCGTCTTCCTGGTCAAGGGCAAGGATATTCGCCACATTACCCGCGAAGACATGATCAAGGAACTGACCGAGTAATTCGTTCAATCGGCTTGATGCAAGCCGGTAAGGTCTAAAAACAAACCCCGGAATCCGCAAAGATTCCGGGTTTTTTTCATGCCCTTGCCATATTCGATTCAATACAGCCTAACTCGGCTGCCATAAAATCGGATAAAACAAAAAGGGGCGTAACGCCCCTTTTGTCGCTCAAAACAAAACCAGAATCAACCAAAGCGACCGGTAATATAGTCCTCGGTTTCTTTCTTGTCCGGCTTGGTAAAAATCACATTGGTGTGATCGTATTCCACCATTTTGCCCAGATACATAAAGGCGGTGTAATCCGACACACGTGCCGCCTGCTGCATGTTGTGCGTCACAATCACCACGGTGAAGTCCGTCTTCAACTCGTGAATCAGCTCTTCGATCTTCAGGGTGGAGATCGGGTCAAGCGCCGAGGTCGGCTCGTCAAACAGAATCACTTCCGGCTTGACCGCGATACTGCGCGCAATGCACAGACGCTGCTGCTGACCACCGGAGAGCGCCGTACCGGCCTGACCCAGCTTGTCCTTCACTTCGTCCCAAATGGCGCCCTTGCGCAACGCCCACTCCACGCGGTCGTTCATGTCAGACTTGGACAGGTTTTCGTACAGCTTTACGCCAAAAGCGATGTTGTCGTAAATCGACATCGGGAACGGAGTCGGCTTCTGGAACACCATGCCGATCTTGGCGCGCAGCTGGTTCAGATCAACATCCTTGGACAGGAGGTTCTGACCGTCCATGACGATCTCGCCTTCGGCACGCTGACCGGGATAGAGATCGTAAATCCGGTTCAGGGTACGCAGCAGGGTGGACTTGCCGCAGCCGGACGGCCCGATCATCGCCGTCACCTGGCGCGCCGGGTAGCTGACATTGATGTTGTGCAGCCCTTGGAACTTGCCGTAGTAGAAGTTCAGATCTTTCAAGATCAGCTTGCCGTTATCAACGTGACGGATACCGTCAACCTTGCTGGTAATGGCATGACCCGGCGCGGCCTTTTGCGTGACGGCCGCAGCCATGTTGAAGCTCACATTGCCCGACTGAGGCGATGCCATCGTACTCATTGAAGTATTCTCCATTGCTAGTGTCTCTTAGTTCGCCTTGTAGCCTTTAAGCCTTGTGGCCTTTAATCAGGCTGCGGGCAAGAATATTCATTCCCAAAACCAGCACAGTAATCAGCAGCGCGGCGGCCCAAGCCAGATTACGCCAATCGTCATAGGGGCTCATGGCGAACTGGAAGATCACCACCGGCAGGTTGGCCATGGCATTGTTCATGTCGGTAGACCAGAACTGGTTGTTCAGCGCGGTGAACAGCAGGGGAGCCGTTTCGCCGGTGATACGCGCGGTGGCCAACACCACGCCTGTCACCATACCGGTAATCGCCGCCTTGTACACCACCTGGGAAATGACCAGCCAGCGCGGAGCGCCCAAGGCCGCCGCCGCTTCACGCATTTGCGTGGGCACCAGCAGGAGCATGTTTTCCGTGGTACGCAAGACGACCGGAATCACGATGATGGCCAGAGCGACCGCACCCGCCCAACCGGAGAAATGCCCCATCGGCGCCACCATCAGGGTGTAAACGAACACGCCGATAATGATCGACGGCGCGGAAAGCAAAACGTCGTTGATGGTGCGCACCACTTCGGCAAACCAGCTTTTTTGGCCATATTCGGCAAGGTAGGTGCCGGCCATGATGCCGATCGGCGTGCCGATGACCACCGCCGCGACGGTGATCATCAGGCTTCCCAAAAGGGCGTTCGCCAAGCCGCCCGCGCTGCCGGGTGGCGGGGTCATTTCGGTGAACAACTGCCAGTTGATGGCGCCCACGCCCTTGACGATGAGAACGCCCAGAATCCAGGTCAAGAAAGCCAGCCCCACCAAAGTGGTCAAAACTGAGGCCGTCATGTTAAACACATTGACGAATTTGCGACGTGCATAAATGCTCATTTTTTAGTCCTCAGGTCTTTTTGCCTTCCTGCGTGGCCGCCATGCGCATCAGCATGAGCTTGGACAACATCAGGACGATAAAGGTGATGACGAACAGGATCAGACCCATGGCGATCAGCGAGTCCATTTGCAGGCCGTCCGCCTCGTTGAACTCGTTGGCCAGCTTGGCGGCGATCGTGGTGCCCGGCTCAAGCAGGCTTGCGCCAAGCTGAGTGGCGTTACCGATGATGAAGGTCACCGCCATGGTCTCACCAAGGGCGCGCCCCAGGCCGAGCATGATGCCGCCGACCACGCCGGTCTTGGTGTAGGGCAGAACCACGTTCCACACCACTTCCCAAGTGGTTGCGCCCACGGCGTATGCCGACTCTTTCAAGGCTCCGGGTACGATCTCGAACACGTCACGCATGACCGAAGCCATGAACGGCACGATCATCAGCGAAAGCACGATGCCTGCGGTCAGTACGCTCACTCCGCTGGAGCCGCCGATCAGCGGCATCTGGAAAAGCGAGCCGATCACCGGAATCGGCCCCAACACAGCCACAAGAGCGGGCTGGATATTGGCAGCAAAAAACGGGGCGAAAAAAAACAGACCCCACATGCCATAGATGATGGAAGGCACGGCGGCAAGCAACTCGACCGCAGTGCCCACAGGACGCTTCAGCCACTGCGGCGCCATTTCGGTAATGAAAATGGCGATGCCAAAAGAAAGAGGCAAGCCAATCAGCATGGCGATCAAAGCTGCAACCAGCGTACCGACCAGAGAAGGCCAGGCGCCATACTCTTCAGTGACAGGATTCCACTCGCTGCTGGTGATAAAACCAAGCCCGAATTTCTCGAATGCCGGCATGGAACCCTGAATCAGCATGAAGACGATGCCGACCAGCAGCATCAACACCACCAGGGCGAAAAACAGCGCCGTAAACTTGAAAGCCACATCACCCAAGGCAAAAGACAACTTGGAACGGTTGATGGGCGCGGCAGACTTAACCTCGTCAAGCGTCGTTGCTTGTGTCGATGACATGATTCGCTAGCCTCAAAAATTAGGAGGACTCGGGATACCCAAGTCCAAGGTGCGTCCCTCCCTGGACGCCTGTTTTGATTCCTGCGTCAGCCCAGTCATGAGCCGACGATTCGCCTCAACTTGCTTGGAGCTTACTTAGCAATAGCGGCAACGCCGTCGCACTTGATGTTCTCAGCCCAGGAAGCCTTGATCTGAGAGACCAGCTCCTTGGGCAGGGGAACATATTCCAGCTCTTCGGCCATCTTGGCGCCGTTTTTCCAGGACCAGTCGAAGAACTTCAGCACAGCTTCAGTCTGCGCGCAGTTCTCCGGCTCTTTGTAGACCAGAACGTTGGTTTGTGCAGCGATCGGCCAGGAATCAGCGCCCGGGGCGTTGGTGATCCACAGGTAGAAGTCCTTGGCGTTTTTCCAGTCAGCGTGTGCAGCAGCGGCAGCGGTAGAAGCGGCGCTGACTTTCACGAACTGACCGTCCTGGTTCTTCAGCTGAACGGTGGCCAGGTTGTTTTTCTTGGCGTAGGCGTATTCAACATAACCGATCGCGCCGTCGATTTGCTTGACGTAAGAAGCGACGCCTTCGTTGCCCTTGCCGCCCATGCCGACCGGCCACTTAACAGCCTTGCCTTCGCCGACTTTCTCGGCCCACTCGGGGCTGATGGCGGCCAGGTAGTTGGTGAATACCGCAGTGGTGCCTGAACCGTCAGAACGACGCACGACAGAGATCAGCTTCTCCGGCAGGGTGACACCCGGGTTGAGAGCGGCGATTTTCGCGTCGTTCCACTTGGTGATGTTGCCCATGAAGATATCGACCAGAACGGCTTGATCCAGCTTCAGTTGGTTGGCAGAAACGCCAGCGACGTTAACGACCGGCACCACAGCGCCCATCACGGTGGGGAACTGGGTCAGACCCGGCTCTTCCAGCTTCTCGGGCTTGAGCGCGTCGTCAGAAGCGCCGAAGTCAACGGTCTTGGCCAGGATCTGCTTCACGCCGCCGCCAGAGCCGATGGATTGATAGTTCAGCTTGACGCCGGTGGCCTTGTTGTAGGCTTCGGCCCACTTGCCATAGACCGGATAGGGGAAGCTCGCACCAGCGCCGCTGATGGTGGTGACATCAGCCTGAGCGACGCCAGCCACCATTACGGCAGCAGCAAGAATGGACATGCGGAAGGTTGTCATGGAGATCATCCTCTTGTTGAAAAACATTGAAAGCCTAACCCAGACCGAGTCTGGCATAAACTCTGCTTATAAGCAGGCTCTACTAGCTTCGTGGCCTGAGGTGTCTTCTTTATTACTTTTATATGAAAGATTGATGACAGCAAAAATGCGGCACTGACTGGACGAAATGGTTTAAAGCGGAAAAACACAGCGAAAAACACTGCCTTGGCCAAGGACGCTTTCGATTTCAAGGCGACCGTGATGACGCAAAAGCACATGCTTCACAATCGCCAAGCCCAGACCTGTCCCGCCCATGGTGCGCGAGCGCCCCACGTCCACGCGGTAAAAGCGCTCAGTCAGACGGGGAATATGCTGGGGAGCGATGCCGATGCCAGTGTCCTGCACCTCAAACACCAGTCCGCGCTCATCCCTGAACCAGCGCAAAGTCACCGTGCCGCCCGCCTGAGTGTATTTGATCGCGTTGAACACCAGGTTGGAGAACAGGCTGTCCAGTTCTCGCGCTGCGCCGCGCATGCGCAAATCGACCGCAATCTCGCGCACGATGCGGTGGGCGTTGTCCCCGCTCAAATGTTCGGCATATTCCGCGATGGCATTGAGCAAGGTCGCCACGTTCACCAGTTCAAACTGTTCTTCATTCGGCGCGGTCGTCTCCAGACGCGAAAGCAGCAGCAAATCTTCGACGATACGTCGCATACGATCCGATTGCAGATGCATATGCCCAAGAATACGCACGAGATCGTCCGGCAAGGCCTGCCCCTCGTCCTCACCGCTATCCAACAGGGTTTCGATATAGCCGGACAGCACGGTCAACGGCGTGCGCAGCTCATGCGAAACATTGGCCACAAAATCCTGACGCATGGCCTGCAGACGCTGCAAACGCGTCACATCGCGCGCAATCAGCAACAGACGACCTTGCACATAGGGCACCATATGCACGCTGAGCACCTGCCCGGCCATGTAATCGCTGGGCAAATCCACGTCGCGCGACCAATCCGCAGTGCGCATGTAGGCGATAAAATCCGGTTGACGCAGCAGATGCTCGATCGGCAGCCCGAGGTCACGCTGGCGCAAGCCCAGCAGGGCGCGCGCCGCCGGGTTGAAGCCAAGAATCCGATGGTGTTGATCCAAGGCCACAATCGCATCCGGCAGCGCATCGGCAGCGCGGCGATATTCGCGGATCAGGCGCAGCCAACGGCGATCGCGCCTTCGCTGAGCCAGATGCGCCTTGCGCAGGCGTTGCCCCAGATGCCCGACCCAGCCCGCCGCATAGCGCCCGGCGATCGGGCTACGCGGATTATCCAGCCAGCGCGCCAGGCGCATGACCACCCAAAACAGGCGCAGCGCCAGCAGCACCAGACCGAAACTCAGTCCAAGCCAGATATTGCCCAGCGCGGCGCCGACGCCCGCACCCCCTAGGGCGAGCGCGGCGAACAACAGTACTTCCGCCCAGATGCCGCGCGACAATTCAGACTCGACTGGACAAACGATAGCCCGCGCCACGCACGGTTTGAATCATGGCTTCATAGCCGGAGGGCGCCAGAGCCTTGCGCAAACGCAAAATGTGTACATCCACGGTACGCTCTTCCACAAAGCTGTTGCGCCCCCAGACGCGATCCAGCAACTGCTCGCGGCTATATACGCGTTCCGGATGGGTCATGAAGAACTCCAGCAGACGGAATTCAGTCGGCCCCATCTCGACCGGCGCCTGGTTGGCCGACACGCGATGGCTTTCGGTATCCAGCTCCAGTCCCTCGATGCGCACCACGCCGGACTCGTCTTCATTGGAGCTGCGGCGCAGCACGGCCCGAATGCGCGCTTGAAGCTCACGCGGCGAAAAGGGTTTAGTGATGTAATCATCGGCGCCCGCCTCCAGACCGGTCACCTTATCCTCTTCTTCGCCGCGCGCGGTGAGCATGATGATCGGCACGTCACGCGTCAGCTCATCACGCTTCAAGCGGCGCGCCAGCTCCAGACCGCTGGCTCCGGGCAGCATCCAGTCCAGCAGGATCAAATCAGGCAGTTGATGCGCCAGGCACTCGAACGCCTCGGAAATATCCCCGGCCTCGGTCACCGAGAATCCGGCTCGCCCCAAAGAAAAACCCACCATTTCGCGGATGGGCTTTTCATCTTCCACAATTAAAATATTTTTGCCGCTCATCGCCCATCCCCGGAAAAATTGCGCTTAATCTCTTAAAACCTGTTCATGCTGCTGATCAACGTATGCAGCGCAAGAAAATTCGACCCAAAAAGCGCAGCATAGACACGCCATGCGAGCGTTTTGAGGGCGATTTTTACGCCGCAATGCGCTACTCAGCGCGATCGCAAGCAGGCGCTTGCTCTTGACAACGCGACATCCACGTCGCTTCAGTCCTACTATTTACGACAATCCAATGAATCTTAGATGACAGCATGTAAAAATTGTGCTGCAGGTTGTCATAATCGCAGCATCAACCTAGGGAATGAATTAAAGGCATAGCTATGAATCTTCCTGCCGCATCCATCATCAGTCAAAACGTTCGTTCCGCCCTCGACGAGGACATCGGCGGCGGCGACGCCTCGGCCATGCTTATCCAGCACACGACCCAGGCTCGCGCCCAAGTGATTACCCGTGAGAGCATGATTCTTGCCGGGCAGGCCTGGTTCGATGAAGTCTTCGCCCAGATCGACCCGGACGTGCGAATCGAGTGGGCGGCGCGTGACGGCGATCACCTCACGGCAGGCGCACTGCTGTGCAGCCTGCATGGCTCCGCGCGCAGCATCCTCAGCGGCGAGCGCAGCGCATTGAATTTCCTGCAAACCCTATCCGCCACGGCGACGCGCACGAATCAGTTCGTACGCCTGATCAGCGGCGCCCAGGCGCGTATCCTGGACACGCGCAAGACCCTGCCCGGCCTGCGCCAGGCGCAGAAATACGCCGTCACCTGCGGCGGCGGCTGGAATCATCGCATGGGGCTGTACGACGCCATTCTCATCAAGGAAAACCATATCGCCGCCGCCGGGGGCATCACCGCCGCCGTGGTTCACTCTCGCCATCTCCACCCCGAGCTGCCGCTGGAGGTTGAGGTGGAAAATCTGTTTCAGCTGGAAGAGGCTCTCATGGCCGGGGTTCCGCGCATCCTGCTGGACAATTTCGATCTCCATGGCCTGCGCCAGGCGGTTGTCCTGACGCAGTCCCAGGCGAAGCTTGAGGCCTCCGGAGGAGTCAACGAGCAGAATGTGCGCGCCATTGCCGAAACCGGGGTGGATTTCATTTCCATTGGCACGTTGACCAAAGACATCCGAGCCATTGACTTGTCGATGCGCTTTGCTGCGGATTAGGTTAAAACTCTCTTCGCTAAACGACAGAGTTGATCTCCCTCACCGCGACAGCAAACGTTTCTCCGCCTGAAATAAAAAAGGGAGCGCTTAGCCCCCTTTTTCGACTCGACGCATCAGCGCTTAATCAGCCTGCCGGCGCAGGAAAGCCGGGATATCAACCAGATCGAAATTCAGCGCGGCGTTGCCGTGAATCATCGCGGCAGGCGCTACGGAAAGCGTTTCCGCAGACTGACGCGCGATGTTGCGCGGGTCGTTGTCCACGACCACGCGCGGACGGGTCATGGGAATCGCTTCGGCCTTGTGCGTATTCAAGCCCGTCGCCACCACGGTCACGCGGACTTCGCCGTTCATCTCCGGATCAATCGCCATGCCGATCTTCACATTGGCGTCCTCTGAGGCCAGTTCATGAATGATCTCGCCGATCTCGTCGTATTCGCCGATGGTCAGATCCATGCCAGCGGTGACGTTGACCAGGATGCCGCGCGCGCCGCGCAGCACGACCTCATCCAGCAGCGGGCTGTGAATGGCCGCCTCGGCCGCTTCACGCGCACGCCCCTCGCCCGAGGCCACGCCCGTACCCATCATGGCCGATCCCATGCCTTCCATCACCGTGCGCACGTCGGCGAAATCCACGTTGATGAAGCCGGGGCGGGTGATCAGCTCGGAAATGCCCTGTACCGCCGACAGCAGTACGCCGTTGGCCGCATTGAAGGCCTCCATCATCTGCGCCGACTTGCCCATGACAGCCAGCAGCTTCTCGTTGGGAATGACGATCAGCGAATCGACCTGCTTTTCCAGCTCACGGATGCCGTTCATCGCCTGCTCCATGCGCTTTTTGCCTTCAAAGCCGAAAGGACGGGTCACTACGGCGACGGTGAGAATGCCCATGTCCTTGGCGATTTGCGCGATCACCGGCGCCGCGCCAGTACCCGTGCCGCCGCCCATGCCGGTAGTGATGAACAGCATGTCCGTACCCGCCAGCACTTCCTGGATGCGGTCACGGTCTTCCAGCGCCGCCTGACGCCCCAGCTCCGGGTTGGCGCCGGCGCCCAGCCCCTTGGTGATATTGGCGCCGATCTGCAATTGCACCGTGGCCTGCGACTTTTTCAGCGCCTGCACATCGGTGTTGGCGCAGATGAAATCCACGCCTTCAATCGCGTTCTGCAGCATGTGCGCCACCGCATTGCCGCCGCCGCCGCCCACGCCGACCACCTTGATGGTTGCGCTGTCTGAATAAGAATCCACCAGTTCGAACATGCTCATCATTCACCCCCTCTTGTCACGAAAGATTTGAGCCGCGCCCAAATTAAAAATTGCCCTGAAACCAGTTTTTCATCCGCCCCAACACCGAAGTCGCCGATGAGGAAGAAGCCTTCTTCTCTTCAACGCTGTCTCTCGGGCGCTGGTAGAGCAGCAACCCGACCCCCGTTGCGTGAATGGGGTTGGCGGCGATCTCCTGAATGCCCTCCACATGCTGCGGCACTCCCAGACGTACCGGCATGTGCAACATTTCTTCCGCCAACTCCACCACGCCGCACATCAGGGCACTGCCGCCCGTCAATACCACGCCGGCGGTCACGCGTTCCTCGTAACCGCTGCGACGCAATTCCTCACGCACATGCAGGAAGATTTCCTCATAGCGCGCCTCGACGATTTCACCCAGGGTATGCCGCGACAGGCGACGTGATGGACGATCGCCCACCCCGGGCACCTCGATGAATTCGCTGGCGTTTTCATCAGGACAAAGCGAGGCGTGTTCCAGCTTGATCTTCTCCGCGAACTGCGTCGGCGTGCGCAGCCCCACCGCAATATCGTTCGTCACCTGATCGCCGGCGATCGGGATGACCGCCGTATGACGAATCGCGCCATCCACGAACACCGCCATATCCGTGGTGCCGCCGCCGATATCTACCAGACACACCCCAAGCTGGCGCTCATCGCGGTGCAGCACAGCCTCGGCGCTGGCGATCTGCTCCAACACCATGTCATCCACGCGCAGACCGCAGCGCTCGATGCATTTCACGATGTTCTGCACCGCGCTGGTCGCGCCTGTCACCAGATGCGCACGCACCTCCAGACGCACGCCGGACATGCCGATCGGCTGACGGATGCCCTCCTGCCCGTCGATGATGTACTCCTGCGGCAGCACGTGAATGATTTGCTGATCATGCGGGATCACCACCGCACGCGCGTTTTCGTTCACGCGCACCAAATCCTCCAGGGCGACTTCGCGCTCCTTGATCGCCACCTGTCCGGTTGAGTTGCGCGACTGCACGTGCCCGCCGGCGATGCCCGCGCGCACGGCGTAAATCTGACAGCCGGTCATCAATTCCGCCGCATCCACCGCACGCTGGATCGACTGCACCGTGGACTCGATATCCACCACCACTCCGCGCTTGAGGCCATGCGAGGGGCTGTCGCCCCAGCCGATGATCTCCACCGAGCCGTCATCCGCCACCTCGCCGACGATCACCGCCACCTTGGAGGTGCCGATATCCAAAGCCACGAGCAAACTCTTATCCGATTTTCTGGCCATAGCTCTTGCCTGCAAACCCCATTGAAAATTTTTCCATCCAGACGCCAAGCTCTTGGCGCCCGCTGACGCTCACTTTTTCCACCGCCCGCATTTTCACGCTGAAACCATTGGCATAGCGCAAATCAACCTCCTCGACCTCAGCGATACGCTGCGCCAGGGTCTTGTCGAACGCCGCCAGGAAGCGCTGCAAGCGCCTGTCCACATCCTCACGCCCAAGGCGCAGGGTCAGCCCATGCTGCAAAACCAAGGTCTGCGAACCGCGTTGGTCTTCACGTAAGGCCGCAACACGCAAACCGGTGGGCGCAAGCAGCGCCTGCAGGCGATTGAACTCGTTCCACAGCGCCATCTCGCGCCCGTCGCCGCCGCTCAGTGCGGGCAGTTGCATCAGCAAGGGATCCGCCTCGCGCTTGCCCTCCGGATAAATCAGCGCGCCATCCGCAGTGAGCACCGCGTCCCCGCGCCATAGAGCCAGCGGCTTGTGTTCCTCGACCCACAAATGCAGCTTGTCCGGCCACTCGCGGCGCACTCGTGCGTCACGTATCCAGGCCAGATCGGTCAAACCGCGCAGCACATGCGCCAAATCCACGCCGAAAAAGCTGCCTTGCAGGCGTTCATCCACCGCCGTCTGCACTGCTTGCGGCGGCAGATGCTGCAACTGGCCGTCCACTTTCACCACGCGCAAGGGGAAGTTCCATGGATCATGAATCGCCCGCCAGCCCCAGAGCACGGCGGCGACCATCCCCGCCAGGGCGAGCAGATGCAGGGTATGCCGCGCCATCGCCGCCCACGGCCAAGCGGCGATCCGCTCGGCAAGAGGCCTACCCGGACGCTTGGCATAGACTGCGGCCATCACACATCCCCCGCACGGCTGGAAGACATACTCAGCTCCAGAATGCGCCACACCAGCGCGGCAAAATCCATGCCCGCCGCGCGAGCGGCCATTGGCACCAGACTGTGATCAGTCATGCCCGGCACAGTATTGATCTCCAACAGCCAGAAACGACCCTCGGCATCGCGCATCACGTCCACCCGCCCCCAGCCGCTCGCCCCTACGACGCGGAAGGCGTCCAGCGCCAGGCGCTTGAGCCTGTCCTCGTCCGCAAAGGACAAGCCGCATGGACAGATGTAACGCGTGTCATTCGCCAGATACTTGGCGTCAAAATCGTAAAAGTCGTGCGGCGTCTCCAGGCGGATCGGCGGCAGAGCCTCCTCGCCGAGAATGGCCACGGTGTATTCCTCGCCAGAAATGAATTGCTCGGCCATCACCGGACCAAAGGCGCTGGCCTGCTCGAAAGCCGCCGGCAAATCCTCAAGGCGATGCACCTTGCTCATGCCGATGCTTGAGCCTTCCAGCGCGGGCTTGATCATCAGCGGCAAGCCCAGATCCTGTCCGGCGCGCAAGGCATCCTCTGCTTCCCTCAACACGCGGAAGGCCGGAGTGGGCAGCCCTGCGCCCATCCACAGCTGCTTGCTGCGCAGCTTGTCCATGCCTAGGGCGGAAGCCAGCACGCCGCTGCCGGTGTAGGGCAGACCGATCAACTCCATCGCGCCCTGAATCACGCCATCCTCACCTCCGCGCCCGTGCAGCACGACAAAGGCGCGGTCATAGCCGCCCGCCTTGAGGTGCTCGACCACATGCTCACAGGCATCCAGCGCATGGGCGTCCACACCCTTGCTACGCAAGGCGTCCAGCACCGCATGGCCGCTTTTCAGCGAAACCTCACGTTCTGCGGACGTGCCGCCGAGCAGCACCGCCACCTTGCCGAATCCCATCGGCTCGTTCACGCCGCTCATGCCTCATTCCCCCCGTTTTCCTGCTTCCATGCCTCGGCCAGACGCGGGGCGAGCGTGCCGATCGAACCCGCCCCCATCACCAGCAACACGTCCCCGTCCTGCACCATGCCCGCCAACACCTCCGGCATGGCCTCCACCGACTCGACGAAGACCGGCTCCAGGCGACCGCGCGCACGAATCGCGCGCGCCAGGGCGCGACCATCGGCGTTGGCGATCGCCGCCTCGCCCGCCGCATACACCTCGGTCAAGACCACTGCATCCGCTTCGGAAAGCACGCTGGCGAAGTCATCCAGCAGATCGCGGGTGCGCGTGTAACGATGCGGCTGGAAGGCCAGCAGCAGACGACGACCGGGATACGCGCCGCGCACCGCTTCCAGGGTGGCGGCCAGTTCACGCGGATGATGGCCGTAATCGTCCACCACGGTCACCGCCTGGCCGTTGACGCGCAATCCGGCGAGCACCTGCTGGCGACGCCCGATGCCCTGGAAAGTCGCCAGCGCATGCTGCATGGCCTCAATGCCGACGCCCAGCTCGTGTCCGATGACCAGCGCCGCCATGGCGTTGAGCACGTTGTGCCGCCCCGGCTGGTTCAGGCGCACATCGAAGGACTCGATTCCCGGCAAATGCGCGGTGAAGCGCATGCCTGCGCCCTCGGCGCTGACATTGGAGGCGCGTGCGTCGTTTTCCGCCGCAAAGCCATAGGTCAACAAGGGACGTGCGGCGCGCGGCAGCAGCTCGCGGATCACCGGGTCATCGCCGCAGAGCACAGCCAGACCATAGAACGGCAGATTGTGCAGAAACTCGACGAAGGCGGTCTTCAGGCGCTCGAAATCGCCGCCATAGGTATCCATGTGGTCGGCGTCGATATTGGTCACCACCGCCATCATCGGCTGCAAATGCAGGAAGGAGGCGTCGCTTTCATCGGCCTCGGCCACCAGATACTGACCTGCGCCGAGGCGTGCATGGCTCTTGCTGCTGTTCAGGCGACCGCCGATCACATAGGTCGGATCCAGCCCGCCCGCGTCCAGCACCGAAGCCACCAGGCTGGTGGTGGTGGTCTTGCCATGCGTGCCGGCAATGGCGATGCCGTAGCGGAAACGCATCAGCTCGGCCAGCATCTCGGCGCGCCGGATCACCGGGATGCGCTGCTCCTGCGCCTCCAGCAGCTCCGGGTTATCCGCCGCAATGGCCGTGGAGACGACGACCACATCGGCGCCATGCACCCACTCGGCCTGATGCCCGATCCACACCTGCGCGCCCAACGCGTGCAAGCGCTGCACCGACTCGGACTCGCGCAGATCGCTGCCGCTCACCATGTAATCCAGATTGAGCAATACCTTGGCGATACCGCTCATCCCCACCCCGCCGATGCCGACGAAGTGCACCCGGCGCACGCGGCGCATGCCCGGATTCACGCTGGGTAAAGGCGTCATGAGGCCACCTCCTTGTTTTCCATTCCTTCGTTGTCCACGCTGTCGAGCCAGGGCGCACAGGCGGCCAGCACCCGCTCGGCGGCATCCACCCGCGCCTGGGCGCGCGCCGCCTGCGCCATGCTCAGCGCACGCTCATGCGTCATGCCGCGCAACACAGCGGCCAACCTGTCTGCGCTCAAATCGCGCTGCTGAATCAATTCAGCCGCCCCTGCCTGCACCAGAAACATGGCGTTGTGCGTCTGGTGGTCGTCCACCGCATGCGGATAAGGCACGAGCACGCTGCCCAGCCCCGCCGCCGCCAGCTCGGCCACGGTCAGCGCCCCGGCGCGACAGAGCACGATATCCGCCCAGGCATAGGCGGCGGCCATGTCCTCGATGAACGGCTCCACGCGCAAGCTCTCACCCAGCTCAAGCCCCGCCTCGGCATAGGCCGTACGCGCCGCGTCGATCAGCTTGCCGCCCGCCTGATGCCAAACCTCGGGGCGCTCTGCGACGGGGAGCAGGCTCAGGGCCTGCACTACGGCCTGATTCAGTCCCTGCGCCCCCAGACTTCCGCCCACCACCAGCAGCCGCAGCCGCCCCGTGCGCCCGGCCATACGCAGCTCGGGCGCAGGTATGGCCACGATCTCCGCACGCACCGGATTGCCCGCCACCTCGACCTGCGCCGCACGCTTCTCGCCCTTGAACGCGCCCGGATAGCCCGCCAGCACCTTGTTCGCCACCCTCGAAAGCCAGCGATTGGTCATGCCTGCCAACGCATTCTGCTCGTGAATCACCAGCGGAATATCGCGCAAACGCGCGGCGACGCCCGCCGGACCGGCGATATAGCCGCCAAAGCCGATCACCAGACGCGGTTGATGCTTGCGCAGCAGCTCCAGCGATTGCCCCAAGGCATGCACCACACGCAAGGGCGCCAGCAGGCGCGTGAGCAGGGACTTGCCACGCAAACCGCCGATTTTCACCGTGACCAGATCAAAGCCTGCCTCCGGAACCAGTCTCGTTTCCATGCCGCCCGGCACGCCCAGCCAGAGCACGGGGATGCCGCGTTCACGCAGCAAACGCGCCACGGCCAGCGCGGGCAGGATGTGCCCGCCGGTTCCAGCGGCCATGATCAGTACAGGACGCGGGATCGTCGTCATAGCGCCTTCTCCCCAGTCTGCGCCGCAGGCGCCTCATCCTCCGCCGCAGTCGCCTCGTGATAGACGCGCAGCATCAGGGCCGTGGCGATGCACATGATGATCAGCGAACTGCCGCCATAGCTCATGAACGGCAGGGTCAGCCCCTTGGTGGGCAACAACCCCATGTTCACGCCCATATTGATGAACGCCTGCAAGCCGACCCAGGTGCTCAGGCCGTAAGTCATGTAGGCGCCGAACAACATGCCGCGTCGCTCCGCCAGGCGCGCCACGACAAAGCCGCGCCACAGGAACAGGCCGTAGAGCAAAATCAGCAAAACCATGCCCGGCAGACCCAGTTCCTCGGACAACACGGAAAACAGGAAGTCGGTATGCGCTTCCGGCAGATAAAACAGCTTCTGCACGCTCTCTCCCAGCCCGACGCCGTCCCAGCCGCCGCGCCCGATGGCGATCAGCGCCATCGACAACTGGAAGCCGGTATTCAGCGGATCCGCCCAGGGATCGGAAAAGCCCACCAGACGCCGCACGCGGTAAGGCTCAAGAATAATCAGGAAGTACAACGCCGCCACGCCGAGCAGGATGAACATCACCATCCAGCGCAAACGCCCCCCGGCCAGGAACAGCATGGTCATGCCGGTCGCCATCAACACCACCGTCGCCCCCAGATCCGGCTCGGCCAGAAGGAGCAAGCCTGCCAGCCCGAGAGCGATCATCGGCATGAGGAAGCCCTTGATGCTGTGCATCACCACCTCACGCTTGGCCACCAGATAAGAGGCCAGATACAGGATCAGGAACAGACGCGCTGGCTCGGAAGCCTGCACATTGATCGGCCCGACCCCGACCCAGCGCCGCGCGCCGTTCACCATATGCCCCACGCCGGGCAACAACACCAGCAGCAGGGTCAGAATCGCCAGCAACAGCCATAGGTAGCGCTGTTTTTCAATCCATTGCAGATCGGCGCGCCACAGCACCACGGCCGCCAGTCCCAGTCCGGCCAGGGCGAACACGCCCTGACGCATTGCATAGTGGAAGGGCGAGCCGAGCTTGTCGGCCAGCGCCACCGAGGCCGAACTGACCATCACCAGCCCCAGGCTGAGCAAGGCCAGCGCAGCGAACAGCAGCACGCCATCCAGGCGCAGCACCGCTTCCGAACCCGCAGTCTGCGCCTTGACCACGCCCATGGCCTGCTCGAAGCGCTGTCCCAGGGTACGCACTTGCTCGCTCATGAGGCATACCTCGCGCGCACGGCATCGACAAAGGCCTGACCGCGTTGCTCGTAGTTGTTGAACATATCGAAACTGGCGCAGGCCGGGGAGAGCAATACCACGTCGCCCTCTTCCCCCGCCAAGGCCGCCTGACGCACTGCGTCGATCATGTCGCTGGCCTGCAGCAGCGGCGCTGCGCCCTGCCAGGCATCCGCCAGCGCCGACGCATCCTCGCCGATCAGCACCACGGCGCGCGCGTGCTGGGTAAGTAGGGGGCGCAGCGGGCTGAAATCCTGCCCCTTGCCCATGCCCCCGGCGATCAGCACCACCGGCTGGGTTTGCCCGGCCAGCGCAGCGGCGGTTGCGCCGACATTCGTTCCCTTGGAATCATTCACCCAATCCAGTCCGGCAAAATGACCAACGAACTGACTGCGATGCGCCAGACCGCCAAAACGCCTCAGGGCTTCTAGTGTCCGATGCACGTCCACGCCCGCCGCATCGACCAAGGCCAGCGCCGCCAGCACATTGGCGACGTTATGCCGTCCGCGCACCTGCAAATCCCGCTCACGCAACAGCCGTTCCTCGCCATGCGCCAGCCAGAACGTACCCTCGTGCTCGACCAGTCCCCACTCGCCGCTGTCAGGCGCATTCAGCCCAAAGCTCTCGGTCTGCGCAGCATTCGATGCCGCAGCCAGCTTGACGCTCCGCGCATCCTCCCGATTGACCACGGCACACTGCGCATGGGCGAACACCCGCGCCTTGGCCCGGGCGTAATCGGCAAGACTGGCGTAACGATCCATATGGTCTTCGCTGATATTGAGCAGCGTCGCCGCGGTGGCGCGCAGCGACAACGTGGTTTCAAGCTGGAAGCTGGACAATTCGAGTACATAGACATCGGCATCAGACGCCAGCAAATCCAATGCGGGCGTCCCCAAATTGCCGCCAACCGCCGCATTGCGCCCGGCGGCAACCAGCAATTCACCGACCAGCGTAGTCACCGTGCTTTTGCCGTTACTGCCAGTAATCGCAATCACCTGCGCCTCAGCAGGCACATGACGGGCGAATAGTTCGATGTCGCCGATGATTTCCGCCCCGACTTCCGCCGCCGCTCGAATGGCCGCTTCAGCCACTGCCACGCCCGGGCTGACCACCAGTGTGGCGAAGCTGGCGAACCAGTCGGCGTCGAAGCTCCCCAGACGAACCTCCACCGCAGGACACTCGCGGCGCAAGTCTTCCAGTCCCGGCGGCGCTAGGCGGCTGTCCGCCACGGCGAAAGCCAGGCCATGACGCGCAAGGAAACGCGCCACGGAAAGCCCGCTCTTGCCCAGCCCGACGATGAGGATGGATGCTTTCATCAGCGCACCTTCAACGTCGCAAGGCCGATCAACACCAGAATCACGGTGATGATCCAGAAACGCACGATCACCTTCGGCTCCGGCCAGCCTTTCAGCTCAAAGTGATGATGGATCGGCGCCATGCGGAAGACGCGCTTGCCGGTGAGCTTGAATGAGGCCACCTGGATCATCACCGACAGGGTTTCCAGCACAAAAATGCCGCCCATGATGAACAGCACGATTTCCTGGCGCACCATCACCGCCACTGTACCCAGCGCCGCGCCCAGCGCCAGCGCCCCGACATCACCCATGAACACCTGCGCCGGATAGGTGTTGAACCACAAGAATCCCAGCCCTGCGCCCGCAATCGCCGCGCAGAAAATCGCCAGCTCGCCCACTCCCGGCACATAGGGAATGGCCAGATATTTGGCGAATTCCACATGCCCGGTGACATAGGCGAACACCGACAGCGCCCCGGCGACCATCACCGTAGGCAAAATCGCCAGCCCGTCCAGGCCGTCGGTCAGGTTGACCGCATTGCTGGTACCGACAATGACAAAATAGGTAAGCACGATGTAGCCCAGCCCCAACTGGATGGCGACATCCTTGAGCATGGGAATCAGCAGCGCGGTTTCGGCGGGCGTGCTGGCGATGTTGTAGAGCAGCACGGCGGCGGTCAGGCCGATGACCGACTGCCAGAAATACTTCCAGCGTGCAGGCAGCCCCTTGCTGTTTTTCTTGCTGATTTTCAGCCAGTCATCCATCCAGCCGACCACGCCGAAGCCAAGCGTCACCAGCAGGGCGATCCACACATATTTACTCGACAAATCCGCCCACAACAGGGTCGCAACGGCGATGGCCACCAGAATCAACGCGCCGCCCATCGTCGGCGTGCCGTGTTTGGACAAATGACTTTGCGGGCCGTCGTTGCGCACTTGCTGGCCAAACTTCAGCTCGGTCAGCTTGCGGATCATCCACGGCCCGATCAGCAAGGCCATGCCAAGCGCGGTAATCACCCCAAGAATGGCGCGCAGGGTGATGTACGAAAACATATTGAAGACGCTGAACTGCGCGCTCAGGGCGTGAAATAAGGCGGTCAGCATGATTTCTCCTCCGCAGGCTGAACCAGCGCCTGCACCACCTGCTCCATGCGCGAAGAACGCGATCCCTTGATCAAAACCTGCACTCCCTGCTGCAACTGCGGCATCACCGCCTGCACCAGCTCATCCTGCGTAGCAAAAGCCTGCGCGCCTGCGCCAAACGCTTGCGCCGCCCTTTGCGCCAGCGCGCCCACCGTCCACAAGCGGCTGATGCCCATTTCCCTGGCCAACGTGCCTGCATCGCTGTGCAGCGCGGGCGCATCCTCGCCCAGCTCGCCCATGTCGCCGAGAATCAGCCAGGTTTCCCCGCCCAACTCGCGCACGGCGCGCATCCCCGCTTGCAGGGAATCCGGATTGGCGTTGTAGGTATCATCCCAAAGCACGCTGCCCGCCAGCCCCGCCTTGCGCTGCAAACGCCCGGCCACGCCAGCGAAGGACTCCAGCCCGGCACGAATCAACTCCGGTTCCAACCCCAGAGCAAATGCCGCCGCCGCCGCCGCCAGGGCGTTGTACGCGTTGTGTTCGCCCAGTACATTCAGGCGCGCCTGTACGCAGTCATCACCACGGCAAACGCGCAACATGGCGTCCTCGGCAAGCCATTGCCCGCAGATGTCGGCCTTGGATTCATTATTCATGCTGAATGTCAGACGCTGGGCGCTCAGGCCAGACAGCCAACTCGCCGCGCCCTCGTCATCCAGATTGATGACCGCCACGCCGTGTTCGGCCAATCCGCCGAAAATCTCGCCCTTGGCGGCGATCACTCCAAGCTTGCCGCCAAAGCCCTGCAAATGCGCCCGCCCGGTATTGGTAATCAGCGCCACATCCGGACGTGCAAGACGGGTAAGGTAAGCGATTTCCCCAGCGTGGCTGGCGCCCATTTCAATCACCGCAAAGGCATTGCTGGCATCCAGTTCGGACAGCATCAGCGGCACGCCGATGTCGTTGTTCAGATTGCCGCGTGTGGCCAGGGTGACGCCGGCCTGACGCAGAATGCTGGCCAGCATTTCCTTGGTGGTGGTCTTGCCGTTGGAGCCGGTCAGCGCCGCCAGACGCCCGCCCAGCGCCTTCCACTGCGCACACCAGGCGGCGGCCAGCCTGCCCAGGGCGAGACGGGTATCGGCCACCACCACTTGCGCAACCGCCAAATCCGGTTGCGCCCGCTCGACCAGCAGCACGCGCGCGCCGTTTTCCACTGCGGCGGACAAAAAGTCATGCGCATCAAAGCGCGCGCCGCGCAACGCGACGAAGACGCCGCCATGCATCGGCTTGCGCGTATCGGTGAACAGGCCGCACACGACTTCATCCGCCGCAAGGCTGGCCTGTACGCTCACTTGGCCATCCACCGCCTGAACAATCCGGGCAAACGTCATCGCTAACATGCGCTCACCTCGCCCAAAAGCGCGCGCACCGTGTCACGGTCGCTGTAAGCATGGCGCACGCCGTCAATCTCCTGGTAATCCTCATGCCCCTTGCCCGCAATCAAAATAATGTCCTCAGGCGCCGCCTCGGACAGAGCGAAGGCGATGGCTCGGCGCCGATCGCGCTCGACCAGAACGTGATCGCGCTGCGCCATGCCCGCCAGAATGCCCTGCACAATGCCTTCGGCATCCTCGCCGCGCGGATTGTCATCGGTGACGATCACCCGATCCGCCAGCTCCGCCGCCACCAGCCCCATGCGCGGGCGCTTGCTGACATCGCGTTCGCCGCCGCAACCGAACACCACCCAGAGCCGCCCGCTGGAGCGACCGCCTGATTTCGGCTTGAGGTGCGCGCGCAGGGTGGCCAAGGCTTGCGCCAGAGCATCCGGCGTGTGGGCGTAATCCACCACGCACAGGGGACGACCGGACGCGTGGAAGCGTTCCATGCGTCCGGCGGGCGCTTCGACCCTGGACAGTGCGGCCAGCGCGTCGCTCATCGGCATGCCCAGCTCAAGCAGGGTGGCCAGCGCCGCCAGCAAATTGCTGGCGTTGAACTGCCCGAGCAAGGGACTGCTCAGCTGCGCCTCGCCCTGCGGCGTAAGCAAGCCAAGTCGCATGCCATGCGCATCAAGCTGCATGCTTCGCACCTCCAGCAAGGAGGCGTCGCGCGCCGCCCATGGCGTTTCGCCCAGACCGTAGGCCCACAGAGCCGGATGGAACTGCAACGACTCCAACAGCTCGCGCCCGAAGGGATCATCCATATTGATGATCGCCGCCCGGGGTTGCAGATCGGCGAACAAGCGCCGCTTGGCCTGGGCGTAATGTTCCATGTCAGCGTGGTAATCGAGATGATCCTGCGACAGATTGCTGAGCACCGCCGCGCGGAAACGCACCCCGGCCACCCGACCCTGATCCAGCGCATGCGACGAAACCTCCATCACCACGTACTGCGCCCCCAGGTCGCGCTGGCGCGCAAGCTCGGCATGCACCTCCAGCACATGCGGCGTGGTGTAGCTGGATGGCTGCATCTGTCCACACAGCCCCATGCCCAGGGTGCCGATCAGCCCTGCTCGCTTGCCGACGGAATTCAAGGCTTGCGCAATGAAGTGGCTGATGGAGGTCTTGCCATTGGTGCCGGTCACGCCGATCACCTGCAGCGCTTTGGATGGCGCGCCATAAAAACGATCCGCAACCACGCCCAGCGCCTGTGGAAAATCATCGAGCACGAACACCGGCACGCCCAGCTCCGCGCGCAAGGCCGCCGCATCGCCATGCCCGGCGAGTACGGCAACCGCGCCGCGCCTGACCGCATCCGGCGCAACACTCAGGCCATCGACACGCGAGCCGCGTCGCGCCACGAAAAGATCGCCCGCCTGAACCTTGCGGCTGTCGGCGCTCAGACCGTGCAGCAGCACATCATCCTGTGCGCTCACCACAGCCAGATCCGCCAGAAGACCGGAAAGCATCATGCTCATCAATGCATCCCACCCTGAGCGATGGTCACGGCATCCGACTTGCCGTGCGGCGCTTTGGCCTGCACGGTTCTGGTCGGTGTCACGGGCGCGGACACCGGGGTCGCCGCCGGCGCAGCTTCCGGCTCGGGCAAGGCATCGGGGGGCACGTTCAGCGTGCGCAGAGCCTCATCCATGATCGCCGCGAACACCGGCCCCGCCACCTGACCGCCGTAGTAAGCGCCTGCTCCCGGCTCGTCGATCATCACCGCCAGCGCCAAGCGCGGATTGCTCGCCGGAGCCATGCCCGCGAACACCGCGACATATTTATCCTCGGCATAACCGCCCGACTGCGACTTGTGCGCCGTCCCGGTCTTGCCCGCCACGCGGTAGCCCATCACCTGCGCCTTGGTGCCCGTACCGCCGCGCTTGACCACTTCCTCCATCATGGTGCGCACCGCGCGCGCCACGCTCGGACTCAATACCGGTTGCCCGGCGGGCGGCTGCTCAATACGCAGGAACGATGCCGGCAACATGACGCCATCATGCGCAATGACCGCATAGGCGCGCGCCAGTTGCAGCGTATTCACGCTCATGCCGTAGCCATAAGCATGAGTGGCGATATCCGATCCGCTCCAGTCGCGGTAATGCAGCAAGCGCCCGCTGGATTCGCCCGGAAAGCCTGTGCCCGGCGCCTTGCCCAGCCCTAGCGTGTCGTACAGCGACCAGAGTTTTTCCGGGCCGATGGCCATGGCCATTTTGGTCACGCCGACGTTGCTGGACTTGCGGATCACCCCGGTCACATCCAGCAGACCGTAATTGTGGTGGTCACGAATGGTGAAGCGATCGACGCGCATATAGCCCGGGTGCGTATCGATCGGCGTGGTGGCCGTGTATTTGCCCGTGTCCATCGCCGCCGCCACCGAGAACGGCTTCATGGTCGAACCCGGCTCAAAGTTGTCGATCAGGGCGCGGTTGCGCGCCAGATTGGGGCGCAAGCTGCCGCGATCATTCGGGTTGAACGAAGGCTGGTTGACCATGGCCAGAATTTCACCCGTCTGCACATCGAGCAGCACCGCCGAACCCGCCCTGGCCATATTGGCCTGCACCGCATCCTTCAGCTCGCGATAGGCCAGGTATTGCAAACGGCGATCAATCGACAGGGTCAAATCGTTCCCCGGTCGCGCCTCGCGCACGATGTCGCCGGTTTCAATCACCTTGCCATGCAAGTCCTTGATGATGCGTCGCGCCCCCGGTTCACCGCGCAACCAATCGTCATAGGTGCGCTCCAGACCCTCCAGCGCCTCGTCGTCCATATTGGTAAAGCCGAGCACATGCACGCAGGCCTCGCCCGTGGGGTAGAAGCGACGGTATTCGCGCTGCGTGTTCACCCCGCTGATGCGCAGGCCGCGCACAGCGGCGCCGACCTCCGGCGTCACCTGACGCTTGACGTACATGAAGCGTTTGTCGGCATGGCGCTGCAGCTGCGCGCGCAGCTTGCCCAGATCCAGCCCCAGCACCTGCGCCAATTCGGGCAGGCGACTCATGGAGGGCTCAAGGTCGCGCGGATTGACCCAGACCGATTCCATCGGCGTACTCACCGCCAGCGGCTCGCCGTGTCGATCCAGGATGCGGCCGCGATGCGCCGGAATCTCCTGCACCCGCTCGTAACGCATCCCGCCCTGTTTTTCCAGGAAATCGCGCTCGGAGATTTTCAGATAAACCGCACGCCAAAGCAGCACATTCGCCAGAATGAAAAACAAGCCCAACACCAGCGCCATGCGCCAGTCGGCAAGCCACGGGGCGAGCCAGGCAGGCGCTGCGCGCACGGCGGTCTGAGTCGCGCGCGTCATGGCAAAGTCACCAGGATGACGTTGCCCGCACCGGGCGCCACCATCTGCAGGCGCGAACGGGCGATGCTGTCTACACGACCATGCGAGGCCAGGGCCGCCTCCTCAAGCTGCAGGCGCTCGCGCTCGATCTCCAGCTCGTCCCAGTGCTGCGCGGCCTTTTCCACCGCAAACACGTATTTACGCTCCAGGTGCTCGGCATACACCACGCCCACTGCCGAGGCCATCGACCCCAACCACAAACCAAGCGCAAGAAATATCATGGCGGACTTCATGAGAGCTTCTCCGCCACACGCAAAACCGCGCTACGAGAGCGCGGATTGCGGGCGATTTCTGCCGATGCGGCCTTGATGGCGCCGCCCAGCGTTCGCCATCGGGCAGGCGGCCGTTCCTGCATCAGCGGAATTTCCGGCGGCAACTCAGGCGCTTGCTCGCCGCGCAAAAACTGCTTCACCCGCCGATCTTCCAGCGAGTGAAAACTGATCACCGCCAGACGCCCGCCCAGCGCCAGCGCCTCGTAGGCCTGGGGCAGCACGGCGTCCAGCTCGGCCAGTTCCTGATTCACCCAAAGGCGCAACGCCTGGAAACTGCGCGTGGCCGGATGCTTGCCCGGCTCACGCTTGAACACCACCTTGGAAATCAGCTCGGCCAACTGGCCGGTGCGCGTGATCGGCGTCTCCGCCCGTGCCGCGACCACGGCACGGGCGATCTGGCGCGAGAAACGCTCCTCGCCCAACTGCCACAAAATATCCGCAAGCTGCGCCTCATCAATATGCGCCAATAACTGCGCCGCACTCTCGCCGCAGGTCGGATCCATGCGCATATCCAACGGCCCGTCGCGCATAAAGCTGAAGCCGCGCTCCGCCTCGTCCAGTTGCGGCGAAGAAACGCCCAGATCAAGCAGCAAACCGTCCACCTCGCCCCACACGCCCAGCGGTTCAAGCGCGGCGCGCATGCCCGAAAACGCGCTGTGTACGATGACAAAACGCGCATCCTGCGCAAAACGGCGCTGCGCCTCGGCCACCGCCGCCGGGTCACGATCCAAGGCGATCAAGCGCCCATGTTCGCCCAGGCGCTCAAGAATCGCGCCGCTATGCCCACCGCGACCGAAGGTGCCATCGACATACACCCCATCCGGCTTGATCGCCAGACCGGCCAGCACCTCATCCAGCATCACGGACTGATGCAGATCTTGCGATGAGTTCGCATGAACGGTCATAGCGCGATCATCTCCAAAGCCTCGGAACCTTCATCTTCCTCGTCCAGCGCAGCCAAAGCCATACGCCAGGCGGACTCGTCCCAAAGCTCGAATTTCTTGCCCTGCCCGACCAGTACCGCGCCCTTGTCCAGCCTGGCGAAATCGCGCAGCTCCGGCGGCACCAGCAAACGCCCGCTGGCATCCAGCGCAAGCTCAGTGGCATGACCGATCAACAAACGCTTGATGCGCGCCACTTTGCGACTGGTGCCCGGCAATGCGTCTAGCTGACGCTCAATCTCCAACCATACCGGCAGGGGATAAATGGCAAGACAAGGGTCATCGGCGCTGACCGTGATGATCAATTCCCCCGCGCACTGGGCAGCCAAGGCTTCGCGGTAGCGCGTGGGCACCGCGAAACGCCCTTTGGCGTCCAGACTGAGGTTACTGATGCCACGGAACATGGTTTTTGACCCACTTCTTCCCACTTATTTCCACATATCACCACTATAGCCACCCAACTTGACGCATGCAACCCCGAATTTTTGAAAAAATGCTTTATTCACAATGAGTTACAACGCGTTAAACATCTAAAAAAACAAGGCGCACAACCCTGAAATTTCAGTAGCTTACAAACCCGACTTCAGGCAAAAGATGAAAAGAAAACGCCCTCCACTGAGGGAGGGCGTCGCAAAAAATTTTTGAGTCAGCCGATAAGCCGGGTTCTGTCGAGGACCATCATTCATCTGCGCCATGCGTCACCGCATGGCTGAAGCAACCTACCCGGGGACTCAGCGGGCCGCATCATCGCCCCCCTATTTGGTCTTGCTTCGGTCGGGGTTTTCCCTGCCGACGCTGTTGCCAGCGTTCGCGGTGCGCTCTTACCGCACCTTTTCACCCTTACCGTTCCCACGCGAGCGCGGGACTTGGGCGGTATATTCTCTGTGGCACTGATCCGTAGGCTTGCGCCTCCCAGGCGTTACCTGGCGACCTGCCCTATGAAGCCCGGACTTTCCTCCATGCCCGCAAGGGACACAGCGATGGCCTGGCCGACTCGCGGCGCACTGTAGGGGTTTGGCGCGCCCCTTGCAAGTCAAAGCTTAGCCGCGCAGCCCCCAACCCTTGTGCAAAATCAGCGCGCACGCCGCCAGCAACAGCGCGAACAACCCCGCCAACAAGGCCAATGCCAGCCCCACCGGCACATCCGACACGCCGATCACCGCCTCGCGGAAGGCGCTGATCATATAGAGCAGGGGATTGAACAAGGCCGCATCGCGCCACGGCGGCGGCAACAGGCTCAGGCTGAAAAACACCCCGCCCAGATAAGTCAGCGGGGTCAAGACAAAGGTCGGAATGATCGAAATATCGTCAAACGTCTTGGCGAATACCGCATTCAGCAGACCGGCCAGAGAAAACACCGCCGAAGTCAGCAACATGACCGAAAGCGCCAAGCCCGGATTCTGCACCCCGGCATCCACAAACAGCACCGCTATCAGCGCCACCGCCAGCCCGACCGTCATGCCGCGCGCCATGCCCCCGGCCATATAGCCCAGAATCAGGCTGAGATTACTCATCGGCGACACCATCAGCTCTTCGATATGCCGGTTGAGCTTGGCGCTGAAAAACGAAGACACCACGTTGGCATAACTGTTGGAGATCACCGCCATCAGCACGAGTCCCGGCGCGATGAACTTCATGTAATCCACGCCATCGACCTGCCCCACCCGTGCGCCGATCAACCCGCCGAAAATAATGAAATACAGCGTGGTGGTGACCATGGGCGGAATAATCGTCTGCGGCCAGATGCGCACAAAACGCATGGTTTCGCGCTCAAGCAGGGTCAACAACGCCCGCCATTCCAGCCTCAATCTCATGCCTTGCTCCCCCCGGTCAGTTGCATGAACAACGCCTCCAGGCGATTGCTCTTGTTGCGCAGGCTCATCACCCGCACCCCGGCCTGATGCAGCGCAGTGAACACCTGATCCAGCGGTTGCCCGCGCTGCACTTCCAGTTCCAGCGCGCCGGGATTCAGCCAATGCAGGCGCAGGCCGGGAATCTCGGGCGCGTGCGCCAGCGGTTCGACCAGATCGAGCACGAAACTCTCCTGCGGCAACTGCTCCAGCAGTTCGCGCATGGCTGCATGCACGATGATCCTGCCGTCATTGATGATCGCCACATGGCGGCATAGCGCCTCGGCCTCCTCCAGATAATGCGTGGTGAGCAGGATAGTCACGCCCTCTTCACGATTCAGGCGGGTTAGAAAATCCCACATGCCGCGGCGCAATTCCACGTCCACCCCGGCGGTCGGCTCATCCAGCACCAGCAGGCGCGGACGATGCGCCAGCGCACGCGCAATCATCAAACGCCGCTTCATGCCGCCGGAAAGCTCGCGCGCCCTGGATTTGGCCTTGTCGGCCAGACCGAGCTGCTGCAACAAATCCGCCGTGCGCCGCGCCGCTTCCTGCCTCGGCACGCCATAAAACCCGGCCTGATTGCGCACGATCTCCTCCACCGGCTCGAAACCGTTGAAATTGAATTCCTGCGGCACCAGACCAATTAAACCTTTGACCGTACTGCGCTCGCGGCGGATGTCATGCCCGAACACGCGCACCTCGCCTTCCGATTCGGTCACCAAGGAAGCAAGCACGCCAATGGTGGTGGTTTTGCCCGCGCCATTCGGCCCCAGCAAGGCAAAAAAATCGCCCTCCTCCACATGCAGGTCAATCCCTCGCAACGCCTGCGTACCGCTGCGATAGGTCTTGCTCAGGCTACGAATTTCGAGTGCGTTCATTCTTAATTCACTACCGTTCAATTACTTTTGGGAAACGCTGGCAAATGCCAGCCATACACAATCCCCAAACCACGCACGATCAGCGCGACAAAAAAGCCCGCCGCAAGCGTCAGCAAATCCGGCGCGGCCAGTTCATGCAGCACCACGAAAACCGTCGCTCCCGCCACCGCCGCCGAGGCATACACCTCGCGGTGCAAAATCATCGGCGGCTCGTCGCAGAGCAAATCGCGGATCAGCCCGCCGAAGCTCGCCGTCATCATCCCCATCACCACCGCAATAAAGGCCGAAGTGCCCGCCGCCAGCGCCGCCTGTGCGCCGACCAGACTGAACACCGCCAAGCCCACCGCATCCGCCCAGTTCAAGGCCGAGGTCGCCGTGCGCGTGGTAAAAAAGCGGGCGAAGAAAAATACCGCCCAAGCGGCGAGCACGGTCATCAGCACATATTCCCAGGCTGACAGCCAATACACCGGCTTATTCAGCAACAAATCTCGCAGCGTGCCGCCGCCGATGCCCGTCACCGTGCCGATCAGCGCGAAGCCCACCAGATCCATGCCCTTGCGCGCCGCCGTCAGCCCGCCGCTGATGGCAAAAACCACTACGCCGAAGTAGTCTAACGCCCTTAATAAATCGTCCATTACTCGCGCTCTATGGAAACGCCGAATAAATTCATCCATGAATTTTTCAGCGGCTGCTGCCCGGCACATGTCCGGGCAACACCTTCGCAATTCGATGACTGACGTCATCTATTGCGTTGGGGCATCCCACCCCAAGCAGGAAGCACTGAATAAGTCAGTGCTTCCTTTACCCCTTTGGCCGCACATTCTACGGGCAACGCATGAACCAAGACCTCATTTTCGACGCCGACCTGATCCAACGCTACGACACCGCCGGTCCGCGCTACACCTCCTACCCCACCGCCGTGCAATTCACCGACCAGTTCGGCGAAGCCCAATACCGCGCCGCCCTCGCCCAAAGCCAGGCGCAGGGCGGGCCGATCTCGCTTTACTTCCACATCCCGTTCTGCGACACCGTCTGTTTTTATTGCGCCTGCAACAAGATCGTTACCAAAGACCGCTCACGTTCCGCGCCGTATTTAAGCCTGCTGGAAAAGGAAATGGATCTGGTGGCGCGCGATGTGAGCAAAGAGCGCATCGTCGATCAACTGCACTGGGGCGGCGGCACGCCCACCTTCCTCAACCACGCGGAAATGACCCGCCTGATGGACAGCACGCGCCGCCACTTCACCCTGCGTGACGACGATTTGGGCGAATACTCCATCGAAATCGACCCGCGCGAAGCCGACGCCAGCACGATCAAGCTCTTACGCCAACTCGGCTTCAACCGCATCAGCCTCGGCGTGCAAGACTTCGACCCGGCGGTGCAAAAAGCCGTCAACCGCATCCAGTCCGCCGAAGAAACCTTCGCCGTGCTCGATGCCGCCCGCGCCGAAGGCTTCCACTCGGTCAGCATGGACTTGATCTACGGCCTGCCGCTGCAAAGCGTGGACAGCTTCCTGAAAACGCTCGACCGCGTGCTGGAAACCCGCCCGGATCGCCTATCCATGTTCAACTACGCCCACCTGCCCACGCGCTTCAAGCCGCAGCGCCGCATCAACGAGGCCGACATGCCCGCCCCGGCGGAAAAGCTCGCCATCCTGCAAGCCAGCATCGAACACCTCACCGCCGCCGGTTACGTCTTCATCGGCATGGATCACTTCGCCCTGCCCGACGACAGCCTCGCCGTCGCCCAGCGACAAGGCAGCCTGCACCGCAACTTCCAGGGCTACACCACCCACGCCGAATGCGACCTGCTGGCCTTCGGCGTCTCCTCCATCAGCCAGGTCGCCGGCTGCACCAGCCAAAACGTCAAGGAAATGGAGCCTTACGAAGCCGCGCTGAATGCAGGAAAACTGCCGATCGAGCGCGGCCTGTGCATGACCCCGGATGACGAAATCCGCCGCGCCGTGATCATGGAACTGATCTGCCACTTCGGCCTGGATTACGCCAAGTTCAGCGCCGAGCATGGCATCAACTTCACGGACTACTTCGCCGACGCCCTGCCCCGCCTGCAACCCATGATCGCCGACGGCCTGATCGACATGGACGCCAATGGCATCCGCGTCCTGCCGCGTGGCCGGTTGCTGATTCGCAATGTGTGCATGCCGTTTGACAAATATTTGGGCGGAGACAAGGTGCAGCGGTTTTCGAAGGTGATTTGAGTGGCTTGTGAGTTGATTAATTCGCGCCTAACCCTCATTAAAAATAAAAATCAATACACTTTTTAATCCAATAACTTTATACGCGCCGATTCACCAAAGAACATAACCTGTCAAGACATCAACTAAACTTTAGAGCTTTTAAAGAAATAAAATGAAAGATACTGGCGAATTTATTGTTCTGAGATATTCACTCATTGAAGAAGCGCAGATAAGCAGCTTGGCCGTTTCCGCGCTACCAACACCAAAAGGTGCGGCTATATCGATTGCTCTCGTCGGTGACAGGGAGTTTGACCGTAACAATGTCCGCTATGCTTTTGTAGGATTTTCGGAGGCAAAACCCTCTGAATTGTACCGATTCCAAGCAGGCCGATATCTAGTTGGCAAAGTCGCAAAGCTTAGAACTGCGCATGTCGGCGAAAAGGTTCCAGGTGACATTGTCGAGCATACAGCAGACGATTGGATACCTCTCATGGCTGTCGTTGACTTAATGGAGCAGTACATATTTGTGCAACGTGATTGGAGATTTGGAACAGAGTTACAAATTGCCAATGCAATTCAGGCTGGGGTTAGGGAGCCTGTCCTAGCATATTATAACCATCGTGTTTTTATAGAGCCAAAAACAAGTAAAGCAGAATTCTGGTCGACAGTAGATGCGCACAAAAAGATCTATCGCCTTGAATTAAAATTAATTTCACCGAATATTCTTCGAACTAACGAAAAAGCTCGTGAAGTCCTTCAAGAGCTAAAGAAATTATATGGCCAAGATGAGATGTCATTGGTTCTCGAAAACGAATCAGGGAATCTGGAAATCCCTGAGGAAACCATAGCGGATTATATCGACTATATTGCAGAAGGCGAAGGCAAGTGGACACTAATAACCGAAGGTAAAAAAGGCGGAAAAAAGAAACACACAAGTGAAAAGGCAGCAGTATCTGTGGAGCTTCCTGTTCCTACGCAGGAAGAAATTAATCATGAAAACCAACTTGAACTAGAAACTGGCCTTCCTGCTCCTGGTAGAGAAGCGGGTGACGCGAGCCTTATTATTCAGGTGATTTCAGAGTCTGAAATACTGAGTCGCGATGAAAGAGATGACTAGAATTATCTTGTTCTTCGCGTTGTTTTTTAGCGCAGCTTTGTTCACCATCTACCATACAAAAGAACTTGCCGAGATAATTTTCGGAGAACTTTTACCAGCTACTTTTACACTCACGATTATTACAGGAACGCTCTCTTATACCTTGTATTCTTATGTCGAGGGCATAGCTAAAGATATCGCGACCGATGAGAATAATAAAAACAACAGCAGCTACAACACTGTAATCGACAGCCTCTCCGACCTAAAGAAGGAGATACTTGTTAACGCTTTTGCAGTAGTAGGTCTGTTTGTCCTTGAGCGTCTTGCCCATGCTTTTTCGCTCCTATTTCCATTTAGCAGCACCGCCCCCTTCAATTGGCCTTGGGCGCTCGCAACATCGATTGGAGTGGCGTGTTTTATATTAATCGCCTATGTGGCGATCGTCCAATTTCAAGGGTTTATTATCGCAAACGATTATAGGGCTGTAATTAGCCGCAGAAAAGCGGGGGCAGACCACAATTGATTCACTACTAAAATCGCTATTAGAATCGAGGACAGCCCGCGTAGGGCGGGTTAGCCCAGCGTAACCCGCCGAATGGTTTCGCCCACATCCAGCGCAATACGCTGCGCTATTGCGCCCAACTTGATGGTATTGCCGAAGGCTGCCGAGATTGACCGAGATCAAACGGCCTTATCCATCCTGGTTCCCGCGCAGGAACGTGGAAACAGGAAAAACCGCTCAACGAGGTCAGGTCGGCGTAAAAAACTCCCGCGCCAGCGGCAAGGCCATGCTGCGTTTCCGCTCCATCGAAGTGGAGCAGCACTTGCCGCATCAAGACTTATAAGGGTTTTCCGGCGGCGCTGGCGGGCGGTGCGTATTCAGGCACGCGGTTCCTGACTGGCGGCTGCGCCATCAGGTAGACATAGATCGCACGCAAGTCTTTTTCCGACAGGTGCGATAGCCCTTGCCAGGGCATCGGCGGCAGGATTGGCCGACCTACGCCCATATGCTTGCCGTTCTTCATCGCTGCGATAAAGTTCTGTGCGCTCCAGTTGCCGATACCCGTCTCCGGATCGGGTGTCAGGTTGCTGGCGTAGGTCTGCCCCCAGGGGCCGCTGAAGGCGGTCATGCTGGCCGAGCCGGCCCAGTTCCAGTCGCCGTTCAACGGCGGCGGCGAGGGCATTTGCAATGCTTGCGGATGACCCGAAAGACCGAGCGCCATGTCCTTCTCTGGACCTTTCGGCCCCATCCTGGACGGGGTGTGACAATCGGCGCAGCCGCTGAAGCTGACAAGATAGGCGCCGCGCTTCACCAGCGTGTCAGTCGTGTCGTCAGCTTGCGCAGGCAAACCGGCAAAGCAGCCAGCAATGACGGCGAGGATGAGGGCGGTTTTCTTCGGGGTGGACATGGTAATTTCTCCTGTCGTTGGATGATCGCAGCAAGTCTAGGACGGCCGTCAATCCAGACAAGATGCGGCAGAGCCGCTTATGAAATTCTTAAGAAGCGCTGAATGAAGATTTAAGAAATGAGGCCAACTTGCCCCAAGAGCTCAGCCCGAAACCAGTTGCAAGGGGCGCTCGACCGCCAGTGAAAAGCGCCCACGGCTGGTGCGGGTCAAGCGGATGCCTGCGGCACGTTCGTCCAGGCGCCGTTGCAGCAGCACCAGGCGCGCTTCGAGGTTGTCGCTGACGCCGGGCAGGCGGATGCGCGAGTCCACCCGCAAACTCTTGTTGGTGAACTCGGTGCGTCGCCGCTCGACGAAGTCGGTAAGCAGCGCCCACAGGATCGCGCCAGCGACGCCCTTGATCAGGTAGTCATCGTTGATGAAGATGCTGTCGTTGGCGGCAAAGTGGCGCACCGACAGCACGGAGCCGCTGGCTGGCGGCGCCTCGGCGGAGTCGGGTGAAACATCCTCGGTCTGCTCCGCCGCGTGCTGATGGTGATGAATGGAAAGCGCCAGCTGGGCGGCGAAGGCGACTAGCGCATCCTCGTCGTCGTAGCCAAAGTGCAGGTCGTCGACGCTCTCCACATACAGCACGCCGAGCAACTGGCCAAAAACGGCGACCGGCACCGCCAGCTGGCTGCGAGCCTCAGGCAGGCCGGGCAAGGGAATGGCGGTTTCCAGACCGTCAGCCCGGCTCTCGCCTTCCATGCTGTCGCGTACACTGCGACCGTAGCTGTATTCGCTGGTCATGAAGCCAATGCGGATCGGCGAGATTTCGCGGGCGCAAATGCCGATCACACCAGCGCCGATCGGAATCTCCGAGCCGATGCCGGATTCCGGGTAGCCGCGGCTGGCCAGCGTGTACAGACGACCGTATGCCTGGTCGTGCATCAGCAGCATGACGTGGTCGATGCCGAATTCTTCGACCAATGAGTTCATTGCCGCTTCCAGCAGCGACTCCAGGTTGCTGCCGCCAGACAGGCGCTGCGTGGCGCGTCGCAGCGCCGTGAGGTGGTTCACGGGCGGCGGTGGCGGCGCCAGTGCCACTCCAGGCACCTGTTCAATGTCGCGGATGCGATAGACGTCCGAGCCCAACAGGTGAAATACATCGCTCATGCCCGTGTGGGAAGCAATGCCAGCCAGCTTGGCTTTCATCTGCTCAAACAGCGGGCCGGCGGTTTCGGTGCGCAAATACTCTAGCCGCAGCCGATATTGCACGCCGGTCCGATGGTCGGTGAGCAGCAAGCGCACTGGCGAACCGGCCAGTACGTTCTGCCGGGTGTTGTTGAAAAACTGGTAGGAAAGCGCAACGTGTTCGTTGTCGATGAACTGCACCTGCGACAGGTAGGCCAGATTGGGCATGCCCTCCTTGTCGCAGGTGGCGATCTGACCGGGAATCACGCCTTCCAGACATTCGCGGATGGTTTCGATGCGCACGCTCATGTTGCGTCAACCCAGCAGCGGCTTGCCGGCTTTGGGTCCGGGCGTTTGCGAGAAGGCCGCGCTGGGCGTATAGACCACGGTCGCCAGATCCTCGACCCTGTAAGCAAGAATCACACGGGCAACTTCTTCCGGGATACCCAGGGGTACGACCTGTTCGAGGAAGAGCGCGATGTGTTCCTCGATGATGGCAAGATCGGCCGCGTCAAAGGCCTCCATCCGCGCGTCGCGCCCCTTCAATTGGACAGTGCGGTTGGTGCTGGGCAGGCTGAACACGTTGGCGACCCGCGCGCTGTAGCGGATGTTCTCGATCAGCTCCGCTGCTTGCGAGCGCTTCACGAAGACGCGCACTTCATTACCACTATCCGAAACCCGACAACCCATGCCACGACTCATGCTCGGCAGGCGATCCGCACCGCAGGCCGCCACACTGATGCTAACCCCTGTTTGAATGAAGGCGGCAGTTTGACTGTCGATCATGTGTATTCAGCGCCTACGGTGGATCGTCATGTTCGAGCGCTCGCTATCGCTGCGGGATCGAATGATGCAACGGCAGCGCTCACCGTGGCAATGGTCAACGACACCGGATAAAAGGCTCAGAAAAGCGAGGATGCTTCAGTCCGCATGGACTCATACTTCACAGAATGCACTCGTTATTAGGTTATGCAGCCAGCGTAATCCTGAACGGCTCAGCAAGATCAGGTCGGCGTAAAAACCTCCCGCGCCAGCGGCAAGGTCACGCGGCGTTTTTGCTCCATCGAAGCATCATCCAATCGCTGCAAACCAGCAAGCAGGCTGGGCAGGCCACGCGGCAGGTGGCTGAACATGTAGAAAATCACTTCATCCGGCAACTCCATGCCGCGCTCGCGCGCCTGGGCGAGCAGCACTTCGCGCTTGCCGACATCGTCCAGCGCCTCCAGGTGCAAGATCGGCCCCCAGCTCAGGCGCGAGGCAAGGTCGGGCAGCCCTGCCGCCAACTGGTTCGGCGGGGCATCGGCGGCAAGCAACAGGGGAACATCCTGCTCGCGCAAGCGGTTGATCAAATCGAACAGGGACTCCTCCCACGCGGGTGACTGCATCACCGCCTGGATGTCATCCAGCGCTACCAGGGCAAGCTGTTCCAAACCATCCAATACGCCGGGATGCGGCGCGTCGGCCAGGGACAAATAGGCGGCGGGGCGACCGTGCGCGCTCATGCGTTCGCACGCGCCTTGCAGGATGTGGGTTTTGCCGCGCCCGCTTTCGCCCCACAGGTAGAGCTGCGGCTCGCCGTTCAGCTCGGTCATTTGCTCGACCAAGGCCAGAGCCAGGGCGTTTTTGCCCGGCACAAAGCGGCTGAGGACATGCGCGGGCTTCGCGCCGAAATCAAACACGTACTGGCTGAAAAGGCTCAACTCGGCTCGTCCCTGCCCGGCAAGCGTCGCCACTGGCGGTAGTAATCCAGACCGCTGACTACGGTGGACACGGCGACCACCGCCACCAGCCCGTCGCGCACGCCGTCCAGCCCCATGCCTTGCCAGGCGTCAAGAATGACCACCAGAATCAGCGCCGCCTCCAGCACCGTGTGCAGCTTGCCGAAGATGGACGGACGCGGCACGAAGCCTGAGCGCACAAAGAAGTTGTAATGCACAGCCAGCGCCACAATGGAAAAGTCGCGCACAAAGGAAAGCAGGAGCAGCCACAGCGGGAATAGTCCAGACATGGCCAGCGCCAGCATGGCCGCCAGGATCATGCCCTTGTCGGCCAGTGGATCGAGTATCGCGCCCAGTCGGCTTTGCCAGGAAAAATGCCGCGCCAGAAAGCCGTCCACGGCGTCGCTGAGCGCGGCGATGGCGAACAGCACGAAGGCATCCGCATAGCGCGCCTCGTACAAGGCCCAGGCAATCCACGGGATCAGCGCCATACGCGCCAGCGTGATGATGTTGGGCAAATGCCGAAGCTTGGAGGAAGGCATACGAGGTAGAGGCGACAAATGAAGCTCGCATGTACAATAGCACACCCTTAAAAGCCCGAGAGTTTCGCCCGTGATGCCTGACGCACCCACCCTGAGTTACCGTGACGCCGGTGTAGACATTGATGCCGGCAATGCGCTGGTCGAGCGCATCAAGCCCGCTGTAGCCCGCACTCGTCGCGCCGGCGTTCTGGGCGGACTGGGCGGCTTCGGCGCCTTGTTCGAGCTTCCCGAGGGCTATAAAAAGCCGGTGCTGGTGTCCGGCACGGATGGCGTGGGCACCAAACTGCGCCTGGCGATTGATCTGAACCGCCATGACCACATCGGCGTCGATCTGGTCGCCATGTGCGTCAACGATATTCTGGTGCAGGGCGCAGAGCCGCTGTTTTTCCTCGATTACTACGCCACCGGCAAGCTGTCGGTGGATGTCGCCGCGCGCGTGGTCACCGGCATTGCCGAGGGCTGCGAGCTGGCTGGTTGCGCCCTGGTTGGCGGTGAAACCGCGGAAATGCCGGGCATGTATGAAGAAGGCGATTACGATCTGGCGGGCTTCGCCGTCGGCATCGTGGAAAAAGAGCAGATGCTGGACGGCTCACAGGTACGCGAGGGCGATGTGCTCGTCGGCCTGCCCTCCTCCGGCGCGCACTCCAACGGCTATTCGCTGATTCGCAAGGTGCTGGCGGTGACCGGCGCCGATCTGAATCAGCCTTGCGGCGAGGTTTCGCTGGCCGATGCCCTGCTTGCGCCGACGCGCATCTATGTCAAAAGCCTGCTGCCGCTGTTGCGCGATCAGGATTCCGGCATCCACGGCCTGTGCCACATCACCGGCGGCGGCCTGACTGAAAACCTGCCGCGTGTGTATGACGAGCAGCTTGCCGCCGAAGTGGATACCGCCTCGTGGACGCCTGCGCCGGTGTTTCAGTGGATCCGCGAGGGCGGCAATGTCGCCGCGCACGAAATGTATCGCACCTTCAACAATGGCGTGGGCATGACGCTGATGGTGGATGCGGCAAAAGTCGATGCCGTGATCGAACGCCTGCGAGCCGCTGGCGAACAGCCCTGGGTGATGGGGCGCATGGTCAAGCACAGCGATGCAGGCGTGATTCTGCTCTGATGACCCGCATCGTTGTTTTGATTTCCGGCCATGGCAGCAATCTGCAAGCGCTGATGGACGCCGAACGGCGCGGGGAACTGGGCGACGGCCAGATCAAGGCCGTGCTCAGCAATCGCGCCGACGCCTATGGCCTGCAACGCGCGCGCCAGGCCGGAATCGCAGCCGAAGCGCTCAGCCACAAGGACTTTCCCAGCCGCGAAGCCTTTGATCACGCGCTGATGCAGCGCATCGACCATTACGACCCGGATCTGATCGTGCTGGCCGGTTTCATGCGCATCCTCACGCCGGGCTTTGTGCAGCATTACGCTGGCAAGATGCTCAATATCCATCCCTCTCTCCTGCCCAAGTATCCGGGCATGCACACTCATGCACGCGCGCTGGAGGCGGGCGACCGCGAGCACGGCGCGACCGTGCACCTGGTCACGGAAGGCGTGGATGAAGGGCCGATCATTTTGCAGGGACGGGTGGAGATTACGCCGGGAGACAGCGTTGAAAGTCTGCAACACAAGGTGCATGCGCTGGAGCATCAACTTTATCCGCGCGCGGTGCGCATGATGTGCGAACGGAAACCGAGATGAGCGTGCTTGTCACCGGCGCCGCCGGATTTATTGGCTTTTACGTCACCCAGGCTCTGCTGGCGCGCGGCGAGCGCGTCATCGGGCTGGACAGCCTCAACGACTACTACGATGTCAGCCTCAAACATGCCCGTCTTGCACAGATCGGCGAGCAGGCCAATTTCCACTTCATCCACGGCGACCTTGCCGACCGCGACGCCGTGAGCGCGCTGTTCGCCCGGTACAAGCCCCGACGCGTGATCCATCTCGCCGCCCAGGCGGGAGTGCGCTATTCCATCGACCACCCGCATGCCTATGCCGATAGCAATCTGCTCGGCTTCATCAACGTGTTGGAGGGCTGCCGCCAGCAGGCGGTGGAGCATCTGGTCTATGCCTCCAGCAGCTCGGTGTACGGCCTGAATACCGTCATGCCCTATTCTGTGCATCACAATGTCGATCACCCCATCAGCCTGTATGCCGCCACCAAAAAAGCCAACGAGCTGATGGCACACAGCTACGCGCACCTCTACCGTCTGCCGACTACGGGACTGCGCTTTTTCACGGTCTACGGCCCCTGGGGTCGCCCGGACATGGCTTACTTCAAATTCGCCAAGGCAATCACCGAAGGGCGTCCGATCGAGGTTTACAATCACGGCAAGATGCGCCGCGACTTCACCTACATCGATGACATCGTGGAGGGCGTGCTGCGCGTTTTCGATCGCCCGCCCTCGCCCAATGCCGACTGGAACGGCGCGCACCCCGATCCGGGCAGCAGTCCTGCGCCCTATCGCATCTACAATATCGGCAACCACAACCCGGTCGAGCTTTCGCGTTTTATTGAACTGCTGGAGCAGGCGCTGGGGCGCAAGGCTGAGAAAATCATGCGCCCGATGCAGGCCGGCGACGTACCCGCCACCTATGCCGATGTCAGCGATTTGATGCGCGACACGGGTTTCAGTCCGAACACGGCGATTGAAGATGGCTTGCAACGCTTTGCAACGTGGTTCCAGAACTATTTTGACCCCAGGAATAAACCATGAAAGTCACTGTTTTTGGCTCGGGATATGTCGGCCTGGTCACCGGAGCCTGTCTGGCCGATGTGGGCAACGATGTGCTCTGCGTGGACGTGGACGCGGACAAGGTTGCGCGTCTGAAGCAAGGCATCATTCCCATTCACGAACCGGGGCTGGATGAGATCATCAAGCGCGTGATGAAAATGGGGCGCATCGACTTCACCACCGACATGCAGCGCGCTGTCGCCCATGCCGAGATGCAATTCATCGCCGTGGGCACGCCGCCGGATGAAGACGGCTCCGCCGACTTGCGCTACGTTTTGAGCGTCGCGCGCACCATCGCTGAGCACATGGATGCGCCCAAAATCGTGGTGGACAAATCCACCGTGCCGGTCGGCACCGGCGACAAGGTTCGCGCCACCATGCAGGAGATACTGCAACAACGTGGCAGCGCACAGGAGTTTCATGTCGTTTCCAACCCCGAGTTCCTCAAGGAAGGCGCGGCGATCGAGGACTTCATGAAGCCCGATCGCATCATCATCGGCACCGACAGCGACTATGCCACGCGGCAAATGCGCGCACTCTACGCCCCGTTCAGCCGCAACCACGACAAAATGATCGTCATGGACATTCGTTCCGCCGAGCTGACCAAATACGCCGCCAACGCCATGCTGGCCACCAAGATCAGCTTCATGAACGAAATGGCCATGCTCGCCGAGCGTCTGGGCGCAGATATCGAACAAGTGCGCATCGGTATCGGCTCCGACCCGCGCATCGGCTACCACTTCATCTACCCCGGCTGCGGCTACGGCGGTTCCTGCTTTCCCAAGGACGTCAAGGCGTTGGAACGCGCCGCACGCGATGTAGGTTTTGACGCCAAAGTATTGGAGGCCGTCGAGACGCGCAATGACGCACAGAAAAAAGTGCTGTTCGAGAAGATCCTCGCGCGCTTCGACGGCGATCTGCAGGGACGCACCATCGCCGTATGGGGGCTGGCCTTCAAACCCAACACCGATGATATGCGCGAAGCCTCCAGCCGCGTATTGCTGGAAATGCTCTGGGCGGCAGGAGCCAAGGTGCAGGCTTATGACCCGGTCGCCATGGATGAGACCGTGCGTATTTATGGAATGCGCGACGACTTGTGTCTTTGCGACCAACCAGAGCAGGCCTTGGAGAATGCGGACGCTCTGGCTATCGTCACCGAATGGAAAATATTCCGCTCGCCTGATTTCGATGCATTCAAACGACTCAAAAACCCGTTGATCTTTGACGGGCGGAATATCTACGACCCCTTGACCATGCAACAACATGGGATTGAGTACTACGCCATCGGGCGTATAGCGGGGCGATAACTCCAGGCTTCAAACAATCAAAGGGCGGCGCAAGCTGCCCTTTTGCATTTGTCAGCGCAACATTCAGATTGACTATTGGCTGAATTGTCCCGGATTGATTTCTGGGTCACAAAAGCGACACCCCCAAGGTCGTTTGATCTTGGGGGTGTCTGGGAGAGGTGCTTGGCGGTGACCTACTTTCACATGGGGAAGCCCCACACTATCATCGGCGATGCAGCGTTTCACTTCTGAGTTCGGGATGGGATCAGGTGGTTCCACTGCTCTATGGCCGCCAAGCGGAAAG
>JBFMGA010000006.1:0-17704 GCA_040751855.1 Pseudomonadota bacterium | reverse complement strand
GACAGTTCGGTCCCTATCTGCCGTGGGCGTTGGAGATTTGAGGGAAGCTGACCTTAGTACGAGAGGACCGGGTTGGACGAACCTCTGGTGTTCCGGTTGTCACGCCAGTGGCACAGCCGGGTAGCTACGTTCGGAAGGGATAACCGCTGAAAGCATCTAAGCGGGAAGCCCCTCCCAAGATTAGATCTCCCTGGACACTCGATGTCCCTAAAGAGCCGTGGAAGACCACCACGTTGATAGGCAGGGTGTGGAAGCGCAGTAATGCGTGAAGCTAACCTGTACTAATGACTCGTGAGGCTTGACCATATAACACCCAAAGGGTTATCGGCTCAGCGCGACAGCGATATACCGCAATCCATCATACATAGGCCTTCGCCATCCTTTTCGCTTGGCGGCCATAGAGCTGTGGAACCACCTGATCCCATCCCGAACTCAGAAGTGAAACGCAGCATCGCCGATGATAGTGTGGGGCTTCCCCATGTGAAAGTAGGTCACCGCCAAGCACCTCTCCCAGACACCCCCAAGATCAAACGACCTTGGGGGTGTCGCTTTTGTGACCCAGAAATCAATCCGGGACAATTCAGCCAATAGTCAATCTGAATGTTGCGCTGACAAATGCCGGAAAGAAATCAGGTTAATACTCACTATGCCTGTCGTGCTTGACCGGCAGGCACCCTTGCCTTCCCCCTGATTTTGGAGATATCCCGATGAAAGCTGTTGTGCGTTCCCTGTTCCTTGCGCTGACCTTGTCTCCTCTGACCGTCATGGCGGCACCAGAGATGCCGACGATGCCTGCCGCACCATCCGTGCCTGCCGTCCCGGCCAAACCTTCCGTTCCCGCAGCCATGCCTGCCATGCCTGCGGCACCCGCCGCTACGATCGATATCAATAGCGCCACGGCGACCCAGCTGGAAAGCTTGCCCGGCATCGGTCCGGCCAAGGCCAAGGCGATCGTGGATTACCGTACTCAGAACGGCCCCTTCCAGTCCGCCGCCGACTTGGAAAAAGTCCCAGGTATCGGCCCCAAAAACATGCAGCAACTTACCCCGCTCATCTCAGCTAATCCAATCAGCGTGCCTGCAGTGCCGGGCGTGAAGAAGTGATTCGCGTTTAATGTACTGAGCTGAAGGCGACCGATGTCGCCTTTCTTCGCTTAGGTTTTGAGAAGCAGTCTGTCTGTCGGGCTGCTGAAATTGGATATTTCAGCAGCCCGACAACTTTGAAAAACCCCAGGAATGAGTCTCCCGACAAGCAGCGCCAGTACACGGCTTTGCGGAGGGATGAACTCCGACCAAGATTGTGTCAAGCGCGGGCTGTGGTTTAGCAGTTTGCTGAAGTGCTTGATTTCAGCAAGCTGTCAGGGGACGTTTCCTTCCCCCTGCATCGGGATTATCCGCCGATTTTACGAACGCCGTCCTTGCTGGCCAGGATCAATACATCCGCCGGACGTAGGGCGAAAATGCCGACAGTGACGATACCGGGCAGGTTGTTGAGCTGCGCTTCCAGTTTGGCGGGTTCCATGATTTGCAGGTTGTGCACATCCAGAATCTGGTTGCCGTTATCGGTAACGAAATCATCACGGTACACCGGGTTGCCGCCGAGTTTGACCAGTTCGCGTGCGATCATGCTGCGTGCCATGGGAATGACTTCGATTGGCAGGGGAAATTTGCCCAGCATGGGAACGAGCTTGCTTTCATCGGCAATGCACACAAAGGTCTTGGCCATTTGGGCGATGATCTTTTCGCGGGTGAGCGCGCCGCCGCCGCCCTTGATCAGTTGCAGGTACTGGTTGGCCTCGTCGGCGCCATCGACATACACCGGCAGCTCGCTGACCTCGTTAAGGCTGAGTACCGGAATGCCGTACTTGCGCATGCGCTCGGTGGAGGCATTGGAGCTGGAAACCGCGCCTTCGATCTGGTGCTTGATGCTCGCCAGGCCGTCAATGAAGTGGTTGACGGTAGAGCCGGTGCCAACGCCGACGATCATGCCGGGCTTGATGTATTCCAGCGCGGCAAGGGCGGCTTGTTTTTTCAGTTCGTCTTGGTTCATGGTTTGGTCCTGTATAACGACGTTGGAAGGTTACATGAAAACCTTGAGCTAGCCCAAGGTTCAGGCCAGGAACAGGTTATACGCCGGGTTGTCGGTTTCATCCCAGTAAGGAAAGCCCAGCGCTTCCAGAAACTGCTCAAACTGGCGGCGTTCTTCCGTTGGCACCTGGATGCCGACCAGCACTCGACCATAGTCTGCGCCGTGGTTGCGGTAGTGAAACAGGCTGATGTTCCACTCTGCGCCCATACGGGTAAGAAATTGCAGCAGCGCGCCGGGGCGTTCGGGAAACTCAAAGCGGTACAGGATTTCATGCGCCACATTGGGGCAATGGCCGCCGACCAGATGGCGCATGTGCAGCTTGGCCATTTCGTTGCCGCTCATGTCGAGCACGGGGTAGGCGCGGGATTGAAGCTCGTGGATGAGTTGCTCCTTTTCGCTCGATCCTCCGTTGAGTTGCACGCCGACGAAGATATGGGCGTCGCGCTGATCGTTGTAGCGGTAGTTGAATTCCGTGATGGCGCGTCGACCAAGGGTTTCGCAAAAGGTGCGGAAGCTGCCCGGACGCTCGGGAATGGTGACGGCGAACAGGGCTTCGCGTTGTTCGCCCAGGTCAGCACGTTCGGCGATGTGACGCAGGCGGTCGAAGTTCATATTGGCGCCGGAATTGATGGCGACCAAGGTTCCTGCAGAATTTGCGCTGCGCGCGGCATATCGCTTGAGGCCGGCGATGGCCAGTGCGCCCGCCGGTTCGGCAATGGCGCGGGTGTCGTCGAAAATATCCTTGATGGCGGCGCTCATTTCATCGGTGCTGACCAGAATGACCTCGTCCACACAGCTGCGTGCCACACGGAAGGTTTCTTCACCGGCCTGTTTGACGGCGACTCCGTCGGCGAACAGACCGACCTGCGGCAGGATGACGCGCTCGTTGGCGGCCAGGGCGTCGTGCATGCAGGCGGCGTCTTCCGGCTCCACGCCGATGATGCGGGTGTGCGGACGCAGGTGCTTGATATAGGCCGCCACCCCGGCGATCAGTCCGCCGCCGCCAACCGGGACGAAGACGGCTTCGATCGGGTCGGGGTGCTGACGCAGGATCTCCATGCCGATGGTGCCCTGACCGGCGATGATGTCCGGGTCGTCAAACGGGTGGATAAAGGTCAGCCCTTCCTCGGCGGCAAGCAGGCAGGCATGGGCATAGGCTTCGTCGTAAGCGTCGCCATGCAGTACGACCTCGCCACCGCGCCGCCGCACGGCGTTGACCTTGATTTGCGGGGTGGTGGTGGGCATGACGATGACGGCGCGCAGCGCAAGGCGTTGCGCCGCCAAGGCGACTCCTTGCGCATGATTGCCTGCACTGGCGGCGATGACGCCTGCACCCAGCTGACCGCGTGCGCGCAACTGGAATATCTTGTTGTAAGCGCCGCGTAGCTTGAAGGAAAACACGGGTTGCAGGTCTTCGCGCTTGAGCAGCACTTGCGCGCCCAAGCGCGAGGAGAGCAGCGGCATGGCATCCAGCGGGCTTTCGATGGCCACGTCATACACGCGGGCATTGAGGATGCGGTCGAGGTAGTCGCGGGTGATGCTCATTGGGGAAGGCGATTTTCGAGGGCTAGAATAGCCTGCCAGTCTTCGGGCGAGACGGGCATGACCGAGAGGCGGTTGCCCTTGCGTACCAGCGGCATGTGCTCAAGTTGGGGCAGCGCCTTCATTTCCGCCAGCGAAATGCAGCGCGCAAGATGGCGCAGGTAGCGCAGATCCACCATGTCCCAGCGCGGCTTGTCCGGCGTGCTTTTCGGGTCGAAATACTTGCCTTCCGGGTTTTCCCAGGCGGTGTGATCCGGGTAGGCTTCGCGCACGACCTCTGCGATGCCGATGATGCCGGGGATCGCGGTGTTGGAGTGGTAGAAAAACACCTGATCGCCCACGCGCATGGCGCGCATGAAATTACGCGCCTGGTAGTTGCGCACGCCATCCCAGCATTCAGTTTGCTGCGGGCGGGAGGCGAGGTGGTCGATGCCAAAAACATCAGGCTCGGATTTCATCAGCCAATAGGCCATGCGGGTGATTCCTTACGTGCGGTGAAACAAGGTTAACCCGCGTTCGCTGAGGATGCCATCCAGGGGCACGTCCCAAGCGGCCGTCGGCAGTGCCGGGCAACGCTGCAATTCAAAGGCCACGCCGATCAGCAGCGGCTTGCGCCAGAGGCGACGGGCATGGCGAAAGGCGAAACTGCGGTCGTAAAAACCGCCGCCCATGCCCAGGCGGTTGCCGTGGTCGTCGAAACCGACCAGCGGCATGAGTACGACATCCAATTGGCTGGGGCGCATGAAGGCGCCAGGACTGGCTTGTGGCTCGGGAATGCCGTATTCATTGGCTCTGAAGCTCGTTTGCGTGTTCCACGGCGCGAAGCGCAGGCGAGAGCCGTGGGCAAGCACGGGAAGGTAAAGCCGCCAGACGTGGGGAGCAAGCTTCAGCAGCGCTTTGAGATCGACTTCGCCATCCGCTGGCCAATACAGGGCGATGCGGCGCGCTGCCTGCAGTCTGGGGTGGCGGATGAGCGTGTGCAGGATGGCATGCTGTTTTTGTCGGCGTGCGGCCTCATCCAACGCACGGCGCGCCCGACGCAGGGGTTGGCGCAGCGATTGGCGTGTGGGGGCGTGACTTTGGGGCATGCTGTCGAGGATGGGCGCTGCAACAAAAAAGCAAAAGGCCAGCATGACACCGGCCTTCCATAAGGGCACTTCTATAAATTCGATCAAGCCGACGGATGCCAATCAAAAACCGGCGAAAAAGCGGAGCATACACGTAGTGCGTGAGCATTTTGAGCTGATTTTTGGTACCGCAGACGCGGCTTCAGCGGATTTATAGAAGTGCCCTTAGCAAAATCAAGGCGTCTTCCAGAAGCGGCGTTGCTGGCTACTTACCTTGAACCGAGCGGTTCAAGTCGGGGAAGGCGGAATGAGGCGTTAGGCTTTCCGCATCATGGCGGACATGCACACGGCCCGAATAGCGCCAGCCCCTGGGGGATGCATTAAGGCTCAAGGGGATTGAACCAGTGGGCGCACGCCCTAGAAGACTTGGGATCAGTTTAATACGTCCGCGTCGGATTGCAATCATTGAGCAGGTTTTGCATCTGCTGGTGCAGGGCGTCGGCTTCGTATTGCACGGATTGAGTCATGACCGGCTCGCCATGGGCAAGCAGAGCCTCCTGCGGCGCCGGGCGGGCATGCATCTGCGCCAGGAGGCGTTCGTGTTCGTCGCGCAGCTCAAGCAGTTCATGGGTAAGGTTGATGGCCGCCATGACCGCCACACGATCATTGCCGATCACCTTGCCGGTGTGGCGAATCTCACGCATCTTGCCATCCAGGTGGCGCGCGGCACGAATCAGTGCGTCGCGTTCCTGCGGCGGGCAGGCGATGCGAAACTCCTTGTCGAGTACGGTGACGCTGACGGGGGTGACGGCTTCTTGGTTCATGTCGGATCGTCCTGTTGGCTGAGGAGTTGTTCCAGTACGGGGGTTAGACGCTGCTCTGTGGCGGTGAGCAGGTGCAGCAATTGCCGCTTGTCGGCAAGCAGGCGCTGATTGTCCTGTTTGAGCTGGATATTGAGCGCCATCAGTTTTTCGATATCGGTGCGCAGCAACTGCCAGGATTCTTCGCTGAGGATGTGTTGCATGAGAAAAGCATAGGGATGAAACTCGTCGAATCATAGCCTAATCAGCTCTTGAGTGGAGACTTTCCACTTGCCTGGCCAGTCGGTTAGCGTCATGAATTGGAGTGACGTGTTAGCATTCGGGCATCCGATCGGATTCACATGAGGGGCGGCGATGGTGAGTTTTGAGCAGATGGAAGCGCTGCTTGCGCAGGCGGATATGCAGGCGGCGGAAGCGCATGGCGCATTGATGGGCATGATGTGCGCGCAGGGCGAGGTTGCGCTGGAAGCCTGGTGGGCGCAAGTGTTCGAACCGGAGGATGACGCTGCGCAATACGTGCCGGATGAAGTTCGCCAGATGGTTCTCGACGCGGCGGCCAGCCTGCGCGAGGGCGCGGGGACGTTCGACCTCATGCTGCCGGAGGATGACGCCAGCCTGCAAGCGCGCGCCGACGCTCTGCACGAGTGGTGTCACGGCTTTTTGTATGGCTATGGCGTGGCCGGGGGCAGCGAGGATGGACTGAGCGAGGAGTCCGCCGAGGTGCTGCGTGACATCGCTCAGTTCGCCCAGGCCGCCTTTGATTTGGGCGAAGATGAGGAAGAGGACGAGCTTTCCTATAGCGAGTTGGTGGAGTACCTGCGCGTGGGGGTGATGTTGATGTACGAAACCCTCTACCCGCGTGAGCAGGTGCGACCGGGCGAAATCGTGGACGAGGACGAGCCTCTGGACGTCGAGGAGCTTTGGGAGCAGATCGCCCGTGCGCGCGCAGCCCAGTCCGGCGGCGGCTCGCCGACGCTGCATTGATGACTGGAGTTCAGTGTGTCGATTCATCCCCGATTCAACAAAAAACACTACGCACGGCGGCGCAAACGCGTACTGGCGGCGATCGGCGAGCAGGCGCTGGCCATTATCCCCGCCTCCAGCGAACAGCTGCGCAACCGCGATACACATTACCCGTTTCGCCAGTCCAGTGATTTTCGTTACCTGACGGGCTTTGACGAGCCGGACGCCTTGTTGGTGCTGGCGCCCAGGCATGAGCAGGGAGCGAGCATCCTGTTCGTGCGTCCGCGTGATGCGGCGCGTGAGCAGTGGGATGGCCGACGGGCGGGAAGCGAGGGCGCGCTCAAGCACTACGGCATCGATCAGGCGTTCAGCCTGGACGAGCTGGATGCGAAATTGCCGGAGCTGCTTGCCGGACGTGAGCAGGTGTACGCGCCCTTGGGCGAAGATCTGGATTTCGCCCGGCGACTGTTCGCCTGGCTGGGCGCGGTGCGGCGTTTGCAGCGCAGCGGGGTGAAAGCGCCGAGCGCCTGGTTGGATAGTGCACCCTTGCTGCATGAAATGCGCCTGTTCAAGGACGAGGATGAGCTGGGCGTGTTGCGCGAAGCCTGTCGTATCAGCGTGGAAGGACATCGGCGCGTGATGCAGGCGCTGCACCCCGACATGGCGGAATATCGGCTTGAGGCCGAGTTGCTGCATAGCTTCCGTGCTCATGGCGGCGAGCCTGCGTTTCCGTCGATCGTGGCCGGTGGGCGCAATGCCTGCATCCTGCACTACACCGAGAACCGCGACACGCTGCGCAAGGGTGAGCTGGCGCTGGTGGATGCAGGCTGCGAATGGGGCGGGTATTGCGGCGACATCAGTCGCACTCTGCCGATCGGCGGACGCTTTTCGCCCGCGCAGCGCGATCTGTATGCCGTGGTTCTGGCTGCGCAGGAGGCCGCCATCGCCACCTTGCGCCCCGGAGCCAGCTTTGATGCCCCGCACCAGGCCGCCGTGCAGGTGCTGACCGAGGGGCTGGTGGATTTGAAGCTGCTCAAGGGCAAGGTCAGCAAGCTGATTGAAAAAGAAGCCTACAAGCGCTTTTACATGCACCGCACTGGGCACTGGCTGGGCATGGATACCCACGATGTGGGCGCATACAAGGTGGATGGCGCATGGCGCGCTCTGGAGCCGGGCATGGTGCTGACCGTGGAGCCGGGGCTGTATATCGACGACAAGCGCGATGTGCCCAAGGAGCTGCGCCATACCGGCATCCGCATCGAGGATGATGTCCTGCTCACGCGCGAGGGGCATGAGGTGTTGACCGCCGATGCGCCCAAGTCGATCGAGGCGCTGGAGGAGATCGTGCCGCATGAATGACATGGTCGATGTGGCGATTGTCGGCGGCGGCCCGGTGGGGGCGATTCTGGCGCGCTTGTTGGCATGCGAGGGCTTGCGGGTCACGGTGCTGGAGCGTGAAACGCCACCGATGCAGATCGCTGTCGGCGTGTCGGGCTTTGACGGACGGGCGATCGCCCTGGCCGAAGGCGGTCGGCGTCTGCTGGCGGGCTGGGGGTTGTGGTCGGCGCTGCAGGCTCATGCCGAGCCGATCGAGTGTATTCATGTCAATTTGCACGGTGCGTTCGGCGCGGCGCGTTTTCATGCCGACGAAGAAGGCGTGGGCGCACTGGGGCAGGTGCTCGATTCAAAAAGCATGGCTCCGGCGCTGTTGCAGGCGGCGCGTGCGAGCGGCGTGGACTGGCGCGCGCCAGCGGCCTATGTGGCGCATGAGGCGGATGCCGACGGCGTGACCCTGCATTATGCCAGTGGCGGCGAGGAGCAGCAGTTGCGCGCCCGCTTGCTTGTAGCGGCCGATGGCGCCGGATCGGCGGTGCGCACAGCCTTGGGCGGCGAGGTGCAAGGACGCGACTATGGGCAGACCGCCATCCTGGCGCGGGTGGAAGTGGAGCGCGCCGAGGCGCGCACGGCTTTTGAGCGCTTTACCGACGAAGGGCCGATCGCCCTGTTGCCGATGGGCGGCAGGCGCTATTCGCTGGTTTGGGTGAGCGCTGCGCACGAGCTTGATGCACGATTGGCCTTGAGTGACGCCGAGTTTCTGGCGCAGCTCGGCCAGCGCTTTGGCCTGCGTCTGGGGCGCTTTGTGAGCGTGGGCGCGCGCAGCGCCTACCCGCTGCGCGCCACGACCGCCGAGCAAGTCACCGCGCCGCGTCTGGTGATTCTGGGCAATGCGGCGCATGCGCTGCACCCGGTGGCGGGGCAGGGGCTGAACCTGTGCCTGCGCGATATTCGCGCCCTGCTGGGCGAAGTGAGCTGCGCGTATCAGGAAGGCCGCGATATCGGCGGCGAGGAGGTTCTGGCGGCGTATGCCAAGGCGCGTGCGCCGGACTATGCCAAAAGCTATCCGGTGATGGATCTCCTGGCGCGCGGGTTTACGGCGCAAGTTCCCGTACCCAAGCCCTTGAAGGGCTTGGCCTTGATGGCGCTGGACGCCCTGCCGCCGTTGCGCAGGCGCTTTGTGCGGCAAATGATGGGTTTGAATGGGTGAGGCGATGACACAGCAGGTTGATGTGCGGGCGGATGTACTGATCGTCGGCGGCGGCATGGTGGGCATGGCGCTGGCCTGCGTGCTCGCCGGGCAGGGATTCGAGGTGCATGTGGTCGAGGAAAAGGCGCCCAAGGCGTTCGATCCGGCGCAGGATCTGGATCTGCGCGTCTCGGCGCTCAGCCTGGCCTCGGAAAGTCTTTTGCAGTCCGCCGGCGCTTGGGAGCATGTGCTGGGCATGACCTTTTCGCCGGGAGCGAAAAGAGGATTGCCGGAAGTCCAGCTCGAAGAGCAAACGCCATCACTGGCGGTTGCCCGTGCTGTGCCCTTCCGGCGCATGCGCGTATGGGATCAGGTCGGTTTTGGCGATACCCGCTTTGACAGCCGCGACATCGGCGAGCCTTTTCTTGGGCATATCGTGGAAAACCGCGTCCTGCAACTGGCTTTGTGGCGGGCGGCTGAGGATTTGGAGGGCGTGACGCTGCATTGCCCGGCGCAACTGGTTGATGTGCAGATTCAGACCCAGGGTGCCCAGGCTGTGTTGAGCGACGGCAGCCGGGTGCATGCGGCGCTCGTGGTCGGCGCGGACGGCGCGCATTCGCGGCTGCGCGAGCTGGCGCATATCGGCCTGACCGCCTGGGATTACGATGTGGAAGCCCTTGTGGCCACGGTGCAAACCTGCGCTCCGCAGCAGGACATCACCTGGCAACGCTTTACGCCGAGCGGGCCGCAGGCTTTGCTGCCGCTGCCCGGGCGGCACGCCTCGCTGGTGTGGTACCACGCACCGGACGAGGTGGCGCGTTTGCTGGCGCTGGATGAGGCGGATTTTCTGGCTGAATTGCGGCGCAGCTTTCCGCGTGAGCTGGGCGGGATTGAAGCCGTGCTCGGGCGCGGCAGTTTCAAGCTCACCCGCCGCCATGCACAAACCTATGCCAAACCGCGTCTGGTGTTGGCGGGCGATGCGGCGCACACCATCCACCCGCTGGCCGGGCAGGGGGTGAATCTTGGCTTCATGGACGTGGCGGCGCTGGCGGAAAGCCTGATTGCGGCGCGCGCATGCAATCAGGACATCGGCAGCCTGCATGTGCTGCAAGCCTACGAGGGCAAGCGTCGCGGCGAGAACCTGCTCATGCAGTCGGGGATGGACGTTTTGCACCACCTGTTCAAACCGGCGCAGGGCATTGTGCCGCTTGCGCGCGGCATGATGCTGCGTTTGGCGAATGACGTACCTCCGTTGCGGCGCATGCTCACCCGGCGCGCCACCGGGCGGGCGGGTGAAGTGCCGCGCATGGCGCGTGATTGATATGAGCCTGAAATCTCTACACAATCTGCCTGTTTTTTTTGGGAGTGGGCGGGGTTGGTCAGGATGAGCCTTCACACGTCAGGCGCGTCGCCCTCGCCGCCGAATGGCTGGTGATTCTTGCCGCGCTGATGCTGCCATTCATCTGGTATGCCGAGGTTAAGGGGCTGGTTGTCGAGGGGTATTTTGTTTTCCTGGATCGCTTTGTCTGGTCGGCCTATGCGCTGGAAATGTTGGTCGTCAGTTTGCTGGTGAGCGACCGCTTGCGTTTTTGGCGCGAAAACTGGCTCAGCGTGTCGATTGTGCTGGTGGGCATTCCCCTTGTGTTCCTCAATTACCCGCTTTCTATGATGGCCTTGCTTTTGACACGCGCGATTTTGCTTGTGTCCGTCCTGGTTCGAGTGACCCGACAGTCTCTGCGGATGATGGCGCGACATGCGCTGGCTGCGACCCTGAGCATGGCGGTCTTTTTAACCTTATCCATCGGCACCCTGGTGGCCACAATTGATCCGGCATTTCACAGCTTGTGGGATGGCTTGTGGTGGGCGCTGGTCACAATCTCCACGGTGGGTTATGGCGATTTTGTCCCGGTATCCGCAGAGGGGCGTTTGCTGGGCGCGGTTCTTATCATGTTCGGCGTGCTTACCTTCTCCATGGTGATGGCGAATGTGGCCGCGTTTCTGGTGAACCTGCAACTTGAGGAATCAACAGAACAGGTTGAAAAGAAAGAAGACTTGCAGGGGGCGCAGTTGTTGGAGCGCCTGCAACGGATTGAAGAGCGTTTTGAGCGGTTGGAAAGGCTTCTGGAACGCTCTTTGCCGCAAGAAGCTACACCAAGCGCCGCACGGCGTTCAGGCGCGCCCAGCCATCCTGTAGAGCCGGAGGCGTAAAGTCGAAGTCGGCGGCATAGGCGGCCATGACGCCTTGCGCTTGCTCGGCGAGCAGGCCGGAAAGCACCAGTTGTCCGCCGGGTTTGACGTGTCGAGTCAGCGTAGGCGCAAGTTCGATCAACGGTCCCATCAGGATATTGGCCAGCAAGACATCGAAGCGTGCGTCAGTCGGCAAGGCATTGGGTAGGCCGGTCTGCAGGCGTTCGCTTTCAATGGCATTGCGCGCGGCGTTATCGGCGGTGGCGCTCAGCGCTTGCGGGTCGATGTCGATGCCCCAGGCGTGCGCGGCGCCCAGCTTGAGCGCGGCAATCGCCAGAATGCCGGAGCCGCAGCCATAGTCGAGCACGCTTTTGTCCTGCATGTCCGCACCGTCCAGCCACTGCATGCACAGCGCGGTGGTGGGGTGGGTTCCGGTGCCGAAGGCCAGTCCGGGATCCAGCAAGATATTGACCGCCGCAGGGTCAGGGGCGGGCAGCCAGCTTGGCACGATCCACAGGCGTTGGCCGAATTGCAGTGGGTGGAATTGATCCATCCAGGCGCGTTCCCAATCCTGATCTTCAACCTGAATCCAGACGCCAGGCGGGATGCCCAGGGCGAGCAGTTCGATGTCAATTTCCGTCGGGTCGATCTCGTGCTCGAACAGGCCGACGACATTGACCTCGGGCCACAACGGCGTTTCGCCGGGCAGCGGTTCCAGCACCGGGACATCGGCAGCGTCTTGCAGGGTGACGGAGACCGCGCCGAGTTCGAGCAGGGTGTCTTCCAGGCGTTCGGTTTGGCTGCGGGGTGCGGAAAGGGTGATTTGGCGCCAGGGCATGGGGTGTCTCAAGGTTTGGTGTTGTGCGCACGCAGTGTGCGGATTTGGATTGATTTTTAGCCCCCCTTTTGAAGCCGTCGTGGACTGACCTGTGGAGACCGGGTCAAAGCGCCATGGATGGCGCATTGAGCGTCGTCGCGACAGGACGTCGCGTCGGCGCGGCCCGGTTGGAGCAGGTCAGGCCACGGCTTGCCCGCAGGGCGGCTTCATGGGGTGCATTTCTTTGGTGACTTTCTTTGTGCAAGCAAAGAAAGTTACTCGCCCGTATCAACGGTAAATTGTGCAGCGTATGGACATAAAAACGGGCGAAACAAAACCACTGCGCTTTGAACGGAGGATGGTGGGCTTTTTCGCCCGTCGCAACGCCCGCGCTTCGTAAGCCGACAGCAATGCACACGGGCGACCCCATTTCTTTGTTGCTGATGACATCCTTGTCATCAGCCCTGCGGGTGATGCTCCGCATCTCAACGTCGTTCCTGACGACGTTTGTCGTACAAAGAAATGGGGGAAAGAAATACGCCCCCACAAGCGCACCCCTACGGGGAACCGTGATCCGCACGCCCATCCAAGGGTCGGTCTGACGGGGCATCCCTGCCCCGACAGACCTCAAACCGCATCCATGCGGTTTGACCCTTTACTGAGCGCACGGCTCACGGTGCGCTTGCCAAGGGGAAGGAAAAATCCAAAATCCAAATCCGCGCACTTCGTGCGCAAATCTCGCGCCATTTCTGGCGCTGCGCACAAGGCTAACTCACAACCCCAGCTTCTTGTGCAGATAATGAATATCCGTGCAGCCCTGCTGAAAGGCTCCGTCATTCATCAAGTCACGATGCAGCTCGGTATTGGTCTTGATGCCCTCCACCACCAGCTCCGACAGGGCGCCGTTCATGCGCGCGATCGCTCCTTCGCGGGTATCGGCATGACAGATCAGCTTGCCGATCATCGAATCATAGTAGGGCGGTACGCTGTAGCCTGCATAAATGTGCGAGTCCCAGCGCACGCCCAGACCGCCGGGGGAGTGAAATGCGTTGATCTTGCCGGGACTGGGAACGAAGGTGGCGGCATCTTCGGCATTGATGCGGCATTCGATGGCATGACCGCGAATCTGCACGTCTTCCTGGCGGATGGACAACGGCAGTCCTGCTGCAATGCGCAATTGTTCCTTGACGATGTCCACGCCGGTAATCATTTCCGTCACCGGGTGTTCGACCTGCACGCGGGTGTTCATTTCGATGAAATAGAACTGGCCGTTTTCGTAGAGAAACTCGAATGTGCCTGCGCCGCGATAGCCGATGTCGATGCAAGCCTGGGCGCAGCGTGTGCCGATGGCGTTGCGCTCTTCAGCGCTAAGACCGGGGGCGGGCGCTTCTTCCAGCACTTTTTGATGGCGGCGTTGCATGGAGCAGTCGCGCTCGCCGAGGTGGATAGCGTTGCCATGCTGGTCGGCGAGTACCTGAATTTCGATATGGCGCGGGTGTTCGAGGAATTTTTCCATGTACACCTGCGGGTTGCCGAAGGCGGCGCTGGCCTCGGCCTTGGTCATGTCGATGGCGTTGAGCAGGTGCGCTTCGGTGTGTACCACGCGCATACCGCGCCCGCCGCCGCCGCCTGCGGCCTTGATGATCACCGGGTAGCCGACTTCGCGGCCAAGTCGCAGATTCTCCTCGGCGTTGTCACCCAGCGCGCCGTCCGAGCCGGGCACGCAGGGTACGCCCGCGGCTTTCATCGCATCCTTGGCGGCGACCTTGTCGCCCATCATGCGGATATTGGCCGGATGCGGGCCGATGAAGATGAAGCCGCTCTGTTCCACACGCTCGGCGAAGTCGGCGTTTTCGGAGAGAAAGCCGTAGCCGGGATGAATGGCATCGGCATCGGTGACTTCGGCGGCGGCGATCAGCGCAGGCACGTTGAGGTAGCTATCCGCTGACTTGGGCGGGCCGATGCATACCGACTCATCGGCCAGACGCACATGCTTCAGGTCGCGGTCGGCTGTGGAGTGGACGGCGACAGTCCTGATGCCCAGTTCGCGGCAGGCGCGCAGGATGCGCAGCGCGATTTCGCCCCGGTTGGCGATAAGAACTTTGTTCAGCATGGGGCGACCTTATTCGATGATGACGAGCGGTTGGTCGAATTCAACCGGCTGGCCGTTTTCACAGAGAATGGCTTTGACGATGCCGGACTTGTCGGCTTCGATTTGATTGAACATTTTCATCGCTTCGATAATGCACAGAGTGTCGCCTTCCTTCACGCTTTGTCCGACTTCGACGAAGGGCTTGGAGTCCGGCGAGGCCGAACGGTAGAAGGTGCCGACCATGGGCGAGGTGACGGTGTGTCCGCTGGGCGCTGCAGGCGGCACGGCGACGCTTGCAGAGGCTTGCGCGGGCGCAGCCGCGCTGACCACCATCGGTTGGGGCGCGGCCTGCTGCATGACCGGCATGTTGCTGGGCATACGGCTGATACGTATGGCTTTTTCGCCTTCCTTGACCTCGATTTCGGCGATGCCGGAGCTTTCCAGAAGTTCGATCAGTTTTTTGATGGTACGGGTATCCATGAGTTGGTTCTCGTCGAGATGATGGGTGTTAAGGCGATGGATTCAGGCGCGAGATGGCGGCTTGCAGAGCAAGTTCGTAACCTTGGGCGCCCAGTCCGACGATCACGCCAATGGCGATATCGGAAAAATAGGAATGATGGCGGAAGCTTTCTCGCGCGTGGACATTGCTGATGTGGACTTCGATCAAGGGCAGCGCCACGCCGAGCAGGGCGTCGCGCAGAGCGAGGCTGGTATGGGTGAAGGCGGCGGGGTTGATGAGGATAAAAGCCGTGCCATCGTTGCGCGCGGCATGGATGCGTTCGATCAGCAGGTGTTCGGCATTGCTTTGCAGATGGTCAAGCGTATGACCGCAAGCGCTAGCCTGGGCTTGCAGCCGGGTGACGATGTCGCTCAGGGTGGTTGAACCGTATTTGTCCGGTTCGCGCGTGCCGAGCAGGTTGAGATTGGGGCCATTGAGCAGCAGTAATTTGGCCATCAGCCGTCCGCCTTGATGAGGTGGGTGAATTGTGCGGCTGCGGGGTTGAGTTGTCCAGAATGGCGTGAAACGGCAGTGAATGGCGGCGAAAGGGGTTTGGTTATGGCGTCAGAGCCTGTCTGGCATGCGGTGCAAAAGCCTCCGGCGCTTTGAAGCCCACCAGACGGCTGGATTTGCGCTCCGCGCCATCGGCGTCGAAAAACAGAATGGCGGGCGGGCCGATCAGGCCGAAGCGCTTGAGCAGCGCTTTGTCCTGGTCGCTGTTTTGGGTCACGTCGGCTTGCAGCAGGACGGCGTCCGCCACGGCTTGTTGCACGGCGGGATTCGTGAAGGTGTCATGCTCCATTTCCTTGCAGCTGACGCACCAGTCCGCGTAGAAGTCGAGCATGACGGGCCGCCCGGCGGTCTTGGCCTGATTCAGCGCCTGCTCCAGCGCGGCGACATCGGCGATACGCTGGAACTGCAGCCCCGTATCGCGGGTGGAATTCACTGCGTTTGCCTCGCCTGAGGCGAGCCCCCTGAGGGGTTGCAGCGGCGTGCCCTGTCCGGTGGCTACGCCGATCAGCATCAGTGCGCCCCAGAACATCAGGATCAGCCCCAGGGATTTCCACAGACGGTTCCAGCCGGAGTTTTCCTTGCCGACCGGTTCCATATGGCCGGTCAGTTCGCGGCTGGCGTGGTAGGTTCTGTAACTCACCGGCGCGGCGGGCTCCAAGGCGCCGAGGTAGATGCCGCTGGTAATCAACAGAACACCCCATAAGCCTAAAGTGACGCTTTCCGGCAGGATGCGCGATACCAGCCAAATGGCCACGCCCAGCATCATTACGCCGAACACGGCCTTGACGTTGTCCATCCACGCGCCGGCGCGTGGCAGCACCTTGCCGCCCAGCGTGCCGACAACGATCAGCGGCAGCCCCATGCCGATGGAGAGGGCGAACAGAGCCGCGCCGCCGAGTACGGCATCGCCGGTCTGGCCTATGTAAATCAGGGCGCCAGCCAGCGGCGGAGCCACGCAGGGGCCGACGATCAGCGCCGAGAGCAGCCCCATGATCATTACGCCGACATAACTGCCGCTTTTCTGCTTGCCGGAGATGTCGGCGATCTTGCTTTGCAGGCCGGAAGGAACCTGCAGTTCGTAGAAGCCGAACATGGAAAGAGCCAGCGCGACGAACACAAGAGCGAAGCTGCCCAAAATCCATGGATTCTGGAAAGCCGCCTGCAAGTTGCTGCCAAACATGCCGGCGAGGACGCCAGCTACGGTATAGGCCACGGACATGGACAGCACGTAGAGCAAGGAGAGCATGAACGCGCGGCGGGTGGAAAGATGCTCTCCTTGACCGGCGATGATTCCGGAAAGAATCGGAATCATCGGGAAAATGCACGGGGTCAGCGCCAGCCCCAGCCCCGCCAGGAAAAACAGGCCAATGGCCAGCCAGGTGTTGCCGCTTTTGAGTTTTTCAGCAATGGCGTCCTGTTCGGCCATGGATTCAGGCTTGGGCGGGGCGAGGGCGGGGGGCGCCGTGGCGGGCGGGGTTACGCTGGCGCTGCTGGCGGGGGCGGGCAGCGTTGCGGTCGCGGGATTTCCTGAAGTGAGTTCAACGATTTCTTCCATCGGCGGGTAGCAAATCCCCGCCTCGGCGCAGCCTTGAAAGCCGACTTTCAGCTTGACCTTTTGCGCGGGCTGTAAGTCAGGCAGGACGACATCCAGAGACAGGCTGTCGTGAAAAATTTGCACCTTGCCCAAAAAGGCGTCGTTCTTTTCTTCGCCCGCAGGCAGGGTGAATTGCGCCTGCACGCCCTGCGGCTCAAGCGCTTGCACGCTGATCTTGTCGCGGTACAGGTAATGATGCGGGGCGATGATCCAGTGCAGGCGCACGGTATTGCCGTCGATTTGACTGGCAAGCTGGAAAGCTTGTTCGGGTTCCAGGGGCTCACCAGGCGGGGTGTTTTGGGCGGCGAAAGAGGCCAGGGAGCTGGAGGACGCTTGAGCCGGGGCGCTTAGCCAAGTCAACGACAGAAGTGACGACAACAAGAGTAGCGGTAAAAAATTGCGCATGGCGGCATGACTCTGGATGAAGATTTGAATTCGGCGCTCAACTCTAGGCAGTGTCGTCGCCGACCTTTAACGGGGATATTTTGCAGGAGAGGATTTGTCTGCGACACAAACCGAACTTTCGATGCATCAGGTGCGGCTTGAAGTCGGAGTTAACCCCTCCTACGACGAAATGAGTGAGAACTTGCTTACGATGTTAATCAAAGGATACAGTGCAAGAAAAAAATCGTGCGAAAAAGCAGATCATGAACAAACTATGTGAGCAATTTGGAAAGCGATTTTTACGCTTCCGATTTTTACGTACTGGTGCGCCGTCCAGCGAGATCGTAAACAGGTTTTGAGACGGCCTGGGCGTGTGCCGGGCTGAATCGAGTCTGAGTGCGTCTACTAGGGAAGGGGTATTCAGAGTATCCCTAACGGCTTGCTGGAAAACGCATCCTTGCGTGCTTCAGTTCCGCCAATCCCGGTCAGCTTGTATATTGGCCTCGCGTTCATGCCCGTGATTGGCAAGAAAAAGTCAACCAATGTCGCGCTTGATTTTCGAGCAGGGCGCTCATGCCCAGTCTGTCGATGCGTTTCAACGCTGAGATTTTTC
>JBFMGA010000005.1:0-4440 GCA_040751855.1 Pseudomonadota bacterium | reverse complement strand
CGGAAGCAGCGGCCAAAGCCAAGGCCGATGCCGAAGCGGCGCAAAAGGCCAAGCAGGCGCAAGAGGCTGCCGCCAGGCAAAAGGCCGAAGCCGAGGCCAGGCGCAAGGCTGAACTGGCCGCAGCTCTGGCAGCGGAAGATACGGCGAATGCCAAGGCCGCCAATGACCGGCGCTTGAGCGGCTTGCGTGACCAGTATATTGCGGCCATCCGCAGCAAGGTTGAGCGTAACTGGCTGCAACCCAGCTCGGCGCAGCCGGGCGTGAGCTGCGAAGTTCACGTCAAGCAAATGCCGGGCGGCGTAGTGATGGATGTGCGTGTGGAAAAATGCACGGGCGACGAGCTGTTCAAGCGCTCGGTCATCGCCGCAGTGGAAAAGTCCAGCCCCTTGCCCCTGCCTTCCGATCCGGCGCTTTTTGACCGTGATTTGGTGTTTACCTTCAAACCGACGTTTTAATCTGCACTGATAGAGGTCTAGAACCCATGCCCCGACTGCTACTCGCCATCATCCTGCTGTTCGCTGCGCTGCCTGCCCGCGCGGTACTGCAAATCGACATTACCCAAGGCACGGACGGCACTATGCCGATCGCCGTGGTTCCGTTCGGCGGCGGCGCGCCGGAGGATATCGCGCAGATCGTCAGCGCCGATCTGGCGCGCAGCGGGCAGTTCAACACCCTTGCGCCGAACGCCATGCCGGAGCAGCCGATCGATCCGCAACAGGTCAACCTGGATGCATGGCGCAATGCCAAGCGCGACTATCTGGTGGTGGGGCGGGTGCGTCCCGAGGGCGGCAATTACGCCCTGGAGTTCTATCTGCTGGATGTAATCAATGGCAAGCAGCTTACCGCGATGAGCGTGAGCGCCTCGCGCGCGGATCTGCGCATGGGCGCGCATCGCGTGGCGGATATCGTGTACGAGGCGATTACCGGGGTGAAGGGCGCATTCGCCACGCGCATCGCCTATATCACCGAGACCGGCGCGCCGCCCCTGCGCCGTTACAGTCTTGAGGTGGCGGACAGCGACGGCTACAACCCGCAAAGCATTCTGGAATCGAAAGAACCGATCATGTCGCCCGCCTGGTCGAAAGATGGGCGCAAGCTGGCCTATGTTTCCTTTGAAGGTCGCCGCTCGGCGATTTATGTGCAGGACGTGTACAGCGGTCGGCGCGAACTGGTTTCTGCCTTCCCGTCGATCAACGGTTCGCCGAGCTGGTCGCCGGATGGCGGCAAGCTGGCGTTGACGCTTTCCAAGGACGGCAACCCGGAGATCTATGTGCTGGAGCTGGCTTCGCGCCAGGTGCGTCGTCTGACCAATAGTGCGGCGATTGATACCGAGGCGAGCTGGCTGCCGGATGGCAGCGGCGTGGTATTTACCTCCGACCGGGGCGGGCGTCCGCAGACCTACCAGGTCGGCTTGGGCGGCGGCGCGCCCAAGCGCATGACTTTCGATGGCGGCTATAACGCACGCCCCAGCGTTTCGCCGGATGGCCAATTCCTGGCCACCGTGCAGTCCTGCGGTGGCGGCTTCTGTATTGCGGTGCTTGATCTGAAAACCGGCGCGTCGCGCACGGTTTCCAAGGGTTCGCAGGACGAAGCGCCAAGTTTCGCGCCCAATAGCGCCATGTTGTTGTATGCCTCGGGCGGCGGCGTGCTGCGCGTCGCATCCGTTTTGGGCGAAGCCAATACCACCTTGAGCCTGCAAAAGGGTAAGGTGCGCGATCCGGCATGGGGGCCGTTCCGCCAATGAATGCTTTGATTCAATTCCCGTTCGTATCCAGAGTATCTGCCAGAGGAGTTGCTAGGGCGCTTGCCCTGGCGTTGTCCGGCGTCGTGGCCACCGGTGCGTGGGCGGAACCCCTGCCAGCGCCTACGCAGAGCATGATGACTGAAATCATGAGTCGTCAGCAGCAGATGCAGGCCGAGCTGGGTGAGCTGCGCGATCTGGTTGAGCGCCAGGGCTATGAGCTGGAGATGCTCAAGCGCGCCAACAAACAGGCGTACGCCGATACCGATCAGCGCTTGAGCGCGCTGGAGTCGCCCGCGTCGACGGCTACGGCTGGTGCTCCTGCACAGGCTCCAGTTTCAGGTGGCGGGTCATCGGTTCCCGCCCCTGCCGTTCCGCCGCCCGCGCCGGTTGTCGCTGCGCCCGCCGTGGCTACGGCTGAGGATCAGGCTAAATATGATCAGGGCCTGAAGCTGTTGCGCGCCGGGCAGTACGCGGCCGCGATCAAGATGTTCGACCAGGTGGTTAAAATCAATCCGCCCAGCCCCAATCGCCCCAATGCGTTGTATTGGACGGGCGAAGCCCATGTGGTGACGGGCAATTCGAAGGCGGCGCTCGCTGCATTCGAGCGCGTAGTCAAGGAAAGCCCCGCGCACCAGAAGGCGGCGGATGCCGAGTTGAAGATCGGCTACATCTATTACGACCAGAAAAACTATGCGCAGGCGCGTGAAACCCTGAACAAGGTGAAGGCCAAGTTCCCCGGAACGCAGGCGGCGGCCTTGGCCGAGCAGCGCCTGAAGCGCATGCAAAGCGAAGGGGTGTAATTGTTGAGCGCTTATTTGGATGCCGCAACGAGCGTGCTGCGGATCACCGAGATTTTTTATTCCTTGCAGGGTGAGTCCACGCGCGTGGGCCTGCCGACGGTGTTTGTCCGCCTGACCGGTTGCCCCTTGCGTTGCGTGTATTGCGACAGCGCTTATGCATTTACGGGCGGGGAGAAATGGAGCATCGACGCCATTCTGGCAGAGGTTGCCAAGCATCAAACCCCACGAGTCTGTGTCACTGGCGGTGAGCCGCTGGCGCAAAAAAACTGCCTGCAGTTGCTTACCGTTTTGTGCGATGCAGGCTATGACGTGAGTCTGGAAACCAGCGGCGCCCTGGATATCGCGCCCGTCGATGCGCGCGTCAGTCGCATCATGGACCTCAAAACGCCAGCCTCAGGCGAGGCGGCGCGCAACCGCTATGAAAATATCGAACTTCTGCGCGCGACGGATGAGGTGAAATTCGTGATCGGCAACCGGGATGACTATCTTTGGTCGGTGGCTTGTATGCGCCAACACCGGTTGGAGCAGCGCTGTCCTGTGTTGTTTTCGGCGGTGTTCGGGCAGCTTGCGCCAAGAGATTTGGCCGAATGGATATTGCAGGATCACCTGCCCGTGCGCTTTCAATTGCAGCTGCACAAAATGCTCTGGGATGAGGCGCAAGGCCGATGAGCGCACAGGGCTTGACTCAGTCGCCGCGTGCGGTGGTGCTGGTTTCTGGGGGGCTGGACTCTTCCACGGTGCTGGCCATGGCGAGCAGTCAGGGGTTCGCCTGCTATGCGCTCAGCGTGGACTATGGGCAGCGCCACAAGGCTGAATTGCAAGCCTCAAGGCGCATGGCCGAGCTGTTGGGGGCGGTGGAGCATAAGCAGGTGCGCATTGATTTGGCGGGCATGGGGGGCTCGGCATTGACCGATGCCAGCATCGCCGTGCCGGAACAGGCGGGCGAAGGGATCCCGGTCACCTATGTTCCTGCTCGCAACACCATCATGCTGTCCATCGCATTGGCTTGGGCCGAGGTGCTGGAGGCGCGCGATATTTTTCTGGGAATCAATGCGGTGGACTATTCCGGCTATCCGGATTGTCGTCCGGAATTTCTGGCTTCCTTTGAGGCCATGGCCAACCTCGCCACCAAGGCTGGGGTGGAAGGGCGCAGGTTTTCGATCCATGCTCCCTTGTTGCATATGAGCAAGGCTGAAATTGTGCGCCAGGGGCAACTCCTCGGCGTGCCTTATCAACACACGGTGAGCTGCTATCAGGCGGATGAAGAGGGTCGAGCCTGTGGACGGTGTGATGCCTGTCGTTTGCGTGCGCAGGGCTTTCGTGAGGCGCAGGTTCCAGATCCCACGCGCTACGCGGGTTAATGGCCGCTTGTAAATTCCAGACAGTGGCGTAGAATACGCCCCCCTAGCATCGGTCTTCGGCTCAGTGCATGGAGCCGGAACGTGAAATGTTTAGCGATGGTGAAATGTCATCGGCGCTTGACAAGGATGAAAATGACGATAGAATGCGCAACCTCAAATTAAGCGCTACGTTTGGTTTGAAGGTTGAAAAAGCAAATGGGTCGTTAGCTCAGTGGTAGAGCAGTTGGCTTTTAACCAATTGGTCGTAGGTTCGAATCCCACACGACCCACCAGTTTTTAAGTTGATGGTTGACAAAACATTGATCATCAATATAATGCGCGGCCTTGGTTTGATCGAAACCTGATTTTTCAGGTGACTAGATAAAAAATAATTATATAGTTGACAAATCAAAATCACGTGCTAATATGTGCAGCTCACTTCGACACTAATTAAGTTTAGTGATTGAGTGAAGAGTCCGGGAAATGGACTGAATCTTTAACAGAATAGATTAGATAGTTTGTGTGGGAGCTTGTGTTGATCATGACCGGTTGGACA
>JBFMGA010000004.1:0-2968 GCA_040751855.1 Pseudomonadota bacterium | reverse complement strand
CTCACGTCCGCCGAATTCGACGCGGGCATCGCGCCGTTTGCCGACTGGTTTGACTTGGACCATCCCACCCAGCCTTTCATGCAGACGCGAGGTGTCAAGGCGGCCGAGGTCACGCCGATCCAGAAGCTGCTGATCGGCTTGCCGGAGGGCAACAACCACGCCTTCTTCAACGAGGCGGGCGAAGTCGGTCATCTCAGCGGGTCGGTCGCGGCGATTGCCCTGTTCAATCAGGCCAGCAACTGCCCCAGCTTCGGCGGCGGGTTCAAGGGCAGCTTGCGCGGCGGTGCACCGATCACCACGCTGGTATTCGATGCAGACTTGCGCCGCATGGTCTGGCGCAATGTGCTGACGCGCCCGCGCGTGGCGGAGCGGCAAATCGACGCGCCCGGCCCCGCGCAGGATCAACCGACCTGGGTTTCGCCTATCGCTGAAAAATCGACCATCCATTGGAACCAGATCGGCCTTATGCGCGGCTTGTTCTGGCAGCCTGCGCACGTCGAATTGGTCATGGCTGACCCGCTCCGTGCCTGCGATGTGCTGGGCGGCGAAGCGACATCGGGCTACAGCGGGTTTCTCAAGGAGAAGTTCAATTTCACGGTCGAGGGCATGTGGCCGCATCCGCACGGCGCGATGAACATGACGCTGAAAAAGGGCGTGCTGGAACAACGCTTCGCCAGTTTCACCACCACCGCGCCAGCGTGGACCCAGTTGAGCGAATTTGTCATCCCGAGAGGTCTGAACGACAAGGACGCCAAAGAGGGCTCTTCGCCCGCCGGACCGGTCAGCCAGTTTCACCAGACAATGGTCGGCGAAAGACTGAACCTCCTCATCGGCGGCTACCGCACGAATCAGGCTTCGGTGCTCGAACGTCGGCACGAATTGATCGGACTTGCGCCCGGATGGGGTGCGGAGAAGCGACTATCCATGCTTGTCGAAATCGGGAAAGACGCGAAAAAAGCCCTGCGCGGCAAGCTCTATTTCGCGGTGCAAGGCAACAAGGACAAGGGGCTGAAAGGCCTAGGCGCTGCGGTGCATGAAACCGCAGAAAAGCTCTTCTACGCCCGTACCGAAAGCCTCATTCACCAAACCTTTTCCAGCGACGCGACTTTCCGCGAATGGGGCGAAGCGCGCCGAGCCTACGCGCAGAAAATTGCAGACTACTGTCGTGACATTTTTGAAGAACTGACCGATCCCTACACCCTGAAACCCGAGTTGATACCGGTCATTGCCTGGTCGCGCCGTGCACTCAATGCTGATCTGAAGAAATTGACGGAGGAAAAAACCACATGAGCGCTGATCTACCAGATTTCGTCGCGCTAAGAGCGCGCTTTGATAGCGAGGCCTTTTCGAATGGTGCCCGCGCCGAACTGCGGCGCTTGCCGGACTTGGAATCCGTCAGTCTGTGCCCCGCCCTATATCGGCTGTTTCCCGGCCAGAAGCCGGACGACCGTCATCTGCGACTGGCATTTCTGCTGCCGTGTTGTAAGCACGACGCCAGGGCCAAGTCGCTGGGCGCACAACTCGCCAAGGAAAAAGTGAGCGAAGCCCGCGTCTTGCAGGTTGCGCGCTCGCAATCTCCGCTGGACCTAATTCAACTGCGTCGCCTACTGATGCATATCGAGCCCGCCGTAAACTGGGCGGAGTTTGGTAGAGCACTCTGGTTCTGGAATCCACTAAGCAAGCGTCAACTCGTCGAAGACTATTACCTCGCCCAATTCAGCCCCGCCAAAGGAGACAAGTGATGTCCACCAAGAACTTCATCAATTTCCACGTCCTGATTTCGCACAGCCCGTCGTGCCTGAACCGTGATGACATGAACATGCAGAAGACGGCGGTGTTTGGCGGTGTCAACCGAGTGCGGATATCGAGCCAATCGCTCAAGCGGGCCATGCGCACCAGCGCGTACTACAGCCACCATCTGGGCGAACCGTCCGTGCGCACGCGCGATTTGACCCGGCTTCAGGCACGCTTCATTGAGGCGTTGAAGGATCGTTACGATGCAGAGCGTGTGGCGCAGGCGCTGGAATGGATGTCCGGTAAAGAGGGCATCTGCGAAGGGGCGGGCAGTGATGCGGTTGCACCGTGGACACTCGAAGAAGTCGCGCATTTCTGCGAACTGCTGGGCGAAGATGGCCAAGACCCGAAAAAGCTGGAAAAGCAGATAGAGAAGGACGCCAAGCCTTTTCGCGCTGCCATGGCGCAGGCCGTGGACATAGCCTTATCCGGTCGCATGGCGACCAGTGGTTTGATGAGCAATCTGCCAGTAGACGGCGCCATGGCCATCGCCCACGCCATCACCACCCATGCGATCGAGCCGCAGGATGTGGACTGGTTTACCGCTGTGGACGACCTGACCAGTGACGCGGGCGAAACCGGCGCGGGGCATCTGGATACGCAGCAGTTTTCGTCCGGCGTGTTCTACCGCTACGCCAGCCTCAACCTCAAGCAGTTGCAGGTGAATCTGGGCCTGATCGCCGACATGAAAAGCGCGGAGACCGCCGACTCGCGCGCGCAGGCGTTGGCCGTCGCCCGCCATGTGCTGCATTTGCTGGCGACTGTGGTGCCGTCGGCCAAGCAGCAATCGTTCGCCGCGCACAACCTCGCTGATTTTGCCGTGGCGAGCTTCGCCGACCAGCCGATTTCGCTCGCCAATGCCTTCGAAGAGCCGATCAAGCGCGACCGCAACGGCGGTTTTCTTAAACCCTCGATCATCGCGCTGACGGAATACTGGGGGCGTATCAACACAGCCTACGGGCTGGACGAAACCGCGCGGGCGTTCGCTGTGCAGGGCGGCTTGGAATTGAACGGCAAGCCCGCCACAACGCTGGCGGAGCTTGAAAACTGGGTCGCCAGCGGCGGGCAGGGCTAAGGCCATGCCGCGTTATTTGATCTTGCGGCTCGACGGACCGATGCAGGCTTGGGGCACGCATACCTTCGAAGACTTCCGGCCCTCCAACCTCTACCCCAC
>JBFMGA010000003.1:0-472307 GCA_040751855.1 Pseudomonadota bacterium | reverse complement strand
CCCCGAGGGGTCGCCCTGCGGGCAAGCCGTGAACGCAGCGCCTCCGGCAAGGCCGTCCCGACGCAACGTCCTGTTGCGGCGGGACTAAACAGGCCATCCTTGGCCTGTTTACCATGCCTCCAGCACTACGTTCACGGCGACCCCAAGGGTGAGGTAAATCCAAATCCGCGCACTGCGTGCGCAAACCCGGCGCCGTCCGTACTACGCGAATGAAAAACCTCACATCCCGTAGCGCAAGCTCAGATAAAACGCCCGTCCCGTCTGCTCGTATTGCCAGGCCGTCTCGTAGTCCTTGTCGGTCAGATTGACGATGCGCGCCTGCACGCGCCACTCGGGGTTGAACACGTACTCGCCGCGCAGGTCGATGGTGGCGTAGCCGCCCATGCGCTGGGTATTGGCGGCATCCTCGTAACGTCCGCTGACCGCGTTCAGTGTGCCGCCCAGTCGCCAGGCGCCGAAAGCCTGATCGGCGTCCAGACGCAGTACGTTTTGCGCGCGGCGTGGCAGCATCTTGCCATCATTCACCCCACCGACCTGCTCCGGGTCGAGCCAGGTGTAGCTGGCGTTGAGATCGGTTGCGCCCAGGCGTGCGCCCAAAGTCGCCTCCAGGCCGCGTATGCGCGCTTCGTTAAGGTTGCTGGGCAGGTACAGGCCGCCGGGCTGGAGTGCGGTGACGATGATGTTGTCGATGTCGTTCTGGAACAGGCGGGTTCCCCAGCGTATGCCGCCGAGCTTGCCATCCAGGCCGATTTCATACGAGGTGGACTCTTCGGGCTTGAGGTCGGGGTTGCCGAATCCGGGGTAGTAGAGCTGGTTGAAGCTCGGCGCCTTGAACGCCGTGCCCGACAGAGCCACGACGCGCAGTTCGGGTGAGAAGCGATAGCCCGCGCCTGCCGTCCAGGTGCCGTGCGTGCCGAATTGCTGGTTGTCGTCATTGCGCAGCGAGAGCTGGGTGTCGAACGCGCCGAAGCGGGCGAGGTATTCGCCGAAGACGCCGGTGTTGTCGCGGCTGTCGATGGTGTAGGCGGTTGTGCTGTCCACGCGATCCTTGAGGTAGTCCACCCCCAGGCTCAGGCTCTGGTTGGCGCTCAGGGTGTAGCTGCCCAGGGCGGAGTAGTTGTCGCGCGTGGTGTTGAAGCGCGTTTTGAATGCGCCGTTGAGCGTGTTGTCCGACTCGTCCTTGCTCTGCCCGGCAGAGAGTTGCAGGTTGAAATCCTGCGTGGGGTGGGCGTTGAGATTGGCGGCCAGCACTTCCTGGGTGGTATCGCCCTCGTTGACAAAGCTGCCGTCAAAGTCGTTCTTGCCGTCGGCGCGCATCCAGTTCACTCCGGCCTCGCCCCAATCGCCCAGCTTCGCCCCGGCGCGCAGGCTGCCCGAGGTGTTGCGGTAGCCGTCCTTGTCGCCTTCATAGGGCTGGAACATGGAGGAGCCACTGTAGGCATTGAAACCATCGGTGGTTTCATACGCAAGCTCGCCTGAACCCCAGAATCGGCCATTGCCGCCGGAGAAGCCCGCCGAGCCGTTGAATGTGCCGTAGCTGCCGCCGCCCAGCGTGGCGCGGGGGGCGAAGCCGTCGCGTGTACCCTTGCGGGTGAAAATTTGCACCACGCCGCCAATCGCTTCCGAGCCATACAGGCTGGAGGCCGGGCCACGGGTGACTTCGATGCGCTCGATCTGCGCCAGTGGGATGCCTTCCCAGGAGAAGCTGCCCAGACTGACCGAACCCATGCGTATGCCATCGACCAGCACCAACACATGATCGGAATTGCTGCCGCGCAGGAACATGGAGGTGGGTTTGCCCGCGCCGCCGTTGTTGGCAAAGCTGATGCCGGGCAGACCTTGCAGCAGGTCTTGCACATCACGCGCCTGGCTGCGCTCGATGTCGGCGCGGGTGATGAGGGTGGTGTCCACCAGGGTGTCGTTGAGGCTTTGTGCGCTGCGTGCGGCGGTGATGACCACCTCATCCAGCGCATCGGCGGCCAATATAGATGATGAGGCAAACACGGCGGAAAGCGCCGTGCAGAGAGCGAGTTTTTTCATGCAAACAAGACCTGAATCAAGAGACGAGCACACCCGCACGCCTGGTGAAGAAGCTTTCAGGCCGGTCTCCGGGCTGGTGCATGAGGCCGCATCACCTTCCCGCCCCGCGTTGTGGGGGCAGTGGTTGCTTGACGCGCCGTGAAAGCACTTACCGTTGCGGGGGCAGCACAGGCCTGGGTTTGCTTGCTCTTCGGCAAACCGCACCTGTTTCCCGTTTAACCCGACGTTTTGAACAAAGTCAGGCACCTGAAACATGAACGCCGCGAAAGGTCGCGGCGCGGGGATTATACGCAAGCAGGCGCAAAAAAGCCGCCCGCAGGCGGCTTGGGGTCGATCACTTCAGATCATTTATTTGATGATATTGCCCAGATTGATGAGCTGGGTTTCACCGTTGCCGCCATCCACGCCATCGTTGTCGGTGGCGATGTAGACATTGCCGTTGGGCAGGATGGCCAAGCCTTCGACTTTTTCGATCACGCTGCCGCCAGTGGCTTGCAGATCCGGCATCAGGTCGCGCACTAGAGTCTTGCTGACGGTAGAGCCTGCGCCCACGCCGTTCAGGTCGATCTTGTACAGTTTCTTGATGCGCGCATCCGGGCCGGCCATGTTGTCGCGCTCGACGATCAGGAACTGATTGTTACCCAGCGAAGTGATGTCAGAAAGGCCGACCCAGCCGCCATTGGGTGACTCCACGGCATCCAGCGGGTAGAAGACGAACGACCAAGCGCCGCTATTGAGGTCGAAAATGCCGATACGCGGGTTGGCTTCCTTGTTCCAGGCGCGTTGGAAAACCACGTGCAGTTTGTCGTTGTATTCGGCGACGCCTTCGAAACCAAAGCGGGTCTGCACCTCATTCAACTTGGCGGGAAGCTGGATAACTCTCTTGATAGCGCCATCCGCACTGACCTTGAGTACCAAGTTCGGCTTGGTGACCGGATACTTTTTGTCACCCACCGTGCCTGCGCCTTCAGACGCGATCCAGAAGCCGCCGTTACTAGAGACGGCAATGCCCTCCGGGTCGAGGTTAACCGAGCCGTCGGCATTCAGCATGACTTTCAGGTCTTCTTGGTCGAAGGCATTGGCATCCTGGCTGGCGGGCAGGCGGGCGGACATGTTCCCCAGATAACCGAAGCTATCGGTGATGACCGTTTCTTTGGTGATTTTCGCTGGCGTCCGAGTGAGGTTTACGGTGAAGATGCGGTTGCTGGCGAAGAAGCTGTCGTTCACCGTGTACATCACGCCGTCGCTATTGCCTGCAGCCAGTCCGGAAAGCGCCGCCCAGGCGATGGGCGTGCCGTCGCTGCGATAGTCAGAATGCAGGGTGGGGTAGTTCGCCTTGGCTTGCTGGTATTGGTAGATGTTGACGACGGAGCGCACGTTATCTCCACGGCTGTCTTCCTCGCTGGCGGCGATCAGCAGGTTGCGGCTGGGGATGGCGAGCACGCCTTCCGGCCCCATGCCTGCAGGCAGAACCTGCTTCAATGCGGGGGCGTTGGTCTTGCTCAGGTCGTATACGCCGATCACGCTGGAGCGTTCAGAGCAGACAAAGGCGTAGTCGGTAAAGCCGCTGCTGGTGCTGAAACGGCCAAATTCGGCATTTTCCGGCTCGTTGCCCTTGGCATCGGAACGGCGGTCGTTGTAATGGCCGACACGCGCGATCATGTGCTCCATGCCGTTGCCTGCTTCATAGGCCACGCTACCATCCTTGTTGAACAAGGTATAGCCACGGCTGCCGCCGTCCAGATCACCCTCGTTGGCGGTGATGAACTGGGTCTTGGAAATCCAGGTCACGCCGTCCGGTTCACGCAGACGGTTGGGTTGGCTCATGGTCTGGGTAATCAGGTTGGGGCGTTCGTCTTGCGTATCGATTTTGTCAAGGTTGACGCTGCCTGCACTGAAATGGTCAACGATCTTGCCATCTTTCAGATCCACCAGCGCGATGTGGTTGTTTTCCTGCAGCGTGACGACGGCGATATTGTCTTCGTTGATGTCGACATATTCCGGCTCGGGATCGGTGGGGTAGAGGGTTGCGATGCCGGTCAGGCTCACATTGCGTACTTTCCAGTTACCGACTGCGCCTACGGTGTCGATGATCGCCAGGCTGCCGCCGGGAAGCTGTGGCATGGCGCCGTCGTTCACATCCTCATCGCGTTCGTTTTCAATCACAACGGCGGCGTATCTGCCATCCTTGCTCACCGCCACGGAGTCAGGCTGGCCAGGCAGATCCAGGCTGGCGATTATCTTCTGTTTAGCGATATTCACCACTACCAACTTTCCAGAAGGATTGGTAAAGCTTTCCGAGGTGTTGACGGCGACCAGTACGTTCGCGTTCAGGACTGCAACCGATGTCGGCTCGCCGCCCATGTCGAGGTGACCTTTCGCTGTGGGCTTGCTCGGGTCGGTGATGTCTACGAAACCGATTTCGCCTTTCGGGCTGTTGGAGTAGATCAGGGTCATGCCATCCGTGCTGGCGGTAACGATTTCAGCGGCAGTGGTGTCGTCGCCGGTTTCACAGGATGCGCCGAGTTGTGAACATACGGGAAACACCGCAATGCGGTTGAAGGACATGCTTGTATTGGGCGTGGAAGCGCCCAGAGCCGAGGTTGTCGCGTAAGCGATCGATGTGCCTTCATCGGTGCCGTAAACGGGCAGCATGCCGATGACGCTCAGGCCGATGGCCGCTGCAATCAGGTTTTTCTTGAACATGAACAATACTCCGCAGGCTTACAAGTTGAGGAAAAAACAAGGGGTGAGCCTAGAGCAGTTCAATGAAAGAATAGTGACAGGCTACTGCCTGCCAGGCGCACGAGGCGCAAGCGGGAACTTGACGAAGGCAGCGGCAATGGCGGCCTCAATGCCGTAGGGTGAGGCTTCCGCTGACGGGTCGCTGGAGAAGTCGCTGATCAGTCCGACCCACACGCGCTGGCGTTGGGTGATGTCCACGATGTCGATGCGCAGCGTGCTTTCCCAATAGGGCGTGACGACGCTTTGCGTGGGGTACAGCGGCCATGACCCGTACAGTCCGGAGCGCCAGCCCCAACCCCGATAGCCGCCGCCATAGCCGTAGCCCAGGCCGATCATCGGCGCGGCGTAGGTGGTGACTTGGGCGCGCTCTGTCCACAGCAGCTTGAAATTCACCTGCAACTGCGCGCTGCCGCGCACCCGGCGCAAGCCGCGAGCCTCAAGTTCGCGCTGGCTAGCGGCGATCAGGCGTTGCGAGAGGATGCTTTGATAGCCGTCGCTGTCAGTGTCCAGCGGGTTGGCGAAATCAAAGGTTTTGTACTGGCTGAAATTGGCGGCGGGGTTGTAGTCCACCCGCACATCCGGGATGGTGGCGCAGCCCGTGGCGAACAGCAGGCTTAGGCCGGAAAAGATCAGGCCGAGGAGAAGACGATACGGCTGTGTCATGACTTTGACCCTCGCTTGAAGATCGCATTACGGTTTCAGGGCACTACTATAAATACGATCAAGCCGATGGATGCAAACCAAAAACCGACGAAAAAGCGAAGCATACACGCAGTATGTGAGCATTTTGAGTCGGTTTTTGGTGCAGCAGACGCGGCTTCAGCGGATTTATAGAAGCGCCCTTCAATGTTGCACGCTCAGGGCTGCATGAAAGCCTCCGGCGTATTGAAGTTCCGCAGCCTGAATGCGCCTAGATCAGCAACCCCGGCCTGCTGTTCGCCAAACCAGCGCCAGGCGGCGCAATGTCCCTGGCGCAGGCTGGCGGTGAGTGGCTCGCGCCAGGCCACATGGCTCAGGCATAGCGTGGGATAGGCGCGTGCGGCGGACACGGTATAGGCCAGCGGCTGATGCGCGCCCCGTTCTTGGCTGGCGGCGAGCAGGCGCTCGACCATATCCGGCGGCAGCTCGGGCAGGTCGCAGGGCACGCAGACCACCAGCTCGGTCGGGCTATGACTGAGTGCGCTGTGCAGGCCGGCCAGCGGGCCGAGTCCGGTCAGTTCGGGCGCATCGCCGATCAAGGGCAGATTAAATGCGGCGTAACGCTCGTGGGCGCGGTTGACGTTGAGCATCAGTCCGTCCACCTGCGGCGCGAGGGCGTCGATCAAATGCGCGATCAGCGGGCGACCCTGCCAGTCCAGCAAGCCTTTTTCCACGCCGCCCATGCGCGTGCCGCGTCCGCCCGCAAGGATGACGCCGGTTATACGCATCGATGAAGCCACCAGGCTTGCGCCATCTGCACGGCGCTTTGCGGCGAGTCGGCGCGACCAAGTGCGTGCAGCACGGCGGCCATCGTGGAAATGATGGCGGCTTCACCGTAAATGTCATTGGCCTCGCCTTGCCATACGGCCTGCAAGTGGGCAGGGACGAGGCGTTCGGGCTTGACCTGGCGGCGTTCGAGCAGCGGCGGCCAGGCGATTTGTGCGCAGTCCGCTGCTTGGCTGATAAAAAGCTCGCTGTCCATTTCCGGATTGATTTCCGCCTCGCCGCCTTCGCCCTTGAACACCAGCACGCCGGGGTCGTCGAGCAGTACGGCGCTACGTTGATGAATCAACTCAAAGCCGCGATGAAAGATGCCATGCACCGACAGCGGCGCGCCGAGCGGATTGAGCATCCTCGCCACGCTGTGCAGCGGTGAGCGCAGGCCGAGCAGCTCGCGCAGCTGCAACAGACGCTTGAGTTCGGGGGCGAAGCTTTCCAACGCCACAAAGGCGAAGCCGCCGTCGGCAAGCAGGTCGCAGGCGGCATCCAGCGATTGCGCCACCGGGATATTCAGGGTGTGGAAAACCTGCTCGGTGTACAGGCGATCTGCGGATTCGCCTGCCGTGCCGTGCATGAGTACCGGCAAGCCGTTTTGCGCCAACAGGCGGGCGGCAAGCAGAAACCAGGGCAGGTGACGGCGCTTGCCCGCGTAACTGCCCCAGTCGATGGCAGGGGTGATGCCGTCGGCGGGTTTGTCGATGCGTTCGCGCAGCGCCTGCACAAAGCCCGCCGCTTCTTCCGACGTTTCCTCACGGATGCGGATCAGCATGAGAAACGCGCCGATCTGCTCGGGCGTGGCTTGGCCGTCGAGAATCATGCTCATCGCCGTGCGCGCTTCGTCCTGCGTCAGGCTGCGCGAACCGTGGCGACCTTTGCCGAGAATTTGAATGATGGGGGCGAAGGGGTGCATGGCAGGTTCCTGTTTACGCCGCACAAAGCTCAAGCAAGGCGGGCGCGGTTTGGGCTTCTTGATCGACAAAACCCAGTCGCTCACGCAGCCCAACCACCTCGCCGACCACGATCAGGCTGGGCGAACGCGGTTGTTCGCTGCGCACGATGCCCGCTAGCGTGGCGAGCGTGCCGCTGAATACGCGCTGGTCGGGCAGTGTGCCGCGCTCGATAATCGCGGCGGGCATGGCGGCGGACATGCCGTGCGCCGTGAGGCTGGCGCAGATGCGCTCCACATTGGCCAAGCCCATGTAGAACACCAGGGTCTGGCCTTCGGCCACCAGAGCGCGCCAATCCAGCCCCATGTCGTCTTTTTTGGTGTGACCGGTGACGAAGCGCACCGATTGCGCGCAATCGCGATGGGTGAGCGGGATTCCTGCATAGGCCGCGCAACCCGCAGCAGCAGTGATGCCGGGTACGGCGAGACAGGGGATGCCCGCCTCGACCACGGTCTCCATTTCCTCGCCGCCGCGCCCGAAGATGAACGGGTCGCCGCCTTTCAGTCGCGCCACGCGCTTGCCCTGTTTCGCCAGATCGACCAGGAGCTGGTTGATGCCCTCCTGCGGCAGAGTGTGCTGGCTCAAGCTTTTGCCTACATCGATGCGCTCGGCCTCGCGGCGGGCTAGGTTGATGATGCTCTCCGGCACAAGGCGGTCGTAAACCACTACGTCGGCCTGTTGCAGCAGGCGCAATGCCTTGAGGGTGAGCAGGTCGGGGTCGCCCGGCCCTGCGCCGATCAGCCAGACTTCGCCGCCGCTGGGCGGGTTTCCGGCTTTAAGCGCCGCTTCCAGCATCTGTTCGGCTTCGGTAGTGCGCCCGCTGACGGCGAGGTTGACTAGCGGGCTGTCCAGCATCCGTTCCCAGAAATGCTTGCGCGCATCGAGTTGAGCGAAGCGCGCCTTGACCGCATTGCGATAGCGCCCCAGCAGGTCGGCCAGCACGCCGAAGCCTGCCGGAATCAGGGTTTCCAGCCGCGCCTTGAGCAGGCGGGCGAGGATGGGCGAGCGTCCGCCGGTGGATACGGCAATCGTGATCGGCCCGCGCTCGACGATGGACGGCAGGATGAAGCTGCACAGCTCCGGCTGGTCGGCGACGTTGACCGGGATGGCGTGGCGTTCGCATTCGGTAAACACCAGGCGATTGACCGCGTCGTTGTCGGTGGCGGCGATGACGAGACGAAAACCTCTGACCACGCCCGGCCCGAAGGTCTGCTCACGCCACTCGACGCGCCCTGCTTCAATCATGCGCTGCATTTCGTTGCGCACCTTGGGGGCGATGACGGTGACTTTAGCGCCTGCCAGCAGCAGCAATTCGGCCTTGCGCGCCGCCACCGTGCCGCCGCCGATCACCAGGGCGGAGCGGTCTTGCAGGTTCATGAAAATGGGGAGGTTTTGCATGATATTGGCTCAAATTTATTCGCACAGGCGGGGAGGGTGGTGTGCGAATAAATTCGCACCTACATGAGTTGTGTTCATGCCGCCGCCCCACGCTGTTGCGCCTGAATCAGCGCCTTGAGTTCGGGAATGCACGAGCCGCAATTCGTGCCGCATTTGAGCTGCGCGCCCAGGGCTTCGGCGGTGACGCAACCTGCGGCGATCGCCTTGTGGATGGCGACTTCGCCCACGCGGAAGCAGGAACAGACGATGCGTCCGACATCTTCCCCTCCGGCCGGGGCGCGTCCGGCCAGCAGGGCGAGGCGGCCTGCGCTGTCGGCGGGCGGGGTGATGAAGGCGTCGCTGACCGCCTCGCGGTCGATGGCGGGATACTCGGGCGAGACATACAGCGCGGCAGCGGGTTGGCCTTTCTGCCAAAGCACGGCGTGGTAGTGCGAGCCGTGGGCATCGCCCGCGTCCATGAGCACCCCCTCCGCGCCGCTGCGCTGTTGCAGCCACAGCCGCCAGTTGGGCGCTGAAACCGTGCCCGCCAGTTCAAAACGCTCAAAGCCCTCGCCGGGAATGCGCGTCCAGTAGGGCAAATCGCCAAGATCGACCTGGCCGCGACTGAACAGTACGGCCTGCCAGACGGGTTGCCAGGCTTCGACTTGCACCGGGCTGTGCTTGGATTCCGGCTGGCCGGAGAGCGGGTCGGTGACGGCGGCGACCAGGCTGCCCATGCGCGCCTGCGCGGCGAATTGGCTGTTCCAGTGCATAGGGACGAACACTGAGCCTGGACGCTGCTCGGCGCTGATCTTCACCCGCGCCAGCATCCAGCCGGTGGGCGAGCTGATACGCGCCAGGCTCTGTGCGCTCAGACCAAGGCGCTTGGCATCGGCGGGATGGATCTCGCAATACGGCTCGTCGATATGCGCCAGCAGACGGCCTGTTTTGCCGGTGCGCGTCATGGTGTGCCACTGGTCGCGCACCCGGCCTGTGTTGAGAATGAACGGGTAGCGTGCGCTGGTCGCATGAACCGGCAGGCGCGGAGTGATGGCGATGAAACGGGCGCGGCCATCCGGGGTGTGGAAGCGGCCATCGGTGAACAGGCGCGGCGTGCCTTGCGGCGCGGCGGCGGTCACTGGCCACTGGATCGGCGCAAGATCGTCGTATTCCGCATTGCTGATCTCCGCCATTGCGCCGATGTCGAAAGCGCGTCGCCCGGCATTCTCGAAGCACGACAGAGCCGCGTGTTCGCGGAAAATATCCGCCGGGCAGGTGTAGGCGAAGTCGTGCGCAAAGCCCATGCGTTGCGCGACCTGGGTGATGATCTGCCAGTCGTGCCGCGCCTCGCCGGGGATGGGCAACAGACCGCGCTGGCGTGAAATGCGACGCTCGGAATTGGTCACCGTGCCATCCTTTTCGCCCCAGCCGGTGGCGGGCAGCAGGATGTCGGCAAGCGCCGTGGTGTCGGTGTCGCGCATGATGTCGGACACCACCACCAGCTCGCAGCCTGCCAGCGCCTGGCGCACGGCGTCGGCATCCGGCATGGAGACCAGCGGGTTGGTGGCCATGATCCACACCGCCTTGACCTTGCCCGCGCCGATGGCCTGGAACAGATCGACCGCTTTCAGGCCGGGCTGATCGGCAATGACCGGCGAGTTCCAGAAACGCTGCACGCGATCCACGTCTTCCGCGGCGAAATCCATGTGCGCAGCGAGCTGATTCGCCAGCCCGCCGACCTCGCGCCCGCCCATTGCGTTGGGCTGGCCGGTGATGGAGAACGGCCCCATGCCGGGCTTGCCGATGCGCCCGCTGGCGAGGAAGCAGTTGATGATGGCGTTGGATTTGTCCACCCCGCTTTCCGACTGGTTCACGCCCTGCGAGTACAGCGCCACGGTCTTCGCCGTGTCGGCGAACTGGCTGTAAAACGAGAGCACATCCGCCAGCGGCAGCTCGCAGCTCTCCGCCACGCGGCGCGGCATCCAGGTTTGCGCCGCCACCAGTGCAGCGTCGAAACCTGTGGTGTGTGCGTCAATGTAGGCGCGGTCGATGGCGTGAGTGGCGGCCAGCCAGGCGAGCAGGCCGTTGAACAGCACGGCATCCGTGCCGGGCTTGAGCGGCAGGTGCAAATCAGCGATGTCGCAGGTGGCGGTGCGGCGCGGGTCGATGACGATGATGCGCATGTCGGGACGCGCTTTTTTCGCTGCTTCGATGCGCTGATATGTTACGGGGTGCGCCCAGGCGGTGTTTGAGCCGACCAACACGATCAATTCGGCGGCCTCCAGATCCGCGTAACTGCACGGCACGGCATCGTTGCCGAAGGCACGCTTGTAGCCGACCACGGCGGAGGCCATGCACAGGCGCGAATTGGTGTCGATATTGGCCGCGCCGATGTAGCCCTTCATCAGCTTGTTGGCGACGTAATAGTCCTCGGTGAGCAATTGGCCGGAGACATAAAAGGCCACCGCCTGCGCGCCATGTTCGCGGATGATGCGGCCAAAGCCCTCGGCGACGGTATCCAAAGCTTTGTCCCAGTCCACACGCACGCCGCCGATTTCCGGGTGGAGCAGGCGACCCTGCAAGTCCACGGTTTCATGCAGGTTCGCGCCCTTGACGCACAGGCGGCCGAAGTTGGCCGGGTGGCTTTTGTCGCCCTTCACGCCGATCAGTTGGCCGTTTTCCAGTCGAGCCTGTACGCCGCAACCCACGCCGCAATAGGGACAGGTGGTCAGCATGCTGGAAGTGTGTGCAATCGTTGTCATATTTATCGTGCCCGCCAATAAAAAAAGCGCCCTGTTCCCGGCGCACCCTTGATAAGGATGCAACGGGAACAGGACGCCTTTGTCCTCTCCAGAAGACTCCCCCCGCATTGGAGAAGTCATCTTGTGTTAAGCAGGTTCGATGCCAGATGGCGGGAGGTACTGCATGTTGGCGATGAGAATTTAGCCACAGAGGACACAGAGCTCACTGAGGAAAAACAAAAAGCCAGAGATAAAGTCAGAGATAAAGTCAGGGCTGACGTCAATGCCATTAAGTTAAGCTCCAACCCATTGATTTATAATGCTTAACCAGAAGCCACAACACCATAAGGAGCTACCACAATGACAATCACCAGCCTAATTTGAAAACACTTATACCCACATAAGCAAACTAATTCACTCGCCCGAGTTCCTTGATCGCCATCGCCGTGACAAAACAGCTTTCACCCGCCAGCGTACGCTGACTTTTCCCAACCTCATCCTGCATGGCCTCAATCTGATCAAGGGCTCGGCTCAGCAAGAACTGGACAATACCTTTCAGCAATTTCAGCCACACGCGCTTCCCGTTCGTCAGGTGACCCAGTCCGCCTATACCCAAGCCCGCAGCAAGTTTTCTCATCAAGCTTTCGTCGAAATCAACCAGCAGGTCGTCGAGCACGTCTATCAACAGCCGGGATACCGTACATGGCATGGCTTCCGGCTCTGCGCCATCGATGGGTCACAACTGCGCTTGCCCCACGAGGCCGGTGTCATCGATGCCTTTGGCGTGCGTCGCGGCAAGGCCAATCAGCGTGCCGTACCCATGGCGCTGGCTTCGCTGTATTACGATGTGCTCAATCAGATGGTGATCGACGCGCAGCTGTGTCCCTCCGATACGGCGGAGCGTGCCTGCATCGCGGCGCATTTGGAACAGGCACGCGAGGGCGACCTGATTCTGTTTGATCGCGGCTACCCGGCGTTTTGGCTCTACGCCTTGCTGGCATCAAAACAACTGGCTTTTTGCATGCGCGCCAAAACCAGGCTGGATTCGAACATCAAGGCCTTCTTGCACAGCGGCCAGCGGCAGGCTCGCGTCACGTTCACCCCTAACCGGCTTGCTGAATCGTCCTGTCGGGAAAGAGACTTGCCTGTTGATCCCATCCAGTTGCGGCTCATTCGTGTGGAACTGGGGACACAGACCGAAGTTTTGATGACCAATCTGCTGGATGAGCAGGTGTATCCGGTCGAGGACTTTGCCGCGCTCTATCATCAACGCTGGCGGATTGAGGAGCAGTACAAACGGCAAAAGCAGTGGTTGCAGATCGAGAACTTCAGCGGCAAATCGGTGGAATCGATCCGTCAGGATTTCTTTGCCAAGCAGGTGGCGCACAATCTGACCGCACTCCTGGCGATGGGAGCACAGGCGCAGGTGGAGGAGCGGCTTGTGGGGCGCAAGCACCATTACAAAGTTAACTTCGCTCAGGCCTTGTCCTGCATGAAAAACCAGATCATCCATGTGCTACGCGAGGTGAATATCCTGCCGCGTATTCTGGCCTTACTGGAACGATGTGCCCAAAACATCGAGGCGTGCCGCCCCGATCGACGCTTCATGCGCAACGTCAGTAATCTGCATCAGAATTTGTTCTTCGCAGCTTACAAGGCGTGTCGATGATGCGCTTATTTTGTTTTGATTCAATGGGTTGGGGCTTAACTTAATGGCATTGGGGCTGACGTGGAAACTGTGGTGCCCCAGCAGCCCACTAGAGCCTCTCGGTGAACTCTGTGTCCTCTGTGGCTAAATATTCACGCATCAAAAGAGTGCAATGCGGCCTGGCGAGCGCCAAAACGGCCAATGCCGCAGGTCATGTATGCCCGCATCGTGACTTTGAATGAGCCAAGCGCGGCGCGCCACACTATGCTTTCGCCTTGATACGGTATGGGTGAAGTCAACGATGGATGCAGTGACGGTGTTATTAGGCAGCGTGTTGCTGGTCGCAGTGGTGTTTGGCGCGGCGGCGCAGTTTTCGCGGGTGTGCCTGCCGGGGGGCTTGCGTGAGTGGGTGCTTGACGGCAAGCGCAGCCGTATTTCGGCCTATCTGATTGCGATTGGTGCAGCGGTGTTTTTCACCGCCTTGCTGCAAGCCTTTGCCGGACTTGATCTGAATGACACCAAGCCACCCTATCGCAGCCCGCAGTTTGCCTGGGGGCGCTACATGCTGGGTGGTTTTATCTTCGGCGTGGGCATGGTGATGATGCGCGGTTGCCCTGCACGCAATCTGGTCAAGCTGGGGCAGGGCAATCTGCAATCCTTGCCGGTGTTGATCGTGGTGGCGCTGACCGCGTATGTGATGACGCGCACGCCGGTGTATGCCGAATGGTTTGCGCCGTGGGTCGGGGTGTTGTCGCTGGATTTAACCCGCTTTGGCATTGCGCATCAGGATTTGGCCAGCCTGTTTGGTGGCGATATGGGCATGAGCGTGGTGCTTGGCGTGTTGATTGCGGTCGCCTTCTGGTGGGTGGCGGCGCAATGGCTGCAATTTCGCCAAGGCGTGGGGGTGTGGCTGGGCGCGAGCCTGGTGGGTTTGATGGTCGCGCTTGGTTACGCCTTGACCAGCGGCCGTTTGGGTCAGGCTGCGCAGGAGGCCGCCGAGTTGATGGATACCCCGCCGGAAGGTTTGGGTGTGCAGTCGTTTACCTTCAGCGCGCCGCTGGGCGATCTGGTGCATTTTCTCGGCCATTCGAGTGCCACAACCATCACCTTTGGTGTGGTGGCGGTGGTCGGCGTTTTGCTTGGTGCGTGGGTCAGTGCCATGGTGCGGCGCGAATTCAAGCTGATTCCCTTTGGCAATCTGCGCGAGTGGTTTATCACCATGAGCGGCGCTGTAATGGCCGGCGTGGGCAGCGTGCTGGCCATGGGTTGTACTGTCGGTCAGGGCTTTAGCGGGGTCGCAAGTCTGGCTTTAGGCTCGTTTGTGGCGCTGGCTGCGATCGTCGCTGGTGGCGTGGTGGCGCACAAAATGAGCGTGGTATGGGCGGGAAACTGAGCGTCAGGCAATGCCTAAAAATACGGCAAGGGCGCGGTTGACTTCCAGAAGAGTACGCTCATCAAGGTATCCAAAAGGCTCTCCCACTTTGGCTCGTGTCACTGTGTAAGGTTTGTCCAGCATGACTTGTGACAGCTTGTGCAGCCCATTGCTAACAGTAGGCGTGACGCTGATCCTGAAAAGTGGTGCATCCAGCACTTCTCCGGTAATGGGCACAACAACCACGGAGGGATGATCCAAAAACAGGTTGGCCTGGATAATGAGCGCTGGGCGCGGCTTGCCAAAGTCTCCAGGCAAAGACACGGTGACGAGATCGCCGCGCTTCATTTCCAGCCTTCAATATCAGCGGCGTGCTCAATCCACTCCAGAATTTCTTGCTCCTGTGGGTCATTGCGAATCAACAAGGATTGACGACGGCACTCTTCCGCAAAGCCGGGGGCACGCGTGTCCGGTACCCATATTTGCACAGGGCGCAAGCCGGAAGCGCGCAGGGCAGCGCGGTGTTTTTGTACGCGGGCGGCAGCATGGGAGCGCATGGCAAAACCTCGAAGGTTGGTGTGTAACATGTAACGCACTCTAGCAGTTTGGCGAGCATGAAGCGAGCCGAAAGCAAAACCGTTTGGATGGCCCTGAGCGCCCCAGCGTTACTTTGGCAGTGCGTTTGGAACGCGTCTTTCTGCGCTTTTTTAAGCGCCACATTGTGATGTCATCATCTTCTAATATGTTGAAATATAAATAGTTTTACGCTATTGATCTTCGTGTGAGCCCGTTGCGGCTTGGCTTGTCAGGGCGTTTTTCAGGCTGCTGATAATTAATCCATAAAAAATTTATAGGGCATTCATTTTTATGTCATGAAGCCCGGGCATGATGCGCTCAAAGATAAACATACAGATGTCTAGATGAGTGGTTATCCATGAGTTTTTATGCCCTGAAACGTGATTCCGGCAATAGCGTATTCCGCCAGATTGCCAGCGCGCTTGAAGTCGAGATCAAAGCCCGCTATCGCCCAGGCGACAAACTGCCCGCCGAGCCGGATCTGGCCGAACGCTTCGGTGTGAATCGTCACACCCTGCGTCATGCGGTCGATGTGCTGATCGAGACGGGCCTGCTCGAACGCCGCCACGGGCGCGGCACCTTCGTGCTGGGGCTGATCGACTACGCCATTTCCACGCGCACCCGCTTTACCGAGCAGCTCGAAGCGCAGGGGCACGCCACCGATACCGAACTCCTTCGCCGTCTGATTGTGCCCGCCGCCAATGGCGTGGCGCGTCGCCTTAACCTGGCGGATGGTGCGGACGTGCTTTTTCTGGAGACCCGCCGCTATGCCGATGGCCAGCCCTTTTGCCTGGTGTCGCATTTTTTGCCCGCGCAAGACTATGCCGCAGCGCTTGAGGGCTATGCAGGCGGCTCGCTGCACGCTTTTTTATCCGGGCATCTGAACCTGCGCCTCAAGCGGGTGGAAAGCCTAGTCACCGCCACCCTGCCGCAAGGCGATGATGCCCAGCTTTTATCCATGCCACGCAACAGCCCCGTGCTGCGCGTAAAAAGCCTGAACGTTTCCGAGGATACCGGCGCTCCCGTCGAGTATGCCTTAACACGATTCCGTGCCGACCGCACCCAGCTGTCGGTCGCGGTGTAACCCCCCCCGCTGTCCCTGTCCGTTGAATCAAACCCTGCTGAGGAGATGTTTATGTCTATCATGAAAAAGTCCGTCCTTGCCGCCCTGATTGGTGTTGCGCTTGCCGCCCCTGTTGCTCAGGCTGAAATCACCATGGGTCTTATCCCGGCTGAGAACGCTGAGGAGATGGTGAAGAAGTTCGAGCCGATGCGCGCTTATCTTGAGAAAAAGCTTGGCGAGCCGGTCAAGGTCTACACCGCCACCGACTACACCGGCGTAATCGAGGCCATGCGCAAGAAGCGCATTGACATCGCCTGGTTCGGCCCGCTCTCCTATGTGCTGGCGCAGCAGGAAGCCGGTGCCGAGCCGTTTGCCGCAGGCATTATCAAGGGCAGCAATTCCCATAACTACAAATCCATTTTCGTGGCGCGCTGCGACTCTGGTATCAAGAGCCTGAAAGACCTTCAAGGCAAGAATGTGGCTTTCGTTAACCCGGCCTCCACCTCCGGCGGCCTGATGCCTACCTATATGATCGTCAAGGAATTCGGCAAGAAGCCGGAGCAGTTCTTCGGTAAGTTCGCCTACACCGGCAGCCATGACTCCGCCGAGCTTGCGGTGAAGAACAAGTCGGTCGATGCCGCCGCTGACAACGACATTACCTACGGCAAGATGGTAAAGAAAGGCCAGATCACTCCGGAAGAAAACTGCATTATCGCTGAATCCAGCCCGCTGCCCGGCTCTCCGCTGACCTACCGTGGCGATCTGAAGCCTGAACTCAAGGCCAAGATCAAGGATGCCGTCCTCAATGCCCACAAGGACATTCAAGTGACTGGCTACGGCGATCTTTCACACTATGTGGAAGTGACCCCGGCGGACTACCAGATGATCCGCGACATGGTCAAAGAGCTGAAGCTGACCAAGGAAGACATGCTCAAATAAGCCTTGTGGCTTGATTGCCTCCCTCCGCAAGGGGGAGGTTTTTGATCTCACAGGATGTTGAAAAACGGCTGGAAAGCTTTTTTTCAACATCCTGCGGTTTTTTCTTGTGGGCACCTCGAAAAACCTTTCGAGGTGCCCGTGCGTCCCATGGATGGGACGCCGCCCAATCGCGTAAGCGATTGAAATGGCGTAAGTTGGCTGCGGGTTTCCCGCGACGAACGCCCTCGAAAAATCCCATGGAAGGGGTTTTTCGAGGTTCCCTTGTGTGAGCAAGCTTACACGCTCAAACCCAATCATTTGAGGGGCGAATCATGTCCGCCATCGTCATCGACAGTGTGCAAAAAACCTACCCCAACGGCACACGCGCCGTGCATGGCATCAGCCTTGCCATCGAGTCAGGGCAATTTACCGTCATTCTCGGACCCTCCGGCGCGGGCAAGTCCACCCTGCTGCGCATGCTCAACGGTCTGGAAACGCCGACCGAGGGCTCGGTGAGCATTAACGGCACCTTGCTTGAACGCAAAACCCTGCGTCAGGTGCGGCGTGAAGTCGGCATGGTGTTCCAGCAATTCAACCTGGTGGGTCGCCTGAATGTCATGACCAATGTACTCACCGGCCGTCTGGCTTACCGCTCCTGGCTGGGAAGCGTGCTGCACCTGTTTCGCGACGAAGACCTTGCCATTGGGCATGAAGCATTGGCGCGTGTCGGCCTGACAGACAAGGCCTGGGTACGCGCCGATCAGCTTTCCGGCGGCCAGCAGCAGCGTGTCGGTATCGCCCGCGCGCTGGCGCAAAAGCCGCGCGTGATTCTGGCCGACGAGCCGGTGGCTAGCCTGGACCCACTGGCGAGCGAAGAGGTGCTTGATCTGCTCAAGGGTATTTGCCGGAACGATGGCATTTCGGTCGTCGCCAACCTGCATCAGGTGGAATACACCCGCCGCTACGCCGACCGCATCATCGGCATCAACGCCGGTCGCGTGGTCTTCGATGGTTCGCCTGACGCGCTTACCGACGCGGTGATCGAAGAGCTATATCGCCGTCCCAATGCACCCGAGGAGAAAAGTCATGAGCCTGCTGCGCTTGCGCTGGCCCACGCCTAACGGCCTGCCGCCGAGGTTGATTTGGCTGCCACTGCTGATCGTTGCCGTGTTACTGGCGATTTCGGCGCAGCTGGTGGAGTTTTCGCCGCTCTTTGTGCTCTCAAAGTTCGACGACATCGGTGCGTTCGTCGCACGCATGTTTGAACAGCCTCCCCCCCTGGATTACCTGCCGCAGCTTGCCGAAAAAATGCTGGAAACCATTGAAATGGCGATTCTGGCGACCCTGATTGCGGCCATCATCAGCCTGCCGATAGGTTTTCTCGCGGCGCGCAATGCCACGCCGCATCCTTGGGTGGGGCAAATTGTGCGTGACATGCTCTCGTTTTTTCGCGCCCTGCCTGAGCTGGTGTGGGCGCTGGTGTTTGTTTCCGCCATCGGCCTTGGGCCTTTCCCCGGCATTCTGGCGATTGCGGTGGTGAGCATCGGCTTCATGGCCAAGTTCTTCGCCGAGGCGATTGAGGTGGTCAATAAGGAGCCCATCGAAGGGGTTCACGCAACGGGCGCGGGCTGGTTTCAGGTGCGTTATTTCGCCATGTTGCCGCAGGCGCTGCCGGATTTTGTCGGCACGCTTTTATATGTGCTCGACCACAACCTGCGTGCGGCCACAGTGCTGGGCATCGTGGGGGCAGGCGGCATTGGCTTTGATTTGATTAACGCCATTCGCTATTACGAATTCGAGCGTCTGATTGTCATCCTGCTGGCGATTTATCTGGCGGTGACGGTGGTGGATCGACTCTCCGATGTTCTGCGCACACGCATTATCCAGGGTGGAGGGTATCCACATGGCTCTTGATACAACCCATCTGCCGCCCTTGCCTGCGCGCCCGCGCAATCTGTTCCCTCTGTGGGCGAGCGCCGTCATCGGTCTGGCCTGGCTGATCGGTGTCCAACTGGAGATTTCGCCCAAGACGTTAATCTTTGGCTGGGAAGATATTCTGGAGTACTTCAGCCGCTACGGCTCGCCGGATTTTTCCAAAGTTCCGAGCTACCTCATGCTGATGCTGGAAACCATGGCCATGGGGCTTTGGGGGACGGTGCTGGCCTTTGTGCTGGGGTTTGTGCTTGCGCCCTTTGCCGCGCGCAATCTCTCGCCCAACGCCTGGATCTACAACCTGGCGCGCGAGGCGCTCAACTTCATGCGCGCCATGCCGGATGTATTGCTGGCACTGGTGTTGATTTCCGCAGGCTTAGGATTAGGGCCGCAGGCCGGGGCGCTGGCGCTGGGCATACACACAGCAGGCTTCCTGGGCAAGTTTTTCGCCGAGAGCCTGGAGCGGGTGGACAAGGGCACGTATGAGGCTCTGGATGCCGTGGGCGCAGGCTTCTCGCAAAAAATCATGTATGCCGGCTGGCCGTCCATCCTGCGCGAGATGAGCGGCTACACCCTCTATATCCTCGATCGCAATATCCGCACCGGCGCGGTGCTGGGACTGGTCGGCGCGGGCGGCATCGGCATCGCCCTGTACGACACCCTGCGCATGTTCGATTACAACCAGTCGGCGGCGCTGCTGATTGTGTTGATTATCACCATCATGCTGCTCGACCGTCTTTCCAACTTTATTCGGAGCAAACTGCAATGAGCCTTACCCACGAGCCACGCGGCCAGTGGCCGCGCCTGTGGCTGGCTGCACCGCGTGCAGAGCTGCTTGCTGCTGGCGGACACTTGCGCGCCCTGGGCAAGATTCGCCACCTGGCCCTGCCGCAAATGGGCCTCGCGCTGTTGCCGCTGGTTGATGGCGCGTTTCATGAAAGCTTCAACCTTGGCGAAATTCCGCTGGCCAGCAGCCAGTTGAGCATCCACACAGCTGATGGCCGCGAAGCACGCGGGGCAAGCTGCGTGATGCAGGACGACATCAGCATGGTCGAAACCCTGGCCCTGGCCGATGCCGTGCTGGCCGCAGGCTGGCCGGAAGGCGAAGCCCTGGCTGTGCTACTGGCTCAGGGGCGCGCTGCGCTGGATGAAGTCGCACGGCAACGCAAGGCCTTGCTTGCCGCGACCACGGTGGATTTTGCCCTGCTGGGCGAAACGGAGGATGACGACGATGCGGCTTGAAGCCATTTTCAACCCCAGCCTGCAACAGGCTGTATTTCGCGCCACGCTGCAAGCGCAATCCTATCCCGGCCTTGCCGCTGCGCTTCCGCAAGCGGTGGATGGCAAGGACGCGCATCGCGCCCTGCTCTCGGCCCTGCTGGATGCCGAAGTGAGTCTGGCCGACCCGGAGAACCTGCTTTCCGCTGAAACCGACTGGCCGTTTCTGGAAGCGCGCCGCGCGAGCGTGGAGCAGGCCGATTTCATTCTTGCCGAAGGCGCTCGTCCGCGGCTACTTGCGCCACGCCTGGGCACGCTCTCCGAGCCGGAGCAATCCGCCACCCTGGTATTGCGTCTTGCCGATGCGGAAAACGCCATGCAAACCCGCTTGCATCTCAGCGGCCCCGGCATCCGCGAGCCGCGCACTGTTGCGGTCAACGGCCTGCATCCCGAATGGATCAAACAGCGCAATGACTGGGTCGCGAGTTTCCCGCTCGGCGTGGATCTGTTCCTTGTCGGCAGCTTTGGTGTGATTGCCCTGCCGCGCACAACGCATGTGGGGGTTCAATAATGGGTTACGTTGCCATCAAGGGCGGTGGTCAGGCCATTGCCGGCGCCGAGCAGGTGCTTGAAGCCCTGCGCGCCGCCGAAGGCGAGCAGGGCGAGCCGCTGGCTCTGTCCGCCATCGAACACCAGTTGCGCTATCTGCATGGCCGCGTGCTCTCCGAGGGCGGGCTGTACCACCCGGAACTCGCCGCGCTTGCGATCAAGCAAACCCAGGGCGATACACTGGAGGCCGCCTTTGCCTTGCGCGCCTACCGCTCGACCCGTCCGCGTGTGGCCGGGCCTGCGCCTGTGGATACCACGACCATGCGCATCATTCGGCGCATCTCGTCTTCGTTCAAGGACATTCCGGGCGGGCAGATGCTGGGGCCAACCTTTGACTACGCCCTGCGCCTGATGCGCATGGAGCTTGTCAACGAAGACCCGGAGCACTTCCGCAGCATCGCGGCGCGTTTTTTCGCCCATCAGGCGCAAGGAGGCAAGCTCGACAGCATTCCAGATAGCTTCCCCAAGGTGCTCGACGCCCTGCGCGAGGAAGGCCTGCTTGCCCCCGCCCCCCGCGGGCGCGAGACACAGGCCTTTGACATCACCCGCGAGCCGCTGATCTTCCCCGTATCCCGCTCGGCAGCGCTGGCAACCATGGCACGCGGGGAGACCGGCTCGCTGCTGGCCATCGCTTACTCCAACATGCGCGGCTATGGCGACGTGCATCCCACCATTGCCGAGATTCGCGTCGGCTATCTGCCGGTGTGCATGCCGCACCCGCACACCGGCGAGATGGCCGAGGCGGGCGAGGTTCTGATGACCGAATGCGAGGTGGTGGCCATGTACGACGCGGACGACGAGGGCGGGCTGCCGGCCTTCTCGCTCGGCTATGGCGCCTGTCTTGGGCATAACGAAACCAAGGCGATCAGCATGGCCATTCTGGATCGCTCCCTGCAAAGCGGCATGAAAAATGGCCCGACCAATCCGTCCGAAGACCCCGAATTCGTGCTGCTACACGTCGATGGCGTGGACTCCATGGGCTTTGCCAACCACTACAAGATGCCGCACTACGTCACCTTCCAGTCGGACATGGATCGCCTGCGCGCCACCCAGCAAAAACATGCAGGAGGCGAAGCATGAGTGCCTACAACTTCGCCTTTCTGGATGAATACGCCAAGAAGGAAATCCGCCGCGCCATCCTCAAGGCCGTGGCCATTCCCGGCTACCAGGTGCCCTATGCCAGCCGCGAAATGCCCATGGGGCGCGGTTTTGGCACCGGCGGCCTGCAACTGACCCTATCCCTGATCGGGCCTGGCGAGACCCTCAAGGTCATCGACCAGGGCTCGGACGACTCGGTCAACGCGGTCAACCTGCGTCATTTCATCGAACTGGTCTGCCCCGGCATTCACACCACCACGCACTTAAGCGAGGCCGATCTGATTCAGTCGCGCCACCGCATCCCGGAAATTCCGCTTGTTGAAAGGCAGATTCTCAGCCTGCAAGTGCCCTATCCCGATGCCTTGGTGGTGGTCGAAGCCTCCGAGGAAAAACGCAAGATCATGCACGGCGAGGCCGATTACTCTCGCCTGCTGGTCAAGCTGTACGAAGACATCGTCAAGTTCGACGAAATCACCCTCTCGCACCGCTACCCCACGCGCATCAACGGCCACTACGTCATCGACCCCTCGCCCATCCCGCGCTGGGACGTACCCAAGATGCACCAGTCCGCCGCGCTGATTCTGCTCGGCGCGGGGCGCGAGAAAAAAATCTATGCCGTGCCGCCCTACACCGATGCCGAGCCGCTCGCCTTCGAAGACGTAGCCTTCCGCGTGGAAGACTTTACCGACAAGGCCACAGGACAACGCCGCACCTGCCAGCGTTGCGGCGCGACAGCAAGCTTCCTCGACGAGTTCACCGATGCGCATAGCGGGGAGAAGGTCTATCAGTGCTCGGACACCGATTTTTGCGACAGCGTGCTGGCCAATCCAGAACTGCGCGCCTACCTGCACCCGGCGCTGAAGCCGCATGTCCACACCCACGCGCACGATCAGGAGGGCATCTGAATGGAAAAGATTCTCGAAGTCAGCGGACTCTCCAAAATCTTCGGCAAAGGCTGCGCACATTGCATTGAAAGCACCGGCCCCGGGTTTGATACCAATATCTGCCCGCATTGCGGCTCGGTCGTCGCGGCGCATGACCTGAGCTTTGACCTGCACCGGGGCGAGATCCTCGGCATCATGGGTGAGTCAGGCTCCGGCAAGTCCACAGCGGTCAAGAACCTGTACTTCGACCAGTTGCCCAGCGGCGGCACGGCGCGTTTCTTCGATCCTGATTTCAAGGACGACACCGCCCATGGCCGCGCCCAATGGGATGTGTTCGGCCTGAACGCCGCCGAGCGCCGCTGGCTGCGCAACCACCGCTTCGGCATGGTGTATCAAAACCCCACGCTGGGGCTGAACTTTGGTATCAGCGCGGGCGGCAATATCGCCGAACGCCTGCTGATGAGCGGGCTGGCCAACTACGGCGGCATCCGCGAACGCGCCATCGAGCTGTTGCGCCGTACCGAAGTGCTGACCGAGCGCATGGATGAAAAACCGGGCAGTTTCTCCGGCGGTATGCAACAGCGCGTGCAGATTGCCAAGGCGCTGGCCACCCAGCCGCCGCTTTTGTTCCTCGACGAGGTGACCACCGGCCTCGATTTGTCGGTGCAGGCCGCCATTCTGGACTTGATTCTGGAAATCCAGCGTGAATTGCATACCGCCATGATTGTGGTCACGCACGACTTGGGCGTGGTGCGCCTGCTCACCTCGCGCGTGCTGGTGATGAAATACGGGCGGGTGATCGAATCGGGCCTGACCGACCAGATTCTCGAAGACCCGCAACACCCGTACACCCAACGCCTCGTCGCGTCGGCTCTGTGATCGAGGACTCAAACCATGCTGCAACCCATACTTAATGTCGAAGACTTCAGCAAAACCTTCTACAACCACGCTCAGGGCACGGTCATCCCCTCGTCGCACAATGTGCATCTCAAAGTCTGGCCGGGGCGGCTGACCGCCCTGGTCGGGCCGACCGGCGCGGGCAAGTCCTCGGTGCTCAAGGGCATTTACCGCACCTACCTGCCGTCCAGCGGACGCATCCTGTTTCGCACGGCGGCGGGCGGTGAGGTGGATTTGGCCAGCGCGGCGGAGCATGTCGTGCTTGATCTGCGCCGCGAAGAAATCGGCTTTGTCACCCAGTTTTTGTACTGCCTGCCCCGGCGCGGCGCGCGGGACGTGGTGGCCGAGCCGCTGCTCGAACGTGGTGTACCGCTGGAAGAGGCACGCCACAAGGCCGAAGCCTTGCTGGATGCGCTCAACGTGCCGGAACGCCTGTGGAGCGTGCCGCCCGCCACCTTCTCCGGCGGCGAGAAGCAGCGCGTCAACCTGGCACGCGGGCTGATTGCCCGCCCGCGTCTGCTGCTGCTCGATGAGCCCACCGCCTCACTCGACCCGCTTACCACCGACCGGGTCATGGGGCTGCTGGATGGCCTCAAGCGCGATGGCATTGCCATGCTCGCCATTTTCCACCACCCGGAACTGGTTGATCGCATTGCCGATGACACCGTGACTTTGACCCCGCCTGGCGGTAGCGCCTGACGGGCTAAAACCTCGTTCAGAAATTCATAAACAAACTCATTCGGAATAACCCCATGCCAACGTATTTGACCCATGCACGAATCGTCACGTCCGATGAAGTCATCGAAGATGCAGCACTCCTCATCGACAACGGACGCATCGAAGCCGTCAGCCCCGAGTCGCGCCCAGACAACGCCCGTGAAATCAACCTCGAAGGCCGCCTGCTGCTGCCCGGCCTGATCGATCTGCACTGCGACGCGCTGGAAAAGGAAATCGAGCCACGCCCCGGCGTGCATTTCCCGCTCGATTTCGCCGTGCAAAACGCTGACCGCCGCAACGCCATGGCCGGCATCACCACCGTGTTCCATGCCCTCTCGTTCGCCAATGCGGAACTCGGCGTGCGCAACAACAGCTTCGCCGCCGACATCGCCCGCGCCGTACACGAAGTGCACGATGACCTGCTGGTGGACAACCGCGTGCACTGCCGTTACGAAGTGACCGACACTGAAGCCCCCTCACTGCTACTCAAGTTGCTTGAACAAAACGCGATTCACCTGCTCTCGTTCATGGATCACACCCCGGGGCAGGGTCAGTTCAAGTCCGACGCGGCCTACCGCGATTACCTTGCCCGCACCTACAAAAAGAGCGAGGCGGAAATCGACACCCTGCTGGCCGAAAAACGCGCCGCAGGCATCGGTGCGGAAAAACGTATGCAGCTGTTGGCCGAAGCCGCCCACGCGCGCGGCGTGCAGGTCGCCAGCCACGATGACGACACACCGGAAAAAGTCGCGATGGTCACCGCCCTCGGCGCGACGATTTCCGAGTTCCCGATCAACCTTGAAACCGCTCAGGCCGCACGCGCCAAGGGTATGGCCACCCTGTTTGGCGCACCGAATATCCTGCGCGGCAAGAGCCAGTCCGGCTCCATGCGCGCGCTGGATGCGGTGCTGGCCGGTGTGGCCGACTGCCTGTGCGCCGACTACGCTCCGGCCGCCATGCTGCCTGCCTTGCTGAAACTGCCCGAGCTGGCCGGCATCCGCTTGCCGGAGGCGATTGCCCTGGCCAGTCGCAATCCGGCGCGCGCCGCAGGTTTGCATGATCGCGGCAGTATTGCCCAAGGCCTGCGCGCCGACCTGATTGCCATCAACACCCATGCGGCCACCCCGCGCGTGGAAGGTGTGTGGTGCCAAGGCCAGCCGCGCTTACTCATCAACGCTCTGGCATCACAATGAGAGCCAGACTGTTTTATGTGATTGGCGCGTCCGGCGCGGGCAAGGACAGCTTGCTACGCGCCGCACGCGCCGAGCTTGCCGGTGAAAACGTCATCTTCGCGCATCGCTACATCACCCGCCCGGTGGAGCTGGCCGGAGAAAACCACATTGCGCTATTGCCGCACGAATTCCATGCGCGTAAACAGGCGGGACTGTTTGCCTTGCACTGGCACAGTCATGATTTGGACTATGGCCTTGGCATCGAGATCAACGCCTGGCTTGAACGCGGTTTGAACGTGGTGATGAACGGCAGCCGCGCTTATCTGCATGAAGCTGCACGGCGTTATCCTGAAAACCTTGTGCCCATACTGGTGCGGGTGTCGCCAGAGGTTTTGCGTGCGCGACTTGCGGAGCGTGGACGTGAAAACGCGGCGCAAATTGACGAACGCCTGGCCGGGGCGCAGGCTTTTGAAGGCTTGCAGCATCCGCGTTTGCAGGTGATTCACAATGACGGCGCGCTGGCGCACGCCACCGCCCAACTGGTTGAGGTGTTACGCGCATGAAATTCACCGTGTTAGGCAGCGGCGCGGTCGGCGGCGTGCCGCTGTATGGTTGCACCTGCCCGGCCTGCCAACGCGCCCGCGCCGTGAGCAGTTACATCCGCCGCCCAGCTTGCGCACTGCTCGAACACGGCAAGACGCGCATTGCGCTTGATGCGGGTCTGGCGGATTTTGGTCATCGTTTCCCCAGCGGCAGCCTCGACGCAATCCTGCTCACGCACTACCACATGGATCACGTGGCCGGGCTGTTTGACATTCGCTGGGGCAAGGGGGCAAGCCTCGCCATTCATGGCCCCGTGGACGATCAAGGTTGCGCCGATTTGCATACCCATCATGGCATTCTGGATTTTTCCGCCAGCGTGGAGCCGTTCCAGGCGTTTAGCATCAACGACATCTGCATCACAGCCCTGCCGCTGATTCATTCGCGTCCCACGCTGGGATACTTTATCGAAGTCGATGGTGCGCGCATCGCCTACCTGACTGACACCGTGGACCTACCCGCAGACACGCTCGCCTTTTTGCAAACCCATCGCCCCGATCTGATGCTGTTGGACTGCTCGCACCCGCCCAGCGACATGCCGCGCCGCAATCACAATGACCTAAACCTTGCCCTGCGCCTGCATCAAGGTATCGCCCCGCTGCAAACATGGCTGACCCATATTGGTCATGATCTGGATGCGTGGCTGATGCAGAGCCCAGACATCCTGCCGTCTGAAATATCCATCGCCCAGGATGGACGGGTTTGGCGTGGTGGCAACCCAAGCATCTTGAGATATTGAACTGAACGCCTACCTCGCCATCGTTTTCTCCATCGTTCTGCACGTCGGCTGGAATCTGATGGCGCGCCATGCCAGGCGCGAATGCGACCCGCTGTGGTGGGCGCTGGCCGCGCATAGCCTGTTGTTTGCGCCCTGGGCGCTGTACGCGCTGCTTACGCAGGCGCACTGGACAGCGCAGCTTGTGCTGATGCTGGCGATTTCAGCAGGCACCAATACGCTGTATTTCATTGCCCTGCGCCGCGCCTACCATTTTGCCCCTGTCGCCCTGGTCTATCCGCTGGCGCGCAGTTCGCCTCTGCTCATTGCGGTGTGGGCATGGCTGTTGTTTGGCGTGGAAACTCCATGGGTCGGCTGGCTGGGTCTTGCGGTTGGCAGCGCCGGGCTGGTGTGGCTGGCGTTTAGCGGGCGTGTGGGCGATACCCGCCATGCTTTGCCTTGGGCAGTCTTGGCGGCCCTCATGACTTCGATCTATTCGCTCAGCGACAAGGCAGCTGCGCCAAACCTGCCGGGCTTTGTTGCCCTGATGGGCTTTTTGAGCGTGGGTTATCTGTGTGCCATGCTTGCGCTCGCGCTCATGCGTCGTTGCAGCGAAGGGCGCTGGATGCCGACGTGCAGGCCGCATCCGCTCATCGTGCTTGGTGGCGGGCTGGCTATTGGCAGCGCTTATGCGCTGGTGATCGGAGCCATGCGCGAGCTTCCGGCAGCACAGGTGGTTGCACTGACCAATCTGGGTATCGTCGTCGCAGCGCTGCTGTCCATCGTAGTGTTCCGCGAGCGCAGCGCCTGGGTAATTCGCCTGAGCGCCGCCGTGGTGGTGACGCTGGGCATTGTGCTGTTGCAATGGGGCGGTCACGTATAACAGGCTCTGTTGTGCTGGCAGCCCTGATTATGTTGCCACAAGCACCCGTCCGGCTTCGATGCGCACTGCCCATGCGGGCACGCTGAGGTTCTCGTCTTCCAGGCAGTGGCCATCGCGCAGGCGGTAGTGCTGCTTGTAGAGCGGTGAGGCGACGACGCGCTCGCCCTTGATGTCGCCCAGAATGCCGCGTGCGAGCACGTTGGCATGGCCTTTGGGATCGAAGTTGGCGAGGGCGAAGACTTTTTCGTCACTGTCGGGCAGGTGGAACAGGGCGATTTGAGTATCGCCCACACGTGCGGCAAGGCCGGCGTTGGGCGGCAGGTCGGCTAGGGCGCAGAGGTCGATCCAGTGTTGTGCGGTGGCGGTCATGATGTTCTCGCGTGTTGGGTGAATGAGTCCAGCAGGGCAAACAGCGCACTGCGCATGGCGGGATAGGCCGCCGTTTCCGCGCGCATGCGTGCGGCATCCTGCATCCAGCGGACCTGGCCGGGGGGTGGGATGAGGTAGGCGGCATCCTCGCGGCAGAAGTCCTCCACCATCTCGGCGGTCGTTTCGATATGGCATTGCAGGCCGAGCGCCAGGCCGTCGGCGGCAATGAACATCTGGTTGCGGCAACCCTCGCTTTCGGCGAAAAGACGCGCATCGGCGGGCAGGTCGAAGGTATCGCCATGCCAGTGCAGCACGTTGAGTTCATCCGGAAAGGGCAGCACATCGGCGGTTTTGCGGATCGGCCAGAAGCCGACTTCGCGCTGGTCATGCGGATACACCGCCGCCCCCAGCGTCAGCGCAATTTGTTGTGCACCCAGGCAAATGCCGACAACCGGCTTGCCAGCCGCAAGCGCGGTATTGATGAGTTCGCGTTCAGGCGCCAGCCAGGGGTGCTCGCTCTGGTCGTGCACGCTCATATCGCCACCGAGCACGACCAGAAGGTCGAAGTCATCGACTTGCGGCGCAGTGTCCTCCTGATAGAGATGGACAATGTGCTGCGTGTGACCACGCTCGCTTGCCCAGTCGGCGATGCTGCCAGGGCCTTCGTGGGACATGTGTTGCAGGATGGTGATGTTCATGGTTTCTAACTCGTTTTAGCCACAGAGGTCACAGAGTACACAGAGTTTGAAATGTACATTTCCATAAATCGTCATTCCAGTGGCTTCTAAGTCAGGTGCGCCAAAATCAAGGCTTTCACCTCTGAGCCCTCGGAGTGCTCTGTGGCCAAGCTTTCTTCCTTCAAGCCGCCGCGTGGATTTCCTTTTCCTCCGTCGTGGCCGGACGAATCTGGCCGCGTTCTTCGACAAAGATCACATTCTCATCCGGCGTGTCGCTATTTACAAAGGCGCGGAACAGTTTGATCCGCTCGGGGTTTTCAACCGTGGTTTTCCACTCGCATTGGTAGGTGTCCGCCACATGCTGCATCTGTGCTTCCAGCTCTGCGCCCAGGCCAAGCGAGTCGTGAATGACCACCTCGCGCAGATAATCCAGCCCGCCTTCGAGATTGTCCATCCACACGCTGGTGCGTTGCAGACGGTCGGCGGTCTTGATGTAGAACATCAGGTAGCGGTCGATGTATTTGACCAGGGTGTCCTTGTCGAGATCGGAAGCGAACAGGTCGGCATGGCGCGGTTTCATGCCGCCATTGCCGCAGACGTAGAGGTTCCAGCCCTTGTCGGTGGCGATAATGCCCACGTCCTTGCCCTGCGCCTCGGCGCATTCGCGCGTGCAGCCGGAGACGCCGAACTTGATCTTGTGCGGTGCGCGCAGACCCTTGTAGCGGTGCTCAAGTTCAATGCCCAGGCTGGTGGAATCCTGCACGCCATAGCGACACCAGGTGGAGCCGACACAGGTTTTTACCGTGCGCAGCGACTTGCCATAGGCTTGGCCGGTCTCGAAGCCCGCGTCGATCAGCTCTTTCCAGATCAGCGGCAGTTGCTCCAGACGCGCACCGAACATGTCAATGCGCACGCCGCCGGTAATCTTGGTGTACAGGCCGTATTTCTTGGCCACCTGACCGATGACGATCAGCTTGTCCGGGGTGATTTCGCCGCCCGGCACGCGCGGCACCACCGAGTAGGTGCCGTCCTTCTGCATATTGGCCAGGTAACGGTCGTTGGTGTCTTGCAGGCCGAAGTGCTCGTCCTTGAGCACATATTCATTCCACACCGAGGCGAGGATGGAACCGACTGCTGGCTTGCAGATGTCGCAACCATGACCTTGGCCGTGGCGAGCAAGCAGTTCGTCAAAGGTCTTGATGCCGCCCACGCGCACCAGGTGATACAGCTCCTGGCGCGAATGGGCAAAGTGTTCGCAAATATCCTTTTTGACTTCGACACCGCGCTGTTCCAGTTCAAAATCCAGTACCTGCTTGACCAGCGCCGCGCAACCGCCGCAGCCAGTGGCCGCCTTGGTACAGGCCTTAAGTTCGGCCACCGTGGTGCAGCCGCCTTCGACAGCAAGCGTGATGTCGCCCTTGCTGACATTGTGGCAGGAGCAGATTTGCGCGCTGGCGGGCAGGGCGGATACGCCCAGTCCTTTCGGTGCGGTACCGTCACGCGCGGGCAGGATCAGGCTGTCGGGATGTTCCGGCAGTTTGATGCCGTTCAGCTCCATTTGCAGCAGCGTGCCGTATTCGCTGGCATCGCCCACCAGCACTGCGCCGAGCAGGGTTTGCGTTTCCGGGCAGACCACGATTTTTTTGTAGATCGCATTCGCGCCATCGACATAGGTGTAGGCCACGCTGCCCGGCGTTGCGCCGTGGGCGTCGCCGATGGAGGCTACATCCACGCCGAGCAGCTTGAGCTTGGTGCTCATATCCGCGCCAGTAAACGAATTCGCCTTGCCTGCGAGGTTGTCGGCCAGCACGCGCGCCATCTGGTAGCCGGGGGCGACTAGGCCAAAGGTCTGGCCGTTCCAGAGCACGCACTCGCCAATCGCGTAGATCGACGGGTCGGAGGTATGGCAGTGGTCGTCAATCATGATGCCGCCGCGTGGCCCGACCTTGATTCCGCAATCACGCGCCAGTTGGTCACGCGGACGGATGCCGGCGGAAAATACCACCAAATCGGTTTCCAGCGTTTCGCCGTCGGCGAACACCAGGCGGTGACGATGGTTGCTGCCTGCCTCGATGCGACGCGTGTCCTTTTGAGTGTGCACACGGATATCGAGCTCTTCGATTTTGCGCTTGAGCATGGCCGCGCCGCCCTCGTCGAGCTGCACTGACATCAGGCGTGAGCCGAATTGGATGACGTGCGTGTCCAGGCCGAGCTGCTTGATGGCGTTGGCCGCTTCCAAGCCGAGCAGACCGCCGCCAACGACTGCGCCGATTTTGGATTGCCCTGCCCAGTGGGTAATCGCCTCCAGGTCTTCAATGGTGCGATACACCAGGCAGCCCTCGCGATCACTGCCTTCCATCGGCGGCACAAAGGGGTAGGAGCCCGTCGCCATCACCAGCAGGTCATACGGCGTTTCGTGGCCGTGTGCGTCGGCGACGCATTTGCGCACGCGGTCAATGCCGGTGATCGGTGACTTTAAGCGCAGTTCAATGCCGTTCGTATCAAAAAAGCCATCGCTGACCATCGACAGATCTTCCGCCGTGCTGCCGCTGAAATACTTGGTCAGATTGACCCGGTCGTAGGCCGCGCGGCGTTCTTCGCCGAACACGATGACCCGATGATTGAGGTGCAGGCCGTGATCGACCAGGCGTTCGAGAAAATGATGCCCGACCATGCCGTGGCCGATAACGATAAGAGTAGGTTGGTGCATGACAGGACTCCTTGCCGGAAGATTGGCAGATAAGGCATCAAGGCGGCAGAACGCCTCGCCGAAAATAAGTTGGGACTGCACGGCGGACAGGTCGTGTGCGGACTGAATCAGATCGAAATACCAGCCGCCATCGGCGGCGTCGCCGAAGAGCACCGCGCCGCGCAACTGGCTGTCGCGCAGCACAAGGCGGCGGTAATGCCCGGCGACGGGGTCGTGCAGGGTGAGCGTTTCGCCGCCTGCGGCGTCATGAAAATCTCCGGCGGAGAACACCTCGATACCCGTGACTTTCAGTCGCGTGGTCTGCGCGGGCGAGCCTTGATAGAGCGCGCTTTCATCCCCGGCCAGACGACGGGCGAGTATCTCGGCCTGTTCCCACAAGGGGGCGACCAGACCGAAGGTTTCGCCCCGGTGTTCGATGCACTCGCCCACGGCGTCAATGGCCGGGTCGGAGGTGGTCAGTCGATCATCCACCATCACGCCGCGCCCGCAGGCCAGTCCGGCGGCACGCGCCAGCTCGCTGCGCGGGCGCACCCCGGCGGTGATGACGACCAGATCGGCGGGGAGGGTTTCCCTTTCTCCTATCCTGACGCCGTTGACGCATGTTTCGCCCGTAAACGCCTCCGTGCGCGCATTCATCACAAAGCGAATGCCGCGCCCTTCCAGCGCCGTTTGCAACATCCGCCCCGCCGTTGCATCCAGCTGTTTGTCCATCAGCCAAGCATTGCGATGTAGCACCGTGACCTCCATGCCACGCCGATTGAGCGCGTCGGCGGCTTCCAGGCCGAGAATGCCGCCGCCGATCACCACCGCATGACGATGCTCCCGCGCCGCAGCCAGCATGGTTTCCACATCATCCAGATCACGGAAGCCGAGCACGCCGGGCAGTTCCACGCCCGGCACGGGCGGCATGAACGGCGCGGAGCCGGTGGCCAGCAGCAGCCGGTCGTATTCCAGGCTCAGGCCGTTGCTGCACAGAACGCGCCGCGCCGTGCGGTCGATGGCGCTGACGCTGACCCCGGCGTGCAGGGTGACGCCGTTGGCGGCGTACCAGTCCTCATCGTGCAACAGCGTATCGGCAAAGGTTTTTTCACCCGCCAGCACCGGCGAGAGCAGGATGCGGTTGTAGTTGCCACGCGGCTCGGCGCCAATCACGCTGATGGCGTACTTTTCCGGCGCAAGGCGCAGCAGGTTTTCCACCACGCGCATCCCCGCCATGCCATTGCCGATCACCACGAGGCGTTGCCTGTTCATGTCCGCGCCTCAGGCCGCCGCTTTGTGGTGCTTTTCGTAGAGGAACTTGAGCACTTCATGGCGGTAGTGGTTGTAGGCGGCATCGTCGGCAAGCGCCAGACGCTCACGCGGGCGGGGCAATTCGACCTTGAGAATCTCGCCCACGGTGGCGGAAGGGCCGTTGGTCATCATCACGATGCGGTCGGAGAGCAGCACGGCCTCGTCCACGTCATGCGTGACCATGATCACAGTGCTTTGCGTGGCGGCGCAAATGCTCATCAGCTCGTCCTGCAAATGGGCGCGGGTCAGGGCGTCCAGCGCGCCGAAGGGTTCGTCCATCAGCAGGGCTTTCGGCTCCATCGCCAGGGCGCGGGCGATACCCACGCGCTGTTTCATGCCGCCGGAAATTTCGCCGGGCAGCTTGTCCCTGGCGTGGCTGAGATGGACGAGGTCCAGCGCCTTGTGCGCACGCTCCAGAAGCTGCGCCTTGTTTTCCTTCTGGCCGAACACCTGCTCCACCGCCAGCAGTACGTTCTGGGTACAGGTCAGCCAGGGCAACAGCGAATGGTTCTGGAACACCACGGCGCGATCCGGCCCCGGGCCTTTGATTTCGCGACCGGCGCAGAGCAGGGTTCCCGATGTGGCATCGAGCAGCCCGGCGACCAGGTTGAGCACGGTGGATTTGCCGCAGCCGGAGTGACCGATGATGGAGATGAACTCGCCTTTTTCGATATGCAGATCCACGTCGCGCAGGGCGACAAACACGCCGCGCTTGGTGTTGAACTGCATACCGACGTTATCAAGCTGGATATAAGCGTTCATGGGTTAGTCCTTAACGAGTGTCGTAGTCGAAACGCTTGGCGAGCAGGGTCAGGCCGACTTCCAGCAGCAGACCGACGATGCCGACGACGAAAATGGCAATGATGATGTGTGCGACGTTGAGGTTGTTCCATTCGTCCCACACCCAGAAGCCGATGCCCACGCCGCCGGTGAGCATTTCCGCCGCGACGATCACCAGCCATGCCACGCCGATGGACAGGCGCACGCCCGTCATGACATAGGGCAGGGTGGCGGGGAACAGGACGCGGGTGACGATCTTCCATTCGGACAAATTCAATACTCGGGCGACGTTCATGTAGTCCTGCGGTACGCGTGTCACGCCGACGGCGGTGTTGATGATCATCGGCCAGATGCTGGAGATGAAAATCACCCAGATGGCGGCGGGGTCGGCCTTTTGGAACACCAGCAGGCCGATGGGCAACCAGGCCAGCGGCGACACCGGGCGCAGCAGGCTGATGATCGGTGAGAGCATGTCGTTGAAAAAGCTGAAACGACCGATGATGAAGCCCAGCGGAATGCCGATCAGCGCAGCCAGGCCGAAGCCGATGCCCACGCGCTCCAGCGAGGCGAGGATGTTCCAGCCGATGCCCATGTCGTTCGGGCCGTTGTCATAGAACGGGTCGGAGAACAGCTCGACGGCGGCTGTCCAGGTCGTACCCGGCGTGGGAATGGTCGGGGTGCTGGCCGCGACCAGCGCCCAGAGCAGGATAAAAAGCCCCATGCCGAGGATGGGGGGCGTTACGCCGCGTGCGAACGCCTTGACGCGCTCGGCGGCGGGAGTGGGTGTGCTCATGGCGGTGTTTCCTTGCTCTGTAGGTGCGAATTCATTCGCACACAGGTTTGACGTGATGCTGTCTGTGCGAGTGAATTCGCACCTACGTCCTGGCAGGGGGCGCGCGGCGCACCCTGCGGCGGGCTATTTCTTTACGCTGAACGCATCAAGCCTTGATCTTGAAGCTGTCCGCATAGGCCTTCGGATCACTGCCACCCCATACCTTGCCGTCGAACAAGGTCGAACTGCGCATATCGCTGCTGGGAATATTCATCTTGAGCTGGCTGGCGGCTTCCTTGTACAGGTCGATGCGGTTGATCTGCTTGGCCACGGCCAGATAGTCCGGGTGCTCCTTGAGCAGGCCCCAGCGCTTGTGCTGGGTGAGGAACCACATGCCGTCGGAAAGGTAGGGGAAGGTCACCGCGCCGTCGTTGTAGAACTTCATGTAGTTCGGGTCTTGCCAGCTCTTGCCCAGGCCGTTTTCATAAAAGCCCTTCATGCGACCTTCGATGGTTTCCACCGAGGTGTTGACGTAAGACTTGTCGGCGATGACGCGGGCGACTTCCGGGCGGTTTTCCATCACGTCGATATAGCGCGAGGCTTCCAGCACGGCCATGGTCAGGGCGCGAGCCGCGTTCGGGTTTTGCTTGACGAAATCGGCGTTGCAACCCAACACCTTTTCCGGGTGATCCTTCCAGATGCCCTGGGTGGTTTCGGCAGTGAAGCCGATCTTGTCCATGATGGCGCGTGCGTTCCACGGTTCGCCCACGCAGAAGCCGTCCATATTGCCGATACGCATGTTGGCGACCATCTGGGGGGGCGGCACGGTGATGTTCTTCACGTCCTTGAACGGGTCGATGCCGTAGTTGGCTAGCCAGTAATACAGCCACATGGCGTGCGTGCCGGTGGGGAAGGTCTGGGCGAAGGTGTATTCACGCGGCTCTGCCTTGACCAACTTGGAGAGGCTGTCGCCGTCGGTGGCTTTCTTGTCGCGCAACTGGTTGGAAAGGGTGATGGCCTGGCCGTTGTTGTTCAGGGTCATCAACACCGCCATGTCCTTCTTCGTGCCGCCGATGCCAAGCTGCACGCCGTACACCAGGCCGTAGAGCACATGCGCCGCGTCCAGTTCGCCGTTCACCAGCTTGTCGCGCACCGCCGCCCAGGAGGCTTCCTTGGAGGGGATGATCTTGATGCCGTATTTCTTGTCGAACTCCTTGACCGAAGCCATGACCACGCTGGCGCAGTCGGTCAGCGGGATGAAGCCGACTTTCAGTTCGGTTTTTTCCGGTGCGTCGGAGCCTGCCGCCCACGCGCCGGTGCGGATGCCGGTGGGCAGGGCGGCGTACAAGGCCGCGCCGCTCATCGCGGCCAGGCTGTGCTTGAGAAAATCGCGGCGGGTGGAGACCGACGCTGTGTTTGCGGAAGTCAGTGGCGCACCTGGAATACTGTTCATGTTCGGCCCTCGTTTTTGTCGAAAAAGTCAAAAAAAAAGCGCTCATGTCCTTGGGAAGGTGTTCCCGTGACATGAGCGCCATTGCTCGTGAAGCTGCGACGACCGCCTTTGGTCGTTGACTGGGTTAAAGCAAGCGTTGTGCCAAACTTGGACGAGCGGTTCTAGAGTGGCTATCGGGGTGAATTGCGGCAGCTTTGCACTGTTTGCGCGCATACGCGCACCAGGATGGGAAGACTTCAGCCCAGCATTTCAAAAATGTCGATGACATTCTGTGCAATCTGTACCAGACGCTGGTTGCGTTCCATCGCCATTTTGCGCATGGCGTTATAGGCTTCTTCCTCGTCAAAGCCGCGCTGTTTCATCAACAAGCCTTTGGCGCGTTCGACCAGTTTGCGTTCGCTGAGTTGGTCGCGGGTTTTTTCCAGTTCCTTGCGCATGGCCTGGAATTCGCGGAAACGGGCGATGGCCACATCAATGATCGGGCGCACGCGCTTGCTGCTGAGACCATCTACCACATAGGCGCTCACCCCGGCGCGCACCGCTTGCTGGATGGTGTCGCTGTCATCCTGGGCGGAGAACATGATGATCGGGCGCGGGTTGTCACGGCTGACAATGGCCATGTTTTCCAGGGTGTCGCGGTCGGGCGAGTCGAGGTCGATAATCACCACATCCGGTTGCAGCGCCTGTACCTGCCGCGGCAGGTCGAGCGTGGAGCCAAGGCGCGCAATAATGCTGTGCCCGGCATCGCTCAGGGCTTGCTCAAGAATGGCCGCCCGCCCGGAAAGGTCGTCGATCAGCAAGATGCGCAGAGACTCGGCGGCGCTTGCGGTGTGTGTGGGCGTTTTGTTCATGCGCGGTGCTTACGCAAAATCCAGGCCATTCGGAGTTTATTTGGATTGAATACGACATCTTCGGCAAGTGACGCCCCCATATTGCTGATGCTTCCGCAAGCCTCCCCGAGCTTGCGCCGGAGATTGCTGCTTGGGCATGGCATCGCGCTGGGTGCGGCGTGGCTTGCCGCGCTGCCTGCGTGGGCGAGTGTGTTGCTGACTCTGTTTCTGCTCGCTTCCGCGTGGCGCTTCTGGCATGGCGCACCCAAGACGCTTGCCCTGCAGTGGGCGGCGGATGGCGCGTGGCAGGTGCAAAATGAGGCAGGCCAGTGGCAGGCGGCGCAGCTCCAGGCGATGGCGAGTCGTTCCTGGCCTTGGTGGGTGCATCTGCATTTTCGCCTGGAGGATGGGCGGGGCTTGCCGCTGACCTTGTTCGCGGACAGCTTGCCGCGCGATGTCTTTCGTCGCCTGCGCGTGCGCTTGCGCTGTGAAATAGCCGGACTTATGCAGGATCAGGCTGACGACGCCAGTTGGCGATAACTTCGATCGAGATCGGCGACCTTGCGCGCAAGCGCTTCTACCGCGCCGTGGTTGTCGATGACATCGTCTGCGCGTTGCAGGCGCTGCGTACGCGAGGCCTGCGCCTTGATGGCAGTCTCTGCCTGGAGGCGGCTCTGTCCGTCACGCTGCATCAGGCGCTGCACTTGCTCCTCCTCGCTGGCATCCACCACCAAAACGCGTTGCAACAGCGCATCGTAATGCCTGCTTTCCACCAACAAGGGAATGACCACGATGGCATAGTCGGCAGAGGCGGTTTGCAGCGCCGCCAACTCGTCGCCTACCTGAGCGCGGATTTTGGGGTGCATGATGGCATTGAGTGCTATGCGATCCGCGCTGGAACTGAAAATACGCTGGCGCAGCCAGGCTCGATTGAGCTGACCGTCTTGCTGCAGCGCCTGCGTGCCGAATTTCGCCACGATTTCATCTAGCGCCGCCTGCCCAGGTTGCACCAGTTTGCGCGCGATCAGGTCTGTATCGATCACGGGAGCGCCAAGTTGCGCAAACAATTCGGCCACGGTGGACTTGCCGCTGGCAATGCCTCCGGTGAGGCCGACGACGAGCATTTTCAGGGAAGCTCTGATGGAATCAGAGCTTCCCGTCCGGGGCATGGATGCCTCGGCGCAACAATGACGTAAGTCATTGAATGCGAGAGACCGCCCGGGCATGCACCGGGCGGATCGAGTCTGAATGAGGCCACGGATGGATTCATTCAGAGTTTCCTCAAGGGGCGAGTCCGCCAAGGTAGGCGGCGCTGATCGTCTGGCCGAAAAAGAACCAGATGACTCCGGCGGCGGCGAGATAGGGGCCGAAGGGAATGGCCAGGCTGCCATCCTTCTTGTACAGCAGCATCAGGCCGATGCCCACGGCCGCGCCCACCAGACTGGACAAAAGGATGATGCCGGGCAGCGCCTGCCAGCCCATCCATGCGCCAAGGGCGGCCAGCAGCTTGAAATCGCCAAAGCCCATGCCCTCCTTGCCGGTGAGCAGCTTGAAGCCCTGATAAACCAGCCAGAGGCTCATATAACCCGCCGCCGCGCCGATGACCGCATCCTGCAAACTGGCGAACATGCCGCTGACATTTACCAACAAACCTAACCAGAGCAAGGGCAGGGTGATCTGGTCCGGAAGCAGCATGGTGTTGAGATCAATGACCGTGAGCGCCAGCAGCGCCCAGACCAGAATCAAGGCGAACAACAGCGGCCAGCCCCAGCCAAGCTGGCTTGCCGCCAGCAAGGCGAGCAGGGCGGCGGCGGCTTCGACCAGCGGGTATTGCGGCGAGATGCGCGTTTTGCAGGATGAGCAACGACCGCGCAGCAAGGTGTAACTGAGCAGGGGCAGGTTTTCCCACCAATGCAGTTCATGGCCGCATTTGGGGCAGTGCGAGGCGGGATAGGCGATATTGAAGCCAGATCCCTCCGCAGCGTCACTCCCGTCGTGCTGGGCGTTTGCCGAGGCGTCGAACTGAGCAAGAAGCTCGCGGCACTCGCTTTGCCAGCGGGACTCCATCATCCTGGGCAGGCGCAGGATGACGACGTTCAGGAAGCTGCCGATCAACAATCCAAAAAGCCCGATCCCCAAAAACAGCCAATGCGGGGTTTCCGTGAAGAGGTCGTACAGGGTGAATGCTTCCATTGATATTAAACGACAGAACCGAGTTTGAAGATCGGCAGATACATGGCGATTACCAAGCCGCCGACCACTACGCCGAGGAAGGCCATGATCATCGGCTCCATCAGGCTGGCCATGGCATCGACCATGTTGTCCACTTCCTCTTCGTAAATGTCAGCGACCTTGCTGAGCATTTTGTCGATCTCGCCGGTCTCCTCGCCAATGCCGACCATCTGGATCACCATCATCGGAAACAGCCCGGATTGCTGCATGGAGATGCGCATGGCCTGTCCTTGTTCGGTCATGTCGCGCATTTGCAGTACGGCTTGCTCATAGACGTAGTTGCCGGTGGCTCCGGCGACAGACCCCAATGCCTCTACCAGCGGCACGCCTGCGGAGAACATGGTGGACAGGGTGCGTGCAAAGCGTGCGATGGCAGCCTTGTGGGTCAGCGGACCGAAAATCGGCATATGCAAGGTCAATCTGTCGAGATTGTTTCTTAGGGTTTTCGAGCGCTTTTTGATATTGAGAAACCCCCAGACGGCTCCGCCGATGCCGCCGAAAATCAGCCACCAGTACTCCTGGAACAGCTCGGAGAGGTGCAGCACAAACAGAGTGAATGCGGGAAGCTGTGCACCGAAGCTGCCGAATACCTCGGCGAATACAGGTACGACAAAGATCAGCAGAATGGCGGTGACGATAAAAGCCACGACCATCACCGCGATAGGGTAGGTCAGGGCTTTTTTGATCTTTTTCTTGATGCTTTCGGATTTTTCCTTGTAAGTGGCGATGCGTTGCAGCACGGCCTCCAGCGCGCCTGCATTCTCGCCTGCGATAGTCAGGCTGACAAATAGGTCGTCGAAGTATAAAGGATGATTTTTCAATGCGTTACCGAAAGATATGCCACCTGCCACGTCGTCCTTGATGGCGGTCACCAGCTTGGTCATGGCCGGTTTTTCAGCGCCCTGCGCCACGATCTCCAACCCTTGGAGCAGGGGCATGCCCGCCTGCATCATTACGGCCATCTGACGCGCAAAGCCGGCAATATCGGCGGGCTCGACCGGTTTGCCCCCGCTGAGGAACGCCCTGGGTTTTTTCTTGATTTTCAGCACCATCACGCCCTGCTGACGCAGTGCGGCGCGAGCCTGGATTTCACTGACGGCAAGCACCTCGCCGCGAATGATTTCTCCTTTTTTCCCTTTGCCTTCCCAAGACCAAGTGACTTTGTTGTCACCGGTGCGTTCCTTGTCCAGTTTTTTCGCCTGTGCCATGCGCTGTCCTCGTGTCGTGCTCGTCTGCCAAGGGCGCTTCTATAAACCCGCTGAAGCCGCGTCTGTGACGGCAAGGCGCAGCTCAAAGCATTCACATGGCCCGTCTGTGCTTAACGCAGGGCTGCCGTGAGGCCGCTTTTTCACCGCTTTTTGCCTTGCCCCCATAAGATCGGTCGGCCTGTTTGAGTTTATAAAAGCGCCTTTCAGTGGGTCTGAACGGAATTGCCGTGAAGTGTAGGAGAGCCTGCGGCCTTTTGCCTAGGCAAATGATGCATAAATCCATCCCTGGATTCATGCATCCAGCCTCGTTGCGGCGCATTCTTGCAAAGATTCTTATAAATCAATGAGTTAATCTATTGCTCGTGCTGGAGCCTTTTGACTCCAAACGGGAAACGCTGACGACTCAGCGTTTCCCTGAGCGTTTTGCTGCGTACCCTTAATCAAGCGACATCGTCCCGGACGTGCAGGCGCGAGAGCAGGGCGTCCAGTTCATCCAGCGAGCCGTAGCGCAGGATGATTTGTCCCTTGCCGCGCTGTCCGTGGCGTATTTCGGCTGGAGCGCCGAGGCTTTCGCTCAGGCGGCGCTCCAGCGCGTCGATATTGGCGTCGGGGGGAGGGGTGAGGGTTGCCTCGGCGGGGGACAGCAGGCGGTTGACCAGACTTTCGACTTCACGCACGGTCATGGCGCGGGAGGCGATTCTTTCCGCCAGCGCCTCTTGCTGAGCCTTGTCCAGCGGCAGCAGGGCGCGGGCATGACCCATGTCGAGCTGGCCGCATTCCACCAGTCCCTGCACGGCGGGGGCGAGTTCCAGCAGGCGCAGGAGATTGCTGACATGCGCGCGCGAATGCCCCAGCGCTTCGCCCGCCTGTTGATGGGTCAGGCCGAAGTCATCGATCAGGCGCTTGATGCCGGCAGCCTTTTCCAGTGCGTTCAGGTCTTCGCGTTGCAGGTTTTCCACCAGGGCGAGCGCGGCGGTGGTGCGGTCATCCACCGGACGCACCACGGCAGGAATATGGGTGAGTTCGGCCAGGCCGCAGGCGCGCCAGCGACGTTCGCCGGCGATCAGCTCGTAATCCTCGCCGCTCGGGCGCACGACGACGGGTTGCAGCAACCCCTGGCTTTTGATCGACTGGGCGAGCTGCTCCAGCATCTCGCTATCGAACGCCTGGCGCGGTTGCCAGGGATTGGGGCGGATGCGGCTGATCGGCAGTTGCAGGATCTCGCCTGCGCGCGTCTGCTCCGCCGAGGACAGCAGCGATCCCAGTCCGCGCCCCAATCCGCGTTTGGCGGCGCTCATGCCTTCGCCTCCATGCGTTGCGCGACTTCGCGCGCCAGTTCGATATAGGCTTGCGCTCCGCTGGAGGCGGGGTCGTAAGCGATCGCCGACAGCCCATGGCTTGGCGCTTCGGCCAGGCGCACGTTGCGCGGGATGATGGTGTTGAACAGTTGCGCGCCGAAATGCTCTGCAAGTTGTTCGGACACTTCCTGGCTCAGGCGGTTGCGTCCGTCATACATGGTGCGCAGCACGCCGAAAATATGCAGGTCGGGGTTCACTGCGCCGCGCACTTGCTCGATGGTGTCCATCAGCGCGGAGAGTCCCTCCAGGGCGAAATACTCGCACTGCATGGGTACGATGACCTTGTCGGCGGCGACCAGGGCGTTGACCGTGAGGATGTTGAGCGCGGGCGGGCAGTCGATGAGCACGATGTCGTAACGCTCGGGAATCTGCATCAGTGCCTGGCGCAAGACCATTTCGCGCCCGATTTTGCTCACCAGGCGCACCTCCGCCGTGGTCAGGTCGCCATTGGCGGGGATGACCGCGTAGTCGCCCTGCGCGCTGGCATGGATGCAGGCGCTGATCGTCTGTTCGCCCAGCAGCAGCTCGTTGGCGGACGGGTGCGCACGATGCTTGTCCAGTCCGCAGGCGGTGGTGGAGTTGCCTTGCGGGTCGAGATCGATCAGCAATACGCGCTTGCCATCCATGGCGAGGGCGGCGGCCAGATTGACGGCGGTGGTGGTTTTGCCCACGCCGCCCTTCTGGTTGGCGATGGCGAAGATGCGGGTCATGGCGTTTCCTTGTCGGTCAGCAGGATCAGGTGGCGTGCGCCAAGCGCAGAGGGTACACGACATTCCAGCGTGGCGCAGACCTCCGCCCAGGCGGGCAAGGCGTCGATTTCATCTTGCGGAATCTGTCCTTTCATCGCCAGCCAATGTCCGCCGGGTGCGAGCAGGGGGCGGGTGAGGCGGACGAAGTCGCTCAGGCTGGCGAAGGCGCGGCTGGTGATTTGCGGGTAGTGTCCGCTCAGGTTTTCGACGCGGTCATGCACGGCGCGAGCGTGATCCAGTTCGAGCGTGCGGATGACGTGCTGCATGAATTGCACTTTCTTGGCAACGGCATCCACCAGGGTCACGCTAAAAGCCCCCTCCCCCCCCGCGGGGGAGGGTTGGGGAGAGGGGGCGGCTTTTGCAATGGCGATCACCAGTCCGGGCAACCCGGCGCCCGCCCCCACATCCAGCAGCGGTGCGGCCTGAATATGCGGCAACAGGCTGAGCGAGTCGAGCAGATGCTTGTCCACCATCTCCAGCGGTTGGCGGATCGCGGTCAGGTTGTAAGCCTGGTTCCACTTGTCCAGCAGAGCGAGGTAGTCGAGCAGGCGTTGTTGCACGTTTTCGTCCAGCACCAGCTCGATTTCATCCAGTCCGCTTTGCAGACGAGCGGCGCAAGCGCTGCGTGGAAAGCTCAGGCTCATGAAGCGGCCTTCAAATCCGTCTGCTTTCCCGCCTGCTTTTTGAGTGAGACCAGCAGCAGGGAAATGGCCGCCGGGGTGACGCCGGGAATGCGCGAGGCCTGGCCGAGGGTGGAAGGGCGATGCAGTCTGAGCTTTTGCTTGATTTCATTCGACAGGCCGCTGATCGCGTCCAGATCCAGGGCATCCGGCAGCAGGGTGTCTTCATTGCGCCGCGCACGCTCGATTTCCTGGCGCTGGATGTCCAGATAGCCTGCGTACTTGGCCTGGATTTGCACTTGTTCCGCGACCTGTTCGTCCAGCGCTTCCGGCGCGTTTTCATCCTGCGCGCCGATGCCGGGCAGCGCCGCCAGCTGGGCGTAATCCAGTTCCGGACGCTTGAGCAGGTCGATGGCCAGCGCCTCACGATTGAAAATGATGCCGCGTTGTTGCAAAGCCTGCGCCGCAGGGCTATTGGGTGTGATCATGATGCTGCGCAAACGCTGCTGCTCGCGCTCGATCGCTTCGCGTTTGTCGCAAAATGCCCGCCAGCGCTGTTCGCCGACCAGACCCAGTTCGCGGCCAAGTTCGGTCAAACGCAGGTCGGCGTTGTCCTCGCGCAGGTGCAGGCGGTACTCCGCGCGGCTGGTGAACATGCGGTAGGGTTCCTTGGTGCCGAGGGTGATCAGGTCGTCGATCATCACGCCGATATAGCTGTCTTCACGACGCGGCGACCAGGGTTCCAGTTCCTTGACCTGCCGCGCGGCGTTCAACCCGGCGACCAGGCCTTGCGCGCCCGCTTCCTCGTAACCCGTCGTGCCATTGATTTGTCCGGCAAAAAACAGGCCGTGGAGGACGCGGGTTTCCAGCGTGGGCTTGAGGTCGCGCGGGTCAAAATAATCGTATTCGATGGCATAGCCCGGGCGGGTGATGTGTGCGTGTTCAAAGCCCGCAATCGAACGGATCATGGCCAGCTGCACATCGAAGGGCAGCGAGGTGGAAATGCCGTTGGGGTAGATTTCGGTCGAGCTCAGGCTTTCCGGTTCGACAAATACCTGGTGGCGATCCTTGTCGGCGAAGCGCATCACCTTGTCTTCGATCGACGGGCAATAGCGCGGGCCGATGCCCTCGATGACCCCGGTGTACATCGGCGAGCGATCCAGCCCGCTGCGAATGATCTCGTGGGTGCGCTCGTTGGTATAGGTGATGTGGCAACTGACCTGGCGAGGGTGTTCCTCGCGCCGGCCAAGGAAGGAGAATACCGGGCAGGGTTCGTCACCCTTCTGCTCTTCCATCACGGAAAAATCCAGCGAACGACGGTCGATACGCGCCGGGGTGCCGGTTTTCAGGCGATCCACGCGCGGATGCAGTTCGCGCAGGCGTTGCGCCAGGGCGACGGAGGGCGGGTCGCCCATGCGTCCGCCGGCGTAATTGTCTAGGCCGACATGAATCTTGCCGCCGAGGAAGGTTCCGGCGGTCAGCACCACCGCGCGCGTCTGGAAACGGATGCCGGTGTGAGTGACCACCCCGGTCACGCATTCGCCTTCGACGATCAGGTCATCCGCCGCCTGTTGAAACACCTGCAGATTCGGCTGGTTTTCCACCCGCTGGCGGATGGCCAGGCGGTAAAGATTGCGGTCGGCCTGCGCACGGGTGGCGCGTACCGCCGGCCCCTTGCGCGCATTGAGAATGCGGAACTGGATGCCGCCCTGGTCGGTGGCGCGCGCCATGGCTCCGTCCAGCGCGTCGATCTCCTTGACCAGATGCCCCTTGCCGATGCCGCCGATGGCAGGATTGCAGCTCATTGCGCCCACGGTTTCGATGTTGTGGGTGAGCAAAAGCGTTTTCGCGCCCGTGCGCGCCGCCGCCAGCGCGGCCTCCACGCCGGCATGGCCGCCGCCAATTACAATCACATCGAATTTTTCAGGGTAGAGCATGGGACGGTAGTCAAACCTTATATTCGGGCAGGAGGTGCAAGCAGCTGATTATAGGGCACATCCGCGAATCCACCGAAGCTGCGTCTACGGCTCAAGATCGTCAACGGGTTGCCGACTCCCAGTTGGGGCGCCTCTATAAATTCGATCAAGCCGATGAACGCGAGCCAAAAATCGGCGAAAAAGTGGAGCACACGCGCAGTATGCGAGCATTTTGAGCGGGTTTTTGATGCAGCAGAAGCAGGCGCAGCTTCAGCGGATCTACATAAGCGCCCTTGAGCACATCATCGACGGCCATGCTTGATGGCGTGCGGGCAGAGAGCCTTGCCTGCCATAGCGCGGCTTCGGAACGGTTTGACATGCTTTTGCCATCTAGCACGCTGTACAATCGCCCCTCTTTTTATCTAACAGAGGGTCGCCCATGAGATTCCGCTTCCCCATCGTCATCATCGACGAAGACTTCCGCTCCGAAAACGCCAGCGGTTTTGGCATCCGCGCCCTGGCCAAGGCGATTGAAGACGAAGGCGTGGAGGTCATGGGGGTCACAAGTTATGGCGACCTGTCCACCTTCGCCCAGCAACAAAGCCGCGCTTCGGCTTTTATCCTGTCGATCGACGATGAGGAGTTTTCCTCCGGCATTCCCAACGAAGAACTCTCCGTGGTGCGTCAGTTGCGCGCTTTTGTGGAGGAAATCCGCTTCCGCAACGCCGACATCCCCATCTTCCTTTACGGCGAGACCCGCACTTCCAGTCACATCCCCAACGATGTGCTCAAGGAACTGCATGGCTTCATCCATATGTTCGAAGACACCCCGGAGTTCGTCGCCCGCCACATCATCCGCGAATCCAAAGCCTATCTCGACACCCTCGCCCCGCCCTTCTTCCGTGCGCTGACCCACTACGCGGCGGACGGCTCCTATTCCTGGCACTGCCCCGGTCACTCCGGCGGCGTAGCCTTCCTGAAAAGCCCGGTCGGGCAGATGTTCCACCAGTTTTTCGGCGAAAACCTGTTGCGCGCCGACGTGTGCAACGCGGTGGAAGAGCTTGGCCAGTTGCTCGACCACACCGGCCCGGTGGCGGCTTCCGAGCGCAATGCGGCACGCATCTTCCATTCCGATCACCTCTATTTCGTCACCAACGGCACCAGCACTTCCAACAAGATGGTCTGGCATAGCGTGGTCGCACCGTGGGACATCGTGGTGGTGGATCGCAACTGTCACAAATCCATCCTGCACGCCATCATCATGACTGGCGCGATTCCGGTATTCCTCACCCCCACGCGCAACCACTTCGGCATCATCGGCCCGATTCCGCTGGAAGAGTTCAAGCCGGAAAACATTCGCGCCAAGATCGAAGCGCATCCCTTCGCCAAGGACGCCGCCAACAAAAAGCCGCGCATCCTCACCATCACCCAGTCCACCTACGATGGCGTGCTTTACAACGTGGAGGACATCAAGGCGTTGCTCGACGGTGAAATCGAAACCCTGCATTTCGACGAAGCCTGGCTGCCGCACGCCGCCTTCCACGATTTCTACGGCGACTACCACGCCATCGGCGAAGGTCGTCCTCGTTGCAAGGATTCGCTGGTGTACTCCACCCAATCCACCCACAAACTGCTGGCCGGGCTGTCGCAGGCATCGCAAATCCTGGTGCAGGACTGCGAACACCAAAAATTTGACCGCGACGTATTCAACGAATCCTACCTGATGCACTCCTCCACCTCGCCGCAGTACGCCATCATCGCCTCCTGCGACGTGGCCGCAGCCATGATGGAGCCGCCGGGCGGCACGGCCCTGGTGGACGAATCGCTCACCGAGGCGCTCAACTTCCGCCGCGCCATGCGCAAGGTGGACGCGGAATGGGGAGCTGACTGGTGGTTCAAGGTGTGGGGGCCGGACGAATTGCCCGAGGATGGCATCGGCGGACGCGACGACTGGATGGTGAAAAAAGGCGACCGCTGGCACGGCTTCGGCGACCTGGCCGAAGGCTTCAACATGCTCGATCCGATCAAGGCCACCGTGATTACCCCCGGCCTGGATGTGGACGGCGACTTCGCCGAGTGGGGCATTCCGGCGGGCATCGTCAACAAATATCTGGCTGAACATGGCGTGGTGGTGGAAAAGACCGGGCTCTACAGCTTTTTCATCATGTTCACCATCGGCATTACCAAAGGCCGCTGGAACACTCTAGTCACCGCCTTGCAGCAGTTCAAGGACGATTACGACAAGAACCAGCCGCTTTGGCGCATTTTGCCGGAGTTTGTCGCCAAGCACCCTGTTTACGAACGCATGGGACTGAAAGACCTGTGCGACAAGCTGCACGGCATGTACAAGCAGTACGACGTGGCGCGCCTGACCACCGAAATGTATCTCTCCGACATGGTTCCGGCCATGCGCCCGGCGGATGCCTGGGCGAAGATGGCGCATCGCCAGATCGAGCGCGTGCCGGTCGACGAACTGGAAGGCCGCATCACCGCCAGCCTGGTCACGCCCTATCCGCCGGGCATTCCCCTGCTCATTCCCGGCGAGCGTTTCAACAAAACCGTGGTGGATTACCTGAAATTCGTACGCGAATTCAACAAGCAGCTACCCGGCTTTGAAACCGATGTGCATGGTCTGGTGGCAGAAGAAATCGACGGGCAGAAGGTGTATCACATCGACTGCGTGAAGGACTGATAAGCGGCTTGTTTGCGGAGGTCATCGCATGAGCAATTTTTGGGACATGATCTGGCTGATGGTGACCGCCTTTTTCATGGTGATTTATCTGATCATCATGTTTCAGGTCGTGGTGGACATTTTTCGTGACCCCAAGCTCGGCGGCTTTGGCAAGGCGCTGTGGATCATTGCGCTGATCGCTGCGCCCTTCCTCAGCGTTCTTGCATATCTTCTCGTGCGCGGTCAGGGCATGAGCGAGCGTCAGATGGCGACCATGCAGCACAACCGCGATCAGGCGGAGGCGTATCTGCGCGGCATGGTGCATGTCAAATCACCCGCCGAACAAATCGCCGACGCCAAGGCGCTGCTGGATGAAGGCACAATCACCGTCGAGGAATACGACAAGCTTAAGGCCAAGGCTTTAAGCTAGACGGACACTGATTTATTCCATTCATGGGATAAATCAGCGTTTCCCCTGGCGCTCTCCATCCCAAGCGTAGGGCGAAGCATCCATCCCGCTTGATTCGCCCTCGATCCGTTGCAGCAGCAACTCGGTCGAAGCCGGCCCCATGACCAGCCCGTTGCGGAAATGTCCGGCGTGGATGTACAGGTTGGCGAGTTGCGGGTGCCGGTCGATATAGGGAACGCCTTGCGGGCTGCCAGGGCGCAACCCCGCCCAATGCGCTTCGACGGGCGCGGGGCGCAGGGCTGGAAAAAGCGCATGGGCGAAAGCGAGCAAGGCCTCACGCGCATCTGCCGTGGTCGTTTTATCGAAACCGGCGTATTCGACCGTACTGCCGACCAGGATGCGACCATCCTTGCGAGGGATCAGATAGCGTCCTTGCGCCATGACGATGCGCTGCAAACCGCTGCCAGGCGCATTCAGCACCATCATTTGCCCGCGCACCGGCTCAATGGCGGGCGGACTGGGCGTCGCCAAGTCCATTCCCTGCAAAACCTGCGCACTCCATGCCCCTGCACTCAGCACCAGGGCATCGAAAGCCATGCGCCGCCCGGAGATGCGCCCTCCGCACACCCGCCCAGCGATGATCTCCAGGTTTTCCAGCTCGGCCTGCTCCAGCAGGCGCACGCCATGCACATCAAGCGCCGCACGCAAGGCGCGCAGCAGACGCGGATTGCGCACCTGCATCACCTGCGGCATCCACCAGGCCGACGCCGACTGCATGCCGATGCCGCCCTGCACCGCTTTGATTTCCCCGGCGTCGATGCGCGCGAGGTCGGCGCCGCAGTCCACCGCCCAGGACAAGGGATCGAGCGCCTTTGATGCAGATGTACCTGCGGCGGACTCTTGACCCGCCACATCATCAAGCATTAACAGCCCGCTGCCCAAAAGCTCGGCGTCAATGCCGGTTTCCGCCAGCAGGCTTTGCGCCAGGGCCGGGTAAAGCTGCTGCGAGCGCTGCGCCAGCGCGTTGACCGCCTGCGGGTAATGCCAGGGGTAGAGCGGCGAAAGAATGCCTCCCCCCGCCCACGAAGATTCCCGGCCTGCGCTCTGGCGCTCGACCAGGGTGACCGCATACCCGCGCTGACGCAGCGCCAAAGCGGTTAACATACCGACAGCGCCCGCACCCACGACCAGAAAATCGCTCATGACTCTTACCGAACTCCGTTACATTCTTGCCGTCGCCCGCGAGCGCCACTTCAGCCGCGCCGCCGAGGTCTGCCACGTCAGCCAACCAACTCTAAGCGTCGCCGTGCGCAAGCTGGAAGACGAGCTTGGCGTGACAATTTTTGAGCGCGACCCGAAAAGCGCCATTCGCGTCACCCCGGCGGGAGAGCGCATTCTGGCTCATGCTCAGCGCGTTCTCGAAGAAGCCGAGCAACTCAAACAGGCTGCGCAACACTATAACAACCCGCTGCAGGGTACGCTGCGCGTCGGCCTAATCTACACCATCGGCCCCTATCTGCTGCCCTACATCATTCCCGCCCTGCACCAGCGCGCGCCGCAAATGCCCCTGCTCATCGAAGAAGGCTTGACCGCCGAGTTGGCCAACCGTCTGCAACTGGGCGAAATGGATGTCATCGTGGTTTCCGAACCATTTTCCGCCCCCGGCGTCATGACCCAGGCGGTTTACGACGAGGACTTCGTGGTCGCCATGCCTCCCGAACACCCCTGGGGTCATGAGTCGATCCTCTCGCCCGCCCGTCTGGCCGAAGGCGAGTTGCTGCTGCTTGGGCAAGGTCACTGTTTCCGCGACCAGGTGTTGCAACTGTGCCCGGAGTGCAATCGCAGCGCGAATTTCAGCGGTTTGCAACGCACCCTGGAGGGCGGGTCACTGGAAACCATCCGCCACATGGTCGCTTCCGGACTGGGCGTGACCGTGCTGCCATGCAGTTCCGTCGAACAGAGCTTCGATCAGGGTCGCCTGGTTTACCGTCGCTTCACTGAACCCGCCCCGACCCGGCGGGTGGTTTTGGCCTGGCGCAAGAGCTTCCCGCGCGTGGAGGCGATAGACGCCTTACGCCGAACCATCCTGGGCATCCAACATCCCTGCCTGCAAATGCTGCCGAACGCCGAAGCCCAAGACATCAAGCCTCAATCAACATGACCTCTTCGGCCTGCAAACCCTTGCGTCCCTGCGCAATCACAAAAGCCACGCGCTGCCCCTCGAACAGGGCGCGATGCCCCTCGCCAAGAATGGAGCGATAGTGCACGAAAATCTCCGCGCCGGAATCACGCAGAATGAAGCCATAGCCCTTGCCGGCATCGAACCACTTCACCGTGCCGGTTTCCTGCAGACCCACCTCCTCCGAGGACTTTACCCCCAAAGAGGTGCGTCGCTCCTGCGTTCGCTCAAAAGCGCCATCCCACGCGCCGCTCACCCAGCTCACAATCAACAACGACAACAGAACAAGCAAAAACAAGGCGACATAAGCCAGCGCCGGAAATCCCTTGACCGACAGAACCTGAAAAACCGCCAGCGGGACGAGTGCAGCCAAAGCGACACTCACCGCCATTGAACGTACCAGGACATTTTGCTTCATAGATATTTAACTCATTAAACCGAATGATAAAAACCCGACTCGACATGAAGGCATACAAAAAACCGCCGTATCGTCCGAGCCAGGGCGGCAACCGCCGATTGTTGCATAATTCACCCTGCAAAGTGAACGCAAGATGACAACTCAAAAGAGCGCACCTATGACCCTGAACAGTCCCAAAGCTCCGCTTGATCTTCCCTGGATCAGCGAAATCATCCCCCACATGGGCGCGGCCTTCAGCCTGCAAACCACGCAAAAACTGGATGAAGTGCAAAGCGCATTTCAGAAAATCAGCGTGTACGCCACCGAGCACTGGGGCAATCTGCTCGTCATTGACGATGCCTTCATGCTCACCAGCCTGGAAAACTTCGTTTATCACGAAATGATGAGCCACCCCGCGCTGTTCACCCACCCCCAGCCCAGGGATGTCATCATCATCGGCGGCGGCGACTGCGGTACGCTCAGCGAGGTTTTGAAACATCCGCAAGTGGAAAAAGTCACGCAAATCGACATCGACGAGCAAGTCACGCGCATGGCGGAAAAATGGTTCCCCGAATTGTGCATGCACAACAACGATCCGCGTGCGGATCTGCGCTTTGAAGATGGCATCAAGTTTATGCGCGAAGCTGCCGACGCCTCCACCGACATCATCATCGTCGACTCCACCGACCCGGTCGGCCCCGGCGAAGGGCTATTCGGCGGCGCATTCATCGCCGACTGCTACCGCGTGCTGCGCACAGGCGGCATTCTGGTCAGCCAAAGCGAATCGCCGTTCTACCACATGGATGTGCTGCAAAACGTGCACCGCGCCATGCTTGAAACGGGCTTCAGCGACCGCCGCGCCTTGCTGTTTCCCCAGCCTGTCTACCCCGGCGGTTCGATCACCTGCACCCTTGCTCTCAAAGATGAAAGCACAGGCATAACGCTCAATAACTTCCGTGCAGAGGATGTGCTCAACAAGCCCTTCGCCACCCGCTATTACAACGTCGGCGTCCACCAGGGGGGGCTCACTCCGCCGGAGTTCATGCTGAGTGCGTTAAGAGTCGCACCATAGTTTTGAAGCAATCTCTGGCAAGAGCCCCCTCAAGCAAGTCGAGTCGCTGGCTTGTCCTGTCGGCAGTTTTTTGTCCGATCAACAACTGATTCGGGACTACCGTTGTGATGCCCTGAGCACAGGGTTGGTCTACACTCGTGGAAGCTCGTTTGCGCCATGCCTTTTTCAGCCTGGCAATTACGTGTCTGTGCTGTAGTGCGATCAACTCGCCCGCAGATCATCGCCCCCTCTGCATCAATTGATCAATACCTTCTTCCTCTCCAACTCCATAAGCAAGGATATCCTCATGAAACACCCGTTCGTCCCCAGCAGCCTGGCGCTTGCCATCGTATTAGCCGCATCATCCCCCCTCATGGCCGGAGGGCCTGCGGGCAGCCTGACGCCGTCAGCCAGCAGCGCCCCCGATCTTAAAAACCTCACGCCGCAGCAACGCCATGAAGCGCTGCGCCAACACGTACTCGCGAAGTCCGGCGAATCCTTTGCGCCGTTCCGTGTCATCGTCAAATTCAAGGATCAAACCTGGACGCAGGGCTTCAGCTATGGCCGCAGCGTGGCCAACGCCAGCGTGCTGGCGACCCAGACCGCCATGTCCGCCGAGATGCGCAATGCGCTCGGCTCTGCGGGCGCGCGGGTGGCGCAAGCCTATCCTGGCATGGGGGTGATGGTGCTTGAAGTCTTCGGCCATGCCCACCATGCCGTCGGCGCCGCCATTGAAGCGCTGTACCGCTCCGGCACGGTGGAATACGCCCATCCCGACTACATCGTCAAGGCGCAAAAGATCCCCAAGGACACCGACTACAATGCTCTCTGGGGACTGCATAACGACGGACAGACCGGCGGCGTGGCGGATGCGGACATCGATGCGCCGGAAGCCTGGGACAAGCGCATCAGCTCGCGCGGCAGCGTGGTGGTCGGGGTGATCGACTCCGGCGTGGACTACACCCATCCGGAACTGGTTCCCAGCATGTGGACGAATCCTGGCGAGATTCCGGCCAACGGCATCGATGACGAGGGCAACGGCTACATCGACGACGTTTACGGCATCGACGCCTACAACCACGACAGCGACCCGATGGATGACAACAGCCATGGCACCCATGTCGCCGGCACCATCGGCGCACGCGGCAACAACAACCAGGGCGTGGTCGGCGTCAACTGGCTGGCGAACGTCATGGCGCTCAAATTCCTTGGCGCCGATGGCAGCGGCCCGACCTCGGGCGCCATTGAAGCCATCAACTATGCGCTGGACGCCCAGACGCGGCACAACCTGCCGCGTATCGTGCTCAACAACAGCTGGGGCGGCGGCGGATTCAGCCAGGCGCTGCTCGATGCCATCAACGCCTCCATGGCGCAGGGCGCGCTGTTCGTCGCCGCCGCCGGCAACGACGCATCGGATGTCGATCTCCACCCTCACTACCCATCCAGCTACGACGTGGACAATATCGTCTCGGTCGGCGCGTCCACTATGCATGAAACCTTGGCGGGTTTTTCCAATTACGGTTGCGCCCAGGTGGATCTGGTCGCGCCGGGTGACTCTATCCTGAGTACGGTTCCTGGGAACGGTTACGAGTACAAATCAGGAACCTCCATGGCGACGCCGCATGTGGCGGGCGCGGCGGCGCTGCTCTGGGCGCAGAATCCGAACTTTACCTGGCGCAATGTCAAGGCCGCCCTGCTCAATGGCGCGGATGTCAAGAGCGATTATGCATCCAAGGCCATGACCTCGGGGCGCTTGAACCTGAACAGCGCAATGGCGCCCAAAATGGGAACCAATCCCTCGGTCTGGAAGTTGGAACCTGCGGTCGTGCAAGCCGACAGTACGCTGAGCATCCACGGCAACCGCTTTGGCGCTACGCCGGGCGCCGTGACCATTCGCGGCCTGGCGGCATCCATCGTTTCCTGGTCGAACAGCAAGATCGTGGTCAAGGTTCCAGCGAATGTCGGCTACGGCGCAGGCAAGGTGATCGTCACCGACGCCGCCGGTACGCGCGCCAATACCGCCTGCGTCAATGCGGGTTCCGAAGTCAGCGTGGTCGATCAGTTACAAATTCCGCGCTACTGGCACGCGGGCGCCAAGGTGGGCGAGCACTACTGGCTGATCGGCGGGTACGCGCCTTGGGGCTATGTGCGTCTGGTGGAGCGTTACACGCCTGCCACCGGCGAGAGCGTGGTCGATCAGGCCTGGACGAGTCCGGTGACCTTTGACGACGCGATAAGCGTAGCCGTGGGCGATAAAATCTACGTCATCGGCAGTTGGTTGGCCAGCAATGCCGTTTACATATTCGACACGCAGACAGGCGTGTGGTCGCAGGGGGCTCCGCTTGCCGACTTCGCCTCCATTGGCGCGGCTAGCGCCGTGGCGCTGGGGGATGGCAGAATCTACCTGTTTGGCGGCTACACCGATCAAGGCTATTCCAACCGCACTTATCGTTACGATCCGGTGAGCAATGCCTGGGAACGACTGGCCGATATGCCTTACGCGCAACAATCGACGTCCGCCGTGCGTCAGGGAGCCAGCAATGAGGCGTGGGTGATTGGCGGTGATGGCAATGCGCCGGATTGGGGTAGAACGGTAATGTCCTACAACGCCGACAGCAACAGTTGGCAGGTCAAACTACCAACGGCCTTCTATCACAATGCGGGCATGGCTGTGTGGTATCAGGGACGCAGCTACGTCCTCTTCGGCGATTCATCAGCAGGTCGAGGCGAGCTTTGGTATGGAGGCAAGTGGGTCGAAACCTTCAAAGCGCTCCAAGCCCTGACCTACCCGCGCGGCGATGTGTTCGACGACGCAGTCTATGCCATGGGCGGCTTCGACTATGCCACGGGGGGGCACTCGGCAAGCGTGCTGCGCATCGGCAAATAAGTTTGGAAACGTCCGTTCCTGCAATGATCTTTTGCAGTCTATTGGGGAACGCAAGGATGAGTTTTTCATCAGGCTGATGAAGGTCGTTTGAAATCGATCACTTCAGCAGGTCACAAGAACAACGTTCAACGCCAGCATATGCTGGCGTTTTTTATTGGGAGAGCGGTATCGTCTGCCCATGCCGCACTTTTTTGTTCGAATTTCACTTGCATGGCATCCGTTGATCAGGGGCATGAACAGCTTCTCCGATGCGCCATCAAACAAACCCGAGATCGCTGGCGGAAAAATTGCCGATATTCGGCATGACCTGGGCAAGTTCGTTCGCGGGAACGCCCATCCAACGGGCGAAGGTTGCCGCGTACTGGTCGACCGAGGTGGTCGGCAGCAGTCGCCCTTGGCCGACGTCGTCTGGGCCGTTGACGGCGATGGCGGGGGCCGCGCCGTAGAACTGCCGCCCTTTGACCGCGCCGCCCATGATGAAGTGATGACTGCCCCAGCCGTGATCCGAGCCGTCGCCGTTGCTGGTAAGCGTACGGCCAAAGTCAGAGGCGGTGAAAGCAGTAACGTTTTGCTCCATGCCGAGCTCCACTGTGGCGTCGTGGAAGGCACGCATGGCTGTGGCGAGCTGGGGGAGCAGCTCGGAATGCCTTTCAAGCAGGTCGTCATGGGTGTCGAAGCCATTGAGTTCGACAAGAAACACTTGGCGGCGCACGCCCAGATGTGCGTGCGCGGCAATCATGCGCGCGACCATGCCAAGCTGTTGCGCCAGGGGGTTGTTTTCGTCGAACACGGTCTTCAGCGTCGGGGAGCGGGCAAGCGCCTGATCGATGCGGGCTTGCGCGTCAATAGAGCGACGCACCACGCGGTTATACTCGTTGCCGAACAGGTTGGGGTCGGCCTGGGTGATCAGTTGGTGCAGCGCGGTCTGGCAGCGGGGCGAACCATAAAGCGCGCGACGCACGCCGTGAATGGGAATGGCGCCGCGCGGACTGATCTGGTAGCGAGCCATATGCCGCCCGGAGAGAAACACGGCGTTGCCGCTGGCGGATATGGCGGTGAAACTGCTTTCACGGTTGGATGCAAGCAACATCTCACCCATGCGCCCTCCCCAGCCGGAGCGAGCGCCCTCGCTCATGCCGGATTGCCAGATGCTGGTCTGGTCATTGTGCGAAAACAGCTTGGGCGGCAAGGGGACGCTGCCGCTTTTGAATTGCGCCAAGCTGGTGGGTACGATCAAGGGGCCGACATTGAGCTGAATGGCAAGGCGCTGGCTGTCCCACAGCGGCTTGAGCGGCGCCAGCCCGGGCGCCAGGGCGAATTGCAAACCGTCACCGAGCGCCGAGCGCGGAGAAAGCGCGTATTCCTGCAGGAGCTCCCGATCCAGAGCAAGGCTGGAGCGAATGGCGGCATACGCAGCGTGGTGTTCCGCATCGCAGGGAACCAGGGTGTTGGCGTGGTCGTTGCCGCCGCCCAGAAAGATGCACACCAGCGCCTTGTAATCAGCCTCGTCAACGTTTTTCTCCGTAACTGCCGCTGCGGCTTCACCGAGCAGCGAGAGTTGCATCGCCCACGGAGCCAATGCGCCGGTGATGCCAAGCGCTGCGCTGCGCTGCAGGAAGGCGCGACGGGACATATCGGGCAGATGGTTGATCTTCATGTCGTTTACCTCTGGATCAAATAGTCCGGGCCGCTCATGCTCAGAAATATGGCGGCATGCACCCGCTGACTTTTTCCTTTGTCGTCATTCACGTTGATCGTATCGATCGCCTGATGGATGGCGTTACGGGTTTCTTCGCGCATTTGCCCTGCGCATAGAATCAGGTTGAGATGTTGCACCAGCGCTGCGCTGTCATGCGCCATGGCGAGTTCGCGGGCGTAGTCAGCCTTTACCCCGCCGCGGCCACGGGCGATGACGTTCTGCATGAAATTGAGGTAGCCCGCCACACTGGCTTCATCGACCAGTTGAAACTCGGGCGCCGTCATGTCTTGAGCGGCGATGGCGGTATCCGCAGGCGTATACCCGGGGCGAAAGAAGTTGAATACGGAGGGCGCTTTCAAGGGCTGCTGTCCCAATGCGTGAGCCGGGTTGCTCAAATCGCCGAGATTCCATTTGCCGTCTTCGGCGCTCGCCGGAAAGCTGCGCGCCCAATGCAGGAAGCGCAACATGGGCTCGCGCAGCTTGCCGTATGTTGGGGCTGGCGTTGCGCGCGCCTCCTTGTCCAGCAGAATGGCGCGGATCACAGCCTGCATGTCGCCGCGCACGCCTTGCCCATTATCATCGAACGCTTGGGCGACACGCGCCACATAAGCCGGGCTGGGATTGCTGGTTACCAGGCGCTGGATCATCTGCTTGCCGAAAAACGCCCCGACATTCGGATGGTGAAAGATGGTATCCAAGGCTATGCGCAGCGCTTTGAATCCATCGGTGTTTGCCGGAATGCTTGCGCCAAGGAAGCGAGCCTCCAGCATGGAATGGCGCGCGGGGATGAATCGCATCGGCTGACGCGCGAATTCGGGGTCTTCGGCTTCGCGGGGCGCTGGAACTACCCAGCCGGTAAACACCCGCGCAAGCTGTGAGATATCTTCCTGCGTATATGTTTCGATCATTCGCCCTTGCCCGTCGAGGCGCGGCGTTCCGTTCGGATTGAGTTGCACCAGACCGATGGAGAACAGTTGCAGCACCTCACGTGCATAGTTTTCATCAGGCTGCCGCCCCTTGGCCGGGTCTGCCTTCTGATTGCCAGCGGTATTCAGATAGCGTCCCATGGCCGGGCTTAGGGTGACAGCTTCCAGTAGATCGCGGTAATTGCCAAAAGCATGGGCGCAGAGCATGTCCCACCACGCGGCCATGGCGAAGTGGCGGTAGGGTAGGGCTGTACCCTGGATGCTGATGACGAAAAATTCCGACAAGGCCAGGGCGAAGCGTTGGCGCAGGACGTCGGGGGCGGTGATCAAGCGCTGCCAGATAGCCGCATGAGCCGGGGGAACGAACCCCTTGCTCTTGAACTCCTCTGTGTCATACCCCATGGACACCAGCCAGTTCCAGTTGCTCTCTGAAATAGGGCGGGCAAACTCCTTATCCAGCCAGTTTGCGTAACCCAGCTTTTGCACTGCGGCGATTTCGCTGTCGGTGGAGGAAAACCCCGCTTGTTGCAGGAAACGCGCAGCCTGTTGGGCAGAGATTGCGCTTTGTCGGGGATGAAGCTCAGAAGCGGAAGACATAGGCATTTCTCGGTGCGATAAAACAAGTGAGGCTGGGTACTCCGACAAACCAAGTCAGTGATCGGTTCAGCGTCAGTGGCGGCCATGCGCAGCAACGATTTCAGCATAGTGACGTGCGCTGTGTTTTAACGTGCGTTTCTGCGTGGCGGGATCGACATGCACCAGACCGAAGCGGCGCTCATAGCCGAATTGCCACTCGAAATTATCCAGCAGCGACCAGGCGAAATAGCCGCGCAGGTTCACGCCCTGTTCAATCGCCCTGGATGCCGCGTGCAGATGTTCGTGCAGGTAATCCACCCGCGCCTGATCGGCCACGCCATCGCCGTGCGGCGCGGGGTCGTCGAAGGCCGCGCCGTTTTCGGTGACATACAGCGGCAGGCCGTGGGTTTGCTGATGCAGCCAGAGCAGGGTATCGGTCAGACCCTGCGGGAAAACCTCCCAGTCCATCGCCGTATGCGGATGCGGCTGGCGCACACGAGCCGTGTCCAAAAAGCCGCCCGCCTGATGGCGCACCACGTTGCGGCTGTAGTAATTCACCCCCAGCCAGTCGATGGACTCTTGCAGCGGCGCGGTGGATTCGTCGAGTACCTCACGCCAGGCGGCTTCGCCCATGTGCTCCACCAGCGCCTGCGGCCATGTGCCGCTGAAAATCGGCTCGATGAACAGGCGGTTCATATAGCTTTCAGCGCGTGCTTGCGCGGCCTGGTCATCCAGCGAATCGCTGGCCGCATATTTCGGCTCGATATTCACCACCAGCCCGATGCGATGGCGACCATTCGCCCGGTAGGCGCGTACAGCTTCGGCATGGGCGCGCAGCAGGTTATTGGCGACGATGGGCGCGTGCGCCAAGTCCATCAGACCGGGCGGGTGCGCGCCATTCACATGCCCCTCATGCATGATGACCCAGGGCTCGTTGAAGGTGCACCAATCCTGAATCCGCCCATCCAGCGCACGGGTCATGATTTCGGTGAAGTCGGCAAAACGGTATGCCGTATCGCGGTTCAGCCAGCCGCCGTGGTCTTCCAGCGCGGCGGGCAAATCCCAGTGGTGCAGGGTGGCGAAGGGTTGAATGCCATGCTCCAGCAGCGCATCCACCAGGCGGCGGTAGAAATCAAGCCCTTTTTCATTCACCGCGCCCTTGCCGCTGGGCTGAATGCGCGCCCAATTGAAGCTGAAACGGTAGGCATCCACGCCAAGCTCTTTAATCAGCGCCACATCGTCGCGGTAACGGTTGTAATGGTCGCAGGCCAGCTCGCCGTGATCGTCGTTCAACACGCGCCCGCTTTGCAGCGCAAAACGATGCCAGTTGCTTATCCCCGCGCCATCGGCCAGCGGCGAGCCTTCAATCTGGTAGGACGAGGTGGCGACACCCCAGGTGAAATCGGCGGGGAAATGCATGGGGTTCGCCTCCGTGGGCGATGTATGGTGCTGAGAAAACTCTAAGAACCTGTTTACGATCTTTTTTTGAAGGTAAAAATCCTTCGTGAAATGACACTGTAGGTACGAATTCATTCGCACCTACGCTTTTTGGCGACTATTTTTCCGTTCAATGACGAGATCGTAAACAGTTTCTAATCGGATTCGCTCGCAGCAGGCGCTCCAGTTTCAGATGGTACGCTCATGACCTGGTTTCGTCCGGCGGACTTGGCGGCGTAGAGCGCCTTGTCGGCTTGGGCGATCAGTCTGGTGGGCTGGGTTTCTTCCCGGTGCGGATGAGCCACGCTCACGCCGAGGCTGACGGTAAGATGTTGCGCAAAGCGTGAGCTCGCGTGATGAATGTCGAGCGCCTCGACTGCCGCGCGCAATTTTTCTGCGATCTGTCTGGCGGTGTTTTCCGTGGTGTTGCCTAGCACCAGCATGAATTCCTCGCCGCCGTAGCGCGCGGCTATATCGCCGACGCGGTGAGCGAATCCATGCAAGGTTTGCGCGATTCGGCGCAGGCATTCGTCTCCGGCCGGGTGTCCGTAGAGATCGTTAAATTCCTTGAAGTGGTCGATGTCGAGCATGATGAGCGCAAGCGGCGTCTGCATACGGATCGCACGCTTCCACTCCTGGGCGAGAAAGGCGTCGAAATAGCGGCGGTTGGGAATGCCGGTGAGTCCGTCGAGCAGCGCCAGCGCCTCAATGCGCTCTTCGGCCAGTTTTCTTTCAGTGATGTCGTGATGCGAGATGATGCAGTAGCGCACGCCCTCCCAATCAAGGGGCGCAACCCGCATCATGAACCAGCGCCGCTCTTGCGGGCTATGGCAGGGGTATTCGTGGTAGTAGCCCGACGCCTCGCCGCGAATAACGCCCAGAATCCCTGCGAGTGAGGCCGCTGCGTCAACATCCCCATTCAGGGCTGAGTTGCGGCAGACCTGGAGGTAGTTGACCCCGATCCAAAACGTAGATAACTGTTCCGGCGATGCGCTGGATGAGGCTTCGGATATGCGCAGGCCGTTTCTGTATCCGAACTCGTTCCATGAGGCATTGACGCGCAGGATTTCACCCTGGGCGTCGAGCAGGACAAGGCTTTCAGGCAGCGCATCAATCAGCGCCCTGAACAGGGCGTCTGGAAGCTGGGTTATCCGCTGCGGCATATCGATCCTCATTCGTTGATCCGCGTGGGCTGTGCGCTGAGAACCTGTTTACGATGTTGATCAACGGATGCAGTGCACGGAGCATGGATGAGCCATGTGCATTTTGAGGGCGATTTTTGCGCCCAGGAATTAAGCTTGGTGCGTCGTTCGGCGAGATCGTAAACAGGTTCTGGTGCATTTTGCGCCTGTGGCGCTGTTTTCTAAAGTGAACGAGCGTTACGAAAGGTTTTTTGTTGAGTCGGCGGCGGGTGGATGCGCGATGCACCATTCCTCGCAGGTCGGCCTCAAGCGCCAAGTGCAACGATTTTTGGTGAAATCGGGCTGATCAAAGCGATGGCGACGAAGGGCTTCAATCAACCTCCAGCCGAACGATCTGTGAGAGCCACGGTACGGTAAAGTGTCCGATGATGCTTTGGCTATTATTCCGATGAACCGCAAAACGCAGGGATACGTATGATGAATGCAAGCATATCCATCGAAACAGCAACCGAAGTCGATTCCCATGAAATCGCGGTCATGGTCGGTGAATTGTTGAATGAGATAATAGATTCCATTGGCGTTCAAGCATTCAGCTTCGATTTAGAAGAAACGACCCGCAGACTCAGGGACTTTTTTAGCCGCGAAAAATACTTCGTGTTTGTCGCTCGCGACGAGAGCGAAAAACCTGTCGGCTTTCTCGCGCTGTATGAATGCCATGCGCTTTACGCTGAAGGTTCCTTTGGAACCATAGCGGAGCTGTACGTTCGCCCCGAGTACCGTTCAAACAGTGTGGGCTTGCGCCTCGTATCGCAAGCAAAGTCTTTCGGCTTTTTGCGTGGCTGGACGCGACTGGAAGTCACCACGCCCCCGCTACCTCAGTTTGATAAAACCTTGGCGTTCTATGAGCGGGAAGGCTTTTCGATTGCGGGTGGGCGTAAGTTGAAAATATCGCTTTGATTCGCCTGTCCAGGATTTCTTTCCAGCAGATCATAAAAAAGCTGCGCTTTGCGCGCCTGCCGCTACACTCCGTCGCGAGCTGGCTGGAAATGTTGGCAAGGTTCGCGCGAGCAGCTTTGACATGAACAGCATGTTTTCAGCGTCGCAGCGATCTTCCCAAGAACCAGGAGAAACACTGATGAAACGCCCCGTCACGCCCTTGGCCGTTCTTGCATCCAGCATATTGCTGGCGCTGCCCCTCCTGGCCGATGTGCAGGCCTCGCCTGCGATTCCCCCCTCGATCAGCACACCCGATCGTGTCGATAGCCGCATCGGCGTGCTTGAATTCAAGGACGGCACGCCAAGCCAGGCGACCCTGGATAAGGTCTACGATCACGTTGACTTCACCCATGCCTACGAGGCCTTCGTCAACACGATGCAGGGCGTGAACGCGGCTGCCATCCGTAAGGGTTTCCAGGACATCGGCGTGAAGGACAACGAGATACTGGTGTTCTCCAGCCTGATGGACGCGAAGTCGCTGTTCCTGACGGCGAACGCGGACACGGTGTACTTCGTCGGCATCCTCGACCTCACGAAGGGGCCGATGGTGCTCGAGACGCCGCCCAACGCACTCGGCACGCTGGACGACATGTGGTGGCGCTGGGTGATCGACTTCGGTGCGCCCGGCCCGGATCGGGGCGCGGGGGGCAAGTACCTGATCCTGCCGCCCGGCTACGACGGCCCGGTGCCCGAGGGCGGCTTCTACGTCGCTCGCTCGAAGACCAACCGCGTCCTGATCCTGGGTCGCATGTTCATGGAGAACGACGATCCGAAACCGGCGGTGGAGTCGATCAAGAAGTTCACCAAGATCTACCCGTACGAGGCCGGTGGCGAGGGCACCAGCATCGCCGAGTTCCTGAGCGGCAAGGCCAGGCTTGGCCGGATCACGCCGCCACCGGCGACGGTGTTCCACGAAGGCAGCGGCAAGGTGATGAACACCATTCCGCCCAACGACTTCAGCTATTACGAGATGTTGAACGAAGTGGTGCAGCAGGAGCCGGCCACCGCGCTCGATCCCGAGTTGATGGGGCCGATCGCCGCGATCGGCATCGTCAAGGGCAAACCATTCGCGCCTGACGCGCGCATGCGCAAGATCCTCACCGAGGCGGCCGCCGTGGGCAATGCGGCCTCGCGCAGCCTGTTCATCGCGCCGCGCGCGGCCGACTGGTACTACTACCCCGGCTCGGCGTGGTCGAACTTCCTGTTCGTCAGCGGCTACCAGTTCGAAACGCCGATCCCGATGATCACGCCGGAGGGCGTCAAGCCGTTCCCGCCCACCGGGTACCGCACGCTCGACGCGCGTTCGGCGTTCTTCTACGGAGTCACGGGCATCACGCCCGCGATGGCGATGCGGCTGCCGGGGATCGGCTCACAGTACCTGCTCGCGTTCCAGGACGCGGACAAGCAGTTCTTTGACGGATCGAAGACGTACAAGGTGACGCTGCCCAAGGGCATCCCCGAGGCGAAATTCTGGTCCCTCACGCTCTACGACAACCAGACGCGCTCGATGCTGGACACGCCGCAACGCCACCCCCGCGCCGGCAGCCAGAACTACCCGTCGCCCGCCGCCGAGGCCGACGCGTCCGGCGTTACCACGGTGTACTTCAGTCCCACTCAGCCGGATGGCGTCAAGCGCGGCAACTGGATCCAGACGGATCCAGGCAAGGGCTGGTTCGTGATTCTGCGGCTCTACAGCCCGCTTGAGCCGTTCTTCGACAAGAGCTGGCGGCCGAGCGAGATCGAACGGGTTCGCTGAGTCAGCCAGCTAGGCAACACGTGTGCGAGCGCTCGCTGGGGCGCGGCGCTGTTGTTCTCATCCGCGTGCCGCGCTTGATCCGGCGCGCGTCAGGCCTTGATTTCTAAATAACTCCGCAATGTTCCCTGGTTAGGGGGGGCGGAGTTATTGGCGTTGGGGAGGTCGGCGCTGCATATGCCTTGGTGCTGGCGCTTTCCGTCCAGGGCATGGCCTTGGGCGTCGAAGTACAGCGGCGCACCATCCAAACGCAGAGCGAGGCTGCTGCCGGGGGCGGCGAGGTGCAGACCGGGCAGGCGCAGGCTGAGGTCGTGACCGGCGAGCTGGCCGTGGAGCAGGGTTTCATGGCCGAGGTATTCGTTGCCTTGCACGTTCAGGCGCAAGGGGCTGTCGGCGTTTTCCGCCAGGCGCAGCTGCTCTGCGCGCAGGCCGATCCAGGCGCTTGCCGCAGGCGGCGCGGCGGGCAAGGCGGCGGGCGGGATGGCTTCCACGGGCAGCAGATTCATCGGCGGCTGGCCGATAAACCCGGCGACGAAGGTGTTGGCAGGGCGTTCGTACAGTTCACGCGGGCTGGCGACCTGTTGCAGCTTGCCCTGGTTGAACACGGCGACGCGCTGGCCGAGGGTCATGGCTTCGGTCTGGTCGTGGGTGACATAGAGCATGGTCGCGCCGAGTTGCTGTTGCAGCGCGGCGATTTCGGTGCGCACCTGGCCGCGCAGCTTGGCGTCCAGATTGGACAGCGGCTCGTCGAGCAGAAACACGGAAGCCTCGCGGATCAGGGCGCGCCCCATCGCCACGCGCTGGCGCTGACCGCCGGAAAGCTGCGCGGGCTTGCGCTGCAACAGTTCGCCCAGGTGCAGCATGTCGGCCACGCGGGCGATTTTCCGCGCCTGCTCGCTGGCCGGGACGCGGCGCATTTTCAGCGGAAAGGCGAGGTTGTCGCGCACGCTCATGTGCGGGTAAAGGGCGTAGTCCTGAAACACCATCGCCACATCACGCGCTTTCGGCTCCAGTTCATTCACCCGCCGCCCGTGAATGCGCAACTCGCCGCGGCTGATCGTTTCCAGCCCGGCGATCATGCGCAGCACAGTGGATTTGCCGCAACCGGAAGGCCCGACCATCACCAGCAGCTCGCCTTGTTGCACGGCGAGGTTCAAGCCGTCGATCACCGCATACTCCGCGCCGGGGTAGGTTTTGCTCAGATCAAGGCATTCGACGCTGGGAGTGGTCATGGTGCTGGGCGCAAGCATCCTGTTATGACCAGGACAAATCCAGTTGCTTGTGCTTGGCGGCACAATCACGCAGGTACAGGTTAATCAGGCTTTGGTAAGGGATGCCCTGCTCTTCCGCCAGGCTCTTGAAGTAGTCAATGGCCTCTTGATCCACGCGGATGGTGATTTGTTGCTTCATCCTTTTGGCGTAGGGGTTTTTGACGCTGTTGGAAAAATCATAGCTATCACGCATGGCGGCCACCTTCGTATTGTCGTCGTTCAACAGGAGCTGCCTTGCGCGCAGAGATGATGCGGATGGTGTCCGCGTCTCGCTCGCAGTGGCAGACAACCAGCAGCCTCAAGTTGGCGCTCACGCCCAGAAGGATGAAGCGCTCTTCGCTTGCGGAGTGGTCGGGGTCAGGAATAAGACGGCCACGCTCGTCGGCGAATACGGTTTTCGCTTCCTCAAAGGAAACTCCGTGTTTCTTCTGATTGAGGGCGTTCTTGTTGTCGTCCCATTCAAATTTCAGGCTGCTCATGCGTTGATGGTAGAACTACATTGTAGTGCGTGGCAACTCGTGCGCGGAGCATGCGTTTATTTGAAAAAATTCTCGCTGCGCACCACCGGCAGCGCACGGCGAATATCCGGGTCGGCGGCGAAATAGCGCTGTACCAGGTGCGGCTTGACGGTATTCGCCAGCCCCAGGAACAGCATGGACTGATCCAGCGCCAGGTATTTGTAGGCCACCTTGCCGCTTTTCGGCTCCACCGCGTCGAAGAAGCCGAACGCGCCGTAGATCGGGTAGAGCTGCGCCATCTCGCGCAGGTTGAGCGCGGCTTCGCGGGGGCGCAGCATGGCGGCCAGGCCGGAAGCGTGCGGCGTGACCACGCTTTCGTCGTAGCCTTTCACGCCGAGGATGGAGATGCCGTATTCGCCATAGCCGCCGAGCGGGTTGGCCGACGGCGACATGCCCCACACCGGCAGGTTGAGCACTTCCTGCGCGTAGCGGCGCTGGATATCGACATGGGCGATGGCGTTCGCGCCCAGGCTGTGCGGCGCGTAGGTCTGGTCGTCGAGCGCCAGCGCGGGCATCAGCGCCTCGAACATGCTGCCGCCCCAGGAGGGCAGATAGCGCATCCCCTGCCACAGGTAGTAGCCGCCGAAGAGCTTGTGGCCGTCCACCACGCGCAGGGTGCGTTCCAGCGGCACCATGCTCTGCCATGTCCAGTCGGTGGGGAAGGTGCGCGAAAGGCTGAACCAGTGCGATTCCGGCACGTCGCCGCGCCCGATGGCAATCAGGCTGCCCAGGCGCGGTTCGGAGTAGAGCAGGCCGTAGCGGTTGTTGGAGCGGGCATCGTGCTGCACATGAAAGCCATGCGCCATCTGACCGATGTTGGCATCAAAGAAGAAGGCGTAGTTCTGTTTCTTCAACAGGCGGTCGATGCGCGGCCTGAGGCTGGGTTCGGCCATGCGCGTGGTCATCAGCCCGGCGGAAAGCCAGGCGGAATCGACGAAGGAGATGAAGTGGCTGGTGCGCTCCAGCGAGGTGGTGTCGTAGTAGTTGAAGAAAAAGCCCTGGTAGGTTTCCAGCTTTTCCAGCGTGGTGACAATCTGTTTCAGGCGTTGTGATGCGCCTTTGGCATCGACCAGCCCCAGCTCGCGTGCGGCAATCACGCTCATCATGAACAGGCCGATATTGGTGACATTGGTGTAGTCGCCGATCATCGGCGCGCCGCCGCCGGGGAAGAAAGTCACTGTGTCGAAGGGCAGGCCGCTTTCCCGGTCGCGCAGGCCATCCAGCCCGCGCCAGGTATCGCGCAGCACTTGCTGGATGAATTCCTGATCGTCCTGCGGCAAGGGCTCGCGGCGTACCAGCGGGCCGGGCGGCAGTTCGATGGCGCGGGCGCGAATGGCCTTGCGCGCCGCCACTTCGCCGCCGTGCGCCATTTCCCAGAGCTTTTTCTGCGCAGCCACGGCGCGGTCTTCATGCGCAGCCACGCGCTGGCCGATGCGTACCAGTTCAATATCATCCACCTCCAGCGCGCCTTGCAGCGCGGTCTTGCCGGGGGCGAACACGACCAGGCTCAGGCTTTTCGGCTCGATGCCGTCGATCACGCCGCTGAGCTCGTTCAGCGGAATCAGCACCTGCTTCCAGCTTGAACCCAGACCAATGACATTGAAGCCTTCGTCATTGCGCGCCGAGGCCGGAGCATCAAGCGAGGACGGGTGATTGAAGCGCAGGCGCAGCTTGGGCGCGGGCTTGCCGTCCACGCGCAGCCACAGGCGCAGGTGATCGTAGTCGGCGATGCGCAGCCTGGGCAGGGCGATGTCCACCCCGGCGAAGCGCGGGATAGCGGGGGTATCCGTGCTGGCGGGCGTAGCCGGCTTGAGGTGGTAACTCAGGCGCAAGGCGCTTTCCGCCTGCCCGCCGCGTTTGCTGGCGACGATTTCGGCGCGCAACGCGGCCGCCTTGCCTTTCTTGGGCGAGGGGCATTCCCAGGTTTTGATCTGCTGGCGAAGCTGGGCGCGCGCGACCTGCGCCTGGTCGAAGTCGGCCAGGGTGCGCTGCGGCAGGGGTTCCGCGGGCGCCGGGGCCGCCGTCTTGGGCGGAGCGGCTTGCGCGCCCAGGCAGAGCGCGGCCAGCAGCACGCCGATCAGTGCGCGAATGATCACGCGCCCGCCGTTACGCCGCCCCGCCGAGCAGCGAGATGTCGGCCACCTTGAGGAACAGGGCGCGCATGCGGTTGAGCAGGGCCAGGCGGTTGTCGCGCAACGCGGCGTCATCGGCCATGACCATCACGTTGTCGAAGAAGGCGTCCACCGGTTCGCGCAAATGCGCCAGCTTGCCCAGCGCGGCGGCGTAGTCTCCTGCGCCGAACAGCGGGGCGAGTTCGGCTTCGAGTTGCAGCACCTGCGCGGCCAGCTCGCGCTCGGCGGGTTCAAGCAGCAGAGCCTCGGTAATGGTGGTTGGCAACTCGCCTTCCACTTTCTTGAGGATATTGCTGATGCGCTTGTTGGCGGCGGCCAGCGCTTCGGCCTGCGGCAGGGCGAGGAAGGCGTTGACCGCCTGCGCACGGCGCTCGAAGTCCAGCGGACGGGTCGGGCGCGTGGCGAGCACCGACTCAAACACATCGGCGCGAATGCCACGATCCAGCGCGTAGGCGCGCAGACGGTCGAGCATGAAGTCGAACAACGGTACGGTCTCGTCCTGCGATGGCTGATCGAACTTGGCGAAATTGGTCGCATGGGCGAATTGAAGCAGGGCAAGCATGTCCACATCGAGATTTTTTTCGATCAGGATACGCAACACGCCCAGTGCAGCACGGCGCAGGGCGAAAGGGTCTTTCGAGCCGCTTGGCTCCATGCCCGCCACGGTAAAAATGCCGATCAGCGTATCCAGACGCTCGGCCAGCGCCAGCGCCTGACCAACAGCCGTGGCGGGCAGTTCGTCACCCGCTCGGCGTGGCATGTACGCCTCATCCAGCGCCTGCACCACGTCGGCATGTTCGTCATCGTGTGCGGCCAGATAGCGCCCCATGATGCCCTGCAACTCAGGAAATTCGCCGACCATGCCGCTCATCAGGTCGCACTTGGCAAGCTGGGCGGCGCGGGCGGCATGATCCATGTCGGCGTGGATGAGTGCGGCGATGTGCCGTGACAGGCGCACCACGCGCAGGGTCTTGTCGAACAGCGTGCCCAGTTTTTGCTGGAACACCACGCTTTTCAGGCGTTCCACATTAGCCGACAAGGGCTGCTTGCGGTCTTCCTTCCAGAAGAATTCGGCATCAGAAAAACGTGGGCGAATCACGCGCTCATTGCCCAGGCGCACCGCCGCCGGATCGCGGCTGTCGATGTTCGCCACGGTGATGAAATGCGGCAGCAGCTTGCCCGCCGCATCCAGCAGCGGGAAATAACGCTGGTTGCCCTGCATGGTGGAAATCAGCGCCTCTTTCGGCACATCGAGGAAACGTGGCTCGAAATTGCCGGTAACCACACGCGGCCATTCGGTCAGCGCGGCCACTTCGTCGAGCAGGTCGTCATCCAGCACGGCATGGCCGCCGAGTTCGCTCGCCGCCGACTCCACCTGGGCGCGAATCATGGCGCGGCGCGTGGCGAAGTCGGCCACCACATGCCCCGCACTTTCCAGCAGGGCGAGATAATCGCCGGGCGCGGGGATGCTCAGCGCCTCGGGATGATGGAAACGATGTCCGCGTGTCATGCGTCCGGTTTGAATGCCGTAGATTTCCGCGTCGATGACCTCAGAACCGAACAGCAGCACGATCCAATGCAATGGGCGCACAAAAGCCGTCTCCCCTGCGCCCCAGCGCATACGCTTGGGGATGGGCAGCTCGTCCAGCGCCTGCTCCAGCATGGCAGGAATCAGCGCCTGCGCCGCTTGCCCGGCTTGCTGGGCGCGATACACCATCCATGCGCCCTTGTCGGTGCTCAGTTCTTCCAGATCGTTGACGCTCACCCCGCAGGAGCGGGCGAAGCCTTCCAGCGCCTTGCTCGGCTTGCCTTCGGCATCGAAGGCGGCGTTGACCGCCGGGCCACGACGCTCAACTTCGCGGTCGGGCTGGCGCTCAACCACGCCCTGCACCAGCACGGCCAGACGGCGCGGCGCGGCATAGACGATGTGGCCTTGCGGGGGAAGACCTGCTTCATGCAGACGGCGCACCACGCCATCGGCCAGGGCATTGGCCAGCGTGGTCAGGGCTTTGGGCGGCAACTCTTCGGTGCCGATTTCGATCAAAAGGTCGTGAGTATTCATGCTACGGCCTCCTGTGCTGCACGGCTTGCCATCGGAAAGCCCAGCCGCTCACGCGAGACGTAATAGGCTTCGGCCACGCTGCGCGCCAGTTCGCGCACGCGCAGGATGAAGCGCTGGCGCTCGGTGACGGAGATGGCGCGGCGCGCGTCGAGCAGGTTGAAGGTATGCGAGGCCTTGAGCACCTGCTCGTAGGCTGGCAGCGGCAGACCCAGTTCCATCAGGCGCTTGGCCTCCTTCTCGCACTGGTCGAACAGGCCGAACAGGAAGTCCACGTCGGCATGCTGGAAGTTGTAGGTGGACTGCTCCACCTCGTTCTGGTGGTAGACGTCGCCGTAGGTGATGACGCCGTTCGGGGTTCTGGCCCAGATCAGATCGTAGACGCTCTCCACGCCCTGCATGTACATCGCCAGGCGCTCCAGGCCGTAGGTGATTTCGCCGGTCACCGGGCGGCAGTCGAGGCCGCCGACCTGCTGGAAGTAGGTGAACTGAGTGACTTCCATGCCGTTCAGCCACACCTCCCAGCCGAGGCCCCAGGCGCCGAGGGTGGGGGATTCCCAGTTGTCCTCGACGAAGCGGATGTCGTGGGTCAGCGGGTCGAAGCCGAGCATGCGCAGCGAGCCGAGGTAGAGCTCCTGGATCGCAAGCGGCGAGGGCTTCATCACCACCTGGAACTGATAGTAGTGCTGCAAACGGTTGGGGTTTTCGCCGTAGCGCCCGTCGGTCGGACGACGCGAAGGCTGCACATAGGCCGCGCTCCAGGGCTCCGGGCCGATGGCGCGCAGGAAGGTGGAGGGGTGGAAGGTGCCCGCGCCGACTTCCATGTCCAGCGGCTGGAGCACGGCGCAGCCCTGGCGGGCCCAGTAGTCTTGCAGGGCGAGGATCAGACCCTGGAAGGTGGAAAGATCGAAGGTGGATGACATATTCAATGTATTTTCAGTCGCAAGATGGCGGCAAGTATAAGCGCGGGATGCGTTGCAGCGAAAACCTTGAAGACCATCAGGGAAAATCGTCATCTTTCCGCTTTGCGGGTGTTTTAGGATGGAGATGTTCGCCCATCAACCACAGGAGAAAAAAATGAACATGCGTTATCTGTCTGCGCTGGCTCAGGCTTTGGCGTTGTCCGGCGCGCTCGTCCTGCCTGCTTTTGCTCAGGATGCTGCCGCCGAACAGGCAGCGGTGCAAAAATCGCAGGAAGCGATGAAGGAGTTCGGCATGACCCTCAAAGGGACGCTGCAGGCGGCGATGAAGGCGGGCGGGCCGATGAACGCCATTCCGGTATGCCATACCGAAGCGCCGAAAATCGCAGCTCAGATGAGAGATAAATATGGCGTGGATATTCACCGCACTTCGCTCAAGCCGCGCGCCACGCCGCCGAGCGCTTGGGAAATGACGGTGCTTGAGGGTTTTGAAAAGAGCAAGGCCGCTGGCAAGCCGGTGGCCGAGCTGGTATGGAAAGAGGTGGTCGAAGTGGATGGCAAACCGACGCTGCGCATGATGAAGGCGATCGGTACGGAGGATGTCTGCCTGACCTGCCACGGCACGGCGATCAATCCGGAGGTGCAGGCGAAAATTCAGGCGCTGTATCCCAATGACAAGGCGGTCGGCTTCAAGGCTGGCGATATTCGCGGCGCGTTTTCGGTGAGTGCTGCGCTGAAATAATTTTTTTGATGTAAAGCCGACTGAAAATTTTGGCCTCGCCCCATGCGAGGCTTTTTTCTTGTCTGCATCAGCGGCGCATTGCATAGTTTGGCTCTAGAACCTGTTTACGATCTTGATCAACGGATGCAGTGCAAGTGAAAATCGCCCGAAAAAGCGGAGCATAGACGAACTATGTGAGCATTTTGAGGGTGATTTTTGCGCCCAAGAATTACGCTTGGTGCGCCGTTCAGCGAGATCGTAAACAGGTAATTAATTAATGATCGAGGTGAGCAGACATGAGCGAGATCGACCACCGCAGCACTCGGCGCGAATTTCTGCATGGCGAGCTGCATCGTGCTGATTTGTTGCCTGAGCCGCACGCCATGCTGGCGCGCTGGTTGCAGGACGCCGAGGCGGCGGGCAACTTCGATGTCACGGCGATGGCGCTGGCGACCGCGAGCCTGACCGGGCAGCCGTCGTTGCGCTGGGTGTTGCTCAAGCATTTTGATGCACGTGGCCTGTGTTTTTACACCGACGGCCGCAGCCGCAAGGGGCGTGAGCTGGCGGATAATCCGCAGGCTTCCGTGGCGTTTTATTGGCCGGAAAATGATCGTCAAGTGCGGGTGGAAGGCCGGGTGGAGCGCTTGCCAGAGGCGGACAATGAAGCATATTTCAATCAGCGTCCACCGGGCAGTCGTCTGGCTGCCGCAGCCTCGCACCAGAGCCAGCCGATTGCCGCGCGCGCGGTATTGGAAGAGCGCCTGGATGCCTTGCGTGCGCAATACCCGGCGGGCGATGTGCCGCGTAATCCGGATTGGGGGGGGTATCGGCTGGTGCCGGAAGTGTATGAGTTTTGGCAGGGACGCGAGAGTCGGCTGCATGACCGCTTTGTTTACAGCCGTTCAGCGGAAGGTTGGGACATTCAGCGGCTGATGCCTTGACAGGGATGTGAGTCGAAGTCGCCCATGAACCTTGATCGCATCCGGCTCGAAGCCTCATGGAAGATGGCTTTGGCCGCAGAATTCGAGCAGCCCTACATGGCCGGATTGCGCGCCTTTCTTGCCGACGAGCTGAAGGCGGGCAAGCGCATTCATCCCAACCCGGACGAATGGTTCAGCGCCTTCAACCACGCGCCGCTGGACAGGGTGCGCGTGGTGATTCTGGGACAAGATCCTTACCCCACGCCAGGTCATGCGCATGGTCTGTGTTTTTCCGTGCAACCGGAGGTGTGCCCGCTGCCCAAGTCGTTACAGAACATCTTCAAGGAGCTGGAAGATGACCTTGGCATCCGCAATGCCTGTGGCAGTCTGATTCCCTGGGCCGATCAGGGTGTGCTGCTGCTCAACGCGGTGCTGACGGTGGAGAGCGGCAACTCGAACAGCCATCAGGGCAAGGGGTGGGAGCGTTTCACCGACCGCGTCGTGCAGATTCTCAATGCGCAGAGAGAGCCGTTGGTGTTTGTGCTCTGGGGACGACCGGCGCAGCTCAAGGGCGCGCATATCGACCGTGCACGCCACCGTGTACTCGAAGCGCCGCATCCTTCGCCGCTATCGGCGCATCGGGGTTTTTTCGGCAGTAAACCGTTCTCCAGCATCAATGCGTTTCTTGAGCAGCAGCATCAAGCGCCGATCGACTGGCGCACCTAAGGCAATGCCGAATGCTTCCGCCCATGTTTTTTCTTGCAATCAATCTATAGTCGGGTATATTTTGCATGTCGTTATCACCTAAGACACATAACGGATGGATGCCTTGCTTTGTCGCGCCCCTGGTGTTGCAGCTCGGCGAAGGCGAGGTTTCGGCGCGGCGTTTGGCTTTGTTGTCGGCGGTAGCTGAAACCGGTTCGATCAGCGGCGCGGCCAAGCGCATCGGCATGACCTACAAGGCAGCCTGGGATGCCATCGAGGCGATCAACAACCTCGCAGGGCAGCCCCTGGTGCAAAGCCAGCATGGCGGCTCGGGCGGTGGCGGCGCGCGTCTGACGGCCTTCGGCGAGCGCATCGTCGCCACGCAAAAGCGCTTGCAGGATGCGCTGGCCGTCATGCTGGAGCAGTTCGCAGGTGAAGATGGCGGGCTTGAACATCTGACTACATTGAGGAATCTGTACATGAAAACCAGTGCGCGAAATGCCCTGCGCGGCACGATTGAAGAGGTGCGCCATGGCGCGGTCAACAGCGAAATCACCTTGCGGCTGCAAGGCGAAGACTGCCTGCACGCGATCATTACCAAGGACTCGGCCATCTCCATGGGGCTGGCGCCGGGCAAGGTTGCTACGGCGATTGTAAAGGCCTCGTGGATCATTCTGGCTGCACCGGAGGAGTGCATCAAAGTCTCGGCGCGCAACCGCCTGTGCGGCACGATCAAGCGCGTGCAGGAAGGCGCGGTCAACGCTGAAGTGGTGCTGGAGCTGCCCGGCGGCAACACGCTGGCGGCGATCATTACCGAAGGCAGTCTGGATGATCTGGGCTTCAAAGTGGGCGATGCGGCCTGCGCACTGATTAAGGCTAGCCACATCATTTTGGCTGTGGATGATTGAGCAACCTGTAGGTGCGAATTCATTCGCACACCAAACTCGGCAATGTGTGGGTTGTGCGAATGAATTCGCACCTACCAACGCACTGCCTCCATCTGGATGTATTGTCGTGAAAAAAATCATTGCCCCCCTGCTGGCCGCCGGCCTGCTGCTGAGCGCGCCGCTTTCGGCGTTCGCCGATACCCTCAACGCGGCCGTGGCCGCCAATTTCACCAAGACCATCGAAGAGATCGGCGCGGGCTTCAAGGCCAAGACCGGGCATGAGGTGAAGTTTTCCTTCGGCCCGACCGGCAAGCTGTACGCGCAGATCAAGAACGGCGCGCCGTTCGACCTGTTCTTCGCCGCCGATACCGAAAAGCCCGAGGCGCTGGTCAAGGAAGGTCTGGCCAAAAAGGACAGCTACTTCATCTACGCGCGCGGCGTGCTGGCGCTCTACAGCCCCAGCCTGCCGGTCAAGGCGGATTACAAGGCCGTGCTGGACAAGGCCGAGTTCAATCATCTTTCCATCGCCAACCCCAAGACCGCGCCCTATGGCGTCGCCGCCGAAGAGGTGATGAGCAAGCTGGGCGTGCTGGACGCGCTCAGGCCGAAGATCGTCAACGGCGAGAGCATCGCCCACGCCTTCCAGTACGTGCATACCGGCAACGCGGAGCTGGGTTTCGTGGCCTACTCGCAACTGGTCGATGCGAAAAGCCCGGCCTATGGCAAGGGCGAGTACTGGCTGCCGCCGCAGGACATGTACACGCCGATCGATCAGGCCGCGGTCATTACCAAGCGCGCGGAAAACAACGCAGTGGCGCAGGAGTTCATCGACTATCTGCGCTCGGATGAAGGACGCAAGGTGATCGAGCGCTACGGCTATTCGATTCCGTAATTGGCGCGGGTCGTGCTGGGTCATGTCCGCGCAAGCCGCGGGACGCCCGGCGTGGCGACTCCGGTCGCGTGGGCGTGCATGCGCTTTTTCCCGGTTTGCATCGAGCAGGTCGCAGAGCTCGGCCTGACGCTATGGTTTTCGCATGATTGAACTCTTTGGCATCCACGTCAGCCTGCAACCCATCTGGCTGACCCTCAAAGTCGCCACGGTCACCACTCTGGTTCTGCTGCTGCTGGGCGCGCCGCTGGCCTGGTGGATCGCGCGCATGCAGTCGTCGTTCAAGATCGTGCTGGAGGCCGTCGTCGCCCTGCCGCTGGTGCTGCCGCCCACCGTGCTTGGTTTCTACATGCTGATCGCGCTCAATCCCAACGGCGCGTTCACCCAGTTTCTGCGCCTGTTCGGCTTCGAGGGTCAGCTTACCTTCAGCTTCACCGGTCTGGTGATCGGCTCGGTGTTCTACTCCCTGCCGTTCGCCGTGCAGCCGCTGATGCACGCCTTCGAGGCGTTGCCCACGCGCCTGCTGGATGCGGCTTCCACCCTGCGTGCCAGTTGGCTCGACCGCTTTTTCAGCGTGGTACTGCCGCTGTCGCAGCGCGGCTTTCTGGTGGCCATGACCCTGACCTTCGCGCACACCGTGGGCGAATTCGGCGTGGTGCTGATGGTCGGCGGCAACGTGCCGGATGCGACGCGCATGGTCTCCATCGCCATTTTCGATCATGTCGAATCGCTGGAATATGCCGAGGCGCACCTGCTCTCCGCCATGATGCTGCTGTTCTCGGTGGTGGTGCTGATGCTGGTGTACGGGCTCAACCGCCGTTTTGCGGTCAAGGTGGGGTAACGGCGATGCTCAAAGGCGACCTGACCCTGAAGCAGGGCGATTTTTTGCTGCAATCCGGCGCGTTCGAGATCGAAACGGCGGGCGTGACGGTGCTGTTTGGCCGCTCCGGCTCCGGCAAAAGCACGCTGTTGCGCGCCATGACCGGGCTGGACAAACACACGCGCGGAAGCCTGCATTTCAATGGCGAGCGCTGGCAGGACGGCGCCTGGCGACTGCCCACGCAACAGCGCGACATTGGTTTTGTGTTTCAGGATGCCGCGCTGTTCCCGCATCTTTCCGTGCGCGGCAATCTTGAATATGCCCTCAAGCGCGCCCCCAAAGCCCCCCTCTCCCTTGAGGGGAGAGGGGCTGGGGGAGAGGGTGGGAAGTCGCCATCGTCGTCCGATCTGGAGGTTATGGCCGAGCGGGTGGGCATCGCCCACAAGCTTGACCAATCCGTGACCACGCTTTCCGGCGGCGAAAAACAGCGCGTCGCCATCGCTCGCGCCCTGTTGTCCAAGCCGCGCCTGCTGTGCATGGACGAGCCGCTGTCCGCGCTCGACTGGCGCGCCAAGGGTGAGATCCTCGGACTGATCGAGTCGCTGGCGCAGGAAACAGCGCTGCCTGTGCTCTATATCACCCACGCGCCGATCGAGGTCGAACGCCTGGCTTCGCGCGTGGTGTTCATGGCCGAGGGGCGCATCGAGCGTATCGAAACCCTGCGCGAGGCGCTGGCGCGCCCGGATTCGCCGCTATTCGACGAGGAAGGGCCGGTGTCGGTGCTGGAAGGCGTGATGGGCGCGACCGACGCCGAGGGGCTGACGCCGTTCGGCAATGACCGGGTGCGCATTCTGCTTACCGGGCCGTGCGGCGAGAAAAAATCGGCGACCAGGCTGCGCATTCTGGCGCGTGATGTCAGCCTGTCTCTGGATGAGCCGAGGCAAATCAGCATCCTCAACCATCTCAAAGTGCAGGTCGAAGCGATTCATGCTGCCCGCAACGGACGGGTCAGCGTGGCATGTCGGTTGGCGGATGGTCAGACCTTGCTGGCTGAAATTACCGAGTTTTCACGAAAAAAACTGGAACTGGCGGCGGGTATGCAGGTTTTTGCACTGATTAAGTCGGTAGCCTTGGTTGAGTGACGCACTGTTTTGGTGCCTATTGATCCAAGACGGTGCGCCGCACAGTCCGATTTGCGTTGCTGCAGACAATGTTTGATCGAATGAGCGGAAATGCCCCGGACGCGTTCTTCGTGGCACGTTTCGTGCTTAGGCTTGCGACTGTGGCCCGCAAGGGTAAACTTCCCGCGTTGGTTCCTGCCTTGTGGCAATTTTATTTGGAGATTGGATGATGACCCCAACAGATGTCGAAAAGATGATTAAGGAAAACGGCGTCAAGTTCGTTGACTTCCGTTTTACCGATACCCGCGGCAAGCAGCAGCATGTGACCTATCCGGCGCATCGCGTGGACGAAGAGGCCTTTGAAAACGGCATCATGTTCGACGGCTCGTCCATTGCGGGCTGGAAGGGCATCAACGCCTCCGACATGATCCTGATGCCGGACGCCTCCACTGCGCTGATGGATCCGTTCTCCGAAGAGCCGACCCTGATCCTGGTGTGCGACGTGATCGAACCGGACACCATGCAGGGCTATGGCCGCGACCCGCGCTCCATCGCCAAGCGCGCCGAAGCCTATCTGCAAGGCACCGGCCTGGCGGATGTCGCCTACTTCGGCCCGGAAAACGAATTCTTCATTTTCGACGACGTGCGCTGGGGCGTGGATATGTCCGGCTGCTTCGTTAAGGTGGACTCCGCCGAAGCGGCGTGGAACACCGGCAAGGAATACGCCGATGGCAACATGGGTCATCGTCCGGGCGTAAAAGGCGGCTATTTCCCCGTGCCGCCGGTCGATCAGCTGCATGACATCCGTCAGGCCATGTGCCTGGTGCTGGAAGACATGGGTCTGAAGGTGGAGGTGCATCACCACGAAGTGGCCACCGCCGGTCAGTGCGAAATCGGCGTCGGCTTCAACACCTTGGTGAAGAAGGCAGACGAAGTGCAAACCCTGAAATATGTGCTGCACAATGTCGCGCACACCTACGGCAAGACCCTGACCTTCATGCCCAAGCCCATCGTCGGCGACAACGGCTCGGGCATGCACGTGCACATGTCCCTGTCCAAGGACGGCAAGAACACCTTCAACGGCGACGGCTATGCCGGTCTGTCTGAAATCGCCCTGTACTACATCGGCGGCATCATCAAGCACGCCCATGCGCTGAACGCCTTCTGCAACCCGTCCACCAACAGCTACAAGCGTCTGGTTCCGCACTTCGAAGCTCCGGTAAAGCTGGCTTACTCAGCGCGCAACCGCTCTGCGTCCATTCGTATCCCCTTCGTTTCCAGTCCGAAAGCGCGTCGTATCGAAGTGCGCTTCCCTGACTCCACCGCCAACCCCTACCTGGCCTTCGCAGCCTTGTTGATGGCAGGACTGGACGGCATCAAAAACAAGATTCATCCGGGCGAAGCGGCGAGCAAGAACCTGTATGACTTGCCGCCGGAAGAAGAGAAGGCCATTCCGGAAGTCGCCTTCTCCCTGGATCAGGCTCTGGCTGCGCTGGATGCCGACCGCGCGTTCCTCAAGGAAGGTGGCGTGTTCACCGACGACCTGATCGACGGATACATCGAGCTGAAGCAGGCCGAAGTGCAGCGTGTGCGCATGACCACGCATCCGGTTGAGTTCGATCTTTACTACAGCCTGTAATCTCGTCTGCGCTGGTTGAGTGAGCCCCGCCTTGCGCGGGGCTTTTTGTTTTTGGCGACCAGCGTCTACACTCGGACGGGAGAGTGAGGAGGTTCATGTCATGAAAATGTACAAGCGGGTTTTGACGGGCATTGGCGCGGCGTTGCTGGTCGGCGTGAGTTTTGCGGCAGACACGGCGACCCAGGTGTTCCGCTCAGTGGATGCGCAGGGCAATGTGGTCTTCAGCGACACGCCGCGTGAGGGAGCGAAGCCCATGGATGTTCAGCAACCATCCAGCGTGCAGGCGATCGCGCCGCCGACGAGCGTCGGCTCAATGTCGTCCTCCGCCTCTTCGCAAGGCGTCAAGGCTCCTGTCGATTATCAGGCTTTGGTGATTACCCAGCCTGCCGATGGCGCAGCGCTTAATAATACGGCAGGAGATGTGGACGTCAGCGTGAATTTGATTCCGGAGCTGCGCGCTGATTTGGGGCATGGCCTGAGCGTGACGATGGATGGCAAGCTGGTGCTGCAAAATAGTGCGCGACTGAATTTCACCATGACCAATGTCGATCGCGGCGAGCATGTGCTTGAAGCTTTTGTGGTCAATGCGGCCGGTCAGGTGCTCTTCATGTCGGCTCCGGTGCGCTTTAGCCTACAACGTACGAGCGTTTTCCTGCCCGGGCGCGCGAATCATCGCTAGCTCCCAGCGGGTGTGTCGTGCGCTGCGCCCTGAAACATATCGTCTCTTGGCTTGCCTGGTGCGGATGCCGCGCAGGAAAGGGGCTTCAATAACGAGCATTTGGCCTGAGCCTTGCTTTATCCAACACATGAAAACTGCCGCCCCTGAGTTCGCCAAATTGCCGGCCTTCGCCTTGCTTGAGCATCTGAGCGTGGCGGTGTTGTGGTTGGATAGCGAGCTGGCGCTGATTTATCTTAATCCAGCCGCCGAGGGCTTGCTGGGAACCAGCGTGCGTCAAGCGCGCGGCTTGCCCGCCCCGGCGCTGTTGCCCGGCGAGGGTCTGTTGCTGGATCACATGCTGCAGTCTCTGGAAAGCGGTCATCCCTGTACCTTGCGCGAAATTGCACTGCATGTGGCAGGGCGCGAGGTGGTCATCGACTGTGTGATCAGTCCCTTGCAGGACCCAGGTCTGGGGCGGGGTCTGCTGGTCGAGATGATGGACATTGACCGGCACCTGCGCATCGCGCGCGAAGAGCACTTGCTGGCGCAGCAACAGGCCACGCGCAGTCTGCTGCGCGGTCTGGCGCATGAAATCAAGAACCCCCTGGGCGGTCTGCGCGGCGCGGCGCAGCTGCTGGATGCCGAGCTGAGCAGCGCGGAGCAGCGTGAATACACCGAGGTCATCCTGCGTGAGGCCGATCGTCTGCGCAGCTTGGTTGATCGCATGATCGGCTCGCATGGTTTGCCGAAAATGTCGATGGTGAACATTCATGAGGTGTTGGAACATGTGCGCCGACTGGTCAGCATGGATAGAAAAAGCAATGCCTTGCGCTTGGTGACGCGCTACGACCCAAGTATTCCGGAGGTTTATGCCGCCTGCGATTTGCTGATCCAGGCGGTGTTGAATATCGTGCGCAACGCCACGCAGGTGTTGGAGGGACAGGCGGATGCGCAAATCGTGCTGCATACCCGCGTCATGCGCCAGTTCACCATCGGCTCGATCCGTCACCGTCTGGTGGCGCGCATCGATGTCGAAGACAACGGGCCGGGCATTCCGCCCGAGCTGCAAGACACCCTGTTTTTACCCATGGTCAGCGGGCGCAAGGGCGGGGTTGGCCTGGGCTTGTCGATCAGTCAGTCGCTGATTGCGCAGCATGGCGGGTTGATTGAGTTTGTCAGCATGCCGGGGAAGACAGTGTTTACCTTGTTGCTGCCCCTGTCGAGCCATGCAACGGAGGCTGCTTCATGACGACGCAAGATGTCTGGATTGTGGATGATGACGCATCCATTCGCTGGGTGCTGGACAAGTCGATGCGTAAGGCGGGGATGAGCACGCGCGTTTTTGAATCGGGTGACGAGGTGTTGAGCAGTCTGCGCAAACAGCAGCCGGCGGCGCTGTTGAGCGATATTCGCATGCCGGGGATGGATGGCCTGGAGCTGCTGCGCGAAGTGCGGGCGAGCTATCCCGATCTGCCCGTGGTGATCATGACGGCGCATTCGGATCTGGACAGCGCGGTGAACGCCTTTGAAGGCGGCGCGTTTGACTATCTGCCCAAGCCGTTCGACACCAACGAAGCGGTGACCCTGGTGCAAAGGGCGATCGACAGTGCCAGAAGCCAGGCCATCTTGGCTGCCAGTGCGGCAGCCAGCGCAGTGCAGGAAACGCCAGGGATTATTGGTCAGTCGCCCGCCATGCAGGAGGTCTTTCGTGCCATCGGTCGCTTGGCTCGCTCCAGCATTACTGTGCTGATCACCGGCGAATCCGGTACGGGCAAGGAGCGCGTGGCGCAGGCTTTGCACCAGCACAGTCCGCGCAGCAAGGGGGCTTTTATTGCGCTGAACACGGCGGCCATACCCAAGGATCTGCTCGAATCAGAACTATTCGGTCATGAGCGCGGCGCCTTTACCGGGGCGGCGGCGCAGCGGCGCGGACGTTTCGAGCAAGCCAACGGCGGCACCTTGTTCCTGGATGAAATCGGCGACATGCCGTTTGATCTGCAGACTCGCCTGTTGCGCGTATTGCAGGAAGGCGAGTTTTATCGCGTGGGCGGGCACACCCCGATTCAGGTCGATGTGCGCATTATCGCCGCTACGCACCAGGATCTGGCGCAGCGCGTGCGCGACGGTCTGTTCCGCGAAGACTTGATGCACCGCCTGAATGTGATTCGCCTGGAGCTGCCTCCGTTGCGCGAACGCAGGGAAGATGTGTCCTTGCTGTTGGATGTGTTCCTCAAGCGCGCGGCGCATGAGCTGGACACCGCGCCCAAGACGCTGACAGCGGATGCGCTGGAAATACTGGAAAACTACGACTGGCCGGGCAATGTGCGCCAGTTGGAAAATATCTGCCGCTGGCTCACCGTGATGGCCAGCGGTCGTGAAATCAGTCCCAGCGACCTCCCGCCCGAGGTGTTACGCCCGGCGCAGCGAACTCTGGCGGCGCAGGGCGTTGAGGCGGGCGCTGCGCTTCCATCTCTGTCTGCTGCGGATGCAGGGGGCTGGGTCAAGCTGTTGCGCCGCTGGGCGGATGCGCACCTGCAATCCGGTGAGCGCCCGCTGCTGGACGATGCCGTGCCCATGTTCGAGCGTGTGATGATCGAGGCCGCCATGGCGCACACCCACGGCCTGAAGCAGGATGCGGCCATCGTGCTCGGCTGGGGACGCAATACGCTGGCGCGCAAGATGAAAGAGCTGGGGATGGATGCCGGGTGATATCGCTTCGCAGGGAAGGCTCGGGGCTTGCGCTGAATCGTTGTCTTACTCCCTTCTCTCCGATGGAGCTGAGTCCGCATGTCGCCGTGTTCGCAACGGGGTGCAGAGCGCGTCTGGTGACTTCCCGACTTGACCGTTTTGCTGAGGATCGTTAGCCTGCCTCGCGTTGGCTCGGAGCCTGTGTACGATCTCGCTGAACGGCGCATTGCGGCGTAAAAATCATCCTCAACGCATGCTCACAATGGTTCATCCATGCTGCGCTTCTTCGGCCGGTTTTTCCTTCGCAGAGCTCGTTGATCAATGTCGTACACAGGCTCTCAGGCGTTTCGTGGTTGACGGCTCGCCTGGAACGGCGGAACAAGGGACAGAGAGGCGTCTGGATGCGTAGATTCGTTTGGCTTATGGGGTTAGCGAGCATCGGCGGGCTTGGCGCGTGCGTCTCCCCCTCTCCCGCAGAGACGACGCCCTCCACGGCGCTCCAGGCGGAAAGCGCGGAAAAGCGTGCGGAGAGGGAGGGTTTGCTTGTGTCGCAGCGCGTGATCATCCGCTTCAAAAATGCGACAACCGAGGCGGAGGCGCGCGCACTCCTGCCCGAGCTGAATGCGCAGCTTGGCTGTGATCTGGTTTATGTTCGCCCCATGTCCGCAGGCGTACATCTTCTTCGTCTGTCCTCTCCGCTGGATGCGCCTGCGTTTGATTCGGTTCTTCGCCGCTTGTCCGCCGACCCCGCTGTCGATTATGCCGAGCCCGATCGCCTGGTCACCATTCATCGCTAAACTGTTGGATTTTTTTCATGCAAAAACGCTCCTCGCTGGCTTTGGCCGTGTTTTCTGCGCTGTACGCCAGCGCATATGCCGCTCCCGTCGTCTTTGACATGCGCAGTGCCGCAGAGCCCAAAATAAGACAGTTGATTGTGCAGCCCGCGCGTTTTGATCTGGCGCACGCTCAGTCTGTGGACAAGGCCTCCCTGGCCAGCTTCAGTCAGGCGGCAGGTATTGAGTTGAGTCATGCGCGCGCCATGTCGGGACAGGCGCAGGTCTTACGCCTGCCCTATGCCATGAGCGCCAGCGAAGCCGAGATTTATGCCGCCCGTTTGGTCGCCTCCGGTCTGGCAAGTTATGCCGAGCCGGATCGTTGGGTGCGCCCCTCACTGGAGCCGAACGATCCCTTCTATGTTTCACGCCAGTGGCATTACAAGGCGATCAAGAGCGGATTTGCCTACGGCGACAATAATTACGGCCTGAATTTGCCGGGCGCCTGGGATGTGACTCAAGGACTTTCCGCGGTCACGGTCGCCGTGCTGGACAGCGGTTTATTGGCGCATGCCGATATCGACAGCAATATCATGGACGACTCGGGACAGGTCAAACCGGGTTACGATTTCATCAGCGTGCTTGTCACTGACCCGGATTCAGGCGTGGTCTATCCGCCGAATGACGGCGATGGACGTGATCCTGATCCGACGGATCCGGGTGACTGGTATGCGGCCGACGATCCGGTCTGCGGCGGTGGAGAGGAGCATCCAAGCACGTGGCATGGCACGCATGTCACCGGTACGGTAGGCGCCCTGAGCAATAACGGCGTCGGCGTCTCTGGCGTCGCCTGGAACGTCTCCTTGCTGCCGGTGCGTGTGCTGGGCAAGTGTGGCGGGGTTAACTCCGATATCATCGACGGCATGCGTTGGGCCGTAGGCATGAGCGTCCCCGGCGTTCCAGCCAACGCGCACCCGGCGCGGGTTTTGAGTATGAGCTTGGGTGGGGAAGGCGCGTGCGACAAGGCTTATCAGGCGGCGATCAGTGACGTGCGCAAGCAGGGCGCGGTGGTCGTCGTCGCTGCGGGCAATGAAAGCATGGATGCCTCTAAGGCCAGTCCGGCGAATTGCTCGGGCGTGATCTCGGTTGCGGCGACCGATCAGCAGGGGCAGCGAGCGTATTACAGCAACTATGGCGCCTCGGTGTCCATCGCGGCTCCCGGAGGGGACTCTCTGGTGGATACACAGGTCTACTCGACGGCGGATGGCGGCGCGAAGGCAGCGTTGAATGACAACGCCTATGAAAGCAAGCAGGGTACGAGCATGGCCACGCCGCATGTATCCGGGGTGATTGCGCTGATGCTCGCACGCAACGCGACGCTGACTCCTGATCAGGTGCTGCAGAAGCTCAAGGACACCGCCACGGCGTTTCCCGATTACCCGGGTACGTCCAAAGACGCCTTTTTCAAGAGTAGGGCTCCGAGTTACTGTCTGGATGCCTCGTGTAGCTTTGATTGCACCACCAGTCTGTGCGGCGCCGGGATTGTCAATGCGACAGCGGTGATCGACGCCCTTTCCAATAGCACCCCTGACCCGTTCAGCTTTGCCGCGCAGAGCAATGTGGCGCTATCAACGCTTGTTACCTCGAATAGCATCACGGTCAGCGGCATCAATGTTCCGGCGTCCATCAGCGTAAGCAATGGGGAATACAGTTTGGACTGTGCGCCGAGCGGCTTTACCTCCAGTGCGGGCAAAGTGAGCGTAGGGCAGACGGTCTGCGTGCGTCATCTGTCGTCTGTTGAGCCGGAAACTCGCACGGATACGACGCTTACCATAGGCGGCGTCAGCGGCGTATTTTCCAGCACCACGCTGCCTGCCGACAGAACGCCCGATGCCTTCAGTTTTTCGCCAGTGAGCGATGCGGCTCCTGACGTGCCGGTTACATCGGCGCCGGTGACTATCCAGGGCATTAATACAGCGACGCCGATCAGCGTCGTCAACGGGGAATACAGTATCGGCTGTGGCGCAAGCTTCACCGCCAAGGCCGGGGAAATTCGCCCCAGTCAGACCGTGTGCTTACGCCATACATCGTCTTCCGCCTCGGGGGGGAGCGCGAGCTCCACGTTGACGGTGGGCGGCGTCAGCGCGAGCTTTGTCAGCACCACGCGGGTTGAGAGCGGCGGCGGTGGCTCCATGGGGCTATTTGGCTTGCTGGCGCTCTTGGCGTTGTCTGCTGCGCGTCAGCGTCGCTGGCTGATCGCCAGGATCAGTATGCAGAAAACGAAGCCGGAGAGTGCGCCGAATTGATGCGCTGCGTGGATCACGGGAGCGCCGATCAATTGCGCGCTGCCCGTGTCGACATGGATTTCGGCGAGTAATTTGACGAGCAGACCCAGGATGGCCAGCAGACGCCACGGCCAGCGGATTTCCTGGGAGAGCAGGGCTCCGACGATGAACAGCCCGTGTAATACGCCGGACGCTCCTGCGTAATATGACAGATGCTCTGCGCGGAACCACAATCCGGCCGTGACGCCCAAGGCGATGCCAGCTGCGAGAAGCGATGGCGACCAGCCGCGTAGCGCCTGGCTCCATAGGCTGGTGATGGCAAGCAAACCTAGCGCATTGAGCAGCAGATGCGTGTCGTTGAGATGCACGAAGTGCGCGCTCAAGACGCGCCAGATCTGCCCGGCTTGCAAGGCAGGGCGCGAGTATTCCCACCAGGTCAGGCCGCCGGCATATTGCAGGGCAAGCCAAAGCAGCAACAGCAATGCCACGCCAGGATAGCGCCCGAACATGAATGAGAGTTGCGAGGATATGCCCTTGAAAGGCGTGGAGTTTGCTAACATGCGGTCATGAAACTTAATACGCAGAAAATAGCCATGCACGTCATGGCGGTGTATAGCGTCAAGGGCGGGGTGGGCAAGACCACCAGCGCGCTTAATCTTGCCATGCTATCGGCCTTGCAGGGGCGGCGCACCTTGTTGTTCGATCTTGACCCGCAGGGTGCGGCGACCTGGATGCTGGAAGGCGGGCTGCCTCAAGCCCATGCCGGGGCGCACAAGGCTGACATGAAGCGCATGCTCAAGGGCAAGGATCTGGATGAACGCCTGCTCGACACGCGTTATCACAACCTGATGCTCTGGCCGAACGGCCCGGAACATGCCGATCTTTCGCTGGAGATGGCGGAAATGAAGCACTCCACCGAACGCCTGGCGCGCTTGCTGGAGCGGCTGGAGGGGCAGTTCGACGAGGTTGTTTTGGACTGTCCGCCGGGTTTGGGGCTGGTGGCGGACAATATTTTCGAGGCGGCGCACGATGTGCTCGTACCGTTGATTCCTGCGCCCTTGTCGCTGCGCGCCGCCTTGCAGGTGCGCGATGCCTTGGCGGCACGGCCAAAAGCGCCGCAAATGAACGCCTTCCTGAGCATGGTGGATCGTCGCCGCGGCCTGCACCGCGAATTCGTCGAGCAGCACGGTTCCCATTTGCCGGAGTTGTTGCCCGAATGGATTCCAGCCAGCAGCGAGATCGAGCGCCAAACCGTGAGCCGCGTGCCGGTGACCTTCGGTCAGCCGCGCTCGGAAGCCGCGCAGGCCTATTATCGCTTGTGGCGTGCGCTGCATGTGCCGCTGGCGGATTGATTCCTTATTTAGCAGGTAGGCCCATGTCTCTGCATATCGTCATTCTCGCCGCTGGCCAGGGCACGCGCATGCGCTCGGCCTTGCCCAAGGTGCTGCATCCGATTGCGGCGCGTCCCATGTTGGAGCATGTGCTGGAGGCGGCTCATGCACTCTCGCCCGCCCAGGTGCATGTGGTGGTCGGGCATGGCGCAGATCAGGTGCGCGAGCGGCTCGCCAGCGTTGAGGCGAGCGGATTCCAGGTGAATTGGGTGCTGCAGGCGCAGCAACTCGGCACCGGTCATGCCGTGCTGCAGGCTATGCCCGCCATTCCGGATACGGCGCAGGTGCTGATTCTGTACGGCGATGTGCCCTTGATTCGCCCCGCCACCTGTCAGCGCCTGCTGGATGCGCTGAACCATGCCGATCTGGCGCTGCTTTCCGTGGAGCTGGCCGATCCGCGCGGCTACGGGCGCATTCTGCGCACGGCGGAGGGGCGAGTGACGGGCATTCGTGAGGACAAGGATTGTACGCCGGAGCTGCGCCAGATCCGTGAGGGCAACACCGGCTTGATGGCGGCGTCCGCCCGAGCGTTGCGCGCATGGCTGGCCGATCTGTCCGCCGACAATGCCCAAGGGGAGTACTACTTGACCGATGTGGTGGGCATGGCGGCGCAAACGGGCGCGGTGGAGGCGATCAAGGCGCAGGATGAACATGAGGTCGCCGGCGTAAATTCGCGCGCGCAGCTGGCGGCGCTGGAGCGCGTTTATCAGGCGCATCAGGCCAAGGTGTTGATGGATGAGGGCGTGACCCTGGCCGATCCGTCTCGCCTGGATGTGCGTGGGCGCGTAATTGCGGCGCGGGATGTGTTTATCGATATCAATGTGGTACTGGAGGGCGTGGTCGTTCTGGCGCCGCAGGTCAGCATCGGCGCAGGCTGCGTGCTGAAAAATGTGACGCTGTCCGAGGGCGTGGGTATCCGTCCCTACAGTCTGATCGAAGGGGCGAACATCGGCGCAGGTGCGGTCATCGGACCTTTTGCGCGCATCCGCCCAGGCACGGCGCTGGCCGAGGGCGTGCATGTCGGCAATTTCGTCGAGGTCAAGGCCAGTCAGGTTGGAGCAGGCAGCAAGATGAATCACCTCAGCTACATCGGTGACGCCGAGATCGGCAGAGGTTGCAATATCGGCGCAGGCACGATCACCTGCAACTATGACGGCGCGAACAAGCATAAAACACTGATCGGCGACGATGTCTTCGTCGGTTCGGACACCCAGTTGGTCGCCCCGGTGAGCGTGGCTTGCGGCGCGACCATCGGCGCGGGCAGCACGATCACCAAGAATGTGGACGCAGGCGCGCTCGCCCTGTCGCGCGTGCCGCAAATCCAGCGTAGCGGCTGGAAGCGCCCGCGCAAGAAAACTCCGTAGCAGGAAAGCTCATCCTGCATGACCGGCTTCGGCCTGTAGCGGGTTGCACGCTTCCCGACTCTGTCCGGTAAAATTCCGCCTTTTCCATTCGTAAGGACTCGCCATGCGCACCCATGTCACCCCCATTCGCCGCGCCCTGCTTTCGGTTTCCGACAAAAGCGGCCTGCTTGAGTTTGCGCGTTTTCTGAGCGCGCAAAAGGTCGAGCTACTCTCCACCGGCGGCACGGCCAAAATTCTGCGTGAGGCGGGGCTGGCGGTCACGGATGTAGCCGATTACACCGGCTTTGCGGAAATGATGGACGGGCGGGTGAAAACCCTGCATCCCAAGGTGCATGGCGGCATTCTCGGGCGGCGCGGCACGGACGATGCCATCATGGCCGCGCACGGCATTGCCCCGATTGATCTGGTGGTGGTCAATCTTTATCCCTTCGCCGCCGCGACCGCCAAAGCCGATTGCAGCTATGAAGACGCGGTGGAAAACATCGACATCGGCGGACCGACCATGGTGCGCGCTGCGGCCAAAAACCATGCCGATGTGAGCATTATCGTCAACCCGGCGGATTACGCTCGCGTGCAGACAGAAATCGAAGCGCAAGGCGGCGTGAGCGCCCTCACGCGCCTGGATCTGGCCGTGCGCGCCTATGAGCACACGGCAGCTTATGACGGTATGATCGCCAACTACTTCGGCGCACGCGTCGAAGCAGGCAGCTTCGCCCAGCCGGTCGATTTTCCGCGCACCTTCAATCTGCAAGTTTCCAAGCGCATGGACTTGCGCTACGGCGAAAACCCGCACCAGCGCGCCGCATTTTATGTGGAACAGGATGCGCCGAGCGGCAGCATCGCCCGCGCCACTCAGTTGCAGGGCAAGGAGCTGTCCTACAACAACATCGCCGATACCGACGCCGCGCTGGAGTGCGTCAAGCAGTTCGATGTTCCGGCCTGCGTGATCGTCAAACACGCCAACCCCTGCGGCGTGGCGGTTGCCGACAGCATTCTCACCGCCTATGAGCGCGCCTACCTGACTGACACCGAATCCGCGTTCGGCGGCATTATCGCCTTCAACCGCCCGCTGGATGCAGCTACGGCGCAGGCGATTGTCGAACGCCAGTTTGTCGAAGTGATTATTGCGCCCACCGCCAGTGACGAAGCCTTGGCGATTACCGCCGCCAAGAAAAACGTGCGCGTTTTGGTCTGCGGCGAGCTGGGAGCAGGTCTGCCGCGTCTGGACTACAAGCGCGTCACCGGCGGATTGCTGGTGCAGGACGCCGACCTGGCGCTACTGAACGAGACCCGCGTGGTCAGCCAGCGCGCCCCCACGGAAAGCGAGATGCGCGACCTGCTATTCGCCTGGAATGTGGCCAAGTTCGTCAAGTCGAATGCCATCGTCTACGCCAAGGAGCAGGCCACCATCGGCGTTGGCGCCGGGCAGATGAGCCGTGTCAACTCGGCGCGTATCGCCGCGATCAAGGCGGAGCACGCCGGTCTTGCCGTCACCGGCGCAGTGATGGCCTCCGATGCCTTTTTCCCCTTCCGCGACGGCATCGACAACGCTGCCGCCAATGGCATTACCGCCGTGATTCATCCCGGCGGATCCATGCGTGACGAAGAAGTGATCGCTGCCGCGAATGAACACGGCATGGCGATGGTGTTTACCGGTATGCGCCATTTCCGGCATTAAGCGAGCGGGCGACTGGAGTGCCCAGCGCTCCAGCCGCCCGGCAAGGGCTAACGGATCGTCCACCAACAAAAAAGCCGTCAATTCTGACGGCTTTTCCTTGCATGTCAAAACTCTGATCAGCGAGCCTTGAGCGTATCCATCAAATCTATCATGAACTCGGTATCTTCCTGCTCGACTTCAGCCCAGCCCTCAAAGCCGAGAGCCTCCAAAACGCCAGCGCCTTTTTCGATTTGCGGCATACGCAGCATCAGGCTCTGGATGTCCTCCACGCTGTCCATCAGGCGCGGCCCCACCAAAAGTACATGCTGAATATCGGAAATCTGGCTGGTTACCAAGGGGCGAAGCTGTTTGCGCACGGCATTGGATAAACCATCCCATGCGTCCTTGAGAAAGAAACCGACGTCCGCATTGCCCTTGAGCAAGGCCTTGGCGACCAGCACATAACCATCGGCCTCAATGCTTTGCACGTTGTCCGCGTTCAAATCGGCGGGTTCAAGCATGATCATGCCCACCAGATGAATGTCCGGGTCGTCCGTGCTTGCCACCCGCGTATTGGGTTGCAGGTCTTCGACTTTTTGCACCGGACTGTCCGTAGGTACGACGACCACGCACTCATCCGCCACCCCAAGCGGGCGAACCACGGCACGGAAACCCTTTTCGCGCACCAGCATCGAGGCGTCAAACGGGTTGGCGTAGATCAAGTCGATCTGATCTTGCCGAATCGCGGCGCGCTGAGCTTCAAAGCTGTCGAACATCTCCAGATGCAAGTGCAGCCCCAGGTTACGCTGTAGCCAAGTGTTATAGATGTACCAGCCCGAAATATGCTCCGGCGTGAAATCCGGACTGACCGTGAGTTGATAAACCGTTTCCATCCCTTACTCCTCCGGTCCGTCCCAGCTTGAACCTTCCTGCGCCTTGAGTTGTTTGTAGAGTGCGATGGACTCGCGAATCTTGGTGCGTGAAGGCTTGCGGCGCACCGAGGTGTAGCCGACGACCTTGCCGTCGCGCACGTTCGGAATCACGGTGGCGTACACCCAGTAAAACTTGCCGTCACGACGCAGGTTCTTCACATAGCCATGCCAGATTTTGCCGGCCTCAACGTCGTCCCACAGGCTCTTGAACGCCACGCCGGGCATGTCCGGGTGGCGCAGAATGCTGTGTTCAGCGCCAATCAGGCTTTCGCGCTGGTAACCGGACATGTCTACGAATGATTGATTGCAATGGGTGATGATGCCACGGGTATCCGTGCGCGAAACGATCAACTTGCCGTCCGGATAAGGCACCTCCTCATCCGTCACCAGAACCGTGCGTGGCCCGAAGCCGTACAGATTGAGGTGATATTCGCGATACTCTCCCAACACAGCCAAAGGCTGCATATCTCTCAACATAACTCACTCCTTGCCGCGCTATTTGCGCGGCAGCCTTTTGCCGTGGCAAAAGAACTCAAATGACTTTGCCGACGGATTCGGCAGCGCGCTTCACATCAAGAAAAATCAGCCCCAGCTTGGCCTGGGGCTTGGCCAGCACGGTCAATACGGCATCTTCACCGGCGTGGGTCATCAGGATGTACCCCTTGTCACCCTTGATCAGCACCTGCTCCAGGCCGCCGCGAGCCAGCTCCTTGGCGGTACGGTCGCCCAGGGAGAGCAGGGCGGCGCTCATCGCGCCCACGCGGTCTTCATCCATGGTGCTCGGCAGCAGAGCGGCCATCATCAGGCCATCGGTGGAAACGACAGCAGACGCTTCAATATCTGCCGATGAGCCGTTCAGCTCAGCCAAAATCGATGTCAACATATCTGCGCGCATAATTGCTTCTCCTCTTCAAAAAAATCAGCTCGGAGCCAAAAGCGGAACGAGCAATAAAAAAACTACCAGGTTTCCCGGCAGGTAATACCCTCTGCGTGGTACTCGGAGTTTACATGCAGAGTGATGATTTTCCTGCCGGTGACCGACTCGATCGCGCCGTCAATCAAGCCAAAGCCAAAGTTGCACAGCGCATGCTTGCCCGCAGCAATCCCCCTTTCCTGCAAGACCAAGCCAATTTTGCAGCCGGAAAGGGTGGCGTCACGGCCATCAAGGGCGACCGCATCCATGAACTCCTTGTCCTGAAAAAACTTGGATACCAGTGCACGCGCATCGTCTTCTGACCCTCCTTGGTGCGTCGCGCCCAAGCGCTTGCCCATCTGTTTGCCGGCATAACGGAAAACGCTGAGCGTACCCTTCTCGCCAATAATGGTTTCAACCTGAGCGGCAATGTCAGCCAACAGGCTCACCACATCTTTCGTACCCATGGCACATTCGCGTTGAGTCATCAATACTACATCTCTAGTCAAATTAACGGGTTACAAGGGGCGCGGATTGTGTCGCGCCTTGGCGTATTTTTGTGACGGATTCAGCCTGTCGTGGCGCGCCATTTCGGAGCAGGAGGATCACCGGCGCAGGGCGCGTATGGCTTCCAGATCCTCCCGCTCTACAGGCAACAGCGCCTGCATGGAAAGCTCAGCAAGAATCTCGCCGCCCCGCGCGCTCTCACTCATGGAAAGCAGGGTGGCGCGAACAGCATCCAACCTTGCGGCATGCCGAGGAGCCAGCATGAAGCAGTGATACACCGAACGTTCCTCTGTTTCGCCCAGAACCTTGATCTGCTTGCGGCTCAGGGGGCTCATGCCAGCGTAGAAGTCCTTGTAGAGGATGCCGAAGCGCGACTCGCCGCGATAGATCGACTGCACCACCGCCATCCAGGTCGCCGCAGGCTGAAGCTGTGCGGGAGTGACATCCTTGCGCGCCAACGACTTCAAGGCCACATTGGTGACCAGCATGCTGGTCACGGTCGCCACCGAAGACTGGTGCATGTCGGCGAGAGCCGCATCGCAGTCCGCACAGGTGACGCATACCGCTTCATCGTAGAGATTGCCGGCGCGCGCCAAGGGCAGAAAGCCATGCTGATCCGCCAGCACCAAGGCATGTTGCGGGTTGGCGTACACCAGATCCGCAGCTGCCATGCCCGTCTGGAATTCAGCGAAATCCAGGCTCTGTTGAAAGCGTACGGAGACCGCATGATCCGCAACGCCCATTTCCTGATCCATGTGCTGGCTCAGATATTGTGCAAATACGAACCAACGCTCCGGATTTTTCGCGGTGTCGTGCGGGCACACCATCATTTGCCAATGTTCCATCGCTACCTCCCTTCCTCTGTGAAGCAGGTGCTGTGATCGTTATTTCAATTCCCTGCTGTTCTGATCGGTATAGCAGATAAATCAAGCTCCGGCGGCAAGCCCGTAGCGGCGGAAAAGCAGCCACACCAATTCCAGCATGGCGGGCTGATCCAGTCTTGGCGCGCCGCTGATAATCAGCACGAAGCGATGCTTGCCGATAAACAATGGCCAGAATCCCATGTTGCTCATGCCGCCGGCGTTGATCAGAGCCCAAGCGCTGCTGCGCATGCCCAAGTGCCCCTCCAGCAGGGCGAAATGGCGCGAATGCAACGAACCCAAATCAGCCGACAGACCGGCTAGCTCTTCGGCGGTTTCGTGGTGAAATCCATGACAGCCTAAGTAGAAACCCTGCTCATCGGCCAGCAGCGCCTTGCCGTCGCCGGCCAACTCGGCAAGGATGGGCGGCAGACTGGTTTCCAGGCTTTCCGAGGACTGCTTGTGTGTCGTGGGCAATCCATGCACCAAACCTAGCGCTTGCAGGCGGTAAATGTGCTCCAGAGCGGTTTGTTCGTCGATCAGTCCGGTGATTTCGCTCAGTAGCGCCGGCTCAAAGGCTGGAAACTCAGCATAGGCCAGCAGGCGGCTCAAGCTGGTGCGAGCAGGCTCCTGCGTCACGCTCGATGCTGCAAAGTAGGCTCCTGCGGGCGTTGGCGCAATAAACAGCCCGCGTTCGAAATCGTATTCATTCATTCGTTTTTACTCCGGGGTCGATCGAATAAAGCAAAGCCTGAACCAGTAGGGAAACGTCGCGTTTTTCGCGCGCATCCACTTCAAAGACGGGGACGTTGAAACCCAGACTCGCCACATGCGCATGGTAACGATCCAGTCCCGGAAGCGGGTTTTCATCCATGCGCGTCACGCCGATGACCAGTTGGGTGTTTTCAATGAACTCCCTGAAGGCATTGACGTAGAAAGACATGTCCTGAAACGGATTGGTGCGCGTATTGTCGAGCATTAATACCAGACCCAGACCGCCTTCGGTGAGAATATCCCACATGAAATCGAAACGCTCCTGGCCGGGAGTCCCGTAGAGATGCACGCGCTCGCCGCCGTCAAGCTTGAGCAATCCGTAATCCATGGCCACCGTGGTTTGCGGCTTGCGGTTTTTGGTCATGTCCGTGGCTTCTTCATCCGTGGTCAATACGGGAATGTCGCTGAGGGATTTGATCGCCGTTGTCTTTCCTGCGCCCACTGGGCCTGCAAATATGATCTTGTGCTGAGCCACGCTCGTATTCCTTATGGGTCTTGTTGAGTCGATATCGCCATCAGTTTTAACAGATCAACCAAACCCAAGCTTTTTGAGCAGCCTGCCGAACAGGCCGCGCTTTTCCTGGTTGGCTGGTTGAGCCGTTGCGCCCGATGCGATGGCGGGTTCGGGGGAGGATGCCGTCAGCTGCTCCGTCAGGTCGAAGGACTGACAGGCGCAGTAAAAAGCGAACACGAAGCGGTAGGGGATCTCCAGTTTTTGCGCAGTGTCCAGCAGCCCGCTTGGCTGGGTCACCCACAAGGCCGCAATGCGCATGCCGTGGGGCACGGTCATCAGGCGCGGGATATTCGGCCAGCGGCGCAGACGCACGGGAGCGCTGAGGGATGTGCCGTGAGGCACGCGCCCGCGCGAACTCCACAGGGATATTTTCCATAGCATGTTGTCCAGGCGGCGCAGGCGCGGATCTTCGGAAACGCCGATGTCTTTGGGTTCGATCTCGATCAGGTTCACCGAAAGAGGGGAGTCGCTGATGTTGCGTGCGCATACCGCGCGCAAATAGGCCTCAGGCATGGGCGTCGAGGTGAATTTTCTGCCTGCGCTCACGAAGATGGGGTGAGCGCCAGGTCTTTCGATTTTGGCGATGCCTCCTTCGCGCGTAAGTCGCATCGCGTCACGGAACACGCCCAACAGGGTGACGTTCGGGTCAAAAAACAGCGCCGACGGGTCGCCGCTGCGGTAGGCTGCGTCCTCAAGCTGGCCGCAGCAGTTCTGCGAGCGTTCGTCCATCTCCTCGCTCATTAACTGCGCAGCGGGCGAGGTGTTCGTCTTTGATTCGGCGACCGCTTCGGTCGGTTGCGGCCTGGTCTCAATCTTGGGGGCGGAAGGACTTTGCATCGCTGATCCGACCCCGGATCTCGGGCTGGGTTCTTGGCTCGGCGCGACCTGTTTGGGAGGGTTTTTCAGGGCTTCACGAACCTTGGTCACCGCACCCAGGAAAACATCGTCCTTGACGGGTTTCGATACCCAGAAGGCATGGTTAAGGTTTTTTTCCGTCACGGACAGCACGATCACAGGCCCTTGAAACTTGCGTCTCATATCAAGCCATAAACGAGGACTTTCGACCCCGTCCAAGTCGATGATGACGGCCTCGTGGGAGCCGTCATCCACGACTTTGCAGCTTCCGCGAACCGGGCCGTCAAGAAACATGGCGAAGAGCTGCAACGCCTTCTCGCTCATGCCGATGAGGCTGACTTTGAGCGGCGGGTTTTTAGGTTTTTGCTTAAACATTCACTTTATTGCCTTTGGATAGCTCGCTGGGATCAAACGCGGCTCAGTCTGATCAGAAGCTCCCGGGTAATATTTCCCATGCCGCCGGCATGCGATTGAAGCTGAGCTGGAGCTGCTCGCGCATCCCATGCCAGCGCGCTTCCTCGTGCAGGGTGCGATAAAGCCCGAGGAGCAATTCCGCTTCCGGCTCCTGATCCGGATTTTGCAGCAAGGCGTTTTCCAGAAGTTCTATGGCGTGTTCGAGCTGTCCGTATTCCAGAAGAGCGTTCGCCTGATCCATCGCACTCACCGGACGACCGCTGTGAGCTTCATTGCGCTTTACCAGGGGGGCGCTTGCGGCGTGCGATACGCGCAACAGCGAACCCTTGGCGCGAACGGCCTGGGGGTCATTCGACGGCACGCCATGCGCAAGATGAGCCTGAAAATAAGCCATCGTGGCTGGAGCCAACAATGGCTGCGCCACCTGTAACATGCGTTGCTTGAGCGCGAGTCCGCCGCTTCCAAGGGTGATCATCAAGTCCAGCAGGGCGCTATAAAGCGCGGCGCCGTCACCGCCTTTGACCAGCAGCAAAATACGCTGCACATGCGCACGCAAATCAGCCGGCTTGCCCAGGATGCGGTGACCAAGGCAACTCAAGGCGTCGTTCTTGTCCAGCAGGCGCGATAGGTCAAGGTTATGATGGCTCTGCATGAGCAGAAAGGAGTCAACCGCAATGTCGTTCAAAGCAATCGTCTGCGCCTCACCGCGCACACGTACCAGTGGACGTCCCGAATGGAGCATCTGGCTCATGAAAACCCCCTGTTATGAATCCGTGCCAATGCTTGAGAACTGTCGCTGAGTATCCTGCAGGCCTCGTGCTTGCACAAGCGGCGGCAGAGGGCAGGGAAATTGATCGATAGTTCCATTAATTCGCTGAAGCCGTATCTGTCGCCCCAAAATCCAGCTTGAAACGCCCGCATGACCGCATATGCGCCCGCTTTTTCGCCGGATTTTGTTTTGCCCAAGTCATAGGCGTGTTCGGTTTGGTCAATTTTTGTCAAGAACGTAAACAGGTTCTTATGGCAACTGCACCAATTCCGGCGCTTGCCAGCCCGGTTTGCGGTGCTCGACCACGACGGTGGTGAAAATGCCGCCGCGTACATTCCATTCGCCAGTGACGCGCATGAAGCGCGGAGCGGTCGCCGCGACTAGGTCGCTCAGAATGCGATTGGTCATGGCTTCGTGAAAGCCGCCTTCCTCGCGGAACGACCACATGTACATTTTCAGCGCCTTCAGCTCGACGCAGCGTTCATCGGCGATGTAGTCGATGTTTATGGTGGCGAAGTCCGGCTGGCCGGTCAGCGGACACAAGCAAGTGAACTCCGGTACGCGGATATGGATGGTAAAATCGCGCTCCGGATTGGGATTGATGAAGGTTTCAAGGGTTTTGGATGGACGTGTGGACATGGATTTTCCCCAAGTTACGCTGGAATTAAGGCGCGAAGTATAGAGCATGCGCCTTGCTTCGTTGCGCCTTGCAGGCTTCAAGTCTTTTGTCGAACCGACGGAGATCAACTTTCCCAGCGAGCTGGTCGGCATCGTCGGCCCCAATGGTTGCGGCAAGTCGAATACGCTGGATGCGCTGCGCTGGGTCATGGGCGAATCTTCGGCCAGGCATTTGCGCGGCCAGTCGCTGGAGGATGTGATCTTCGCCGGCAGCGGCCAGCGCAAGCCGGTGGCGCAGGCCTCGGTCGAGCTGGTTTTTGCGCACGAGGATGAGGAAGCAGGCCATTTGCAGGGGCCGTGGGCGCGATTCCGAGATTTGAGCATACGTCGCGTACTAACCCGTGACGGGCAGTCCAGATACTTTCTGAACGGCGCGCGTTGTCGGCGCAAGGATATCGCCGACCTGTTTCTCGGCACGGGGCTGGGGCGCGCTCATGGCTCGACTTCCGCCACGCGCAGCTACGCCATCATCGAACAGGGGCAGATCAATCGCTTGCTTGAGGCGCGTCCGGAAGAAATGCGCGCCATTCTGGAAGAGGCAGCGGGCATTTCGCGTTACAAGGAGCGGCGGCGGGAAAGCGAAATCTCGATTCAGCACACCCGCGACAACCTTGCGCGTCTGAATGATTTGCGCGATGAGCTGGCGCGTCAGCTGGACAAGCTGGAGCGCCAGGCCAAGGCCGCCGAGCGATTTCGCCAGTGGCAGCGGGACGCGCAGCGACTGGAACTGGCGCAGCACGCGTTGCAATGGCGTCTTTTGCGGAGCGAGCGACAGCGTGAGCATGAATGCTTGCTGCGCGAGGAGACGGAACTGGAGCAGACCCGGCACGCGCTAAGTCACGCGCAGGAACGCCTCGAACAGGCGCGCGTGCAGGATGTCGCCCTGCAGGCCGAGCTGCATCAAGCGCAGGCGCAGGCGTACGCGCTGGCCGCCGATACGGCGCAGCTTGAGCAGGCGCAGCGTCATGCCCAGGCGCAGCTTGAGCAGGTGGAGCGCGAGTTGAGCCAGTTGCAGCAGGAATGCAGCGAACATGCGCAACACAGCGCCGCCGCCCAGGAGCAGCTCGCCCGTCTTGCCGAGCAGATAGCGCAAGCCGAGGCGGCTTTGCAGCCTGCACACGCCGCGTTTGAGCATGAGCAGGCCGCGCTTGCCGCCGCCGAGCGCACGGCGCAGCAGGCGCGTCAGGTTTTGGAGGAACGGCTGGCCAGAAGCGCGGAGCCGAGTCAACGCCTGCGGGTGGAACAAGGTCAGCTGGAGCAGGCCAGGCAGAGGCAGCGCAGCCTCAACGAACGCTTGCAGCGCTTGCGCATCGCGCAGTGGGAAAGCGAAGTCGCTTCCTTGCAGGATGAAACCGAACGTGCGCGGGGCGCCCTGGAGGCTTCGCTGCTGCACACGGGCAAGCTGGAGCAGGCGCTGGAACGGCACGGCGCGGAGCTTGCCGCAGCTCGCCAGCAGCTGCATGCGTTTGAGGCGCAGGCCAGCGCCCTGCAAACGGAAATCAGCGCGCTTTTGGCCGAGCAGCGCGCCCTGGCGGCCTTGGAGCAGGCGCAGGACATGGATCAATCTCCGCTCCTGCGCGCCTGGCTTGCGCGCCACGGCCTGGAGATGCGGCGGGTGGCCGAGCAGGTGACGGCCAGCGACGCCTGGGCGCAAACGCTGGATGCCGTGCTGGCGGACGCCCTCGCTGGCGTGGCGGTGGAGGCGCTGGACGCATGGAGCGAACATGCCGCGTGTGCGGATACGCACGGTCTGTGTCTGGTCGAGCCGGATTCCTCGCCCAGAGCGGATGCACAGGCGCTGTTGCAAGGCGAGTACGCTCAAGCCGTACTCAATGGGCTGCGCCCCTGCGCCTCGCTGCAGGAGGCTCTGGCGCAGCGTCATGCGCTTCAGCCCGGCGAGGCCTGGTTGACCCCGCAGGGCGACCGGGTCAGTCGCCACCTGTGGCGGCGTCCGCCCGCGGGCGGACGTCATCATGGTCAGCTCGTGCGCCGCCAGCGCCTGCAACAGCTTGCAGAGCAACTGGCGCAGGGGCAGCCCGTCTTGGCTGCAGCCAACGAGCAGCGCCATCATGCGCGTCAAGCCGTGCAGGCGTTGGAGAGCTTGCAGCAGACCCAGCAACGCGAGCAGCGCGAGGGCTTGCGTCAGCAGCATGAGCTGGCGCTGCGCGTCGAACAATTGCGTGCGCGACTGGAGCAGACCCAAGGGCGTTTGCATGCCCAGCGCCGGGAGCAAGAGGAGCTGCATGCCGAACTGGAAGACGATGCCCGGCGTCAGCACGACCTGCAACAGCGGATCGCACGACTGGAGCAGGAGCTGAGTCAGCACGAGGCTGAGCTGGGTCATGCGCGCCGCACGCGCGAACAGGGCGAGGCCGAACTCGCCCGCCAACGCCAGCAACTGCGCGCCGCCGAGCGTGGCGCGCAGGAAGCGCAATCCAGGTTGCAAACGCTGCAACGCGAGCAGGAGCTGCGCAGCCACAACATGCAGCAGCAGGCCGAACAAACGCTGCGCCTGGAGATGCGCCGCAGCATGTTGCATGAGCGCAGGCAGTCCGCCCTGGAGCCTGGGGCGGAGCTCGCCGAGCGCCTTGCTCGCGCTCGCGTCGCCGAATCCGAGTCCAATGCGCGCGTGCAACAGGCGCGCCATGCGCTCAACGCGCACGCTGAACTCATCCGCGAGACGCAGCAGCAGGTGATACAGGCTGAACAGGCGCTGGAACGTGCGCGCCACGCTGTTGAGCAACGTCGCCTTGGCTTGCAGGCGCTGGAGTTGCGCGCCGAGATCCCGGCGAGCCGATTGGCGGCGGTCATGGCGGAGGAGGTCGAGGCGGCGCTTGCCGAGGTCGCGGGCTTGGATCTGACCGCCGTGCAGGCGCGCTTGCACGATACCCAGGCGCGCCTGAGCAAACTGGGGGCGGTGAATCTGGCGGCCTTGGACGAACTGATCGAATTGCGTGCGCAACAATCCGCGATGCAGGCGCAGTATGCCGACCTCAACGAGGCGCTGGCCACGCTGGAAAGCGCCATGCGCAGCATGGATCAGGAAACGCGCAGCCGCTTTCGCGCCATCTTCGAGGCGGTGAATGTCAAGTTGGGCGAAACCTTCACCCAGCTCTTCGGCGGCGGCGAGGCCAGGCTGGAATTGCATGGCGATGCCGATGCGCAGGAGGAGGGCGGGGATATGGCGGAAGAGCGTCGTACGGATCGCTGGTTGGATCGTGGCGTGGTTTTGCTGGCGCGTCCGCCGGGCAAGAAAATCAGTCACATTCACCTGCTTTCCGGCGGCGAAAAGTCACTGACCGCGATCGCCCTGGTGTTTGCCGTTTTTCAGCTCAATCCTGCGCCGTTTTGCCTGCTGGATGAAGTGGACGCTCCGCTGGATGAGGCTAATGTGGGGCGTTTTTGTGCTATGGTTCAGGCCATGTCGTCGCGGGTGCAATTCATTTTTATCACCCACAATAAAACCACGATGGAGATGGCGCGGCATTTGATCGGCGTAACGATGCGCGAGGCGGGCGTGTCGCGCATCGTCGAGGTTGACCTGGATGCAGCGGTGAAAATGTTGGATGAGTGAGCCTGGGAGAATTACATGGACTGGCTGCTTTGGATTCTGATCGGCCTGGGCGCGGCGCTGCTCGCGCTTGGTCTGTACTATTTCAATACGAATCGCCGCCGTGAGCAGGTTCCGTTTCCCCTTGACGACCATCAGCGCGGCTCGTTGATAAAAGACCCGTTTGCCGATCCTTTGGTCGGCGGTTCAGTGGGAGAGACGGGTGGCGCGGCCTCAAGCCCGTTTGCGGAAGGGGACATGGATGGGGTGATCGGCCCGGTCAAAACTAGCGTGGCGACACCCGTGGCGCGTAATGAGCCGTCGCTTCGACAACGCCGTGAGCCGCAACTGGATGGCGAGTCGCAAGCTGAATTTGATGAATTTGGCGTCGGCGCGGTGCGCCTGCGTCCGCAGGATGAGGCGGTGGCGGCTCGACTGGCGGCAGGTCGGCAACGTCGCACGCCGCGTTTCAGTTACAAGGCTTCCTCTGACGATGACATTGCATCGCCGGGGCGTAGTGAGCCGAAACTGGAGGGTGTACGCCCGCCGGGCGAGATGAAATCCAAGTCGTCATCGTTCGAGGAGCGTCCCGCGCCGCCGTCGCCGCAATCCGCAGCACGCATCGCTGACGCCCCCAAGACGCTTTCCCGAGACGAAACGGGCGCCCCGCAGCAGCCTGAAAAAATGCGTGCGCCCGATGCGCCGGATGTCATCCCCCTTTATCTGGTCGCGCGCCAGCCTGCGGGGTTTGCAGGCAGTATTTTGCTCGAACTGTTCGCCCGCATGGGTTTCGAGTTCGGCGAGATGGATGTGTATCACTACTATCCGATTTCTTCCGGCTCCGGTGACGCCCATGAGCACGCCCTGTTCAGTCTGATGAACGGCGTGGCGCCTGGAACCTTTGATCCCCAAGCGCTGCCAGGGCAAAGCACCCCGGCGCTGGCATTCTTTCTGCGCCTGCCGATTGAGCGCCAGCCTGCGCTCATCCTGGAGCAGTTTCTGGAGCTGGCTTACCGCATGGCGGATGAATTGGATGCTCGCCTGCTGGATGATCGGCGCGAGGATCTGAGCACCGAGTCGGTAGACCGGATGCGCGCTATTGTCTTGGAGGATTGAGAGCCTGCCTGCGATTTCGCTGAAAGGCGCGTCCATGTGCTCTGGGGCGCAAAGATCGGCTTCAAAATGCTCGGATGATTTGTTTGTGCTGCGCTTTTTCGGGGGCTTTTCACTTTGCGCTGCACCCTTTGATCAAGATCGTAGACGGGTTCTAACGATTCGGGGCGATGAAAAAAGCCGCTGCATCATGCAGCGGCTTTTTTCATGCGAACCGGCTTGGCGTGGGCTGGCTTTACGCCAGCCCGGTCAGGCATCAGTTCAGGATGTAGTACATTTTGTCCTTATCCATTTTGTAGTCCCAAGGCAGATCGGAGTTTTTCCAGCCGTTGACCAGGCGCTTGCCCTTGTTTTCTCCGTCCTTGACCTTGTCGCCCTCAAAACCGTCCACCACTGAGTAGACCTTGGTGTAACCCGCCTTGCCCAGCAGGCTGGCGCCCTTGGAGCTGCGGTCGCCTGAGCGGCACATCAGGATGATTTCGCTGTCCTTGTTGCCGCCTTTTTTGCTCACGATCTCTTCCACCGCCGTGGTGAAATCGCTGTTGGGCGCGACCTTGTAGTGCTTGAGCTTCTCGTCATAGCCGGAGAGGTCGTTGAGGATGTAGGGTACGTTGCCGTCCAGAATGGCGCCGGCATTGCCCACGTATTGCAGTTCTTCCGGGGTGCGCACGTCGATGAAAATCACCTTGTCATTGGCTTTCTTCATGTCATACGCCTCTTTGGCGGTCAGGTAGAGCTTCAGATCCGACTGCTTGATGCTCGGAACCTTGGCAGGGTCAACCTCGCCAGCCATCAGCGGGGAAACGCCCATGCCGCCCAGGGCGGTCAACAGAGCAAAAGCCAGAACGTGCTTCTTCATCGTTACGCATCTCCAAATTTTGTGAAACAAAGACAAGCCACCGGAAGCGGCGGCTACGCAAGTCTCCATAAGAGAGAGCTTATGCGCCAATAAAAATTTACAGTGGCTTGATAAAAGGCACAAGGATTGTATAGATGCCGAAAAGCAGCACCATGCCCCCGGCGAGGCCGCGCACCCATGGTTTGCGCAGGAAGCGTCCCAGTTGAGCGGCGAACACCCCCATCAACATCAGGTTGGGCAGGGTGCCCAGGCCGAAGCCCAGCAAGAGCAATGCGCCTTGGGCGGGGCTGCCGGAGGCCAAGGCCCAGATCAGCACACTGTAAACCAGGCCGCAGGGCAGCCAGCCCCAGACGAAGCCGAGCATGAGCGCATGACGTGGCGATTTGACGGGCAACAGGGTGCGCGCAAAAGGCTCGATGCGCCGCCAGATAAGGCTTCCGGCCTGTTCCACCCGCGCCAGCCCGCTCCACCAGCCTGCAAGGTAGAGACCCAGCATGACCATGAACAGACCCGCGGCTACCTGCAATACCTGCTGCACAGCATGCAGCGCCACCAGGCTGGCGGCCAGCCAGCCCAGACCGCCCATCAAGGCGCCAGCCAGCACATAGCTGCTGACGCGCGCCAGATTGTAGGCGAGCAGGTAGGGAAACACTCTGGCGGGGGACTGGCGCACCTCGGCGGGCAGGCCGAAGGTGAGCGCGCCGACGATGCCGCCGCACATGCCCACACAATGCACCCCGCCTAACAGGCCGACCAGAAAGGCGGCGACAAAGGAAGCTTCCGTTGGCATGATTCTGCAAAATCCCAGGCAAACAAACCGCAATATACACCGCCGCCAAACATAGCGGTGTCATAAGCCATCACATAGAATGCGCGCATGAATTTTTCCGCATCCGACTTCAAGCTGCTTCGCCCCCTGCTTTCGCCCAGATTCATTGGGCGTATGCGCCTCGCATTCCTCCTGGCCCTGCTCGCCGCATTGATGTTTACCTTGGCGCAATGGGTCTGGCTGTTGCTGCCTGCGCCCAAGACTGCGGAACCAGCGGCGCAACGGACGGCGCAAACGTTTTCCGCTACGTCGGCGCAGAGTCCGCTGGCCAGCATCGCTACCGCGCGTCTATGGGGCGCTCTGCCTGCCGTCGCCCCGGTGAGCAGCGTCGCCCAAGACACCCGCCTGCCGCTCAACCTGCGCGGCATTCTCAGCGGCGAGGGGTTGGCGTTGATCGAAAGCAGCGGCGGCGGAACCAAGGTCTATCGCATCGGCGACGCTCTTCCCGGCGGAGCCAAGCTCAAGGACGTGTTGGCCGATCATGTCCTGATCGAGCGCGCGGGCGTCATCGAGCGCCTTGCCCTGCCGCGCCAGACGCTGGATGGCGGCGCGCTGCGTGCGCCGCAGGCGCCCGGTGCAATTCCTGCATCGAGGCCTGAGAGCCTGGGCAAAATGCTGCAACAATCCCCGGCGGATCTGGCCAAAGAGTTCCGGCTGACCCCGGTGACCGAGGCCGGCAAGCTGCGCGGCTACCGCCTGCGCGCCCTGCGTAACCCGGAATTGCTGCAACGCGCAGGCATGGAGGCCGATGATATTCTGCTCAGCGTCAATGGAACCTCGCTGACCCAGGCCAACGACCTGCCCAAATTCATCAAAGATCTGCGCAGCGCAACGAGCATCGATGCCGTAGTGCTGCGCAACGGCAGCGAAATTCCGCTGCATCTTGACCTTGACGCCACACCCTAGCCCCGCCTTTGGAACATCGAATGCAACGTCCTGTACGCCGTCTGACCTCTGTCCTGCTTCTGCCGCTGGCGCTTGCGCTGCCCAATCTTCTGGGCGCAGCCGCCGTCAACGAAACCAGCGCCCAGCCCAAGCTCGACGATGGCAAGGTCACGCTCAATCTGCGCGATGCCGACCTGGATGCGCTGATCGCCAGCGTGTCCGAAGCGACGGGCAAGAACTTCATTGTCGATCCGCGCGTCAAGGCCAAGGTCAACCTGATTTCCGCCAAGCCGATGTCGGCGGATGAGTTGTATAACGTCTTTCTTTCCGTGTTGCAGGTGCATGGCTTCGCCGCCGTGGACAAGGGCGGCATCATCAAGATCGTGCCGGACGTGAACGCCAAGCAGGACGGCGTGGATGTCGTGGCTGCTGCGGGCTCACCAGGGCGCGGCGCAGATGAGATCGTCACCGAAGTGGTCAAGCTGCGCCATGTGCAGGCCGCGCCGCTGCTGACCGCTCTGCGCCAGCTCATGCCGCAACAGGCGGCGCTTTCCGTGCATCCCGAATCCAACAGCCTGATTCTCACCGACCGTGCGGGCAACGTGGCGCGCATGAAGGATATTCTGCTGCGCGTGGACGTGACCGGCAGCGACGAGGTGGAAATCATTCGTCTCAAGCACGCCTCGGCCACGGATATCGTCAAAACGCTGACCCAGCTGCGTAGCGGCGCCCGCAGCGGGCAGGCCAGCGCCGCCGCCGGCGCCGACGGCGGCAATATGCCCGCGAGCTTCGCCGCCGATGAGCGCAGCAACAGCGTGCTCATTTCCGGCGACAAGACCGATCGCGCCAAGTTGCGCGCCGTGGTGGTCTATCTGGATACGCCGATGGAGCGTGCGGGCAATACCCAGGTGTTCTATCTCAAGTACGCACGCGCCAAAGACCTTGTGCCCATCTTGCAGGGCAGCAATCGCACCGTGGCGCGCGAGGGCAGTACGACCAGCGGCAGCTCAAGCGGCCTGAGCAGCGGCAATGCCAGCAGCTTCGGCTCATCCAGTTCAAGCGCATCGTCAAGTACGCTCAATGCCAGTACGGTGGGCATCGGCGGGCGGCAGGACGCCGTGGTGCTGGCGGACGAAGCCACCAATGCGCTGGTGATTACCGCGCCGCCGAACGTGATGCGTGAGCTGGAATCCATCATCAACCAGCTTGATATCCGCCGCGCGCAGGTTTTGGTTGAAGCCGTCATTGCCGAAGTTTCCGAGGACTTCACCAAAAAGCTCGGCGTACAGTGGGCGGCCTATCCGGCCAACGGTACGGGCGCGGTGGGCTTGACCACTTTTAACGGTCTACTTTCCAGCATCGCCAGCGCCACCGCCAGTAGCAGCAGCACGACTGCCGCCGCCACGGCTGCGGCCGGCGTGATTGGCGACGGCTTCAACCTTGGCTTGGGCAATGTGGATGGTTCAGGCACGGATTTCGCTGTACTGATTTCCGCCCTGGCGGGGGATGCCAACAACAACATCCTCTCCACGCCCAGTCTGTTGACCATGGACAACCAGGAAGCCAGTATCGTCGTCGGCCAAAACGTGCCTATCGTCACCGGCTCGTACACCAATACCGGTTCATCGACCACCAGCGTCTCGCCGTTCCAGACCGTTGATCGTGAAGACGTGGGCGTCAAGCTCAAGGTCAAGCCGTCGATCAGTCCGGAGGGCGCGGTACGGCTGGAGCTGGATCAGGAAGTGTCCAGTATCGATCAGCGCGCCACCAAGGACAGCTCCGCCGGGCTGGTCACCAGCAAGCGCAACGTGAAAACCGCTGTGTTGGCGCAGGATGGCGACGTGGTCGTACTGGGCGGTCTGATGGATGAGGCAGTGCAGGACAGCGTGTCCAAGGTTCCGCTTCTTGGTGATATCCCTGTGCTAGGGGTGCTGTTCTCGCAAAAGGAAACCACGCGCACCAAGCGCAATCTGATGGTGTTTATCCGCCCGATCATCATGCGCGACAGTTTATCGGCCTCGCGCTATACCTCATTGAAATACAACGACTTCCGCGAGCATCAGCAGCGTTTTGCGCAAAATCCGCTGGGCTTCGCCGTGCCGGGCGACTATCCCATGCTGCCGGAAAACACGGGTTACAACATGAACCTGCCGAGTATCAAGCCCGCCGCAGTCAAAGCCCCGGCGCCGGTCGCCGCGCCGTCGGATAACGCTGAATAATGCCCAGCCTGCCCTACAGCTATGCCAAGCGCCACGGCATGATTGCGCAGCACGACGAGCGCAACCAGCTCGTTGTGTTTCATCGCCCCAACGTGCAGGCCGCCGCCCTGGCCGAAGCGCGCCGCGCCCTTGGGCAATCCTTCGAGCTTCGCGCAATCAGCGCCGAGGCCTTCGAACAGCTGCTCGCCCGCGCCTACCAGCGCGGCTCCTCCGATGCCATGGACACCCTGGGCGATCTGGGCGACTTCGATTTATCGCGCGCCGCCAATGCCCTGGGCGAACCGGCCGACCTGCTCGAAGCGCAGGACGATGCGCCCATCGTGCGCCTGATCAACGCCCTGCTCACCGAAGCCATTCGTGAAGACGCCTCGGACATTCACGTCGAAACCTTTGAAAACCGCCTGGTGGTGCGCTTTCGCGTCGATGGCCAGTTGCGCGAAGTGCTGGAGCCGCCGCGCGCCATCGCCAGCCTGATCACCTCGCGCCTGAAAGTCATGGCGCAGCTCGACATCGCCGAAAAGCGCCTGCCACAGGATGGGCGCATCGCCCTGCGCCTGGCCGGTCGCCCGGTGGATGTGCGCGTGTCCACCTTGCCTTCGGCGCATGGCGAGCGCGTGGTGCTGCGTCTGCTCGACAAGCAGGCCGGGCGGCTCGATCTGGAAAAACTGGGCATGGAAACGCAGACTCGCGCGCGGCTGGAAGCCCTGATCCATCGTCCGCATGGCATACTGCTGGTCACAGGGCCGACAGGTTCGGGCAAGACCACCACGCTGTACTCGGCGCTTGCGCGCATCAACTCGCGTGACCGAAATATCCTCACCGTGGAAGACCCGATCGAGTACGACCTGGACGGCGTGGGCCAGACCCAGGTCAACACCAAGGTGGACATGAGCTTCGCACGCGGCCTGCGCGCCATCCTGCGTCAAGACCCGGACGTGGTGATGGTGGGCGAGATCCGCGACCTGGAAACCGCCGAAATCGCCGTGCAAGCCTCGCTCACCGGGCATCTGGTGCTTTCCACCCTGCACACCAACTCGGCCATCGGTGCCATTACCCGCTTGCGCGACATGGGCGTGGAGCCGTTCCTGCTGTCATCCAGCCTGATCGGCGTGGTCTCGCAGCGCCTGGTGCGCCGCCTGCTGCCGGAATGCCGCGAAAGCTTTACCCCGGATGCCGCCGAATGCGCCATGCTTGGCCTGGACGCGCAGAACCCGCCGCGTCTGCATCGCCCCGCCAGCCAGGGCGACTGCGCCGCGCGCGCCTACAGCGGACGCACCGGCATCCACGAGCTGATCAGCGTCGATGCCACCCTGGCGCGCATGATTCACGACGGCTCCAGCGAGGCGCAGATGGAAGCCTATGTGCGCCAATCCAGCCCCAGCCTGCGCGAAGACGGTCTGCGCAAGGTCATGCAGGGCGAAACCAGCCTGGATGAGGTGCTGCGAGTGACCGTGGAAGACAAAGACGCCTGATGGAAGAGACCGCCCAAATGAACATCGTATTGAACGGCGAAACCTACACCTTGCCCGAAACGGCGCACCTCAGTGATTTGCTCGCCCAGCTCGGCTTGAGCGGACAGCGCCTGGCGATTGAACTGAACGGCGACATCGTCCCGCGCAGCCAGCATGATTCCACCTTGCTCAAGGACGGTGACAGGGTGGAAGTCGTGCGAGCCATCGGCGGAGGTTAAGCCCTAGGGCGTACGGCCACCATGCGCACCACTTCGGCCATGCCTTGATGGTAAAGCCCTTCGTCCAGCATCACTTGGGCGCGCTCCAGCATAAGGAATTCGGCCTCGGCGAAGTCTTCGGCCAGCATTTCCGCTGAGTACAGCATGGCCGGGTTGCGCGGTCCGCCGCTGTTCAGTCCGGCTTGTTCGAGGTCGAAGGCTTCGAGCAGGAGCAGGCCGCCGGGCTTGAGCGCACGCAGCATGGCCTGATGCACCTGCCTGCGCGCGTCCGGCATCAGGTGCAGATGCACGGCGACCACGGCGTCGAATGCGTCTTGCGGCCACAGCCAGGCGGTCAGGTCGGCCAGGATCGGCTCGATAAACACCGCCTGGCGTGCGGCCAGTTCCTGCGCGCGCGCCAGACCTGCTTCGCTCCAATCGACGCAAACCACGTCGAAGCCCTGTTGGGCCAGCCAGACCGAGTTGCGCCCCTGTCCGTCGCCGGGCAACAGCACGCGCGCTCCGGGCGGCAGGCGGTAGGCTTGCTCCTGCACGAAGGCGTTCGGCGCTTCGCCGTAGGCAAGGTGCTCCTCGGCGAAGCGGGTGTTCCAGAAATCTTGCGGCGTACTCATGAGCGATCAATCCACATAAGGGCCGCGCATGATGATCGGCTCACCATGCGGTTGACCCAGTGCGATCAGCGCGCGTGCGCTGGTGGGGCTGTGCAGCGTCTGGCCGCCGACGAGATCCAGCCCTTCGCCGGCGATGGCGCGTGCGTGGTCGTCGCTGAGCATTTCGCCGTGCAGCACATAGGCAAAGCCGCGCCAGTCTGCGCTGACCTCCGGGGTGAAGCTTTCGCCCGCCGCCAGGTCGAGCCAGGCGATCCAGCAGGGGGTTTGCAGCGTGATGGGCGCGCCGTTGCCTGCGATCAGCTGCAACTCATAGCCTGCGGCCACGATCTTGCGCGGCTTGAGCGGCGGCTGGTAGGTGGGGGCGATGCCCTTTTGCGCCTGCGCCAGGTTGACCCACAGTTGCAGTCCTTCCACCGCTGCATTCGCGCCTGCAAGTTCGGAGTGCAGCATGCCGCTGCCTGCGGTAAACGCCTGCACCTCGCCTGCGCGCAGCACGGCGTCATTGCCCATGTTGTCGCTGTGACTCAGTTCGCCGGACATGAGGTAGGTGATGGCCTCAAAGCCGCGATGCGGATGGGTGGAAAAGCCTGCTTCGGGCGCGGCGCGGAAATGGTCGAAAAACACGAACGGGTCGATGACGCCCTGGCGCGAGGTGGGCATCAGGCGGCGCACCTGGGCGCTTGCGCCTTCCTGCAGTTCTTCGGGGTAAAGCGTATTGCTCATGGCTGACCTCCAGGGGTTGAAGATGCGGCGGCTTTTTGCGCCAGCAGACGTTCGATGTGTGACACAAGCTGATCGCTGTCCGGTGCGCTGATGCTGCCCCAGCTTTCCACCAACTGACCATTGCGATCGAGCAAAAACTTGTAGAAGTTCCACTTGGGCGTCGCGCCCTTGGGATGCGCCGCCAGCGCCTTGAACAGCGGGTGGGCGTCGTTGCCGCGTACATGCACTTTTTCAAACATGGGGAACTCGACGCTGTAGGTGTTGCGGCAGAAGTCCTTGATTTCCTGTTCCGTGCCGGGGTCTTGATTGGCGAAGTCGTTGGAAGGAAAGCCGAGCACGACAAACCCCTGATTCTTGTGCTTGCGATACAGCGCTTCCAGGCTTTCAAACTGCCCGGTAAAGCCGCATTTGCTTGCGGTATTGACGATCAACACCACTTTGCCGCCAAAACTCTGGCGCAAGTCGATGACTTCGTTCCCGGCCAGCGTGCGCATCTGGAAGCCGAGCAAGTCGCTGTCGGCGACGGACGGCGCGCTCCAGGGCAAAACGCCCAGGCTCAAAAAGGTCAGCAGGCGTGCGAGTTTCATGCAGCAACCCCTTGGTGATGATGCGATTGTTTTGATGAGTGTAGCCGGAAAACGATGACGCATGACCTTGTAAGCGCCATGCGTAATCCTTGGCCTCACGAAGCCCCGCCCAGCAACGCTTTCAGCCCTTCCAGTTGCGCCCGACCCTTGGTCTTTTTTTCTTCCGGGTCGCGGGTATCGTTGCGCCCCTCCCATTGCAACAGCGGCGCAGGAATTTCGCCCAGAAAACGACTGGGTTCGGATTCGACCCATTCGCCGTAGCGTTTGCGCTTTTTGGTCAGGGTGAAGGTCAGGCTTTGCTGGGCGCGGGTGATGCCGACATAGGCCAGTCGCCGCTCTTCTTCCAGCTTTTCCTCGTCCAGGCTTTCGCGGTGCGGCAGCAGCTCTTCTTCCATGCCGATGATGAACACATGCGGAAACTCCAGCCCCTTGGCGGCGTGCAGGGTCATCAGGCGCACCTGGTCGCCGGCCTCGTCTTCGTTCTGGCGCTCCAGTATGCCCATCAGGCTGGCGCGGGCGGCCAGCTCCTGAATATCCAGGGCGTCCTCGCCGCTGCCCACCTTGTCCAGCCACTCCAGCCATTCGTTGACGTTTTGCCAGCGGCGCTCGGCTTGTTTGGGTGTGTCGGAGCTGTCTTTCAGCCAGTCTTCATAAGCGATGTCCACGATCAACTGGCGCAGGCTGGCCACCGGCGCGTGTTCAGCAGCTTCGCGCAGGCGCTCCAGCCATGTGCTGAAATTTTGCAGGCGATCCAGAGAGCGTTCGCCCAGTTGTTGCCCGAGTCCTAGTTCGGTGCATACGCGCAGCAGGGGGAGCTGGCGCTGTTCGGCATAGGCGCCGAGTTTTTCCAGCGTGCTTGCGCCGATCTCGCGGCGCGGGGTGTTGATGACGCGCAAGAAGGCCGTGTCATCGTCCGGGTTGGCCAAAAGCCGCAGATAGGCGGAAAGGTCGCGGATTTCGGTGCGTTCGAAAAACGATTGCCCGCCGCTGATGTGGTAGGGGATGGCGTGCTGGCGCAACGCGCCTTCCAGCACCCGCGCCTGGTGATTGCCGCGATAGAGCACGGCGTAGTCCGCGAATTGGGTGCGCTGTTTGAATTTGTGTTGCAGGATGTCCACCGCCACGCGCAGGGCTTCGTCGTCTGCATCGCTACAGAGGACGGCGCGCAGCGGTTCGCCTTCGCCCAGGGCGCTCCACAGGTTTTTTTCGAATTGCTGGCTGTTGTTTTGAATCAGCGCATTGGCGGCTTGCAGGATGGTGTTCACCGAGCGGTAGTTCTGTTCCAGCTTGATGAGCTTGAGCGTGGGGTAGTCCTCGCCCAACAGCCGGAGGTTTTCCGGACGCGCTCCGCGCCAGGCGTACACCGACTGATGGTCGTCGCCCACGGCGGTCAGGTTGGCGGAAGCGTCCAGAAGATGACGCAGCAGGGCGTATTGCGCGGCATTGGTGTCCTGCACCTCGTCCACCAGCAGATGGCGCACGCGCAGCCGCCACTTGGCGCGCAAGGCGTCGTGCGTGTCGAACAGGCGCACCGGCAGGGCGATCAGGTCGTCGAAGTCCAGCGCATTGCTGGCGCGCAACTGGCGCTCATAGGCCAGATAAGTTTGCGCCGCCTGCATGATGTCCTCGTTTTCGGCGCTGGATAACGCCTTTTCGGCGCTGATGCCGTCATTTTTCCACGCGCTGATGCGCTGGCGCAGCTCTTCGAGCAGCGTTTTGTCGCTGAATGGGCAGAGTTCACGCAGGGTGGACAGCGCGTCTTCGCTATCCAGAATCGAAAAGCCGCGCCGCAATCCGGCAGCAGCGAATTCATGCTTGAGAATGGTCAGGCCGAGGGTGTGGAAGGTGGACACATGCAGCCCGCGCCGTTCGTCGGCAGCCAGCATTTTGCTGACCCGTTCTTGCATTTCACGCGCCGCCTTGTTGGTAAAGGTGACGGCGTAAATGTGACGCGCAGGCACGCCCAGAGCGCGCACCAGATGGGCGATTTTGGCCGTAATCACGCGGGTTTTGCCCGAACCGGCGCCGGCCAGCACCAGAAGCGGCCCTTGGGTATGGGTGACGGCGGCGCGTTGCGCGGGGTTGAGAGTGGAGAGCATGGGAGGCGTTAAGGGTATCTACAATGTAGAAGCGTGAGACGGGGTTGAATTGTACAGCCACCATCCGCCACAGAAAGACTCGGGGATTGCCCCCCTGACTGACTTATGAAACAACGGCAACAATCACGCATCGGCCTGCTTCATAGGGGAGTTAGTCATCAGTCCGGATATGACGCATGTCTTGTTTTTGGTTTTTTGCACGTAACGAGCCGCCCTGTTAGCGTTGCATGTAGTGCAATGGTCGGAGGGGTTTCGCGTGGGAAGCGTTCATGTCAATACGCGCGTGCAGAGGCACCGCGCTGCCTTGCGTCAGGCGGGGTTGTGTACGGTACAGATTTGGGTGGCGGATACGCGACGACCTGACTTTGAGCAGAAGTGTCGTCGCCAGGCTAGGCTTGTTGCCCAGGCTGACGGCGTCGATGCTGATGTACAGCGTCTTACGGACGAGGCTGTGGCGGATATGGAGGGTTGGGTCGATTGATGCGTGCCGATGCAAGCGCTGGGTTGTTGGTGGATGTGCCATTTTTGCCTTCGCCGCACCATGATCTGCGCCCGCAAGGCATCGCCCCCGAGCTGATCGTGGTGCACGGCATCAGTCTGCCGCCGGGTGAGTTCGATGGTTACTGGATCGACGACTTGTTTCTGGGGCGGCTGGATGCTGCGGCGCATCCCTACTTTGCCGACATTGCGCACTTGAAAGTTTCGGCGCATCTTTTGATTCGGCGGGATGGCGCGGTGACGCAGTACGTGCCTTTCGGCTTGCGCGCCTGGCATGCGGGCGTGTCGGCCTTCGAGGGGCGCGAGCGCTGCAATGATTTTTCCATCGGCATCGAGCTGGAGGGCACGGATGACCTGCCCTACGCCGAGGCGCAATATGGGGCGCTGGCGCAGGCGGTCGCCGCCTTGTGCAGGGCTTATCCATCCTTACGCGCCATCGCCGGACATGCGGACATTGCGCCGGGGCGCAAGACCGATCCGGGGTCGAGCTTCGATTGGGCAAAGCTGGCGATCGCCTTGCTCAATGCGGGGGTGAGCGTGGCCGAGGGGCTTGGACAGGCGCGCTTGGTGATAAGCTCTGCCTGAACATGTCACGGGGAATTCCATGCTTCTTTTAGCCATTCTTATCGCCCTGTTCGCCGAGCGTTTCGCGCCCGGTCTGGCCGAACGTCGAAGCTTGCTCTGGTTCGACCGCTATTTTGCCGTGATCCAGGCGCGAACCCGCTTGCCGGGCTGGCAGGCCTTTCTGCTGCTGGTTCTGCCCTGGGCGGCGCTGGCCGCCTTGTTGCAATGGCTGATGGTCGGCGCATTGTGGGGATTCCTTGAGCTGGCCTTCGGCGTGGTGGTGCTATTTTTCGCCCTGCGACCGGGCAGCGTCGATCCGGCGATCGACGGCTATGTGGCGGCGCGCGAAAAGGCGGAGGACAGTGTGGCGCGGCATCATGCCGAGCATATTCTCGGCGGCGCTGCGCCCTTGCCGGTGGATGAGGAAGTGCGTGCAGTGGCCGACGCCCTGTTGTTGCAGGCGAATGAGCGTTGGGTTGCGCCCATTTTGTGGTTCGTCTTGCTCGGGCCGGTCGGCGCGCTGCTGTATCGCCTGACGGTGCATGTCGAGACGCGCGCCGGGCAGGGGGAGCTGTGCGAGGCGGCGCGCTTGTTGCGTGCGGCCATGGACTGGATTCCGGCTTATGTCCTGGCCGCGATGTACACGCTTTCCGGCAGCTTTGAAGACGGCTTGGCCGCTTGGCGGCAGAAGGATCAGGTGTCCGTGGATAGCCCGCATGGCGAGCCGCCTTGTCGCGCGGAGGAGCTGGAGCAGGCGAACCGCGATGTGTTGCTGCGCGTGGGGCGTGCCGCGTTGCGCACCGAGGATTACGCCATCAGCGTGGAAATCGGCGAAACCGGCGAGCTGGAGGTGGACGCCAGCATCGTGCGCGCCGCGCGCGGCCTGGTGTTGCGCTCGGTCATCATTATCGTCGCCATCATTGCGCTGATGACGCTGGGCGACTGGATTCATTGATGCTGCAACTTGATTTTCTGCGCCACGGAGAACCTGTCGGCGGTTCGCGTTATCGCGGCGACGGGGTGGATGACCCTCTCTCGCCGCAGGGTCTGGCCGCCATGTGGCTGGCGGTCGAAGGCGGGGCCTGGGATGCGGTGGTGACTTCGCCCTTGCAGCGTTGCCATGCGTTTGCCGTCGCGTTCGCCGCGCAGGCGGGGTTGACCTTGCAGACTGAACCGCGTTTGCGCGAGATCGGCCTGGGCGCGTGGGAAGGCTTAAGTCACGCCGAGGTCAAGCAGGGTCAGGCCGAAGCCTATGCCGCCTACAAGCGCGACATCGTGCAGGGAATGCCGCAGGGTGCGGAGTCGGTGCTCGCCTTTGTCGCCCGCGTGCGCGCCGCGCTGGATGACTTGGCCGTGCAGTACGCCGGGCAGCGCGTGCTGGTGGTGGGTCATGCAGTGGTGATGCGTGCGGCGCTGACGATTGCGCTGGATGCGCCGCCGCAGGCCTTGAGCCGCATTCGCGTGGATTACGCCAGCTTTTTGTCCTTGCGCCGGGCGCATGCGGCCTGGGTGGTGGAAAGCTTGGGAGCACGGGCTTGAGCGCGCATTTGACGCTGTTCGCGCCCGGCCTCTGCGCGGCGTGGCGGGGGGAGGGGGCGGGTTTGCCCGTCGCGCAAGCGCCGGCTCTGCGACGGTTGCTGGCGCGCGCCGATCGGCTGACGACACTTGCATTGCCGTTCGAAGACGCTCTGGCGCGCCTGTTCGGCATGCCCGCGGAGGTCCTGCCCTGGGGCGCGCTGGGCTTGTGGGGCGAGCGTGGCGAGCGTCCGCAAGATTTCGTGCTGCGTCTTGATCCGGTGCATCTCAAGCTGGGCATGACCGATGCCATCGTGTTCGGCGGCGCGTCCCTGCATTTGCGCAGGGATGAGTCGCAGGAAATCGCCCGCGCGCTTGAGGCGCATTTCGCCGAGCGCGGTTGGCGTATTGACGTACCCGCCGCCGAGCGTTGGTACCTGCGCCTGACCGAGGCCAGCGAGCTTGATTGCACGCCGTTGTCGCAAGCTCTGGGACGTGACGCCGGGCTGTTCAAGCCGCAGGGCAGGGATGCGCGCCGCTGGCTGGCGGACATCACCGAGGCGCAGATGGTGCTGTTCACCCACCCGGTCAACCAGGCGCGCGAGGCGCGCGGCTTCCCGACGATCAACAGCGTGTGGCCGTGGGGTGCGGGCAGCCTGTTGTCCCCCTTTCCCCCTGCGCAATTTACTGCGATCCATGCCAACCACCCTCTCGCACGCGGTCTGGCTTATGCCCAAGACTTGTCCGTACACGATCTGGCCGAAACCCTGGACGAATGCGCCGAACTGTCCGGCAATGCGCTCATCGTGCTCGATGACCTGCTGCAACCCCTGCAAGACGGCGATTTCGACGACTGGCAAGCCACGCTCGAAGGGTTGGAAGCGCGCTGGTTCTCGCCGCTGCGCACGGCTCTTGCGCGGGGGCGAATCGCCCGGCTTACGCTGGAAACCGGCGGCGCGGCGCGTTTTGTGTGCAAGCCTGCGCACCGCTGGCGTGTGTGGCGGCGCGAACGGCCTTTGGAGCAGCAATGCGCAGCCAGCGTTTAATCCGTCGTCGTCCCGCCGCTGAGGCCACCCTGCCCGGCTTGAACCCGGTGCTGGCGCGCCTGCTGGCGGCGCGCGGCATTGCATCCACGGATGAGCTTGATCTGGCCATGTCGCGCCTGCATCCGCCGCGCAGCCTCTCCGGCATTGCGCAGGCGGCAAGTATTCTGGCAGATGCGGTCGAAGGCGGGCAGCGCATCCTGATCGTCGGCGATTTCGATGCCGACGGCGCGACCAGTACCGCCTTGTCGGTGCGCGTGCTCAAGGCGCTGGGCGCGGCGGAAGTGCGTTACCGCGTGCCGAACCGTTTCGAGGATGGCTATGGCCTCACCCCGGAAATCGTCGCCTCGGAAGCGCATTGGCAGGCCGATGTACTGATGACCGTGGACAACGGCGTCACTGCGCTGGCCGGGGTGGCGGCGGCCAAGGCAGCGGGCATCCGCGTCGTCGTGACCGACCATCACCTGCCGGGCGCGGAATTGCCGCAGGCCGATGCGCTGGTCAATCCCAACCTGCCCGGCGACGATTTTCCCAGCAAAAACCTGGCGGGTGTGGGCGTGGCGTTTTATGTGCTCTCCGCCCTGCGCGCCGAGCTGGCGCAGCGCGGCTGGTTTGCACGCAAAGGCATGGAACCGCCGAATCTGGCGCGCTATCTCGATCTGGTGGCGCTGGGTACGGTGGCCGACGTGGTGGCGCTGGATCACAACAACCGCGTATTGGTTGAACAAGGCTTGAAACGGATGCGCGCCGGGCAGGCCGTACCGGGGATTCTGTCGCTGCTCGCGGTCAGCGGGCGTGATTTCCGCCGTGTGGTGGCCAGCGACCTGGGCTTTGGCGTGGGGCCGAGGCTCAACGCCGCCGGGCGCATGGAAGATATGTCCATCGGCATTCAATGCCTGCTCGCCGACACCCCGGAAGTGGCGCGCCGCCTGGCCGAAGAACTGCACCAGCTCAATGCGCAGCGGCAAACGGTCGAGGCTGAAATGCAGCAGCAAGCGCTGGCGATCTTGCAGCAGCTCAACGCTCGCCTGAGCAGCGAGGACATGCCGCGTGGCGTGTGCCTGTTCGATGCCGACTGGCATCAGGGCGTAATCGGCATTCTCGCCTCGCGCATCAAGGAGCGCCTGCACCGCCCGGTGATCGCCTTCGCCCCGGACGGCGCGGGCGGCATCAAAGGCTCGGCGCGCTCCATCCCCGGCCTGCACCTGCGCGACGCGCTGGAAGAAGTCGATGCGCAAAACCCTGGCATGATCCAGCGTTTCGGCGGACACGCCATGGCCGCCGGGTTGCAACTGCCACAGGAGCATTTCAAAGCCTTCGCCCTGGCCTTCGATGAAGTGGTGCGGCGCAAAGTGGCCGAGGAAGACTGGCAGGGCGTACTGCTCACCGACGGCGCGTTGGACGCAGGCGAAATGACCCTGGAACTGGCGGAAACCCTGCGCTACGCCCAACCCTGGGGGCAGCACATGCCCGAACCGCTGTTCGACGATGTTTTTCGCGTGAAGGACAAACGCCCGATGGGGCAGGCGGGCAACCACTGGAAACTGAGCCTGGCGCACCGCACAGGCGACGCGGAATTCGAAGCGGTGATGTTCAACGTGCAGGCCGACGAACTGCCGCCGGGCGACCACTGGCGCGTGGCCTACCGCCTGGACGTGAACGAATTTCGCGGCAACCGGCGCTTGCAGTTGATGGTGGAGCAGGCGGAGACGGCTTGACTCAGTCGGTGTGAAAAAATAACTTGCCTGTCAGTCAGTTAAATTACGGTGATTGTGATGTTGACCCTGCCACTGGATGCAGAGCTTGAGCGAAGGTTGGAGGATTACGCCGCCGAGCACGGCATGAGTGCGAGTGATGTCGTGAATGAGGCTTTGCGGTGCTTTCTGGAAGATACCGAGGATGTCGCACTGGCCGAGTCGGCTTTGCGCGAGATGTGCTCCAGCAAGCCGCTGACGGAGTTTATGCGCCCTTCCTTGAAGCAGTTGCTGCTATCCAAGCAGGCGCGTACCGACTGATTGAGCCTGATCCCGAGCGGATAAAGCGCCAGATGGTTAAGCGGATGCGGTGACGAGAGGAATGTGTGGTCGCATCTTCGCCACAAGAAACGTGGCGGATTTCAATGCGCTTGGGGTGGCGGTGTTTAATCCATTCGTTCCTGCTGGCGAATAAACTGCGCTACGCGGGCTAACACCGTCGTTCCGTTTCGCCTTTTCAGCGCGGAAGTTCCTCAATCGAGTCTGACCCCAAGGCCTCGTCACCATGCGGCGGGTTACGCTGCGCTAACCCACCCTACGCGAGCTCAATCGAGTCTGACCCCGTTGGGTTCCGCCCTACGCGGGTTGTTGTTAATCTGCCCGCATGCGTTCGAGAAGGCTTACATAACTGGGCGTAAATGTATGACCATTAAACTGATCACAAACAAATCCTTTCTCCATGAGAGTTTGGGCGAATGCTGTGCCCATTTCTGTAGGTGCAACGTATTCTCCTTCGATGCTGAGATAGCCCATTTTAAAAAATGAAGATAGACCACGTTCTATCGAAATCGAGTGGTTGGTTGAGGCGCGATCGCCAAAGTGGCCTTCGGTCATCAATTGATCAAATCGATTAACTGGGGTCGGTGAATTCACAACGCCGAGGAAACCGAATACTTCAGCTTCTTTGCCTGTGCTGGTAAGCACGTCAATTGTTAGCTCAAATTGAGCTTTATAAATGGATTTTAAATCTCGTGTTATGCTGGCAATGGTTTTTCTTAAGTTATTTTTTAATTCTGATGCGCCAGTGATTGAGTTTTCATATTGAATGATGCGGAAATGAGAAATGTCAAAAGGTGCTTCTTTAAATGTATCATGAGTAATCATGACTGTTTGCTTTTGTTTGAGCGTATGTGCTATGCCAAGCTCATAGAATACATTGGGATTTTTTCCAGAAATATCAACTATAATGAGTGATGCATCTTGTATTTCATTTACTATATCGCTGTAAACTGGATTGGTTGTAAAAATTTCATCTGCGCGACGAATATTGAGACTGAATTCATCGCAAATAGGTTTGACGCAGTGTGTATATGCTTGCCCTGCCTCTGTGTCTGCAAATGGCATAACCATGAAAGCATTTTTACTCATGATGCGGTTCCTGGGTGGAGGGTCTAGCGTAAACTGTCCGACAAATGTCGGCGTAAAAGTTTTATCAGACAAGTCTGATAAGACGGTGCTGCTCGTTGATTCTAGCCCGCGAACTGACGCAGCACACTCACCAAGCACAAAAAAACAGCCGCCACCACCAATAAAAAGCCCCGGTCTATGCCGGGGCTTTGGTGTTCAGTCTAGCTCAGGATCAATACAACGTCTGACCCGCCAGATACGCGCTGCGGAAGGAGGCGTAGTCGTACTCCACCTGGGTGGCGTAGTCCTTGGCGAAGTTGCGCACTTCGGCGCGGAACTGGTCGTGCTTGCCGTTGGTGATGTCGCGGATGGCCTTGTCTACGCCGCTGGAAATCAGCGTGCTGTCGTAGTCCTTGTCGGAGATCGCGTGAATCTTGGCCACGACCTTGCCGAAGGCGTCGGTGGCGTCCATCCACTCGCTGTAGCTGGTCAGGGTGGTGTAGTCGAAGTCTTCCTGGAAGGGCGATTTCTCGCGCAGGAAGTAGTTCTTGCCGGAGACGGTGGTCCAGCCGGTGAGTACGTCGGCGCTCAGCACCTGCGCTTTCAGGGTGAGGGCGACGCGCTTGCCCTGGTGCGAGCTGTAGGCGCTGGCGGGCATCAGGCTGCCGGCGGCGATGGCGACGCTGCTGCTGACGCTTTGCTTCATTTCCAGAATCACGTCGTCGCTGGTCGAGGTGCTCGGGCCTTCGATCAGCAGGTAGTAGCGGTAGCGTCCGAGGCTGCCGACGCCGGAGCCGAGCTTGAGGCGGGCATCTTTGAGCTTGTAGTAGCTGGTGGCGTAGCGCTTGGTGGATGAAATGGAGCTGATGTAGCTGCTCATGGCCGAGTTGATGGCGCTGTAGGTACTGCTGCTGAGCACTTGCAGGTCGCTGGCGTTGAGGAATTTGCGCGCGCCGCTGACCACGCTGGTGTACTTGCTCAGCAGGCTGCTGCGCGATTTGCTGTCCAGCGCCTGGATGGTGTCTTCGACTTCGCCCGCGGTGTTGCTGGTGGTCAGGCGGTAGGATTTTTCGCCGTCGTTGCCGCTGAACTCGTCCATTTTGTCCAGGTAGGATTCGACGAAGTTGTCCACCAGGGCGTCGCGGTCGCTGGAGGAGATGCCTTGTTCCTTGGCGGCGAGGAGGATGCTGACCGCCATGCGCCAGACGTCCCAGGTGTAGGGGCCCCAGTAGCCTTCGTCGAAGTCGCTGACGTCGAACACCTTGTTGCCGTTGGCGTCCTTGATGGCGCCGACGTTTTGCAGGTGCATGTCGCCTTCCAGCCAGGCCTTGGAGGTGGTGCTGTTGGTGAAGGCGGAGGAGCGGGTTTTCATGTCCTGGTAGAACAAGTGCGCCGTGCCGCGATAGAACGCGAAGGGGCTGACGCTCATCTTGTCCATTTTGGTGTCCAGCTCTTGCGGCAGCTGGGCGGCGTAGGGGTGGTTGAAGCTGTAGATGTTTTGCGTGACCCAGCTGCTGCGCGAGGCGGCGGCTTGGGCGGCGAGCGGCGCGGCGGCGATGGCGCCGGCGGTGAGCAGTAGGCACAGACGATGGACGATGGAAGACATTTTCAGATCTCGTGCAGGTTTCGTAGAAAAAAACGAGCGCGGATTGTAAATGCCAAGGTGGCCGAAAATTATGACAAAAGTGGGGTTTTTTTCGTGTAACGCAGGGTTGCTCGTACATTTACGTCGGAATCGTGTGTTGAACCCTGCTGCCCGTGCTGAGTTGGATGCCGGGTTCTCGTCCTGCGTTGAGAGGCGCGTGGCCTGCCTCCGGACGTGAACGCGTTTCGCGGCAAACGACGCTTGCAGTTGATGGTGGAGCAGGCGGAGGCGCTTGACTCAGTCGAAGTGAAAAATAACTTGCCTGTCAGTCAGTTAAATTATGGTGATTGTGATGTTGACCCTGCCACTGCCACTGGATGCAGAGCTTGAGCGAAGGTTGGAGGATTACGTCGCCGAGCACGGCATGAGCACGATTGATGTCGTGAGCGAGGCTTTGCGGCGCTTTCTGGAAGATGCCGAGGACGCAGCGCTGGCCGAGTCGGCATTACGCGAGATGCGCAGCAGCAAGCCACTGGCACAGTTGAGACGTGAGCTTGGTCTGGACGGTTGAGGTTTCGGATATTGCAGAAGCCCAACTCCTGCGTATGGGCAAGGCAGTTCGGCAGCGTGTGCTGGATTATCTGTTTGAGCGCATCGAAGGCTGCAAAAACCCGCGCCATTTCGGTGAGGCGCTCAAGGCCAACCATGCGGGCTTATGGCGTTATCGCGTCGGCGATTACCGCGTGATATGTGAAATTCAGGATGAGCGGCTGCTGGTTCTGGCGCTGTCGATTGACCATCGGCGAGATGTTTATCGGTCATGAACGTGCGACGATCATCCGGCATGGCGTTGAATTTGGCGCAATTCTTCGGATGTTGCGCCAGTCCATCATGTGGCGGGTTACCCTGCGCTAATCTGCTCTGCGCAGGTTTGCCGTAAACAGGTTTTTAGGGTGAGGAGATTGTTTTAATTAATCTCCATGCTTACAAGCTCGGTGCTGTAGCTTTCGTTGGCGCCACTAATACTTGATTCATACATCAGCTGTACGCCATCACCCTGTCTTAAGTGGATAGTGTAGGATTTTGTATTCCCGCTTTGGGTCTCCAGAACCTCGAATTTGCAGGAGTCAAACGTGCCTGCGGGTACGCTGATTTTTTCGAATCCGATGAACGTATACGTGGTTTGTATGTTGTCTGAAACCTGCCCGTTGCAACCCCATTGATAATTGAGCTCGGTTGACTGCCCGGGGGTCAGAAGGTAACTTCTGGTGGCACTGCCAATTACAACGCAATACGTTGATCCTAAATTTGTGACGGTTTTATTTGCGGTATCAATAGCATAAAACTGACTAGTGCCACTGCCGTCTTCAGATGTTTCCTGTAATGCGTTTTGACCATAGAAAATTCCGTTTGAATAAGCGTTTTGCGTGGTCACGGTAAACGTTGAGGTATTTCCGTTTTCCAGGATGCTTGTGTTGGTAGTGGTCGTAATGGTTTTTCCGGGCTGCATATAGCTCGGAAAGCATATTGAAGCATCACTGACCGGGTTGGCGGGGCTCTCAAGGGTGGGGGGCTGGCTGGGGTTGTTTGATCCCTGGTTGCTATCAGTTTCGTCGCTACACGCGATCAAGCTGAGCATCAGGATAATGTTGACTGCAAATACAGACGCACGTAACAGTGGATTCACGCTCAAGGCTCCATTTTGGCTTGGGGTTGAAGACATCAGTAATCACTCTTTTCTGCAAGTCGTTTCAGAGGATCGCATGCTGTGAGTATGGCGCTATAACCAATTCTTCAAGGCTGTTCATAAACCCATTTAAGAATCGCATCCTGCACCTTGCTGCCCGTGCCGAGTTGTACGCCGGGTTCGTTGTGCAGGACGGCGACGATGTAGGCTTTGCCGCTGCGCGAGAGCATGAAGCCGGCGATGGCGCGCACGCCGTTGAGCGTGCCGGTTTTCAATTGGGCGCGACCCTGGATGTCTTGGTCTTTCAGGCGTTTGCGCACGGTGCCGTCGATGCCGACGATGGGCAGGGATGCGGCGAATTCGAGCATGGTCGGGCTGTGATACACATGATTCAGCAAGTCGCCGAGTTGGCGCGGCGAGATGCGCGATTCGCGCGCGAGTCCCGAGCCATTGCCCACCACGAACCCCGGCCAGCGCATCTGGTTTTGCGCCAGCCATTGCTCGATGGCGCGTTGGCCTTTGTCCAGGGTGGCGGGTGCGCCGAACTGTTTGCCGCCTAGGGTAAGCAGCAGTTGGCGGGTCATGACGTTGCTGCTGTTTTTGTTGATGGGGATGATAACTTCGGCCAGCGGGCGCGAGGCGTAGGTGTAGAGCAGGCTGGCCTTGGGCGGGGTAGGGGCGACGCGCACGCTGCCCTGGAAGCTGCCGTCAAGCTGCTGCCACATGCGGGTGAATGCGCCAAGCAGCATGGATTCGGGGCTGGCGACCACGCGGTAGAGGTCGAGTTCGCCGCAGCGTGGCGAGTAGTTGCCGGAAAATTCGATCACGTTGTCTGCGCCGGGTTTGTCGGCGGGGATGACGCGTACGCTGGGTTCGTTGCAGGCGGTTTTTTTCGGCGATTTGAGTGCGTTTTGAATGCGGTAGCCGGGCAGGGGGTATTCGCTTTCTACGCTCAGGCGGCGGGTGGCCGGGTCGGTGTCGATGGTGAAGCGGGTGGCGCGCTGGTTGAGCAAAAGGGCGTCGGGCAGGGCGTTGTAGGGCTTGTAGGGCGCTCCGTCGAAGGCCGCCGGGTCTTCATAGGGCAGGCTGAAGAAGCTGTTGTCCACGATCAGGTTGCCGCGAATGCTGTGCAAGCCTTCGGCGCGCAGACCTTGCAGCAGCAGCCAGAGATCTTCGGAGAAGAACATTGGGTTGCCATAGCCTTTGAAGATCAGGTCGCCCTTGAGCACGCCATCGCGCACGGGGGCGGTGGCGTACACCTCGGTCGGCCAGGTGTAGTTGGCACCAAGAATGTCCAGCGCGGCGGCGGTAGTCACCAGTTTCATCACTGACGCGGGGTTGAAGGTGCGGTCGGCGTTCCAGGCCAGCAGGGGCTGATCATCGTCCACCGCCTGCACCCAGATGCCCAGGTTGGCGGCGGAGGAGGCATTCGCCGCCAGGGTGTCCTCGACTTCGGCGGGAAGATCGACAATGGCGCTCATTTCGGCGGCTTGCATGGGCGCTGTGATGAGCAGGCCGAGCAGAAAAAACGTGGCGTAGAGGTATTTCATGGTCTGCATTTGATCAGGATTGGGGGCGCTGATTGGCGGGAAACGGGCAAAGCGGGTAGTCTAATGCGTTTTCGATTTTCGCGGAGTTTGGTGATGCAACTGGATAATGTCAGCCTGAAACGCAAGGCCAATATCTATTTCGACGGCAAGGTGGTCAGCCACGGTTTTACCCTGCCCAACGGCCAGAGTGCAACCTTGGGGGTGATTTTCCCCGGAACGTTCCGCTTCAATGTGCAGGCGCCGGAGCTGATGGAGATTACGGCGGGGAGCTGCCGGGTGAACGTCGGCGACGCCGGTTGGCAGGAGATGGCAGCGGGCAGCGCGTTCAATGTGCCGGAAAACGGATTTTTTGACATTGAAGTTGTTGAAGGCGCTGCGGAATATCAGTGCACGTTTGGTTGAATTATCGGGTAGTTGCGACTGATTCGCACACCTCCCACGGCGAATGTGCGAATGAAATCGCACCTACGGTGATTGGAAAAAATGCTAGAAATCAATCCTATTTTGAATGAAATTAAAGACCTGCAAGAGCGCAGCGCCGCGCTCAGGGGGTATCTTTGACTACGATCACAAAGCCGAGCGTCTGGAAGAAGTTCTAAGAGAACTCGAAGACCCGACACTGTGGAATAACCCGGAAACCGCGCAAGCCCTGAACAAGGAGCGCGCCCAGCTTGAAGGCGTGGTGCACACCCTGCGTGATTTGCAGGCAGGTCTGGCCGATGCGGGCGATCTTTTGGAAATGGCGGCGGACGAAGGTGATGCCGACACCGTGCAGTCGGTGGCCGATGACGTCGCCGTGCAGCGCGCCAAGGTGGAAAACCTGGAGTTCCGCCGCATGTTTGCCGGCGAGGCGGATGCCAGCAACGCCTTCCTCGATATTCAGGCCGGCGCGGGCGGCACCGAGGCGCAGGACTGGGCGAGCATGTTGCTGCGCATGTATCTGCGCTGGGCGGAAAAGCGCGGCTTCAAGACCGAAGTGCTGGAAGTTTCCGACGGCGACGTGGCGGGCATCAAATCAGCCTCCCTGCGCATCGAAGGCGAATACGCCTTTGGCTGGCTGCGCACCGAAACCGGCGTGCATCGTCTGGTGCGCAAATCGCCGTTCGACTCCGGCAACCGCCGTCACACCTCGTTCTCGTCGGTGTTTGTCGCCCCGGAAGTGGATGACAGCTTCGAGATTGAAGTCAACCCGGCGGATCTGCGCGTGGATGTGTACCGCGCTTCCGGCGCGGGCGGGCAGCACGTCAACCGTACTGAATCAGCGGTGCGCTTCACCCACATCCCCAGCGGTATCGTGGTGGCCTGCCAGACGCAGCGTTCGCAGATTCAAAACCGCGAAACGGCGATGAAAATGCTCAAGGCCAAGCTCTACGAGATGGAAATGCTCAAGCGCAATGCGGCCTCGCAGGCGCTGGAAGACACCAAGTCGGACGTGTCCTGGGGCAACCAGATTCGCTCGTATGTGCTCGACCAGTCGCGCATCAAGGATCTGCGCACCGGTTATGAGGTGGGCAACACCCAGGCGGTGCTGGATGGCGACTTGGACGGCTTTATCGAAGCGAGTTTGAAGAGCGGGTTGTAAGTTAAACGCTTCCGGCTAGACTTATGCGCATAAATCATGTGCATGAGGAATGCGGTCATGGGTGTTGCGATTTACGACGAAAGCGTGGGCAAGCAAGCGACCAATGTCACCATCAACAAGGATGTTCTGCGTCAGGCGCGGGAGCTGAAACTGTCGGTTTCGCGTGCGGCGGAGGAGCGGCTGATCGAGCTGATTCGCGCCGAGCGCGAAAAGCAGTTGCGTGAGGAGTTGGCGGAGTCAATCCAGGCGTATAACGCCTTTGTTGATGAGCATGGCTTCTTTGCTGATGAGCTGAGGCTGTTCTGACGTGGCGCAGTTTGACATCTATCTCAACAGCGGGCGGGATCGCAAATCGTTTCCCTATGTCATGGCGGTGCAAAGCGATTTGTTTGATGCAACCCGTAGTGTTGTTGTCATTCCACTCACTTCCCCGGCTAACGTGGAAAAAATTCACCCGCGCTTTCAGCCGCGCATCACGCTCGCGGGCGAGGAGTGGGCATGCGTGACACAACTTTTGGCCGCCATACCGCGCGCTGCGCTCGGCGCTCGCGTGGGTAGTGCCGCCAACGATCGCCATGACATCATCGCCGCCATTGATCTTCTTTTTACCGGAATCTGAATCCCATGTCTGACATCGAACTCGCCCCGCTTGACGAAAACCACCTGATTGCCGAACGCCGCGCCAAGCTGGCGCGCCTGCGTGAACAGGGCGTCGCCTTCCCCAGCGACTTCCGCCGCAATGTGGTGGCGGGCGAGCTGCATGCCGAATACGGCGACAAGGACAAGCCGTGGTTTGAAGAAAATCCGCCGGTGCGCGCCGTGGTGGCCGGGCGGATCATGGCCAAGCGCATCATGGGCAAGGCCAGCTTTATTTCCGTGCTGGATATGTCCGGGCGCATCCAGTGCTACATCACCCAGGACGACCTGGGCGCAGCGTATGAGGATTTCAAAACCTGGGACATCGGCGACATCGTCGGTGTGGACGGGCGGCTGTTCAAAACCAACAAGGGCGAGTTGTCGATTCATGCCGATTCCGCCCGCCTGTTGACCAAGAGCCTGCGCCCGCTGCCGGACAAGTTTCACGGCCTGACCGACACCGAGCAACGCTATCGCCAGCGTTATGTCGATCTCATCATGAACGAGCCGGTGCGCGACACCTTCCGCACGCGCACCAAGGCGATCAAGTACATCCGCGATTTCCTCGATGCGCGCCAGTTCCTCGAAGTGGAAACGCCGATGATGCACGTCATCCCCGGCGGCGCGGCGGCCAAGCCCTTCATCACCTTCCACAACACCTTGGACATGGAGCTGTTCCTGCGCATCGCGCCGGAGCTGTACCTCAAGCGCCTGGTGGTCGGCGGCTTCGAGCGCGTGTACGAGATCAACCGCAATTTCCGCAACGAGGGCTTGTCCACGCGGCACAACCCCGAGTTCACCATGATCGAGTTCTACCAGGCGTATGCGGACTACAACGACCTGATGAACCTGACCGAAGAACTGCTGCGCGGTCTGGCGCTGCATGTGCTGGGCACGACCGAAGTGCCGTATCAGGGCGAGGTGTACGATTTCGGCAGCACCTTTGCGCGCATGACGGTCAAGGAAGCGATTCTGCGCTTCAACGAAGGTGTGAGCATGGACGACTTGGATGACGAAACCCGCTGCCGTGCGCTTGCCGCCAAGCTGGGGCTGAAACTCAAGGACAGCTATGGCCTGGGCAAGGTGCAGATCGAGATTTTCGAGGCTACCGCCGAGCATCAACTGAAAAACCCGACCTTCATCACCGAGTACCCGGCGGAAGTCTCGCCGCTGGCGCGACGCAACGACGCCAACCCGTTCGTCACGGATCGTTTCGAGTTCTTTATCGGCGGGCGCGAAATCGCCAACGGCTTCTCCGAGTTGAACGACGCCGAAGACCAGGCCGAGCGTTTCATGCAGCAAGTGGCGGAAAAAGACGCGGGTGACGACGAAGCCATGCACTTCGACGCCGACTACATCCGCGCCCTGGAACACGGCCTGCCGCCGACCGCCGGCGAAGGCATCGGCATCGACCGTCTGGTGATGCTGCTCACTGACTCGCCCTCGATTCGTGACGTGCTGCTGTTCCCGCATATGCGGCCGGAGTGAAGACAGTTTTTTGCCACAGAGGGCACAGAGGTTTACAGAGATAGGGTTTACGCAGGTTCCGGTTTCCCCCCCCCTCCCCCTTGACGGGGGAGGGCTGGGGAGAGGGTGGGGAAATCGGCTTAACCCTGTGTTTTTGCGAATGCGCCCCCTCTCCCCAGCCCTCTCCCGCGAGGGGAGGGGGAGCAAATCCAGGCTTTACGCAAGCCTTGTTTCTCCCCCAACTCTGTGTCCTCTGTGATCCCTGTGGCTAAACGGGTTTGTATGCTCACTGCTGAAAACGCCCCCCTCCGTGATCTCAATACCTTCCGCGTCGATGCGCGGGCGCGGTATTTGCTCACGCTGGAAACGCCCGAAGACATCCCCGCCTTCCTGGCGGACGAGCGCTTTCATGGGCTGCCGCGTCTGATTCTGGGCGGGGGAAGCAATCTCCTGTTGCGTGACGACTTCCCCGGCGTGGTGTTGCATGTCGCGTTCAAGGGCGTCGAGCTTTTGGGCGAGGATGACGCCCACCGCTTCCTTGCCGTCGCCGCGGGCGAGAACTGGCATGAGCTGGTGCGCCACACCGTCGCCCAGGGTTGGGCGGGGCTGGAAAATCTGTCGCTGATTCCCGGTACGGTCGGCGCAGCGCCGGTGCAGAACATCGGCGCGTATGGCGTGGAATTCGCCGAGCTGTGCCATGCCGTGGATGTGGTGGACATGAGCACGGGCGAGGCGGGAGTCATCACGGCGGAAGATTGCCGTTTCGCCTACCGTGACAGCCGTTTCAAGCAGGAATCTGGGCGCTATTTGATTACGTCTGTACTGCTCAAGCTGCCCAAGAAATTCACGCCCAGGCTGGATTATCCGGGGGTGCGCGAGGCTCTGGGAGACGCCGAGGTTACGCCCTTGGCCGTGTCCGATGCGATTGGTCTGGTGCGGCGCAGCAAGTTGCCGGGGCTGGAGGCCGATCAGCCGGGAAGCGCGGGCAGCTTCTTTCAAAATCCGCTGATTGACGCGCAACAAGCGGCGATCTTGCTTGAACAGCATCCGAACATGCCGCAATGGGCGGCGAATGCGGGGCGGGTCAAGCTGTCGGCGGCCTGGCTGATCGAGCAATGCGGCTGGAAGGGACGCAGGCTGGGCGACGCCGGGGTGTACGAGAAACACGCCCTGGTGCTGGCCAATCATGGAACAGCCAGCGGTGAGGAAATCTGGCGACTGGCTGAGGAAATCATGCACAGCGTGCAGACGCGCTTTGGGGTAGGCTTGCAGCCGGAGCCGGTGGTTTTGCCGCGTGCGGCTCAGTCGAAAGGATTTTCGTAGGGCGGGCTTACGCCAGCTTCGCGTTAATTCATTCGCACACATCTCCCAACGCCCTGTGCGAATGAATTCGCACCTACAACCATAACAACATCACCCGCTTCATGAGCATCAATCCCCCCCTGCTAAGCGTCAAAAACCTGCATCTAAGTTTCGCCACGCAAGGCGGCGAGCGCGAGGTTTTGCGCGGGGTGAGCTTTGATGTTTCCGCGGGCGGGCGGGTGGCGCTGGTGGGTGAGTCGGGTTCGGGTAAATCGGTCACGGCATTGACCATTTTGCGCCTGCTCGACCCGCAGCTGGCGCGCCTGCATCGCGGAGAAATCATGTTCAACGGCCAGCCCTTGCTTGCGCTGGCGGAGAACAAGATGCGCGCCATTCGTGGCCGCGAAATCGGCATGATTTTTCAGGAGCCGATGAGCGCACTCAACCCACTGCACCCGGTGGGCAAGCAGATCGGCGAGACGCTGATCGTGCACGAGGGCATGGGCAAGGCGCAGGCGCGCCAACGCGCCATCGAGCTTTTGGAGCGCACTGGCATTCGCGAGCCGCAACGCCGGGTGGACGCTTATCCGCACCAGCTTTCCGGGGGGCAGCGTCAGCGCGTGATGATCGCCATGGCGCTGGCCTGCCGCCCGCGCTTGCTGATCGCCGATGAGCCGACCACGGCGCTGGACGTCACCGTGCAGGCGCAAATCCTGGAGCTTCTGGCCGATTTGCAGCGCGAAATGAATTTGGCCGTGCTGATGATCACCCACGATCTGCCGCTGGTGCGCCGCTTTGCCGAAGAGGTGGTGGTGATGCGTCACGGCGAGGTGGTCGAGCGCGGCGCGGTGGGAGCGGTTTTCGCTCATCCTGAGCATGAGTACACCCGCCTGCTGCTGGATAGTGCGCCGGTGCGAGGCATTGCGCCTGTGCCGATGAGCGACGCGCCCCCCGTTTTGCAGGCGCAGGCGGTAGGTTGCGTGCGCGCCGGAAACGATGGCGGCTGGTTCAAGCGCGCCACGCCGATCATCACCTTGCATGACGTGGACTTGAACCTGCGTGCCGGGGAAACCCTGGGCGTGGTCGGCGAGTCCGGTTCGGGCAAGACGACGCTGGCGCATGTGCTGCTGCGCCTTACCCCCGGCGAGGGGCGGGTGCAGATCGGCGGGCAGGACTGGCAAGGCATGGAGGCGCAGGCGCTGCGTCGGGCGCGGCGCATGGCGCAAATCGTGTTTCAAGATCCGTTCGCCGCGCTTTCGCCGCGCATGAGCATTGCCGAGATCGTCGGCGAAGGCTTGCGGGTGCATGAGCCCAAGCTGGACAAGGCCGAGCGCGAAGCGCGGGTGGCGGCGGCATTGCAGGATGTCGGCCTGAGCGCGGACATGCTCTGGCGTTATCCGCATGAGTTCTCCGGCGGGCAGCGCCAGCGCATCGCCATCGCCCGTGCTCTGGTGCTGCGCCCCAGCCTGATCGTGCTCGACGAGCCGACCAGCGCCCTGGATGTGTCGGTGCAAAAACAGGCGCTGAACCTGCTGCAAGAGCTGCAACAGCGGCATGGCCTGAGCTATGTGCTCATTTCGCACGATCTGCGCGTGATCCGCGCCATGGCGCACCGCGTGCTGGTGCTGCGTGAAGGGCGAGTGGTGGAGCAGGGCGAGACGCTGGAACTGCTGCAACATCCGCGTGAAGATTACACCCGTCGTCTGGTGGCGGCGGCGGGCATTCAGGGCGAGGCGGCGTGAGCGCTTGGTCTGAGGTGCGCGTGATCAGCTTTGATCTGGACGACACCCTATGGCCGATCGATCCGGTCATCGAGCGCGCCAATCGCGTGCTGTTCGACTGGCTGGCGCGGCATTATCCGCGCATCACCGCCGGGCATACGCCGCAGTCGCTGCACGCCGTCTGTTTGCGCTTCATGCAGGCCAGGCCGATGCAAAAGCACGACTTGAGCGCCTTGCGCAAAACCTTTCTGCGCCATCTTGGGCAGGAGGCGGGCTATGCCGAGGATTTCGCCGACGAGGCCTTCGCCTTGTTCTTCGCCGAGCGCAACAAGGTGGAGCTTTACCCGGAAGCAGAGGAGGCGCTGGCGCATCTGGCGCAGCATTACCGCCTGGTGGCGTTGAGTAATGGCAACGCCTGCATTGAACGAATCGGCCTAACGCGGTACTTTAGCGCGTCGCTGAATGCGGCCGGGGTCGGCAAGGCCAAGCCTGACCCGGCGATGTTTCACGCGGCGCTGGCGGAAACGGGCGCAGAGGCGCGAGCTTGGCTGCATGTGGGCGACCATCCCGAACACGATGTTCTGGGAGCGCAGCGCGCCGGGGTGCGCGCCGTCTGGCTCAATCGACATGCCGCCGCCTGGCCTGAGCGTCTTGCGCCGCCGGACGCCGAGCTGGCCGATTTGCGGGCGCTGGTCGCCCTGCTTGGGAAGCGTTGAAGCGCCCTTGATGGGTTCGACCTTCTCCGGGGGCTTGATGAAGCAAGGCTTCATATCACCCCTAAGAATTACTCGCGGAAGCAGGCAATGCTTTCGCTGTTTCGTGTCGCCAAGGGCGACACCCACACTTTTGACTTTGAATCACAATGGTTTTTTTACCCAACGAAGCGCCTGTTGCAGATGCCGCCGATTCGGCGGCGCACGTCAATTTTCAAACCGTTCCCCCCGCCGGGGATGAAGCCCATACCCCCGAGCCGAACAGCGAGACCGTGAGTTCGCCGCAGGCGGACGGGGCGTCCCTTACGCCCTCATCCGACATCAGCGAACCCGCCACGCAGTCTGATGATGCGCAGGCCGTCGAAGCTGAAGGCATGGTCGCCCCTTCGTCGCCGGACGGGCAGGAGGGAAGTGAGTCGCAAGAGCTTGTTCAGCAAGAGATTGCGGCTGAGCAAGAGCAGCCGATTCAGGAGAGCGTTCTTGCAGAAGAACCCGAGCCAGAAGAATTTGCGCAAGAAGAGTCAGCGCCAGAAGAGTTAACTCAAGAAGAATCGGTATCAGAAGAGCCAGTGCAGGAATCGCTGGAAAATGAGCGCAAACCGTGGATTCCGCCTGCCGACTATGTGCCCTCGCCCTTTGCCATTCCGCGTGACCAGCACAGCGTTTCCCGCCAAAAAATCAGCAAGAACGCGCTCAACGTGCTTTATCGCCTGCATGAATCCGGCTATCGCGCCCTGTTGGTCGGCGGCGGGGTGCGTGACGTGTTGCTCGGGCGCTCGCCCAAGGATTTTGATATTGCCACCGACGCCACGCCGGAACAGGTGCGCAAGCTGTTCCGCAACTGCCGCCTGATCGGTCGGCGCTTCCGTCTGGCGCATGTGCTGTTCGGGCGCGAGATCGTCGAAGTCGCCACTTTCCGTGGGCATGGTGAAGAAGATGATGCCGCTCGCCGTGCGGACGAGAGCGGTCGCCTGTTGCGCGATAACGTCTATGGCACGCTGGAAGACGATGTGCAGCGCCGTGATTTCACTGTCAATGCGCTGTATTACGATATCGCCGATTTCAGCGTGCTCGACCACGTGGGCGGCATGCAGGACTTGCGCGACGGCATCCTGCGCCTGCTGGGCGACCCGGAAACCCGTTACCGCGAAGACCCGGTGCGTATGCTGCGCGCCGCACGCTTTGCCGCCAAGCTCGGTTTCAAGCTGCATGAAGACACCGAGCGCCCCATTGCCGAGCTTTCCTCCCTGTTGGCAGGCATTCCTCCGGCGCGCCTGGTGGATGAGTGCGTCAAGCTGTTCCACACCGGGCATGGCGCGGCATCGCTGAATGAGCTGGTGCGTCTGGACTTGCTGCGCTGGCTGTTGCCGCCCTTGCACGAGGCTTTGTGCCAGACCGAGGATGATGGCGCGGCTTGGGCCTTCCTCTACGCCGCCTTGAGCAATACCGACCGCCGCGTGGAAGAGGGCTTGCCGCTGTCCACCGCCTTCCTCTTCGCTGCGCTGCTGTGGCCGGTGGTGGTCATGCACGCCCAGGCGCATGCGCATGCGGGGCAGCCGGAGGCCATGCTGTTGCAGCAGGCGGGGGATGAAGTCATGCAGCTGATCCAGCCGCATGTCGCCATTCCGCGTCATTTGCAGTTGCTGATCCGCGAAATTTGGGAAATGCAGGTGCGCTTTGTGGTGCATCAGGGGCGCGGCGTGGCCAGTTTGCACGGGCATCCGCGTTTCCGTGCGGCTTACGATTTCCTGCTGCTGCGTGCGCAGGTGGGCGAACCGCAAGCGGTGGAAGATGCCGCCTGGTGGCAGGCTTATGTCGAATCCGGCACGGACGACGCGCCCGGTGTGGGCGGCGGCGACAAGGGGCGCAGCAAGCGTCGGCGTTCGTCGCGCAAGCGCAAGGGCGGCGAGTCGGCGCCGGTCGAGGCGCTGGATGCCGAAATCAGCGCAGCGGACGACGAGGCATTTGAGTCGGGAGAGTTCGAGCCGCTGGACGCTGAATTGGACGAGCCGGAGCTTGCCGTGGACGAAAGCCTGGAACAGGACGAAGCCCACGGCCAGCCTGAACCTGAACTGAGCGAGCCGGTAAGCGAGGCCACGGCGCAAGAAACGCTGGCGGAAGCGGTGGATTTGCCCATGGTGGCGGAGGCCGAGCCCATACAGACCATGGTTGAGGAGGTGGTCGTGGCAGAGCAGGTCGAAGCTGCGCCCCTGCCGGAAGCAGGCGTGGAAGAGCGCCCGCACGACGAGCCCCCTGCAGCCGAGGTTGCATGTCCGCCGACCGTGGACTGACGCCGCTGATCGCTTACATCGGCCTGGGCAGCAATCTCGATCAGCCCAGAGCGCAGGTTGAGCGCGCCATTGCTGCGCTTGCTCGTGTGGCGTACAGCTGCGTACTGCGCCAGTCGCGTCTGTACGCCAGCCCGCCGCTCGGGCCTGCCGATCAACCGGATTATGTGAATGCCGTGGTCGAACTGGAAACGAGCCTGTCGCCGACGGCACTGCTGCAAGCCTTGCACAACATCGAACAGGCGCAGGGGCGGGTGCGTACCCGGCACTGGGGCGAGCGCGTCATCGATCTCGATTTGTTGCTGTACGCCGACTGGCAAGTGGCCGAGCCTGAGCTGAGCCTGCCGCACCCGGGCATTGCGGCGCGTGCGTTTGTGTTGCGTCCGCTGGCGGAGCTTGCACCGGATGTCCATATTCCGGGGCAGGGTACGTTGCCCGGTTTGCTGGCGGCGCGGGCGGCGGATGTGTGTTTTCCACTCGATTGAAGGAGGGGTCATGAGCAAGCAAGCGCGACCGATCAGCATTACTAGCCTGAATGCGATGAAAGCGCGTGGCGAGCGTATTGTTTGCCTCACCGCCTACGATGCCAGCCTTGCCCGGGTCATGAGCGAGGCGGGGGTGGACGTGATCCTGGTCGGCGATTCGCTGGGCATGGTGGTGCAGGGGCATGACAGCACCCTGCCGGTTACGCTGGATGAAATGATCTACCACAGCCGTTGCGTGGCGCGGGGCATGGCGCAGGCCACCGGGCGCAAGCCGCTGCTGATGGTGGACATGCCCTTCATGAGCTACGCCAGCGTGGAGCTGGCTCTGCACAGTGCGGCGCGGCTGATGAAAGAAGGCGGCGCGCAAATGGTCAAGCTGGAAGGCGGCGCGGCGCAGGTGGTCACGGTGCAGGCGCTGGCGGCGCAAGGCATTCCGGTGTGCGCTCATCTTGGGCTGACGCCGCAGTCGGTACACAAGCTGGGCGGCTACAAGGTGCAGGGGCGTGAGGACGCAGCGGCGGAAAGGATGCTGCACGACGCCCAGGCGCTGCAACAGGCCGGAGCCGATTTGCTGATTGTGGAATGCATTCCCGCTGCGCTGGCTGCGCGTTTGCGTCAGGCGCTGGCGATCCCGCTGATCGGTATCGGCGCGGGGGCGGACTGTGACGGCCAGGTGCTGGTCAGTACCGACATCCTCGGATTAAGCGCGCAAATGCCGCGTTTTGCGTGCAATTACGCCGAGTCGCACGGCGCGCCGACGCAGGCGATCGCCGCCTTTGTCGCCGAGGTGCGCAGCGGAGCGTTTCCGCAAGTGCAGCACGGCTTTGATTAGTTGTCACGTCCCCTTGGTAGATGCTGATTTATTCCATCCATGGAATAAATCAGCTCGCTCATCGCGGCGCATGTCCGCGATGGCTCTCATGAATCAAAGACTTACGTCTTTGTTCATGTTGGGGCATCCTGCCCCAAGCGGGAAACGCTGAATAAATCAACGTTTCGCTAACAGGATGCTGAAAAACTTCATCCATGAGTTTTTCAGCTCCATCGAGTCCGGTGCACGCCCGGTCTTGATGGCGACAAATCAATCACTTACGTGATCGTTTTTGCGGTATCCGGGCCGCGTGCTGCGCCTGCCACCCGCGTTGGCGAAAAGCGCAGGCAGACCCGCAGGCCGCCCAGCGCCGCGCTTTGCGTAAAAGTTAACTCACCCCCATAGGCGGCCACGATTTCGCCGACGATGGCCAATCCCAAGCCGGTTCCCGGCTGGCTTTCATCAAGCCGTTGCCCCCGAAGGCAACCGGCGTTGAGCGTTGCCAAATCCGCGCCCGCGCCGTCATCCTCCACGCAAAGCAGCCAGTCATCATCAAGCCTGCTTACTTGCAAATGGATGCGCGATCGCGCCCATTTCGCCGCGTTGTCCAGTAAATTCCCGCATAATTCGTGCAGGTCTTCCCGATCCATCGACCACTGCGCGCCTGTCGGCACGCTTAGGACGAAGTTCAGGGCGCGCTCGCGGTAGATCAAGCGCATGGCCTGCATCAGGCTCTGCAATTCCTGTTCGATGTCCAGCAGCGGGGTGGCGGGGGAGACGCCCGCCGACCAGCGCGCCCGGCGCAGCTCGCGTTGCACGATGCCTTCCATGCGCGCCAGCGAGGTCTGCACGACGGCGTCGTTGACGCCGTGCAGACTTTGCTGCAGTGCGGCCAGAGGCGTTTTCAGCCCATGCGCCAGATCCGCCAGGGCGTGACGAGAACGCGCAAGACGTCGCGCCTGACTTTCCAGCACGGCATTGAACGCCCGGCTCAGGGGCTGCAGCTCCTGCATGCCAGGATCGGGCAGGCGATCAAGTTCGCCCGCCTGCAATCGCTCGCCGTTGTGCGCCAGCTTGCGTACCGGGCGCAACGCCCAGTGCAGCAGAGCGAATTGCGCCAGCAGCAACAGAGCGAAAAGCCCGAGGGAAATCAGCAGGAAACGCCAGCGAAATTGCGTCAGATGCGCGTTGAGATCACGCAGGCTTTCCGCGACCACCAGCACGCCGCCCTGTGCAAGATCGCGTCGCAACAGGAGCAGGGGTTCGCCATCGTCCCATACGCCACGCGATATCCCGCTGGAAGCGGGCGTCGGCAGCGTACGCCCTGCGCTCGAAGTGGAGAGTTGGGGAGCCTGCTCGCCCTGACGCAACATGAAATAGTGTCCGCTGTTCGCGCGCAGGAAAATCGCCGGGATGTGCGCCGTCGTCAGCTGTCCCTGTGCGTTCAGTCCGCTCATCAGCCATTCTGCGTCGTGCTCCAGGCGCGTGGTGATATAGGCCTCCGTGGTCACGCGCGGCGCACGCTCGGTGACCAGGCCGTGCAACACAAACAGCAGGAGAAGACTTAGCGCGAGCCAAAGGCCAAGTCGAAAGTGCAGGCTCATGGCAAGGACTCCATCCGGAAGACGTAGCCTTGCCCGCGTCGCGTCTGAATCGCCTCGCGCGAGAGCTTGGCGCGCAGGCGGTTGATGTAGACCTCCAGCACATTGCTGCCCAGTTCGCAGCCTTCGTCGTAAAGATGATTTTCCAGCCAGGTTTTGCTCAACACCTGTTCGGGGTGCAGCATGAACAGGCGCAGCAGTCGAAACTCCATGGCGGTGAGGGCGATCACCTTGTCGCCATGCAGCAGCATTTGCCGCGTTTCGTCCAGCGTCCAGTCGCCGACCTGCAAAGGCCCCGGCGCAAGGCCGTGCGCGCGGCGCAACAAGGCCGACAGGCGCGCCAGCAGCTCCTCAGGGTGAAAGGGCTTGGTCAGATAATCATCCGCTCCGGCGGCGAAGCCATCGACCTTTTCATGCCAGGCGTCGCGCCCGGTGAGGATCAGCACCGGCAAAGCCAGTGCCGAGGCGCGCCAGGCGCGCAATATGTCCAGTCCGGCGCGCTTGGGCAGCCCCAGGTCGAGAATCACCGCGTCGAACAAGTCTTCACGCACCAGATAGTCGGCTTCTTCGCCATCCGCCGCCCAGTCAACAACATAACCCGCAGCGCGCAGGTTCAGCAGCAGGGCGGAGGCCAGTGCGTTGTCGTCTTCGGCAAGCAGAATGCGCATGGTGATTCAGCCAAACTTGAATATGTGGAATTTACGCAAAATGCGCAAAAGCCGTAGGTGCGAATTCATTCGCACATGGCAATGTTGTTGTGCGAATGAATTCGCACCTACGTCCGGCGGTTTGCTCGTGGGGGTTTGCGCCAACCCCGTTGAAAAATCAGGCCGCCCTTTTTTCGCCCCAGCGCGCAAACAATACCGGCAGCAAAATCAGCGTCAACAAGGTGGAACTGACCAGGCCGCCCATGACCACGATGGCCAGTGGGCGCTGAATCTCGGAACCGGGTCCCGTGGCAAACAATAGCGGCAGCAGCCCCAGCGCGGCGATCGAGGCGGTCATCATTACCGGGCGCAGGCGGCGCTGCGTGCCCTCCAGCACCGCCCGCGCCATCGGCATCCCGCTCCTGCGCAGATGCAGAAAATGCGCCACCAGCACTACGCCATTCAACACCGCAATCCCCAGGAGCGCAATGAAGCCCACCGAGGCTGGCACCGACAAATATTCCCCGGCCAGAAACAGCGCCAGCACCCCGCCGATCAAGGCCAGCGGCACATTCACCATCACCAGCAAGGCCGGGCGCACGCCGCCAAACGTAGCCACCAGCACGCCGAAAATCAGCACAATCGCCAGCGGTACGACGATCGCCAAACGCTGCATGGCGCGCGCCTGATTCTGAAACTCGCCGCCCCAGGTCAAACGATACCCCGCGTCCAGCGGCACCGCCTCGGCCACCTTGGCCTGCGCCTCGGCCACAAAGCCCGCCAGATCACGCCCGCGCACATTGCTCAGAATCACCACATTGCGCGCGCCTTGTTCATGCTGGATCAGCACAGGCCCATCCCGCGCCACCACCTGCGCGACCTGACCCAAGGTAATCTGCGCGCCATCACGCAACACCAGCGGCAAGGCCGCGACATCCTCCAGCGCCTGCCCGGCCTCTGCCTTCAACACCAGCGGAATGCGTCGCGCCTCCTGTTGAATCTCGCCCACCTGCAAACCATCGAACTGCACGCGCAACAGGCTGGTCATGTCGTCTACGCTTAAACCCAGACGATTCAAGGCTGCGCGATCAAGCAGCACATCCAGATAGCGCACGCCTTCCGCCTGCGTGGTGAACACATCCTCCGCACCCGGAATTTTCTCCAACACCGCGGCAATCGCCGCCGCCTTGGCGTTCAACACCGCCAAATCCGTACCGAACAAACGCACCGCCACATCGCCGCGCACGCCGATAATCATCTCCGACACGCGCATCTCGATCGGCTGGGTAAAGGCATATCCCACCCCGGGAAACGACGTATCCAGCACGGTACGGATGCGATCAATCAGCGCGTCCTTATCCGCCACCTGCCATTCTGCACGCGGCTTGAGCACCAAAAAACTGTCCGTCTGATTCAAGCCCATTGGGTCTAGCCCTAGCTCATCGCTGCCCGCGCGCGCAATGATCGAGGTGATTTCCGGCACCTGCGCCATCAACGCCTGCTGCACGCGCAAATCCAGCGCCAGCGAAGCCTCCAGATCAATCGACGGCGGCGTTTCCAGTTGCACGATCAGCGCGCCCTCATCCATGGTCGGCATGAAAGTCTTGCCCGCCTGACTCACCGCCCACACCGCCACGGCGACCATCAGCGCCACCGTGCCGATCAGAATGCGCGGATGCGCCAGGGACCAACGCAAGGCGGGCGTGTGTCCACGATGCAACTGACGCACCAGCCAGGAATCGCCATGTCCAGGATCGGAATGCGCCCCGGAGCGGGCATTGGCATGACCGCGCTTGAGCGCATAGGTCGCCAAAACCGGAATCAGGGTCAGAGACAACACCAGCGCCGCTGCCAAAGCCAGAATAATCGTCACTGCCACCGGGCTGAACAACTTGCCTTCCAGGCCTTGCAAGGTCAAAAGCGGCAAAAACACCGTGGCGATAATCAACATGCCCGTGGCCACCGGAGCCGCCACCTCATGCGTGGCCTCACGCACCACATCCGGCAAATGCCGCCCGTCATGCGCAGCCAGCCGCGCCACGATGTTTTCCACCACCACCACGGCGGCATCCACCAGCATCCCCAACGCAATCGCCAAGCCGCCCAGACTCATCAGATTGGCCGTCATATTGAGCTGGCGCATCCACATAAACGTCATCAGCGCCGCCAGCGGCAACACCACCGCTACCACCAGCGAGGCACGCAGCTCGCCCAAAAACAGCAACAACAGGATCAGCACCAGCAACACCGCTTCCAGCAAGGCCTTGCCCACTGAAACAATGGCCGCACGGGTCAGCTCGCTACGATCGTAAAACACCTGGATCGTCACCCCAGCGGGCAGACTCGGCTCCAGCTCCGCCAGTTTCGCGCGCACGCCGGCAATGGTCTTGCGGCTATCTTCGCCACGCAGCCCCAACACCAGACCTTCGACCGTCTCACCCTTGCCGTCGCGTATTACCCCGCCCTGGCGGGTCACGCTGCCCATACGCAGCTCTGCCACTTGGTCCAGCCGAACGCTCTCGCCATGCGCGGTGGGCACGCGCAAGCTCGCCACATCGTCCAGCGCAGTCAAACGCCCCACCACACGCACCAGCAAGGCTTCCTCGCCCGCCCGCATCCTGCCTGCGCCATCGTCACGGTTGTTCGCCTCCAGGGTCATGCGCAAGGCCTCCAGCGTCACCCCGCGCGCCGCCATGCGCACGGCATCCGGCGCGACCTCAAACGTCGTCACTCGCCCGCCAAGCGCATTCACATCCGCCACTCCCGGCACCGTGCGCAAGGCCGGACGAATCACCCAATCCAGCAAGGCGCGGCGTTCCGCCAGCGGCGCATCGCCCTCCAGCGTGAACATAAACATCTCGCCCAGCGGCGTGGTGATCGGCGCAAGGCCGCCTTCAATGCCCGCAGGCAGATTCGACATGGCTCCCGCCAGGCGTTCGCTCACCTGCTGCCGCGCCCAATAAATATCCGTGCCATCGGCAAAATCCAGCGTAATGTCGGCCAAGCCGTACTTGGAGGTGGAGCGCAGCATGGTTTGTCTGGGCAGACCGAGCAACTCGGTTTCCACGGGGATCGTCACCCGCTTTTCCATCTCCTCGGGCGACAGTCCCGGCACCTTGAGAATGATTTTCACCTGCGGCGCGGACACATCGGGGAAGGCATCCACCGGCAAAGCCAACATCGCCCATGTCCCGGCCAGCGCCAAGGCCAGTCCCAAAATCAGGGTCATGATGCGATTATTCAGCGCCCAATCGACCAGCGCAGCTAACACACGATTCATGGCGCAGCGCTCCCAGTCGCACCCTCGGTCACGCGCCCATCCCATGCGCCCTTGAGCAAGACCGCGCCCTCAACCGCCACCTGATCGCCCGCCGCCAAGGTGGCCTGAATCGCCGGTTGCACCTCGCTCATGCCCTGGGTTTTCACCGCCAGCGGCAACACCTGCTCAGCACGCTTGACGAATACCGACAGCGCGCCATCCACCTGCACCAGGGCCGCGCGCGGCACGCGCCACAAGGCCTGCTGCACGCCATCCTCAAAGCGCAAGGACACGCGCAAACCCGGACGCAAAACCTCGGCATTCTCCAGCGCCACGCGCACGCTCACGGTCTGCCGCGCCACCTCCACCACGGAGCCGATGGCCAAAACCTTGCCTGGCACATTGGCGTTCAAGGCAGCATCCACGCTGGCGCGTTGGCCGATGCGCAGGGTATTGGCAACGCTCACCGGCACATCCGCCTCCACCCAACGCTCGGCGCTTGAGCTGATGCTCGCCACCCCCTCGCCCGCATTCAGCCATGCGCCCGGCAAGGCGCTGAGGTTCAACACCCGCCCGGCACGCGGCGCACGAATCACAAGTTCAGCCTCGTTCAGTGCCTGCTTGTCCGGAGCTCCGCCTGCACCGCGCAAACGCGCCGCCGCCGCTTCACGCTCGATGCGCGCCTGCTGCAAGGCCGCTTCCGCCTCGCGCACGCGGCGCTCGATACCGATGCCTTCCTTGAACAGGCGCTGCTCCCGCGTCAGGGTTTGCGCCGCCAGCCCTTCCGTGGTCTGTGCGCTTTGCAAGGCTTGACTCAAGGCCACCCAGTCCGGGCTGAACATGCGCAGCAACACCTGCCCGGCCTTGACCTCGTCGCCAGCCGCCACCGCCACGCTCAACACACGCCCCTGCAGGGGCGCAACCACCTGCTCAAACCCGGCGGGAGGAATGCTGACCAGGCCAGACCAGGCCGAACCCGTGGCGCTCTGTGTTGCAACAGGCGCCTCAAAACGCACGCCCAGCGCATCCAGCTGGGTTTGGCTCAGGCGCAAGCCATCTTCGCCCAGCGCGGGCGCAAGGCTGGATAAAAACAGCAAGGCCAGCAGCCCGGATACTTGAAGGCGTAATCCAGGGCGGAAGACGAAACGTGCCGACCCATTCCTGAAAGTTTGCGCACTACTCACACGACTCCCTCCGCCTGATTCACTCTTGATACCGCACGCTCGACCTCGATCCTGGCCATCTCTGCCGCCAGAACCGCCTCACGCACCCGGCGCAACACGGTGACAAAGTCCAGCGCATCCATCTGTCCTTCGGCCACCTGACGCTCGGCCAGGCGCAAGGATTCCTGCTCCAGCTGCATGCGCTCCTCCGCCAGCCCTGCTTGCTGACGCGCGCCTTGCAGCGCCGCACGCGCCGCCTCGCGCTCAAGTTGCAGACGGCGCAAGGTTTTGTTGAACGCTACCTCGGCCTCAAGCTCGGCATAGCGCAAGGGCGCTTCCGTCGCGGCGCGTGCCGACGCCCAGGGCAGCGGCATGGACAGGGTCATGACCACCGCATTGAGCGTTTCCGCGCCCGGCGTGCGATCCTGGCGTGCGCCGACGCCCAGCACGGGCGCGCCTTCGGTCTCCGCGCCCGCTTTCTGGCGCTCATGTCCGGCACGTTGCCATGCCGCCCGCGCCGCCAGTGCGACAGGGTGCAGCTCGATCGGGCGCTCGCCGACCAGGGTTTCGCGCCACTGGCCAGGCAAGGCATGCTGTCGGCTCAGGCTGCGCCAAGCCAGCGTCGCGTGCTGCAGGGCGGCTTCGGCGGCGGCATGCTGTTGCGCCACATCGGCGGCTTCTGCGCCAAGTTGCACCGCGTCCACCCGTGAGCGTTCGCCCAAGACCACCATGCGCTGCATTTTTTTCTGCGCTGTACGCACTTCATCCAGCGCACGGCGCAATCCCTGCACCCTGGTTTCAGCCAAGAGCACATCCCAACCGGCTTCGCGCAACAACCCGGCCAGCGCCAGACGCAGGGCGGCGCGCTCGGCCTCGGCCAAGTCCTGCGTGCCTTGTGCAATGCGCTGCAAAATTTCTCTTTGTCCAGGACGCCACAGGGGAAGCTCGACCCCGCCGATCAATTCGCTGTACGTTCCGGACGGATCGCCATGTGCATACGACCCCGCCTGTGCGGATAAGGCCAGACTCGGCGCTTGCGGCAAAAGCGCATCCGCATGACGCTGCAAGGCTTGCGCCTCGGCTTCGCGTCCGTCGGTCAAGGCGCGTTCGGGCGCTTCGCTCCATACTCGATCCAGGACTTTCCCCAGAGCGTTGGCAAGATTTAAGGGCTCATCGCCTTGGGCGGGGGCGGCGATCAAGCCGCTGCTCCAGGTTAAGGCCAGCCCGAACAGGCCGATATGCACCAGATTTCTTTTCATGGGCGATATGAAAACACTTGGGCGCTTAACTCAAGCTGAACAGGGAGAATAGCTTCAGGACTTGCCTTGTTGTCCGCCGTCGCCGCAGCTTTCATTGGCGCTGTTGACGATGGCGTCCACTGTGGCCTGCGGCAAAAGCTGGGCGGTGTATTTGCCCTGGGTTTTGATCAGTTGTCCGGCAAAGGCGCGCAAATGGTTGCGCGAGCCGCACATCAGCGCCGCGTATACCTGGTCGGTGTAGGCTTGCTGGCTGATCCCGATTGAACGTTGCAAGTCTTCAATGTCCACTTCCTCGATCAGGCCGCCGACCTTGAGCGCAGCATCCTGACTGGTTTTACCTTGAGCCATCAGCGTGGTGTAAAGCTGCGCCAGCTCGGGGTCGAGAAACACGCCGCTGGGCGTACTGGGGTTGATCGGATCAGGCAGGCCGTAACAGGTGAGCACGTTTTTCATGCTTTCCATGTGCTGATTCTCGGCCTTGACGATATTGCCCATGATCGTCACCACAGGAACGCTGCCTGCCTGCGTCTGCCAGTAGGCGGCAAGATCCTGATAAACGTCGCGCGCCAGCTTTTCTTCCTCGCGCATGAACAGCGCTTCGTCGATTTCCTCCTGGTTGAGCGGCAAAATCGGACTGGGGCACGAACTTGGCGTAGTTGTTGGTGCGGGGGTTGGCTGTGGCGCAACGTTCGTGTTGCCGGAGATGTCGCCGCCACTGCCGCCGCAGGCGGTGAGCATGACAAAACAGGCGGCAAGCAGGGCGGAATGTAGCGGGGATGCGTTCACAGGTTAAACCTCGTTGCGTTCAGGTGGGCTAATGCGCGCGACAGCCGATGGGCTGCGTCTAAGAACCTGTTCAAACTCTCACTGAACGGCGCATTGCGGCGCAAAAAACCGCCTCAAAATGCTCACATAGTGCATCTATGCTGCGCTTTTTCGACGGTTTTTCGCTTGCACTGCATCCGTTGATCGAGACTTTGAACAGGTTCTAAGGCTCTGATGAAACCACTTGGATGCTTAACGCTGGCTTAACGTGTTTTGAATAGTGCGGGAGGAGTATTTTCAGCAATTGGCTTGCGAGGCGCTTCTATCAGACGGGGTCACTCGCGCGCCAAACGCCAGCCTGCCTCGTTTTTAACCAGGTGCAGCGTCTGCTGGCGGGGCAGGCGGTCGCCGACCTTGAAGTCGCCGTAGAGCAGGCTGAGAGTGACCAGGTTCATGCCTGCGCCCAGCTTGTCCAACGGGCCGCCCGGCGCTTGTCCGGCGTTGTCGGCGATTTCTTGCAGGCTTTTGGTAAACACCAGTTCATAGCTAACATTCGCCGTGTAGTGCGTGGCGTCTTCCAGTTGGCCATCGGTTTTCTTGAAGTTTTCGATGCGGAACACCGCCTGCGGGGTATCGGTCTTGAGTTCTATGCCCACCAGCTTTTCCAGCTCGCCATTGCCGGGTGCGCCGGAGCAGGCCATGAGAAACAGGCTGAGGGCGAACAGGGGAAGCAGGCGTTTGAACATGGCTTTGCCTTAATCTTGCGGTGGTTTTTTAAAGGGAATGACCTTAGCGGAGGCGTTCTGCTCGCTGGCGGTCTCGGCGCGCGGACGGACGGGCTGATGAATGGGCGGGGCGCTGGCGGGAGTGTCGCTGACCAAGTTGAACTCGACGCCCAGCAGTCGTCCGCTGAGCAAAATCAGTTCCGCCGGCCAGCGATCCGAACCCTGACGGCTGAATTCAAACTGGAACACGCGACGAATCGCCCAGCGGCGCAGACCGCTGCGCGGGTCGGCGTCGCGCACGATGCGCCATGTTTTCAAGCCCACGCTGTCATCCAGAAACTGAATGCCCATGCGCTTGCAGGTTTCGCGCGCCAGACGTTCGGCGTGTTCACGCGCGCGCCAGTTGTTCCAGGAAAGCATGGCGGCTGCGCCGAGGGCGATGAGCAGCAGGAGGGTTTGCGTACTTAGCATGACTTGGATTCTAAGTTAAAACTGGCTTACGGGCACTTCTATAAATCCGCTGAAGCCGCGTCTGCCGCACCAAAAACCGGCTCAAAATGCTCACATACTGCGTGTATGCTGCGCTTTTTCGCCGGTTTTTGGTTTGCATCCATCAGCTTGATCGAATTGATAGAAGCACCCTTATTCCATCCATGGAATAAATCAGCAAGCTTCGTTGCGGTACACGCCCGCAACGGTCTTCACGAATCCATGGCTTACGCCATCGTTCGTGCTGGGGCATCCTGCCCCAGGCGGGAAACGCTGAATAAATCAGCGTTTCCCTAACAGGCCAGGCGCCGATGCCGCAGTACGGGGAAGTGTTCGCGCAGCGCCTGCTGTTGCGCGCGGTCGATGGGGGCGACGGCCAGCCCCCAGCCATGGGACTGCTGCTGCAGGATCTTGCCCCAAGGGTCGATGATCTGGCTGTGGCCGAACGTGCGCCGCCCGGCGAAATGTTCGCCCTCCTGCGCCGCCGCCAGCATGAAGCACTGGTTTTCAATGGCGCGCGCGCGCAGCAAAACCTCCCAATGCGCCTTGCCTGTGGCATGGGTAAAGGCGGCGGGCAAGGCGACGGCTTCAACGCCTTGGTGGAGCATTTGGCGAAACAGCTCGGGAAAGCGCAGGTCGTAGCAGATGGCCAGCCCCAGGCGACCGATCGGGCTGTTGATCACGATGACTTCGTGTCCGGCGAGAAAATGCGCCGACTCGCAATGACTTTCCGCATCGGGGATGCTGACATCGAACAGGTGGATTTTGTCATAGCGGCGTTGTAGCCAACCCTGGTCGTCAAACACCAGGCAGGTATTGCTCAGGCGGCCATCGTGCGTGCGCAGCGGCAGCGTGCCGCCCACCAGCCACAGCTTGTGCTTGCGCGCCATGCGCACCAGAAAGTCCTGGATCGGTCCTGCGCCGAAATCCTCCGCCACGCGCTGTAAATGCTCAGGAAGCGGGGTCATGCAGGCGAAGTTTTCCGGCAGCACGGCAAGCGCTGCTCCGCGTCCCGCAGCTTGGGCGAGCAGCAGATCCGCCCAGGCCAGATTGCGCTGGACGTCGCTGCAAGATCGCATTTGTATGACGGCGGCTTGTGTGCTCATGCTCATTGGGCGGTGCTCGGCGGTTTGGTTTTTTCATCGGCTTCGGGCGGGCTGCCGCGTTCGATGACGGGCTGATCCCAGGTGCCGCTGACTTGGTAGTTTAGGCTGACAAAGCTGCCTCCGGCCATTTCAAACAGCTTTTGCGCCACGAAAGTCGCGCCGCCGACGAGCGGGCCGCCAGCGACCACGCCGACGATGGGCAGCACATTGCCTAGCGACGGCGTGGCCACCATCTGGTAGTGCAGGCTTTGATCGAGCATATTGCTGAAACCGCTGGCCGCAAGCTTGAGCGCCGGGCTGTCCAGCTCGAAGCGCTGCGTGCGCAACAGACCATCGTTCAGCGTCATCTCGCTGTCCAAGCGCTCGAAGTGCAGGCCTTTGCCGAAGACATCGCCAAAATCAAGGATCAGTCGGCGCGGCAGTTCGGTCAGGCTGATCAGCCCGAGCATACGCCCGGCGCCAAGTTCGACCTTGTCGATCTCGCCATCGACGATATGCAATTGACCCTGGCCGTACGCGCCGCCCCAGGCGAACTGATGCAGGCCGCCAGGCCAGCTGAGCTGGATTGCGGAATTTTCCAGTCGCCCCTTTTTCAGTGAGTGCCTGGCGCCCAGCCCGCTCAAGGCTGCGCCGACATCATCGCTGGCGAACTTTAATTCCAGCGAGCTGAAAGGCCGCCCTGCGGCCGTGCGTCGCCATGCGGCCTGGCCTTGCATGCTCAGTGCGGCGCCTTTGATGCTCAGCGGCTGGATCAGCCACGCGGCCTCGCCCTTGGGATGGCTGGCGGCAGCCTGCGGGGCGGCGCGCAGTTCAATCTCGCGCAACTGGGTCGCGCCATAGTTCAGCTCGCCGATGTGCAGCAGCAGATGCGGCAGGCTGGCCGGATCCACGGCGCTGGGTTCAATGGGTGGCGTCTTGGCGGCGTTCTCTCCGGCGGGAGACGAGGGTTCGTCCTGGTCGGGGAAGATCAGGCGGCTGAGGCGGACATCGACCGGCTTCTCCGCCGTCGGTGCGTCGGGATAGAGCAGTTGGCCGCTGATGCGCGGCGCGTCCACGTCGATCTTCCAGCCTTGCCTGTCGTGCGCGCCTTCGAAGGCCAACTTGTCCCAATCGCCTCCCAGGGCGTGCAGGCGCTGGATTTTGCCGCTGATGCGCAGGGCTGGCGGCAGCCAGGCACTCTGGGTCTTGTCTTGACCATCGAACACAGCCAGCCAGTCGTCGAGCTTGAGTTCGGTCAGGGAGCCGCTGAGCAGAAACTCGTCGGCCTTGCCTTCCTGCGCTTCCGAACCCGCGCCGAAGTGCGCCGTGCCGCTGCGGATGCCGCGTTCGTCCAGCCTGAGAGCGGCCTGGAGAAGTTCGGGCTGCTTGAAACTGATGTGCGTCAGCTTGCCTTGGGTGAAGCTCAGTCTGGCCGCGCTTGCATGTGGAGTCTCGGCGGATTTGCCCAGCGGGGCGGGCAGATTGATAGCGAGTCCGCGCAGGTCGCTGTTTAGATCAACTTCAATCTGGGTTTGTTTGGCCGGGTCTTCGTGCAGGTCCAGGCGTGCATCCAGTGCGAAGCGTCCGGGAAATCGCCGCGCGATGTCGGAAGCGGAGGTGGCGGTGACGGAGGCGAGCCAGTCCTCGATCCGGGTTTGGGTGGCAAGGTCGATGCGGTAGCCGCGTTCGCTCGCCGGCGTGCGGGGGTCAAGCTGGCTGGCGACCTGGATGCTCACCGGATTTTGTTTGAGTTCAGCCTTGAGGTTGTCGCTGTCGAAGGTCAGATCGACAAAATGCAGCGTGCCATTGAGCCTGGAGAAATCCAGGCCGAAGGTTTGCAGGCGGGCGTTTAGCGGGTTGAACCAGCCTTCCACGCGATCGGGAAGCTGATCACGCGGATCCAGGCGTATGCCCAGATCCAGATCGAGTTTGGCTGCTCCGGAAAGCTGGATGGCGTCCAGATCGCGCGGGCTTTTGAACAGCGGGCTGTGGCGCAGCACGTCCAGCATGTTCTTGCTGTCTCCGTGCAGCTTGAGGCCAAGCGCCAGACGTGGATGGTCATAGTCAGGAATGGATAACGCACCATGATCCAGCAATACGCCCTTGATCTGGCCGCTTTGGATGTTGGCGCTCATGCCGTTGTTGATGAAGCTCAGCCGCCCTTGCAGCTTTTCGGCGGCGGGCCAGCCGGGGGCGGGCATATGGATTGAGGGGGGCGCATAGTCGAGGTCAAGACGTTCAAAATCGGCGATGACGCTGAACTGGCCGCTGCCGTTCGGGAAGTAGGGAAACCGATCGAGCGCGCCATGCAGGCGAATGGCTGCATGGGGGACGAAGCCCTGACTGTGGGCGAGGGCGTTATCCAGCCAGATCACGGCATCTTTTTCCAGCACCTTGACCGGGAGATAGGCGGGGATGCGCTCGCTGGGAACGCGCTCCAGGCTGCCCTCGGCGTCGATCAGCGGGCTGCCGCTGGCGGGCAGATCAAGACGCAGCTTGAGCGCCAGCGCCAGGTCGGGGTTGTTCAGCTTCAAGCCGTGTATGACCAGCTTGCTGCGCGGACTGGCGGCGGCGGGGTCGGGCAGGAACAGGGCGACATCGCTCCGCAGGTTTTGGAAGCGCAAGCGCTCGCGCAATTGTCCTGCGCTGTCGATGCTGATGTCTTCGCTGTCCAGACGCAGCAGGGCGCGGCGACCGTCCAGCCAGACCTCGGCATCGATGCCGGTGATGCCGGGCAGGGCGTCATGCCCCTGCCAGCCGAGGTCGGCGACCTTGAGTTGTCCCGACGCGATCGGCGGATCGTTGGAAAGATCAAGTTTCAGCGCCAGCTGTTGCAGCATGCCCAAAGGGCGGTGCGCTTGCAGGCTGCGGCGCATGCTTTCGGGCAGGATCGGGGTGGCGACCAGCCAGGGGCGCAGCAGTTCCAGATCGATGTGTTCGGCGGCAAGCGAAAGTTCGTCGCCGTCGCGCCGCATGGAAAAACGCTGCGCGGTGTGTGGCGCATCATCCTTGCCCAGCCATTGCGCCAGACGCGTCTGCGCCCGCTCGGGATCCAGCGCGTCGGCGATGCGTTCATGCACCGGCGCGTCGGCTCCGCTAGCGCGAGAGGGCGGCGGGGAACGTGGCGCGGTGTCCAGATCGAGCGTCCATAGCGCGCTCTCGTGTTGCAGGTGGATGTTCACATGACTGGCGAGGGGCGTGGCGATGGCGGACGCGGGAAGCTGGGTTGAGGGAACGAGCTGCGGACGCTTGATTTGCACGTCGTTGAAATTCAGGCTGGCTTGCAAATCGCGCATTTCGCCCTGCTGCAGGCTGATCCAGGTTTGTCCGTCCAGCTCGCCGGTTTTGAGTTGCGGCAGGTCGCTCAGGGCGACAGGGAGCGCCAGATCAGCATTGGGCAGGCTGGTGAACAGGGCGCGCCAGCCAGGCAGACGCAGGCTGGGGGTGTTGAGCCAGATTTCACCGCTGGGCTGAACAAGATCGCCGAGCGAGCCGTGCAGACGGGCGCGCAGCTCCACCGCGCCGCCGAGCGTGGCGGGAAGTTGCAGTTGCAGCGCCAGGCGTTGCTCCTCTCCAAGCTGCTCGAACAGCACGTCAACATCGTCAAGCGCCAGGCGCAGTCCGCTGATGTCGTCGCTCATCTTCAGCTGGCTTTGGCTAAGGACGATGCGCTGCGCCATGCCCATCCACGCCGGCCAGCCCATCGGTTCAGCGCTGTCGCCGCTTTTCGCGTCGTTGGTTTCATGGGCGAGACTGCTCAGCCCCCAGCGTCCTTGCGTATCCCGTTGCAGTTGCAAGCTCAGGCCGCTGATTTCCAGTACGTTGAATTGCAGCCGCCCGCTGAGCGCGCTTTGCGCCACATCCAGATGCAGGCTGAGGGTTTGCATTTGCAGGGGCGCTTGGTCGGCGGCGCTCTTGATGCGCGTGTCATGCAGGCTCAGGCGCGGCCCAAGTCCTTCCCAGTCCAGGCTCAGGCGCTGCACCTCCAGCGCAATGCCTTGTTGCAGCGCAACACGCTCGACCAGCGCGCGCGCCTGCTCATCGAAGAGCGGCAGCGCCATTTTGGCCACGCTCATCAACACGGCGAGCAGGATGATCAGCAGCCCGAGCAGCGGCAGCAGCAAGCGGCGCACGAAGCGGAACGGGGCGGTAATGAGGCTTTGCAACTGCATGAAGCTTTACATGAGGACGATGTCGTATTGCTCGGGGGTGTACAACGCCTCAACCTGCAGCCTGACCGGCACGCCGGTAAACGCCTGCAACTCGGCCAGGGCGGTGGACTCTTCGTCGAGCAGGCGATCGATGACCGATTGCGCGGCCAGCACCAGCATCTGTTTGGCGGCATACTGGCGCACCAGACGCAGAATCTCGCGGAACACCTCGTAGCACACGGTTTCGCTGGTTTTGATGCTGCCGCGTCCGCCGCAGGTCGGGCAGGTTTCGCACAGCACATGCTCCAGGCTTTCGCGCGTGCGCTTGCGCGTCATTTCAATCAAACCCAGGCTGGAAACCTCGCTGACCTTGGTCTTGGCGTAATCGCGTTCCAGCGCCTTTTGCAGGGCGGAGGCCACCTGTTCACGGTGCTCGGCCTCGTGCATGTCGATGAAATCGAGAATGATGATGCCGCCCAGGTTGCGCAGGCGCAGTTGGCGTGCAATGGCTTGCGCCGCTTCCAGATTGGTTTTGAAAATGGTTTCTTCCAGGGTGCGATGCCCGACGTAGCCGCCGGTGTTGACGTCCACCGTGGTCATGGCTTCGGTCTGGTCGATCACCAGGTAGCCGCCGGACTTGAGAGGCACTTTGCGCTCCAGGGCGCGCTGGATTTCCTCTTCGACGTTGTACAGCTCGAAAATCGGACGCTCGCCGCTGTAGTGCTCCAGCAGGGGCAAAAGCTCCGGCTCCATGCGTTCGGCGAAATGCGCGGCGCGGTGGTAGGTTTCGCGTGAGTCGATGCGGATTTTTTCCACGTCCTCGCCCACCAGATCGCGCAGGGTGCGCAGCACGATGGGCAGGTCTTCATGCACCAGACGACCGGCGGCGACCGGTTGCGCACGCTGGGCGATGTCCACCCAGAGCTTGTGCAGGAAGACCATGTCGCGCAGCAGATTGGCCTCTTGCACGCCTTCGGCGGCGGTGCGCACGATAAAGCCGCCGGGAATGGCCTGCGCCTCCTTGGCTTCTTGCAACAAGGCTTTGAGCCGGTTGCGCTCTTCGCTGCATTCGATGCGGCTGGAGACGCCGATATTGCGCCCGCTGGGCAGATAGACCAGATAGCGGCTGGGGATGGTGATTTCCGAGGTCAGGCGCGCTCCCTTGGCGCCAAGCGGTTCTTTGATGACCTGCACCAGCAGCTCTTGTCCGGAACGCAGGATTTCCTGGATCTGCGGCGGGGTGACTTCGACGCCGGTCTGTTTTTCTTCCGGCGTCAGGTCAAGATCGGAGGCATGTAAAAACGCGGCGCGCTCCAGGCCGATGTCGATAAACGCCGCTTCCATGCCGGGCAGGACACGACTGACGCGACCCTTGTAGATATTGCTGACGATGCCGCGATTGCGCTGGCGTTCGATGGCGATTTCCTGCAACACGCCGTTTTCCACAAAGGCGATGCGCGTTTCCTGCGGGGTGACGTTGATCAGGATTTCTTCGCTCATGGCGCTGTATTCCAGATAGGGAGACCCGCTTGACGCAACAGCTCGGCGGTTTCAAACAGAGGTAGTCCCATCACGCCGGAATAGCTGCCCTCCAGCCGGGTGATGAAGGCGGCGGCCATGCCCTGAATGGCATAGCCCCCCGCCTTGTCCAGCGGCTCGCCGCTCTGGATGTAGGCGCGAATATCGGCATCATCCAACGGACGAAAGCTGACATGACTCAAGGAGAGGAAGGCGCGCAACTCGCCGTGCGCCGCCAGCGCCACGCCGGTGTAAACCTCATGTTGCCTGCCGGACAGACGGTGCAACATCTGCCATGCCGCCGTGGGGTTGTGCGGCTTGCCCAGGGCTTCGCCGTCCAGGCCGATCAGGGTATCCGCCGCCAGCACCGCCTGACCTTCGGGCGCTTGCTGCATGGCCGCCTGCGCCTTGAGCCGCGCCAGACGCAGGGCGGTATGCGCCGCCATTTCGCCAGGCTGGGCGCTTTCGTCCACATCGACCGCGTGTTGCACGAAACGCACGCCGATCTGGCGCAGCAATTCAGCGCGGCGGGGTGAGGTAGAGGCAAGAATCAGGCTGGTCATCTCAGGCTCGATGATAGGGATGGTTATTGAGCAGACTCCAGGCGCGATACACCTGCTCAGCCAGAATGATGCGCACCAAGGGGTGCGGAAAGGTCAGCGGCGAGAGCGACCAGCGCGCATGAGACTCGCCCAGCAAGCTCTCATCCAGCCCGTCGGGGCCGCCGACAAGCAAGGCGACATCGCTGTGCTCCTGCATCCAGACACCCAAGCGGCGCGACAGTTCCGGGGTATCCCACGCCTTGCCGAGGACGTCCAGCGCCACGATATGCGCGCCCTTGGGCAGGGCGGCGCGGATCATCTCCGCCTCTTCGCGCTTCCATTTGAGCGCATCGCCGGTGTTGCCGCCCGATTTCCCGCGCGTCGCCAGCGGCAGCTCGCGCAACACAAGAGCACACTCACGCGGCAGGCGGCGGGCATACTCATCGTACCCCGCATGAACCCAGGCGGGCATTTTCTCACCGATGGCGATGAGGTGGATTTTCATGAGGCTGAGCCTAGTCGGTCTCAGACGTTGCGGGCGTGTTCGCCCCCCATCGCCCAAAGCCTTTCCAGTTGGTAGTACTCGCGGGTTTCCGCCAGCATGACATGCACCACGGCTTCGCCCAGATCGAGCAGCACCCAGTTGGCCTGCGCCTGATCGTCGCCTTCCACGCCCAGCGGACGCACGCCCGCTGCGCGCACCTTGTCCTCCACATTGGCGGCCAGGGATTTGACATGCCGATCCGAGGTGCCGGAAGCGAAAATCATCAGATCGGTAAACGAGCAGCGCCCGCGTACATCCAGCGCCTGCACGTTGACGCCTTTGAGTTCTTCCAGGGCAGCGACGATCAGGTCGCGTAGGGATTCAAGTTCCATGAGGTTCTCGTTGGTTAAAGATAGTAAAAATCAGTAAAGCCCATATTCGGCAAGATAATCCTGCACCGGCTTGGGCAGAAGATAGCGCGTGCTGCGCCCGGCTGCGGCCAGTTCGCGGATGTGCGTGGCGGAAATATCCAGCGCGGTGATACGCACCTCGACGATGCGCCCGCCGGGCGAGCGGGGCAGATCGGCCAGGGGGCGACGGCGTGCGGCCAGCAGTTCGGCGGCTTCGTCTTCAGCACGGCTGCCCGGGCGGGTGGCGATGGCCAGATGCACCAGATCAAGAATGCGCGCCCACTCGCGCCAGCGGGTGAAACCGTTGAACGCATCCATGCCCATGATCAGCGCCAGGGGGCGTTCGCCGTATTCCTCGCGCAGGGAAGCGCAGGTGTCCACCATCCAGGACGCGCCACCGCGACGGTACTCGCGGTCATCGACGGCAAAATGCGGATTATCTTCCGTCGCACGGCGCACCATCGCCAGACGATGTGCGGCAGACGCCACAGGCGCACGCCGATGCGGCGGTTGGTGCGCGGGCACAAAGCGCACTTGCTCTAGATCCAGCGCCTCGCGCACCTCTTCAGCCAGACGCAGGTGGCCTAAGTGAATCGGGTCGAAGGTGCCGCCGAGAATGCCGATCAAGCGAATCGCGCCTTAGCCGCGCACATGCCCGTCGCCGAGCACAATCCATTTCTCGGTGGTCAATCCCTCCAACCCCACAGGGCCGCGTGCGTGCAGCTTGTCGGTGGAAATGCCGATTTCCGCGCCCAGGCCGTACTCGAAGCCATCGGCAAAGCGCGTGGAGGCGTTGACCATCACGCTGCTGGAATCGACTTCACGCAGGAAGCGGCGCGCACGGCTGTAGTCTTCGGTGATGATGGCGTCGGTGTGATGCGAGCCGTAGGTTTCGATGTGCTCAATCGCCATCTCCAGATCATCCACCACGCGAATGGACAGGATCGGCGCGAGGTATTCGCTATGCCAGTCGTCCTCGGTCGCTGCCTTGACGTCCACCTCGGGCAGAATCTCGCGGGTCTTGGTACAGCCGCGCAGCTCCACGCCTTTTTTTACATAGGCATCCGCCAGTGCGGGCAGCACGTCAGCAGCGATCGCTTCGGCCACCAGTAGGGTCTCCATCGCATTGCACACGCCGTAACGATGCGTCTTGGCATTGAGAGCCACCTTGATCGCCTTGTGCAGATCGGCTGTGTCGTCGATGTACACGTGGCAGATGCCGTCCAGATGCTTGATGACCGGCACCAGGCTCTCGCTGGCCACGCGCTCGGTCAGGCTCTTGCCGCCGCGCGGGATGATCACGTCGATCAGGCCGCGCGCGCGCAGCATGGCGCCCACGGCTTCGCGGTCGGTGGTGGGGATGACTTGCACCGCAGCCTCCGGCAAACCGGCCTTGCTTAGACCCTGCTGAATGCAGGCGGCGAGGGCGCGATTGGAGTGCGCCGCCTCGGAGCCGCCGCGCAGAATGACCGCGTTGCCGGATTTCAAACACAAAGCCGCCGCGTCCACGGTTACGTTGGGGCGCGATTCGTAAATGATGCCGATCACGCCGATGGGTACGCGCATTTTGCCCAGTTGAATACCAGACGGGCGGTAGCTCATGTCGCTGATGGCGCCGACCGGATCGGGCAGGGCGATCATCTGGCGCACGCCCTCGGCCATGGCGGCGATGCGCGCGGCGTCGATGGACAGACGGTCGAGCATGGCGGCATCCAGCCCGTTGATCTTGCCAGTCTCAAGATCCTGCGCATTGGCGGCGATCAGGTTTTCGGCGTGATCGAGCAGCGCTTGGGCGATGGCGTCCAGCGCCTTGTTCTTGGCGGCGGTATCGGCGCGGGATAGTTGGCGTGCGGCGTGGCGGGCTTGCTGTCCCAGGGCTTGAATGAGTTGTTGCATGAGGCACGATCAATTGTGAGTGAATGCAGAGATTGTCGCAGAAATGGGCTCTGGATGCTTTAGGCGGTCATCGTGCGGTTGGCCGCAACTTCGCTGAAGGCATTGTCGTGGGGCATTCAATTCCAGTTGGGCGGTGAAATAATCACCACAAGGCTGAGCATCGCCGCCAGGATGCCTGGGACGGCAAGGAGGCTCAACAGCGCGGCGGCGATGCGTGGTTTTCCAGCGGCATGGAGCGCGTAGCCGCCGAGAAGCAGTGCAGCGAGCGCGACCAGGATGGCCAGCCAAAGCGCCAGATTGAATGATGAGACCGAGCCGTCGAGAAGACCGATGATGAAAAAGTAGATGAAAATCGCGGCGACGATAGCGTCAATCCCCCACAACACCCAAAACAGCATGGCTCGGATCTCCGGATTAATTCCTGCAGGCCTTGAGCAACAGTTCCGTCAGCGCAGGCCAGGGGCGCTCCCCTTGGCGGCCTGCGCCTTTGACGATGCGATCAAAGGCGGCGGAGGCAAGCAGCAGGTTTTGCCAGTGGCGGCTGCCTTTGCGCGCGCGGGCGTTGTAGTGGCGCATGTCGGCGTCGCGGATGCGCAGCGCCTTTTGCGCATGAGTCGGCGTTTCGCCAAGGGCGATACGGGTGGAAAGATCGGCCAGCAGGCGGATTTCCCGCGTGATGGCCCAGGCGATCAGAATCGGCTCCACCCCTTCCTGTTGCAGACCGTGCAATACGCGCAGGGCGCGCTTGCTGTCGCCCTGTGCAATGGCTTCGCCGATTTCAAATACGGTGTGGCGGCTGGAGTTGGCGACGCTGCTCAGCACCATTTCGCTGGACAGGCGCGTACCCTGGGCGAACAGCAAGGCGAGTTTGTCGATCTCTTGCGCGGCGGCCAGCAGATTGCCCTCAAGCTGCTCCGCCAAAAGCTGCAAGGCTTCGCGCTCTGCGCTCAAGCCCTGCTGGCGCAGGCGGCGCTCCATCCAGGCCAGTAACTCACCGTCTTTCAGCGGCCAGGCTTCCAGCCACAGGCCGTGTTGCTCAAAGGCTTGCACCCAGGCGGATTTTTTCTGCGCGGCGTCCAGCTTGCCGGTGCTGAGCAGCAAAAAATTGTCCGTTCCGCCGGATTTGGCCGCCGCCGTCAGCCAGGCCGCGGCTTCCTTGCTCAGGCGCAGGTGGTTGAGGCGCAAGTCAAAGATGCGGCGCGGAGCGAACAGCGAGGGCGCGCTCCATTCGTTGAAGAGTTGCGACCAGTCGAACTGATGCTCGATTTCATAGCGCAGGCGCTCTGTAAAGCCTTGTTCACGCGCCAGGCGCAAGGCAAGGTCAAGCGCCTCCTGCTTTTGCAGCGCTTCGTCGCCGCTCATCAGGAAGGCGGAAGGCAGGCCGCGTGCAAGCTCACGTGCGCATTGCTCGGCGCGGATCTTCATGGCTGTGTCGTGTCCACGCCATGAGCCATGACGCTTTTCAGACGGGCGAGCAGCGTGTGCGCCAGTTGCTCGTCCAGTTCGCGGCGCAGACGTTCCTCTTCTTCGCCCTGCGCCAGCAGGGAGAGCGGGTTGTAGCTGGCGCTGCGCACGGCCTCGAAGGATTCGCTGCGGATGAGCGGGCGGCCATCGGCATGTTGCGCATCGAGTTGCACGCGTTGCAGCAATTCGATCAGGCGGATATTGGCCTGGCGGTCGGTCAACGCCTCGCGGCGCTGGATGCGGATGTCGCTCAGGCGGATGCTGATTGCGTCCGCGGGCAGCGGCGCGCCGCTCAGGATCTGTGCGCCATTGCTCTGCAAAAGCCGGGTCAAGGCATCGGTCAGCCCGCTTGGCTGCGAGCCTTGCAGGCTGATCTTGCGCATCGCTGCAGGCAGCGCCAGCGTGCCGCGCGGCTGGAAGCCGCAGCCTGGCAAGACTGGCGTCAGGGCGAACGCCAGCCCGCCCAGCAAGAATGTGCGGCGAGTCGTTGGCGGGGGCTGGCGTTTCATGCGGCGATTTCTCCTCAGGCCGCGACGATATTGATCAGGCGACCGGGGACGGTGATGATTTTTTTCACGCTCAGACCGGCAAGGAAGTGCTGTACGCCGGCATCGGCCAGCGCCGCCTGTTCCATGCTTTCCTTGCTGGCGTCCACGGCGACATCAATCTGGCCGCGCAGCTTGCCATTGACCTGCACCACCATTTGCATGCTATCGCGTACCAGGGCGGTTTCATCCGCCTGCGGCCAGTCCGCGTTGGCTGCCATGCCGCTCTGCCCCAGGGCGTTCCACAAGCTCTCGGCGATATGCGGGGTAATCGGCGCGAGCAACAGAGTCACGGCGCAGAATGCCTCCTGTTTCACGGCACGGCTAGCCTCGGAATCGTCCAGCTTGCCGATCTCGTTGAGCAGTTCCATCACCGCAGCAATCGCGGTGTTGAAAGTCTGGCGACGACCGATGTCGTCGGTGATTTTCTGGATGGTCTCGTGCAGCTTGCGACGAGCGGATTTCTGGGCATCGTTCAGCGTCGATGAGTCCAGCGCGGGGGCGTCACCTTGCGCAACATGCTCGCCCACCATGCGCCACAAACGCTTGAGGAAGCGGTGCGCTCCTTCCACTCCTGAATCTGACCATTCGAGCATCTGATCGGGCGGCGCGGCGAACATCATGAACAGGCGCACGGTGTCTGCGCCGTAGCGGTCGATCATCGCCTGCGGATCAACGCCGTTGTTCTTCGATTTGGACATCTTCTCCGTGCCGCCGACCATCACCGGCTGGCCGTCGGCGATCAGCGTCGCACCGACGATGCGGCCCTTATCGTCATGCGCCACCTCGACCTCGGCCGGGTTGTACCAGGTCTTCTTGCCGATCGCGTCTTCGCGGTAGTAGGTGTCGGCCACCACCATGCCCTGGGTGAGCAGGCGCTTGAACGGCTCGTCGCCACCCACCAGACCCTCGTCGCGCATCAGCTTGTGGAAGAAGCGCGCGTACAGCAGGTGCAGCACGGCGTGCTCCACGCCGCCGACGTATTGATCGACCGGCAGCCAGTATTTGGCGCGCTCGTCCAGCATGGCGCTGTCGCTCTTGGGCGAGGTGTAGCGCGCGTAATACCAGCTCGACTCGAAGAAGGTATCGAAGGTGTCGGTCTCGCGCTCGGCCTTGCCGCCGCAGCAGGGGCAGGTGGTGTCGATGAACTCGCGCATGGATTTGATCGGCGATTGCGGGCCGTTCATCTCCACTTCGGTCGGCAAGACGACCGGGAGCTGGTCTTCCGGCACGGGCACCGCGCCGCAGCTCGGGCAGTTGATCACCGGGATCGGGCAGCCCCAGTAGCGCTGGCGGGACACGCCCCAGTCGCGCAGGCGGTAGTTGATTTTCTTGTGGCCCTTGCCCTGCGCGGCGAGATGGGCGGCGATGGCTTCGACGGCATCGGCGGAGCCCAGACCATCGAATGCGCCGGAATTGACCAGCACGCCCTTGTCGGTGAAAGCGGCTTGGGCAAGGTCGATGGCCTCACCACTCGCCGGTGCGATCACCTGCTTGATCGGCAGGCCGTATTTTTGCGCAAACTCGAAATCCCGTTGGTCGTGCGCGGGTACGGCCATCACCGCGCCCGTGCCGTACTCCATCAGCACGAAATTGGCCGCCCACACCGGCACTTTTTCGCCGGTGATCGGGTGGATGGCGGAAATGCCCAGCGGCACGCCCTTCTTCTCAAGGGTGGCCATGTCGGCCTCGGCGACCTTGGTGTGGCGGCACTCCTCGATAAAGGCGGCCAGCTCGGCGTTGTGCTCGGCGGCTCTTTTCGCCAGCGGATGCTCGGCGGCCACGCTGACAAAACTCACGCCCATCAGGGTGTCGGCGCGCGTGCTGTACACGGTCAGCGGCTCGCCGCCCTCGATCTCGAAGTGCAGCTCCACGCCCACCGAACGCCCGATCCAGTTGGCCTGCATGGCGCGCACCTGCTCGGGCCAGCCGTCGAGGGTGTCGAGGTCGTTGAGCAACTGCTCGGCGTAGTCGGTGATGCGGATGAACCACTGCGGAATCTCGCGGCGCTCCACCAGCGCGCCGGAGCGCCAGCCGCGACCGTCGATCACCTGCTCGTTGGCCAGCACGGTCTGGTCGATCGGGTCCCAGTTGACCACGGCGGTTTTCTTGTAGGCTACGCCCTTTTTCATCAGGCGGGTGAACAGCCACTGCTCCCAGCGGTAGTAGTCCGGCAGGCAGGTGGTGACTTCGCGCGACCAGTCGTAGCCGAAGCCCAGCGCCTTGAGCTGGTTGCGCATGTAGTCGATGTTGGACAAAGTCCAGGCCGCCGGGGCGACGTTGTTGGCCAGAGCCGCGTTCTCCGCCGGCAGGCCGAAGGCGTCCCAGCCCATCGGTTGCAGCACGTTCTTGCCATGCATGCGCTGGAAGCGGGCGATCACGTCGCCGATGGTGTAGTTGCGCACATGCCCCATGTGCAGCTTGCCGCTGGGGTAGGGGAACATCGACAGGCAGTAGAACTTCACTTTCGCCGGGTCTTCCTTGGCGTTGAAGATGTCGGCCTCGTCCCATTTCTGCTGAGCGCGCTGTTCGATGGTCTTGAAGTTGTACTGGTCGTGCATAGGGTCTTGCGTGGTCGCGGACATGGGATTCTTGCAAACGGTCAATGAAAAAGTGGCGCAAGGATAGCAAATGCGGCGCGCAGAATGTGCTTTACTCAGTTCAGGGCGCTTCTCCAACAGGCCATGCGGGTGGCTTGAGTCGCTTTCTGCCGCGGCAAATGCTGCGCAGCGAATTTGGGGAAATGGCCGTCAACAGGAAATCGGTACGCAGGAGTAGCTATGGCCAATCGTTTTCAGGGGCATTTGCGTGAAGCCTATAACGCGATGAGCGAGCGTGTGCTGGACTTGATGCAGGGCGAGCATGGCGTGCGCCAGTCATTGGACAAGGCGCTGCTGCAGGCGCGAGAGTGGGTGATGACGGCGCGCGAGCTGACGCACGAGGAAGCCGACGAACTGGCCGCGAACCTGCGTCGCGATGTGGACGAGCTGTCGGAAATCCTGGTGGCCGCCGAAGAGGAGTTTCACGACTGGGTGGAAACCGATTTGCTCGTCGCCGAGGACATGGCGCTGGAAAAGCTGCTGTTGGCTGCTGACCCGACGACCCGTGACCTGATGCGCCTCAAGGAAATGTGGACGGAGCAGATGGCGCAATTGCTGCACGCGGGGGACGAGGTCGAGGCTGGAGCCTATGAGTGCGTGGGCTGCGGCGAGGTGTTGCACTTCGATGCCGAGCGCAATGTATTGCCGCCTTGCGCTGTTTGCGGCGATGAGGATTATCGGCGGCTGCGTTCGGCGGTAATGTAATTCCACCCTGCCAAAGCCAGCACACCCAGGACGCTAAACAACCACACCGGCCATGCGCCGAAGCGCACGAAGGGCGTTGCGCCCTGCATGGGCGTGATCTCGCCTTGCAGCACGGCTTGCTCGAATTGCGGCGTGCGCGCCGTGATCCGGCCTTGCGGGTCGATCAGGGCGGAAATGCCGGTATTGGTGGCGCGCACCATCCAGCGCCCGCTTTCCAGGCTGCGCATGGCGGCGATCTGCAAATGCTGGTGCGGGGCGAGCGAGTCGCCGAACCAGGCGTCATTGCTGGCGTTGATAAGAAAAGCGGCGGCGGGCAGGGCGGTGTTGATCTTGCGCGCCAACGTGGCCTCGTAGCAGATCGACGCGCCGACCGGCTGTCCTGCCAGATTGAGCAAGGGCTGATCGTTCTTGCCCGAAGTCAGGTCGGACATGGGAACCTGGATAAGGCTCTTGAACGGCAAAATCAGTTCGCGCAACGGCAGGTATTCGCCAAACGGCACCAGATGGCGCTTATGGTAATAGCCGCCTTCCACCGGCAGCGCCAGCATGGCGTTGTAGTAATTGCCCAGCCGATCCTGGTCGAAAATGCCGAGCACCAGATCCTGTCCACGTGCGCGCATCAGCTCCTGCATTTCGATCAGAAACGGCGAGGCCGCGCTGACCGTATCCGGCACAGCGGTTTCCGGCCAGACGATGAGCCTGGCGTCCGGCACGGACTCCGTCAGGCGGCGGTACAGGTCGAGCGTGGCCTGAAACACCTGCGGGTCGAATTTGCGCGACTGCTCGACATTGCCTTGCACAATCGCCACGCGCAGCGGTTCGCCCGTCGCCTCCACCCAGTCGATGTGGCGCAGAGTGATGCCGCCCGCCCAGAGTGCGACCAGCGCAAACAGACTGCCGACCACGGCAAGATAGGCGCGCCTTGTGACAAACAGAACCAGCAGGGCGGCGCTGAACGCCACGGCAAAACTCGCGCCGTATTCGCCCAGCACGGGCACGTAGCCTGCCAACGGACTGTGAATCTGGCTTGCACCCAGGTTCAGCCAGGGAAAGCCGCCCAGAAATTCGCCGCGCACCAGCTCAAACAGCATCCAGCCCAGCGGCATGGCAAGCAGCAGACGCAGAGTGCTTTTCTCCGCGGCCAGCCGTGCGGCAAGCCAGCCGGACAGAGCCGGGAAAATGGCCATGAAGGCGGCAAACACCAGGGTAATCAGCCCGGCGACCGGCACGATCGCCTCACCGAAGTGGTGCATGGAGACAAAAATCCAGCTTGTGCCGACGCCGAACAGGCCAAGACCGAAGGCATAGCCCAGCTTCCCCGCCTCACGCGGCGAGGCCGATGACCACAGCCAGAACAAGACGGCGAGCGCGAGCGGCGCAAGCAGCCAGAGATCGAAGGGCGCAAAGGCCAAGGGCAAGGCCGCGCCCGAGAGCAGGGCGGCAAGGCGGGGCAGCCAGAGCGTGCCGTCGATTCCTGGGTTCATCCCCGGCTGCATCGTCAGCTTTCAGGCGGCGGGGTATGCGCGCCAAGACGGGTGACGCGCATGCGGTGCAAGCGGCGTCGATCTGCGCTGATCACGCGGAACTTGAAGCCTTCAAGCTCGATCACTTCGTCACGTTGCGGCAAATGGCCGATGGCGTGGGTCACGTAGCCGCCGATGGTGTCGAAATCCTGATCCGACAGTTCGGCGCCGGTGGCGGCGTTGAATTCGTCGATGGGGGTGAGCGCATGCACGATATAGCGGTCATTGCCCGCTGCGCGGATCAACACATCCTCCGCCGTGTCGTGCTCATCGTCGATGGCGCCGACGATCTCTTCCAGAATGTCTTCGATGGTGACCAGCCCGGCGATGCCGCCGTACTCGTCAATCACCAGCGCCAGGTGATTGCGCGAGGCGCGCAGCTCGGCCAGCAATGCGTCGATACGCTTGCTTTCCGGCACGAACAGGGCAGGGCGCAGATAGGGCGCAAGATCGAATCTTGCGGCGGCGCTCTCGGCCAGTCCTTCCCTCTCGCCCGGCTTGGGGATGAGGCGCAACAGATCCTTGACCAGCAGCAGACCCAATACCTCGTCGCGGTCTTCGCCGATCACCGGATAGCGCGAGTGCCCCGTCTCAAGCACACGCTCCAGCAGTTCGTCGAAACTCATGTCATGTTCCAGCACGGCCATCTGTCCGCGTGGAATCATCAGGTCGCGTGCGCGCAGCTCATGCAGCTCCAGTACGCCTTCGATCATGGCCAGTGCGCCATGATCGAGCAAGCCGCGCTCCTGGGCGGTTTCCAGCGTTTCGATCAGGTCTTCGCGATTGCGCGGCTCACCGGCGATCAGTTGAACGATTTTATCCAGCCAGCCGCGCGGCGACGGGCTGGAGGTACTGGAGCCGCTACTCGGGCCATTACTCGGGGAAGGCTCATCCATTGGATTTAGTCCGTGTCTTCAATCGGCTGGTAAGGATCGGGGAAGCCCAGTTTGGCAAGGATTTGTGTCTCCAGCGTTTCCATTTCGCAGGCATCGTCCTCATCGAGGTGGTCGTAGCCGAGCAGATGCAGCGTGCCATGCACCGTCAAATGCGCGTAATGCGCCAGCAATGGCTTGTGCTGTTCCTCGGCCTCGCGCGCCACGACATCCGGGCAGATGACGATGTCGCCGATATAGGGAATGCCTGACTCTTCGGGGAACTGCAAGGGGAAGGAGAGTACGTTGGTGGCGTAATCCTTGCCGCGAAACTTCATGTTCAGTTGCGCCGCTTCATGCACATGCGCCAGACGCAGGGTCATGGCGGTCGGCACGGGGCCGACGGTTTCGCTGACCCAGCGTGAGAACTGTTCGGGCGAGGGCAGGCCGGATGCCGGGTCGAAAACGCCTTCGGAAAGATCGTCGTGATCGGGGTACTGAATCTCAAGGTCGAGCATGGGTATCCTCATGCAGTCTCAACTGTGTACATCGGCTTTTTCATAGGCGGCGACAATGCGTTTGACCAACGGGTGACGCACCACATCCCGTGCCTGGAAGAAGGTAAAGCTCACGCCTTCCACGCCCTGAATCACCTCGATGGCATGGCGCAACCCCGATTGCTGCGCACGCGGCAGATCGATCTGGGTGACGTCGCCAGTGACTACGGCACGCGAGCCGAAACCAATGCGGGTGAGGAACATTTTCATCTGTTCCACCGTGGTGTTCTGCGCTTCATCGAGGATGATGAATGCTTCGTTCAGCGTGCGTCCGCGCATAAAGGCCAGCGGTGCGACTTCGATCACATTGCGCTCGATGTATTTCGTCACCCGCTCAAAGCCGAGCATTTCGTACAGCGCGTCGTACATCGGGCGCAAATACGGGTCGATCTTCTGCGCCATGTCGCCGGGCAGAAAGCCCAGGCGCTCGCCTGCCTCCACCGCCGGACGCACCAGCAGGATGCGGCGCACGTCTTCGTTTTCCAGCGCCTCGACCGCGGCGGCCACGGCAAGATAGGTCTTGCCCGTACCCGCTGGGCCGATACCAAAACTCAGGTCATGGCTTTTAATATCACGCAAATAACGTGCCTGATTCGCGCCGCGTCCCTTGATGGTGATGCGCGGCGTGCGAATGCTAAAGGCTTCCGGCGAAGCGTCTTCCTCCGGCGCAGCCTCGTCATCGTCAAAGCCGCTTTCCACCAGGGCGAGATGGATGTTTTTCGCGCTCAGTGCGCCTTGCGCCGTTTGTGCGTACAGGCTTTGCAACAGGCGCAGCGCGACGGTCACGGCGTCCTGCGGGCCGATGACCTGAAAGTCGAAGCCACGATTATTGATTTCCACGCCCAGCCTGCGCTCCAACAAGCGCAAATGGCCATCAAGCTGGCCGCAAAGATTGGCCAGGCGCAGATTGTCTTCAGGGGTTAGCGCCAGTGCGCCGGTTTGTATGGAGGTGCTCAACTCAAGGCTATATTCTATGCAATGCCTGCATCATGCGGCGCGAGCGGGTTAAATTCAACCGCCGGGCGCGGCGTCTGCGGCGTCCAGGCGGACGCACTGAATGCTCGGGTCTTGCGCCAGTCGTAAAATATAGTTCGCAAAATCAGGGTCTTCGCCGCACACCAGTTCGGGCAGAAGGCGCAGGAAATCTTCACGCTGACACCACTCGCGCATGTAATCCTCCCATGAATGCCAGCGCCGCCGCTGCTGCTCGTCCATGTCATCCTCATAGGCGAGAAGATAGGCGCGCTCGAACAGCGAAATCAGCATGTCGAAAATCACCCGCTTGCGTTCGATCTGCTCCGGCGTGAGATCGGGCGCGGCGGTTTTGCTGCGTAATTGCAGATCAGAATTGGCCAGCACTACCTTGAGAAAGTCGATATACGCATCGGAAAGTTGCAGCCAGATGGCCTCATCTTCATTGGCGCGCTCCTTGCGCTGCTCGAAGATGAAAAAAGCCAGAGCCATCGGCAAGCCGATGACCGTGACGATGTAGGACAGCAGTTCCCAGAGTTCGGCGCTCATGAGGAAGTCACAGGGAGTCTGATTTTGATGCGCTGAGCATAGCAGCCTGCTGGACGACTTCGCCGCGCAGCGAGTTGGGCATGACTTCCGTGATGCGCACGTCGATGAACTGCCCGATCAGTCGCTCGCCGCCCTGGAAATTGACCACGCGGTTGTTTTCCGTGCGCCCTTTCAGCTCGGCGGCGTCCTTGGTGGAATGGCCTTCGACCAGGATGCGTTGCACCGTGCCGAGCATGGCCTCGGAAATGGCTCGCGCCTGCTGGTTGATGCGCTCTTGCAGGCGGTAGAGGCGTTCTTTTTTCACTTCCAGCGGCGTGTCATCGGCGTAGCTGGCCGCGGGCGTTCCGGGGCGGGCGCTGTAGATGAAGCTGAAGGACATATCAAAGCCCACATCCGCGATCAGTTTCATCGTGGTTTCAAAATCGGCTTCGGTTTCGCCGGGGAAGCCGACGATGAAGTCGGAGGACAGGCTGATGTCCGGACGCGCTTCGCGCAGCTTGCGAATCTTGGATTTGTATTCGAGCGCGGTGTGGCCGCGCTTCATCGCCGCCAGGATACGGTCGGAGCCGGATTGCACCGGCAGGTGCAAAAAGCTGGCCAGCTTGGGCACGTTGCGGTAGGCGTCGATCAGGCGGTCGGTGAATTCGACCGGGTGCGAGGTGGTGAAGCGGATGCGTTCGATGCCGTCAATCGCCGCGACAAATTCGATCAGCAAGGCCAGGTCGGCCAGGCCGCCGTCGTGCATCGCGCCGCGATAGGCGTTGACGTTTTGCCCGAGCAGGTTGATTTCGCGCACGCCCTGCGCGGCAAGCTGGGCGCATTCGGCCAGTACGTCGTCGAAGGGGCGCGAGACTTCTTCGCCGCGGGTGTAGGGCACTACGCAGAAGGTGCAGTACTTGGAGCAGCCTTCCATGATGGAGACGAAGGCGGTCGGCCCTTCGGCGCGCGGTTCGGGCAGGTTGTCGAATTTTTCGATTTCCGGGAATGAAATATCGACCACGGCATGACCTTCGCGGCGCACTTCGCGGATCATTTCCGGCAGGCGGTGCAGGGTTTGCGGGCCGAACACCAGATCAACAAAGGGTGCACGCTCGCGGATGGCTGCGCCTTCCTGGCTGGCGACGCAGCCGCCCACGCCGATGAGCAGTTCCGGCTTGGCGCGCTTGAGTTCTTTCCAGCGCCCCAGTTCGGAAAACACCTTTTCCTGCGCCTTTTCGCGGATGGAGCAGGTGTTGAGCAGGATCACATCGGCTTCTTCCGGGGTTTGCGCCAGCTCCATGCCGGCATGGGCATCGAGCACGTCGCCCATTTTCTGGCTGTCGTACTCGTTCATCTGGCAGCCCCAGGTTTTGATGTAGAGCTTTTTCGGGGCTGGCGCGTCGTTTGGCGCGGGGTGGTCTGTGTTGCGGTGCATGGAGGTTAACCAGTCGCTGGGTTGAAGGGGAGCGCATTCTAAGTGGTTGATGCGCAAGAGGCTACTTGGATTTTCCCGCCATCGGCCAGGGGCTGCTCTACCGTGACCGATTTGGCCGGGTTGCTCCCAGCGTGAGCAATTTGTCCACGTCTGTGCCGCGCAGCACGATAACGCGGTAGGCCAACAGCCTGTGCTACTCCACCGTGACCGATTTAGCCAGGTTGCGCCCGGTGTGAGCAATTCGTCCACGTCTGTGCCGCGCAGCACGATAACGCGATAGGCCAATAGCCTGTGCTACTCCACTGTGACCGACTTGGCCAGGTTGCGCGGCTTGTCCACGTCCGTGCCGCGCAGCACGGCGACATGGTAGGCCAGCAGTTGCAGCGGGATGGTGAAGATCACCGCTGAGCTGATGCGTCCCACATTGGAGGTGACTGGCACAACGTGGATGCCGTCGCTCTCCGTAAGCCCTGCGTTTTCATCGGCGAAGACGAATAGCTCACCGCCACGGGCGCGCACTTCTTCCAGATTGGACTTGAGTTTGCCCAGCAAATCGCCTTGCGGCGCAATGGCGATCACCGGCATGTCTTCGTCCACCAGCGCCAGCGGGCCGTGCTTGAGTTCGCCAGCGGGATAGGCTTCGGCATGGATGTAGGAGATTTCCTTGAGCTTGAGCGCGCCTTCCAGTGCAATCGGGTACATGGCGCCGCGCCCCAGGAACAAGGCGTGATGTTTGTTGACCAGCTTTTTTGCCAGTTTGAGGATGCGTTTTTCCTGCTTGAGGGCTTCGGCGATCTTGCCGGGAATGCGCGCCAAACCTTGCACGATGCGCGCTTCCTGTTCTGCGCTCAGGCGGTTTAGCGCCTTGCCGGTGCTCAAGAGCAGCAAGGCGAGGGCGATCAGTTGGGTGGTGAATGCCTTGGTCGATGCCACGCCGATTTCCGGCCCGGCATGAGTCATCAGCACCAGATCCGAAGCGCGTACCAGTGAGGATTCCGGCACATTGCAGATGCTCAGGCTCGTGCAGCCCGGGCAACGCTGTTTGACCTCGTGCAGGGCGGCCAGGGTGTCGGCGGTTTCGCCGGACTGGGACAGGGTGACGAACAGGGTGTCGTCGCTTAGAACCGGGTTGCGGTAACGGAATTCGCTGGCGACTTCCACCTGGCAAGGCAGGCCAAGGATGTCTTCAAACCAGTAGCGCGCAGTCAATCCGGCATGGTAACTAGTGCCGCAGGCGATGATTTGCACGCGGCGGGTGTGCTTGAACGCCTCTTCGGCATTCACGCCAAAAATACCGGCAAGCACTTGATGCTCGCTGATGCGCCCCTCCAGCGTGTCGGCCACGGCGCGGGGTTGTTCGTGGATTTCCTTTTCCATGAAATGCCGATACTTGCCCTTTTCCGAGGCGCTGGCGCTAAGGCTGGAAAGCAGCGCTTCACGTTCGATTTGCTGTCCATGCGCATCAAACACGCTCACTTTTTCGCGTTGCAGTTCGGCAAAGTCGCCGTCTTCCAGGTAGATGAAACGCTGGGTGACCGGCAGCAGGGCGGCGGCGTCGGAGGCAATGAAGTTTTCGCCCAGCCCAAGGCCGATGACTAAAGGGCTGCCCTTGCGTGCGGCGATCAGGCGCTGCGGCTCATCCTTGCAAATCACGCCCAAGGCATATGCGCCGTCAAAATCGGCGACCGCCTGACGCACGGCCAGCAGCAGGTCGCCGCTTTCACGCAGGCGGTGCTCGATCCAGTGGGCGGCGACTTCGGTGTCGGTGTCCGAAGTGAAGCTGTAACCCAAATCGATAAGCTGCGTACGCAAGGCTGCATGGTTTTCGATAATGCCGTTGTGCACGATGGCCAGACGGTCGCAGGAGATATGCGGGTGGGCGTTGCGTTCGGCGGGGACGCCATGCGTGGCCCAGCGCGTGTGCGCCAGACCGAGATTGCCCTTGAGTGCGTGAGATCTGTGCTCAACGGCGTTTGCCAGAATTTCGACCTTGCCCAGGGCGCGCAGGCGTTCCAGTTCGCCTTGTCCATTGAGCACGACCAGCCCCGCCGAATCATAGCCGCGATATTCCAGGCGACGCAGGCCTTCGAGCAGGATGGGGATGATGTTGCGCTCTGCAATGGCGCCGACGATGCCGCACATGTGGATTTTCCCGGGGTGTTCTGAAGATGTGTTGTAAAAGCGGACTGAAAAATGACAGAGCTTCGAGCTGGGCGTTCATTTTCCGAACAGAGAACCAGCTGAAGCTCGGTATTTTAGAAACTTATGAAGGGCTTGAAAACATTCGTAGAGGATAGAAACGCTGCTGTAAGTTTTTTAGTTTTACCGGTGCTGATTTTTAATGAGCGACTAAGCGTTCATTTGCGCATCGACTACTTCAGTAGGCGTTCTTGTGAATAAATCCCTTAAAAATGGTGAGGATGATGATTTTCAGGTCGAACCATAGCGACCAGTGCTCGATATAATAAAGGTCGTATTCAATTCGCTTTTGCATTTTCTCAAGTGTATCTGTCTCGCCGCGATAACCGTTGATCTGAGCCCAGCCTGTGATGCCTGGCTTGACCTTGTGGCGCTGCATGTAGTCGTCGATCAGCTCTTTGTATTGCTCATTGTGCGCGATGGCATGTGGACGGGGTCCCACGATGGACATTCTTCCCTGCAGAACATTGAGGAACTGGGGTAATTCATCAAGGCTTGTGCGGCGTAAAAAGGCGCCGACAGGAGTTATCCGAGGATCTCCCTTGCAAGCCTGTGTAACCCTTCCTGAATTTTCCTGATGGTTGACCATCGAGCGAAACTTATAAACAGTGATCTCCCGACCATCCCAACCATGCCTTTTCTGTTTGAACAATATAGGACCCGGTGACGACAACTTGACAGCCAGGGCTATAACCATGAGCAAGGGGCTTATGCCTAATAGAATGAGCGCAGCAAGAACTCGATCTTCAATTGCCTTGATCCATAGGTTCACTCCGGTCATGGGCGTCGTCGAAAGATCAAGCATGGGCATGCCTGCTATTTCGCTGACGCCATGGTTGATAAGGCGGAATGCAAAGATGTCCGGAACATAGCGAACGTTGACCGTACTGTGGCGCAGCAGGTGCAATACATGACGCACCCGCGCCTCGTCACGCAGGGGCAGGGTAATCCATACCTCCGCGATGAGTTTATTTTTTATATGGTTTTCTATTTCCGCAAGATCCCGGCTGAGCGGAACCCCCTCGATCGAATTCGATTCGGTTGCCTGGTCGTCAAAGACGGCCACGACATCAAAGCCTGTCCAAGTTGCGGAATTGATGCGCCGGATCAATTCCCGTGTGACCTCGGAGTACCCTACAAGGATCACGCGTTTATGGTTGCGTCCACGCATACGAAGCCAGCGTAGGGCATAAAAAAGCAGTAATCGTTCGCCAATAAGAAGGACAGCTGTCGTGGCCGACCAGATGATGGTCAATAGCCGAGAGTAGTCTTCGGATGCTTTTAGAAGAAAAAGAACAACCAAAAGGGAGATGACTGTCACGACCCAGCCAAGTACGACTCGACCGAGCATCAGACCGATATAGGAGCCTCGCCATGAGCGATAAACCCCCGTGCTGCTGAAGGTTGCAACCAGCATGAGCGCGCTGGCGAACCCCAGAAGGGAGTAATGGGGCGGGATGGGGAAGGCATCAATGCCGAAGTAGATGAGATAGGACAATACGCCAGCAATCAAAACGATCACTCCATCCATCACTTTGATCAGGATTGGGAGCGTGTCCGTCGGTTTATTAAGAAATCGATCAGGCATGGCGTTGGATTATTGGAAAAAGATGGCGGTTCTCACAACGGGGAAGATAGCATTTCCTCAAGCAAAAGCTCTTCGTACTGGCGGAGGATCCCATCCCAAGTAAATGCTTCGTCGTAGCGATCCCGGCTACGGGAGGACATATGCCTCAGGCGTTCAGGGTTGGAGAATAAATCATCCAGTGCAAGCGAGCATGATGCGGCATCATTGAAAAAAACAGCATCATGACCAGCAACCCAGCGGTTAAACGGATTGTCGTGAGCCAAAACAGGTTGCCCTGCGCCCAATGCCTCAATCAGAGACGGATTCGTCCCCCCCACGGTATGACCGTGGATGTACAGCGCAGAAAAAAAACGCAATGCGTCCAGCGTAGCGTGCTCATAGACAGCGCCGACGAATTTTACTTCGGAGCTGGCTGCTCTCATCACCTTGGCGTGATATGGGTTTTTCGTGTCATATTTCCCTAGGACGACGAGCTGGATATCTCGGGGCTTCGATGAGAACGCCTCAACAATTTCAAGAATGCTGTTCTCTGGTTCAGGTCTGGCAATGACTAAAGCGTATTTTTCCGGTCGCAAGCCGAAGCCTGAGATAAGTGCGTTGTCGGCCTGGATCACTCTGCGTGCTCCATAGGGAATCATGCTGATTTTTGAGTCGTTCACGCGGGTGGTTAAGTGTTTTGCTATTTCCGGATGATCGGCGATCAAGTGATGACCGATCAAGCAACCTGCGCGTTCGTTCAGATAAAGCCAGAATCGTTCATGCCACCGCCATTTGCTGCGCTTCCACTCAATGCCATCCATGTTGATGATGTTTCTTAGTCCACGCACACGGAAAAGAAGGTTGAAAATAGCCGTGTTATAACCAAGGGTGAGAACAAGTCCGGATCGCTTGGATGCGTGCTGTGCGCAGAGCAAGTCGAAAATTACGGTGGCTTTGGCTCCTTCACCCTTGACAGGAATATGAATACGCCGCACACCGCACCATTCGGTTTCAAAAATATCAGGATGCTTGTTTTTTTGCTCCTGACAGTAAACGTCGACAGACCAACCTTGTCGGGTCAAGAATACGGCAAGATTTTCGGCGAACGTCTCAAAGCCGCCGTGGGCGGCTGGGATGCCACGTATGCCTGTAATGATGAGCTTTTTCAACGAGGGGCTCTCTTTCTAATTGATACGATCAGGCTGTAGGTTAGGAACAAAACAGCGGGAGGCAGAATGATAACGAAGGCGACTAAACCGAGAAGTCGGCGGGCTTTTCCCAAACCGGGCTTGCTCGCAAGATTTACGAGTTTGTCAGCAAAGCGACTCCATTCGTACTCTGGTGCAAGTTGCGTCATGTTTTTGCGCATGATCTGAATCGACACAGGATCCTGGCTGATGCGCAGAAGTTCGTCGGCTAGTTTTTTAGGCTCAGTTACTATTCCGGCGTTATGGATCAGGAGGCGATCCCCCCACTCATCATCCTTGTTTTGTATGATGGGAAGTCCGAGTGTGAGGCAATCGAAATTTCTTGTGCGGGAAGCGTAGTCGTTTTCATAGCTATCCGTTCCCCAGACGAGAGATATGTCGAAAGCGGACCAGTAATCAAATCGCTGCGAAAAAGGCACCCACGGCATAAAAATGAGAGCGGAGTGAAGTTTTTCATGAATCGATGATTGCATTTGGATTCGCTTGGACTCATCTATTCCAAAAAAAACTATTTTTATATTACTGTTCTTTTCTAGAGCGGGCGCTATGGTTTGCAGCAGATTCGTCACATTGAACCATCCATAAGCGCCGCCCAGCCAGCCGACGAGAAAATCTTCGCGTCTGATTTTATTGCATTTCGTATCCAGGCGGTTGAGCAAATCGATTCCATCGCTGCGCTTGCGTTCTTGATAAGGCTCGCATCCAAAAGGAATAATATGAACTCGCTCGAATTCACTAGTGCGAAGCATCGGAGCGAGAAAGCCTCGTGTCAAGTCCAGTTGACGCCTATTGGCGACAATCATAAAGTCAATGCAGAGCGACGCTTGCACTATGCGCAGTACATTAAAATATGATTTCGCAATGAGCGTGACGGAAGGCCTCGATTGCCTCATGGACTCATCCAGTTCGATCCAGTGAGGCACATAACTGTCAAGGATAGTGGTTTTTCCGAAGAACCCCATAATAAGGGTCATGAAAATAATGAGCGGTCCTCCGCCATGAATGACAATGCAGTCGGATTGAACAAACCCCTTGATCATCTGAAGGGTTTTTTTTGTGTCAACGAATTTTATGTAATTCGGGTGCGATGCCTTGTCATGATTTTTGGCCGCTACACTAACTTCGTGACCTTGGGCATGCAGTGATTTTGCGAGAGATATGTACCGCATTTCGGGGCCGCGCAGGCTTGAGCCATAATCCCCTTTGTATATCAGAAAAAAATTCATTTTAATAACCAGTTGTTTGTCTCATGTGCTTCGTGGCGTACAGGGTTATGGCGATCTGAACGAGCGCGTAGAAATAAATGTAGTAAAATGCGTAGAAAGTAAAAATTATGGTTGCTCCGGTTATTGTGTATAGGGTGATATATTTTTTATCTGACTTGAAAGTCATCCATAGGTATTGGGTTATTCCTCCATAGATGAAGGATCCGATCGCTACTCCCGGCGTGCCGAAGTCAACGTAAAAGTTGGAAAGATAAGTTGAGGTGAGCTCTGCGTAAAAATTGATTCCTAACGCTTCGTTTTTGAATTCACCGAAACTTATTTCTGGCCCTGGTTTGAGCGAGTAGATGGCATAAAACGTATATAAGCCTCCCGTCATGGCCTCGATGCCGTTGTTGACCAGTTTGTCGAGCATTTCGAAGGAGTAGGTCAGTGTCATGTACAGAGGATATGTGGCGATATTTATGTCTGTTGGAGGGAAATTGTCTCCAAGGCCATAGGTTATGTCGCTGATAAATTGCTCGCTATGTTGGCTTGACCTGTAGATGTTCAGTCCAACGAAAGCGGTTACGGTGGCTATAAGTATAATGATTGTTTTTTTGTTTACTATGCGCCCATTATGAAGTATGTAGAAAATGGTCATGAGGAAAATAGGGTACATGAAGTCGATTCTATTTGCCGTCATGGCTAGGGAAGTTATTGATAGAGCGATCAGGGATGCGTAGACTTTTTTTAGCCTCTTGTCTCTGGAGACTTGAATGAGGGTGAAAAATAGAAAGGCTATAAATCCAGTGGATATAGCCAGAAGATGGGTTAATCCATTGAATTGCATTTTGAATCTGAGTTCCTCAGCAGAGGCGGAGATGAGTGGCAGCGCGCCGAGCTTATAGAACTCAAACCAAAGCATTGCAAAGCACAAGAACCATGCAATGGTAAGTCTATTTGCAAGTTGTTTCTCGTTTATAAGAACAAGCTCGCCCGTTGAGTTGGTGCGAATCGTTTTCTGGCGTGCGAGAAGAAAAAAAACTGATGCAAACAGCACCCCGGAAAAAAAAGATGCAATGCCCGTCATTATGACTGCAAGGGTTTCTTCCGAGGGAATATGAACCTCTTTTGAGAAGCCAATAAACACGAGGAGGAAGGGGGCTATAAAGCCGACAATGTAAAGAACAGATGGCGAAAGAAATGGATGCGCCTTGGGTTTTGGTGGCATGATTGGAAGCCTGTTAGGTCTGCTTTAACAGCTTGACGGAAAAAAAGCCAAGAAGTATTGCATCGATGCCGGCTCTAAGCGTCCAAGCTATCGCAGCTCCTGTCAGTCCGTAATGTTTGATGCATAGCCAAAGCAGGCATGCATATATAGGAAGCTCAATTAGGTGAGCCTTCGCCGTCAGGTCGGCTCGTCCTGCAGCTTGAATGAGAGCAAAAGGCGCCATGGCGATTGCATTGACGAAAACCCCTACGGCAAGCCACTGAACGATACGAAAGCTTTCTTCTGCAAACTCTTTTCCCAGCCATAGCTCCAAGCCTTGTTCAGCAAAAATGGCTGTAATCAAGCTAAAAGGGAGCATGACAGCCCCTACTGAGAGAAGAGTGACCTTGAATTGCTGCGCGACTTTGCGTCTGTTTTGATGCCATTCGCCTGAAAATGCGGCGAACATGACGCCTACGAGGGCGAAAGGTACGACAAGAGCCTTGGTGAGGAGATCGAAGGGCGTAGTGTAGTAAGCGACGATGGCTGCTGAAAGTACGGATGCAATATAGAAACGGTCGAAGTAGACCATCATCGGGCTGATGATGTTGCTCACCGTGACCCAGCCCCCAAATTTGAAAAGAGAGTTCAGCTCATTCCTGTCGGATTTCCAGCCATGGTAGGGTTTCAGCGTATGCGCGGTTATCAGTACGAGACTTATCCATGCGCTAATTCGAATAATAAAAAGAGATGCGAGCACCCACTCAAGCGATGTTGTCCACTGCATAGTGAGAAGCGGAGCCAAAAACATCAATACGCCAAGGGGAGCGCGCACCAGCGCAGTCCATCCGAAATGTTGTTGGCCTTCCAATACGCCGAACAACCCTGTTGACATGATGACAAAAGGTATTGTCATTGATATCCAGTAAATGCCTTTAAGAGTTTCGTCTTGATATGCTTCGGTTATCCTGAAAAAATCGAAAACAAGCCACTGCGCGGAAAATGCCAGAGCGATACTGCCCATGACTCCTAATGTTGCGACGACTCCCAGCGCTTTCCATATGAGGGGCTTGAGATGGCTTGTGTTGTTTTCCCCGAGCCTTTGAGCGACTTTTTGTGTCAGTGCTCGCCCCAATCCCATGTCGAGCAGCCCAAAGTAGCCTACCAGCATCCATGCTATGGATAATAATCCAAAGCGCTCCAGCCCCAAGCCTTCGATCAATGCCGGTATTGCAATTAGTCCTACGAGCATTGGCAGGACCGTGCTCGAAAAATTGAGCGCGATCTTGGAGTTCAGTGATCGAGTGGCGGTCATTTGTGATTATTTCAAGTCACGTTTTTGTTGTTTCATATTTGGCAGTGATGTTTGCTTTCAGGTCAAGAAAGTAAACGATGATAAAGGAAAAAAGTATTCCTATAAAAAGGCTTAGCATGATGATCTTTAGCTTGCCGGGTGATGATGGCGCTATACTCTGCTCGGCGATTGTGATCGCTCTGGTTTTTCTCAGGTTGTTCAGGTTCGACTTTGCTATGTCAAGAGCCTCTTGCTGTGCGCTCAAATCCCTGGCAAGGTCGGCTTTGACGAGTGTTAAATTGTATTCGAGTTGGGTTATATCGGATTTTGCTTTTTGCTTTGACAGGGTGTTTTCTCGCAGCTTTATTTCAAGCTCAAGTTTTTTCTCGCCCCTTAGTTGCTGTAGTTTTATTTCTAGGTCTGATAGTCTTTCCTGCAGGGAAATCGTCTGGCTGTCGATCGTTATTTGACGCTCGGGGTTGACGGCGCTTTTGTTATTGTTTTGGCCGTTTGTCAGTTTATCTAAGAGTTTTTTTGTATTTTCAATTTCGATGCGTGTTGTTTCTTCAGAGTTTTCTTGTTTTTTGATGAGTTCGCCAATTCCTTTTCCGTCTTCTTCAAGCTTGGCGAGGTTGCTTTGCGCTGATTCGATGCGTGATTCGATTTCTTCTGTTTTTGCTTTCTGGTAGGTGGCGTCGGAAAGGTTTTGAAGCTTCCTTTCGCTGTCAGACACTGCTCGCGTGAGTGAGTTGACCTCGGGAGTCAGTAGTGTGGCGTGGTTTTGGGCAAGTAATTCAACCACTTGCTGGTGCATTTGCTTTGTTGTTTCAGCGTCCGTGACAGTCGCTTTTGATTGCAAAAGTATTGAGTTAGTGTCTTTGGGTATGGTTGTTGTTATTATTGGAGGGTTTTTTTCGTTTTTCTTGGTCTTGAGTTCGTCGTATACCAATGGTACGTAGGCGGTCTCTATTTTGATTTTGCTCGATTGTGGTGATTCAATGGTTGAAAAGTTTATTTTCTCATTGCCAAGGCTTGTTTTGCCGCCGATTTCTATTAACGTGGAGTAGGTGTATTTTTTGGGGGCGATGAAGGCGATTAGCAGCCCGATGAGAGTGGTAAGTATTAAGGTTGTCAAGGCTTGTTTTCGGTATTTATGAAATTTAAGCGCTAGATCGGCAAGATTTGTTTCGTCATTCGTTTCGTATTTGTTGTTTGTGTTTGTGTTTGTGTTTGTGGTATTCATTTTGGCTGGTTGTTTTTCAGGACTTGGTTTATTGTTTTTTGGGTTGTTGTTATTTTTTCGGATAGTAAATCGAGAGTGCTATTGGGTAGGTGTTGATTTTTTGTCTTCTTGCTCAGTGTTTTTATATGTCTGATGGCGATGAAAATCGTTCTTTTATAAATGCTAATAAATATACAGTGACTTGCCTATGGCTGTGGCGTAGGCGTAGCGCTTTGTCGGGTCAATAGCGCGGATTTCAATCCTCGCCAGAGGGGCGGCATCTTGAGTAATGCACCTCGGCATCATTAAATCGGGTCAGGCTTTCATGCAAGAAAACTCTCTTCACTCAAGACCCTGAATTGCAAAAAAACCGGCCTTAAGCCGGTTTTTTTGCAATTCAGGGTTGATGTGACTTATCAAGTCATTGCCTTGATATGCCCGCTCAGGCGGCTTTTGGCGCGGGCGGCGGTGTTGCGGTGCAGGATGCCTTTGTTGACCATGCTGTCAATGACCGGCTGGGCTTCCTTGTAGGCGACTTGTGCAGCGGACTTGTCGCCGCCCCAGATGGCCTTGAGGGTCTTCTTGATGTAGGTGCGCACGCGTGAACGCAGTGCAACATTACGGATGCGGTTTTTTTCGCTTTGGCGGATACGCTTTTTGGCGGATGCGTTATTGGCCACGGTGGCTGTCCTCGGGAGAATTCTGTTTCTAAAAAGAGGCAGGCATTATGCTCTTAATCGTTTTGATGTCAACTGGTTATTGTGGTGCGCTCTACGCTACATTGCGCGCATGAGCCAGAACCCCCTTCATTCCTCCCCTCAGGTTTTGCGTGTTGCAGTCGATGCGCCCGTGGCTGGCGCGTTTGATTACGCCTTGCCGCAAGCGATGGCAACAGGCAAAAGCCTGGTCGGCTGTCGGCTGCGCGTGCCATTTGGCGCGAGCGTGCGCCAGGGGGTGGTGCTTGAGCAGAACACGACGGATGTCGTTTCGGCGGAGCTGAAAGCGGTGCTCGAAGTGGTGGATGTTGAGCCGCTGCTGGATGCGCACGACCTGCGTCTGGGGCAGTGGTTGGCGGGCTATTACCATGCTCCGCCGGGCGAGGTTTTGGCTTTGATGTTGCCGCTGAACCTGCGCGAGGGGTCAGCGTGCGCGCCGCTGGAGGAGCGCGGCTGGCGCTTGATGCCCGGCGTTGAGCCGGTAGCCAAGGGCGTGCGTCAGCTTCAGCTTTTGCAGCATCTTGCGGCACAGAAGCAAGGGTTGGCGGAATCGTCCTTGCGCGGCATGTCGCCGGTATTGCGTCAGTTTGCACAGCGTGGTTGGATCGAACCGTGCGTCTTGCCCGTCGCAGCGCAGACCTTGCCGCCGCAGGTGGCGGAGTTGCCCGCCGATTTGCATTTGAACGTGCAGCAGGTCGCGGCGCATGAGGCGATTACGGCCAGTCTTGGCCAGTTTGCGGCGTTTTTGCTGCATGGCATTACCGGCAGCGGCAAGACCGAGGTCTATCTGGCGGCGATTGCGGCGGCGCTGCAACAAGATGTGCAGGTGCTGATCCTCGCGCCGGAAATCGCGCTGACGCCACAACTGGTGGCGCGTTTTTCTGCGCGCTTCAGGCCGTTGGGGGCGGAATCGCTGGTGGTTCTGCACTCCGCGATGAGCGCCGGGGTGCGTGAGCGTGGCTGGCGGGCGGCGCAGTCGGGGCAGGCGCGGCTGGTGATCGGTACGCGCTCGGCGGTGCTGACGCCCATGCCGCGCTTGGGGCTGATCGTGGTGGATGAGGAGCACGACCCGTCCTACAAGCAGCAGGAAGGCTGGCGCTATCACGCCCGTGATGTGGCTGTGCTGCGTGCGCAGCAACGTGGGATTCCGGTGGTGCTCGGTTCGGCTACGCCCGCGCTGGAAAGCCTGTTCAAGATGGAGCAGGGGCGTTACCGACTTCTGCGCCTGACCGAGCGTGCGGGCGGGGCGAGCCTGCCGCGCATCGAACTGCTGGATGTGCGCCAGCGCCCATTGCAGGATGGCTTGTCAGCGCCCTTGCTGGAACGCATGCGGACACATCTGCTGGCGGGCGGGCAGGTGCTGCTGTTCCTCAATCGACGCGGCTTTGCCCCGGCGCTTGCCTGCCATGCCTGCGGTCATGTGGAAACCTGTCGTCATTGCTCTGCGCCGATGACCGTGCATCGTGGGCGCGGGCGGCTGGTGTGTCATCACTGCGGCGCTGAACGTGGCTTGCCGCGTCAGTGTTCCGCTTGCGGCTCGAATGAGCTGATGATGCCGGGGCAGGGAACCGAGCGTTTGGAAATGAGTTTGCAGGGCTTGTTTCCCGAATTCGCTCTGGAGCGCATCGACCGCGATACCACGCGGCGCAGGGGGGCGCTGGAGGGCAAGCTGGCGCGGGCGCATTCGGGCGAGGCGCGCATCCTGCTGGGTACGCAGATGCTGGCCAAGGGGCATGATTTTCCGGGGGTGACGCTGGCGGCGATTCTGGATGCGGATAGTGGCCTGATGAGCAGCGATTTTCGTGCGCCGGAACGTCTGGTGCAGTTGATCGTGCAGGTGGCCGGGCGCGCAGGGCGGGCGCAGCGGGCGGGCGAGGTGGTGATCCAGACCCATCAGCCGCAGCATCCCTTGTTGCAGGCGGTGTTGCATGGCGGTTTTGAGCGCGCCGCCGAGGTGCTGTTGCATGAACGCAAAATGGCAGGCTTGCCGCCGTTTGCGCATCTGGCCTTGCTGCGCGCCGAAGCGGCAACGGCGATCAAGGCGCAGGCGTTTCTGGCGCGCTGCGCGCAGTTTTTGCAGCAAGATCCGATGGAAGGTCTGTGCGTATGGGGGCCTGCGCCCGCACCACTGGAAAAACGCGCCGGGCGTTTCCGCTGCCAGCTTCTGCTGGTGGCCAGGCAGCGTGCGCCACTGCATCGCGCCCTGGAAAAAGTGAATCTGGCGCAACAGGATTGGGATGAGCGGCGCGGAGTGCGCTGGTCGCTGGATATTGACCCGCAGGAGATGGGGTGAGGGATGAAAGCTCACACAAGCTGCTAGAATGCCGCAACTTACGGACGCTGCTATAAATTCGCTGAAGTCGCGTCTGCTGCACCAAAAACCGGCTCAAAATGCTCACATACTGCGTGTATGCTCCGCTTTTTCGCCGGTTTTTGGTTTGTATCCATCGGCTTGATCGAATTTATCGAAGTGCCCTCATACCTGTGACTGTCAGATTTATTACGGATTTTTGTGTGAAAAACCAGCTTGAAAACCTTTTTTTGTCTGCCCTTGAAGCCCTGCGCGCCGAAGGTTTGGCCGTACCGGAAGGTGTCGTTCCGCAGTTGACCCGCGCCAAGGATCGGGCGCATGGCGATTTTGCCTGCAATGTGGCCATGCAGCTTGCCAAGCCGCTTGGGCTTGCGCCGCGAGCCTTTGCCGAGCGTTTGCTTGCGGTGTTGCCTGTGGCGGATTTTGTGGAAAAAGTCGAAATCGCCGGCCCAGGCTTTATCAATCTGTATGTGCGTGAGTCGGCGGTGTTTGATGTGGTGCGTCAGGTGCTGGCTTTGGGCGCGCATTACGGGCGTTCGGCGCATGGCGCAGGCAAGCGGGTGATGGTGGAGTTCGTTTCCGCCAATCCCACTGGCCCCTTGCATGTCGGCCACGGGCGCGGCGCGGCCTATGGCGCGGCGGTGGCGGATCTGCTGGCGGCGGTCGGCTACGAGGTGCATCGTGAGTATTACGTCAACGATGCCGGACGACAGATGCACATTCTGGCCACTTCGGTATGGCTGCGTTATCTGGAGTTGTGCGGCGCGAGCTTTGCCTTCCCCTCCAATGGCTACAAGTCCACCGGCTATATTTATGACATTGCGCAGAAGCTGCGAGATGCACATGGCGACGCCTTCAGTGCGCCGATTGAGCAGGTTTTTGCCGCGATTCCGGCGGACGAGCCGCAGGGCGGCGACAAGGATGAGCATATCGACGCGCTGATTGAGCGGGCGCAGGCGTTGCTGGGCGAGATGCGCTACCGCGAGGTGTTCGATCTGGGCTTGAACCTGATCGTGGAAGACATTCGTCAGGATTTGGGTGAATTCGGCGTGCGCTTTGAAAATTGGTATTCCGAGCGCGGGCTGATGGAGCGCGGCGCGGTGAATCGCGCCATTGAGCAGCTGCGTGAGCGCGGGCATATTTTCGAGCAGGAAGGCGCGCTGTGGTTCCGCTCCACCGCCTTTGGCGACGACAAGGATCGCGTGGTGCAACGCGCCAATGGTCAGGTGACGTATTTCGCCTCGGATATCGCCTATCACATGGAAAAGTTCGAGCGCGGCTTTGAGCGCGTGATCGATGTGTGGGGTGCGGATCATCACGGTTATGTCACGCGGGTCAAGGCGGCGCTGACCGCGCTGGGCTACGACGCAGGCAAGCTGGATATTCTGCTGGTGCAGTTCGCCATTTTGTATCGTGGCGGCGAGCGGGCGCAGATGTCCACCCGTTCCGGTGAGTTCGTCACCCTGCGCGAATTGCGCCAGGAGGTCGGTTCGGACGCGGCGCGCTATTTCTATGTAATGCGCAAGAGCGAGCAGCATCTGGATTTTGACCTTGATTTGGCGAAAAGCCAGTCCAACGATAACCCGCTGTACTATGTGCAGTACGCTCATGCACGGGTGTGCAGCGTCATGCGCCAGTTGGAGGGTAAGGGGTGGCCGCACGACGCAGCTCGCGGCGAGGCGGCGATGAGTCGCTTGCAGGAACAGGCGGAAACCGAGCTTGCGCGCATGATCGCCCAGTTCCCCGAGCTGGTGGAGCGCGCCGCCTTGGCTTGCGAACCGCATCAACTGGTACATTATTTGCGTGAGTTGGCTGGCGCGTTTCACAGCTACTACAACGGCCATGTCTTCCTGGTGGACGATGAAGACTTGCGCGCTGCGCGTCTGAACCTGATTCTGGCCACGCGCCAGGTTTTGCATAATGGTCTGAACCTGCTGGGCGTGACTGCGCCCGCGAGCATGTGATTTAAGGAGTCATTGCATGGCACGAGCACCGCAAGCGGCGCGCAGACGATCCGCCCCCGTCAAGGCCGTGCCGACGGGCTTGTGGGCGATGGTGGGCGTGGTTATCGTGTTGTTCGTCGGTATTTTGTTCTGGCTGGGTTCACGTCCTGAGCAGCCCGTCGGGGATGCCAGGAGTCTGCCTCTGCAAACTCAGTCGAATGGTGTGGAGCCGAAGGCGGTGCAGAAGGATGTGCGCGAAGTGCGCGCGGAGACTCCCGCGCAGGCAGCGAAACCTCCCGTGCCGCCCCCGCCGCGTTACGACTTTTACCAAATGCTGCCCGAGCAGCGCGTAGGTACGAACGTCGAACCGCCCCCCCAGGAAGAGGGCAAGCCCGCGCAGTCTGCTGCGCGACCGCCTGTGCCTACGGATATTCCGCCGAGCAAGATGGATGCAGCAACGGAAAAAGCGAAGGAAGTCGCTTCCCTGCCGCCGGCCACCGAAAAGCCCAAGGTTTCGCCTGCCGCCGCGCCGCAAGTGATGTTGCAGGTTGGCTCGTTTCGCCGTTTTGAGGAGGCGGATCGTCGCAAGGCGGAGCTGGCCTTGCTGGGCTTCAGTGCCAGCGTGCAAACGGCTAATGTCAATGGCGAAACTTGGCATCGGGTCAAAATCGGTCCTCTGTCCGATGCCGAAGCGCGCAAGGCGCGCGATCGCCTCAAGGCGGTGGGTATGAACCCGATGCTGGTCAAAGGCGGCTGAAAAACCGTTTAGCGCGGTCGTGAGCAGGTTTGGACAGCCTCCACGTCCTTGCCGGATTTATTGAAACCCGCCGTTCATTTTTTTGCCATCCCCAAGTCATCTTGCGGTAGTCAAATGGTCAGAATTTCCAGTTCGAGGTTCAGGCCATGCTTCATTACCGCAGCGTGTTCATTTCCGATGTGCATCTTGGCACCCGCGATGCCAAGGTGGACTATCTCATCGACTTTTTGTCCCATGTGCAGTGCGACCGCCTGTACTTGGTCGGCGACATCATCGATGTGTGGAAGATGCGCTCCGGCGGCTGGCGCTGGCCGCGCATCAAACACGAGTTGATTCAACTTCTGCTCAAGCGCGCCAATGAAGGCGTGGAAATCATCTACGTTCCCGGCAACCACGACGAAGCTGTGCGCTACCTAGGCGAAGGCGAAGCCTTTGGCGTGAAGATTCTGCCCGAACTGGTACACCAGGGCACCGATGGACGCCGCTGGTTGGTGGTGCATGGCGACGGTTTCGACGCCGTGTTGCACTGCAATCCGCTGATGCGCTGGGTGGGCGATATGGGCTATGAACTGCTCATGCGTCTGGCGCGCATCACCCACGGCCTGCGCCGCATGGCGGGGCGCCCCTACTGGTCGCTGGCCGCCAGCGTGAAAACGAAAATGAAAAACGCCATGCAGTACGTGGAGCAATACGAGCACGCGGCGCTCACCCACGCACGCGAACAAGGCTTCGATGGCATTATCAGCGGCCACATCCACCATGCCTGCCTGCGAGAAGTCGATGGCGTCACCTATGCCAACTGCGGCGACTGGGTGGAAAGCTGCACTGCATTGGCCGAAGACGCCAGCGGCCAGTTCCACCTGTTGCACTGGGCGCGCGACCACCTGGAGCTTTTGGATGGCGTGCGTTCGGGGCGCGTTGCGGGACATGCAGCGGAAAATGCCGAGCTGGTCACCGCCGCGTAAGGGCAGGCAGCGTCTCATCGTCTGCTAGACTGCCGGGCATCCGATCTGGAGCTTGTCCCATGGCGCCGCAACTCGCTCGCAACCCCTATTTGAGAGCTGAAGAACACTTGGCCTTCGAGCAGAAAAGCTGCGCAAAGCACGAATGCATCAACGACGAAATCTACGCAATGGCCGGGGCGTCGGATGCGCATGTCACGGTGAGCGGCAACGTCTTTGTAGCGCTCAAAAGTCACTTGCCCAACACCCCCTGCCGCAGTTTCATTGCCGATATGAAACTGCATGTGCGGGAAACGGGCGCATATTTCTACCCGGATGTTTTCGTCATCTGCAAGGACACTTTCCCGCCGCGTGGAAACATCAAAACTGATGTCGTGCTGATTGTAGAGGCGTCATCACTCTCGACCGAAGCCTGTGATCGCGGCGTGAAATTCGCACACTATCGTTATTTGCCCGGTTTGCGGGAGTACTTGCCTATCGATAATCAAACCCGCACCGTCGATCTCTATCGCAATGGTGACGAGGGCTTGTGGGTTTTGCATCTTTACAGCGCAAATGATGTCGTGGAACTCGCCAGTGTGGGGCTGAGCGTGCCGGTGGATGATGTCATTTTTGAAGACGTGGAGCAAAATCCGCCACGTGAGATTGAAACGCGGGGTTAGGAACGTCGGCTATGCGCTCAAGCGAACGCCATGCTCGCGCAATCGTGCAAATCGTTCGCACATTTGAGGATGAAGGCGTGCAAGCGCATCTGTCTGGTTCACGACGGGATGCGGCGGCTTTTGGCAGGGGCATCGACCTTTTCTTGATATTCCAACGCCAGCGGCAGCCTCATCTATGCTTGTTCTTCAAATGAACGTCCACGCCATGCCCGCCACGAAAGCGGTATTTCGTGAGAGGGCGTTCGTTTCGGCCTTGAGCAGTTCGCTCCTCTGGTACGAAAACCGGAAATGGAGATGGGTATGAATAAGCCAAAGGCACTGATTATTACACGCAACTTCCCGCCGCTTTGGGGGGGGATGGAGCGCCTTAATTGGCGTATGGCGCAAGAGCTTAGCAAGGCTTATGAGCTGCACCTGATCGCCCCGCAAGGAGCTGCTGTTCATGTTGATGAAGGCATTGAGGTAACGGAGGTGCGCCTGCGTCCCTTGTGGCGTTTTTTACTGGCTGCGGCATGGCAAACCTTGCGTAAAGCCTGGCGAATAAAGCCCAAGGCAGTCATCGCGGGAAGCGGGCTAACCGCCCCGTTTGCATGGTTTGCGGCACGCATCAGCGGCGCATCTGCCGTGGTCTATGTACATGGTCTGGATGTTGTCGCTTCACACCCCGTTTACCGCACTCTTTGGGTTCCTATGCTACAGCGCATGGACAGGGTGATCGCCAATAGCCAGGCCACGGCGCAACTCACCAAACAAATAGGTGTGGATGCCAAGCGCATACGTATCGTACATCCCGGAGTGGATATGCCCGAGCGGGCAAACGGTTCACGTGCGGCATTTCTCGCACGACATGGACTTGGCGAGGGGAGGGTTCTGCTATCTGTAGGGCGACTCACGGTTCGCAAGGGATTACAAGAATTTGTTCGTGATGTTCTGCCGCTCGTAGTTGCGCAACAACCTGACATTTGTCTGCTTGTGGTGGGGAGCGTTCCGAGCGATGCACTGCTTAGTTCGGTACAAACTCCGGAAAGTATCATGCAGGCTGCGCGGGAGGCGGGAGTGGGCGGTCATGTTCGCATGTTGGGGACGCTGTTTGGGCAAGAGCTTTCGGATGCCTATTTTGCAGCCGATGTACATGTTTTTCCTGTGCAAAATATTCCCAACGATCCTGAAGGCTTCGGTATGGTCGCCATGGAGGCGGCCGCTCATGGTTTACCGACGGTGGCGTATGCTACAGGCGGGGTAATGGAGGCGGTAGAAGAAGGAGTTAGTGGCAGTTTGGTTGCCCAGGGGGATTATTCCGCATTTGCCATGGCAATTTTGCATCAGTTGCGATGCCCTGACGCAGGAAGCACGGATTTCGCTCGACGCTTTGTCTGGGAAAGCTTTGGTGAACGCATTTTGAATGCTCTTGATGAATCTGATTTTTAGCCCCTATCGTATTTGCATTTTAAGAAAAAAAGCAAGAGGATGCTGGGTTATGTAAATGCAACGTTGATGTGATTGCGGTTGCTGACGAGTATTCATGAATACGGATAAGGACTGGGGAAAGTGGGGGGACGCAAGAGCCATATTTAGGTGTTTTCAGTAATGAAAACTTCAAAAACAACAAGCTGGATGAAAACTCTTGGAGAGAGTTCTTTGCGTCAGGCGAGAGTCATGTCGAAAAGATATTGAGTTTAATTGCATATGGTTTTGACGGGTCTCTTGATCTGGATAGCGTAATGGATTTTTGTTGTGGTTTCGGGCGGGTTTTGATGCCGTTATCCCGATATGCTAAGGTTGGCGTTGATGTGTCTCCATCCATGCTTGCCTCATGACCGTTTTCCCCTGGTTCATACGTATGTCGTTTCGCAATATATTTCATGGGGCAAGTGGCGAACGATCGTGCAAGCTCTTGGATCGTCGGTGGCGATGAATGGGATTTTGATCCTGCACTTCTTAAAGTCCAGTAAAGCCCCCCTGGCTGATAAAAGACTTGGTAAGGATGAGGTTGTTTTTCCGCTGGCAAACTGGGTAAGGAATGTAATCAGAAGAAAATTTTTGAGCCTGCGATGCAAACGTATCTTTATCCAGTTCAAGATGTCATGACGGACTTGCATATGCGCTGATTTTCAGAGCCGAAAATCATTGCCGAGCCTGAAATGGATGGTTTTGAAAACGTTGTTCTTCTTGCACGAAGAATAAATCCGATGATGTAAGCTCTACGATGGTTCACCATGTCCTTGTATCGAACAGCCAGATTGGCTATGCGGCGATTGTTTTCTGGTGCAATTGCACAGGGATCGATTCGAAGCGCCCTGATTTTGTTCTTAAGACTGCTCGCTCAAGCATTGACTTTGGTGTTGTTGGCAAGAGTTTTAGGGGCGGCTGGTTTCGGAGAGTTTATGGCTCTCGCAGCGTTGTCGATTATTTTCGGCTCATTATCGAGCCTCGGTACACATCTTATTTTGCTTGGAGATGTGTCCAAGGATCCAGGATCTCGTCATGAAATTCTTAGTTTTGCCGTGCCGACTACCTTGCTTGTCGGCGGCGGTCTTTTTTTGATTTACAACGTTTCTGCTTACTGGGCTTTCCGAGGAGTTGACGTCGATTGGAATGCTGTTGCCGCTCTTGGGTTTGCGGAAATCATCGTTCAACCTCTCGTCAATATTGCCAGCATGGAGCTCTTGGCCTATGGTCAGATTGCACGATCGCAGCTGATGAATATACTACCTCTGTTGCTCCGATTGCTTGCCTTGATAGGGGTGTTTGTTCTCAGTCTTGAAGTGTCATTGACGTTTTTTTCCGTTGCATACTTGATGGCTTGTGTTATCGGTCTGATTTTTGCGCTTCATATATTGCCTGAATCCTGGCCAAGGGTGAAAGCGTGGCGTATTTTGACGCCACTAGAATTTCATAGATCAATTGGATATGCGGTGCTGAATCTGACTTATCTTGGTCCAAACGAGATAGACAAGGTTGTTGCAATCAAGCTTGTCCCCGCTGAAGTTGCGGGATTATATGGCGTAGGGAATCGAATCATTGGCGCCGTCACTTTGCCGATAGTCGCACTGCTTACGGCGGCAATGCCGCAGATGTTTAGAGAAAGTGATGGCGCTTTCCCAAGAAACCATTCACGGCTTAATTTGTTGATACTTCTGATCGCCCTGATTTATGGTGGTTTCGCAAGTGTTGCGCTCTATCTTGCCTTGCCTTTTTTCGAGTGGTTGTTCGGTGCAGGGTATTCAAATTTAGGCGCTGTCATGCCTTGGCTAGCGGTCGCAATACCGGGTTTGGCTCTTCGTATGGCGGTAGGAGCTATCTTGGTCACGCAGTCCAGACCCTGGGTCGTAGCGGCTATTGAACTCTTCGGTATGGGTTGCTTGTTGTTTGCTGCGCTTGTATTTACTCGGGATTTCATGTATTCCGGAATGTCGATGGCCTTGGCGTTGGCGGAGTGGTGTATGGCATTAGTTGGAGTGCGCATGATTCTTTTCCCTCTCCGGATGCGGGGGGGGAGTTGATAAAACACTTTGAAACCATTCCTCCAATCTAATCGCCTCTTGCTTCCATGTCATTGACTTCAATGGCGCGGGTCGAGGAAATGGTAAGTGTTGTTGAATACGTTGAGCTAGTTGTATGTCGTCGCCAGGAGTATATAGATAGTCTGGATGCTCAGACAAGATATCTGCAATGCCCGCAGTGCGTGCTGCTATGAAACAAAGGTTGCAAGCAACCATTTCATATAGTTTTTGGGGGAAGCAAAAGGATCCAAAATCTGACTCTCGATTGCATATGACGCCGACATCTAGCGCCGAAAAAAGGATGGATACCTTTTTGTGGGGCAAGTTTCCTAGGTTGATGATTCTTGGGTTTTTAAATGATTTAGCGATCTTGTCTGTTCTTCCTGCATAGACAAGCCAAAGTTTTGGATTGTGTGTTGCAAGTCTCTCAAATGCTAGAAACAAGTCTTCAATGCCCCTGTCCTTTGTTAAGGAGCCTGCTGTGCCAATTAAATATGCATCGATAGGTAGGTTGAGCAATTTGCGAGAGAGTACGCGTGATGATGGGAAGAAAACATCTGGGCTAACGCCATTGCCGATAATGATCGCAGGGGTTTTGGTGAGGTATGTTTTTTTGATGTGCTCATCAAGGCTTTTGCTTACAACAGTAATCCCGTCCGCTTTTCGACAGGCGGTGCGTAAAATCGACCTCATTCCAGGCAGCCGCGTCATAGCAAAGCTTTCGTAGTTGTCATACAGGTCGATGACAAGAGGGCGTTTCGCTATCTTTTTCGTTATCAATCCAATCAATAGGTGAAATACGTCAGAGCTTGCCCATATTATGTCGGGTTGAAAGCTTTTTAATATTTCACCTACTTTTTTTGTGTATAGCCAAACACTCAACGGATTGATATTAAAAGATGACCATTGAAGTCGGTTGATATCATCCCATTGGTAGCATTTTTCTGGTCTCGTGCGATAGCTCAATGATATGCCATGAACTTCGTGACCAAGTTGAGCCAATGTTGCAGGAAGCTCAAAAAGGCGCCCATAACGATCATCCAACAAGTCCTTGCCTGTGTATTGGCGCTTGCAGAGTACCAATATTCTCATTTTATAAGCTAAAGGTGGCTTGAGCCCACGCTTTTCTTAGAATTTCAGGAAGAGAGGATAGTCCAACTCCTTTGCCTCGAATAACTCGATCACGCATCGGAAGGAGTATGCCTGTCAATTCATTGACCCATTGACGAGTATTTCTCAATTCACGTAAATAGCCGCCATAAAACCAGCTCACCATATGGCGTGGCATGACTCCCCAGTCCAACAGGCCATTGGACATGAAGTATGGGTTAAGAATTTTCACGCCATGGTAGTGGTAAAAGATAAGGGGGTGATTTCCTATTGCCGCTGTTGATTTCGTAAGATTAATTTGCTCGGTGGACCAGTTCCATGGTGCGACCCCGGCTCCTTGGTGTTTTAATATGACCAAATCATCGGCGTAGAGTTGTGGCCACTCATCAAGATATTTCTGATCCCCATATTTTTCATCCTCGACTCTGTCATAACACCAGTCCAAACACTGATTGCTCCAGCGGTGAAGGCACGCTAACCCCGCCTTGTCTCGACGAAACGTTTGATATTGTACGTTGAAAATGCCGTATTTTTCGTGTGATAAGAGTCTTTCTGGGTAGCGGTGTGGTGTTACTAATATGGACTTGTCGCCAAGCTCTGAAAAAATCGGCTCGGGGGATGCGTAGAAATACAGGTCTGCATCTAAGTAGGTTATTACGTTGATCTCTTTTTTTTGATCGAATAAATATAGCGGAAGTTGCGGCGTTAGTGTGAAGTAATACTCGATGAGTGAGCGCCCCCCTTTTATTTCACGTAGTCGTGGAAGCCAGGACTCGATTTCGTTCAGGCGAAATACATGAATATTGGGTTGGTTGATTTTTTTTAGAATGACTTCTGTTTCGTCGTCCAGGGCCAATATGTAGAGGATGAACAGGCATCCTGAGTTGACCAATGAACGGTACATTGTTAGTCCGCGAAGAATATAGTTTTTGTCAAAATACGTGCAAAAATGGCGCATTATTTTTATCCATAGCGGGTGAGGTCGTGGTTGTGCTGCGTCTCAAAAGAGCGAGTCGCCCTTATTTTAGCGTTGATTAAGCAAAAAAATGAGGGGCTGTTTTATAGAGTTTTTGAACAAGTCGGCGGTAAGATGCGCTAATGGTGTGGCAGCGTTGCTGAAAAGCTTGATTTTCGCTTGTCGACCACACGCCGCATGTCGGGGGGGCAAGGCATAAAACCTCAAGGACAGGTTTTTAAACAAGCTGCTGGGTTGATTTTGAAAGTAGGACTGCTTGTTTTATGGTGTCAACGACTTTCTTTATTTCTTCAATGGTAAGTTCAGGGTACATCGGTAGGCTGAGAGCATCCATCACCATGGACTCGGTGTTTTGAAGGGGAGTTGGGCGATGAATGGGGTTCGAGAAGGCTTTTTGTTGATGCGCTGCTTTTGGGTAATGAATGGCATGACCGATTCCCAGGCTTTTCATTCTTGATATAAGTTGTTCACGGCTTTTTAAGCGTATGACGTATTGGTGGAATACATGGTATGAACCTGCTGATCGTTGGGGAAGATCTATTTTTAAGTCAGATAAACTTTGATCATAGTGTTCAGCTATTTTGTTCCGTTGAGCGTTAGCCTCTTGAAGATGAGGTAGTTTTGCGCGTAACACGGCTGCTTGTATTTCATCTAGTCTGGAGTTGACTCCGAATTCTTCGCTTATATATCGATCCTTCCATCCATACGATCTCAAACGGAGCAAATGATCCTTCAAGTCAGTCTTTTGGCCTATGATCGCGCCGCCGTCACCGAGCGATCCCAGGTTCTTGGTAGGGTAGAAGCTGAAGCAACCTAAATCCCCCCAGTTGCCGACCAATTTGTTGTCTAATGAAGCTCCGTGAGCCTGTGCGCAGTCTTCAATCACTGCCAGTCCATGGTCTTTTGCTATCTGCAGCAGTTTTGGCATGTCAGCAGGCTGCCCATACAGGTGTACAACGACTAGCGCTTTGGCAATACCGCCCTCTGTGGTTGTCAACACCTCTTCAAGACTTTCCGGCGACATCGTATATCGTGCAGGGTCAATATCGACGAACACGGGTAGCGCGCCAATACGTGCGATCGCCGCTACCGTGGCCACCGCGGTATGGGAAACAGTAATAACACGATCACCGGACTGGACGCCCAGTGCCCGCAGTGCCAGTTCAATGGCATCCGTACCACTGGCGACACCGACGGCCCAGGAGCTATTCATGGCAGACGCAAACTCCCGTTCAAATTCAGATACTTCCTGGCCCAGGATATACCAACCACTGTTGAGAACGCGTGAAATCGCCTCATCGATGGATTTCTTGTGAGTCAGATAGCTTGCTCCTGGATTTGATTGGTGGATCATAGGTAGTTCGCTCCGTGCTTATGGAAATAACTCAAGGTTTGATTTAAACCGTGGCGCAGGTTGAATCGTGGTGTCCAGCCAAGTGCATTTTGAATCATGGAGAAATCGGAGTAATAGTCTCCAATGTCAATTTTTTTTCGGTCTTCAGGAAAATTCTTGAGGATGTATTTCCCTGATCCATTGATTTCAATCAGCAGGTCAGCAAGTTTCTCAAGGCTTATAACCTCATCTGAGCCAAGGTTGAACACGCCCCCTATGGCTTCGGGCTTCGTTGCTGCGAGAATAAAGGCATCAACCACATCTTCTACATAATTAAAGTCTCGCAACTGTTGGCCTCCCCAAACTTCGAAAGGGGCGCCCTCCAGGATGCGTCTGATCCATACGCCAACAAATGTTTGCCGTGCATCTTTGATACGCATGCTCGGTCCATATGTATTGGTTAATCTTAGGGCGCATGTTTTGATGTTATACACTTCATGGTAGAGGAGGTGGTAGTTTTCACCAGATATCTTGTTTATGCCATTGACGTCGACAGGGCGCAAAGCGTGTTTTTCATCGACGGGCAAGTAATCAGGTCGCCCGTATATTTGCCGGGTACTTGCAAAGACAATCCGTGCGTCGGGGTTGTGCTGGCGTAATGCCTCTAAAATGGATAGCTGCGCCCGGCTGTTGATTTCAAGATCCGTAAAAGGATCGTGCATTGAGTCCATGTGACTGGTTTGTCCGGCCAGATTGAAAACAAGATCAACCCCTTTGACAAGATATTTCATACTGTGCGGGTCGCGAACATCCGATATGTTGAGTTTGATTTTATCCCGAATATCATGAATGTTATGTAGGTTTCCTCCATATTCTGGTATTAATGAGTCAATTAAAGTCACCTGCGCGCCATAGAGTGCAAGGCGCCTTGCCAGGTGCGAGCCAATAAAGCCGACCCCGCCTGTTATTAGCACTTTCTGTCCATTTAGTTGCTCAATGTTCATAAGCGTATTTCCCGTGCTGTTGTGTCGTGCATGAAATTTTGGATTTTTTCTTGGATTATGGGCGCTTTTTTTGCCGACTCTATGGGTTCTTGGTGCAAACTACAAAATTGTCAAGATATAATTCTGAGTCAACGGGTCTGGTCGCTCCTATTGACCACCCAAGCAAGGATAATGGCGCAAGCAAGATAAATCGAACTAATAGTCGTAAGGCTACAGGCGCAGGGCGTACAATCGAATTCAGTTGATCCGCTGCTATGGCCATGAGCGCGGATAAGCCAGGTGTTAGCTTGTGTTGTTCCTGTACAGAGAATCCAGCTTCCTGCAATCGAGTTCGTAGCCCAAAAGATGTGAATCTGCAATGATCATGTGGTTGTTCGTGTTCTGGCCAGAAAAAAGGTACGGTCAGGATCAGCGCACCACCAGGAGACAGGACGCGGTTTATTTCACCTAAAAATCGTGTCGGATTCTGAACGTGTTCCAGAACCTGATTGCAAAGCACGGTATCAACGCTTGCATCGTTCAGGGGGATCGTTTGTCCGTCGTAGAATAGATCGGCTGACGCGTCTGCTCTATTTTTGGGTGTATCAAGCTCAAGCCCCAAGTATTCTTTTACATGCGCGAACAGGGCTTGATAAGGTTTTCTCCCACAGCCAACATCAAGCAGTCGTCCCCGCGCCTTGGGAGCGGCGACAACCATTGCACGCCATAAGGCGCGACGTGGTAAAAAATGCGGGTTGATAAATGCCGCCCACCAAGGCGCGACAAACATCGCTTTGTGAATCAAGCGGTTCATGATTCATGCCTGAGTTGAAAAAAATATCCGCGATATTCAGCTTCTTTGTTGTGCCCCCTAATTGGGGGGTCTTTGCCGATCCACTCGGCAAGAAGCTCATAATTGGACAGCAACTTGTTTTTCATGGCGGCGCAGTCAAATATCCAGCAGGGATAGCTTGCCGCGTATATGTGAGAGGGTATTACCTGAACGGTGATTTTTTCATTATTTATGGAGCATGGATGCCGATCAATAATCAGAAACTTCGCTCCGGTGGAGGTTGCTCGAGAAAGAATAGACCACGGATTTGGTAGATATTGCAAAACTCCTGAAAATATAAATACGTTTGGGTTTTGTTCTTTTAGCGCTAAATCTAAATCATCGTAAAAACGCAAATCATCGCGCGCGATATCCTCTCTCCCTATTTTTGCCAGATTCGGCTGCTCCACTACAGTCCATGAAACCTGAGCCACGGGACGGAGGAAGTCGCGGCACTGGAAATAGCTGCTTCCCAATCCTCCGCCGAAGTCAAGCACTGACAGACGGCCGCCGTCGGACAAAGCTACGCGGGAAAGCATCGCCAGGATGGGCATATTCAAGGGGATGTGCTCCCAAACCACGCCATCTTGCTCCCAGGCGGCGGCGCCGCTTTTGACGGCCAGTGCTGCGTCTTTTAAGCGGGATAACAAGCTGCCTTCATCGTAACCGCTGGCGTCTGCCTTGGCTGCTGCCCAGTCAGGATAATCTCCGCGAAAATAAATTGCATAGCCAATGGCGCGGTTCAGTGCATCTCGTAATCCTTGAGGCAGCCATCGGCGTGCCCATGTGCTTATTTTGCGTTGATGTAGTGTTTTCTTCATCAGAACCCCTCCAGTGTGGCATGCGTGTCATTTTTTATAGCTTGTATGTCATGCATGCGCGGACTTATGTATTCCAATAAGCCTTTCCTATTGCCTGAGAATGTTAGCACTGCTAGTCGAATCTTGAGGCTGTTTTGGAGCACGCTAATTTTTTATCGGATAATTTTGCGCCGATCGAAATCGGTGCTCGTGTCTCTTGCGTATGGAAAGAATCATCTCCGAGTGGATGTGCAGGTTATCGCGCAGCATTGATCATGGTTCGCATCCCGGATGAGCGCATTAACAAAAAAATCATGCGCCTCTCGTTAGTCATGGCAATTTTGACTGCTCGGTCAACGGCATCTGGCTAGTCCGTGCGTGAGCTTGCCCTGGAGTTCGGGGAGCCATCCGTCGCTGGAAGAAAGGTATATGGCGGAGGATTGATTCCACGAGGCGCTTTTTCGGTTGTTTTTTCTTGCGCCGCATCTCTTAATCAAGATCGTGAACAGGATCTTGGTCTGCGGCGCCTGCCCAGGTTGGGCGACGAGGATACGCGCCGCGAAATCTTCGTCGTCATTGATCGGGCTATCCACTGGGTCTTCGTTCGGATTTTCGATGAGCGCCTTGGAGGAAAAGCGTCGTATTTGACCGGAGCGAGACATTAAAGACGATCATCCACGTCTTCCTTGGGTAGTATCGACTTCACATCAAACAGCACACCGCTTTGCCCGCACAGCGCACGAAACTCGGCGACGGGCATGGCTTTGAATTGACGGTGCGCCACGGCGACGACGGCGGCGGCGAACTTGCCCGATGGCAGGGCGTTTTCTATATTTTCGCCATACTCATGGCGCACTTCGTCGGCGTGCGCGACCGGGTCGTAGATAACGACATCCAGCCCGTAGTCGCGCAGTTCGTGGGCAATGTCGATCACGCGGGTGTTGCGAATGTCGGGGCAATCCTCCTTGAACGTCACGCCCAGAATAAGCGCCCGCGCTCCTTTAAGCTGAAAGCCGCGTTGGCCGAGCAATTTGATGACTCGCTGCGCCACATGCGCGCCCATGCCGTCGTTGATGCGTCGTCCGGCCAGGATCATTTCCGGGTGGTAGCCGATCTGCTGCGCCTTGTAGGTCAGGTAATACGGATCGACGCCGATGCAGTGCCCGCCCACAAGGCCGGGGCGGAAGGGCAGGAAGTTCCACTTGCTGCCCGCAGCAGCCAGCACTTCGCTGGTATCCAGCCCAAGACGATGAAACAGGATGGCCAGTTCGTTGATCAGCGCGATATTGACATCGCGCTGGGTGTTTTCAATCACCTTGGCCGCTTCGGCCACGCGGATGGAGCTAGCTAGGTGCGTCCCGGCATGGATGATTTTGCGATACAGATCATCGACAAACTGCGCGGCCTCGGGCGAAGAGCCGGAGGTGACCTTGACCACATCCGCCAGACGGCGCTGCTTGTCGCCAGGGTTGACCCGTTCCGGACTGTAGCCCAAGGCGAAGTCTTTGTGCAGGCGCAAGCCGGATTGCCGTTCGAGGATGGGCAGGCAGAATTCCTCCGTGCAACCGGGATAAACCGTACTTTCATAAATGACCACATCCCCCTTTTTCAGTACGGCTGCTACGGCTTCGCTGGCTAGTTGCAATGGCTTCAGGTCGGGGCGACGCGCATCGTCCACCGGGGTGGGCACGGTGATGATAAACACATTGCAGACGCGCAAGTCATCGGCATTGGCTGTCAGGGACAAGAGATGAGCAGAGGCTAATTCGTCGCTGCTGGCTTCGCCGCTGCTGTCACGCCCATGGCGCAGTTGTTCGATGCGAGCGCTATTGATGTCCAGGCCGAGCGTGGGAGCGATACGTCCGAAGGCGATAGCCAGGGGCAACCCGACGTAGCCCAGGCCGATGACGCCGATATGAGGGTGTTGGGGAAGTAAGGGCATAGTCGGTTGGTTATACCTATGTTTCACTCCCTTCCTCTTGACGGGGGAGAGCGTAGCGAGGGGGGCGCTTGGGAGAGGGTGGAGATTTGGCATAAAGCTGTGTTTCAGATGATGTTGTCCCTATTTCTTCCCTGCAGTCTCCCGCAAACAGTCTTCCACCGAAATCAGCTCATCTTTGGCATGGATAGCGTCCTCCATGGTCTTTCTCCGATACCTCTCACGCATCGACTGGCCTTGTCGCCCGGATGGAGCAAAGCGGAATCCGGAAGCCGCCTCGTACAATGCACCATCTTTCCCGGATAAAGCAAAGCGAAATCCGGAGGAGGGTTGCAAATCAGGCGACGAACGTTCCCGGATTGTGGCTATACGGTCATTCGGCTCAAGTTTTGCGCTGCGTTTTGACTTGCATGTAGGCCAATTGGGTGAGTTGCTCTGAAATCAGGCCGATCAGGAAAATAATCACGGCGCTGGTGAGAAGAAACAATGTCGCCAGTGAAATACGGCTTTGATCAAAATAGGTGAAAGCATAATAACCCAAGCCCAAAACGGCGTGCATAAATGCGACCGGGCCGAATAGTTTCATTGGTGAGTACAGCGTGCCGATTTTGAAGATGATCAGCAAAAAACGCAGCCCATCCTTCATGAGGTGAATGTGACTCTTTCCGATGCGTTTGGCGGCATGAATAGGAACGTAGGCCACTGGGTATCCGGCGCGGAAAAATGCCATGGTGCTGGTCGTGGGATATGAAAATCCGTTGGGCAATAAATCGATAAACTCACGGAAATTATCGGCGCGCACGACGCGAAAACCCGAAGTCAAGTCTTCGATTTTATGACCGGTCATATAACTGGCTAGCCGGTTATACAAGCCATTGGCCAGCCCGCGCCCCACACTTGCCTGTGAGGCCTGACCTCGTGCGCCAACGACCATGGCATAGCCTTCCTTCAGCTTGGACAAAAGCCTGGGGATATCCTCCGGGTCGTGCTGTCCGTCTGCATCCATGAAAATCAGCGTTTCACCGCGAGCCGCGCGTGCGCCGGTCTTGATCGCCGCGCCATTCCCCATGCCGTAGGGGTGGGAAATGACTTTTGCTCCAGCGGCCTCGGACAGTTCAGCGGTTGTGTCGGTGGAGCCATCGTCGATCACAATGATTTCGGCGTCAGGGAATAGTCTGCGGATACTTTTCACCGTTGCGCCTACGGCGCGCGATTCATTTTTTGCGGGGAGAATGACGGATATAGTGCTCATGGCTGCTCCAGCATGCGTTTGGCTTGCAAGCAGGTTTGCCCCCACTCACCATGTGACCAAAAGCTTTCCTTGGGGTGGTTGTTGCAGATTTGCTCATCCACAAAAGACTGCGCCTGCTCTACGGAGCCAATCTGCAATAGGTTGCGAACAATGCTCAGGCTTAAATCCGCACGAGGCAGTGCAGCGTAAACCTCCAGCATCAGCTTTGCTGCGAGGGATATGTCACGGCGCTCTACGGCGATTCGATAAAGATTGAGGAGCAGTTCCTGGCGTTTTTCATCGTGCGTGGGTTGAGTGCGCTCAAGAAGCGCTTGGTTCATGCGCCCCAGCGTCGCATAGTCGAGCAGGGTGCACTGTCCTTTCTGGATGTGATTATGGAGTGAAAGCAGTGTTGAACTTGTCGAAAAAGTTTGAGCTACTTTGGGCGCCTGCTCAAAAAAGGCGTTGAGGCTGCGTTCGAAATGTTCCTTATCTCCAAGAACGCAAGAAATTTGTACGGACTGAGCAATGGAACTTAAACACTCGGGGCATGCTTTGATCTGCTGTTCAAGCACGCCCAACGCCTCGCTTCCCCTGTTGAGCGCCAGGTATTCCTTGGCGAGAAACTCTGCGGCGCGAGCCGATCCAGGGTTACGATCAAACCAGATATGTGCAGATGTCACGGGATGCCCCCACAGCTCGGCTGTCTGTCGCATCATCAATCCGAGGAAAGCAATGTAGATCAATAGGGTAATACGAGCGACCCGTTGATAGGGCGCTGGAACGTGAAGCAGCCCCCAGGTCAGGGCGAAGACAGGGCCAAACCAGGCGAGATACTGGCGATGGTCGAAATACAGTTCCAGCCCGATGACACTGGACTCAAGCATATGAGCGACCAAAAACCAGAGGATCGCCATGGAGACGACCGGCCAGCGCTTGCGGTAGACCCAGGCGGCGATAGCAGCCAATGGCCAGAACAATACAGCCAGGGCATATATCGGTTGTTCGGTGAGCGAGCGCACCACCGGGTAGGCTTCATGGAAGGGGTGGATATCAAGAAAGCGCGGAGCCAGGCTTTGACGCAGATACTCGAAGAGAATGCCCGCCTCGGTTATTAACCTCTCCCAGATCGTGAAATCACGTTCCAAGTAAACAGCGCCGCCGCGCCATAAATCCAAGGCCAGGTAGCCGACGACGACGACGATACTTGCGAGATAGAGCAGATGACGGGCGCGCCGCCCGGGAAGTACGAGTTTGGTGAGCAGGGTGGCTTCGATGACTCCGGCGAGTATGGGCAGTAATACGCCGTTTTCTTTGCTGAGCACGGCAAGCAGAGGCATGCCGATCAGCCCGGTGACCTGGAAGATGACGCCTTGTCCAGGAGTTTTCAGGGCGCGTTCCAGTCCGATAACCCAGAGCAGCAGACCCAACCAGATGAAAAGCGCGGACAATTCGGCCATGCGCTGTACAGCGATCAGGACGGTTGCAGTCTGGATGGGCGCAAGCCCCCAAAGGGCTGCGCAGAAAACGCCCAGCCAGAGTGCGTGAGGCGTATTCATCAATGCGCCGATCCGCCAGGCAAGTAATCCGACCAGCACGGCATTGATCGCATGCAGGGCGATATTGATGACGAAGATGACTTGAGGGTGATCCGGATAGGCTGACGCTGGCCAGAGAAAAGTGAGCATGGAAAGAGGACGTCCCAAAGAACCGGCGACGAAGCCCCCCTGCATGTATTGAAAAAAGCTCAGGTCTCCCGAGTAAAACTCAGACGCCAATTTGAGAATAGGAATGTCGTCGTAATAAAAAGCGCCGTTAATGCCAGGCGATAACGCCATGAGCACGGCGAAAAAAACCAACGACATCGCGCCGGTGGCGACGATGAGAGGGCGTGAACGCATGGGTCGTATGCCTCGGTATCGGTACAGGAAAAGAAGAATGGAGGAGTTTACTCTCAGGCTGCTGAAATCGGGTCAGGACATGCGCGGAAGCGCCGTTTCGCGCCACAAAAGCTACTGTGGGGGGCGCTGCGTCTCATCTCCGTGCAGTTCTCACGTATCGAAGGGGGGCGGCTGTTTTTTTGAGGATGTCCTTGCCTTCCGTCGGCGGTGACGCCCGCCCAAGCACCTGTTTACGATCTCGCTGAATGGCGCAGCCATGCATAATTTCTGGGGCGCGAAAATCACCCTCAAAAGGCTCACATGGTTCGTCTATGCTCCGCTTTCTCGGGCGATTCTCACTTGCACTGCACCCGTTGATCAAGATCGTAAACAGGTTCTAAAAGCGGACTTGGCGTGGCTTCATCGTCCCTGCAGGATTCATCGTTGCGCAACAAAGCGCAAGGGCTTGCCTGAAAGACGATGAAAAATCATCGCTCCGCCTCGTCTTGAGCCGTCCAGTCGCAGCCAGCCCAATTCGGTTTCGTTTTGCCCCAGGCTGAGCGCTAATTGTTGAACCTGTCGCACATCAATCTTCAGCGCGCCGGTTAAATCCGATAGCGGATGCAACTGACGGCGCAAATCGTCCAAAGCAACGCTCCAGGGGCGGAAATAGCCAGGCATTTGCGTGATGTCTTTGTCGTCAAGAATTGCGGAAAGGATGATCGCCTCCTTTTCCGCGGTATTCTCTGGCAAGGGCGCCCAGACCCAGTCGACTTGGGATAGGGGACTGTAGGGGTTGTTGAATTTCTTGTCTTGCAGCTCGCTGCGCGCGGCGCTATCGAAGTCGGCGGCGGTCATCAGCTCGATGCGATCAATGGTCAAGACGTAGAACAGCGGGCGTCCTTGCCACAGCGTCCACGCCCCAGCAGCCAATGCGGTAAATTGCAGCAGCCCGATGACGACGAGGTTCATGCGCAGCAAGTGCGCTGCCTTGCCAGGGGTATTGACCAGCAGGCTGGCAAACGGGCCGAGCATTAACACGGAGAAAACCAGCAAGAGCGTTACGCGCTCCGCCTCCAGCAAGTACCAAGCCGGCCAAGCATACCAAACGATATAGCCGATACCCAGCAACAGAATCAGCAACAGCAGAGTCAGCAGCAGGTGGATGGTGAAAAGGCCGAATCGACTACGATGCATAAGCTCAAAACCTGTGAGAAAGAATCAGCGGCACGCCAGAGGAGAGTGTTTGATTGCCAGGGTGCCGGCAGCGGCGCTGCCCATTCCGCCTTGGCTCGCCTGAGCGTTGCCAACGCCGCGACAAGCCCAATCGATTGGGCCTGTGTCGCCGTTTGCAAGAGCATTTTGCAGGGGCTGTGTGCCGTTGGGGGCTTTGACAAAAGGGGAAAGCAGCAGAGAGGCTCCGCTGGATGAGCCGACGTTGGTCTGATTGAACACCAGGGTGATGACGCCGCTGGTCGGCGCTGCGCTGATGCTTGACACGAATTTGGACGGATTGCTTGCGGCTACGGATGAGTTGGCCGTGGCGACATTGGCGCTCAATTCGCCGAGGGTGGTTGATTCCGCGATGAGTGATTTAAACCCTTCGGCAAGTAAAAGCCCCTCACCGACCTTGGTGCGAATGATGTAATCCGTATAGCTGGGCAGGGCAAGCATGGACAGTAAGCCGATGACCGCCACGACGATCATCAGTTCAATCAGGGTAAAACCTTTGTGCATGATATTTCCTCCTCCGCACGCTGCGCGCCGTGATGGGTGAAAATCAGGTATGAAAAAACCCCGGAGCCTATGCGCCGGGGTTTGTCTATAACGCCGCCCTGCCGATTCTGCTTATGCCAGCGAGTTTGCGCCAAGCTTGCGATTGCCGGTTCAGAGCGGGGCGTTGGCCGCGATTAACGGCACTGAGACGGGGAGTACTTGGTCGGCAGCGTACCGGCAGCGGCAGCACTCATGCCGCCTGCAGTCGCAGTTGCTGTACCTACCCCACGGCAAGCCCAGTCGATCGGGCCGGTGACAGAAGTTGCAGGAGTCAATGCAGTAGCCAGTGCAGTAGCCGTACCGGTCGCACCGGACTTAACGAAGGGTGACAACACCAATGTGTTCTGACCAGAGCGCAGGCCGACGTTGGTGGTGTTGTAGGTCAGGGTGATCACACCAGTGGTGTTTACGGCCTGGATGGAAGACAGATACTTGGTGGGGTTGGTTGTGGCGACCGAAGAGTTTGCAGCGTTGACGTTTGCGGTCAGCTCGCTCAAGTTGGTGGACTCGGCGATCAGGGACTTGAAGCCGTTGGCGATGGACAGACCTTCGCTGATCTTGGTACGGATCATGTAGTCCTGATAGGCCGGCAGGGCGATGGCGGCGAGGATACCGATGATCGCGACAACGATCATCAGTTCGATCAGGGTGAAACCCTTCTGTACTTTCTTCATCATGCTCATGGTTTTCTCCTGTTTGAGATGTTTGCTGAAATAGCACGACTATTGAAGCATGGGGTGTGCCAGTTTGGCAAAATGCGAACCGAGGCGCGGCAAGGCTGGGCTTCGACATGCTCCTTGCGCGCAGAGTCCGGTTTGCTGGGTAAATGCGGATGACAAAACGTTGCTTTGTGACGTGAGTTTGTCATTTTGTGACGTCCGGCGGCATGTTCTCCTAGAACCTGTTCATGATCTTTTTTGAGGCTAAAAATCCTTCGTGAAACGACATTGTAGGTATGAATTCATTCGCATAAACACGCCTAAATTGTGCGAATGAATTCGCACCTACGCTTTTTGGCGACTATTTTTCCGTTCAATGACGGGATCGTGAACCGGCTCTTGACGGCGTGCTGAGATATTTGTTCCGGCATCATGCCCGGCGGGTTGGGGCGGTATCGGTATTTACTTCAACCCCATTTTCTCCAGCCGATAGCGTAACTGGCGCAGGGTGAGGCCAAGCGCTTCGGCGGCGCGGGTGCGGTTCCAGCGGTAGCTTTCCAGGGTGTGCAGCAGGGTTTGTTCGTCGCTGGGCGCTGAGCCGTTGATTTGCAGGGCGGACTCGGCGGGAGGGGCGGCTTCGTCGAGTTGTACGGCGGGCGAGACGCCCAGGTTGGGGAAGTTGAGTTCCTCTGGCTGGATCACGCCTGTTTCGCCCAGGGCGAGGGTGCGTTCCAGGATGTTTTCCAGTTCGCGTACGTTGCCGGGGAAGCTGTACCCGCGCAATGCGTCCAGCGCTTCGGCGCTGAGCCTGCGTTCGGGGATGCCGTCGCGCTGCGCCAGGCGTTGCAGGATATGGGCGGCCAGCATAGGGATGTCGTCCTTGCGCTCGCGCAGGGGGACGGCGTTGAGTTGGATGACATTGAGCCGGTAGAAAAGATCCTGGCGGAATTCGCCTTGCTGCACACGCTGGGCGAGGTCTTTGTGGGTGGCGGAGAGGATGCGCACGTCCACCGCTTCCTCGAAGGTTGCGCCGACCGGGCGCACGGCGCGTTCTTGCAGGGCGCGCAGCAGTTTGACTTGCATGGACAGCGGCAATTCGGCCACTTCGTCGAGAAACAGGGTTCCGCCCCTGGCGGCCTGGAATAGCCCCTGTTTGTCGGCGGAGGCGCCGGTGAAGCTGCCTTTGCGATGGCCGAACAGTTCGCTTTCCATCAGTTCAGGAGGGATGGCACCGCAGTTGATAGGCAGGAAGGGCTTTTGACTGCGCGGGCCGAGGTCGTGAATCAGGCGCGCAATGACTTCCTTGCCGGTGCCGGATTCGCCGTGGATGAACACGGGCGCCTGGCTGCGGGCGACTTTGGCGATTTGTTCACGCAGCTGGCGCATGACCGGGCTTTGGCCGATGAGGCGTTCGGCGCCGGGGTCGTGATCGCCAGAGCCATCGTCGGGGGCGCTGGCCTTGGACGGGTTGAGGCGCAGGGCGGTGTCCACCATGTCGCGCAGGCGTTCAAGGTCGAGCGGCTTGTTGACGAAGTCGAAGGCGCCGGATTTAAGGGCGTCGATGGCGCTTCGCATGTCGCCGTGCGCGGTGATGACGGCCACGGGCAAGCCGGGGTGGTTTTGCGCGATTTCGCGCACCAGATCAAGGCCGTCGCCGTCGGGTAGGCGCATGTCGGTCAGACAGAAATCGAAGCGTTGCGTGGCAAGGGCAGCACGGGCTTGGGCAAGGTCGCTTGCAGGATGGGCTTGGATGCCCATGCGCGCGAGGCTGATGCCGAGCAGGGTGAGAATGTCGGCTTCGTCGTCGATGATGAGGGCAGTGTGTAGGGTTTGGGTCATATGGGGTCTGCGCCGGTTTGTGCAACGGGAATGGTGGCGGCATGGCTGAAGTTGAGCCGAAGTGCGGAAGGGTTGTTTTACCGCATCTTGTCTCCTAGGGGGCGGGTTGTTAATTCAGCTTGTGGTGGTCATGAGTTGTCGTCCTGCTGGTCAACGAGGGTGGCGCTCTGGCTTTGAAAATTGAAGGTGATGCGCCACTGCTCCCGGGTTATTGTCACTGGCCTTCATTCGGGCTGCCGGTAGTATCCATGGGTGCGCTGTCACGGCAGAATTCCTGTACCGGGAAGATGATGCGAAAGCAACTCTCGCCGTGGATGTCATGATGGTAGTTCAAGCTGAGGCGGTTGGCTTCGGCCAGTTCGCGGGCGATGAACAGCCCAAGGCCGTGGCCTTGGGCGTGGGTGCTGAAAAAGGGTTCAAACAGGCGATTACGTATTTCTTCAGGGGCTCCAGGGCCGTTGTCGCGGATATCGATGCGTGGCCGGTTCTGGCTGCCATAGGCTTGGGCGTCAATGCGGATGCGTTGCTGCCCTGCCTGGGGTTTGCCATGTTGGCGTGCGTTGTCGAGCAGGATGACCAGGATTTGCTCCAGGTGACTGGGGTCGACGCGGGCGCATAGCGTGGGTTCAACGGTGAGATCGATCCTTATATCGCCAAGGGCTGCGTGCGCCTGGTAGCGTGCGAGCAGGTCGTGCAGCCAGGGGGAGAGGGGGGTTCGCTCCGGTTGGGCGTTTTTGCGCTTGGCGGTGGTGAGCACGTTTTCGATCAGTTGGTTGATGCGTGCGACCTGACCGCGCACGATACCGAGCATCTGCCGATCCTGCTCGTCCTGAATGGTTTGTTCGAGTAGTTGCCCGGCCTGACTGATGGCGCTCAGGGGGTTGCGGATTTCATGCGCGATGCTGGCGGTCAGTCGCCCCATGGCGGCGAGCTTTTCCTGTTGGTGCTTCTCCAGTACATAGGCGTCATCTTCTACAAAAAGCACGACAGGACCTTGCGGGTTGCTGGTCAGCGGTCGCAAATGGGCGTGCAGGGGCTGCGGGTAGCTGATGTGCGTTTCGCTCAGGTCGCGCTCGGGCGTTTCACGCCATGCGTGCAGGGCGTTGTTGAGGTCGGCGCTGATGATGGCGAGCGGCGGGCGACTGTGGCTGCCCTCGCCGATCTGCGGCAGGGGGATGCGTAACAGGCGGATGGCGGTCGGATTGGCGTAGCGGATGCGGTGGTTTTCATCCACTACGATGACCCCTTCGTGGCTTTGCTCAAGAATCAGGCGGTTGAGTTGCGTTTCATTGGCCAGGTCGATGCCGCGCTGTTCGGCGATTTGTTCGTTGGCTTGCGCGCGCTTGGCCAGACTGCTGGCCAGGATGGCGACGGCGAACAGCGCCAGCCCATTGAGACCCGCGTGGGTGAATGAAACGCCCAAGTCAATACCCAGGCGATGATCCCAAAAGTTCATGCCTAACAGCAGCAGGCTGCCGATGGCAGCATAGGCGATGGACTCGCGCCCTCCCATGAGCAACGAGGCATAAGCCATGTTGACGACCATCAAAATATGTAGGTTGTTGACGGGGGAGCTGTCCAATGCGCCGAGCAGGGCAAGGAAGGCAAGGTCAAGCGCAAGACCGGTTTGCAAGCGGATGCCAAATCGCCCCGGGCGTAGTTCGTCAACCGCGAACAATATAAGCGCGACCAGAGCGTAGATCGCGGCTAGGATGGTGAATAAGTCGAAAGCCTGCGGGCTGGAGAAAAAGTCGCTGGATCGTTTGAGCTGGAAAAAGGCGTGAATCCCCAGCAGCAAGCTGGCGACCACCAGACGGTAGGCATCGAAAAAACGCAGTCCTCGCCAGTTGGGGCGTTTGGCGCTTGCAATCGGGGGGTTGGATTTCATGGCGGGTAGTGTTAGCGCGTAGTACGGCTTATGGCAAGGGCGCTGCTGTTATCAGGCGTTGTCCCTGCTTCGATAATTCAGCACAATGCACGGATTAATGACACTGCTTTGACAAAAGGTTTCCATGAATCTGCATGAATACCAGGCCAAGACCCTGTTGCGTGACGCCGGGGTGACGGTTCCCGAAGGGCGGGTGATCCGCTCGCTTGATGATGTTGCGCCGGAGTTGGCCGCTCTGGGGGCTGCGCCGTGGGTGATGAAGGTGCAGGTTCATGCCGGCGGGCGCGGCAAGGCGGGCGGGGTGCGGGTCGTGCATACGCCGTCCGAGGCGAGGGACTTTGCCGCGCAATGGCTAGGCAAGCGCTTGGTCAGCGTACAGACCGGGGCGGCGGGCTTGCCTGTCAATGCGCTGTATATCGAGCCGGCCAGTCGTATTGCGCGTGAGTTGTATCTGAGCCTGCTGATTGATCGAGCCACGTCGAAGGTCACATTTATTGCCTCTGATGCGGGCGGTATGGATATCGAAGAGGTTGCCGCCACGACGCCGGAGCGCATTCATGCGTTAAGCGTGCACCCGGCGGCGGGGCTGATGCCCTACCACGCACGCAAGCTCAGTTTCGCCCTGGGGTTGGCGGGCGAGCAGGCCAAGGCTTTTGCCGCCCTGCTCAAGGGGCTGTACACCGTGTTCACACAAAAAGACGCCAGTATGCTGGAGATCAATCCGCTGGCGTTGACCGAAGATGGCGCGCTGCTGGCGCTGGATTGCAAGTTCATTCTCGATTCGAATGCCGCCTATCGTCAGCCGCAGCTTGTCGCCATGCGCGACGAGGCGCAGGAAGATGAGCGGGAGCGTGAGGCGGTCAAGCATCAACTCAATTACGTCACTCTGGAAGGCGATATCGCCTGCATGGTGAACGGCGCCGGGCTGGCAATGGCGACGATGGATCTGATTTCGCTGGAAGGCGGGCAACCGGCGAACTTCCTTGACGTAGGAGGCGGGGCGACGGCGGAGCGTGTGGCTGAGGCGTTCAAGCTGATTTTGTCTGATGCCAAGGTGCGCGCCATTCTGATTAACATTTTCGGCGGCATCGTGCGTTGCGACTTGATCGCCGAGGGCATTTTGCAGGCGGTGCGCGAGGTGGACTTGCAGTTGCCGCTGGTGGTACGTCTGGAAGGAACGAATGCCGCGCAGGGTCGGGCGCTGTTGGCTGAGTCTGGCCTGAATCTGATTGCGGAAACGGATTTGACCCGCGCCACCCAGGCGGTGGTGCAAGCGGCCAAGTCGATGAGCAAGACGATAAGCAAGGAGGCGAATTGATATGGCAATTTTGATCGATGGTGCAACCAAAGTGATTTGCCAGGGCTTTACTGGCAAGCAGGGCACGTTCCATTCCGAGCAGGCGATTGCCTACGGTACACGCATGGTCGGCGGGGTGACGCCAGGCAAGGGCGGCACGACGCATCTGGATCTGCCGGTGTTCGACACCGTGCATGATGCAGTCAAGCATACCGGCGCGGAAGCGAGCATGATTTACGTGCCTGCGCCGTTTGCAGCGGATGCGATTCTGGAAGCGGCGGATGCCGGGGTGCGCGTGATCGTGTGCATTACCGAGGGCATTCCGGTACTGGATATGCTCAAGGTCAAGGCGGCGCTGAAGGACTATCCCGATACCTATTTGGTCGGGCCGAACTGCCCGGGCGTGATGACGCCGGGCGATGCAGGGCAAGGCTGCAAGATCGGCATTATGCCGGGCTATATCCACCAGAAAGGACGCATCGGCATTGTGTCGCGCTCCGGCACGCTGACTTACGAAGCGGTGCATCAGACCACGGGCGCGGGCTTGGGGCAGAGCACCTGCGTGGGCATCGGCGGCGACCCTATCCACGGCATGAATTTCATCGACTGCCTGCGTCTGTTCGAGGCCGATCCGCAAACCGAAGGCATCATCATGGTGGGTGAAATCGGCGGCACGGCGGAAGAAGACGCTGCCGAGTTTATCAAAACCCGCGTGAGCAAGCCGGTGGTGGCCTATATCGCCGGGGCGACCGCGCCCAGCGGCAAGCGCATGGGTCATGCCGGTGCGATTGTGGCGGGCGGTCAAGGCACGGCGGAGGCCAAGTTCGCCGCGCTGGAGGCGGCGGGCTGCCATATCGTGCGCTCCCCGGCGTTAATGGGCGCGAAGATGGCTGAGGTTTTGCGCGCCTAATGAAAATCGCCCTGGCTCAAATCAACCTGACTGTCGGTGATATCGCGGGCAATGCGACCAAGATCATCGACTGGGCGCAGCGTGCGCAGGCGCAATGCCAGGCGGATGTGGTGGTGTTTCCCGAATTGGCGCTGACGGGTTATCCGCCGGAAGACTTGGTCAAGCGCCCGGATTTCATGGCGGCAGTGCAGGCCAGCGTGGAGCGTCTGTTGCGTGAGCTTCCGCCGCACATCAGCGTGGTGATCGGCTTGCCGGAAAAAACGCCGCAAGGCCGTTACAACGCGGCTTTCGTGCTGCGCGACGGTGCGGTGCAGGCGCGCTACTACAAGCAGTTTTTGCCCAATGACGGCGTGTTTGACGAGCTGCGCTATTTTTCGCCCGGCGTGGAATCGGTGGTGTGCGCCAACGGCCTGGCCTTGAGCATCTGCGAGGACATCTGGCACGACGACCCGGTGAACCAGGCCAAGGGCGCGGGGGCGCGCTGCATGCTCAGCCTCAACGCTTCGCCCTATCAATACGACAAGCCGGAGAACCGCGAGCAGGTGTTGCGGGCGCGGGTGAGCGAAAGCGGGCTGCCGATGGTGTACGTCAATCTGATCGGCGGTCAGGACGAGCTGGTGTTCGATGGCGGTTCGCTGGTCATGGATGGCGCGGGCGAGGTGGTGCTGCGCATGCCGATGTTCGAGGAAGCCCTGGGGTGCGTGGAGCTGGATGCAGCGGGGCGTGTGACGGCGGTCGATGCCGTGCCGCAACCCCCTGTGGATGAAACCGCCGCCATTTACCGCGCCCTGGTGCTGGCCGTGCGTGACTATGCGCGCAAAAACGGCTTCAAAGGCGCATTGCTTGGCCTTTCCGGCGGCATTGATTCGGCGCTCACCCTGGCGCTGGCGGTGGACGCACTGGGTGAGGAACAGGTCGAAGCCGTGCTGTTGCCTAGTCGTTACACATCGGAGATGAGTAATGACGACGCGCTGGAGCAGGCCAGAATCATGGGTGTGCGCCAGCATGTCGTGCCGATTGAGCCGTCGTACCTTGCCTTCCGCCAGATGCTCGCCCCGGTTTTGGGCGCAGACCCGGTGGGTACGACCGACGAAAACCTGCAAGCGCGCTCGCGTGGGGTGATCCTCATGGCTTTGTCGAATGCCAGCGGCAAGTTGTTGCTCACCACGGGCAACAAGAGCGAAATGGCGGTCGGGTACGCCACGCTGTATGGCGATATGGCGGGCGGCTTTGCGCCGTTGAAAGATGTGCCGAAGATGTTGGTTTATCGCCTGGCCGAGTATCGCAATACTTTGGAGCAGGTCATTCCGCAGCGCGTCATTACCCGCCCGCCCTCCGCCGAGTTGCGCCCCGATCAAAAAGACGAGGACAGCCTGCCGCCCTATCCGGTGCTGGATGCCATTCTCGCTGCCTATGTGGAGCGCATGGAGGGCGTGGAGCAGATTGTGGCGCAAGGCTTTGATGAAGCTACCGTGCGTCGCATCATCCGTCTGGTCGATCTGGCGGAGTACAAGCGCCGCCAGGCGCCGCCGGGGGTAAAGATCACGGCGCGTGCCTTCGGGCGCGAGCGGCGCTTGCCGATTACCAATGGGTTCCGGCGGTAGTTTTTGTTGTGCTCGTGGCGCATGTAATGCGCGGATTTGGATTTTCCTTCCCCCTTGGGGTCGCCGTGAGCGCAGTGCTGGAGGCATGGTAAACAGGCCAAGGATGGCCTGTTTAGTCCCGCCGCAACAGGACGTTGCGTCGGGACGGCCTTGCCGGAGGCGCTGCGTTCACGGCTTGCCCGCAGGGCGACCCCTCGGGGGCGTGTTCTTTTGGTGACTTTTCTTGCACGAGCAAGAAAAGTGACTCGCCCGTTGCCACATTCATTGGCAACGGAGTTTTTACGTCAAAACGGGCGAAAAAACCACTCACCGTTCAAGGCCGGTGGCATTGTTTCGCCCGTCTCTACGGTGCGACTTCGCACGAAACGTGTTTGATACGGGCGAGTAACTTTCTTTGCTTGCACAAAGAAAGTCACCAAAGAAATGCACCCCGATGATGCCGCCCTGCGGGCAAGCCGTGAACTGACCAGCTCCAGCCGGGGCGCCCCGACGCGACATCCATGTCGCGACGAGGCTAAATGCGCCATCCATGGCGCTTTTACCCGGCTTCCACAGGTCAGTTCACGGCGGCATCAAAAAGGGGGTGAAGGAAAACCAAAACCAAATCCACGCCGCACATGCCCACCAAGCCCTCGTTTCACGAACGCAAGCCGAAAACAAAAAAGGGAGCCGAAGCTCCCTTTTACAGCTCAATCAATCACTTAGTCCTTGGCAACATTCACCGCCTTGTACATCAGCGCACCAATCACGCCACCGATGATCGGGGCGACCCAGAACAGCCAGAGCTGCGCCACAGCCCAGCCGCCGACATACACCGCCACACCGGTGCTGCGCGCCGGGTTGACCGAGGTGTTGGTGACGGGAATGCTAATCAGGTGGATCAGGGTCAGGGTCAGGCCAATCGCCAGGCCAGCCATCATGGGATGGGCGTTCTTGTTGGTCGCGCCCATGATGACGAACAGGAACATGGCCGTCATGACGATTTCGGTAATCAGCGCCGCCATCATCGAATAGCCGCCGGGCGAGTGCTCGCCGTAGCCGTTGGAAGCGAAACCGGCGGAAACATCAAAGCCCGCCTTGCCGGTGGCGATCAGGTACAACACGCCGCCCGCGATAATGCCGCCGATCACCTGTGCGGCGATGTAGGGCAGAACCTGAGTCAGCGGGAAGCGCCCGCCCGCCCACAGGCCGACGGAAATCGCCGGGTTGAGGTGGCAGCCGGAAATCGGGCCGATGGCGTAGGCCATGGTGACCACGGTTAAACCGAAGGCGAGAGACACGCCTAAAAGGCCAATGCCCAGTTCGGGGAAGGCTGCCGCCAGCACGGCGCTGCCGCAGCCGCCCAGTACCAGCCAGAACGTGCCGATGGTTTCGGCCAAATATGCTTTCATCATTGCCTTGTTCTCCAGGGATGTGAGGTGAGAGTGCTAGACGCTCTTAGAACGTAGTAGGCAAGTTGCGATCGGTCTAGCCTGGCGTGGATGAAAAACGACGCGGATCGACTTTAGCGTTAAGGCTTGCTTGACTCATCCGCGCGCAGCTTGGCCAAAACTTTGCCGCCACTGTCTTTGAGCACAAGCAAGCCGGAATCCATCGACCAGCCTGCGACCTTGCTCAGGGCAAGCACAAAGCCTTGCTCGGTTTCCATACCGTTTTCGCAAAACATCATCGAGCTGGCCATTTGGCCGAATTTGAGCGTGTCGCCTTGCAGGGTGTAGCCGCCCATGAGGCGATTGCAACCGCCGGAACCTGCCACGCGCTGATCCTTGCTCATCAGGATCAGGTGCGCGCCCAACCCTTGCTTGGGCGGGGCGATGTTCTGTTCGCCGAGCTGCACCAACACCCAGGTACGATCTTCCAGCCTGGGTGCATCAACCTTGTCCGCGTCCGGCGCAGGGCAGGCGCTGGCGGCGCTCATTTCAACCAGTTTCAGCACGCGCAACACCTGTTCGCTGCCTTCGCCTTCCATGCGCGGCTGTTTGCTGATCTGCCCTTCCACCGTGGCCAGCAAGGCTTGCTGCGGTTCCTTGCGCGTGGCCATGTAGGCCTTTTCCAGCGCCAGGTATTCACCTTCCATTTTCACCGGCATGGATTGCCCGGTGGCGCAGGGGGTGAAGCGTGCAGAATCGGCGAAATAAACGAACATGCCCTGCATGGTCAGCTTGGGCTTCATCGGCTGGAACACGCCCTTGGGTTTGAGGCTGTAGTCGAGTTTGGAAGCTATGGGTTGGCCTTGCATGTCGAGTTTGATGAGCGATGCGGGTTTGGCTTTGATCTGGAATTGCTCGACGGTTTGCGCGCCTTCCTTGAGCAGCAGCTTGCCCTCATGCACCTGCCAGAGGCCGATGCTGTCGAAGCCCGCGCCTGGGCGTTCCAGATAAGTCATGCGCATTTGAAACTGGCCGTCGGGCAATAGGTTGAGCTTGGTGTCGATACCGGGACAGTCGGCGCAAGGCAGGGTGCCGACAAAGGTCGCGGGCAAGGGCGCGGGGAGAGGGTTCGGCGTCGGCGCGGCCTGGAGCGCGGGAGTCAATAATACGAGGCTGATGGCGAGATGCCGGGCAAGTGTCATGACTGAAAACTCCTTGGGTCGTCGTTGGGTTGTGTATGTTGTCTACCTGCTGCGGGAGAAGCGCTTGCGATGGAGGACTGCCAGTGCTTGAACAGCTCGTCGGCGGGCATGGGGTGACCGAACAGGTAGCCCTGGCCGACCTCACAACCTTCGCGGCGCAAAAAGTCGGCGTGTGCCTTCGTTTCCACGCCCTCGGCCACTGTTTCCAGACCCAGTGCATGCGCCAGGCCGATCACCGCACGGCTGATGGCCTCGTCATTCGCATCGCGCCCGATGTCGCGCACAAAGGATTGGTCGATTTTCAGTCGACCCAGCGGTAGGCGTTTCAGATACGCCAGGCTGGATTGCCCCGTACCGAAGTCATCGATGGCGATTTGTACGCCCATGGATTTGAGTCGCCCAAGAACCGCAGCGGCCTTTTCCGGGTCGCGCATGACGGCGGATTCGGTGACTTCCAGCTCCAGCCGTTGCGGTTCGAGCCGCGCTTGCGCCAGGCACTCCCTCACTATGTCCACTAAATGTTCAGGTTCGATTTGCTGGGCGGAAAGATTGACCGAAATGCGGGGAAGATGCCAGCCGACGGCTTCCCATTCCTCCATTTGGCGGCAGGCTTCGCTCAGAACCCATGTGCCGATGCTGCCGATCAAGCCGGTATCCTCGGCGAGGTGGATGAATTGATCCGGCGGAATGAGTCCGATTCCGGGGCGTTGCCAGCGCACCAGCGCCTCGGCGCCCACCCAGGCTCCGCTGCGCAAGTCAACCTGGGGCTGATAATGCAGAACCAACTCCTTGCGCTGGATGGCTCCGCGCAAATGACCCTCCATCATAAGCCGCTCAAGAACGCCGGCGGTCATCGCAGAGGAGAAAAAGCGGAAGCTGTCGCCTCCATGCTTTTTCGCCTCGTAGAGCGCCAGTTCGCTGTTTTTCAACAGGCTGTCGGCGTCTTTGCCGTCGTCGGGAAACATGCTGACGCCCAGGCTGATGGTGGCGATCAGTTGGTGCGCGTCGATCGCTATGGGGGACGATGAACTTTGCAGGATGGCTTTGGCGATGTCGTTCAGGTGCAGCGGGTCTGTATCCCGCTCCAGCAGCAGCACAAAATCGTCGCCCCCGACGCGCGCCAGGGTCTCGCCCGGAGGAACGACCTCGGCGATGCGCCGGGCGACGTGCAGCAACACTTTATCGCCCGCTTGATGCCCCAGCGTGTCGTTGATCTGCTTGAAGCGGTCGATGTCAATGTAAATGAGGGCGATGCGCTTGCCCTTGAGATGCGCGCGTTCGATGGCGTGTTGCAGGCGATCGCGCAGAAGCCAGCGGTTAGGCAGGCCGGTCAGGCGATCATGGTTCAATAGATAGCTGAGTCGTTCGGCCTGTTCGTAACGCTCGCTCAGGTCGCTCCAGGTGCCAGACACCATGCCTCCGCCCGGCTCGGGGCGGTAATTCAACTCGTCGCGCACATGATGCACGCGCCCCTGCGCGTCAAGCACGCGGTATTCGTGCAGCAGGCGCCCTTCATGACGCAGGGTGCGGAAGGCCGCTTGCGCCGATTCGCGATCATCCGGATGCACCTGTCGCAACCACCAGCCGGGGCTGAGCGCCTCTTCCCGGCTGAAGCCGAAAAGCGTCCGGACGTTGTCGCTGACCCATTCAGGACTAAAGTTTCCCGAAGCGTCCATGCGCATGGAGTAAAGCACCACCGGGCTGGCCTTGAGGACATCGTCCAGTCTTTGCGCGGTTTGCCTTAGCGCCATCGTGCGCTGTTTGACCTGCCAGCGCAGCAGGCCGCTCATGGCGGCGAACAAGGCCAGCAGCCCTGCGCCGATGATCAGGGCTTGCTGCGCCCAGTCGGGAAGCACGGCATGCGGCGCGGGGATCATGGACTTCTTCAGCGCGGCGAAATAAGGCGAATGCGGGTCTTGTCGCCAGGCGGCGAGATGAATGTCGATGCGCGCGATGAGGTCCGGGTTGCGCCCCTTGCCCGTTGCAAAAAACAGATTGCTGGGCATGAAAATCAACGGCGTCTCATGCAGTCTGAAGCGCCCTGCATGGCGCTCGTCATAGAACTGATTGCTCACGACGGCATCCGACTGGCCGGAGGCGACCAGAAAGAAGGCGTTTTCCAGACTGTCGGCTGGCATGAGTTCGATCCGCATCCCCATGCTGTTCATCAATTCACGCACATAGGATTCTTGCACGCTGTTGCGCAAGACGGCCACGCGCTTGCCTTCCAGATCAGCAAGCGTGCGTAGCTTGGCCTCCCGCAAGGCGTAAATCTGCGACCAGCTGTGGGTGACGCTGATGTTGGGGAAGTCGAAACGTCGTTCGCGCTCCGCATTGCGCGCGACGTCAGGCATGAGGTCGATGTCGCCGCTGGCGAGCATATCCAGGCATTGCTCCCACTCGCAGCGGACATAGTCCAGCCGCCAATGCTCAAGTCGGGCGATTTCTTGCGCCAGATCGACAAACAGGCCGGCGGGTCGCCCGGCTGTATCCAGATAAACCTTGGGTGCGTTCTGGTAGATGCCGATGCGCACCTCGCGCTGGGCAGCGGATTGGCTGTCGCCGATGCAGCCCGCAATAAACGCCGCCATGCCCAGAGCCGACATGGTGAAAAGCAGACGTAACCCGATCAATCGCCGAACCGGCGCGCGAGACCTCATGGGATTTGAACCAGGCAGTAAAGCGAATGCATTCTACAGGCGAATTCCCAGCCAACCGCGTGATTATTTTCGGTTCAGCAAATCCAGGCTTTTGCCGAGGGCGAGACTCGGCCTGTTGCCGTCGCTCGAGCATTCAATCCTGTTGAAAAAAGCGCTGCAAGTATCGCCCGGTATGTGACGCTTCAATGTTCGCCACATCCTGCGGTCTGCCCTGGGCGATGATTTTGCCGCCGCCGCGTCCGCCTTCCGGGCCGAGGTCGATCACCCAGTCGGCGGTTTTGATCACATCCAGATTGTGTTCGATCACCACCACGGTGTTGCCGTGGTCGCGCAGGGTGTGAATCACGCGCAGAAGTTGCGCCACGTCGTGAAAATGCAGGCCGGTGGTCGGTTCGTCCAGAATGTATAGCGTACGCCCGGTATCGCGTTTGGACAGTTCCTTGGCCAGCTTGACGCGCTGCGCTTCGCCGCCGGAGAGCGTGGTGGCGTTCTGTCCCAGGCGCAGATAGCCCAGGCCGACTTCCTGCAAGGTTTGCAGTTTGCGGAAAATGGAAGGCACGGCGCTGAAAAACTCCACGCCGTCTTCCACCGTCATTTCCAGCACATCGGCAATGGTCTTGCCCTTGTAGCGGATGTCCAGGGTTTCGCGGTTGTAACGCTTGCCCTTGCACACCTCGCATTCCACATACACATCCGGCAGAAAGTGCATTTCCACCTTTAACATGCCGTCGCCTTCGCAGGCTTCGCAGCGCCCGCCTTTCACATTGAAGGAAAAACGCCCCGGCCCGTAGCCGCGTGCGCGGGATTCCGCCGTGGCGGCGAACAGGTCGCGGATGGGGGTGAACAGGCCGGTGTAGGTGGCGGGGTTGGAACGCGGAGTGCGGCCAATCGGGCTTTGGTCGATGTCGATCACCTTGTCGAAATGCTCCATGCCGCTCACGCTGTCATACGGCGCGGGCTGCGCGCTGGCCTTGTTCAGTTCGCGTGCGGCGATGGCGTACAGCGTGTCGTTGATCAGCGTGGACTTGCCGGAACCGGACACGCCGGTGATGCAGGTGAGCAGGCCGACGGGGATTTCCAGCGTGTCACCTTGCAGATTGTTGCCGCGTGCGCCGCGCAGGGTGAGCAACTTGTCAGGGTCGCGCTCCCGGCTTTGTTCGGGCGGCAAAATGGCGAGACGACCGCTGAGGTACTGCGCGGTGAGCGAGTCGGCATGGGCGGCGATTTCCTCCGCCGTGCCGCTGGCCATGATGCGCCCGCCATGCACGCCAGCGCCCGGGCCGATGTCCACCACGAAATCGGCGGTGCGGATGGCGTCTTCGTCGTGTTCGACCACGATCACGGTGTTGCCCAGATCGCGCAAACGGGTCAGTGTGGACAGCAGGCGGTCGTTGTCGCGTTGATGCAGGCCGATGGACGGCTCGTCGAGAATATAGGTGACACCGACCAGCCCCGAGCCGATCTGGCTGGCCAGACGGATGCGTTGCGCCTCGCCGCCGGAAAGCGTGTCGGCATTGCGCTCCAGCGAAAGGTAGTTAAGGCCGACATTGACCAGAAAACCCAGGCGGGCATGAATCTCACGGATGATCTTGTCGGCAATGGCCGCCTTTTGCCCCGGCAATTGCAGGCGGGCGAACCAGTCGGCGGCCTGATCGACCGGCATGGAGGTAATGCCCGGCAGGTTCATCTCGCCCACTTTCACATGACGCGCCGTGCGGTTGATGCGTGCGCCGCCACAGGCCGGGCAGGGCTGTTCGGACAGGTATTTCGCCAGCTCCTCGCGCACCGCCAGACTGTCGCTTTCGCGGTAGCGGCGCTGCATATTCGGCAACACGCCCTCAAAAACATGGCTGCGCACACTGGGTTTGCCGCGCTCGCCAACATAGTGAAACTCGATCTTTTCCTTACCCGAACCATGCAGGATGACGTGGTGCACCTTGGCGGGCAGATCTTGCCACGGCGTTTCCGGGCTGAAGCCGTAGTGCGCGCCTAGGCTCTGGATGATGGCGTAGTAATAGGCATTGCGCCGATCCCAGCCGCGTATCGCCCCGCCCGCCAGGGAAAGCTCCGGGTGGCCGATGACCTTGGCCGGATCCATGAAACTCTGTACTCCGATGCCGTCGCAGGTCGGGCACGCGCCCTGTGGGTTGTTGAAGGAAAACAGGCGCGGCTCCAGCTCGGTCAGGGCGAAGCCGCATACCGGGCAGGCATGGCGGGCGGAAAAGGTCAGGTCGATGCCGCTGCCCGGCTCGTCGTCCGTGGCCATGCTCACCACCTTGGCCACGCCTTCGGCCAGCAGCAGCGCGGTTTCAAACGACTCCGCCAGGCGCTGCGCGGCATCGGCGCGCACCTTGAAACGATCCACCACCACTTCGATGCTGTGCTTGGACTTGGCATCCAGCTCCGGCGCTTCGTCCAGTTCCATCACCACGCCATTGATGCGCACGCGCAGAAAGCCCTGCCCGCGCAGGGTGTCGAACAGGCGGCGATACTCACCCTTGCGCGCCGAAATCACTGGGGCAAGCAGCATCAGGCGCGTATCTTCCGGTAACGCCAGCACATGATCGACCATCTGGCTGACGGTTTGCGCTTCCAGCGGCAGATCGTGATCCGGGCAGTGCGGCGTACCGGCGCGGGCGAACAACAGGCGCAGGTAGTCGTAAATCTCCGTCACCGTACCTACGGTGGAGCGCGGATTGTGCGACGTGGTTTTTTGCTCAATGGCAATCGCTGGCGACAAACCCTCGATCAAATCCACATCCGGCTTGTCCATCATCGACAAAAACTGGCGCGCATAGGCTGAAAGCGACTCCACATAGCGCCGCTGCCCTTCGGCGAACAGGGTGTCGAAGGCCAGCGAGGACTTGCCCGAGCCGGATAAGCCGGTGAAAACAATCAGCTTTTCACGCGGAATATCCAGGTCGATGTTTTTCAGGTTATGCGTGCGAGCGCCGCGTATGCGGATAAAACTGGAGCTCATGGGAGTGTGCGCTGAGAGTCTGCGAAGTGGGCTAATATAGCGCGGATTGCAGACAAGAGTTTTTAACGAGGAACAACATCATGGCACGCGGTATCAACAAGGTGATTTTGGTCGGCACACTGGGGCGCGACCCCGAAACGCGCTACATGCCCAGCGGCGGCGCAGTCACCAACCTGAATCTTGCCACCTCGGAATCCTGGAAAGACAAGCAGACCGGCGAGAAAAAAGAGCAGACCGAGTGGCATCGCGTGGTGTTGTTCAACAAGCTGGCGGAAATCGGCGCGGAATACCTGCGCAAGGGGCAGCAGGTGTATATCGAAGGCAAGCTGCGCACGCGCAAATGGCAGAACAAGGACGGACAGGATCAGTACAGCACCGAGATCATCGCCGACGATATGCAAATGCTCGGCGGCCGCCCCAGCGGCAGCTCATCCGACAGCAGCTACGACGAACCGCAACGCAGCGCCCCGCGCTCCGCCCCCGCCGCGCGCCCGCAGCAGGACAACCGCCCCGCCGCCGCGCCGATGCCGCAGGATTCAAGCTGGGGCGGCGGATTTGAGGAAGACGATATTCCGTTCTGAGGATCGCTGAATAAATCCAAGGGTTGGACTTGGCGTCTAGCGGGGGAGGAAGGCCAATGAGATTGATCGCTGAGCAGACCATCCTGTCCATGGCTCAAGGGATTTTGCATGGCTTCCCTGGGGCGCAGGTGTATTTGTTCGGTTCCTACGCTTACGGGCGACCCGGCAAACACAGCGATATTGATTTGGCTGTGATTCATGAGGATTGGCTACACCCGCATGAGGTCGCGCGTCAGGCGCGCAGGCTGGCAGGTCATGTTGAGATCCCGAAGGATGTCATCGCCATTCCCGCAGCACGATTTGCCGTGCTCTCCGAGATGGCGGGCACGCTTTCCTACAAGATCAAACATGAAGGAATCCTTTTGCATGGATCGGTTGTCTGAAACCTTGCGTTGGATGCTGATTGCAGAACGTGATTTTCATCTTGCGCTGGATAACCAGGATCGCTACCCGGAGGAGGCGGTCTATCATTTTCAGCAGTCGGCTGAGAAATATCTCAAGGCATTTCTGTTTTTCCATGAAAAGCCGCTCAAGCGCACGCACGACATGGCAGCGTTGGTTTTGGCCTGCGTTGCCGAGGATGTCGAGTTTCTGCGCCTGCAAAAAGATGTCGATCCCGGCGACATGACGCTGTTCGCCACGCGTTACCGTTATCCCAATGAAGATGGGATTGACAGCGTTTCGGCTGAGGATCGGGAAAACGCCTCCCTTTTTGCCGCCCAGGTCAGGAGCTTGGTGCGCGCAAAGCTTGCCGTTGTTCTTGTAACACATACTCCTTGAACGACTGCGCTACCGGGGAGAGGCGTTTGCCCTTGCGGTGGACGACGTACCAGTGGCGCACGATGGGGAAGCCTTCGACATCCAGCACGGCCAGGCGCTTGGTTTCCAGTTCCATTTCCAGGGTGTGCAGCGAGGCGATACCCAGCCCCAACCCGGCGACCACGGCCTGTTTGATCGCCTCGTTGCTGCCCAGCTCCATGCCGGTGTTGAAGTGAATCTTGTGCGCGTCGAAAAAACGCTCGATCGAACTGCGCGTGCCGGAGCCTTCTTCGCGCACCACGAATGGCTCCCCGGCGATTTCGCGCAGGGGAATGGCCTTGCGCCCGCTCAGGGGGTGGTTGAACGGCGCCAGTACCACCAGCGGGTTATCCATGAAGGCTTCGGCTTCCAGTTCCATGTCCGGCGGCGGGCTGCCCATGATGACCAGGTCGCGTTCATTGCATTCGAGTTGACCGAGCAGGGTTTCGCGGTTGGTGACATCCAGGCTGATCTGGATTTGCGGGTAGGCACGCGAAAATTCGGCCAGCAGGCGGGTGGCGAAGTAGCTGGCCGTGGTGGCGACGGATACGGCCAGCGATCCGCGTTCCACGCCTTTCAGTGCGCTGAAGACATCGTCCATTTCGGCGAATAAGTGCGTAATGGTGCGGCTGTAGCGGTGCAGTTCGCGCCCGGCCTCGGTGATGAAGGTTTGTCGCCCCATTTGTTCAAACAGGGGCAGGCCGATCACGTCTTCGAGCTGCTTGATTTGCATGGAAACGGCGGGCTGGGTGAGGTGCAATTCCTGCGCCGCGCGGGTGTAATTCAGGTGGCGGGCGACGGTCTCAAACACTTTGAGTTGGCGAAAAGTCAGGTTTTTCATTGGGTTGGTGCGTCCTATAAGTTCGGTCTTATCTGAGCAATCAAAAAGTCTGAGTTTTCTTATTGCGAATTCTGAACAACACTGAACCCAGTTCAAACACATGACCTCTGTGGTCTTGGGTGGGAACCGACGCCTCGCTGCGTTTTCCTTGCTTTTTAAGGCAAACGTGGCGAGTTATCCGCAAGCAACAATGGGCCTTTCCGTCCGATTAGGAGGATTTTTCATGGCGAAGACGTATCAGGCTGGCGTTAAAGAATACCGCGCCACCTACTGGGAACCGAACTACACCCCGAAAGACACCGATATCCTCGCGTGTTTCAAGGTAACGCCACAACCTGGCATCGACCGCGAAGAAGTAGCCGCCGCCGTGGCCGCTGAGTCCTCAACCGGTACCTGGACCACCGTGTGGACTGACCTGTTGACCGACCTGTCCTACTACAAGGGTCGCGCCTATCGCATTGAAGACGTGCCAGGCTCCGACACCGAGTTCTATGCGTTCATCGCCTATCCGATCGACCTGTTCGAGCCGGGCTCCATTGTCAACGTGTTCACCTCGCTGGTGGGCAACGTGTTCGGCTTCAAGGCTCTGCGCGCCATCCGTCTGGAAGACATCCGCTTCCCGGTCGCCTACCTGACCACCTGCGACGGCCCGCCCCACGGCATCCAGGTCGAGCGCGACATCATGAACAAGTATGGTCGCCCGCTGCTGGGTTGCACCATCAAGCCGAAGCTGGGTCTGTCCGCCAAGAACTACGGTCGTGCGGTGTATGAAGCGCTGCGCGGCGGTCTGGACTTCACCAAGGACGACGAAAACGTCAACAGCCAGCCGTTCATGAACTGGAAGCAGCGTTTCGACTTCTGCCAGGAAGCCATCGAGAAGGCGGAGCGTGAAACCGGCGAGCGCAAGGGTCACTACCTGAACGTCACCGCCGCCACTGCGGAAGAGATGATCAAGCGTGCCGAGTATGCGAAAGAGATCGGTACCCCGATCATCATGACCGACTACATCACCGCTGGCTTTGCGGCGCACACCTCGATCTCCCGTTTCTGCAAGGAAAACGGCATTCTGTTGCACGTTCACCGCGCGATGCACGGCGTGATCGACCGTAACCCGCACCACGGCATTCACTTCCGCGTGCTGGCCAAGATCCTGCGTCTGATGGGCGGCGACCACCTGCACTCCGGTACCGTCGTCGGCAAGCTGGAAGGTGACCGCACCGCGACCCTGGGCTGGATCGACATCATGCGCGAAGAGTTCGTCAAGGAAGACCGTTCACGCGGCATTTTCTTCGATCAGGACTTCGCCTACATGCCGGGCATGATCCCCGTGGCATCCGGCGGTATCCACGTTTGGCACATGCCGGCGCTGGTCTCCATCTTCGGTGACGACTCCGTCCTGCAGTTCGGCGGCGGCACCCTGGGTCACCCGTGGGGTAATGCGGCGGGCGCCTGCGCCAACCGCGTAGCGCTGGAAGCTTGCGTCAAGGCGCGCAACGAAGGCGTCGAGCTGGAGAAGGAGGGCGGCAACGTCCTGCGTGAAGCGGCCAAGCACTCTCCCGAGCTGGCCATCGCGCTCGAAACCTGGAAGGAAATCCGCTTCGAGTTCGACACCGTTGACAAGCTTGACGTTGCACACAAGTAACCGGATGGGGCGGGCAAGCGCCTGTCCACCCACCAATGCACAACTGAGGTGAAATAATGAGCCAAGTTCAAGACTACAAGAGCCGCGTATCTGATCCGGCGAGCCGCAAGTTCGAAACCTTCTCTTACCTGCCGGCCATGACCGACGCGGACATCCGCAAGCAAGTGGAGTACATCGTTTCCAAGGGCTGGAACCCGGCGGTGGAGCACACCGAGCCGCAGTACCTGATGGACAACTACTGGTACATGTGGAAGCTGCCGATGTTCGGCGAGACCGATGTGGACACCATCCTTGCCGAGTGCAAGGCCTGCCACGAGGCCAACCCGGGCAACCATGTCCGCCTGATCGGCTACAACAACTTCTCGCAGTCCCAGGGCGCGTCCATGGTGATCTACCGCGGTAACACCAAGTAAGCGACTGCCGTTGCCTGAGTGCGTCTTCAGCGATGAAGACGCGATATCAGCCCCGGCAGTGATGACCGGGGCTTTTTTGTCCTGCCGAATGGCGTGCTGCGTTTCCCTACGCACCCATCCGGCAGTGCAAAACGACGATTCATCTTCACAGGAGGATATGACCATGACCGATCTGCTCGCCCAATACCGCGTCGCCAAAGAGCCCTACTACGAGCCGCAGGCCGATGAAATCGGACTGTACGAAGCGGCCTACGCCAACCGCCTGCCGGTGATGCTCAAGGGGCCGACCGGCTGCGGCAAATCCCGTTTTGTCGAACACATGGCCTGGCGTCTGGGCAAGCCGCTGATCACCGTGGCCTGTAATGAGGACATGACCGCCGCCGACCTGGTCGGCCGCTGGCTGCTCGACAAGGACGGCACCCGCTGGCAGGACGGCCCGTTGACCACCGCCGCGCGCCTGGGCGCCATCTGTTACCTGGATGAGATCGTGGAAGCGCGTCAGGACACGACCGTGGTGATTCACCCGCTGACCGACCACCGCCGCACCTTGCCGCTGGACAAGAAAGGCGAACTGATCGAGGCGCATCCGGATTTCCAGTTGGTGATTTCCTACAACCCCGGCTACCAGAACCTGATGAAGGATTTGAAGCAGTCCACCAAGCAGCGTTTCGCCGGCCTGGACTTCGACTACCCCGGCGCCGAGGTGGAAGCCAAGGTGATTGCTCGGGAAACCGGCGTGGAGGCGCCTGTCGCCGAGAAGCTGGTGCAGATCGCCCAGCGCGCGCGCAACCTGAAGGGGCATGGTCTGGACGAGGGTATTTCCACTCGTCTGTGCGTGTATGCCGCGAAAATGATCGCCAAGGGCGTCGAGCCGCGCACCGCCTGCCGCATGGCGATGGTCAGCCCGATCACCGACGATGCGGATATCCGCGACACGCTGGATGCGACGATCAGCACGTTCTTCAACTGAGTATCCCGGCCTGGTCGCTGAGGCGGGGAGTGTCGGCAAAAAAATATAAACAGAGGATAAAACGATGAAAGTCAATTACGCACCGCTACGCCAGCTTTCCGGCTACATCGCTTCCGCCCTGATCGACGCCGAGTCAGGCATGGTTCTCAGCAAGGATGAGGCTGCGCCCTTCAACATCGAGCTGGCTTCAGCGCTCAATGCCGAAGTGCTCAAGTCCAAGCGCAGCGCGGTTGAAGCCCTGCAGCTGGGCGATGACGTCGAGGACATCCTCATCACTCTGGGCAAGCAGTACCACCTGATTCGCCCGGTGGAAAACAATCCGCAACTTTTCCTCTACCTGGCGATTGACCGCAAGCGCGGCAGTCTGGCAATGGCGCGCATGGCACTCAAAGAGGTTGAACAGAGCATTGCCGCCTGATCGCTGCAGATCTTGCATCTGCGTCCCCTGTGGCAAAAAAGGTTTTTAGGAGGACTTGACCATGTCCATCGACATCCAGGAATTCATTGCGCATCTGCCCTGTGCGCAGAAATCGCCGCGTGTGCGTGATGCGCTGGAGGGCAGTTTCGCCGAAGCGCAGCGCGTCATGTCGCCCAATGGCCTGAAAACCTACCTCGACGGCGTCACCGCCCTGTGCAATTCGGGCAAGGGCGAGGAGGTGATGATCTCCTACCTTGAAGAAATGCCGGAAGTGGTGCGTGAGATCGGCGAGGATGCCGTGGGCGAGACGGTGTATTCCGTGCTCAAGCTGTCCTCGCAGACTTCAGGCATGGTGCTGGCGCTGTTGTTCGCCAGCCTGCCCACCGCCGCGCGTCGCCTGGGTGACATCGCGGTGTACAAGGGCTATCTGAACCTGATCGAACGCATGGTGGCTCTCGCCCCGCGCGGCCTGCGCCCGATGCTCGACCATATCGACGAGCTGCTCACCAAACTGACTCTGGGTGGCTTGCGCCGCTGGGTGATGTACGGCGCGGAAACCTACCGCCGCGATTTCAACGGCCAGATCGCCTATTTCTCGCTGGAGTCTTCGGATGCCATGAGCGTGATGCAGCGCGAGCGGCGCGGCATCCTGTTCATTGACGCGCAGCGCAAATTGCAGATGTACCTGCGCGCCTTCTGGAACCGCGAGTTTTACCTGCGCCCGACCTCCGGCGACTACGAGTCCAAGGACGGCTACAAGCCCTACATCGAAAAAGGCGCGGTGTTCGTGCCCGACGCCTACGACGACGTGGAAGGCAAGGCGGGCATGGAGGTTTACCGTGCGGCGGGCGCGCACGCGGCGGCGCATATCGTTTACACCACGGCGGCCATTCAGGCCGACAACCTCAACCAGATCCAGCGCATGGTGGTGGCGGTGTTCGAGGATGCGCGGGTGGAAGAGCTGGCGATTCGCGAGTTCCCTGGTCTGCGTCAGTTGTGGATGTCGCTGCACCCGGTGATGGAGGCCAGCGCCTGCCCGCCGGGCGTGGACGAGTTCATCCACGATCTGCTTTGCCTGTCACGCGGCCTGCTCGACCCGGACTACGACCCGATCGAGCCGCGTCGCCGCCAGTGGATCGCTCGCTTTCACGAGGAAATGGCCAAGCGCCCGCAAGACAACCAGCTTGCCTGGGACTTGGGCGTGACCTATTGCGGCCAGGCGCTGCACAGCATCCAGGCGCGCATTTCCTCGGCCACCATGCAGGGGCTCCCGGTGGTGTACCGCGACGACAACCGCTTTATCTGGGAATTCGCCGAACTGGATTGGGAGGGCGCGGGCAAGGACTACACCCCGGCCAGCCAGCGCGCCCAGCGTCGCCATGTCGGCCTGATGGAGTTCGTCGATGCTATCGACTCGGGAATGACCGGCGACATGGAAGACGATGGCGAAATTCTCGTGCTCTCCACCGAGCTGTTCCCCTACGAGGACGAGGGCGTGAGCTACAACCAGATGGAAGGCAAGGAGCCGGTGCTCGGCCCCTTCCACTATCACGAGTGGGACTACCAGGTGCAGGTGCATCGTCCCGACTGGACGACGGTGTACGAGCGCCGTCTGCCACGCGGCGACAAGGACGAGATCGACCGCATCCTGCGCGAGCACAAGGGCGTGGCCGCCCGCCTGCGCCACATCATCGACATGATGCAGCCGCGCGGCCTGGTGATCGAGCGCAAGCAGTCCGAGGGCGATGACCTCGATCTGGACGCGGCGATTCGCTCGATGGTGGACTACCGCATGGGCTTCACCCCGGATGAGCGCGTGCATCTGCGCCGCATCCAGAAAGTGCGCGACGTGGCGGTGATGGTGCTGATGGATCTGTCCCAATCCACCAACGACATGGTGCGGGGCTCGGACAAGAGCGTGCTGCAACTTACCAAGGAAGCGACCACCTTGTTATCGTGGGCGATTGATGGCATCGGCGACCGCTTCGCCGTGCATGGCTTCGCCTCCGACAGCCGCCACGATGTGCAGTATTACCGCTTCAAGGACTTCTTCGAGTCTTGGGACGAAAACGCCCAGGCGCGCCTCGCCGGCATGAGCGGTCAGCTTTCCACCCGCATGGGCGCGGCGCTGCGTCATGCCGGGCGACACCTGAACAAGCAGCAGGCGATCAAGAAGCTGATGCTGGTGATTACCGACGGCGAACCGGCGGACGTGGACGTGGACGACCCGCAACACCTGCGCTTTGACGCACGCAATGCGGTGGACGAGCTGCGCAACGACGGCGTGATGACCTATTGCATCACCCTCGACCCGCACGCCGACGGCTATGTATCGCGCATCTTCGGCGACAAGCACTTCACCGTGATCGACAATGTGCAACGGCTGCCGGAAAAGCTGCCGCAGTTGTTTGCGTCGTTGACCAAGTAAGGCTCAATTTCTGAAAAGGGTTGATTCAAGCCAGCTTTGCTGCGTTTTGAAGTATCAATAGGATAGGTAGAGGAACCCATGTGACCTGAAGAGGTATAAGGAAATGCTAAATTCTTATTAAATCTATCCTGCCGTTAGGTCAAGGTCGGAAACTGAAGTTAATGCAATATACTCGTCGGAGTCCAATATGAATCCCGAGCCGCCTTCCTCCAAATCGACATTCGACGATCGCTTCATCAGCGGACTCACCGCATCGATACGTATTGCCGTGCGTATTCTGGCGGTGCTGATGGTTTTTGTGATCTGGTGGGGGGTTGCGGATGTTGTTTATGTCTTGTACGAGCGCATCTCTACTCACCCCTATTATTTGCTTAACATCAGCGATATTTTTGCCACCTTTGGGGCGTTTATGGCGGTATTGATTGCGATTGAGATATTTATCAATATCAGCAGTTACCTTCGGGATAACGTCATTCATATCAAGCTTGTCTTGGCCACCGCCTTCATGGCAGTTGCCCGCAAAGTCATTGTCCTTGATTACAAGGAGGTCAGTGCGGATTATGTGTTTGCCACTGCAGCCTTGTTGTTTGTGTTGGCCGTGGCGTATTGGTTAGCTGTGGTGAAGAACACTTCTAATGAAAGTCACGGTGATCTTTGAACACTATTGCTTTTTGCGTATATTCCCGGCATGAAGGCGTTCAATCTGTGTGCTATTCATTGTGTACTTAAAACCCACAACCTCTGTTCACTCTGAGTTTTTAAGAGCCTTCGTGCTGGGTTCAAGCAGGTTCGGTGCGAACGTTTTATCGTGAACTATTCGTGCAGAATCCATAGGCACGGCTATATTCCGGATTTTCAACCACGCGAGGATTCATCATGGCTTTCATTCTGCATTTGATCGACGCGCCCGGAGTGTTTGATGCTGTAGACGCTGAGGAGTTTGTCGATCAGCAACGCGACTTGCCGCCATCGGACAACGCAAAATTCAGTGCGTTTGTGCACGATATTACCCAGATCTACCCGGACTTTTCGGACGAAGATCTGGATGGTGATGAGTGCGTGTGGGAGGAGGGCATTGACGATGAAGCCTCTTACGGCGAGGTGAAAGAGCTGGTGGTGAGCGATGAGCTTGCCGATGAAGATTTCCTCGCCGCCTTGATTAGCGTCACCGAAAAAAATGGCTTGAAACTCTACGATTCGGAAGGGCAAGTCGTATATCCCGAATGAAGCAGCGCCTTACTAAGGATCGCCGAAGCTTCCTGCAACATGCCGTCGCCTTGATTTTGGGCTTGGGTGGCTTAAGCACAGGAGGCGCTCAGTCCGACAAACGTATTGGCGTAGTCAGCGATCCGTTGTTTTTGCAGCATGACTGGCCTGAGCATCGGGAGGGCGCGTATCGCTTGCGCGCCATTCTGGAGCGACTGGAGCAGGACGATCTCCTCAGTCGGCTTCTTCCCCAGGCGGTGCGCCCCGCCAGCGAGCTTGAGCTTCGGCGCGGGCACACCGAGGGCTACCTGCTGGAACTGCGCGTGGCCAGCGATGGCGAACCGGGGTATTTCAACTTCGGCGCGCAGGACAACTACGTCAACCATGCCACTTGGGACGCGGCGCGTCATGCGGTCGGCGGGCTGATCGACTTGTGCGGCGCGGTCGCCCGGCGCGATCTGGATGCGGGCTTCGCCTTGGTGCGTCCGCCCGGTCATCATGCCGAGCCGAGCCGGGCGATGGGATTCTGCTTCGTCAGCAATATCGCCCTGGCCGCACGCGCCTTGCAGGCGCAGGGCGTCAAGCGCCTCGCCATCGTCGATTTCGACATCCACCACGGCAACGGCACGCAGGCGGTGGTTGGCCAAGATCCGGACGTGCTGTTTCTCGACCTGCACCAGAGCAATCTCTTCCCCGCCAACAGCGGGCGCATCGACGAGATTGGCGAGGGCGCGGCGCGTGGCACGATCGTCAACGCGCCGCTGCCGCCGTATGTGGATGACGCCGGCTTGATGCTGCTTTACGAGCGCGTGTTCGAGCCTGTGATGGCGCGCTTCAAGCCGGAGATGCTGCTGGTTTCCGCCGGATACGACGGCCATTGGCGCGATCCGTTGTCGCGGCAGAACATGACGCTCAAGGGGTTCGATGCGCTGGGTCGCAGGCTGGTTGATTTCGCCGGGCGACACTGCGGCGGGCGCGTGGTTTTCACGCTGGAAGGCGGGTACGACGGCGAGGCGCTAAGCCATGCCGTGGCGAATAATCTGCGTGCGTTATTAGGCGATGCGATGATGCACGACCCGATCGGGGCGGGCGACGAGGGTCAGCCAACCGCGGACATCACGGCGTTGGTCGAGCGCCTGCGCGACCTGCACGGCCTGAGGGCATAGCAGGCCGCGCGGTCAACGATGCCGTTCGGCCTGTTGCAGCCACTCGGGTGGTACGACAGAGTCCAGATCTTCCTCTTTGATCCAGCCGTCGAAATCGCTGGCGGTCAGCCATTCTTCCGGCGTCCAGCCCAGGCTCTTGGCTTTTTCCAGCGCTTCGGCATGAATGCCCGCGTGTTTCTCGCGCAACTCAGGCGGCAGATTGCCCGGCATGGCGCTGAACTCGTCCCACTTGGCGGTGACGTCTTCCCAGAGTTTTTCCAGCTTGTGGCGCGGCCAGTCCTTGCATTGCTCGTCTTCGGGGATCAGGCCAAAAACCTTGGCGTCGCGGATGATGCGGCCGATTTCGGTAAAGCCGCCCCAGAGGTCGGCGTCATAGCCGGGATAGGTTTGTTGGCGCATGGGTGGATTCTCGTTCATTAAAATGTCATGGCGCGATTTTAGAGGAAGTGACGCCAGGTCGCTTGCTTTATATTGTGCGCCATCGACCTACGGAATCAGGGGGCAAGATGTTTACCGGAATTATTCAAGGCTTGGGGCGGGTGCAGACCATGCGCGATACGGGCGGCGACCGTCGTTTGGTGATTGCGGCGGATGCGGAGTTTTTGCGCGGCGTGCAGCTTGGCGACAGTATCGCCACCCAGGGCGTGTGCCTGACGGCGGTGGAGCTGACGCCGACCAGTTACGCGGCGGATGTCTCCGGCGAGACGCTGGCGCACAGCACGCTGGGTGCATTGCGTAGCGGGGCGGAGGTGAATCTGGAAAAGGCGCTGACCTTGTCCACGCCGCTGGGCGGGCACTTGGTCAGCGGGCATGTGGACGGCGTGGGTGAGATTGCGGCGCGTTGGGATGATGCGCGCTCGATCCGCTTCCGCCTGCGTGCGCCGGATGCGCTGGCGCGCTATATCGCCGCCAAGGGTTCAATCACGGTGGACGGCATCAGCCTGACGGTGAACGCGGTGAATGGTGCGGAATTCGAGCTGAATCTGGTGCCGCATACCGTGAAAATAACCACGGCGAAGCTCTGGCAGCCGGGCGTGAAGGTCAATCTGGAAGTGGACGTGATTGCGCGCTATCTGGAGCGGCTGGTGATGGGCGAGAAGGCGGCGCAGCCTGCGGGCGGGGTGACGGAGGCCTTGTTGCTGCGCTGCGGGTTTTGATTTTTGCCGTAGGTGCGGATGAATTCGCTCCTACGATCAATAAACCTCAGCCTCCCCCTCAGGCCGCTTGCGGAATCGCTTGTAGCTCCACTGGTATTGCATGGGCGCGATGCGGATGCAGGCTTCCACGCCGCGATTGAGCGCGGCGGCGGCTGCGCTCATGTCCTTGCTGTAAAACGCCTGTTCGGCGGGCATGAAGTGCTGGCGAAAGCCTTGCCCGTGCGGCAGGCGCTCGCTCATGGTGAAAAAGGCGCGAGGCTCCAGTCCGTTTGCGTTGCTGCGGGCGGCCAGGCGCATGGGCAAGAGCATGGTGAAAGCCTGCTGACCAAGAAACGGGGCGAACACGCCTTGGCCTTCGGTGGGTTCCTGATCGGGCAGAATGCCGACGGCTTCGCCATGTTTCAGGCCGGAAAGCAGCGCCTTGACCCCGCTGGCATCGGTGGGAACGACCTTGGCGTCGAAGTGGGCGCGGGCGGCGCGGATGGGTTCTTCCAGTGCGGCTTGCTTGGGCGGCTTGTAGAGAATGGTCATCGGCCAGTGCGCCGAACAAAACAGCCCGCCCAGTTCCCATGCGCCGATGTGCGGGGTGAGCAGGATGATGCCGCGCCCTTCGGCCTGCGCCTGATGCACGGCCTCCATGCCGGGGCTTTCCTTGACCAGCGCCAGAAAGCGTTCACGCGACCTGCGCCAGATGATCGGCGCTTCCAGCAGGGTTTTGCCGGTTTCGATCAGGCTTTGCCGCTCAAGCTGGCGGCGTTCGCCCTGGCTCATTTGCGGGTAGCAAAGCTCAAGATTGCGCCGGGTGACATGGCGCATCCGGTTGGGAACGATGATGGCGACCCAGCCAAGCAGCGCGCCCAGCGCATGAGCTACCGGCAGCGGCAACAGGGCGAAAAGGTCGATGATGCGTTCGATGCTTTGCGGCTTCATGCGGCGCTGTCGTCCGGGTTGGGATGGTCGATGAAGGACGATTTCCCCGTGCCGCTATGGGCAGGAATCGCCGCCAGTGCGCGCTCCAGACCGTCTTCCATCAGCGGGCGTAGCGCCTGCCCCATGCTTTTGAACACCATGCGATATTGCGCTTCCTGATCGGCAAGCAACAGCTTGATGCGCTGGCGCTCGGTGGGCATGGAAAAGCAGGCCGGGCAGTTTTCCACGATCACCGGCAGGCGCGCTTCCTGCGCAAATTCGCGGGTTTGCCGTTCGCGCACCAGACCCAGCGGGCGGATGATGCGGATGTCGCTGTCATTGTTGAGGTAGTGCAGTTTCATGGTGTTGAGCTTGCCGCCATGAAAGATCGACATGAGAAAGCTTTCGGCGATGTCGTCCAGATGTTGACCGAGAGCGAGCACGTTGTAGCCTAGTTCGCGTGCGGTTTTGTACATCAGCCCGCGCTTCATGCGTGCGCAAAAAGCGCAGTAAGAATCGCCGCGCATGTGTGCATTGGCCAGATCGACAATCGGCGCTTCGACATAGTGATAGGCCACGCCAAGTTTCTCCATGTAGTCCTTGAGCGCGGCGGGGGAGAATGTCTCAACCTGCGGATCAATGGTGATCGCCGCCAGTTCGAAGCGGAACGGCGCATGTTTTTGCACATGGCGCAGGATGTGCAAAAGGGTGAGCGAATCCTTGCCGCCGGACACGCCCAACAACACGCGGTCGCCCTCGTTGACCATGCGGTAGCGCGCCATGGTTTGAATGGCGGTTTTGACCAGTTTTTTCGGCAGGCGGGGGATGGGGGCGGTCATGGCATGGTCATTCAGTAAACGGTGAATTGTAGCGTGTCGCTGCGGTTTTTGATGCTAAATTAAGCACCAAATTGATGTTCAAGGTGGTTTTATGGATAGCGTGCTTTCGACGATGACGGTTAGCGTGACGGAGTTGAAGCGTAATTTCAGCAGCATTCTGCGTGAGGCGGAAGATCAGCCTGTGGCGGTGTTGAATCACAATCGCCCGGAAGCCTACCTGCTTTCGGCGGCGCATTACGAGCGCCTGATGGCTTATCTTGAAGACCTGGAAGATGCGCGTTTGCTGCGTGATCGACTGGACGGCCCCTTCGTCGAGGTGGCCTTGCATGAGCTTTAAGCTGCAATTTCATGTCGCCGCGCTGGAGGAGTGGCGGCGACTGGGTGGCGGCGTGCGTGAGCAACTCAAGAAAAAGCTGGCTGAACGTTTGCAGAATCCGCGTGTGCCTTCCGCCGCGCTGCACGGGATGGCGGACTGCTACAAAATCAAGCTGCGCAGCGCGGGTTTGCGTTTAATTTATCGCGTGGATGATGGCGTGTTGACGGTGTTTGTATTGGCGCTGGGCAAGCGTGAGCGCAATCAGGTTTACGCCGTAGCGCAGCGACGCCTTGGATAGTGAAACATGATCGGTTTATTGCAAAGAGTCACTTCAGCCAGGGTGGACATCGACGGGCAGACCGTCGGCCAGATCGGGCAGGGCTTGCTGGTGCTGGTCGGGGTGGAGAAGGGCGATGCCGAGGCGGAGGCCGAGCGTTTGCTCGACCGCCTGCTGGACTACCGCGTTTTTGCGGATGAGGCGGGCAAGATGAATCGTTCCCTGCGCGATATTCAGGGCGGTTTGCTGCTTGTTCCCCAGTTCACCTTGCTGGCTAACACCAACAAAGGCACGCGCCCGGATTTTTCCCACGCGGCCAAGCCCGAAGAAGCGCGTTGGTTGTTTGAGTACATGGGCGTGCGCGCCAATTGCCAGCATCCTTATGTCGCCAGCGGGATTTTCGGCGCCAATATGCAGGTCAGTCTGACCAACGACGGCCCGGTGACGTTCTGGCTGCGTGTGGAGCCTGCAAGTGCTTGATGTTTTTTATGTCGGCATCATGACATTTTCCATAAGTCGGAAATCATTCAGCCTCGCCTTGATTTATGATGTGTCCTGCAAAACGCAAAACAACATCGGGGCGTTTCCATGAGTTCGCTCAAGCCGGTGGATGCCGCTGCAAATGCGGATTGATGGAAGCGCCCATAACACGAGGAGTCTGCATGTCGTCCCATGAAAATCAGCCCGATAGCGGGCGTCGTAACTTCCTGCTCGGCAGCGCCGCTGCCGTGGCTGCCATGGCCGGACTGGAAAGCGCTGTGGCGGATATGAGCAGCGACAAGAACGTGCATGTCGTGATCGTCGGTAGCGGTTCGGCGGGCATCAGCTTGGCCAACCGCCTGTCGCGCGCCCTGCCCAATGGCAAGGTCACGGTGATCGATCGCAAGGAGCCGCATTACTACTGGCCGGGCTTGACCCTGGTGGCGACCGGCTTGTGGCCAAAGGACAAAGTGGTGTTGGCGAATGCGGACTTCCTGCCCGCGAATATCACCTGGATCAAGGAGATGGTCACCGAGTTCGACCCGCAGAACAACACTGTGGTGACAGACGCAGGTCAGAAAGTGAAGTACGACTTCATGGTGGTGGCCATGGGCACGGAGTACAACTACGGTGCGATTCAGGGCATGGACGTTGAAGCCATCGGCGCCAACGGATTGGCCAGCGTCTACCACAGCCCGGACAAGGCTGCGGCCTCGTGGACAGCGATTCAGAAATTCGTCAACCAGGGCGGCCAGGGCATTTACACCCTGCCCGCCACGCCGATCCGTTGCGCGGGCGCTCCGTTGAAGATGACCTTCCTCACCCTGGATCGCATCAAGCAGGCCGGAACGCAGGACAAGGCCGTGATTGATTTCCACTCGGCGCTGGGCATCGTCTTCGGCCTGCCGTATTTCAACGACTTCACCATCAACCGCTGGAAAGAGCAGGGCGTGGACACCCATCTCAAATCCAATCTGAAGGCGGTGGACATTGGCGGGCGCAAGGCTACCTTCGCCACGGAAAAAGGCGATGTCGAAGTGGCTTATGACCTGCTGCACGTTGTACCGCCGATGCGCGCTCCCGAAGCGGTACGCAAGTCCGAACTGGCCTGGAAGGAAGGCAATTTCGCCGGCGGCGGTTGGCTGGCGGTGGACAAGGGTACGCTGCAACACACCGACTTCCCGAATGTCTTCGGTTGCGGCGACGTGAACGGCACGCCGCGCGGCAAGACGGCGGCCACGGTCAAGCTCAGCGTCCCAGTGGTGCAGGCCAACCTGCTTTCCGTGATCGAAGGCAAGGATCCGGCGGTGATTTTCAACGGCTACACATCTTGCCCGCTGATTACCCGCTTCGGCTCGGCGATGCTGATCGAGTTTGATTACGACGGCAAACTTACCCCGACCTTCTCTTTTATCGACCCGAAGCAGGAATCCTGGTTTGCCTGGGTGATGAAAGAGCAAATGCTCAAGCCCACCTACCTCGAAATGCTGCAAGGCCACGTTTAAGTTCACGGAGATATTTGTATGGGCAATCTGAATTTGATGTTCTGGATGATGATCGGCTGGTTGCAGCAAAACATCATGCTGGTGGTGGTCGTTGCGGGCTTGCTCGTGCTGGCTTACGGTGCGCTGTGGGTATCCAAGCGTAACTGGTGGAGTATGGGTGCATTTTTCGGCGGCATTGTGGCTGCGGTGCTGGTGACTGCGGTCATGGCGCTGAGCCTGCCCGCGCTGACCGGCTCGTCGCTGGCGCAAGTGACCTACATCACCGACTGGGTCATGCTGGCGCTGATGGCCGCAGGCTTCGGCGGCGTAGCCTTCATCATTGTCTACCCGCTGCTGGTGTTGATGCAGAAGAAGAAAGCCTGATCGTTGCGCCATTGAAGTGCTGAAACATAAAAGCCCCGATTTCGGGGCTTTTTGTATGGGGCGCAGGTTTATATTTCACTTATGGCTGCAAAGGCAATTTGGCGAAGATTGAAGCAGGTGGATTTTATTCCATTAAGGCTGGTTTTTGATGGGGGTAAACAGGTTCAGGTTGGCTATTTTTGATAGTATTGATGTCCACTCGTCATACTTGACCTGATCTGCGTGCGCTAATGGGGCGAATCTACTGACCCAAGCATTGATGGTTCGATCGGGGTGAGGGCCATCTATTGTTCCAATTAGCAGTCGATCTTCTGTGACTCTAACAACCAGAAGATATGACGTGGGAAAGCCTTTGTGTTTACTCAGTGACTTGATGAGTTTTCCTAAATGAAGGTCGATCAAGTTTCTTTGTGATTTTATAACAAAAAGCGAACGTCCAGTCTTGAGTCTTCCGAAAAAACGATCCGCAAGGTAATCCATTTTCTGCTTCTCATTGATATGAATATTTTCTCTTTCTTCGCGGGGGTGTATGAACTTAAGTCCGGACTCCGTTTTTATCGACTTCATCATGCTATGAAATCCTATCAGGATGGAGCTGTCCATGACCATGTTATGAGTGGCTGGGGTGAGGTTTTCGAGTTGGAATATATCTGATGGTCGATTATTCAGGAATCTGATGATTGATTGAGTTTTTGAACCAGCCCAGCGAAAAAGGCCGCCGCGTTCATGCCCGAAGTAACGCATCACTTGTCCGAACTCACAGTTGTCGCCTAGGCTTTCGCAATGCGTTAAAAGATTCCTTATTCTTTCAAAGTTGACTTCATCGAAATTAACGTCTGATTTGTATTTTATGTCAGGAAAGCCCGATCGACCTTCGCGTATTCCGTGGTTTGTGTAGTGAACTAATGGATTTATATTTCCGTGTGCAAGGCTTGGATAGCGCGTTAAATAAAAATTTTGATCAAAAAAGCCATCAAATTTAACGGGGCATGATCTCCAGTTATTAATGTAGTGCTCGATCGGGTCGTTGATTGGCTTGTATCTCAATGAGTAAGCGCTCCAGTCCAAGTCTAGCTTGAGTATTGAGCTGTATTGAGCTTGTTTTTGAGAGTTTTGTTGATCATTTTTCATAAGTCCTCCAGTTTTTTCGTCTTTGTCACGGCTACCCTTGGGTTCGGGGGAATTATTTGGCTTGATAAAGCCACGATCTCATCCTGTCGGGTAGTCTGATAGAAAGCAAGGGTATCTCGATAAACCTGAGGCTTCGGCGAGGTTAATTGCTTAAAGTTTTGATTTTTTTTAATGATTTTTTTGAAAAAAGAGTTTTTTCGAGGCATCAGTGTGTTTGCTTTAGGGTGAGTCGCTGTATTCGGCAATTTGCTCGACCTGCACCTTGCGCAGCCTCAACCAGCTGATCAGCCCGGTCAGCATCAGTAGCAACAGGCCAAAGACGAACAGGTTGAGCACGATCGACATGCCCAACTGGCTGAACAGCAAATATAGGCCGACGAACAGCATCATCGCCATGTTTTCCCACAGGTTTTGTACGGCGAGCGCACGGCCTGCGCCGATGGTGCGGTGGCCGGCATCTTGCAGCATGGCGTTCATGGGAACGACGAACATGCCGCCCGCGGCGCCCAACGCGATCAGCAAGGCCACGGCCACGGGCAAGTTTTGCGTCAGGGCGAGCAGCATGACCAGCGGACCGAGCAGCAGGCCGCCGATCAGGGCGCGGTTGGCTTGGTGCAGCGGAATCAGCAGCCCGGCAATGACCGCGCCAGCGACGATGCCGATGGACACCGCGCCCATCAGGTTGGATGGCGTGCTGTTGTCCGCCACGCCGAGCGCCAGCGGAACCCAGGCGAACAGCATCAGGCGCATGGTCGCGCCCAAGCCCCAGAAGCTGGTGGTGGCGAGCAGGGAGGCGCGGGCGTCGGGGATGCGGTAGAGCGTGAGCAGGTCGCTGCCGAAGCTGCGCAGGGTTGCGCCGAGGTGGTGATCCTTGAGCGGCGATTCAATCGGCAGGCGCGGGATGAGCAGGTTGATCAGCGCGGCAAGGAAGAACAGGCCGATCACGCTGGCCAGCGCCAGGTCGAGGTCGTAATCGGTAAGCAGGCCGCCGAGGAATACGCCGAGCAGGATGGCGACGATGGTTGAGCCTTCGAGCAGGCTGTTGGCGCGCACCAGACTTTGCGGCGGAAAAAGCTGGGTGAGGATGCCGAATTTGGCCGGGGAGTAGATCGCCGCGCCGATGCCCGCGATGCCGTAGGCGACGATGGGATGCGCGCCGAGCAAAAGGCTCAGCCCGCCGAGCAGTTTCACGCCGTTGCCGATCAGCAGCACCCGCCCCTTGGGCAGGGCGTCGGCCAGTACGCCGACGAAGGGCGCGAGCAGGATAAAAGGCAAGACGAAGGCGATTTGCAGCCAGGGTACGTTGCCCGCTTCAAGCTGGATTTTGAGCGTGGCGATGGCGACGATCAGCAGCGCATTGTCGGCTAGGGCGGAGAGGAATTGCGCCGTCAGCAGGGCGAGCATGGCGCGGTTGTGCAGCATGGGAAGATGGGGCGGGTGGCTGGTATTCATGGGTGGCGGCTCTTGGATTTGGAAGTATTAAATAACCCCGATTCTGAGATTGGCAATGGACGGTCTGCGCGAAAGACTATTGTCATTAACTTCCATGACAATCGTGGGGTCGGGCGGTGAATGGCAGGGTCAGATCAAATTTTCCAGTGTCTCCCCGGAGGGCGTTATGAACAGTAGCGATGTAAACGGTACGCAAATCCCAGCGGAAGGCGGGAACAACATGCAGCAAATCATCAACTGGCTGATTGTTGTCGGCCTGGTCTACGCCCTGATGGTTTCCGTTGGAGTTCTCAGTCAAGGGTTTCGCGTCATTTCTGGCGGCGCGGATGGCGCAAGATCCATTTTTGAATTTGCCACCAACCCCATCGTCGGCGTATTGCTTGGCGTGCTGGCGACCGCATTGGTTCAGTCCTCAAGCGCGGTCACGTCGGTCATTGTAGGGCTGGTTGGCGGCGGTCTGCCGGTCGCTATGGCGATCCCGATGATCATGGGGTCGAACATGGGAACGACCGTCACCAACACCCTGGCCGCTCTGGGCAATATCGGGCAAGGCGAAGCCTTTAACCGTTCGTTCAGCGCAGCGACTGTTCATGATTTCTTCAACTTCATCACCATCCTCATTTTTCTGCCCATAGAAATGCTGTTTCACCCTCTGGAAAAGCTCGCGGTTTGGCTCAGCCAGTATTTTCAAGGAAGCGGCGATGCCTCGATGAATGATTTTGATGTGATCCGCCTCATTACGCGGCCAGTCATCAATGCGGTTCGTGACGCGGTGCGCGTGTTGCCTGATGATATTGGCGGGTTTGTGCTGGTTGGGCTTGGGATTGTGGCTGTTTTGGGTGCGGTGTATGCGCTCAATAAAATGCTGCGTCGGGTCATGACGGGCGGTGCGCAAAAAGTTTTCAACGCAGCCGTTGGCAAAAGCGTCGCTCTTGCGGTTCTCACAGGGCTGGTCGTAACGCTGATCGTCCAGTCTTCAACCCTGACCACCGTGCTTATCGTGCCGATGGCTGGCGCGGGAATGTTCACCCTGGCCCAGGTTTATCCCTTCACTCTTGGCGCGAATATCGGAACTCCGATCACGGCGCTGCTCGCGGCAACCGCAGTGAGCGGCGAATTCGAGTTGTTCGCGCTGCAAATTGCACTGGTTCACCTCCTCTACAATGGCTTTGCTGTCGTGCTGTTCGCCTTGATTCCTCCCCTTTGGCGTCTGCCCATGCAGTTGGCGCAGGCGCTGGCCAACGGCGCTGAACGCTCCCGAATGGTGGTCTTCGGTTACATTTTCGGTGTGTTCTTCCTGCTGCCTGGTCTGGTGTTCATGGCTCAGTACCTTTACAACAATAAGAGTCCAGAGGTTCTGGAGGCGGAAAAGCAAGAGGTCGTCTATGACCGAGCCGCCAAGGAGTCTGAAGAGAAGGGTCTCAAGATCGAGTAAGTCGTTGCAGCCGGCTTTTGGAATCGTTCCCACGCTGGAGCGTGGGAACGATAAAATATCAATGTTGAATGCGCTAAACATAAATAAAGTAAACCGAAGAGATCATGAAAGTCATCGCCATTAAATTAACAAAAAGCCTGGCATTTGGTTTCAAGTAAAGCGTTCTTGCGAAAATAAGGAAGATTGATGGAAGCAGAAGGGATGCGAAAATTGTAATCAGGAAAAACAACATATTCCCCCCTTTGGGTTCGAATAATGAAAATACAGTTGAGGTTAATGGTATTGAAACCAAAAACAGTGCCGGGGTAATGAAGTGCTCAAAGTACGCAAACAGACGTGCAGCATGGCGCTGATTTGGAGTAGCCCGAGCGGCATCAAGATCGTCGTTTAACTCTTGCCAATATTTTCTGGCTCGCCTGGTTCCATGAAGAGATTGAAGGGTGTACACGGTGCAAAGTACGACGAATATAAGGATGTAAATGAACATGCTTGAATCATCCCCTGTTTTTTATTGGCTGACCGCCATGCCTTTGAGGTGCACATAATCCACCTTGCCCGTGGGCAGCAAGGGCAGTTCATCCACCAGGCGAATCGTGCGCGGCACGGCGATTTCCGGCAGGCCGAGGGTTTGCGCGGCGGCCAGCAGGCGTTCGCGGCTGAGGTTTTCGTCCAGCGTGAACAGCACCAGCGCCTCGCCACGCGCCTCGTCCGGGCGGCTGGTGGCGGCGTGTTGCATTTCCGGCGAAGCCGCCTGCGCAATGCGCTCCACGCTTTCCAGCGAGATCATTTCGCCGCCGATTTTGGCAAAACGCTTCACCCGGCCTTCGATACGCACAAAGCCGTCTTCGTCCACGCTGACGATATCGCCGGTGTCGTACCAGCCCGCGCCCTGGCTGGAGTGCGGCGGCTCGATCTGTCCCGGCGCTTCCACGCGCAGGTAGCCGGACATCATGTTCGCGCCGTACACATGCAGTTGCCCGCCTTGGGTAATGCCCGGCACAGGCACGAGTTTGTACTCGATGCCGGGCAGGAACTGGCCGACCGTGCCGGGGCGGTAGGCCATCGGCGTGTTCACCGCCAGCACCGGCGCGGTTTCGGTCGCGCCATAGCCTTCGTAGATGCGGATGCCGAATTTGTCGAACCAGGTGTTGCGCACGCTGTTGCTGAGTTTTTCCGCCCCGGCGACCACATAGCGCAGGCGGAAAAAGTCGTAGGGGTGGGCGAAGCGGGCGTAGTAGTTGAGGAAGGTATTGGTGCCGAATAGCGCGGTACAACTGCGGTCGTAGATGATTTCTGGGATCACGCGGTAATGCAGCGGGCTGACGTAGAGAAATACCGGGATGCCGGAGAGCAGCGGGTAGAGCGTGCCTGCGGTGAGGCCGAAGCTGTGGAACATGGGCAGGGCGTTGAAGATGCGATCCAGACGGTTGAGGTCGATGACCGCACGAATCTGCGCCACGTTGGAAATGATGGCGCGATGCGAAAGCGCCACGCCCTTGGGCGTGCCTTCCGAGCCGGAGGTGAACAGGGTTACGGCCTCATCTTCGGGCGAGGCTTGCGCCACAAAATGCTCGGGGAAATGGCTTGCCGCCAGCACCCAGAGCTTGTCCTTCAGGCTCAGGCCGGGGCGCAAGTCTTCCAGGTACAGCCACTCGATGTCCGTCAGGGCGTCCAGCGTGGCTTGCAGCCCGGCTTTTTCGATAAAGGCGCGTGCGGTCAACACGCGCCTGATCTGCGCCGCGTGCAGCGCATGGCGCAGGCTGTCCGCGCCGACGGTGGGGTTGAGCACGGCGACGCGCCGACCGAAGGCGGTTGCGCCGATCAGGCTGGCGGCGGTAATCGTCAGATTGGGCAGCAGCATGGCGATGCGTTCGCCTGCGTCCGTGCGTTGGGCGAGAAAACGCCCCGCGCCCAGCGCCTGACGCAGCACCTGGCGGTAGTTGAACGGCGTTTGGCGCACGTCCTCGATGATCGGCATGCTCCAGCCCTGGGTGCGCCCGGCCTCGACCAGCGCCCAGAACAGCGGGCGCACCGGCGTGCTGGCAAACATCATGTGCTGCATGATGCGGCGCATGGATTCGCCCGCACGGTGACGGCGCTGGCGCGAGGTTCCGCCTTCGGGCAGTGCAATGCGGGTCGGCGGCAGGATGTTCAGGCGTACACGCGGAAACCACTGGCGACGCGCCTCGCCGCGCAGACGGGCGAAGGTGCTGCGCGCCGGGCCGTCGAGGCGCACCGGAATCAGCGTTGCCCCGGTGCGTGCGGCGACGAAGGCCGGGCCGTCGTACACCTTCATCAGGCCGCCGGTCACGGTCAGGCGACCTTCCGGAAAAATCACCACCGGGCGGCCTTGCTGCACCAGTTTGAGGATGCTCTTGATCGCCATCGGGTTGGATGGATCGACTGTGAGGTAGTCGATCAGGGACAGCGCCAGGCGGAACATCGGCTGGCGGGCGATGGCGGTATGCACAACGAATACCGGCTTGACCGGCAGGAACAGGCCGATTAGCAGGCCGTCGATAAAGGATTCGTGGTTGGCGATGATGACCACGCGCTGGCTGTCGCCGGTGTCGTAGCGCCCCTCGACCTGCACGCGGAACAGCAGGCGCATGATCGGGCGCAGGAGAATGCGTAAAACGGAAGCAAGGGCGCGACGCAGCATGGCGATAACTCCGTGTCGGGGGTGGGTCAGGGGTAGTGGTGCAAATCGAGATAGCCGAGCACGCGGGAGAGCGCCTCGCGGATCGCCGGGCTGTGGACGCGATAGTGCGTCTCCTTGCCCTGGCGCTCGGTACGCAGGATGTCCGCCTGCGCCAATACGTGCAGGTGGTGCACCACTGCCGTGCGTGACAGGGGCATGGCTCCGACGATTTCGCGGATGCTCAGGCTTTTGTCAGGCGTGAACATCAACAGAATGCGCTGGCGGTGCATGTCGCCCAGCGCGGTGAAAACTTTGGCATAGGTTTCCCATTCGGCGGGAAGCGGGGTGGTGGGCTGAATATTCATGACTAAAAATCTAGACAGTTAGTTTTGTTTTGTCAAGCCCGGCGACCAACGGGCGTAAAAAAACCCGGCGAGGCCGGGTCGTGCTAAGGGCAAGGCGGTTTTATTTCATCATGCGATAAATGGCGTACACACCGCCCACCATGAGAACAGTCAGGGCAACAATGCTGCCCCACGCGGCAGGGCTATTCAGAATCAGATCCATGCTACACCTCGCATCACTGGTTTTGGGTCATACGCCGGGCAATAACCTTGGCGTGCGTAGACATTAAACCTGCGTGGTTAATGAATCAATATCCATGTGATTGGCGCGTGATTGGCGGCTTACGCCTTGCCCTGCAACTGCTCCAGAATCGCCGGGTTTTCCAGGGTGGACACGTCGCCGGTGATGTCCTCGCCCTTGGCCAGCGAGCGCAGCAGGCGGCGCATGATCTTGCCGGAGCGGGTTTTGGGCAGGTTGTCGCCGAAACGGATGTCGTCCGGCTTGGCGATCGGGCCGATCTGCTCGGCCACCCAGTTGCGCAGCTCGTCCACCATTTTGGCGGCTTCGTCACCCAGGGGGCGCTCGCCCTTGAGCACCACATACGCGGCAATCGCTTCACCCTTGATGTCGTGCGGGCGACCGACCACGGCGGCCTCGGCCACGCGCGGGTGGGCGACCAGGGCGGATTCGATTTCCATGGTGCCCAGACGATGACCGGAAACGTTCAGCACGTCGTCGATGCGCCCCATGATCCAGAAATAGCCGTCGGCATCTTTGCGCGCGGAGTCGCCGGCCAGATAGTAGCCGGGGAAGTAGTCGGGGAAATAGGTCTTCTTGAAGCGTGCATCGTCGCCCCAGATGGTGCGCACCATCGACGGCCAGGGCTTCTTGATGACCAGGTAGCCGCCATGTTCGGCATCCACCGGGTTGCCGTGGTCATCCACTACATCGGCCATGATGCCGGGCAGCGGGCGGGTGCAGGAACCGGGCTTGGTAGCGACCGCGCCGGGGATGGGGGCGATCATGTGCGCGCCGGTTTCGGTCTGCCACCAGGTATCGACGATGGGGCAACGCTCCTTGCCGATCACACGGTGATACCACATCCAGGCTTCCGGGTTGATCGGCTCGCCGACCGAGCCAAGCAGGCGCAGCTTGCTCAGGTCGTATTGCGCGGGAATCTCCTCGCCCAGCTTCATCAGCGCACGGATGGCGGTCGGTGCGGTGTAGAAAATGGTCACGCCGTGGTTTTGCGCCACTTCCCAGAAACGGCCACCGTGCGGGTAGGTGGGCACGCCCTCAAAAATGACCTGGGTTGCGCCGATGGCCAGCGGGCCGTAGGCGACGTAGCTGTGACCGGTGATCCAGCCCACGTCGGCGGTGCACCAGAACACATCCTCGTCCTGGGTGTCGAACACCCACTTGTTGGTGAGGATGGCGTTGAGCAAGTAACCGCCGCTGGAGTGCTGGATGCCCTTGGGCTTGCCGGTGGAGCCGGAGGTGTAGAGCAGGAACAGCGGATGTTCGGATTCGACGAACACCGGCTCGCAGGCGGTGGGCAGGTCGGCGGTCAGTTCATGCCACCACACATCGCGGCCTGCGTTCATCGGAGCGCCGTGATTGGTGCGCTGGAATACCACGACTTTTTCGATGCTCGGGCAGCCATGATCCAGCGCCTTGTCCACCGCGCCCTTGAGTTCGATGGTACGTCCGCCACGGAAGCCGCCGTCGGCGGTAATGATGACCCGTGCGCCAGCGTCGTTGATGCGGTCGCGCAGCGCCTCGGCGGAGAAGCCGCCGAACACGATGGAATGCACCAGCCCCAGACGGGCGCACGCCTGCATGGCGACCACGGCTTCGGCAATCATCGGCATATAAATGATGACGCGATCACCCTTGTCCAGACCGAGTGATTTCAGGCCGTTGGCCAGTTGGCAGACTTCGGCGTGCAACTCGCGGTAGCTGATTTCGCGCACATCGCCCTTGTCGCCTTCAAAACGGATGGCGATTTTGTCGCCGCGCTTGTCCAGATGACGGTCGAGGCAGTTGTAGGACACATTCAGTTCGCCATCGGCAAACCAGGTGAAGTGCGGCGCGTTGTCGCTATTCAACGATTGGCTGAACGCCTTGTGCCAGTCGATTTCCACCCGCGCCAGATCCGCCCATGTTCCCGCAAAATCGGCATCGAAACGCTGATAAAGCGCGTTCAGGCGCTCTTCATTCAGGCGCGCACGCGCCGCAAATTCGGCGGGCGGCGCAAAAACGCGGGTTTCATGCAGAACGGATTCGAGGGATTCAGACATGGGAGACTCCTTGGCGTGGCGGTAGACATAAAAATGTCACGCCATTCTAGCTGGGCTTGGGGGAGGGGTCACGTCATGCGCATGGGCGAAGTCTAGCCTTCCGCAGCATATTCTCGCTTGCGATAGCGGAGCCAAAGCAGGAAAAAACCGAGCAAGGGCAAGCCGATATCGGTGTAAAGGATTGCACCGGCGTTGCCTGCAGCCATATTGCCTGTTTTGGTGATCTCAAAGATATGCCCTCCCGCCGCGCCAAGCAGGAAAAAGGCCGGGCCGAGGATGGCGGCGAAGCGCACCTGAAATCCGCCGCGAAAGGCGAGCAGTCCGACGGCGGCAAAGCCGAGGCTGGCGAAGCCGACTTCGCGCTGGAAGGGGCTGTCCGCCCAGCCGATAAAGTGCGCCACCATTTCGCCGAAGAAAACGTGCATGACGAAGTTGTAGAAGTAGCTGAGCGCAATGGAAAACAAAATGAAGTAAGCCAGGAGCGCTTCGCTGACGATGGGGGCGGTCAGCGGACGTGGCTTGAGCAGCAAGGCGACGGCAGAAGCGACGAAACCGAGCGCGAGCAGGGTGAGCGTGATGTTTTCAAGCAGGATGCGGATGATGCTGTCCATAAGGCCTCCGGATGCAGGGGTCGTAGTTACCGGTCGTCGGGTTCTTCACCGCAGCGGCGGCAGCGAGAGTACACGCCGAGGTCCTCGGTGGTCTGTGTCTGTATTTGTGAAACATGACCAATTGTTAATCTTCAGGCCAGAACGCGGTGACTCTGAACACTGAAGATAGCCTCCACAGCAGATGACTGCTGGAGTTTTCCTAAGGAGGTAAAAAATGATCGACGTAACTCGTGTTTTGGTAGCCGCTACACTTTCTTTGGGTCTGGCGATGGGCGCAGCCGTCGCATCCGAGGAAAAATCTTCCGATGAGGGCACGACCGTGTCCAAGCCTGCTGACGACCAGGGCAAGGGCGGCTCAAGCGCCGAGTAATGGGTTCTGGGTTGGAGGCATATTCACCGGTCGCAAGGCCGGTTTTTTTATGGGCGAGTTTTTCGAGATTCCCTTTCAGCTTGCAGGAGCTTCTTTAATTAGGACTTACGCAAAAACTGGATTTAACTCACTCCCCCCCTCGCGGGGGAGGGAGTGAAGTCCGCCATTCTGCGTAAGTGCTATTCATGCTGGAAACGCAGGCAGTCGCATGACGACAGTCAGCCCGCCGCCGGGCGTTGCAGCAAGTTGTAACTGACCGTGGTGCGCTTCCATCACCGCCCGCGCCAGAGAAAGCCCCAGGCCACTGCCGCTGCGCGTTCTGGCCTGTTCCCCGCGTGCAAAAGGCTCCAGCATACGCGCACGCTCCCCGGGTGGAATACCTGCGCCGTGATCGACGACTTCGATCACAAGCGCCTGCCCTTCGGGGCGGGCGCGCAGTTCGATGGGCGAACGCTCCGGCGTGTGCAGCAGGGCGTTGTCCAGCACATTGGCCAGCGCCTGGGTCAATAGCGGGGCGCTGCCCTGGGTGTGCAGGTTTTCGACGATGCTAAGGCTGAGCGTTCGCCCCTCGTCTTCGGCCTCGTCGGCGTAGAGCGCGCCAAGCTGGGTGAGCAGCCGGCTCATGTCCACGCATTCATGCGCGATGATTTCGCTGCCAGCTTGCAGGCGGGCAATGGCCAGCATGGCTTCAAAGGTACGCATCAGCTCATCGGCGTCCTCGATGGCGCGCTGCATGGTGGCGCGGTCTTCGGACTGCGTGCGAGTCTCGCGCAGGGTGATTTCCAGGCGTGTTTTCAGCCGCGCCAGCGGTTTGCGCAGGTCGTGGGCGATGCTGTCCGAAACCCGGCGCATTCCGGTCACTGCGTGTTCGATTCTGTCCAGCATGGCATTGATTTGCTGCGCCAGCGCATCGAATTCGTCCTGTTCGGGGCTGATCGCTACGCGGGCATCCAGGTCGCCGAGCATGATGGATGCGGCGGTTCGGCGGATGGATTCCATGCGCTGCAACCAGCGCCAGCCGAGAGCAAGCCCCAGAGTCATGGAAAGCGTGGCGGTGAACAGCAGTACGCCTATCGCTGCCCAAGGCAGGAAGGCGCGCATGTCTTCGAGCAGCCCGGTTTCGCGCAAAACCAGCAGTCGCGTGCCATCGGACAGGGTGGTGGCGATGGCGGGGCGGCGCTCGTGGCTCTCTTCGACGTGTCGTTCATCGGCAAAGCGCGGCACGATCATGTGCACATGACCGTCCGGCGGCAGATGCTCAGGCCAGCTCAGGCGGGCATTGCCCAAGCGGATGTCTGAGGGCGTGACCATCAGGTACTCGCGGGTGCGCCGTGTGCCGGGCTGATGCACAGACAAGGCCTGCACGCGATCAATGAGCACTTCATACGGCAGGCTGCGCAGCATGTCCATTTCCTGCACCAGGCCGTCGTGCATTTCCTGTTGCACATAGCTGTAGGTCAGCCAGAACAGGCCAAGTAGCGCCAGCGCCAGAATGCCGACCTGCCACAGGGCGTAGCGCAAGGCCAGTCGAATCGCGGTGGTGCGCAGCAATGCGCGGTATTGCGGCCAGGCGAACCTCATGCTTCCTCGCCGAAGCGGTAGCCAAAGCCGCGCAGGGTATGCAGCAGCGGGGGGTGAAAGTCGCGGTCGATCTTGGCGCGCAGGCGGCTGATCTGGCTGTCGACGACATTGGTTTGCGGGTCGAAGTGCATATCCCACACATGCTCCAGCAGCATGGCGCGGGTAAGCACCCGTCCGGGGCGACGCATCAGGTATTCGAGCAGCCGCATTTCACGCGGTTGAAGCTGGATGCGTTTGCCTGCGCGAGTCACGCGGTGGTGCGCCAAGTCAAATTCAAGATCCGCCATGCGCAGCACTTGCGCGCCTTCCTGTGCGACGGCGCGGCTCCGGCGCGCAAGCACCTCGACCCGCGCCAGCAGTTCGGAAAAGGCGTAAGGCTTGACCAGATAATCGTCGCCGCCCGCCCGTAGCCCCTCTACGCGCTGGTCGATCTGCCCGAGCGCAGACAGCACCAAGGCCGGGGTGTGGCGGGCATCGGCGCGCAACATGCGGATCAGGCTCAGGCCGTCGCGCCGGGGCAACATGCGATCGACGATCAAAACGTCGTAGTTACCTTCCAGCGCCATGCGCAGACCGAGGTCGCCGTCGTGCGCCATGTCCACGCTATGCCCGGACGCGGTGAGACCCTTGCGCAGGAAGTCGGCGGCCTGTGTGTCGTCTTCGATCAGGAGAATACGCATGCTGGGTGGGTCTCTTTATTCTGCGTTTAGCCTATGGCGCCAACCAGCAGGTTCAATGTCATCGCCAGCACGATGATGTTGTAGCTGAAGGCGGTCAGGCCGTGCACCATGGCCAGGCGGCGCATACGGGTATGAGCGATGTTGACGTCGGCGGTTTGCGAGGTCATGCCGATAACCAGTGCAAAATAGGCGAAATCGCTATAGCTTGGATGCTGTCCGCCGGGAAAGAGCAGTCCTTGCACGATGTCGTTCGTCTCGGCGGTCGCATCATCGGGTGCGTAGTAGAGTCGGGCGTAGCGCAGGGTGAAAATCGCTTGGATCAGCAGCCAGTTGACAGCCAGCGAGGCCAGCGCCAGAGCGATATGCGACCAGCGTTCCACGCCATGCAGTTCGCTGCTGGCCTGGCTGATGGTGAGCACGCCGAGCAGGCTGACCCATACGGTCAGCGCCAGCAGGCTGTAGATTGTGGCTGCGCCTGGATCGCTGCGCTGCGCACGCCAGCGCGAAAGATGGGCGTTCAACTTGCCCAGACCGATGATGAGCAGGGCGAGATAACTCAGTCCGGCCATCAGCCAGGCGAACAAAAGTACTGCAGTCCAATGAGCCTGCGGGGCGATTAGGTGCATCATCACGCCGACGCAAACCCCCAGGGCTGCTGCAATCAGGACGCGATGCCAGACGTGTAAATGGGCGAAGGGGTGGACGGAAGCGGGCATGTGCAGGCTTTAAGAGTCTTCAGGATGGACGATTCTTGCTAATCTGCATTATCTACGATTAAACCAAGGATGACCGTATGTTTGCGGGTCAGTTGAGTCGTTTGCTCAAACGTGAAATTCAGGCCGCGCAGCGCGGCGAGCACACGCCGGTTATGCTGTGGGGCGCGCCGGGGGTGGGCAAGTCGGCGCTGGTGGCGCAGGCGGCGGCGGCTTGCGGCGTGGCGATGATCGACCTGCGCTTGTCGCAGCTTGAGCCTTCGGATTTGCGCGGTATGCCTTTTTTGCAGGCAGGGCGGGTGGAGTGGGCGATTCCGTCCATGCTGCCCGATGCGCTGCGCGACGGCGAGAGCGGCGTGCTGTTTCTGGACGAGATCAATGCCGCCCTGCCGCAAGTGGCGGCGGCAGCGTATCAGCTTATTCTCGACCGTCGTCTGGGTGATTACCGCCTGCCTGCGGGCTGGGCGATTCTGGCGGCGGGCAATCGCCTGGGGGATCGCGGCGTGACCTATGCCATGCCCGCGCCGCTGGCCAATCGCTTCACCCATGTGGAGCTGGAGCCTGCGCTGGACGATTGGCTGGCCTGGGCGCAACAGACGGCGGTGGATACGCGCTTGCAGGGCTTTTTGCGCCAGCGCCCGGATCTGCTCATGGCCTTTCCCGAACGGGCCAATCAGTACGCCTTTCCCAGTCCGCGCTCCTGGGCGTTCGCCGACCGCGCCCTGCGCAAGTTTGCGGATGACGAAGACCTGTTGCAGGCCGTGCTGATCGCTTGTGTAGGCGAGGTGGCCGGGGCGTTGTTCATGGCATACCTGCAACACCCGGCTTTGGATCTGGATGCCTTGCTGGCGCAGGCCGTGCCGAGCCTGCCGCCAGATGCCGATGCGCAATGGGCGGTGCTGGATGCCGCCCTGGTGCGGGCGCAGGCGCTTGCGCCGCAGGATGAGGCGGCGGCGAGCGCCTTGCTGCGTCTGGCGGCGGCTCTGTCCTTGCTTTTGGGCGAGCGTCTGGTCGGCGCCATTCACCAGCGTTTGGGCGAGCGCCTGTTTGCGCTGGACGCCTTCGATGACTGGGCGGTGAAGTCGCAGGCCGTCGAGACGGATGACGATGCACGCACGAGTTGAGCGCATTCGTCGCCGCTTGAGTCGCGCTCATCCCGTGCTGGGGCGTCTGGCGAGTTTCCTAGAGGTATCGCTGCTCGATGATTCGCCCTGCGCGGTGGAAACAGGTATCAACACCCTGCGTTTTGCGCCGGACTACGCGCAACAGGCGGCGGATGATGAACTGGGCTATTGGCTGGCACATGCCAGTTTGCACATGGCCTTGCTGCATTTCGATCCGCCGCCGGGCGCGGCGGAGGATTGGTCGCGTCGTTGTGATGCGCAGCTTGAGAGTCTGTTGCGCCAGCTTGGCTTTTTTCCGCTCCAGGCTGTTGGCATGGAGCGACACCGCTGGTGGCAGGATGCAGGCGAAGAGGGCGGCACGGCGGCGCAGCAGCGCATGGGCGGCGTGGCGGCAGAGGATGCGCCTTCGGCCAGCGTGCGCCAGAGCCAGGTCAAGCAGTGGCGTGCGCGTGTGCAACAGGCGGCGGGCGAGGCGCTGGGTGCGGGGGATGCGGATGGCGTTTTGCTGCGCGCCTTGCGAGGTTCCGCGCCCAAGAGCGCCGCGCATGACTGGCGTGCGCAGCTTGCGGCCTTCCTGCAACGCTGGCATCAGGCCGAGGCGCATTATGGCCGGGCTTCGCGCCGTGCGCGTGCGCCTTTTCTCCTGCCTAGCCTGCGCCCGGCGGCGCTGCATTTGCTGGTAGCGGTGGATACCAGCGCCTCGATCAAGGAGGCGCAGTTGCAGCAGTTTTGGGCGGAAATTCAAAGCCTGGCCGGGCAGATCAATATGCAGCTTGTCCTGCTTGCCGCCGATACCCGGCTTGCATCCGGCGCGCCCTGGGTATTTGCGCCGGGTGAAGTGCCGATCTGGCCCGCGCCGCACGGGCAGGGCGGCACTGATTTTCGCCCGGTGTTTCACTGGCTGGAGCATAGCGAGATGACGCTGGATGCTCTGGTGTATTTTACCGACGGCAAAGGCGACTATCCGCCCGTACCGCCCGCCTTGCCGGTGTTGTGGGCGCTGGCGGGCGAGGGCGGCGATGTGCGTATGCCGCAGTTTGGCGAAGTGGTGCGTTTGTGAAACCGGTGCGCATTGACATAGCCGATTCCGAGCAGGACTTGCTGGATCGGGTGATCCAGCAGCTTTGGCTGGAGGCGGGCTTGTCGCGGCATACGCTGAATGCCTACGAAACCGATTTGCGCCTGTTCGCCGCTTGGCTGGCCGTGCGTGAAAAGGCGCTGTTGAGCGCCAATCGTGCGGATATCTTGGGCTATCTTGCGGAAAAAATGCAGGAAGGACGCCAAGCGCGCAGCCTGGCGCGTCTGCTTTCCGCTGCACGGCGCTTTTACGGCTGGCTGGTGCTGCATGGCGAATTGATGCTCGACCCGACGCTGGACATTCCGCCGCCGGGCATCGGTCGGCCTTTGCCCAAGTCCTTGAGTGAGGACGACGTGGTGGCGCTGATTACCGCGCCGCCGCTGGATACGCCACTGGGGCTGCGTGATCGCGCCATGCTGGAAGCCCTGTACGCCACCGGCTTGCGCGTGAGTGAACTGATTAACCTGAGCATCGGTCAGATGAGCCTGCGCTCCGGCGTGGTGCGCGTGCTGGGCAAGGGGCGCAAGGAGCGCCTAGTGCCGCTGGGGGCAGAGGCGATTTACTGGATCGAGCGTTACCTGGTCGAAGCGCGCCCGCTTTTGCTGGAGGGGTTAGGCGATTGCGCCGAGCTGTTCGTCACCCGCCGGGGGGCGGGCATGACGCGGCAAATGTTCTGGATTCTGCTCAAACGCTATGCGCAGCAGGCGGGCATCCGCGCGGAACTGTCGCCGCATACCTTGCGTCATGCTTTCGCCACGCATTTGTTAAATCACGGCGCAGACCTGCGTGTGGTACAAATGCTTCTGGGACACTCGGATTTGTCGAGTACGCAGATTTATACCCATGTGGCGCGAGCGCGTCTGAAGGCCTTGCATCAGCAGCATCACCCGCGTGGGTAGTCGATCATTCAACTTTGAGGAAAAACGCATGAAGCGTGCGGTAGTGATTTCAAGCCTGGTTTTGACCCTCGGTCTGGCGGGCATGTCTCATGCAATGGCGGATGCCACAGGGGATGCGCTGGGCAAGAAGCTCAAGGCGGCCATGCCCGGGCTACCGCTGACTTCGGTCAACCCCACCCCGGTGGCCGGAATCTATGAGGTGGTCGCCGGGGGGGACGTGGTGTACATGTCGGCGGACGGCAAGTACATGTTCCAGGGCGTGCTGCTGGACTTCGACGCGCGCAAAAACCTGACCGAGGAGCGACGCGCAGGCTTGCGCGCCGAATTGCTCAAGCAAGTCAAGGATGAAGACACCATTATCTACGCGCCGATGGGGACGCCCAAGCACACCATCACCATTTTTACCGACCCAAGCTGCCCCTACTGCCGCAAGCTGCACGCCGAAGTGCCGGAGCTGGTGAAAAACGGCGTGAAGGTGCGTTATGTGCTTTATCCGCGCGCGGGTCTGGACTCGCCGATCGGCAAGTCCAGCATCGGCATCATGTGCGCCAAGGATCGCAAGGCGGAAATGGATAAATCGCTGGCCGGGCAGACGGTCAGCCTGCCGACCTGCGATACGCACCCGCTGGCCAGGCTGCTTGAGATGGGCGGACAACTCGGACTGGAAGGCACGCCCTATATCGTCACCGATAGCGGCATGGTGATTTCCGGCTTCCGTCCGGCGGCGGAATTGCTCAAGGCGCTGGATAACGGCAAAAAGCCGGGATAAAGCCCGCGCTGTGCGGAGATGAGGAGCCAGATCATGCAGTCGCCTCCGCCGCTTCAGACCCAGGCGTGGCATGCGCTGGACGGCGCCGCAGCGGTGGCGCTGCTGGCGAGCGATGTCGAGCAAGGACTGAGCGACGACGAAGCGCGGCGGCGGTTGGCGCTTTACGGTGAAAATCGTCTGCCTGAGCCGCAGCATCCCGGGGTGCTGCGGCGTTTTTTTGCGCAACTGAATAACCCGCTGATCTACGTTTTGTTGCTGGCGGCAGCGGTGACCGCCCTGCTGAGGCATGGCGTGGATACGGCGGTGATTCTGGGCGTGGTCGTGCTCAACGCCTTGCTGGGCGTGGTGCAGGAGGGGCGCGCGGCGCAGGCGATGGAGGCGCTCAAGCGCATGTTGATGCCGCATGCGCAGGTGTTGCGCGGCGGGGCGATGCAGCATGTCGCCAGTCAGGCGCTGGTTCCCGGCGATGTACTGCTGTTGCAGGCCGGGGATCGGGTGCCTGCCGATGTGCGCCTGATACGTGCGCATCAGTTTGCCGTGGATGAGAGCATGCTCAGCGGCGAGTCGCTGGCGGTCAACAAGACGACGCAGGCGGTCGCGGAGGATGCGCTTCTGGGGGATCGGCGCGGCATGGCCTACGCTGGTACGCTGGTCACGCAAGGACAGGCGACCGGCATGGTGGTCGCGACGGGAGAACAGACCGAACTCGGGCGCATCAGCGCCATGTTGGAGCATGTTTCCGCCCTGGATACTCCCCTGCTGCGCCAGCTAGACCGCTTTGCGCGGCGCTTGACCTTTATCATTCTCGCTTTCGCCGTGCTGGCGTTTCTGCTGGGCTATGGACTGCGCGGCATTCCCCTGGCCGAAACTTTCATGCTGGCGGTGGGGCTGGCCGTGGCGGCGATTCCCGAAGGACTGCCCGCCGTGCTCACCATCGCCCTGGCGATCGGCGTGCAACGCATGGCGCAGCGCAAGGCGATCGTGCGCCGCCTGCCAGCGGTCGAGGCGCTGGGTTCGGTCACGGTGATTTGCACCGACAAGACTGGCACGCTGACCTGCAACCGGCAAACGGCGGTCAGGCTGTTGACCCCGCAGGCGAGCTATCGAGTCGAAGGCATCGGTTATAACCCGCACGGCCGCATCGTGCGCATCCGTTCCAATGACGGACAGGCGCTGGCGCCGGAGGCGGGCGAGTGCGCGGATGTGGACGACCTGGCCTTGGCGGCGGCGCTGTGCAATGACGCGAGTCTGCTGCTGCGGGATGGCGGCGAGGCCGGAGCGAACGAGGAGGAGCGTTTCCAGGTGCTGGGCGATCCGCTCGAAGGCGCGCTGCTGGTGTTGGCGCACAAGCACGGACTCGATCCCGCCCGGATCAGGGAAACCTGGCCGAGGCTGGATGTGCAGCCCTTCGATGCCGCGACGCGCATGATGGCCAGCCTGCACCGTTCGCCGGACGGATCGGAGCATCTGTGGGTCAAGGGTGCGCCGGAAGTGATTCTCGCGCGCGTCGAGGATGCCCCGCCCGACATTCATGCCGAGCTGGAGCGCATGGCCGCCGAAGGTTTGCGTCTGCTGGCCTTTGCCGCCAAAACCTTGCCCAGGGTTGATCCCAGGATTGATTTGATCGGACAGCAGGCTGAATCCGGCATGCGCTGGCTGGGCGTGATCGGTTTTATCGATCCGCCGCGCGAGGGGGTGCTGGAGGCGGTGCAGGCCTGTCAGCGTGCAGGAATCCGCGTGAAGATGATTACCGGCGATCATGCGCTCACTGCCGGCGCCATCGCCCGCTCCCTGGGCATCGGCAGTGAAGCGGCGCGCGTGGTGCAGGGCGCCGATCTTGAGCATGCCGAGCCGGCGCAGTTGATGGAGATGGCGCGCGCCACGGATGTTTTTGCGCGCACGTCGCCGGAGCACAAGCTGCTTTTGCTGCGCGCCTTGCAGTCCTTGGGCGAGGTGGTCGCCATGACCGGCGACGGGGTGAACGACGCGCCTTCCATCAAGGCGGCGGACGTGGGAATCGCCATGGGGCAGGGCGGTTCGGAGGTGGCGCGCGAGGCTTCGGTCATCGTGCTGGCGGATGACAATTTCGCCACGGTGGCGAGCGCGGTGCACGAAGGGCGCGGGGTTTACGACAATCTGCAGAAGGGCATTCTGTTCATTCTGCCGAGCAGCGTGGGGCAGGCCATGTTGATGCTTGTCGCCTTGTTGCTCGGCGGCGTGGCGGTCATTACGCCTGTCCAGGCGCTGTGGGTGAATATGTTCACTTCGGTCAACCTGGCCGTGGCTCTGGCGCTGGAGCGACCGGAGCCGACGGCGATGCTGCGTCCGCCGCGCTCGCCCAAGGCCGCCCTGCTTTCCGGTCGTCTCTGGTGGCGCATTCCCCTGGTCGCCGCGCTGATGCTTGCCGGCAGCTACGGCATGTACAGCCTGCTGCTGGCGCAGGGTGAAACGCTGGAAGCGGCGCGCACGGCGGCGCTCAATACCCTGGTATTGATGGAGTGCGCCTATCTGCTGAACGCGCGCTACCTGCATCGTCCGGTGCTGAGTCGCGCCGGGCTGTTCGGCAATCCCTGGGTATGGGGCGTGATCGGCGCTTTGCTGCTCCTGCAGCTTGGCGTCACCTATCTGCCCTGGATGAATACGCTGCTGGGTACGACCGCCCTCGCACCCCAGGTCTGGCTGTGGATGCTGGGCGTCGCGCTGACGCTGTTCCTGCTGATTGAAGCGGAGGTGCGTCTTTTCGCCCTGTGGACGAAGACGTTCAGTGCAACATGCCGAACATCTTGCGCCGATAGGGCAGGGTGAGCGGATGGCTGTCGCCCAGCATTTCAAAAATGCGGATCATGCCCTTGCGCCCCGCGCCATCGTTGTAGGCGCGATCAAGCTGCATGATGTGCAAATACTCCTGCAACGCCGCTTCGTGTTGCCCCTGGGTTGCTAGCACCGTAGCCAGCTTTTCCCGCGCCTCGCAGTCGCTGGGGTTGGCGGCGATGCGCGCCTGTAGCTCATCCACATCCCCGGCATGCTGCGCTTGCTGGGCAAACTGGATTTGCGCCTTGAGTTCACGCGCCATGCCCGCCTCGGCGGCATCATCAGGAATCGAGTTCAGCAGGCCGATGGCATCATCAATGCGCCCGCCGTGCGCAGCAAAACGCGCCAGGGTGAACAGCACCGCCGAATTTTTCGGATCAAGCTCATGCGCCAGACGCAGCAGTTCCAGCGCCTCGGCTTCATGTCCCTGCTCCAGCAGCGACATGGCCTGGTGCAGCATCAAATCGGACTCGCGCACCACATGCTTGTCGATCAGCGCACGAATGGCGGACTCCGGCTGCGCGCCCATGAATTGATCGACCACCGCGCCATCCTTGAACAGCATCACCGTCGGCAGGCTGCGAATGCCGAACTGCGCGGCAAGGTTCTGCTCGGCGTCGGTATCGACATAGGCCAGGCGCACCTCGCCGTTATAGCTTTCCACCACTTTTTTCAGCAAGGGCTTGAGCATCTGGCAGGGCTGGCACCATGCCGCCCAGAAATCCACCAGCACAGGCTGCTGACGGGACGCTTGCACTACCTGCTCGGCAAAGTTGAGTTCATTGGCTTCAAAAACAAAGTCGCTCATGGTCTGACTCTCGCTTGGGTGTGAATGTTTTGTGTTGCAATCTTGCGGTTGAGTACGAAAAAAGCAACCGTGATTGCGCTCAGGTAGCTGCATAGATGGCTGCATGGATATTTGAGCCTTGGCAAAATCATCAAATCGTCATAAAACTGTTGACAGTCGGGAAAACCTGTATAGAATGCGCCCCCGTCAACACACGTTGATGTCTGCGTCCCCATCGTCTAGAGGCCTAGGACATCGCCCTTTCACGGCGGTAACTGGGGTTCGAATCCCCATGGGGACGCCACTATTCTCTCGGTTCGGATCAAGTCATCCGAGCGTCATCGAAATCTAGCCCTCCTGTCATCGCCTTAATCAAGGCTTTTTTCTTGTCTCGTCATGCGCGAGATTTCAAGAATCTGGTATGACGATCGTAGGTTTGGCTTCGATGCTGAAGTCAAGCCCATGATCGCGGCCTGCTGCAAAAGCAAACCCGTACTCTGAAAGCTATCGCCGAGAGTCCCTCATTGTCTTTTGTCACGCAGGAAATACCATGACAACTCAAGTTACCAATCAAACCGTTGCCCAAACTTTCACCAGTCTTGGCGTTAACGAACAAATCGTCGCCAATCTGGCCGCGCTGGGTCTGACCCAGCCCACCCCGGTGCAGGCGCAAGCCATTCCTACCCTGCTTGCCGGACGCGATCTGATCGCCAAGGCGCCCACCGGCACAGGCAAAACCGCCGCCTTCCTCTTGCCCGGCATGAGTCGCATCGTGACCGAAGCCAAAGAAGGTCGCGGGCCGCGCATTCTGGTGCTTGCCCCCACCCGCGAGCTTGCCCAGCAAGTCACCAAGGCCGCCATCAGCTTCGGTCGCGGTCTGCGCGGTACGCGCGTGGTATGCATCACCGGCGGCGAACCCTATCCCGTCCAGAACCGCGAGCTTTCCAAGCCCTACGACATCCTGGTCGCCACCCCCGGTCGCCTGCTCGATCAGATGAACAGCGGTCGCGTGCATTTTGAGCGCCTGGACATGCTGGTTCTCGATGAAGCCGACCGCATGCTTGATCTGGGCTTTGCCGACGACATGCGCGCCATTGCCGAAGCCATGCCGCAAGAGCGTCAAAGCGTGTGCTTTACCGCCACCTTGTCCTCCAGTGTCGTGCGCCTGGCCAGCGACCTGTTGAACAACCCGGAAAAGCTTGAAGTCGCCCAGCAGGAAACCCGCCGTGACGCCATCGACCAGCAGGTCATCTTTGTCGATCACGTCGATCACAAGCGTGAACTGCTCAACCACCTGCTCAATGACGCCGCCGTCAACCAAGCCATCGTCTTCACCGCCACCAAGCGTGATGCCGACCAACTGGCGATGGAGCTGGAAGATGCCGGACAAGCCGCCGCCGCTCTGCATGGTGACCTGAACCAGCGTCAGCGCACGCGGATGCTCGACCACCTGCGCAGCGGTCGTTGCCGCGTACTGGTGGCTACCGATGTCGCCGCGCGCGGCATTGATGTCGCGGGCATCACCCACGTGTTCAACTTCGACCTGCCGCGTCAGGCCGAAGACTACGTTCACCGCATCGGTCGTACCGGTCGTGCGGGCGCGACAGGCACGGCGATTTCCTTTGTCGGTCGTCGTGACATCGGCGTACTGCGTAATATCGAACACTATGTCGGTGACAAAGTGCGCGTTACCGAAGTCGAAGGTTTTGAAGCGCGCTTCAAGCCGCAGGAAAACGATCGTGGTTCAGCACCACGCAACCGTCCTGGTCATCATGCCCGTCCCGGCAGCACCGGCGGCGGCTATCGTGGAGCCAACCGCAGCGAAAGCGGCGGTTATCGTGGCGGAAATCGTAGCGAAGGCGCCGGCGGCTACCGTGGCGCGGGCAATGGCGAAGGACGAGGCGCAGGCAATGGTGAGGGGCGCGGCTATGCGCGTGGCGGCCAGGAAGGCGGCTACCGCCAAGGCGGACGAGCCGAAGCCGATGGCAATCGTAGTCGCGCTGAGGTCAACGGCAACCGCGCCGAGCGCGGCAGCGGCTCGGCGCGTTATGAGGGCGCGCCGCGCTCCGCCTACGGCGAAGCCCGCCCGTCCTACCGTGACGGCCAGGGTGCGCCGCGTCGCAAGTTTTACGACTAAGGGCGTAGCCCGCATGCAGGACGATGGCCGAAATGCGGGAGGTTTTACAGATCGCAGCTTGTGCGTCGCTTGATCCAAGTCTCATGCTTCTGACCCCGAACCCCATGTGGGAACGGGGTTTTTTGTATGCGCGAGAATCATAGGGCTTACGCAGGATGGCGGTTTTTACGCCCTCCCCCCTTTGACGGGAGATAGCGTAGCGAGGGGAGAGGGGGGATAAATTCTGTTTTTACATGAGCTCCAGCCCATTCATGCGCCGCATTCCCTTGGTCTTGTTGCACCATAGCAACGCATCAGTTGCACCTCAATTAAGCGCTTGTGTATAAAGACTCCCGTGACCCCGATAGAGATCGGGACGTCCTTCCAAACCTCCAGGAGAAATCTAATGAAGAAGCACATTATTGCTGTTGCAGTGGCCTCCGCCTTTGCAGCTCCGGCTGTTATGGCCGACACCACCCTCTACGGCCTGGCTAACCTGTCTTTGGACTATATCGACGCAGGCACCTTCAATGATGGTGCGAAAACCACCGCTGGTGTGACCACTTACAGCCCGAAAGGCGGTTCCAACTTCAACGTGGCCTCTGGCTCTTCACGTATCGGCATCAAGGGCAGCGAAAGCATTAGCAAGGATCTGTCCGCTGTTTACCAGGCTGAGTTCGGCGTGGACATGGCTGACGGCTCCACTGCGCTGACCAACCGTAACCAGTATCTCGGTCTGAGCAGCAAGTCCTTCGGTACCGCTGTCGCCGGTCGTCATGACACCCCGATGAAGCTGGCTGTCGCCAAGTATGACCTGTTCGGCGACCAAATCGGCGACAACGGCAACATCATGGGCGGCGCCTATTATGGCAAGACCACTGCTGGTTTCAACCTGCGTCCGGGCAACGTCGTGGCTTACATGACTCCTGATCTGTCAGGCTTCAATGCAACCATCGCCTATGTTGCCGACCATGAAATGGGTCTGTCCAGCACCGCCAACGACGATCGTAACAAGAACGATGCGTTCAGCGCCTCAGCAGGTTATGCCTACAAGAAGCTGTTCACCGTTACCGCAGCCTACGAAATCCACAATGCCAAGTTCATCCAAGACACCGGTCGCGGCAAGGAAGATGCGTGGATGATCGGTGGTGGTCTGAACATTGCTGGCTTTACCATCAATGGCCTGTATCAGCAGATCAAGACTTTCGACAAGACCAACAACGAAATCAATGTCGGCGGTCTGGGCGTAGCTTACACCTTCAACAAGAAGCACACCCTCAAGGGTCAGTACTACAATGCTGACGTGCAGGGCGTAAGCGACAACTATGATCTGTTCGCGGTAGGTTATGACTTCGGTATGTCCAAGCAGACCACTCTGTTCGCGGCCTATACCTACGGCACCAATGGTCAGGTTACCTGGATGGACGGTCATGGCGGCAAGACTGCCGTCGGCGCCAACAACCCGGACACCAACGCCTTCTCCGTGGGCATGAAGTACAAGTTCTAATTCTGATCTGAGCCTTCCTTCGGGAGGGTTCGTTGATGGTTGAGTTGTGATTCACAAAAAAGCGACCTTCGGGTCGCTTTTTTTATTGCTTAGGATTTACGCAGAGCAAGGATTTGACACTGCGAGAGTCGCATTGGATAAGCGTCTCAGCAACCTGCTAATGTTCTGCAGGAGTTTTCTTGACATGGTGCGGAGTTGAGGTGCGCGATGAACAAACTTTTCAAATGGACGCTTATCGTCGGGATTGTAGTGACAACGCTTGGGGTGATCGCCGGGTTCACGACGATGTTTATGGGCATGGATAATTTCGCGCTTTATTTTATCGGCGTCGTGCCCATCGGGTTTTTGTTTGTTTTCGCCGCGTTGACAGGGTGGATCATGTCGGGCGGCAAATAATCAGGGCTTGCGCCGTTGCGCGCGCGGATGGGCGGCATCGTAGCTTTTGGCCAGATGCTGAAAGTCCAGGTGCGTGTAGATTTGGGTGGTGGACAGATTGCTATGTCCAAGCAGCTCCTGCACGGCGCGCAGGTCACCTGAGTTTTGCAGGAGATGGCTCGCGCAGGCATGACGCAGGGTATGCGGATGCGGCGCGCCGATCATGCCGCGCTTTTGCGCAAGCAAGGTCAAGCGCTTCTGCACGTTGCGCCCGGAGACGCGCAGGCGCTGTCGGCTGAGGAACAAGGCAGGTTCGTTTTCATGGGCGAATCGCGGCCGGATGCTCAGCCATTGTTGCAGGGCGCGGACGGCTGCGCCGCCCAATGGCACGAGACGGGTCTTTCGTCCCTTGCCTGTCACGCGCGCTTCGCCCTGGCTTAGATCAATATCGCTCAGGTTGAGTTGGCATGCTTCGGACAGGCGCAGCCCGCTGCCGTACATGACTTCAAACATGGCCAGATCGCGCAGATCCAAATCGCTATCAACATCCTGGTGAGGTTGCAGCAGTTGGGTGAGTTGCTCGCTTTCCAGCGTGGCGGGCAGGTTGCGCGTCGCTCGCGGCAGGCGCAACCCTTGGCATGGGTCGCTGGGGATGCCGTGGTTACCCCCGTTGGCTTGACGCAGGTGCTTGAACAGAGACCGTACCGCGGCCAGGCGTCGGCTCAGGCTGCGGGCTGCAAGCCCCTGTGCATGTCGCTGCGCAAGCCATAAGCGTAAATGTTGCGCCTGGGCGTCCTGCCATGACGCGACGCCTTGCTGTTGCAAACACGCCCAGACATCGCGGATGTCGCGCGCATAGGCATCGCGGGTGTGCGCCGAGGCGTTGCGCGCCGTCAGGCTGTCGAGGAAGTCCTTGAGTGACGGCGGGTCGCCAGGCGTGATCGTGGTTGGGTCGGTTTTCATACGAAAGTTTTCTTGGCGACCTAATCCGAGCCGATGCCCGAATCAGTCGATTGCGCTGCAGTGACGCTCAAACGTAGCGGCCAGCAGTGCGCCAAGCTGTTCCAGGAACAGACCGCCCATGTCCGGGCTGAAGCCTTGGGGCTCACGTTTGACCAGGAGCAGGACGCCGCTTCCGTGCGGGTTGATCTCAGAGCCGATGCGAAAGGGTACGACTGCGGTGGAACCGGTTTCAGGCAGATGGTGTTTGCGCAGGAGTTCGCGCAATTCATTATTCATGCGCGGAATGGTGGGGGTGGTGATATTGCTTAGAAGGCTCCACGCGCCATGTTTATGTGAAAAATCAGTCAAAGAGGGGTAGGCTGCCACCAGGGCGCTCTCGGAGTCCAGATTCAATTGGAGCAAGGCTCCGGCGAGATCAAACGCCGCGACGAGTCGTTCCGTGAAGCGCTGCAATGCCTCGTCCGGTTTTGCCGCACGCAGCAGCAGTAAGGACAGGTGATGGATTTTCTGCGCACGTTGTTCATTGGCATGTGCCTGCACGTGCAGTTCATGCAGGGAGCGCTCACTGACGCGAATTTTCTCGCGCATGATCTCCGCCTGGCGCGCAGCCAGCGACAGCGTGCCGCCGCTCGATTGCGGAAAGTTCATTTGCGTAAGCAGCTCTTCCCGCGTTTGCAGGAAGTCGGGGTGCTGTCTTAAATAGGCCTCGACTTGTTCTGGCGCAGGCTCTGGCATGGCTACGGCTTGCGGCGTGGAGACGAGTTGCAGTTCACTCATGTTCGTTGTGTTCACAGTTCGATGCCCCCACTAAAGACCCGTATTGCAGGGCCGGTCATCATCACGTGTTGTCCCTCGCCTTGCCACGCAATGCGCAGTTGTCCGCCGGGCAGGGTGACCAACACCTCGGGGTCGAGCCTTCCTTGCAGCCGACCCGCCACGACGGCGGCGCAGGCACCCGTGCCGCAGGCCAGGGTTTCGCCTGCGCCACGCTCAAAGACGCGCAGGCGGATGTGCGTGCGGTCGATGATCTGCATAAAGCCGACATTGGTGCGGCGGGGAAAGCGCGGGTGAGCTTCGATCAATGCGCCCAAGTTTTCTACCGGGGCGGCGTAGATGTTATCGACGAGCAGCACGGCGTGCGGGTTGCCCATGGAGACTGCCGTGAGCGTATAGCTCTTTCCTTCGACTTCGAGCGGGTAGTGCAGCGAGCGAGCTGGGGCGAGGAAAGGGATTTGACCCGGTTCCAAGCGTGGGGCGCCCATATCGACGGTGACTTGCCCGTCGGACTCGACGTGCAGGACGATCATGCCGGATGCCGTTTCCACGGGAATGGTGTCGCAGGCGGTCAGTCCCTCGTCACGCACGAAGCGTGCAAAACAGCGCGCTCCGTTGCCGCATTGCTCCACCTCGCTGCCATCGGCGTTGAAAATGCGGTAGCGAAACAGCGCGCCCGGTGTCTGTGTAGGCTCAACCAGAAGCACTTGATCGCAGCCGATACCGAAATGCCGGTCAGCCAGAAAGCGAATCTGTTCTTCGTTCAGGCGGATGGTCTGGCGCACGCCGTCGAGCACAACGAAGTCGTTGCCCAGGCCGTGCATTTTTACAAAGGGAAGGTGCATTGCCGCGTCATCTCACTCGAATAACGCCTAGGATTATAGCTTGGCGCGCTCTAGCAGCTTGCTGAAAAACTCATCCTTGAGTTATTCAGCAGCTTCGCGTTCACGCCCGTGATTGGCAAGTGAAAATCAACCAGTTATGTTCTTGATTTTCGGGCGGGACATGGATGTCCCGCTTAACAGGCTGCTGAAATTAAGTATTTCAGCAGCCTGTTAATGAGGGTGAGAGAAATCTCAGCCGCCGGTCATCGACATGAAGCGCACGATCTGGGTGGGCTTTTCGTTGAACTCATGACGCTCCGGCTTGAGGGCGATGGCGGCGAGCAGGGCTTCCTTGAGTTCGTCGTCCGGTATGCCGCGACGCAGTAGCTCGCGCAAGGGAAAGTTGTGTTCCTGCCCCAGACACATGTACAGCGTGCCGTCCACTGAGAGGCGCACGCGGTTGCACGTTGCGCAGAAATGCTGGGAAATGGGGGTGATAAAGCCGACATGGGTGTCCGTTCCCGCCACGCGCATGTAACGCGCCGGCCCGCCGCCGTGAATCAAGCCGCCGTCGATGGAGCCGTCAATGGTCGGGATCAGGTTGAAACGTTCGCCAAGTTGCTTTTTGACGCTTTGCAGGTCGAGGTAGCGATCCGTGGCGTTGCGCCCGGTGTCACCCATGGGCATGGTTTCAATCAGGCGCAGGGTGAAGCCATGTTCGATGCAGAAGGCCAGCATGTCGCCGATCTCGTCGTCGTTCACCCCCTTCATGGCCACCATATTGATCTTGATGGGGTCGAAGCCTTCGGCCTTGGCGCTGAGAATGCCGTCCAGCACCTTGTCCAGACGCCCTTGGGTGATGGATTTGAAGCGTTCGGGCTGGAGGGTGTCCAGACTGATATTCAGCCGATCTACGCCGGAAGCGCGCAGCTTTTTAGCCTGCTTGCCCAGGCGCGTGGCATTGGTGGAGAGGGAAAGGTCGCGCACGCCTGCGTTGAATTTCAGGCGTTGGGCAAGCTGGTCAACGTCTTTGCGCACCAGCGGTTCGCCGCCGGTGATGCGCACGCGCTTCAAGCCCATGTCTTGCATTAGGCCGACAACGCGCTCGATTTCATCAAAGGTGAGCCAGTGGGCAGGCTCTTCAAAGTCGTTGAAGCCTTCGGGCATGCAGTAAAAGCAGCGCAGATCGCAGCGATCAGTCACGGACAAACGCAAGTATTCGATCTTGCGCCCGAAAGGATCAACCAAAGTATGCACTTCGCTACCGTCTCGTTTGGTTTGGTGGGCTACAACGATAGGCAAAGATGACTATATTGTAAAACTCTAATTTACGATGACTGATTAGCCTTGTTTATAACTGAGGTGGGCGGTTTATGTTGCAGGGAAGCCCGGGCTGAGTCTGGGCTTCCATAAGGTATGAACCATCTGGCGATGGGTGTGCGCTTCATACCTGCGCGCAGGAGTCGTTGTGTTCGACTGGAAATAACGATATCCGAAAAAAAGTTTTTTGCAAGCGGCTCCATTCCTCGGAGGTGACGCTCAGAAGTGCAGGCGTTAGTCGGCTTGACTCAGGCCGCGATCTGGCAGCATTTGCCAATGCCCGCTCTTGCCGCCTTTTTTCTCCACAACGCCGATGCGGTCGATGACCATGCCGCGATCCACCGCCTTGCACATGTCGTAAATCGTCAGGGCGGCGGTGCTGGCGGCCATCAGCGCTTCCATTTCCACCCCGGTTTGTCCCTTGAGAGCGCAAGTGGCTGTGATGTGGATGCTGTTCTCCTCGGGGACGGGCTGGAGGCTGACTTCAACCTTGGTCAGCAGCAGCGGGTGGCACAGCGGGATCAGGTCGGGAGTGCGCTTGGCCGCCATAATGCCGGCGATGCGCGCCACGGCCAGTACATCGCCTTTTTTGTGTTTGCCTGCGGTAATCAGGTGCAGGGTTTCCGGCTGCATGCGCACAATGGCTTGCGCTGTCGCCGTGCGCAATGTTTCGGCCTTGTCGCTGACATCCACCATGCGCGCTGCGCCGTGGGCGTCCAGATGAGTGAGTGTGTTTTCGTCAGCCGCTTCGCTCATGCAAATAACTCGCTTAATAAATGCACATTGACCTGATCGCCTGGCGCAATCGGCGTATTTTCAGGGAGTTCAACCAAGGCTTCCGCCCAGCTTAGTGAGCTTAGGATTCCTGAGCCTTGGTTGGCGTACAACTCGACGCTTTGTTGGGCGGTGATGCGTCCGCGAGCGAATTCGCGCCGATCGCTCATGCGCGTATGACTGAAGGCGGCGGGAAGGCGCAAGGGGCGCAGGGCGTTCACTTCTGCGCCCATGCTTTTGAGCAGGAAGGGGCGGGCGAACAGGGCGAAGGTGGCGAAGCCGGACACTGGGTTGCCCGGCAGTCCGATAAAAGGCGTGTCAGCCACATAACCAAAGGCCAGCGGCTTGCCTGGCTTCATGCGCACTTTCCATAAATCAAGCCGCCCCAGCGACTGTACCGCACTCTTGATGTGATCTTCCTCGCCGACTGAAACGCCGCCGGAAGTGAGGATGACATCACAAGCTCCGGCGGCTTCCGTCAGCGTGCGGCGTGTCGTCTCAAGATCATCGGGCAGGTGGCGTTCAAACGTGACCTTGCAGCCCATATCCAGCAGCAGGCCGCGCAGCATGGCGGCATTGGCGTTGTAAATGCCGCCGGGGCGCAAGGGGAGGCCGGGCGCGATGACTTCGTCGCCCGAGGTGAGCAAGGCGATGCGCAGAGGGGTATGCACACGTAGTGTGGCGATACCCGCTGAAGCCAGCAGACCCAGATGCGCAGGCTTGAGGCGCGTTCCCTGGGGGAGCAGGCGGTCTGCGGTGCGAAAATCGGCGCCTTGCCTGCGCACATCATCAAACACGTCGGGGCGAACACTGAAGCAAACTTTGTCACCTTCCATGCGCGCGGACTCCTGCGCCACGATGGCGTCGGCTCCGGGCGGCATGGCGGCGCCGGTAAAAATGCGCGCAGCTTCACCCGCTCCCAAAGCCGCGCCTACCGAGCCTGCGGCGATGCGTTGGCTGACGCGCAAACGCGTTTCACCTGAGGGGGCAAGATCAGAGGCGGCGATGGCGTAGCCGTCCAGGGTGCTCACGTCGCTCGGCGGCGAGTCGCACAGCGCCAGCGCATCTTCGGCCAGGACGCGATGTAGGGCGTGTTCGATGGCGCAGTCCTCGCTGGGTGTCATGGTGCGCGCCATGTCGAGCAGGAGCTGGCGTGAGTCCGTGAAATTCAGGAGGCTCAAGCGTCACCCCAGCGCGCGGCGGCATCAAAATCGCTTTCGCGCGCATCCACCCAATGAGAGCCTTCGGCGGTGGTTTCCTTTTTCCAAAAGGGCGCGCGTGTTTTCAGATAGTCCATAATGTATTCGCAGGCGGCGAAGGCGGCGTGACGATGGCGGCTGCTTACGGCGACCATGACGATTTGCTCGCAGGGTTGCAGGCTGCCGACCCGGTGGATAATGCTGACGTCATTGAGCGGCCAGCGTGCGCGTGCGCGCTCCTCGATGTTTTTCAGAGCGCGCTCGGTCATGCCAGGGTAATGTTCCAACTCCATGGCGCTGATGTTTGTTTCGTGGCTGATGTCGCGTACCGAGCCCACGAAGAGGGCGACCGCGCCGACATCGCCCTGCCCGGCGCGAAGTTGGTTGACTTCAAATCCGATGTCGAAGTCTTCTGTTTGCACGCGCACCATGTATTGCGTACCCCATTAAAAATTCAGGATCAAAAAATATGGCGATAATGATGACGCATGGAGCAGGCCAAGAAAATACTTGGAGGGTTCGGAGTCTTCAGGGATAAGCGCGCGTTAAAGAGTATTAAAAGATTAGCAATTGCTGATGCTTTTGAGAGGTTGTATTCTGCACAACCATTGAACGCGGCTTATGGGGCGTTTTTATGTCCAATAAGCCAAGTCAATTTGCTCGCGTCGCAAGCGCGAGCGCAGACTTATGATCGCAGGCATTAGTTCAATGCCTTAAAGTCGTGCCTGTCGTTCCCAATGGTGTGCAAGCCGGGGCGCAGGTGGGCGCGGGATTTCCCCGCACTTCATAGAATTGCTAACGTGCAGGAGTGAGCAATGTCCGAAAAAAATATCACCATGCCGGTGAGTGCCGACGAGCAGGTTCATACAAACCAAACTCGCCGCGCGTTCCTCCGCAAGAGCGTGGCCGTCGCTGGCGGCGCTGTTGCAGCGGCTACCGCAGCGAGCCAAGCCGCAGCAGTCCCAGGCGGGCAGGCGAATGCCGACGCCTTCCTGAATGCCTCGGGTGACGTCACCCAGCCGCTTCCCATTCCGCCTACCAACAAGATTCTCGGGCGTGGCGTGGTCAGCGTGCCTTACGGCCTGCCTTCCAAGTACGAAGCCCATGTGGTGCGTCGTAATGTTGAATGGCTGACTCCCGACACCATTGCCTCGATCAGCTTCACTCCCTGGCAGGATCTGGAAGGGATCGTGACTCCCAACGGCCTGCACTTCGAGCGTTATCACGCCGGTGCGGTCGATGTGGATCCCAAGACCCATCGACTCGTGATCCACGGTCTGGTTGAGCGCCCGATGATTTTCACCATCGAGGATTTGAAGCGCTTCCCGCAAAAGTCCGCGTTCTGGTTCCTGGAGTGCCCGGCCAACGGCGCGATGGAATGGCGTGGCGTGCAGATGGACTCCGTACAGTTTACTCACGGCATGATGTCCTGCTCGGAGTGGGTGGGCGTCAGCCTGCTCGACCTGATGAAGGCCGTCGGCGTGAAGAAAGAAGCTACCTGGTTCTACGGCGAAGGCGCCGATGGCGCCGCCCTGCAGCGTTCGATCCCGCTGCCTGGCGCCAAGGATCAATTCGGCAAGCCGCTCCCTGAGTTCGACACGACCAACATCTACAAGGACGTGATCGTCGCTTACGCCCAGAACGGCGAAGCGCTGCGCCCGGAAAACGGCTATCCGATCCGCCTGATCGTGCCGGGTTGCGAGGCCAACCTGTCTGTCAAGCACCTGCGTCGCATCAAGTTCGTGGACAAGCCCCTGGTGACCTATCAGGAAACCCGTCACTACACCGACGGTATGCCTGACGGTCGCTTCCGTCAGTACACCCTGGTGAACGAAGCCAACTCGGTCGTCACCTTCCCTTGCCCGGACAAAAAGATGTCCGGAAAAGGCAGCTACGAACTTCGCGGCATCGCTTGGTCCGGGCGCGGCAAGGTCAAGGCAGTGGATGTTTCCGTCGATGGCGGCAAGACCTGGAAAGAAGCCAAGCTGGTCGATCCGGTATTCTCCAAGTGCGTCACTCGCTTCACCATGCCATGGGAATGGGATGGCAAGGAAGCCCTGGTGATGAGCCGCGTGATGGACGAAACAGGCTATGTTCAGCCCACCTTGCGTCAGCTGCGCGAGCAGCGCGGTTCTAACAGCATCTACCACAAGAACTCGATTCAGACCTGGAAGGTTCTGCCCAACGGAGAAGTACACAATGTTCAAATCGACAATCTCTAAGACTGTTCTCGCAACAGCCTTGCTGGCAGTCTCCTCCATGTCTTTTGCAGGGGATGCTTCCTTCAACGGTATCGGCAATAACATTACCGACAAGGCCATCGCTCCTTGGGACATCAGCGTGCACTTTGACGGCGATGGCCTGCCGCCCGGCAAGGGCAGCGTCGCTCAGGGCGAGCCGATCTACCAGGCCAAGTGCGCCATGTGCCACGGCGAATTCGGTGAAGGCGCCAAAGGCTATCCCAAGATGCTGGGCGAAACCGTTGAGCAGATCCACGCTCTGGCCGCCAAGGACGAAGACACTGTAGGCGTGCGCGGTATCAACAGCCTGTGGGGTCATGCCCCGACGCTTTACGACTATATCCGTCGCGCCATGCCGTTCTTTGCCCCGCAGTCCTTGAGCAATGACGAAGCCTATGCGACCACATGCTATGTGTTGTACATCGCTGAAATCATCAAGGATGACAAGACTGTGTGCGATGCCGCAACGCTCAAAGCCACCAAGATGCCGTCACAGGACAACTTCTACACCGACACCCGTCCGGATGTGAAGAATGCACGTTGCATGAACGACTGCATGAAGGAAAAGCCGGTGGTCAGGGAGATGGCTGTGGTCGGCGTGGGTAAGGATGCAGCTACAGGCAAGGCCACCACGCACTGACTTTATCCGCAGTGGATGACATGCTGACTTAGCGATAACAAGTCAGCATTGAATTGATAAAAAAGGGCTGGTAATTCAGCCCTTTTTTTATGTCTTGCGAATGCGGTGGCTGGTTTTACGGGATCGGGCATTCCGGCGGTTCGCCAGGACTCCGGCTTACTCCCTGTTCTGGATATAGCGCGCCTCAAGTCCTGGCGGGTGAGAAAGCCAAGGAGAACCCTGAGTCGCCTCTTGATACCCGCAGGCGTATAACGAGCGCATGAAATCGTTGTTGAACACCATGGGGTAAGGGTGGCTGAATGTTTCAGGGATATAAGCGACATTGAAGTCCACGTTGTCACGCATGGCAGTCAGGTAGATGCGGAACAGATCCCCAATCCCTTGATTGTGTACGACGGTCGCCAGGGCGCGCGCTGCGATGTCGATGATATGACGACGAGTTTCCGCCCATTGCTGTGCAATGGGTTCGTTCATGATGATATACAGCGATCGCTTGCGTTGAATTTGGTGATCACGCGTCAATCCAGCTAGATACACCGCTGGCGGGTAAATGAACACCTGGGTGGATGTGCCGCCATCGACATGCATTTCACTGTAGCGTTCACCATTGAGTTCAACGTCGATCATGACGGGCGGAAACGCACCTATGCCTTTGGCGCGCAATCTTGCGCGCTGTTTTGGCCATAGGGTAGCTATGTCCGCCTTCATTCTAGCCATGTCATGCGGATCGCCCTCAAAGTAGCGAATGTCGCCGATGCCGGGGATGGCGGCCTGTGTCGTTTTTTGAGCCGGAACAGCGGATGCACGCGGCAAGGTGGCGCAAGCCGTAAGGCTGGAGAAAAGGATGAGCGGCACAAGAAGGCTGGAGGTGGTCTTCATGAGTTTTATTGATACTTGGCGAGGCGTATTTGGGCTGCACTATCTTACAGCGTGCACTAGCGATTACCGCGCTTCAAAAGCGTCTATGCGTCCCTCTCACGCCTGGAGGCGTAAAATTCATGCCGCATTTTTATCAGCTTCAACTTGGTTTGTAAGTTGTAACGCAAGAAAAAAAGCCCGTTAGACTTTTCGTCTAACGGGCTTTTTCTGTTTTTTGCCACCTTGATTGAAGCGACAAATTGATTATTGGTGTAGGAGAGACTCCGAATCATCAGCTTTAATGCGGGTTTCAATTTCAAAAAAACGAATGTACCAACAGATATACCAACAAAAAGTTATCCACAAGACTTTATCCACAGATGCGCCCTTTGGATTTCGTCGCTGTTATGTTGGATTTTGATCATGCTATGCTTGCTTCAAGCTCTGGGCTGGTGTACCCCGATGGGTAAGGGGAAGCGCGCAGACCGCCTGTTGCGCCCTTTGATGCCGGTTCAAGTCCAGCCCTGGCTCAGAGCGTCCCCAGACATAACAAACCCGGCTGCATGGCCGGGCTTTTTTTGCGTGATTGTTTGCACGCCCCCTAGTCAGTAATCCCTAAAATTTCACGGCGAATCAGCATTGCTGTTTCGGCTGAAATGCCCGCCCCTTTGAGGCGTGAATCATCTTTTTCTTCACGCGGAGCGGCACTCAGTACCTCAAGCAACACAAGGGCATCACGGGCTTCGATCTGCCCGGCGGCTACCTTGCTCACAATGTCCAAAGCCATAGCCTTATGTGTATCGCCTGAAAAGGCGGCTGGTTCTTTGATAGGGGAAAGAGCAGGCAAAGCCCTATCCATCAATATTTTCGCCGCCGTGGTGTCGCCTGCTAAGGCCATTTCATACAGTTTTTGCAGCAAAGGCGGTAAAGCCTTCCTGATTAAAGCGCGCAACTGCTGCGCTTCGGTTGCAGTGTTTTTGCTTAGGTTCCTTGTCATGTTTCATGTCTCCATCGTACGGTTTTAACTACATGGCATGGAACTTGCCTAAGCATAAATCATGCCCTAGCAAATAACATGCCATCACATTAAAACCGTACGTTATCGCCCAAAGTTGACCGCATACCATCCGGCGATAAGCACGGCCTCTGCCCGGTCATGCCGCGCCTGCTTACCTTCAAGCATGGGTCGGCATGAGGGATGCAGACGCATGGCGGCGCTTAGGCTGGCCTGTTTGTCCGCGCCTGGTGCAAGACCTGCGCAGCGTCGCCATGTGACAGGCGCGACACGCTGCAACGGAATGCCCGCCCCCATAACCAAGGCTTCCAGCGCCCCAGTGTTGCGGCCAAAGGTGAATGCGCCCGTCTTGCTGTCGGTTGGCCGGGCATGGACGGCTTCAATCACGGCATGGGTTGGACGGCGATTCATCAGCATGGCGGTAATGCTCAGGGCATCAATCGCCTTTTTCCCCTTGCCCTCGCTCAGCACGGGGATGTCTTCAAGCTGCAACACCGTGCCGCCTGCGTCCATCCATGCCAGCGCGCCGGACAATCCGGGGTCTATGCCCAAGGTGATCATCATGTCGGTAGCCTCTTCTTATGAAGGGCGCGTTGCTCTTCAATGATCTTGTACACGGCCTGTTCAGTGAGGCGGTATTGCTCGGCAAGCTGCAAAACGCTCTCCCTGGTGTGCTTGTAATCGCGGTATATCTCACGGTCACGCATGGCGCGCTCAAGTCCTTGGCCTTTTGGAAGGTAGAACTGCCGCCCCCCGTGATAATTGGCAATCGCTGCAATGACCGTTGTAGCCACGCGCTCGGCCTGTTCTTCTGGCATTTGCCCTTTCAGCGATTGCGCGGCTACGTCCAACAGGTCAACCAAGGCAGCAGGCCACTGATGCCGCGCCGCTTTGTGCAACTCATTTTCAGATGGTGCAACGTCTCTCATGCCGCACCCTCCCCTAAAATGCCTTGCTCCATTGCGCCCGTGCCACCCTTCGCATCCAACACCTTCACGCCTTGCATCATGTAGTCCATGACTTCCAGCGAGTGCGCCGGGCGTACGGTCATTGTTTCGCGTGCCACGCGGCGCATCGCCTGTGCCTGGCTCAAGGCTTTGACAAGGCGCACTGTGTCACCCTGCATCACGATATAAATCCGGGTCGCTGAAGTTTTCATGCTGCATCCTCCATCATGGTGACGGGCAGGGCTTCAAAGTTCAGGCGCTGCCACACTTGGCGCACGGCTTCCACATCGGCGGCGTTGTAGGCGGCGATCTTGTCGAACTCCCCAGCCTGCCAAAGCCCGAATACCGCGCCGCCGTCCATGCCGTCCGCCTTCGGACTGGGTACGCCCAAGGCCTTGCACAGACGGTCAAGGCTGATGCGTTCGCGGTAGCCTGCCCACATGGTCATGGTGTCGCCATAATCGCGGCCATCGCGGGCATGGAGCGCGGGAAACCATGACGGCGGCTTGATGCCATGCACCCAGCAGCGGCGGCGCATGAACCCAATATCAAACATGGCGTTATGTGCGATCAGGTAGATCGGTTCGGGGAATTGCGGGCTGTAAAACTCGTTTTCCACGGCATCAGCATGCTTGCCCAGGGCGATCAAAACCCGATCAAGAAAAGCGGCCTCGCCTTCCTCATGGGTTCGCACCTCACTGAAAACAATGCCGTCATCAATCGCCCAGGACACGGCGCACAGTTCGCCCTCTGCCGCGTCCAATGCCTGCCGTGCATAGGCATCATTGGCGGCTTGCTCGCCCTGTTCCTCCATCCATTGCGCAATGCTTTCAGGCTTCTTGTAGGTCGCTGGCGGTTTGATGGTGGTGCGGATGGTTTCCAGTGCGCCCGGTTGCTGGCTGGGGATGGTTTCAACGTCAAAATAAACGCGCATGGTCATATCTCCTTAAAACGGGATGTCATCACCGAACTCCGCTGCATCGGCGGCGGGGGCGTGGGTTTTGGGGGCGGTGTTGGTTGCCGGGGTGGGGTCTCCCCAGCCTTGCAGCGCATGGTATTCAGGTGACGCGGCGATCTGGACTTGCAGACGTTCGCCTAGGGTGTCGAAAACGCTCCAATCGGGCTTGCTCATGTCGAACAGGGTCAGCGCATTCACGCCTTCCGGCTTGGGCATCCCCTTGGGCAAAGGTGAAATGCTGGCAATGTTGGTGTAGGTCTTGCCGTCGCGCGTGGCCTCGGTCAGATTCAGGAAGCCATAGGCTCCAAGCATCTTGCTCAGGTCAAAGGCTTTGACTTCATCATCCGTCAACGCCTTGCCGCGCCACTGGTTGATGAAGGCGCGCAATGCGGCCTTGTCGCTCAGGCTGGCGGTAAAGCGGCGGCTGATGCAGAAGGGCTTGCCGTCGCTCATGCGCTCTTCCCCCAAAAGCTCAAAGCTCAGCAGCAGCTTGCGCGCCTTGGTGGGCTTGCCCTGGTAATCGCCTGCCTGCGTTCCCAGGTCGAGAATGCGGAACAGGCGGGCGGGATAGACCCCGGCGGGGGCGCTTTCAAAGGTCTGTGATGCGGAAATAATCATGATGGTTTCTCCAATGCGGGATAGGTAGGGCGCTCGGTCTGAATCGGTCTATCTCGGTCTTTGGCGGTCTTTAATGGGATGCGGCGCGGGCAAGGGCTTGCAGCTTCACGGGGTCATGCTCCCCGTCTTCAATGGCGCACGCGGCGCGGAATGCTTGGGGGGTGGTGTAGGTGTGGAGCAGGGATAAAAACGCCTTGGCTCCCGTCTCCGTGCGGAACAGGCAGGAATCAGTCAGCGCCCCCTTGTTCACCAGGATGACGCGCTCAGGCATTCCCTCATCCTGTTGCCACCCGTCCGGGCGGTTGCTGTAGTCCACGGATAACAGGCGTTTGATGGCGGGCAGGTGATGACGTATGGCGGCGCGGTCTGCATCCGTGAGCAAGCGGGCAGGGGTGACAGTCACCTTTCCACCATTGGCCGGGTCTAGGGTCATGTCCATGCCGCGCTCCCAAAGGGCAAGCATCAGGGTCATGGCGTTGACTGGGGCTTGGGTGTTCGCGCTCATTGGAAGGTCTCCCGGTTGCTTTCGTCTTGGCTGGCCTCGTTTTCTTGTGGGGCAGGCGGGGCAGGCGGGGCGCGGCCTGTCAGAATGCGGGTTTCAGCCTGCCCCATGTCTGTTATGGGGCTTGGGGCAGGTGGGGCAGGCATCGGGGCGGCTTGGGTGTTCTGCCCCATGTGCCCCACGCTGCCCCGAACGTCTGGGGCAGGCTCTAAGCCGCATTGCGGCGCGGTTTGCCCCGGTTGCCCCATGTGCCCCACGGTTTTTGAGGCTTGGCCGGGCGCATCATCAAAAACGGAGTCCTTCACGCAGTACATGCGCACCCTTCCGGCGGGGGTGGACACCTTGGGGTCATTCCTGTCTTCGTTGGTGAACAAATGCCCGGCCTGTCTCAGCGCCCGCGCAATCGTCACGGCATCACTGCCCGGCGCGGCTTCCAGTAGGGCATCCTTGGTAAACATCCAGCGCCCGGCGTGTGCATCGTGGAAACCTGCCCGATTGGGTACGTCATACCCGCCCCCGTTTAACGACTGGAAGCGCCCCCCATGCTTCAGGATGAAGGCACGCACGGCCTCCAAGATGCGGTCGCCATCCGTCCCCGTGGTATGGCTGCCCCATGCTTCCGCAATGTTCGCCACGGCCTGCCAGACGCGCTTAGGGTCGATAGGCAAAACGCCATGCCTTGCGGCGTAGATGCCTGCCCAGGCGATCAGGGCGAAGCGGCGCAAGGCGCGGACTTGTTCGGGGGCGTGATGCGGTTTGCGCAGCTTTTCAACGGCGGCGTTGATGCTGCTCACGGCGGCGGCCTTGGCGCTTTGCAGGTCTGCGAACTCCTGCATCATGGCTTGCAGCATCACCACGCCTGCCACACCGTAGAAGGTCGCACATGCCCGCTTCAAACCTTCCACGAATGCCCGGCGGCCTGCTTCCGGCAAATGCCCGGCAATGTCAGACACTTCAATGTCCAGGGCGCGGTGCAGCAGTCCACCCTTGGGCGGCTTGCCTCCCTCGGATAGCTTGGCTTCCAGGGATAGCTCCCCCGTGCTGATTGCCACGGTTCGCCAGGCACGCGGCGCTTTCAGACTGCGGTCGGATGACATGGCGGTCTTGCCCTGTCCGCCTGCAAGCTGGTAAATCAGCGGCGCGTGGTCTTTGGTGTTGCCCGCCCCCAGCTCATCCAGGCAAAGCACAAGGTCGGAATGCGCCTCTGCCAGCCCTTCCAACCCGTTTGCCGTGGCGTTCCAGCGTTTAATCAGGCTCAGGCTTGCGCTTTCCGCCGGGTCAACGGCGCAGCCCCAAGCAGACGCGGCGATCTGCGCAATGGTGGTTTTGCCGCGTGAAGTCGTACCCCAAAAATGCAGGATGAAGGAGTCGCTATCCGCCAGCTTCAACCAAGGCGGCGCAAACCCGGCGCACAGGGCGAACAGCAGCACATCACTGCCTGCAACCTTGGCGGCTATGTTCGCTTGCCAATCCGAAAGGCTGCCTGCCATGTGTACCGTGTGGACGGTGGGGCTGTATCGCTCAGGCTGATACACCACTTGCTCATTCCCGGCGGCGGATAGCACGCGGTCAGGAAACACAAAGGCCAAGCCCCCGTCGGTTCTGTCCATCCATCCCAAACGGGGGGCGGATTGAATGCGCTCCTTGGGGTCGAAGCTGGCAAGGTAAGCCACCAGGCGGCGCTCCTTGCCGGGGATGATGCGCAAGCCAAGGGTCGCCAGCTCACGCGCCAATATGGCCGGGTCTTCATGCAGGCGGGCGGCGGGAATCGCCAGCTCCTTCACCCGGTCATCATGGTCTTGAAAGCGCAGCAAACGCCCCCAATCGCCAGCGGTTCCGGTGGTCATACCGACAAGCCACACGCACCCGGCGATAGGCTCCAGCTTGTCCGGCTCGCCCTCCTTGCCCGGTCGAACGTCCGCCACGCCAGACAAGGACAACTCAAACCCGGCGGGAATATCCACCCCATGCCAGGGCAGACGGGGGATTTCCATGATGCGGTCACGGCCTTTGTCAGATAACGCCATGCTGCACCTCATTCCCCACAAACAGGGTTGAAGGGGCGGGCGGCTGCAACACCAAAACCCGCTGCGCACCATCACGCAAACAGGCCAGCGCCACGCGCTCCAGGTGGTCATCAGTTGCACCACGGTCAACAATCAGGACGGGCGGCGTTGCCAGCTTGCAGACGCTCCAATCATGCGCGGCTGGGTCTTGGTCACAGGGGGACAACACAAAGGCGCACGGGTCGCTTTTGTAGTCCCAGGCATTGCGTCCTGCGTGAATGAACAGCGTTTGATGAGCCGGGGTTCGCCCGGCTTGGCTGGGGTGCAGGCGTTGGCGTGCCTGGTTGGAGTAGGGCGGGAATTGACGAAAGGCGCGGCCTTGTGGGCGGGCGGCGTTCATTACTTCGCCCCCGCCTTACCGGAAAGAATGGCGCGGGCTTCTTTGTAGATGCAGGGGGTTTTGTTGGGCAGTTCGGCAAGCCAAGCCTTCAGGTCATCCTCAAGCCATGCGGTCGCCTTCTCCCCAATGCGCACGGGGGCGGGGAACTTTCCCAGTTTGATAAGGCGGTAGATGGTCGAACGGCTAAGGCCGCTCAATTCGATAACGGCGGGAAGTCGTAGGATTTTTTGCACTTGCTTGCACCTTGTTGGGATTAGGTGCAGCAACGATATGGAGCGGGGTGGGGTTGGTCTGGTAGTCTGGCGCTCGATTTAGCGTGATGACATACCAGTTTTTTTCTTGCGCGAAAGTAGAAGTTGACCGATAGAATCAACGCTAACTAGCTCTCCATATTCATCGTTGAATATAGGGCTAGTTACTTTATATAAGTCTGTCTTTGTTAGTTTTAATTTTTGCGAAAATCTTTCATTTTCAAGTTCTATTTTATATAGCAATGTCTCAGTGAATAACCTCCACCCATGATAAGACCTCCTGTGTCCCTTGCTTGCTTTGTAATACCGTGAAAAATCAGTGGCTTTAGCATAAAGCTCTGCAAATTCGGCTTTTTTTTCATTAGGAATGGTGTCAAGCTCGAAAATGTCTTTTGCTGCTAAAGCAAGCCTATGGAATGCGTCCAATGCGGCGATTGATTCAGTAGCAACAGCATGCAAAGCATCATCAATTAGTTTCATTTTTTTATGTTCTTTTGGAAATAAAACAAATGACTCATGAATGAAATTTATAGCGTTATTTTTCTCATCATCACGGAGTGATGTATACCATTTACGAATTCCTTTTACTGATTTAATTAGGTAAATAAGCTCTTTTTCGTGTTCTGCATCTTCTTGAGTTATCTCTGTGGGCTCACTATTATCGTCACAAGCCATGTGCAAGCCTCCTTTGCATCGTGGTTAGAAGCCCGGTCTAGGTGTTGGTCGCACCTGCCGGGCTTTGTCATTACTGTACCGCGCTTGTTCCCGTTATTTCCCGGCTGTTCCCGTCTGAGGCGCTAGGCTGCCTTGCTCTTTGCCTGCTCAGTGCGAATCAAATCAGCCGTCTTGCGCAGCATCAACACATCCCAGCCATCGGCATCAGCGGGCAGGCTATCGACCAGGCGCAGCACGTCTGCATCCACACGCTCCATATCCTTGCGCTGAACAGCCGTCAAATGGCGATCCAATAGCAACTCGCGGTCGTCACGCATGACATGCGTATCGCCAGCATCATCGCTCCAGAACTTAGTCAGAGCCGAATAGCGCAGCAAGAGACGCTCTGTCGTCGCTTCCAATGGGTATTTCATTTATTTTCCTATCGCATTTGGTGTCATAAACTACCCTGTTTTCAATATCCATAAGCCTGTTAATAAGTAGTCCTGCTAGTGCTTCCGTACACCCTGCAATATCCCTGAGTACTTCGTTAATCTCATCCCTGCTTGCTATGTTTTCCCCGCTGTAATCAATAATGAATGCAGCTGTGCCTAGGCTCTTAATCTGTCTGGCCGCAACGATTGCTTCTGTAATGTCGCTGCCAATGCTATAGGTTTCGTTAGTCATCGTCGTATCTCCTATTGAGTGGCGGGGGCGGGGTGGGTAGTTTGTTATGCTGCCTTACCAAAGCTGGCATGGATGACGTTTTTCCCTTCGCGCAAAGCGTCCAAGTAATCCGCCCAAACCTGCATCATGCGTTTGCGTTCGGGCAGGTGTTTGGTTCGGTTGTAGGCTCTGCCCAGCGGGTCACGCACGGCATGGGCTAGTTGCAGTTCAACCACTTCCGGCCGGAAGTTGTGGACTTCTTCCAGCATGGTGCGCGCCATTGCACGGAAGCCGTGCCCGGTAAGTTCGTTCTGCGTATCAATGCCCAGGCGCTTGAGGGCGGCGTTCACGGTGTTTTCACTCATGGGTCGGCTGGTGGTGCGTTGACCGGGGAAAACGTATCTCCCTGCGCCTGTGAGCGGCTGAATCGCCCTTAGCGCGGCTATGGCCTGCGTCGCCAGCGGTACAAGGTGTTCCTGTCCCGTCTTGCTGGTGGTGTAGCGCCATTCGGCGGCTTCAAAGTCGATATGCGCCCACTCCATAGAACGAAGTTCACCAGGTCGAACAAACAGCAGCGGCGCAAGGGTCAGCGCGCACTTGGTCAGCGGGCTGCCCTTATACCCGGCCATGACACGCAGCAGAGGCGCTACGTCCTTGGGCTCGGTGGGTGCGGCGTGGTGTTTGGCCTTGGGGACGGGAGGGAGTGCGCGCCCCAGTGACGGCGTAGGGTTGTAGGCGGCTTGCCCGGTGACTACGGCATAGTCCATGACCTGCCCGATATGCTGCTTGACCTTGCGCATGGTTTCGAGAATGCCGCGCCCTTCCATGCGTTGCAGCACGGAAAGAATCAAGGGGGCGCTCACTTCGCCCACGGGAATATCCCCCATGAACGGGAGGGCGTAGGTCGCCAGTTGGTTGCTGACTTTCTGTTGGTACTTGGGTGACTTGTCATGCAGGCGCTTGGCTGCCCACTCCAAGGCCACAAAACGGAATGAACCGGGCAGGGGTTCGCCGGATGCTTTGATGCGTTCAAGCTCCTTGGCGGCTTCGTCTTCCTGCTTGGCGATTGACAGCGTGACCTTTTCCGCCTTGCGCAGCTCTGCCGGGTCTGTGCCGTTGGCGATCAGTTGGCGGGCTTCGTCGCGCTGTGCTCGCGCCATCTTGAGTGACACATCAGGATAAACGCCAAGGGCTAGGGTTTTCTGCTTGCCGTCGAAGCGGTAGTTCAATCGCCAGTAGCGTGACCCGTTGGGGTTGATAAGCAGGTGCAAGCCTTTTTCGTCGGTCAGCTTGATTGGCGTTGCGGCGGGCTTGGTCTGCCTGATGTTGGTATCTGTCAGCGCCATGTTGGTATATCCCGTGTTGGTACCGGCTAGGTGTTGGTATCAGCTTTGATCTGATACCAACAGATATACCAACAAAAACCGTGGGCTGCAATGATACCTTTTGGGACTTTATGGACGTAAAAAAACCCGCTAACCTTGTTCTGGTGCGGGTTTGAGCTTGTTTTCTGCGACTTCCTGATATCGTATGAAATCGCAAAAGTTGGTATGTTGGTGCCTAGGAGAGGACTCGAACCTCCACGATGTTACTCGCTAGTACCTGAAACTAGTGCGTCTACCAATTCCGCCACCTAGGCATTCAGTGGCGTGGCATTTTATAGAGTTATGTTAGTGTGTCAAGTCATTTTCAGCCGTCGTGGGGCTAGTATTTATGGATCGTGTTTTTATCAGGTCACTGCGCGTGGAGACGGTGATCGGCATCTATGACTGGGAGCGTCTGGTGAAACAGGTCGTCGAGCTGGATCTGGATATGGCCTGGGATAATCGTCCGTCTGCGGCTGCGGACGATATTGCCCTTGCTCTGGACTATGAGAAGGTATCCAAGCGCATGTTGCAGTTCGTTGGTGAGGGACAGTTCATGTTGGTCGAGGCCATGGCCGAACAGATCGCTGCCATTTTGTTGTCGGAATTCCATGTCCCTTGGGCGCGCGTGCGCGTGACCAAGCCTGGGGCGATCAAACAGGCGGCGGGCGTGGGAGTTGAGATTGAGCGGGGCGTAGGTTGATGCTTTGTGCTGGACAGATTAGGCGGAGGGGCGGCGGAGCGTTGCCGGAGCTTGCTCCCGAAGTGATGGCGCAGAGTGAGCTGGTCATGGCGCGAGTGCGCGCCGAGATTGAGGCTGCAGGCGGCGTGCTGGACTTTGCGGATTACATGCGCCTGGCGCTTTACTCGCCCGGCCTGGGCTATTACGCGGGCGGCATGGCGAAGTTTGGTGCGGCAGGCGACTTTGTCACCGCGCCCGAGGTTTCGCCGCTGTTTGCGCGTACGCTGGCGGGACAGGTCGCCGAAGTGCTGGACAGTCTCGGCGTAGCGGCGGAGGTTTTGGAGTTTGGCGCCGGTTCAGGGAAGCTGGCGAGTGAGTTACTGCTGGAACTGGAGCGACGGGGTGCTTTGCCTGTCCGCTATTTGATTCTGGAGTTATCGAGCGGTTTGCGCGCGGCGCAACATGAGCGCCTAGCGAACGACGCGCCGCATTTGCTCGATCGTGTTGTCTGGCTGGACGCCTGGCCTGTGGATTTTGTCGGTGTGATGTTGGCCAATGAGGTGCTGGATGCCATGCCGCTACGCATTTTGCAGGCGCAGGCAGGAGGCGCGCAGCGGCTTGGCGTCGCCTTTGACGGGCAAGGCCTGGTTTGGGCTGCCGCACCTGCCAGTGATGCCGATCTGGCCGTTCTGGCTGAGTTGGAGGCGGCCAGGGGGGGGCGATTCGCCGAGGGTTATCGCGTGGAGTTTCATCCCGAGCTTCCTGGTTGGCTTGAGAGCATGTCGCAAGCGCTGGGCAAGGGTGTGGCGCTGCTGTTTGATTATGGAGCCACGGCGCAGGAGTTGTACGCGGCTGAGCGCGGCATGGGGACGCTGCGTTGCCATCTGCGTCAGCACGCGCATGACAATCCGCTGCTTTATCCGGGTGTGCAGGACATTACCGCCTGGGTGGATTTCAGTCGTGTCGCTCGATCAGCCCGCGTAAGCGGATTGGGCGTTTTGGGTTACACCACGCAGGCGCATTTTTTGCTTGGCTGCGGCATGGACAAGGTGTTTGAGCAGGGGTTTGCCGAGGCGCAGCGCGAGGTGGATCGCTTGCAACTGGCGCAGGGGTTCAAGACCTTGATGATGCCGGGCGAAATGGGGGAACGCTTCAAGGTTATCGCTTTGGGCAAGGGGGTTGATGCGGCATTGAGCGGATTTGCCGTGCGCGATTTTCGTGAGCGGCTGTAGGAGCGAACTCTCGAAAAAGTCCCATAAAAAAGCCCCGCTCAATGGCGGGGCTGTTGGGATGGCCTGCGGATGCAGGTCAGGGGGCGATTACCACTTCGGGTAATTTGCAGAGATGCCCGGGTTGCCTTCCATGCCGATCAGTTTCGGTGAGTTCAGTTCCACCTTGGTGATGTGCTTCTTGCTGGTCAGATACTCTTCGAGCACGTCCCAGATCATCTTGCCGGTATCGCCTGGGATTTCGCCCGGCTTGGCAACGGAAGCCCAGCCTGCAACCTTGTAGTTCTTCTTCGGATCAACCGGCTTGCCCTTGAAGGTCATCTGGCTGATGCGCTTGCCAGACTGGCCGCCCGGGGCGATGGCGTATTGCAAGCCGCCGACGCGCACCATGTCGCCGCCCTGCTGGTAGTAGGGGTCGGGGTTGAAGATGTTGTCGCACACGTCTTCGAGGATTTCCTTGATGCGCTCACCGGTGAACTCGTTGACGGTGACGTTCGGGTAGGTCAGGGCGCATTCGGTCATCATGTCTTCATAGGTGATGTCTGCGCCCGGAGTGAGCGAGGTGCCCCAACGTACGCCGGGAGAGAAGGACATGTCGCAGTTCATGACTTCGATCAGGCCGTCGCAGATCAGCTGATCCCAGGTGCCGGAGAAGTTGCCGCGACGGAACAGCAGGGTGTCGTTCTTGGCCAGGACTTTGTCCAGGCGCTCGCTAGCCTTGAATTCCTTGCCCTGGAATTTGATGGTCTGCTGATGGGCGGCATCCAGGAATGCCTGCATGTCCTTGTCGGCTTCCAGGAAGTTGGAGAACACGGGCAGCAGCTTGTACTGGAAGCCAGCGACCTTGCCGTTCTTCACGTCCAGGTCGAGCACGCCGAGGAACTTGCTGTTGGAGCCTGCGTTGCACACCAGGGTCTGGCCGCCTGCGTTCTTCACGGTGGTCGGATAGGGCACGGCGTCGTGCGTGTGGCCGCCCATGATGGCGTCGATGCCGCTGACCAGGCTGGCCATTTTCAGGTCTACGTCCATGCCGTTGTGCGAGAGCACGATCACCGCCTGCGCGCCTTTCTGGCGAGCTTCGTTGACGGTGGCCTGCATTTCTTCGGTGCGGATGCCATACGACCAGTTGGGGATCATCCATGCCGGGTTGGCGATGGGCGAGTAGGGGAAGGCCTGGCCGATGACGGCAACCTTGACGCCGTTCATTTCGCGCATGGTGTAGGGCTTGAATACGCGCTCATCCATCTCTTTGTCGTAGATGTTGTTGGCGACGAAGTCCATGCCGGAGGCTTCCAGCTCCTTCATGCCCTGTACCATGCGGTCAGCGCCGTAGGTGCATTCCCAGTGCGCGGTCATCACGTCGACGCCCAGTTTCTTGGAGGCATCGATCATCACCTGGGCGTTGGTCCACAGCGCCAGCGCGGTGCCCTGCCAGGTGTCGCCGCCGTCGAGCAGGATCGCGCCAGGACGTGATGCCTTCATTTTCTTCACCAGGGTCGCCAGGTGGGCGAAGCCGCCGACCTTGCCGTACTTCTCGGCTGCCTCAGAGAAGTTCAGGTAGGTGAAAGCGTGCGCTTCCGGAGTGTTGGGCTTGACGCCGAAGTGCTTGAGGAATTTCTCGCCGACCAGGTGGGGAACCTGACCCTTCATGCTGCCTACGCCAAGGTTGACGGAGGGTTCGCGGAAGTAGACCGGACGCAATTGCGCGTGGCAGTCAGTCATGTGCAGGATGTGGACGTTGCCGAATTTGGGCACCTCGTACATATCCGCCGAAGCCATGTTGGGCTTCACGGTGGACGCGACCTTTTGTGTGCCGGTTTCGGCCTGCGCCGTGCCCAGGCTGATTCCGCTGGCGCTGGCTACGGCCAACATTTGCATGAACTCGCGACGTGAAAGACTCATTTTTGCTTACTCCGTTGAAAAACACTGCCGTTGAGTGATATGTCAAACCGCGTTCTTGGGAATGACATTAGCCGGGCATGATATACAAGCCCCGAGAACTGCGCCCCAAAAAAATTATCCTTCACGATAAGGCGCAGTAATGACGTAGAAGTGAACCCTGGGTCGAGGGCGAAAAAAAACCGGCGGGAGCGCCGGTCATTTCTCTCAGATCACAGAATCACTTGCGCATGGCTGGGCCGGTGATTTCCAGTCCATTGTCGATGTAGGCGAGGAAGTACTGCATGTTGGCGAATTCACTGCCATACAGCGGGTAGGGCTTGGCGCGGGTGTCCTTGACGCAACCGGACAGACGCTCATCCATGGTGACGATGCCGTCGGCCTTCAGACGCCATACCGGGAAGTGAGCGGTCTTGCCGATGCCTGGGCTGAGGGTCTCGGAACGGGCGCGCTGGCCGGAGTGGTACTGGTGGCAGTCGGCGCAGGACAGGTTGAGCTGACCGGTCTTCTGGTACCAACGGTGGCGGCCATCCTCGAAGGCTGCCAAAGCCTTGTCGTTGGGGATGCTGACATCCACCTTCCAACCGCGGGATTCGCTGGACAGGTAAGCCGAAATAGCCTTGAGTTCCTTGCTCTTGGCCTTGATCTTGTCGTCCCCGTAAGCTTGGGCGCACTGGATGACATCGGCTTCAAGAATGCGCACTTTGTCAGTCTTGGCGTCGTAAAAGGGGTACATGGCGCGCAGACCCTTGGGTTTGCCCAAGCAGTCTTGCAAACTCTTGCCGTTGGACAACGGCTTGACCCACAGTTCCTTGCCCTGGGCGATGGCCGCTTCATACGGCGGGAATTCGTTCATCTGCTCAAATTGCTGACGTGCGTCTTCGTTCAGGGCATACACGCCGAAAATGTAGTCCGCAGGCTTGATGTCCGGAAAACGCTTATAGAAAAAGTCGCGGAACTCCTTGGCCTGCGCTTCGGCGGTGGCTGCCGCATCGGCGGCATGGGCAGGGGCGTAGGCCATGCCAAGAACAAAGGAGGCGGCGACAGCGGTCAGTAGTTTTTTCATGTTCCTAAATCCTGTTGCTATTCGTTGCTGAAGCCTTACAGACCCCAGATAAAGTCCACGACCTTTTCGATTTCATCCTTGCTCAGGATGCCGTAAGCGCCGATGGGCGGCATGGCGGTATTGGGGAACTTATTGCGCGGATCCCAGACGACCTCATACAGCGCGGCGCGATCAGGATAGCGCGCCTTCATGGCGATCAGGGGCGGACCCATGGTGCCGGGCTGGTCGCCGCCGGCGATCATGTGGCAGGCCAGGCAGTTGCCCTTGGATGCGTCGAACGCGAGTTCCTTGCCGGTCATTTCCTTGGCGGGAGCTTTGTCATCAGCAGCGAACGCCTGGCCGCTCAAGGCAAGTGCGCTCACAAACAGGGCGAAAGCAAGCGGGCGAGAGGGGGTATGGTGCATGGTGTGTCCTCTGGGTTGATTCAATCCGTTGCGCACGGGGTCTGCCCTAGGTCTGGGTCTGTAATTTGCGCGGTCGGTTTTTACTCCGCCTGTGAGAATAGACGCTTCGCTTTATGAAGCAACGAAGTTTTTTTTATTCGGTTATTGCCGCGAGTTTTATTAGAAAACCCGAATATACCTTGAGTTAATGCCGCTGTTCCTTTTTGCGCTCACGCGCGGCTAGTTGTTGCGCTTCAACCAGCTTGATCTGTGCGTCGAGACGCTGGCGGGCGATCAGGTCGCTGCTGCTGGCGGGCTGATCGGGATTTTGCGAGAAGGTCAGGGCGCGCGCCGTTTCAAATTCAGCGTGCGCTTCATGCAGGCGTTGCTGCGCCATGAAGTACATGCCGAGGGCTTCGTGGTGCTCAACCGGGCGATTGGCGCGGGCGGCGGCCTCCGCCAGTGCGCCGAGCAGGGCGGTGTGGTGCGGGTGGGTGCGCAGACTAGTGCGCAGGAATTGATAAGCGCGCTCGGGATCGTCGTTCATCCAGAATTGCGCCAGCTTCAAGCTGATAACCGGGTGTTCCGGGGCGTAGGCCTGCAGTTTTTGCAGGGTTTGCAGCGCACTTTGATCCTGCTTGAGCTGGCGCTGTACGTCGGCAAGGGCGACGCCTATCCAGAGATTGTCGCTGTTTTTGGCAAAGAGCGTACCTAGGATTTCAGCAGCTCGTTTCTCTTGTCCGGCACGAGCGAGGAGCAGGGCATGGTAGTAAGGCTTGACCGTGCTGCCGTTAGCGTTTTTGCCCGACTCGGTCTTGCCTAGCGCTGAGGCGCTCACTAAGGGTTGGGTAGCCAGTTCGGCGGCCAGAGTGGCCTTGGCATAGGCGTAGTCGGCGGTGTTGATGACTTTGTCCGGGCGCAACTGGTCAGCGCGGTTGCTGGCTTCGGCGATGCGATTGGTGGTGACCGGGTGGGTGCGCAGCAGTTCGTTGTGCGTATAGAATCCATCACCTTCCTGACGCCCCAGCTTTTCAAAAAAGCTCACCATGCCGGTCGGGTCGAAGTCGGCGTCGGCGAGGATCTGGATGCCGATGCGGTCGGCTTCGTACTCGTGCTCGCGGGTGAAGTTGATTTGCTGCTGCATGGCGCTGGCCATGCCGATGTGTGCGGCGGCGATGCCAGCGTCGCTTGAGCCGCTGGCGGCGCCGACGATCATGGCGGCGGCGACTGCGGCGAGCGTGGTCAGGTCGATGCTGCCGCGACCGACGATCATGCGTGCAATGTGGCGTTGGGTGACATGCGCCATTTCATGTGCCATAACGCCCGTGAGCTCGTTTTCGTTTTCGGTGCGCATGATCAGGCCGGAAAACAGGCTGATATAGCCCCCGGGCGCGGCGAAGGCGTTGATTTCACTGTCCTTGATGACGCTGAAATGAAAGGGATAGGCTTGCCAGCCGCTGGCGGAGGCCAGGCGTTGGCCGAGAGATTGGATGTAGTGGTTGACGAGCGGGTTTTCGATCAAGACCGCCTGCTGGCGCAAGGCCTGGTAAAAGCCTTGCCCCATGACCAGTTCTTCCTGGGTGGTGATTTCGCGGTCTATCGCCTCGCCCATGTCGGGCAGTTTGGCGTAGGGGTCGCTCCAGGCGGCGCTTGTCAGCAACAGGAGCAGCAGAGGGTGTGGGCGCAGGTTCATTAGTGGATATCGTATTTTTGGGCGTGTTTTTAGAATAGGGGATGTTAGAACGATGTTTGGCATAAAGCATGTGGAAGCGCGTGAGCTTTCGACCTGGCTGGCGACGGAAAAATTCCTTTTGCTGGACGTGCGCACGCCGGGGGAAACGGCCTACGGCATTATTCCGGGGGCGAAATTGCTGCCGCTGCATTTGTTGCCGCTGCATCTCGACCAAATCAGGGGGCATGACAAGGTGGTGGTGTATTGCCAAAGCGGCGCGCGCTCGGCGCAGGCCTGCATGTTCCTGGCGCGCAACGGCATTGATTCCAGCGTGAATTTGAGCAACGGCATCATGGCCTGGGCGGCGGAACGCCTGCCCATGGTGCGCCCGGATGAGAGCAGCAATCTGCTGGGCGGCGCTTGATGTCGATGGCTTTTGATGCGGAGCTGGATGCGCGCGGCCTGCCCTGCCCCCTGCCTTTGCTGCGCACGAAACAGGCATTGGCCGGACTTGCCGCCGGTCAGGTGCTGCGCGTGCTGGCGACGGATGCCGCTGCGCCGCGTGATTTTGCCGCCTATGCCGAGGCGACCGGGCATCGTTTGCTGCAGGTCGAGCAAGGCGACGCGCTGTTCATGTTGTGGATCAAGAAGCGCGAGGAGGTCAGATGAGCACCTTGATGAAAAAGCGCATGGCTTTATTGATTACCGCATCCACGCCGGAGGCGGCCTACGCTCCCTGGATGATGGCGGCGACTGCGGCGGCCATGGGTTACGAGTGTCGTCTGTTCTACGCCTTTGGCGGGTTGGATTTGTTGCGCAGCGGTTTGCAGGCCGATGCCGCGGAGCAGCTGGCTTCCATGCCTGATCCCGCAAGCCTGCGTGCCATCTGTCTGGAGCAGGGCGTAGAATTGGCGGCGTGTTCAGCCTCATTGATGGCGAGGGGCATGAGCGAGGCGGATTTGCTGCCGGGCGTCACCCTGGCCGGGATGGCGAGCTGGTTGGCTTTTGCCTCGGGGGCGGAGATTCAGCTGAGTTTCAACTGAGGGCGGCGTATGGCATTCGTATCAATCAATCCGTTCAACGGTGAGGCGCTGGCGCGCTATGCCGCACACACCCCGCAGCAGGTGGAGCATGCGCTGGCGAAAAGCGCGCAGATGGCGCTTATCTGGCGCGAAGCGGGGTTTGCCGAGCGCGCCACGCGGATGAGTGCGGCGGCGGCCTTGTTGCGTGATCGCCAGGATGCTTATGCGCGCTTGATCGCCTTGGAAATGGGCAAGCCTGTCGCTGAGGCGCGCGCCGAAGTATTGAAGTGCGCCTGGGTGTGCGAGTTCTATGCCGAGCAGGCGGCGACGATGCTGGCCGACGAGCTCGTGGCGTCGGACGCCAGCGACAGTCGGGTGGTCTATGAGCCGCTGGGAACGGTGTTGGGCATCATGCCGTGGAACTTTCCCTTCTGGCAGGTATTGCGCGCGGCTGCGCCGATCCTGATGGCGGGCAATACCTTCTTGCTTAAACACGCGTCGAACGTGCCGCAGTGCGCCCTGGCGCTGGAGGCGCTGCTGCGTGACGCCGGGATGCCCGAGGGGGTGTTTACGACCCTGCTGGTCGCAAGCGACGCTGTTCCCGCCCTGATTGACGATGTGCGTGTGCACGGCGTGACGCTGACGGGCAGCGAACCTGCCGGGCGCAAGGTCGCCGCCCTGGCGGGCGCCGCGCTCAAGCCGGTGGTGATGGAGCTGGGCGGCTCGGATGCGTTTGTGGTGCTGGATGACGCGGATCTGAGCTTGGCGCTGGACAACGCGGTGCGCTCGCGCTTTCAGAATGCGGGGCAGAGCTGTATCGCCGCCAAGCGTTTTATTGTCGATGCGGCGCGGGTGGACGCCTTCACCCAAGGCTTGGTGGAGCGTGTCGCAGCGCTGCGTCTGGGCGATCCGCTGGATGAGGCGACGCAGATCGGCCCTTTGGCGCGGTCGGATTTGCGCGTGCAGGTCATGGAGCAGCTGCAGTCCAGCCTGCGCGCGGGAGCCAGGCTGGCATGGGGCGGCGACCAAGTCGCTGGCAGCTTCGCCGCCATGCGCCCTGCCGTGTTGCACGAGGTGCGCCCCGGCATGACCGCCTTCGACGAGGAGATTTTCGGCCCTGTGGCGGCGATTTGTAGCGCACAGGATGCGGTTCATGCGCTGCATTTGGCCAATGCCAGCCGTTTCGGGCTGGGCGGCAGCATTTGGACGCGCGACGCGGCGCGGGGCGAGGCTCTGGCGCGGGGCATGGAGTGCGGCGCCGTGTTCGTGAATGGCATGGTGAAAAGCGATCCGCGCCTGCCCTTTGGCGGTTGCAAGGTGTCGGGTCTGGGACGGGAATTGGGCGTACACGGCTTGCGTGCCTTCACCCACGTCAAGACGTTGTGGGTGCGGTGATCCCCGTGCTTGCTTCATGACGCAGCCCACGAATGCGCGCCTGGGTCTGGCTTATGTCGCCGTAGTGTTGATCTGGGCGACGACCCCGCTGGGAATCCAGTGGAGTGGCGAGCAGGGCGGTTTTTTATTCGGCGTGACGGCACGCATGCTGATCGGCGCCCTGCTGGCTCTTCCGGTATTGTGGTTGCTGGGACAAAAACTGTCGTTTGCGCCGCGCGCCCTGCTGGCCTATGCCGCAGGCAGTCTGGCCATTTTCGTCGGCATGTTGGGCACGTATTGGGCGGCGCAATATCTGGACAGCGGCATGGTGTCGGTACTGTTCGGCACTGCGCCGCTGTTTACCAGTCTGCTGGCGGCCTGGGTGTTGGGCGAGCGCAGCTTGAATGCGTTTTGGCTGGGCGGCTTGCTGCTGGCTTTCGTCGGGCTGGGGCTGATTTTCCACGAACAACTCAATCTGCAAGGCATCGGCGGCTGGGCGGTGCTGGTCATGCTGTGGAGCGCCTTTATCCACGGATTGAGCACGGTGCTGGTGAAAAAGGTCAACGCACCGATTTCCGGCAGCGTGACCAGCGTGGGGGCGCTGTGGGTGGCGGCCATGCTTTACCTGCTGCTTTGGCTGACGGTGACGCCGATGCAGGGGTGGTGGCCGACGCAGATCGGCGTTCGCGCCTGGGGGGCGATCGCCTACCTCGCCGTATTTGGCTCGGTGTTCGGTTTTATGCTGTTTTTCTTCGCCCTGCGCCATTTGTCGGCCTCGCTCATGGGGCTGATCACTTTGCTTGCCCCGGTATTGGCGCTGTGGCTGGGCTGGTGGTTTGAAGGGGAAGTGCTGTCACGGGCGGCGTTGCTGGGCACGGCGCTGGTGTTGGGCGGTTTGGCTTGGGCGCAGTGGGGCGAAGTTTTGGTTCGTTTCGGATTGCGGCGCCTTCGAAAAAACAAGAGCCTTGCATAAACCAGCATTAGGCTGATGCAAGCGTTCGTAAGCGGAGCAGGGCGATGGGGAAGCAAATACAGACAATCATCATTGGCGCCGGTATTTCCGGGTTGAGCACGGCATTTTTTCTGCGCCAGCTTGGGCATGAGGTTTGCGTACTGGAGGCCGGCGTGCGCGCAGGCGGTAACGTGCACACCTTCGAGCACGAAGGCTTTTTGCTGGAAGCCGGGCCGAACACTCTGCTGGATAACGACCCCTCGATTGCGGCGCTGATCGACGGGCTTGGGCTGCGCAGCGAAGCGCGCGAGGCCAATCCCGCCGCCAATCGTCGTTATGTGGTGCGCGATGGGCGCGCGGTGGAATTGCCTGCGTCCCCCCCCGCGTTTTTGCGCACGCGGCTGTTTTCAGCGGCGGGCAAGCTGCGTTTGCTTGCTGAGCCATGGATTGGACGCGCGCCGCAGGAAGAGTCGGTGGCGCAGTTTGTGCGTCGTCGTTTGGGACAAGAATTTCTGGACTGGGCGATCGATCCCTTCGTTTCCGGGGTGTACGCAGGCGATCCGGCGCGTCTGTCGGTGCGTGCGGCCACGGCCAAGGTCTATGCCCTGGAGCATGAGCACGGCTCGCTCATCCATGGGGCGCTGCACAAGGCGTTCAAGGCGCGCAAGGCCGAAGTGCAGACGACGCCCGTCGGACGCATGTTTTCCTTTGATCGTGGCTTGGGGCGCATGATCGACGCGTTGGGCGCGTCCATGGGCGACGCACTGCATCTGAATGCGCCAGTGCAGGGTTTGCAGCACACGCACGAAGGTTGGCTGGCGCACACCCCGCAGGGCGCTTTCGCCGGGCGAAATGTCGTGCTTGCCGTGCCGGCGCAGGCTTGCGCCGCTTTGCTGGAGCCTTTCCTCGGCGTGCACGTCCAACCCTTGCGCGAAATACCTTATCCGCCAGTCATGTCCGTCGCCTTGGGATTTAGCCGAGAGGACGTAGCTCATCCCCTTGATGGCTTCGGGGTATTGATCCCTGCCAGAGAGCGGGTCACGACCCTGGGTGCGCTGTTTTCCAGCACCCTGTTCGCCGGACGCGCGCCGCAAGGTCAGGTGATGCTGACCGCCTTCATCGGCGGGCGACGGCATGAAGAAATTGGCGAGTGGGACGATGCTGCCATCGTTTCCCGTGTGCTGGGCGATCTCGCGCCTATCCTCGGGCTGCGCGCACCGCCGAGGATGCGTCATGTGCAACGCTGGCCGCGCGCCATTCCGCAATACGAGCTAGGGCATCTAGAGCGCATCGCCAGCCTGGATCAGTCCATGCAGAAACTCGAAGGGCTCATCACCCGCGCCAACTGGCGCGATGGGGTGTCCGTGTCCGATGCCATCCGCAATGGACAAGGTGTTGCGAACAGGCTGCACGATTCCTCTGCAGGATTGTCAAAATTTGACTAGACTTGGCCTAGTTTTCTGAGACAAACCCATGAGCCAACGCTTAACCATTGAAGAATTCACCGCTATGGTGCGGGAACTTTCCGCCGCTGAACTGGCGAAAATTCCCCTGGACATATTGCCTGAGACCATTCCCACCCAATTGATTCGCAATGCTCCTGCGCCTACGCGGGCAGTACTGGAAAAAATGGCGTTCGCCTCCAGTCAGGCGGAGTTGCGCGCGGTGCAGCGCATGGATCAGTCTTTGGGCGCCACTGTGCTGCAGGCTATGGATAAGGCGCGGGGCTATGAGGCGGATATCGCCATCTCGCGCTTGCATCATCGAATGGAGGACCTCAAGCCCACGCTGGAGCGGTGGCGAGCCGGGAAGATCTCACATCACTCCATGGCGCAATCCATGCTGACCCTGCGCGATGAGGTACGCGAGCTGCAGGCCGAGCGCGCACGTCAGGCGCGAGCGGAGGTCGTCCTCATGCAGGCGCTGGCAAATCCTGGAGGGTTTGCTGAGCGTATTCGTCAGGCTCTTGAGGGAATTCGTGTCGTATCAAATAAGGTCGACCAGAGCTTGGGAGATTACTTGTTGTTGCAGCTTGAAGTGTCTTCTGCGGATATGGCGGAAAAACGCACGCAAATCAGTGAGGCGGACAAGGTGCGCGGCGCTTTGTTTGAGGAGTTGGCTCATCTTGAGGAACAGGTGAAGTCGCCAAGTGGTTTCATGGCGCGCCTTATGCCTTGGGCGAAGAACAAGAAAGAAGAGTTTTTGCGCCAACAGATCAGCGATTTGTATCAGCGGGTGATGAATGAAGAGTGGGTGATGGCCGAGTCGCAGCTTATCCGCTGGTTGGACGTGATTGTTGATGCCAGCTTGTACGGCAGTTCGGAGACCGGGCAAAATCATCTGCGTACCGCCCGGCTGAACCTGTTTTTCTTGCTTAACGCCTTTTGTGAGCAGCAAGAAGCCGCTGCGAAGAAAATCGCGCGTAATCCGTTCGTGCAGGCCGACCCCAAGCAGGCGATCGAATACATGCTGATCTCCGAGCGCTTCATTCTTGATTACTTCGCCAAAAAGCGTGCAGAGGTCATTGAGTGGCTGGGCAATGCGGCGGATACGCGCCTAAAAACCCTGGAGGGGCTTGAAGCGAACCTGGTCACTGAAATGAAGCGCAATCTGAGGAACCGCGCCTTCTAGCTGTTCGCTTAAAAATACACCTTGAGTTTTTCGATTTTTTCCTTTCATGCTGGTGTGCGCTCGTGATTGGCTCGTTAGAGTCGATCATAGGCATACTCGATTTACTGGCGGCTGCTCCCGCAGCGCCCGTCAGGCTGATGAAATAAAGGGCGCTTCTATAAGCTTGATCAGGTCGAGCGCGCGCACGACTTAGGCAAAGAAAACAAGCGAAAAAGAGGAGCATACGCGCAGCATGTGAGCATTTTGAGCCGGTTTTTTGTGCAGCAGACGCGGCTCCAGCAGGTTTATAGAGGCGCCCGTCAGGGGGTCGTCAGTCCGACAGTTTTTGTCGGCGGGTTTGAGGTATAAGCAGGGGGAAGGCCGTTCGTTGTCGTGTGGCGTCAATGTTTTCCACGCAGACGGCGCAAGAGTTCGCGCGCGTGGCCGTCGGGACGGCGGTGGTCGTGTTCTACCGCGCTCAGCTTGCGCAGTTCTCGCTCATGCAAGCGGCGCGCATGGCTTGCCGGATCTTCCTGGTACAGGGTTTCCGCTTCGCTTGCCGGACGGCGTTGTTCGTTGAGGGCGAGGACGTGAATATGCCATATTTCACCGGCTCGGCTGATCTGCAGACGATCTCTGGGCTTGATGCGTGATGAAGCCTTGGCTGATTGCTCGTTGAGCCTAATTTTTCCGCCTTCGATGGCCTCCTTGGCGAGGTTGCGGGTTTTATAGAAGCGCGCAGCCCAAAGCCAGGTGTCGAGGCGTTGCCAAGGCTCTCTCTCTTGTTTTGTCGTCATTTTCCTTGTCAACAATGAGCTACAGGTAGGTAGAAAGTGAAACTGGAACTGGTTGGCTTCAAGATCTGTCCGTTCGTGCAACGCGTTATCCTGATGCTGCATGCCAAAAACATTGCGCATGAGGTGACGTATCTTAATCCCAAGGATTTGCCGTCATGGTTGTCTCAGCTCTCGCCCTTGGGCAAGGTGCCGCTGCTGCGCGTCTTGAACGACGAGGGTGAGCATGAGGCGGTCGTGTTCGAGTCGCAGGTGATCAATGAGTTTCTTGACGAAAATTATGGCTTGCCGCTGATGCCGCAGGTGTCGCTGGAGCGTGCCCGTCAGCGTGGCTTCGTCGCTGTGGCGGACGGAATACTGGGCAGCTTGTGGAACTGGATGGTCGCCAAGGACACGACGGGCGTAGATGATGCGCGCGCTGCAATCTGTCAATCCTTGCGCGTATTGAACGAAGCCCTGCGTGATGATGAGGAGTTTTTCACCGGGGTTTTCGGCATCGTGGATTGCGCCATGCTGCCGTTTTTCATGCGCCTGCAAGAGCTTGAGTCCGCAGGAGCGGAGCCCTTGCCTTGCGCGGATTTGCCACGCGTCGCGGCCTACCGGCGCAATCTATTGGCCTTGCCCTTGGCTAAGACGTCGGTTGTACCGGAGTTTTCCGCACTTTACCTCGGCTTCGTCAAGTCGCAGGGCGGCCTGTTGGGAGGCGGTCTGCGCTGACCGTCGTCCCCGAGCAGTTCCTCACCCGTGTTGGGGAACTACTCTTTCGCCCCCTGCTCAGGCAGGACGATGTTCAGTTCCAACACATCCACGTCGCCGTCGCGGTCGAGCTTGACCTTGACGGCGTCGTCGTTGATTTGCACATAGCGGCGAATCACCTCAAGCAGTTCCTTTTCCAGTTTGGGCAGGAATTCATGACTGGGACGGTTTTGCGCGCGTTCATGGGCGATGATGATCTGCAAGCGCTCCTTGGCCAGCTTGGCGGTGTTTTCTTTTTTTCCGCGGAAGAAGTTAAGCAAGCCCATGACCTAGCCTCCGAACAAACGGCTAAAAAACCCTTTCTTTTCAACGGTGAGAAAACGTAAGGGCTTATCCTGACCAAGAAGGCGGTCGACGGTGTCGCTGTAGGCTTGACCAGCGTCGGATTCCTTGTCGAGGATGACGGGTTGCCCGGCATTGGATGCGTTGAGTACGGCGGAAGACTCGGGAATGACGCCAACGAGCGGCACAGCCAGGATTTCCAACATATCTTCGATGCTCATCATTTCGCCATGCTCGGCGCGTTGCGGCGAGTAACGGGTGACGAGCAGGTGCTGCTTGATCGGCGTTTGATTGTTGACGGCGCGGTAGGACTTGCTGGCCAGAAGTCCCAGCATACGATCCGCATCACGCACTGAAGAAACCTCCGGGTTGGATACCACGACGGCTTCGTCGGCGAAATACATGGCGAGTTGCGCACCTTTTTCGATGCCGGCTGGCGAATCGCAGACGACGTAGTCGAAGTTGTCGTCCTTCAGGCTGTCAAGCACCTTTTTCACCCCTTCCTCGGTCAGCGCATCCTTGTCTTTGGTTTGTGAGGCGGCGAGGACATAGAGGTTCTCGATGCGCTTGTCCTTGATGAGCGCTTGGGAAAGATTGGCCTCACCCTGCACGACATTGACAAGGTCGTACACCACGCGGCGCTCGACCCCCATGATGAGATCCAGGTTGCGCAGGCCAACATCAAAGTCGATGACGGCGACTTTGAAGCCGCGTTGAGCCAGACCGGTGGCGATCGAAGCGCTGGTCGTGGTTTTGCCCACGCCGCCCTTGCCGGAAGTTACGACGAGAACCTTGGACACTCTGAAAATCCTCATGATTGAAGTGGTTAAAGCAATGGGGACGTTTAGCCAAAGGAGCGAATCACCAGCTTGTCTTGCTGGATTTCGATGACCGCAGGCTTGCCGATCAAATGGGTGTCTATGCTGTCGCGGGTGCGGTAGATGCCGTTGATGGAAACAAGCTCTGCGTCAAGATGTTGACACCAGATGCGGGCATCCTGGCGTCCGCGTGCGCCTGCCAGCGCGCGTCCTCGCAAGGCGCCGTAAATATGGATGTCACCGTCGGCAATGACCTCGGCGCCTTCATTGACCGAAGCTTCAATCACCAGACTGACGCCGCGCGCATAAACCTGTTGTCCGGCACGAACGGGTTGACGCAAAAGCAGATTGCCGAGAGTGTCGCCCGTGGTTTCCGCCGGTGGGGCGCTTTGCGTTGTCGGCGCTTCCTCGGCGGGGGGGAGGGGTGCTTGCGCGGGCGCAGGCGTCGAGGGGAAAAGCGCCAGACGTGCGCGGGTTGCAGCGATACGTTGCGCCTCGCTGCCGCCGCAGATGCCGACGATGGTCAATCCGTGATTGTCCAGCAAACTGCTCAGAGCAGGAAAGTCGACCACTTTGAAGCCATCTTCCAGCGGGCCGAGATCCAGTACGGCGGGTGTGTTTTTGAACAGGGCGGGTGCTTGCGCCATGTGATCCTTGAGGCGTAAGGCGAGCTGCACGATATTGGGATTATGCAGTTCAAACACCATGAGGTTGTGAGCGCGACGCTTCAGTTGAAAGCTGCTCTTGCTGGCAGGGGCATCCATGTCTTCGTTATTTTGCGTGGCGTTCATAGGGCGCAACAGGCGAGTTTAAAATCAATGTTTTCAGGGCTTTGACGCGTTCGACCCTCGTCCGAGTCGAGCTCAAGCTCAAGAAAACGGATGGAAAAGCGCTGCTTGCCCGCGCTGACCTCGGGGAAGTAGCTGACATCTTCAGGCAGAAACACGCGCAGCATTTGTGCAGGCAAGCCTGGACTCAAGGCTTGTTGATAAAAGCCGCCTTCTGCGTGCTGGGCGCTGGGCAGGGCGCTTTCACGCACGAGATCAAGGATGAGCTCGATGCCCTCGTTAACTAGGGCGAACGGACTAAGCCAAGTCATCAGCATGTCGCGGCGCATCTCACCAGGCAAGCGCAGCCAGTAGTGCAGCATGGGCAGGTCAAATTCGCACAGCCCGCCGGAAATCTTGCTGCGCTGCTGCACGGCGGCGAGAAACTCATGATTCTTGATGCTCGCGCCAATCGGGCCGTTGACGGCATGCAGGCGGTGGATCAGCTCCTTTTGTCGCTCAAGGACATCGCTCAGTTTGTGCGCATCGACTCCCGGCGCTTGTTGCAGCGCGCCCAGGCTGGCGTTTTGGCGCTCAAGCTCCTTCATCAGCTCGCGCTTGAGATCGAAGCGACCGGTCACCTCGCTCAGCTCGAGCAGGGTTAGAACCGCAGTCTGGGCGTCGTACTCGCTGGCCGCCATAAGGAAATGTTGCGCACGACGGAACAGCTCGCTGACGCGAAAGAACGCGCGCATACGCTCATTAAGGGGGTGTTCGAAGACGTTTAGCGCCGTCATGTTGATCTAGCCGTACACAATTCCCCGCATTCTGCTCCAAAACCCGCCATGATTACAATCTGCCCGCGTGATGGACGTATAATCATGCGGCATATGGGTCTTGTGAGCATTGGGGCATGTCTTTTCCTTCACGCCGTTTTTTTTCCGTGTTTTTGTGTGCCGGACTGGTTGCGTTGGCAGGATGTGCGGCGGACGCTCCCCAGCGCGTCGATGCGGCAAAGCCCAAACATCCTTTGGCACAGACAGAAAAAGGCGTCGGCTCGGGGCGGATTGAGGCTGTACGCGGGGTAAGCGTTGAAACGTCTAAAGAGCGGGTGACAGCTCCCGAGGAATTCAGGCAAACCCTCGCCCGCAGATCCTCCCCTAACTCTGCGGGCGTGGAACTGTTGGTGCGTCTGGATAATGGCGAAAGCGTGAAAGTCGTGCAGACGGCGGAGGTCGCCTTTCGCTCGGGTGATCGGGTGCGCGTGGTGCCGGGGCGGGACGGTTCCCTTCGTGTGACCTATTGACGGCGGGGGAGGGCGAAAAATCGCTCGGTGCAATAGCAGGGATAGCTTTTATTTGAGAATCGATTATGCGTGGACAGCTATACATTATCGCGGCGCCTTCCGGGGCGGGGAAAACCAGCTTGGTCAAGGCCTTGCATGAGCATCTTTCGGGGCTGGCCGTCTCCGTGTCGCACACGACGCGCGCCAGGCGTCCAGGAGAGGAAGACGGCGTGCATTATCACTTCGTCGATCATGCGGAGTTCGGGCGCATGGTGGAAGAAGGTGGGTTTCTGGAGCATGCGCGCGTGTTCGATAACTTTTACGGTACGGCGCAAAGTTCGGTCGAAGTCAATCTAGCAGCGGGACTGGATGTCATTCTGGAAATCGACTGGCAGGGGGCGCAACAGGTGCGCAGGGTATTCCCTGAGGCGTTGGGTATTTTCATTCTGCCGCCCGCACGCGAGGTGCTGGAAACCCGTTTGCGCAATCGCGGGCAGGATGATGTACAGGTCATCGCCCGCCGCATGCGTGATGCGGTGACCGAGATTCAGCATTACGCCGAGTTTGATTTTCTGGTCATCAATGACGTGTTTGAAGAGGCCTTGCGTGAACTGGCCTGCATCTTCCGCGCCCAGCGCTTGAGTTTTGCGCGTTCATCCGTGCGTCACGCAAGGTTAATTAAAGACTTGCTGGCTTAGAACCTGTTTACGATCTCGCTGAACGGCACATTGCGGCGCAAAAGTCGCCCTCAAAATGCTCACATAGTTCGTCTATGCTCCGCTTTTTCGGACGATTTTTACTTGCACTGCATCCGTTGATCAAGATCGTAAACAGTTTTCTTAAAGCTGCGCGCCTTATGTACAATGCGCGGTTCTGATAAATCGACGATGGGGAATTTTCTATGGCGCGCGTAACAATCGAAGACTGTCTCAAAGACGTCGATAACCGTTTCCAATTGGTTGTCATGGCCGCCAAGCGTGCGCGCCAGATCGAAGCCGGCGCTCAGCCGCTGGTGGATGCCGATGACGACAAGCCGACCGTGATCGCCTTGCGCGAGATCGCTGCAGGCAAGGTCACGCAGGCGGTATTGGATGAGGTTCATGTGCATCAGCCGGTGCGTACGCGCATTGCGGATTTTGAAATCCGTGATGAGCTCAACGAGTTCCGTGGCGACGAGGATGAAGCCCCCGCGCCGCGCCGCGCCGCGAGCAGCGACGATCTTTAACGCCCGCCGAGGCCAGGGTGATGCAGTCCGTGCCGTTGTCGCAGGAGTCGGCAGAACCGATCATTGCGGAAGACGGGTCGATGCCGTCGATCGCCTCGTCGGCAGGCGCAGACGAGATTTTCGCTCCGCTTAGGCAGGTTCTGGCGAATTACCTGGATGCGGCCAGCATCGAGCGCATCGCCTTGGCTTATGTTTTTTCCGCGCAGGCGCATGAGGGGCAGACGCGGGTTTCCGGTGAGCCCTATATCACGCACCCGGTTGCCGTGGCCGGCATCCTCGCCGGGTTGCGCATGGACGAAAAGACGATCATCGCGGCGCTGCTGCATGATGTGATCGAGGACACCCAGACTGGTCATGAGTACATCCTGGCGCAATATGGCGCCGAGGTTGCTCATCTGGTCGAGGGCGTCAGCAAGCTGGATCAGATCCGCTTCAAGTCCAAGGCCGAGCAGCAGGCGGCCAATTTCCGCAAGATGATGATGGCCATGGTCGAGGATGTACGCGTCATTCTCATCAAGCTGGCCGACCGTCTGCACAATATGCGCACCCTGGGCGTGATGCGTCCGGATAAGCGGCGACGCATTGCGCGCGAAACCCTGGAAATCTACACGCCGATCGCCAATCGCCTAGGGTTGAACAATCTGCGACACGAACTGGAGGCTCTGGGCTTCCAGGCCATGTATCCCACCCGTTATTGCGTACTGGAAAATGCGCTGCGCAAGGCGCGCGGCAACCGGCGCGAAGTGATGCGCACGATCGAAGACGCCTTCCGCGCGCGTATTGAGGAAGAAGGGCTGGTTGCGGAAGTGCAGGCGCGTGAGAAGCGCCTGTACAGCATCTATCGCAAGATGGCGCAGAAGCATCTTTCGTTTGAAGAGGTGTTCGACGTTTTCGCTGTACGCATCGTCACCGACAGCGTGGATAACGTGTACCGCCTGCTTGGCCTGGCGCATAACCTCTACAAGCCTCTGCCAGGGCGCTTCAAGGACTATATCGCCATCCCCAAGGCCAATGGCTATCAATCCTTGCACACCGTGCTGTTTGGTCCGCATGGCATCCCGCTGGAAGTGCAGATTCGCACGCGGGAAATGCATCAATTCGCCGAAAGCGGGATTGCGGCGCATTGGCTGTACAAGGCTAAGGGCGATGCCACCAGCGCGACGCAGGCGCGCGCCCGCGAGTGGTTGCGTGAGCTGCTGGAAATCCAGCGTCAAGCGGGCAATCCGCAGGAATTTCTGGAGAGCGTTAAGGGCGATCTGTTTCCGGACGAGGTGTACGTGTTCACCCCGATGGGCGAGATCATGGAGCTGCCGCGACGTTCAACGCCGATTGACTTTGCCTATGCAGTGCACACGGATGTCGGCAATAGTTGCGTGGCCTGCAAAATTGATCGCCAGTTCGCACCGCTGTCCAGCGTATTGCGCAACGGCCAAACCATTGAAATCATCACCGCGCCCGGCTCGGCGCCTAGCCCCAACTGGCTGAACTTTGCCGTTACGGCTAAGGCGCGCACCCATATTCGCGCCTTTCTCAAGGGATTGCGTGCGGACGAGGCCGTGCAACTGGGCGCGCGCCTGCTGGACAAGGCGCTGGAGCCGCAGCATACGAATCTGGCGGATATCGACGCCGAGCGGGTTGCGCATTGCGTGCAGGATCATTACCAAACCACGCTGAATGATTTGTTGCGCGAGATTGGTCTGGGAAACCGCATGGCATCTCTGGTCGCGCTTTGTCTCACTGCTCAGGCGGAGGAGAAAGGAGAGAAGCAGACGCAGACGCGAGGTCTGAATGCCGCGCCGCTTGTGTTGCGCGGTTCCGAGGGTCTGGTCGTCAGCTTTGCCAAGTGTTGTCACCCCATTCCTGGCGATCCCGTCATCGGTTTTGTCAGCACGGGGCGCGGCGTGGTGGTGCACCGCAGGCAGTGCGGCAATGCGGTCGAACTTGCCTCACGTCCAGAGAACCTGATGCCTGTGGAGTGGGCGACCGAGGTCAGCGGCGATTATCAGGCGCAAATCACCCTGAGCGCGAAAAACCTGCGTGGCGGTCTGGCGCGCATGGCGGGCAGCATTGCTGAGACAGGTGCGGATATCGACAACGTCAGCTTTGATGACCGCGATCAAAACGTGACGGTCATCACTTTCCTGCTACGCGTCACTAATCGACAACACCTTGCGCAAATCATGCGCCGCCTGAAGCATGAACAGGGCGTAATCAAGGTTTGGCGCACTTAGGCGGGCGTTGCTTGTAAGCAGCGCACGTCTCCAACAAGCTTTTTACACTAGGAGAGCGTCACATGACTCGTAGCACTATCCAGACCCATCAGGCTCCCCAGGCGATAGGCGCCTATTCGCAGGCCGTGCGCGTGGGGGATACGGTTTATCTTTCTGGACAAATCGCTCTTGACCCGGCCACGATGCAGATGCAGCAGGACAGCATCGAGGCGGAGATTCATCAGGTTTTTCAGAATCTGCGCGCAGTCTGCGAGGCTGCAGGCGGCTCATTGAATGACATCGCCAAGCTGAACGTCTATTTGACCGATTTGGGCAATTTCGCCGGCGTGAACAACATCATGGCCGAGTATTTCAGCCAGCCCTATCCGGCGCGCGCCGCCGTCGGCGTGGCCAGCCTGCCGCGTAATGCGCGTGTTGAGGCGGATGGCGTCATGGTCGTCGGCGCACATGAAGCGGATGTCATGCCTTGACAAGCTGCCGGGATACTTGATCCGTACACAAAAAAGCCCGCGTGATGCGGGCTAAATTATTGTTTTATATGGTGGGCCCAGCAGGATTCGAACCTGCAACCAAAGGATTATGAGTCCTCTGCACTAACCGTTGTGCTATAGGCCCGGAGGGGAGCGCCCCGGTGCGGGTGCAGCGGGGCAGAGTGATTTAGCGTTCGGCTTCGAGGAAGCTGCGCAGCAGCTCGGAGCGCGAGGGGTGACGCAGTTTGCGCAGGGCTTTGGCTTCGATTTGGCGTATGCGTTCACGGGTGACGTCGAACTGCTTGCCGACTTCTTCCAAGGTGTGGTCGGTGTTCATGTCGATGCCGAAACGCATGCGCAGCACCTTGGCTTCGCGCGGGGTGAGGCTGGCCATGACGTCGCGCACGGCCTCGGCCAGACCTTCGTTGGTGGCGGCATCCAGCGGGGAAATCGCCGTGGTGTCCTCGATGAAATCGCCCAGATGCGAATCTTCATCATCGCCGATGGGGGTTTCCATGGAGATCGGTTCCTTGGCGATCTTCATCACCTTGCGCACCTTGTCTTCCGGCATGGCCATGCGCTCGGCCAGCTCTTCCGGAGTCGGATCGCGACCCATCTCTTGCAGCATCTGCCGGGAGACGCGGTTGAGCTTGTTGATGGTCTCGATCATGTGCACTGGAATGCGGATGGTGCGCGCCTGGTCGGCGATGGAGCGTGTGATCGCCTGACGGATCCACCAGGTTGCGTAGGTCGAAAATTTGTATCCGCGGCGGTATTCAAATTTGTCCACCGCTTTCATCAGGCCGATGTTGCCTTCCTGGATCAGATCCAGGAATTGCAGTCCGCGGTTGGTGTACTTTTTGGCGATGGAAATCACCAAGCGCAGGTTGGCCTCCACCATGTCCTTCTTCGCGCGGCGTGCCTTGGCCTCGCCGGTGAGCATTTGACGGTTGATGTCCTTGAGTTGGCGCACGCTCAGGCTGTTGTCGCGTTCAAGGTAGCTCAGGCGCTTTTGCAGACGCTCGATTTCCACGACGATCGTTTGGAACTGGGCGCCGAATTGCTTGTCGCTACAGGCTTCATTCAGCCAATCGGGATTGGTTTCATTGCCGGGAAAGGCCTTGATGAAGCGCTCGCGCGGCATGCCGCCCTGATTGACGCATACCTCCAAAATGTCGCGCTCAAGCTTGCGCACGCGCTCCACGGCGCTGCGCAGGTTTTTGACCAGGCGCTCGGTCAGCAGGGGGTTCATGCGGATGCCGAGCAGGCAGGCTTCCATATCGCTACGGACGTCCTCGCCGGCGGCTCTGCGTGTATGCAGCTCGCGCATGATAGCGATATGTTGGCGCACGGCCTCGATATCCAGTCCTGCGGGCTCGGCATCGACTTCCTCTTCGACTTCTTCGGTGACGTCTTCGATGGTCTCGTCGATTTCGCCTTCCTCTACGGGCAGGTCAACGATCTCTTCGGCGATTTCTTCTTCGGGGGGGGCGAAGCCGACGATGATATCGACGATGCGCGCTTCGCCAGCCTCAAAACGTTCAAAATCCGCCAGCAGTTCGGCGATGGCCGGGGGGTGCATGGCAAGCGCGCCGAGCATTTCGCGTAGGCCGGCCTCGATGCGCTTGGCGATGACGATTTCGCCTTCGCGGGTGAGCAGATCCACGGTGCCCATTTCGCGCATGTACATGCGCACGGGGTCGGTGGTGCGACCGACGACATCGTCCACGGTGGAGGTTAGCGCTGCGGCGGCTTCTTCGGCGGCGTCTTCGTCCGGGGCGGGGGCGTTGTCAGAGAGAGTCAGCTCGTCCGCGTCGGGAGCGGTTTCAAAAACGCGAATCCCCATGTCGTTGATCATGCCGATGATGTCTTCCATCTGATCGGCTTCCACCATGCCTTCGGGCAGGGTGTCGTTGATCTCGGCATAGGTCAGGTAGCCCTGCTCCTTGCCTCGGGAGATAAGGTCTTTAATGCTGGACTTGGGATCGTCGGACATGGGGTGGCTTCAATTAAGTGGACTTGGGATTATAGCAAGTGAATCTGTTTTTTTCACGGTAGGGGTCTGATCGCGCTCAAGCGCAGAAGTTCTTGGCGTTCATGGGTTTGCAGCTGCGCAAAAGGTCGGCTGGTCAGTTCGCGCAGGCGCTCGCGGTTATGCGCCAGGGTCAGATGTTCCAGCATATCCAGCCACATGCTTTGCAGGATTTGTGTATCGTCACCGTCGTTGGCGGCATTGTGGGCGCTTGGTTCGGCGGCGAGTAGACAGGCAAGACCATCCATGACTTTAGCGTGGGGGCTGTTGCGGTAATGTTCAAGCAGGGCGCCGAGCGACATCGGCGTGGCGCGCAGAAATTGGATCAGTTCGGAGAGGAGGGCATACCCCGGGATAGCGCTCTCGCGCCAGTCTTGGATGATGGCACTCTCGCTGATCTTTTCGCTGGCCAGCTCAGGATGACGCAACAGCAGCAGGATCGCCTGGCGAATGGCGCTCTGGCGTGGTGATGAAGCCTTGCGGCGCAAGGCGGGTCGAGTCGATGCCGCGCTCTGGCTGGAAGCCGTGGGTTCTGCAGAGGGGCGTCGATGGAGGCTGGCGCCGACCTGCTGCGCCAGTTTGGCGAGCACCAGGTCTTTCAGGGTGCTTTCCGGCATGAGTTCGAGCAGGGGCAGCGCCTGCGCCTTGAGCTTGGCGCGCGCGGCGGGGCTGCCATCCTGCGTGGTCTGCTTGCTCAGTTCATTGAGCATGAAGTCATCGAAATTAAGCGCTTCACGCTGGATGCGTTGACGAAAGGCTTCTGCGCCCTCCTGGCGCACCAGGCTGTCGGGGTCTTCGCCGTCGGGCAGGAACATGAAGCGCGCATCCAGGCCGTCGCGCAGTTGCGGCAGGGTGGACTCCAACGCGCGCCAGGCGGCGCGACGTCCGGCTTCATCGCCGTCGAAACAGAAAATGACCTGTGCGCTTTGTCGATACATAAGCTCGACTTGCTCACGGGTGACTGCGGTTCCCAGGGTGGCGACGGCTTCGCGCACGCCGTGCTGCGCCAGCATGACTACGTCCATGTAGCCTTCAACCACGATCAGGCGTTCGGGTCGACCCAGCGCCTTGCGCGCTTCAAACAGGCCATAGAGTACCGCGCCCTTGTGAAACAGCGCGGTTTCCGGCGAGTTCAGATACTTGGGCTTGTCGTCGTTCAGCACCCGTCCGCCGAAGGCAATGACTCGCCCGCGTCGGTCGCGGATGGGGAACATGATGCGTTCACGGAAACGGTCATACAGGCGACCTTGCTCGCCCTCGCTCAACATCCCGGCGCGCTTGAGCTGCTCGCGCACGCCGTCATTGGCCTTGAATACCCGCTCCAGGGTGTCGTAACCGCCGGGAGCGTAGCCCAGACCGAACAGGGCGGCGGTTTCGCCGCTGACGCCGCGTTGTTTGAGGTAGTCGATCGCCCTGGGACTGCGCTTGAGTTCGCCCTGATAAAACCTGGCGCATTCTTCGAGGATGCTCAGCAGCGGGGCATGCGGATTTTCCGGCGCAGCATCGCCGCCCTCGCGCGGCGCCTCCATGCCCATTTGCGCGGCAAGGGTTTCAATGGCTTCCACGAAGTCCAGGCGGTCGTGCGCCATCAGGAAGCTGATCACGTTGCCATGCGCGCCGCAACCGAAGCAGTGGTAGAACTGCTTGTCGGGGCTGACGAAGAACGAGGGTGATTTCTCGTGGTGAAAAGGGCAGCAGGCGCTGTATTCCTTGCCTTTTTTCTTCAGCGGTACGCGCGCACCGACCACGTCCACGATGTCGGCGCGGGAAACAAGGTCGTCGATGAAGCTTTGGGGAATGCGGGACATTTTGAATTTAGCCGCAGGGATCTCGGAGAGTCGAAATCATGGAACATAAAGTGACACAAGTTCACCAATGCGGCGAGCTCACCACCGCAAACGCTCCGTGGCCTCTGTGGCTAAAAAACCAAACCCCGCATGGGCAGGGTCTTGGCAGGGAAGCGTTCAGGCCGCTGCAGCCAGCGTACTGAGCAGTTGTCCGATTTCCGCCGCCTTGGGTTTGACCAGCCAGAACTTGCCGAGCCATTGTTCGAAGTTGTCCAGCATTTCGCGTGCGCGCGGGCTGCCGGTTTCCTGCACCTGCGCCTCAAGGATGCCGCGCAGATGCTGGCGATGCGCCTCCATCTGCGCAGGCGCCAGGCGGTGGATGTCGATCAGTTCATGGTTGTAGCGATCGACGAAATCATTGTACTCATCCACCACGTAGGCGAAGCCGCCGGTCATGCCTGCGCCGAAGTTGACCCCGGTGCGTCCCAGAACAGTGACCACGCCGCCGGTCATGTATTCGCAGCCGTGGTCGCCGCAGCCTTCGACCACGGCGAAAGCGCCTGAGTTGCGCACGGCGAAACGCTCGCCCGCCGTGCCCGCAGCGAACAGCTTGCCGCCGGTTGCGCCGTAGAGGCAGGTGTTGCCGATGATCGGCGTTTCATGGGTCGGCAGGGTAGAGCACAAGGGCTGACGCAGGGTGAGCTTGCCGCCTGCCATGCCTTTGCCCACATAGTCGTTGGCGTCGCCCTCCAGATCCATGTGCAGGCCGCCGGCGTTCCATACGCCGAAGCTCTGGCCGATCGTCCCCTTGAGCTTGAGGGTGATTGGCGCATCGTCCATGCCCAGATTGCCGTGGCGCTTGGCGATTTCACCGGAGAGGCGCGCGCCGATAGAGCGGTCGGTATTGCGCACTTCAAAGCAGAACACGCCGCCGGATTTGGCTTCGATCGCCGCCAGCGTGGCTTCCACCATGCGCTCGGCCAGCAAGCCCTTGTCATAGGGGTCGTTGTGCGGCACGGCGCAGCACAGCGGCTTACTGTCGGCCAGACCGCCGTCGGAGAGGATGGGCGAGAGATCGAGCTTCTGTTGCTTGGCGGTTTCGCCGGGCAGAATTTCCAGCAGATCGGTGCGTCCGATCAGCTCTTCCATGCTGCGCAGTCCGAGCAGGGCGAGATATTCTCGCACTTCCATGGCGATGAAGCGGAAATAGTTCATCACTTTTTCCACATCGCCCTTGAAGTGCTGCATGCGCAGCACCTTGTTCTGCGTGGCCACGCCGGTGGCGCAGTTGTTCAAGTGGCAGATGCGCAGATATTTGCAGCCCAGGGCGATCATCGGCCCGGTGCCGAAGCCGAAGCTTTCCGCGCCGAGAATCGCCGCCTTGATGACATCCAGGCCGGTTTTCATGCCGCCATCGCCTTGCAGGCGCACTTTGTCGCGCAGGTCGTTGGCGCGCAGGGTTTGATGCGCCTCGGACAGGCCAAGCTCGAACGGGCTGCCCGCGTACTTCACCGAGGTCAGCGGTGAGGCGCCTGTGCCGCCGTCGTAGCCGGAGATGGTAATCAGGTCGGCATAGGCCTTGGCCACGCCGGCGGCAATGGTGCCTACGCCAGGTTCGGCCACCAGCTTGACCGAGACTTGCGCCTGCGGGTTGATTTGCTTGAGGTCGAAGATCAGCTGTGCCAGATCCTCGATGGAGTAGATGTCGTGATGCGGCGGCGGTGAAATCAGCGCCACGCCGGGGCGCGCATAGCGCAGTCGGGCGATGGTTTCGTTGACCTTGTCGCCCGGCAGCTGGCCGCCCTCGCCGGGCTTGGCGCCTTGGGCGACCTTGATTTGCAGCACTTCGGCATTGACCAGGTAGTGCGGGGTGACGCCGAAGCGACCCGATGCGATCTGCTTGATCTTCGACATCTTCAGCGTGCCGTAGCGTGCCGGATCTTCGCCGCCTTCGCCGGAGTTGGAGCGTGCGCCCAGACGGTTCATGGCTTCCGCCAGGGTCTCGTGCGCTTCGGGGGAGAGGGCGCCCAGCGACATGCCGGCGGAATCGAAGCGCTTAATAATGGCTTCCAGCGGTTCGACTTCATCCAAAGGGATGGAGGCGGTTTCACGCAGCTTGAATAGGTCGCGCAGGGTCGCGACCGGGCGGCTGTCCACATGGTCGGCGTAGAGCTTCCAGGTGGCGTAATCGCCGTTGTTGACCGCTTGTTGCAGGGTTTGCACCACGTCGGGGTTGTAGGCGTGATACTCGCCGCCGTGAATGTATTTGAGCAGTCCGCCTTGGCGCGGCAGCTTGCGCGGGTTCCAGGCCTCGCTCGCCAGACTGGCCTGATCGGCCTGCAAATCGTCGAAGTCCGCACCCTTGAGACGGCTGGTGGTGGCCTTGAAGCACAGGTTCACCACGTCGTCGGCCAGTCCGATGATTTCGAACAGCTGCGAACCGCGGTAGCTGGCGATGGTGGAGATGCCCATTTTGGAGAGGATCTTCATCAGCCCCTTGTCGATGCCTTTGACAAAGTTGGCCGCCATTTTGGCCGAGCTCACGCCCGCCTTCATTTCGCCGTTGCGCTGCATGCCTGCAATGCTCTCGTACGCCAGATAGGGGTAGATGGCGGTGGCGCCGTAGCCGATCAGGCAGGCGAAGTGATGCGGGTCACGCGTGGTGGCGGTTTCAATTACCAGGTTGGCGCGGCTGCGCAGTCCTTCGTCGATCAGGCGGTGGTGCACCGCGCCGCAGGCCAGCAGGGCATGAACCGGCAGCTTGCCTGGTTCGATCTGGCGGTCGGAGAGGGCGATGACTACCTTGCCGGAGCGCACCAGAGCCACGGCCTCGTCGCAAATGGCGCGCACGGCGCTTTCCAGGCTTTCATCGGCGGTGCGGTTGAGCTGGATCATGGCGCTGGCGAAAGCGGCGTCCTCGGCGGACATCAGCGCATTGAACTTGCCCTCGGTCAACACCGGGGATTCGAGCAGCAGGCGGTGCGCGTGTTCGGCGGTTTCCTCAAACAGGTTGCGCTCCTGGCCGATGCTGGTTTCCAGCGACATGACGATGGTTTCACGCAGCGGGTCGATCGGCGGGTTGGTCACCTGGGCGAATTGCTGGCGGAAATAGTCGTACAGGGAGCGTTCCTGACGCGAAAGCACGGCCATCGGCGTGTCGTCGCCCATCGAGCCGATCGCCTCCTGCCCGGACTCGGCCAGCACGCGCAACACCTGATCGCGTTCCTCAAACGTGACCTGGAACATTTTCTCGAAGGTGGCGAGTTGCGCGTCGTCCAGCGGCGCAGTCGCCAGCACGTCGGCCTCCAGACCGGAGTTCAGGCGGCGGGAGTATTGCTTGAGCCACTGCACATACGGCTGGCGGTTCTTGAGCATGGCATCGACGTCGTCCGGCATCATCAGCTCGCCGTGGGCGGTGTCGACAGCGATCATCTGTCCCGGCTTGACGCGCCCCTTGCGCAGCACGTCCTGCGGGGCGTAATCCCACACGCCGATTTCCGAGGCGAGGGTGATATGGCGATCCTTGGTGATCACCCAGCGCGCCGGGCGCAAGCCGTTGCGATCCATGGCGCAGGCGACGAAGCGACCATCGGTCATGACCATGCCGGCAGGGCCGTCCCACGGTTCCATGTGCATGGAGTGGAAGGCGTAGAAGGCGCGCAGGTCGGCATCCATGTGCTCGATGTTCTGCCATGCGGGCGGCGCCATCAGGCGCATGGCGCGCAGCATGTCCATGCCTCCGGAAATCAGCGCTTCCAGCATGTTGTCCATGCTCATGGAGTCCGAGCCGCTTTCCGTGACCAGGGGCATGACGTCATTGAAATCGGGAATCAGCTTTGAGGCGAGGGTGTGCGCTCGGGCGCGCGCCCAGTTGCGGTTGGCGCGGATGGTGTTGATTTCGCCGTTGTGCGCCAGATAGCGGAAGGGCTGCGCCAGACGCCATTCGGGGAAGGTGTTGGTAGAGAAGCGCTGGTGGAACACGCACTGCGAGCTGGCCAGGCGCTCGTCCTGCAAGTCGAGATAGAAGCGCGGCAAGTCCTCGGGCATCATCAAGCCCTTGTAGGACAACACCTGGCTGGCCAGGCTGGGAATGTAGAACACGCGATCGGCTTCGAGGCGCTTTTCCGTGCGGCGACGGGCGATGTACAGCCGCGTGTCGAACAGACGGGCATCCATGCCGTCCGGGGCGTTGACAAACGCATGTTCGATGACCGGCAGCTTGGCGAAAGACTGGCTGCCAAGCTGGGTCGGGTCGGTAGGCAGAACGCGCCAGCCCAGGAATTCAAGCCCCTGCGCACGCACTTCTTCTTCCAGCGTGGCGCGCGCGGTTGCAGCTAGGCTTTCGTCCTGACTCATGAAGACCACGCCCACGGCATACAGCGCGTTAAGCTTGAAACCAAGTCGTTCGGCTTCGGCGCGCATGAAAGCGTCCGGTTTTTTCAGCAACAGACCGCAGCCATCGCCCGACTTGCCATCGGCTGAAATGCCGCCGCGATGCGTCATGCGCGCCAGCGATTCGATGGCGGTCTGCACCAGCCAGTGACTGGGGCGATCATCCATCTGGGCGATCAGACCAAAGCCGCAGTTGTCGCGCTCGAAGGCGGGGGAGTACAGACCGTGGGTGGCGTTTTCGGGCAGCATGTTCATGGCGGTGGCGTATTGGGTTTGTGGATGGGTTGCGAGGGGCAGGCTTGCGGTTTCAATAGTCACAGCCAGTTAGGCGACAGGCGGTGTTTCGACACGAGCTGCACTAGCCAAGCAGTTTCCATGCCGCGCCAAGCAAGCCGGAAACAAGCGGCTTTGTTTGGCGCGGGCTGTTTGCTGCGACACGGGCAGCGTATCTCTGCGCTTTAAAAAGGGGCAGGCATTTTAGCTCCCAAGCGCGGCGGGGACAAGGTGATCAGGTTTTCGCCTGATCTGACGATCCTCCGCAAAGAGTGGCAAGGGCTGTCGGCTCTGGCGGGTTCCGGATGCCGGGACAAACGCATGGGCATTCGCCTCAGCATTTGGTTACGGCAACATGACCTTGCGGATATCGGCCACCTGGCGTGGGTAAGGTTTGGCGCCGAGTGCGCTGGACGGAAGCGCCTTTTGTGCTTCAAGCGCCGCTTCGCGGTTCGGGTACAGGCCGCAGGTCAGACTGAACAGATCCTTGCCTTCGCGCTGCTGGCGGAAGGTTTGGCAGTTTTCCAGGCCGTGGGCTTTGGCGAATTGGCTGGTCGCTTTGGCTGAGCCGAGCGTAATGATCTGCAGAACATAGAGCTGCGCATTTTCTTTGGCGAAATGTTGACTCGCAGTTCGTGCGAGGGATTTGTCTTCGGCCTGGTGCGCCGGTTTTTCAGGTTTGCTTTGCGCCTTTGCATCGGATACGGGCTTGCTCGCTGCGGGCGCAGGCGATGGGGAGCTGCTAGGCGTACTGGCGATGATGGGGGTGGCGGCATAAACGCTGGGTTGAGTCGGCGAAGCCGCTGGAGCTGCCGTCGGCGTTGCGCTCGGCGCGGGGATTGCCTTAACTTCAGGCGGGGGTGCAGGAAGAGGGGCAGGGGCGGGCGCAACAGCTTCAACGGGCGCGGGTGCGGCGGTGACCGTCGGAGCGGGCGCATTTTCCGTAGCGGGTAGGGGCGCTTGCGCCTCCGGCGCGCTTGGAGTTGGCGCGGGTTCGGTTGCAGCAGGCGGGGTAAGAGGAATGCTGACTGTGGTTTCCTTGGGCGCCTTGGGGGCATCCGGGCGCATGACCAAGGCTACGATCACCGCCAGGATCAATGAAATGCCCAATCCGCCCAGGATGAGACCGCGCACGCCTGTGTCACTGTCTTGTGCAAGCGGGCGGGACACGGGCTTGCCGTCCTCAACCAGGGGAGGTGTTGTCGCGGGGGTGACGAAACCTTGTTCAGCGCCTGTGTCATGGCTTGTTTCCTCACCCAGGCTCTGCAGGTGCAGGGCGTAGACCTGTCCTGCGCCGCTCAGGGTTTGCATGGGCGCAAGACGTTGCGTCAGCAGGGAAGAGCCGGTCAGCACCAGGCGTACACGTCCGTTCATGACCTGATCTAGGCGCTGCATGAATCCGATCAGCCCGTCGAGAATCATAGGCGGCAGATTGCTGGCGGAGTGCACGATGGCGACAGCCCTGCTCGGCTCGCTGAAAGCGAGGGGCAGGCGATGGAACAAAGCGTTCATCGCCGTTTCGCCAAAATCGACATCCACGTTCCAGGCGCGGGCTAGCTGCATCACGATGTCTTCCGCGTCCATGCCTGCGGTCGGATAGACCTCGGCGTAGTGCAGCCCCAAGGTGTCATGGCGGGTGAGTTCGTGGCTGAAGCCGCTGAGCAGGACGGCGTTGTCGCTCATGATGGTGAACAGGCGATCGCTATGGCGCAGGAGATGGGTAATCAGCTCCACTCTTTCCTGCATGGATGGCTCATTGAATGTGGCGTCCATCAATGGGTCGGAATCATGACTGATGTGCGCATTGGGCTCAGACATTTACGCAGTCTCCGCAACTTGGGGTGATGTGGTGAATTCGGCAAGGCATTGTTGCAGATGGGCGGGCGAAAAATCGTCGCGTACCGCCGCCTCGCCGATGCGATTGAGCAGAATCAGACGCATTTTGCCGTACAGCACTTTTTTGTCGATGCCCATGAGGTGTCTGAACTGTTCCTCGGACATGTTTTCCGGGGCGTGGGCGGGCAGTCCGGCACGCTGGATGATGCGGCGCGTTCTGCCCACATCCTCGGCGCTGATGCAGCCTTCGAGTTCGGACAAGCGCGCCGCCATGCACATGCCTGCGCCGACGGCCTCGCCGTGCAGCCAGTTGCCGTAGCCCTGAGCATTTTCAATCGCGTGACCGAAGGTGTGTCCAAGATTCAAAATGGCGCGCAAGCCTGTTTCGCGCTCGTCCTGGGAGACGACTTCCGCCTTGATTTCGCAGGAGCGGCGAATGGCATAAGCCAGCGCCTGCGGCGCGCGCGCGCGCAGGGCGTCGATGTGCTCCTCGATCCAGCTTAAAAAGGCTGCATCGTAGATCAGGCCGTATTTGATGACTTCAGCAAGACCGGCGGAAAGCTCGCGGTCGGGCAGGGTATTGAGCGTATCGGTGTCGGCGATCACCACTTGCGGTTGCCAGAATGCGCCGAGCATGTTCTTGCCGCCGGGATGGTTGATGCCGGTCTTGCCGCCCACCGAAGAGTCCACCTGGGAGAGAAGGGTGGTGGGAATCTGGATGAAGTTCACGCCGCGCTGGTAGCTGGCGGCGGCGAAGCCGGTGATGTCGCCGATCACCCCGCCGCCCAGCGCGATGAGCGTGGTGTTGCGGTCGAAGCGTTCTGCAATCAGTGCGTCCCATATTTTTTGCAGGCTTTCGATGGATTTGTAGGCTTCGCCGTCTTCAAGGATGACGGTGGCGGTTTTCAGTCCGGCCAGAGCGGCATCCAGACGATGACGGTAGAGCGGGGCGACGGTGGTGTTGCTCACGACCAGGGCGCTGTTGCCGCTGATGGCGGCGCGCAGCAGGTCGGGGTTATCAAGCAGCCCATGGCCGATGTGAATCGGGTAGCTGCGTTCGCCAAGCTCAACGTGCAAAGACTGCATAACGATCCTTTAGATAGGTAAGGCGCTCATTCGCGTGTAACAAGGTGGTTCAGGTCGATGTGCAGGCCGCGCAGGATGCGTTGCACCACAAACTTCGGAATCAGCCGGTCGGTCTCAACCACCAGGTGGGCGGTTTCCCGATAGAGCGGGTCGCGGATTTGCATCAACTTTTCCAAGGTGCCACGTCGATCCTGGGTTTGCAACAGCGGACGATTCTGGTCATGCGAGGTGCGTTCCATCTGATGATCCACCGAGGCGAAAAGATAGATCACAATGCCGCGGTTGTGCAGGGCTTCACGGTTTTCCTGCGCCAGCACCGAGCCGCCGCCGGTGGCGAGCACAATGCCATGTTGCTGGGTCAGTTCGTCGATCACCGCCTTTTCGCGCTGGCGGAAGCCGCTTTCGCCTTCTACCTCGAAAATCAGCGGAATGCTCGCCCCGGTGCGTTGCTCGATGATTTTGTCGCTGTCGATGAACTTCATCCCCAAGGTGCGGGCGAGAAGACGTCCGCTGGTGGATTTTCCTGCGCCCATCGGGCCGATTAGAAAGATGCTTTCACGCATGGTATGGCTTTAGAAAAACAGCATTTTTATGCCGAGAACGAGCAAAAGCACGGCAAACACGCGCTTGAGAATGGCGATCGGCAGGACATGGGTCAGTTTGGCGCCGATAATGGCGAAGAAAATGCTCATCACGCCGATGCTGATCCATGCCGGAAGATAGACATAGCCCAAGCTCATGGCGGGAAGGTCGGGCACGCTCCAGCCGGTGAAAATATAAGCCGCCGTGCCAGCAAGCGCTGCGGGCAGGCCGATCGCCGCCGATGTAGCGATCGCCCGGCGCATGGGCACGTTGCACCAGACAAAATACGGCGTGGACACGGCGCCGCCGCCCATGCCCATCAACGAGCTGATCGAGCCGACGACGCTGCCTGCGGCGGTCATGCCCACAGCGCCGGGCAGTTGTCGCTTGGCCTCGGGCGGGCGACCCAAGGCCATTTGCAGCGCAATGATGATCTGCAGGATTCCAAACACTTTTTTCAGAATTTCGCTGGGCATGAAGTGGGCGATGACCGAACCCGCCACGGAGCCGATGAGCAGGCCAAGCAGTATTTTCCTGACGATCAGCCAGTCCACGGCGCCCTTTTGGTGATGCGACCAGATGGAGCCGATGGAGGTGAGAATAATGGTGGCCAATGATGTGCCCACCGCAATCTGCATCATGGCATCTGCGGGAACATGCCCCTGGATGCTGAACAGCCAGACCAGGATGGGGACGATGATCAGGCCGCCGCCGATACCGAGCATGCCTGCCATCAGCCCGGCGAAAATGCCGAGCAGGGCGTAGGTTCCCAGGGCGATGAAATCCATTGCAGACCTTAATTGAGAAAATGACGGGTCACTTTAGGGCGCTTCTATAAATCCGCTGAAGCCGCGTCTACTGCATCAAAAACCAGCTCAAAATGCCCGCACATTGCATGTATGCGGCGTTTTTTCGCCGGTTTTTGGCTTGCCCAAGTCGTAAGCGCGGTCGGCTTGATCGAATTTATAGAAGTGCCCTTTAAAAGAAAACCCCGTCTTGACTCCAAGACGAGGTTTTCGCCAGCGGCATGTTCGCGCCTTGCCTTATCCGGCGCGCTTTTTCGGCGGCAGCAGGTCGGTAATCGTGCCTTCGGCCATTTCCGCCGCCAGCCCCAAGGTTTCCGACAGGGTGGGATGCGGGTGGATGGTCAGGCCGATGTCGGTCATGTCCGCGCCCATTTCCAGCGCCAAGGTGGCTTCGGCGATCAGTTCGCCAGCATTCGGGCCGACGATGCCCGCGCCGAGCAGACGATGGGTTTCGGCGCAGAACAGAGCCTTGGTGATGCCCTCGTCACGCCCCAGGGATAGCGAGCGACCGGAAGCCGCCCAAGGGAAGGCGCCTTTTTCATAAGCGACGCCCTCGGCTTTGAGTTGCTCTTCGGTCTTGCCGACCCAGGCCACTTCCGGATCGGTATAGGCCACGCCGGGAATGGAAATCGGCGTGAAGGCCGAAGCCATGCCGCAGATCACTTCCGCCGCGACCTTGCCTTCATGCACAGCTTTATGCGCCAGCATGGGCTGGCCGATGATGTCGCCAATGGCGTGGATATGCGCCACATTGGTGCGCAGGCGGGCGTCGGCGGGGATAAAGCCACGCTCGTTGACCTCGACGCCAGCCTTGTCGGCATCAATCAGCTTGCCATTGGGGATGCGCCCCACGGCGACCAGCACCTTGTCGAAGGTGTCGGATTCCGGTGCGCCCTTGCCTTCAAAGTTGACAACCAGACCGGCCTCGGTGGCCTGTACGGCGGTGACTTTCGCGCCCAGGTAAATCGCTTCGTAGCGTTTTTTGATGCGCTTGAGCAGCGGTTGCACGATGTCTTTGTCTGCGCCGGGGATGATGCTGTCCGCCAGTTCGACAATGGTGATTTTCGTGCCCAGGGCATCGTACACCTGCGCCATTTCCAGACCGATGATGCCGCCGCCGATGACCAGCATTCGCTTGGGAATATCCGCCAGAGCCAGCGCGCCGGTGGAGTCGATCACCCTTGGGTCGTCATGCGGGATAAAAGGCAGATGCACCGGGCGCGAGCCAGCGGCGATGATGGCGTGTTGAAAGGCGATAGTTTTTGTTCCGTCCGCCGTTGTCACTGCCACAGTATGCGGCGAGGTGAAGCGACCTTCGCCGGTGACGACCTGCACCTTGCGCATTTTGGCCATTTGCTTCAGGCCGGAGGTCAGCTTGTGGATGACGCTGTCCTTGAAGCCGCGCAGCTTGTCCAGATCGACCGTGGGCGCGGCGAAACTTACGCCGTGTTCAGCCATTTCGCGGGTTTCGTTCATCACCTGGGAGACATGCAGCAGCGCCTTGGAGGGGATGCAGCCGACATTCAGGCAAACGCCGCCGAGGACGGATTCTTTTTCCACCAGCACCACGTTCTTGCCCAGGTCGGCGGCGCGGAAGGCGGCGGTGTAGCCGCCAGGGCCTGCGCCGAGGACAAGCACCTCGCACTGCATATCGGCGGCGGGAAGCTCTTCCTTCTCCTTGACGGGAGGGGGCAGGGAAGAGGGGGATGCCGCAGGCGCGCTAGTCTCTGCCTGTTGCGGCGCTGCGGCGGGCGCAGACGTTTCGCTGGCGGCGAGTTCGAAGCGGGCGATCGGCGCGCCCTTGCTCACCTTGTCGCCGAGTTTGACCAGCCACTCCACCAAGATCCCCGCCTTGGGCGCGGGGATTTCCATGGTGGCCTTGTCGGTTTCCAGGGTGATGAGCGATTGATCCTTGTCGATGCTCTCGCCCGGCTGGGCGAGAATTTCAATCACAGGAATCTGTTCGAAATTGCCGACATCGGGCAACAGGATGGTTTCAATATTCGCCATGATGCGCTCCTCAGATCAGAATTTCGCGCAGATCGCCCAGCAACTGGCTCAGGCGGCTGGTAAAGCGCACGCCCTGCGCGCCGTCGATCACGCGGTGGTCGTAAGATACCGAGAAGGGGATCATCAGGCGCGGCGCGAAACCTTCGCCATCCCACACCGGCGTCATTTTCGCCTTGGACAGGCCAAGAATGGCGACTTCCGGCCCATTGACGATCGGGGTGAACTGCGTGCCGCCGATGCCGCCCAGACTGGAGATGCTGAAGGTTCCGCCCTGCATGTCGGCGGGAGAGAGTTTGCCTTCGCGTGCGCGCTGGCTGATTTCCGCCAGTTCGCGCGCCAGATCGAACAGTCCTTTCTGGTCAACATTGCGCACCACGGGCACCACCAGGCCGCCCGGGGTATCCACCGCCACGCCGAGGTTGAAGTATTTCTTGATGATCAGCGCGCCGCCATCCGCATCGAGCGAGGCGTTGAAATGCGGGAACTCCTTCAGCGCCTGCACCACCGCCTTCATGACGAACGGCAGCGGGGTGAGCTTGACGCCCGCCTTGTCGGCACGCGCCTTGAGATTGGCGCGGAAGGCTTCCAGATCGGTAATGTCGGCCTCGTCAAACTGGGTGACATGCGGAATGTTGAGCCAGCAGGCGGTGAGGTGTTTGCCTGAAATTTTCTTGATGCGTGAAAGCTCCATGCGCTCGGTGTCGCCAAACGGGCTGAAGTCGATCACCGGCAGGGGAGGAATGCCGCTGCCCGCGACGGTTGTCGGGGCTTTGGGCGTGGGCTTTTCGCCCTGCATCACGGCCTTGACATAGGCTTCGACATCCTCGTTCTGGATGCGCCCCTTGGGGCCGCTGCCGCTGAGGTGTTGCAGCTCGACGCCCAGCTGGCGAGCGTAGGCGCGCACCGAGGGCGAGGCATGGTATTTGGCGCCCAGGCTGGGAGCATTGACCGGTTTTTCCGCCGCCGCATCGGGCTGGGGGGCGGATGGCGCCAGAGCGGGCGCAGGCGCTGCAGCCGGTTTGGGCGCTTCAGCGACAGCGGGAGCCCTGCTGGCCGGGGCTTCATCGGCTACTGCAGGCGCGCTTGCTTCAGCCGTAGTTTCGATATCGCAAATCCAGTCGCCCTGGTTGATTTTCTGCTCCAGCTTGACCTGGAGATTGCGCACCACACCGGCGGACGGTGCGGGAATTTCCATGGTGGCCTTGTCGGATTCAAGCGTGAGAATGGATTGATCCTTCTCGACTTGCTCGCCTTCATTCACCAGGATTTCAATCACCGGGATGTCCTTGTGATTGCCGATGTCCGGCAGGAGAAACTTCAGCATGCCCATGCGCGTTTGCCTCTTGGATTCATTCGTTGGATATGTGTGTGCGACGGTCTTAAACGCTCATCGGGTTGGGTTTTTCCGTATCCAGCCCGTATTGCTCGATGGCCTTGGCGACCGTGCTCGCAGGGAGCGCGCCGTCGTCGGCCAGCGCCTTGAGCGTGGCGACCACGACGTTCCAGCGATCGACCTCGAAGAAGCGGCGCAGGGCTTGGCGCGTATCTGAGCGGCCAAAGCCATCGGTGCCCAGGGTGACATAGCGCTTGCCGGGCAAGTAGGCGCGAATCTGCTCGGGAACGGCGCGCACATAGTCGGTGGCGGCGATGATCGGGCCTGCGCTGCCCGACAGGGCTTGCGTGACATAGGGCGTGCGCGATTCGGCTTCCGGATGACGGGTGTTCCAGCGTTCGCAGTCCACGCCTTCGCGGTGCAACAGGTTGAAGCTGGTGGCCGACCAGATATCCACGCTGACGCCCCATTCGCCTTCCAGCAGGGCGGCGGCGGCGATGACTTCGCGCAAAATAGTGCCGGAGCCCATGAGCTGCGCGCGCATCTTGTGCTTGTCGCTGCCTTGCGCGTAGCGGTACAAGCCCTTGAGGATGCCGCTCTCGCTGTCCTGCGGCATGGCCGGGTGCGCGTAGTTTTCGTTCATGGCGGTGACGTAATAGAACACATGCTCATGCGCTTCAAACATGCGCTTGAGGCCGTCATGTACGATCACGGCGAATTCATAGGCGAAGGTCGGGTCGTAGCTGATGCAGTTGGGCACCTGGCCGAAGGCCAGCAGGTTGTGGCCGTCCTGGTGTTGCAAGCCCTCGCCTGCCAGCGTGGTGCGCCCGGCGGTGGCGCCGATGATGAAGCCGCGCGCCTGAATGTCGCCCGCCGCCCACACCAAGTCGCCGATGCGCTGGTAGCCGAACATGGAGTAATAGATGTAAAACGGCAGCATGGCGACGTTGTGGTTCGCATAGGCGGTGGCGGCGGCGATCCAGCTCGCCATCGAACCGGCCTCGTTGATGCCTTCCTGCAGCACCTGACCGTTGTGCGCCTGCTTGTACCACATCACCTGGTCAGCATCGATCGGCTCATATAGCTGCCCCGCCGGATCGTAAATGCCGACCTGACGGAAGAGGCCTTCCAGGCCGAAGGTGCGCGCTTCGTCGGGGATGATCGGCACCACGCGCTTGCCCAGGGTCTTGTCGCGCAGCAGCAGGGCGAGCAGGCGTCCGAACACCATGGTGGTGGACATTTCGCGGTCGCCGGTGGATTGCAGCAGGGTTTCAAACGCGGAAAGCGGCGGAATCGGCAGCGCGGCGGCATGGTCGCGGCGACTGGGCAGATAGCCGCCCAGAGCCTGACGACGCGCCTGCATGTACTGCATCACTTCGCTGTCCGCGCTTGGGCGGTAGAAGGGGATTTTCTTTTCCAGCTGCTCGTCGGAAATGGGCACGCTGAAGCGGTCGCGGAAGTACTTGAGTCCGTCCAGATCCAGTTTTTTCTGCGAATGCACGGCCATGGAGGCCTCGCCATACGGCCCCATGCCATAGCCCTTCACCGTCTTGGCCAGGATCACGGTCGGCTTGTCCACGCTTTCTACGGCACGCTTGTAAGCGGCATAGAGTTTGCGCGGGCTGTGGCCGCCACGGGTCAGGTTGAAAATTTCGTCATCGGTCAGGTCTTCGACCAGTTTCAGGGTTTCCGGGTATTTGCCGAAGAAGTTGGTGCGCACATGCGCCCCGTCCTTGCCCCGGAAAGCCTGATATTCGCCGTCTACGGTTTCCATCATCAGCTGGATAAGTTTGCCCGAGGTGTCGCGAGCTAGCAGGTCGTCCCAGTCGGAGCCCCAGATGACCTTGTACACGTTCCAGCCCACGCCGCGGAAGTGGGATTCCAGCTCTTGAATCACCTTGCCGTTGCCGCGCACAGGGCCGTCCAGACGTTGCAGGTTGCAGTTGATGACAAACACCAGGTTGTCGAGCTTTTCGCGCACCGCCAAGCCGATTGCGCCCATGGATTCGGGTTCGTCCATTTCGCCGTCGCCGAGGAAGGCCCAGACCTTGCGGCTGTTGGCGGGGGCGAGTCCGCGCGCATCCATGTATTTCATGAAGCGCGCCTGATAGATCGCCATCAACGGCCCCAAGCCCATGGAAACGGTGGGGAATTGCCAGAAGTCACGCATCGTCCATGGGTGCGGATAGGAGGAAATGCCCTTGCCATCGACCTCCTGGCGGAAATTCAGCAGATGCTCCTCATCCAGGCGACCTTCGAGGAAGGCGCGGGCATACATCCCGGGAGCGACATGCCCCTGGAAAAACACCAGATCCGCGCCTTCCGGGTGATCCGGGCCTTTGAAAAAGTGGTTGTAGCCGACTTCGTACATGGTGGATGACGATGCATAACTGCCGATATGGCCGCCGATTCCGTCATGCGCCTTGTTGGCCTTGACTACCATCGCCATCGCATTCCAGCGGATCAGGGCGCGCAGGCGCTGCTCTAAATGCAGGTCGCCGGGGTAGGTTGGTTGATCTTCTTTGGGAATGGTGTTGATGTAGGGCGTGTTGGCGCTGTAAGGCGTGTCGATGCCATGCTTGCGCGCCGCTTCGATCAGCGAGGCGATCAGGTGCTGGGCTTTTTCCGTGCCTTCAAACTCGATGACCGCAGCCAGAGCGTCCAGCCATTCTTGTGATTCCTGCGGATCCATGTCCTGATAATGCGTGGTCATGCGGCAAACACTCCAGATTCAGCTTGAAAATTGGTGGGCATTCCCGGCCGGATTAAGCAAGTTATTTGCCATCACGGCATGGGCGGCTTCTCCGATTATGCGTGAATGAAAGGCATTTTCCTATCCGGCTTGCCAGCCCCTGCGAGCGCAAGATCGAGAGCGCTTGGCTTTCAGGGAGTCTGGTGCTATCAATGTCACAAGGCGTTCACACAAGTTTCGCCCGGCGTTCGGGCATGACGAGGAGAAGAAGATGAGAGTTCCACTGCAAATTACCTTCAGGGACATTCCGCCATCTGAGGCCATTGAAACGGCGATCCGTGACAAGGCTATGAAACTGGAACGCTACTTTGACCGCATCACCTCCATGCGGGTGACAGTCTCCGCCCCGCACAAGAGCCACCAGAAGGGCAATCTCTACGATGTGAACATCGACATCACCGTGCCGGGGCAGGAGATCGTGGTCAGCCGCGACAAGCACGACCAACAGGCGCATGAGGATTTTTACGTCACCTTGCGCGACGCATTCGCCGCCGCGCAGCGTCAGCTGGAAGCCTATGTCGGCAAGATGCGCGGCGAGGTGAAGATGCATGAAGTGCCGGCGCATGGTCGCGTGGTCGAGGTCACCCCGGACTCCGGTACGATTCTGACCTCGGATGGTCGTGAAATTTACTTTCACCGTAACAGTCTGCTGAACGTGGACTTTGATGATTTGCCGCAAGGCGCCGAGGTGCGTTTCGATGAGGTCGAGGGTGAGAAAGGCCCGAAGGCCAGTTCGGTTCAACTCGTAGGCAAGCACCATATTGTGGGTTGATGCTTGCCGGGGTCGGCAGGCGGCTGAGACCGAAGAAATGAATTGGTAATGCCTGACAGGGAACCTTCCGGGGTTCCTTTTTTATTGGATGTCTGCTTGCCTGCGCAAGTCTTGTGTGCAAAAAGTCGCCAGCCAAGATCGGAGCAATCACCGCATGAGTACATCCATCCTGTTGGTCGAGGACGACCGCCCCATCGCCGAGAACGTGGTTCTGGCTCTGGCACGGGAAAACATCGACTGCCACCATGTGACGCTTGCCGCCGACGGCCTGGCGCTGCTGCGCGCCCACAGTTTCGATCTGGCGATTCTGGATGTCGGCCTGCCCGACGGCAATGGCTTCGAGCTGTGCCGCAGCGTGCGCGGTTTTTCCGATATTCCGATCATCTTCCTTACCGCTCGCTCCGACGAGATTGACCGGGTGGTGGGGCTGGAAATCGGTGCTGACGATTACGTCCTCAAGCCCTTCAGTCCGCGCGAACTGGCCGCCCGCGTCAAAACCATTCTGCGCCGTATGCAGCCCGTGCGCGCCTCGCCGTCTGCGACCATGGCGGGAACGGGTGGTATCGCTGTCGATGAAGAGCGTGCCATCATCAGCTTCAGGGCGCAGGCGCTGGATCTGAGTCGCACCGAATATCTGATGCTCAAAGCGCTGGCTGTCCGACCGGAAAAGGTGTTCAGCCGGAGCGAACTGATGGATGCCGCCGATTTGGCCGAAGCCAGTCTGGAACGCTCAGTCGATACCCACATCAAGAGCCTGCGCGCCAAGCTGGCCGTTTGCGCGCCGGATGCCGACCCGATCCGCACCCATCGCGGTCTGGGCTATAGCCTGGCGCGGGACGCGAGGTGAATTTTTTCATCCGCTTCTTCGTCGGCTATGTCCTGGTGGCCGCGCTGGGCGTATTGCTGGCGATGAAGCTGTTCACCGACCAACTCGTGCCGGGGGTGCGCCAGTCGGTCGAGGAAACCCTGGTGCAGACCGCCAACCTGCTGGCCGAGATCGCTTCGCGGGAAGCGCCGCATGGCCGACAGGGCATGACCAATATCGAGGAAATCTTCCGCGCCTATGAAAAACGCCGTTTCGAGGCGCGGATTTATGGTGTGCTCAAAAGCGACCCGAACTTGCGCATCTACGTCACCGATAGGAACGGCAGGGTGATCTACGACAGCCGTGGCCTTGATGTCGGCAAGGACTATTCCGGCTGGCGGGATGTCCGTCTCACCCTGAGCGGCGAGTACGGCGCGCGCACCACGCTGGAAAACGCCACGGACAGCGCCAGCAGCGTCATGTACGTGGCCGCGCCCATTCTGCGCGCAGGCCAGATCGTCGGCGTGTTGTCGGTCGGCAAACCCGCGAGCTCCTTCCAAAGCTTTATCGACCTGACCCAGGCCAAGGCCTGGGAATCGGCGCTCTGGTTGTTCGCCCTGGCTTTGCTGTTGGCGCTGGGCTTTTCCTACTGGATGACGCGCGGTCTGCGCCGCCTGGTCGATTACGCCAACGAAGTGGCCGCAGGCAAGCGCGACCGTATTCCGATTGAAGGCCGCAGCGAACTGCGCCGTCTGGCGCAGGCGTTGGAACATCTGCGCGCCGAACTGGATGGCAAGGCGCATGTTGAGAAAGTCTCGCAACTGTTGGCGCATGAACTGAAAAGCCCCATTGCGGCTATCCACGGCGCAATTGAACTGTTGCCGGACGAAAATGACCCGCAACGGCGCGCCCGCCTGGAGAGCAATATCGCCGCCGAAACGGCGCGTCTGCAACGCATCGTCGAAGGCGTGCTCAACCTGGCGCGCGCCGAGAATCGCGGGCGGCTGGACGAACGCGAGGAGATCGCCTTGGATGAGCTGATCCGCGACGTGATCGCCACCCGTACCGCACGGCTGGCCAACAAGGCGCTGCAGGTGGAGACCATGCTGGCACCGGTCAAAGTGTCCGGTAGCCGTTTTCTGCTACGCCAGGCGGTCGCCAACCTGCTCGACAATGCCGCCGATTTCAGCCCGAGCGGCGGCGTGCTTGAAATTCACCTCGCAACAGAAGGCGACCACGTCCGGCTACGCCTGCGCGACCACGGCGCGGGCATTCCCGACTACGCCCAGTCGCGTTTGTTCGAGCGCTTCTATTCCGTGCCCCGCCCCGATAGTGGCGAACGCAGCAGCGGCCTTGGCCTCAACCTGGTGCAAGAAGTCGCCCGCCTGCACGGCGGCAACATTGCATTGCACAATCATCCGCAGGGCGGGGCTGAGGCTTGTTTGAGCTTGCCTGTGGATAAAAGTGCGGGTGGTGCGCTTTTGTGAAGTGAGTTCAATAAGCTCGGTTTCATAGGGCACCAAGATCGGCGCATAACTGGAAAGGACAATGCGAAAGAAGAAAATGATAGCAGCCGACGAAGGCTTTGAGATTGGTCCGCTCAGGATGATGCGATTTGGGAAGATCAACGTTCTTCAGAATCGGATGAGCGAGGATCAGCACGCCAAATTCATGGAGCGACTAGCAGGTCGCTATCATGAGGTTTGCGAAGAAATTGATGAAATAGTTCGGCGTATCGCAACGGCCGTTGCAGGGTTCAGTCCGCTTCCACTGTTGCATCGTGCTTACTGGGAGTACTTCCTCAGTGCGATGGGAATTCAGTCAGAAGTCGAAGAAGGAAAGGAGGGGGTCGAAAAGCGTTTTATTGTCGAATATCTACAAAGCATGATCTGTGCTGTTACGCCTCACACCAAGCAGAGTGAGCAGCCGACTGATACCGAATGGTCAATGCTCACAACTGACATTGCTAGCCTGATACATAAGATCGCCTCCGAATATCTTATAACTCACACAGCATGGGCAGAGCGGAATGATCCGAACTTTGACGAGCGACAAGAGCGATTTGCGGTGCAGGCTCAATTACATTGGCTTGCTGTGCGAGGAGATCGATATTTATGCCACGATGTTCCACATTTCCGCGACCTTCTCACACCGCATGATGTGCAGTTTAGACACCTCTTCGGTGTCTCCACGGATGAAGTCATTCACGGCATCGAGCAAATCATCGGCAAATTCAGTCGAGGCCCAAGGGACGCATTTGAGGCACTGGATGACTTTCGGACAGCAACCCTAGATGCTTTGCAGCAGTCCATTGATACTACCGGCGAGACGGGTAGCCCAGCCGAGCTGATGGACAAGGTTATTCACGCAAACGGTTGGGAGGAGTGGCGCGACAGAGTTCATGGCGATGCGATGGGCTATGGTTTGTTTGACATGGAAGCCGTTACGGGCTGGCCGCGAACACTGCTGGATTGCCTGTCATGGCAACTTGGCGAAGACACTACCTTTATGGCACACGGCTCATTCAGCGGTTGGCCCTTGCGGGTATTACCTATTTGGAAGCGTCCTTTCCTAAAAATTGACGGCAGGTACTACACCTTCGGCATCTATCCATTCACAGACCACGGATATCGAATATTCCAGCGAACACTTACAAATTTGGATCCGTCTTATAAAGAGACGTGGAATTCACGCCAGAAAGATATTTCCGAGGCGCTTCCGCTTTCTCTCTTGGGACGGCTTCTTCCAGGGGCTACGGTATATCAATCGGTTTATTACCAGTGGGCAACCGGCTCCGCTGGGACAAAACAATGGTGCGAGACAGATGGTCTGTTGATCTACGATGACCATTTAATCGTGGTTGAGGTAAGGGCGGGTGCCTTTACCCACACACCACCGAGCTCTGATTTCCCCGCTTACATAAGCTCTCTCAATGCATTACTGCGCAAGCCCTCCGAGCAGACTGATCGATTCTGCGCATATCTTGGCAGCGAACCGCAAGTCACGATCTATGACTCGGGGCACTTTCCGATTGGAACGCTAGAGCACACAAATTTCCGGTCGATTACCCGCTGCTGCGTTACGTTGGATCAACTTACTGAGTTCGCCGCCAGGGCAGAAAATCTGCATGAACTTGGCGTAAATGTCGGCAGCAGTCCTGTGTGGACGGTTTCTGTCGATGATCTTCGCGTGTTCGCAGACGTAATTGATAACCCCCTTATCTTTTGCCATTTCCTCGAACAGCGTGCAGCGGCTTTTTCCTCTCCGGCACTTCAGACCAACGACGAGTTGGATCATCTCGCTCTGTATCTTTCGCATAACCACTATTCAACTTACGCGGAAGATTTTCAGTTTGAGACTCCCATCCATTGGCACGGCTACAGAGAGAGCCTCGACAAGTTCTTCTCGGGGAAGATCAGTGGAGAACCTAATGAGTTGCCTCGTCAGTCGATACCGGCTCGTCTGGAGGAAATCATCGATGTTCTTGCCTTAAGTAAGCTTCCAGGCCGCTGCAAGGCTGCCGCTTGGATACTAGACATGGGCGGTGATTTTCGAAACCAGGCAAGCGCCCTCATCGATCAGGTATTGGAAGAGCAGCAGAAAGTGGGGCGGCCTAAGCCTGCCACATGCACAGGCGATGTCCCAGTAACGTTCTATTGCTCCATTGAGGGCGGGGTTCGTCCTGACGATCATCTCGTCAAAGTTCATACACTCGCTACTATTCAGCTCGCAAACGAATCTGAACGATTGGCTCTAAAACTGGACTATTCCTCGGATAAGAGGCTTCAGATCGTTACGCCTATCTTCTTCTCCGACAAAGACATTGAAAGGGTCGATAGCGATGAGTTGAGGAACTACTCGCAGCGCTTGGTGGGCAATCGTTTTCAGGCTTACTTCGCAACGGTTGGGCGGCACAAGGTAGGTCGTAACGAGCGATGCCCGTGTGGGAGTGGAAAGAAATACAAGAAGTGTTGCGGAGTAACGTTATAAGTTTTGTGCTTGAAACGCGTTGGAATAACAGATGAATCACGATCTTGATGATTGTCATCGTCGGATGAGCCACTATCCAGCATTACCAATCAATAAACCGCTACGGATTTAACCAACACCCGACCAAATCCACAAAAACACCATTCCCCACCCAATCCACACGCCCCGCACACAAAGCCCCCACACAGAGCGAGCAAGCTTTCCCGGTCTTCACAACCGGGAGTTCATCATGGGCAAGTTGCTCAATACCAAACTGTTCGCGCTGGCGGTGCTGGCGCTGATTCTGATTTTCGCCGTCAGCCAAGTGGAATGGAAAGTCCACGAACGTCGCGCCACGCACGATAGCGTGGTGCAAACCATCGCTGAGCAATACGCTCATGCGCAACAGCTGGTCGGGCCGCTGCTCTGGATCAAATGCAGCGAGCCGAGCAATCTCATTGAGACCGATAGCAACGGCAGCCGTCGTCAGGTCGTCAGTCACGATTGTTCCCAGGTCATCCGCCCCGACAGCCTCACCGGCCAAGGCCGTCTTGAGGTGGCCGAGCGCTATCGAGGCATCTACAGGGCGCATATTTATACGGCGGCGCTGCAATTGCAGGCGGTCATGCCCGCCTTTACCCCCAAGCCCGGCCAGGTGATTGAAGCGGCTGAGCTGATTTTCGGTGTCGCCGATCCGCGCGGCATCAAGCAGGTGCGGATCGTCACGGCGGATGGTGATGAATTAGCCGCCCGGCCAGGCGTTTCCGGTGGGCCGAGCAAGTTTGGCTTCCATGTGCCGCTTACTCCAGCGGACTTGGATCAAGTGCAGAGGCTGACGCTTGATCTCGAAGTGGCGGGCAGCGCTCGTCTGGATTTGGTTCCAGTCGCGGCCAATAACGATTTCAGCCTGCAATCGAGCTGGCCGCATCCCAGCTTCGCCGGTCTGTATCTGCCTGAAACACGCGAGGTCGGTCACGACGGATTCAATGCCCGCTGGCGGGTCAGCGATTTCGCCACTGGCGGCGATCAGGTTTTGACGAACTATGCGCGCAATGCCGAGCAACCGGAACATTGGCTGAGCGAATCATTCGGTGTCTCGCTGCTTGATCCGGTGGATGCCTACACCCAGACCGATCGTGCCGTGCGCTATGGTTTTCTGTTCGTGCTGTTGACCTTGGGCGGTTTCTTTTTGTTCGAGATGATTAAGCGCAAGTCGGTGCATCCGTTGCAATATCTGCTGATCGGTTTCGCTGTGGTGCTGTTTTTCCTGTTGCTGCTCGCCTTGTCCGAGCACATTGCCTTCAGTCTGGCCTATGTCGTTACGGCGAGCGCCTGCGTGCTGTTGATTACGGCCTATGGGCGCACGCTGCTCGGCCATTGGTTGGGGGCGGGCGTGCTGGGGGTCGGTTACGCGCTGCTCTACGCGGGGCTGTTTATGCTGCTGGCCTCGGAAGACTATGCCTTGCTCATGGGCGTTTGGCTGATCTTCGGTTTGTTGGCGCTGACCATGTGGCTGACCCGCAAGCTGGACTGGCGCAGTCTCGGTCGCGCCGCTGAGGATGAAGCCGCATGAACATGAACATGAGCTTGCGTGCGCTCCCGCTCCTGTTGCTTGTGATCGCCCTGGCGCTGGCCAGCCAACTGGACGATCTCGCCTTCACCTCGGTGCGCACTTGGGCTGCCGCCGCGCTGAGCGTGCTTGGGCTGGGCATGGCGCTGCTGCACCTCCGCGCGCGCCGTGGGCAGCGTGCTGCTTTCGGCACGATTTGGCGGGTTGCGGTCTGGTTAGTCGTGAACCGCCCCGGAAGTCTCGGAGTCACGGGGGATGCCTCGTTGTCGTCTTCATCGCCCCACCCTCTCAAAGAGCGGTGTCTCCGGAAAATTCGGGGCGGTTCAGTATGTCCTACACTCCAGACGGGGGCGCGGATTCACAAGACACGCCCCAAGTCGATTCAAACCAGGGCGATTCAAACCAATCAGGCTTGACGCAAAGCAAAGGCTATCCGGGGCATGTGCCGATCTGTAGGTGCGAATTCATTCGCACAAGGTGCTGGCGGTGTGCGAATGAATTCGCACCTGCATCTGAAAGCTCGTGCTTGGGTGAGTCTTGTCAAGGCATGTGGGGGTGTGTAATGCGCAGTTTCTTGATTGCGGGATGTGTAACGTTGGCTCTGTTTGCGGCGAACCTCGGCCAGGCCGCCTCTGTGGAGGCGTCGTCGCAGCGACCGGTTATGCAAATCCAGAATAAGCAAGGCATCAAGGCCGTTTACGACGCACGCAAAGATGAGTGGCAAGCTGGGATCGGCAAGTCGCTGTACTACGTGCGCGGCTTGATCGAGTCCTATAAAAAGCAGGGCGTCGAGCCTTCCAAGCTGGATATTCATATCGTGCTGCACGGGCCGACGGCGTATTGGGCGTTGAAGGACGAGGCTTTCCAAACCACGCAGAGCGATCCGTTTGCGGTGAATACCAACGCCAAAATCATCCACGACCTGAACGCGCTCGGGGTCAAGGTCGAGGTCTGCAACGTCACCCTGCGCGGCTACGGTTGGACGCATGACATGCTGCTTCCCGATGTCAAGATCGTGTTTGATGCCTATACGCGCTTGATCGAGCTGCAGCAGGAAGGTTATGCCTACATCATTTTCTGACCTTTCAGAAGGGGGCTTCGGTTGATGTGTCGCTGGCGGTTGCGCTCGGTTTGGATAGAGACTGGCCGCCGAGCGCTTTGTTGAGGTTAACAACCAAGGGCCGCAAGGTCAGGTTTTGCAGGGCAAGGGTCTGATCCATTTGTTCCAGCATGTCGTCGTGATCGCTTTCCAGGGTTTCGACCAGGGTGTCGGTGGGGCGCAGGCTGCGTAGTACGCCCTGGGCATCGAGCACGAAACTCATGCGTTCGCGCCAGATCAGGCCGAGACGGGTGACTTGCTTGCCCGAGGCGAGGTGGGTTTTCACTTCCTCGCAGGTCAGGTCGTGCTTGCGCAGGGTGGCGGTGCCGCCCTCGTCATCGGGGGCGGCAAGCTGGCAGGTTTGGTCAAGCTCAAATCCTTCTGGCAGTTCTTGGCTTTGCAGCCAGTGGGTCATCAGGCTCGCCCAGTCGTTGCTGGTTTTCCAGCGGCTGACGGGCAGGGTGCCGGTGGCTTCGCGCACGGCGGAGAGCAGGCTCTCGGCGCTCTTTTCGGAGGCCGAATCGACGATGACCCAGCCGCTCTGGCTGTCGATGCTGGCGAACAGGCGACGCCGACGCGGGATCAGGCGCGGCAAAAGCGCGTGCTCAATGCCTTCGCGCAGATCCTTCTTTTCCCTGGAGCCGGGGGCGTGGCCTTCGCGTTGTTCAAATTCGCGTATCTGGTCGGCGAGTTGTTCGCGCACATAACCTGCGGGCAGTTTCTTTTCTTCCATCACCCAGCGCAGCGTCCATACGTCTTCGCGGGCGTGAACATAGGCCTGCGCCTGATGCCCCAGGGTGGGTTCAAAGCCATGACTGGCAAGCTCCAGCGTGCCGCAGGGGCGGAAGGGTTTGGCGGCCAAGGCGCTTTCCAAGCTGTCCAGGTCAAAGGGCAGGGCGGCATTCAGCGGAAACAGAGAGAGTGAGCGAAACCACATGGCGGCATAGTCATCGTTATTGCAAGGGGCGGGGATTATCGGTTTCGCACTCGCGCGGTGCAAACGCAACGTCACCGCCACGCTTTGCAACTATACTGAACGCCCATTTTCAGTCATGAGTCCTGCCGCATGAGTACCGCCCATCACACCGTCCGCCTTGTGGATTATCAGTCGCCTGCATGGCGCATTCCTGCCATCAGCCTGACTTTTGAACTGGATGCGGATGCGACCCATGTCCATGCGCTCATGCACTGCGAGCGGGTGAGCGAGGCGGAAAGCGCGCTGGAGTTGCAGGGCGAATGCCTGGAGCTGGTGCGTATTGCGCTGGACGATGTGCCGCTTGAGCCGAGCGCATTCAGCGTGCATGACAGCGGTCTGATCCTGCATCGTCCTCCCGCACGTTTTACCCTCAGCATGAGCACGCGCATCCATCCGGCGGCCAATACCACGGGCATGGGGTTGTATGTGTCCAAGGGGATTCTCGTCACCCAGTGCGAGGCCGAAGGCTTCCGCCGCATGATGTACAGCCTGGATCGCCCGGACGTGCTTTCGGTGTACACCACGCATCTGATTGCTGACCCTGAGCGTTATCCCGTGCTGCTTTCCAATGGCAATTTCGTCGAGGAAAAAGCTCTTGAGGATGGACGCACCCAGGCGACCTGGTTCGATCCTTTCCCCAAACCGACCTATTTATATGCGCTGGTGGCGGGGGAGTTGGGCGTGCTGCGTGAAAACTTCATCACCATGAGCGGCAAAAACGTGGCTCTGGAGATTTATGCCGAAGCGCGCAATGTGGACAAGCTGGGGCACGCCATGCAATCCATCCACAAGGCCATGCGCTGGGACGAAGACACCTATGGCCGTGAATACGATCTGGAGCGTTTCATGGTGGTGGCGGTGGAAGACTTCAACGCCGGAGCGATGGAGAACAAGGGATTGAACATTTTCAATGCCAGCTATGTGCTGGCGCGCCCGGAAGTGGCGACTGACCTGGATTATGAAGGCATCGAAAGCGTGATTGCGCACGAATACTTCCACAACTGGTCGGGCGACCGCGTCACCTGCCGCGACTGGTTCCAGCTTTCGTTGAAAGAGGGCTTCACCGTATTCCGTGACCAGGAGTTTTCCGCCGACATGGGCGCACGCGCTACGCAGCGCATCAAGGATGTCAACGGTCTGCGCACCTGGCAGTTTGCCGAAGACGCCGGGCCTTTGGCGCATCCGGTGCAGCCCGCCGAGTACCAGGCGATCAGTAATTTCTACACCAGCACGGTGTACAACAAGGGCGCGGAAGTGGTGCGCATGTTGAAGAATCTGCTCGGTTGGCCGACTTTCCGCCAAGGCAGCGACCTGTATTTTGTCCGCCATGACGGTCAGGCCGTGACCATCGAGGAATTCGTCAAGGCGATGGAAGACGCTTCCGGGCGCGACTTGAGCCAGTTCCGTCTTTGGTATCGCCAGGCGGGAACGCCCTTGGTCGAAGCGGCGGGCGAGTACGACGCCACGGCGCGGCGCTACACCCTGCACCTGCGCCAGTCTACCCCGCCCACACCGGGGCAGATGGAAAAGCTGCCGATGGTTATTCCCATCGACATGGCCTTGCTGGATAAGCATGGCAAGGAAATGACGGCGCAGGTGCTGGAGCTGAATCAACAGGCGCAGAGTTTCGTGTTCGACGGCGTGGATACGCCGCCCGTGCCCTCCCTGCTGCGCGGCTTTTCCGCGCCGGTGCACCTGAAATTCGCCTACAGCGATGCCGAGCTGGCGTTTTTGATGGCGCACGATGGCGATGACTTCAACCGCTGGGAAGCTGGGCAGCGCCTGATGACCCAGGTGCTGCTGCGTCTGGTGGCCGATGTGCAGGCGGAGAACGAGCTGGTGCTGGATGAAGGCTTGAGCGCGGCCTTTGGTCATGCCCTGCATGATAAAAACCTGAGTGCCCGCATGAAGGCTGACCTGCTCATGGTGCCGAGCGAAGCCTGGCTGGCGGAGCAAATGGATGAGGTTGACCCGCTGGCGATTCATCAGGCGCGCCGCTTCCTGCGCCGAGCGCTGGCCGAAGCCTGGGAAGAAAGCTGGCTTGCCGTGTATTACGCGCAGCAAGAGAGCGGCGAATATCAGGTCACGCCCGAGGCAGTGGGCAAGCGTCGGCTGAAAAATCTGGCACTGGGCTTTTTGATGACGCTGGACAACAGCGCGCACCATGCGCTGGCTACGCACCAATTCCGCGTGGGCGGCAACATGACCGACGAAATGGCCGCCCTGTTGAGCCTGGCGCATACCGATTGCGCCGACCGCCGCGAAGTGTTGCAGGAGTTTGAACAACGCTGGGCGCACGAGGCGCTGGTGATGGACAAATGGTTCGGAACGCAGGCCAGCAGCCCCTTGCCCGGCACGCTGGACGAAGTGCGCGCCCTGCTCAAGCACCCGGCGTTCCATTTGACCAACCCCAACAAGGCGCGTGCGCTGATCGGCGGCTTTGCGCGCAACAACCCGGTCAATTTCCATGCGGCGGATGGTTCGGGCTATCGATTCGTCGCCGAGCAAGTGCTGGCGCTGGACGCGCTCAATCCGCAGGTGGCCTCACGCATGGCGGGCGCATTCCAGCAGTGGCGGCGCTTTGAAGCGCACCGTCGCGGCCTGATGCAGGCCACTTTGCACGAGTTGTCGGCGCATTCCGCGTTGTCGTCCGAATTGCGCGAAGTGGTCGAGCGCAGCCTGGCATCTTGAAAGCAGGAGATAGGGGAAACGCTGATTTGTTCAGCATTTACATGGGTGATTGAAACCCTTGGTCTGGCCGTGTACTGTGCGCGGCCAAACAATTAAATTCATCAACCTGACATGAGGAGCACAACATGACCGTCGATCATCACGATCTCGCCCACGAATTTCCTGAGCACAAGGAAAAAATTCATCAGATGAAGATGGATAACGCGCATTTCGCCAAGCAGTTTGAGGCTTATCACAACGCCACCAACCAGATTGAGGCGCTGGAAAATAATGAATCACCGGTAGCCGACGAAACGCTGGAAGACCTGAAGAAGCAGCGTTTGACCCTGAAGGACGAGCTTTACTCCATGTTGACGGCGTAATCGCCACACATTCCGTGATGCAAGGGTCGCTTCAGGCGGCCTTTTTTATTGCAGGTGCAGTAAGCGTCGCGCAGGATTCGGCGGCAGAAGTGCGGCCAGTTCATCCACTCGACCGGTAAAGCATCCTGGACGTTCGTCTTCTGCGCAAAGGCGTGAGGGGATGCCCCAGTCTTCCAGTAATGGAATGGCGGCAATGGCGCCCGCTGGCATTGCAGGCAGAAAAAAACGTGAGGGTCGCGGGCGGAAGGGGGCGGGTTCGCTTATTTGATACAGAGCCAAGGTGTTGGCCGGAGCCTTGCGTCGCGTACTGCACAGGTGGATCAACGCAGCCAGCGCCAGACCTTCGGCCACTAAAACACAGGCTTGATCTGCAGCCAGGGGGATGGCGTCGCCGACGAGTTCCGCGAGGCTGATTGCGTTATCAGGAAAGGGGGCGTTTGTGAGAGCTTCGAGTTGACCCGCGTGCGGTGCGCGCATCGGCCAGAGTTCGCGCTCATCGTGCAGACGCAGGCGCTGTCCAGGCAAGGGGGATGGGAGTACGTCCGGCCAGCCCAGGCTCAGTTGGGTGTAGGCGCCCAGCGGCGTTTGGGCGAGCACAGGCAGCGTGATCGGCTCAAGCTTCACAGGGCAGGCGTTCGCACCGGGTTTGCAAGAAGTTGCGCAGCGCCCTGAGAAAGTCATCCGGGGCTTCGATGTGCGGCCAGTGGTGCGCCAGCGGCAGGCTGCATACGCAGGCTTGGGGGAAACTCTTGCGGATCAGGCCGAGGTCGGCGTCACGCACATAATCGGAATGCCCGCCGCGAATGAACAGCGCTGGGCCGTCATACAGGCGGTCGAGGAAGGGCATGGCGTTGAGGTCGTCATAGGCCATTTCCAGTGCGGGCAGATTGATGCGCCAATACAGCTGACCACCGGCATCGCGCACAAGGTTGGTGAGCAGGAATTCGCGTACCTGCGGGTTGGGAAGACGCGAGCGCATCCACTCGGCGGCCTGGGGGCGTGAGTGCATCTCTTTGAGCGGCAGTGCGTTCATCACGGCGAACAATTCCAGATGCAGCGGCGCATAGGCGCGCGGCGCAATATCGACCACGCTCAGGCTTTGCACCCGTTCCGGCGCACGGCTGGCCATGAGCATGGCGGCTTTGCCGCCGAGGGAATGGCCGAGAAGATGGGCGCGCGGCAGCCCGAGGGCATCCATCAGCCCCAGGGTGTCGCTCACCATGTCCAGATAGCGGTGAGCGGGGGTGTGCGGCGATGCGCCGTGATTGCGCAGATCAGGAAGAATGACCTGCCAGCGCCCGTGCCCAGGGCGCTCAGGACTGGACAGGGCGGAGGCGACGGAGCGCCAGTTGGCGGATGAGCCGAACAGGCCATGCAGGATGATGAGCGGCTCGCCTTGTCCAAGAATTTCGTAATGCAGCTTCAAAAGGAGTATCCGTTTGCCAGCAACGGCGTGCACCGTAGCTTTAGTTGCTGACTTGTGTCAATCAGCTGAGCGTTTCTGAAAATTCGCAAAGGTCACGCCTGCTGCGGCAGAAAACGGCTCAAGTCGCTCATCTGGTTCCCCCATGCTGCATGCGAAGCTGCAGCAAGGCTGCATTTTCGACGATTCTCGGCTTGCATCCACAGGTTTGATCGAATTTATGGAAGCGCCCGGATCAAAGCTCAGATTTTTTTGCTGCGGGTGTTCCGGCCTGATGAAAAATGTACGATGCTCACGCACATCAATATAAAACAGCATGGAGCCCGCAACGTGACAGCGTCTCAGAACTTAATGGGCGGTGCGCATGCACTGCCGGTGAGCAGCCAACAATTCGCCCTGCTGGTGTCGCTGGATCGGGCGGCGCGTGATGTGATGCGCGCCGCTTGCCGCGAGGCCGGATATCAGTCTCTGGATTGTCCGAACTTTGAAGACGCGCCGGCCATGGCGAATGAAATCGGCGTAACGGTGTGCTGCATTGCGGCGTCTGCAAGCAACCCCGGTCTTTGTCAGCTGATCAGGGATTTGCGTGAGGCGCTGGTTGATGGCGCTCCCATTCTGATGATGTCTTCGGTGAGCGATGTGCCTCAGCAGGTGGAGTCATTGTTTTTGTGTGGCGTGACCGAGGTTTTTTCACCGACATCGCCGGAGATTTTGAGTCGTTACCTGAACAATCGCGATACGGAGCGCACCGGACCGCATGGTCAGCATATCTATGGCAAGCAGGTGCTCTTGGTCGAAGATTCCAGCACGGTCGCCTTCGTGGTGCGCAAGACGCTGACCCAGCATGGACTCATGGTGGATTGGGAGCGCAGCGCCGAAGATGCATTGGATGCCATCAAGCATAAAAACTACGATCTGCTGATTACCGATCTTGTGCTGGAAGGCAAGATGAGCGGCGTGGCTTTGGTCAGCGCCTTGCGTCAACAAGGTTATTCGGAGTACGCCCTGCCCATCCTGGCCATGACCGGTTTTGACGAGCGTTCGCGTCGGCGCGAGCTTTTTCGTCTGGGCGTGAATGATTATGTGGTCAAGCCGGTGCTGGAAGAGGAACTGATCGTGCGCACGCGCAACCTGATCATCGCCAACCGTTTGGCGATCCGGGTTGAGGCGCAACATGCGCGCATCAAGCTGTTGGAGTCCAGCGACGCGCTCACCGGGGTCTATAACCGCCGCATGTTGTTCACCATGAGCGACAAATACTTGGCGACTGCACGGCGCAACAAGGGGGTGTTCAGTCTTGTCGTGGTGGAAATGAGAGGATTGGACGAGGTCATCGCTCAATATGGCACGGAAGCCGGAGATGCTGTGTTGAGTGATTGCGCACGCTCCATGCGTCAGGTCGCTCGCGCAAGCGACATCGTCGCACGGGTGGGGGATGCTCGTTTTGCCGTATCCCTGCCCTACTGTGCCGCAGTTGACGCGCCAGGAGTGGGTGAACGTTACCGCCGCGTGCTCAGTATGCAGAGACCTTTCGGTATGCCTTTGAGCGTGAGCGTTGGCGTGGCGGCGTTTGATGCGCAAAAGGATAATGACTTCGACCACCTTTTTTCCCGCGCCTTATGTGCTCTTGAGCGTGCCGTGGTTGCGGTTTGATGAGATCGTGCCGGTGAATTGAAGACGACTCGCTTGGCTGGGCTTGAAATCCGTTTTTATCGCCCTATGCTTGGCACTCGAATGTGCCGAGTGCCAATTCTTGGTGCATTTCGTTCCCAAATCCAAGATTAGGTGGAGATAAACCATGAAAATTCGTCCTTTGCATGATCGCGTGCTGATCAAGCGCGTTGAAGAAGAACTCACCACCGCCAGCGGCATCGTTCTGCCCGGCAGCGCGGCGGAAAAGCCCAACCGTGGCGAAGTGATCGCCGCAGGCCCTGGCAAATCCAATGAGAAAGGCGAGATTCGCCCGATTGGCGTGAAAGTCGGCGACCAGGTTCTGTTCGGTCAATACGCAGGAACCAAGGTCAAAGTCGATGGCGAAGAGCTGCTGATGATGTCTGAAGACGACATCCTGGCTGTGATCGAATAATTTCAAGCATTTCATCCATTACCAATTTCAGGAGAGTTTCCCGTGGGAGCTAAAGACGTTCGTTTCGGCGCCGATGCGCGCATCAAAATGGTTAACGGCATCAACACTCTGGCCAACGCCGTTAAAGTCACCCTTGGCCCGAAAGGCCGCAATGTAGTGCTGGAAAAATCCTTCGGCGCGCCGACCGTGACCAAGGACGGCGTATCCGTCGCTAAGGAAATCGAACTGGAAGACAAGTTCGAAAACATGGGCGCGCAGATGGTGAAGGAAGTTGCCTCTCAGACCGCTGACATCGCCGGTGACGGCACCACCACCGCGACCGTGCTCGCCCAGGCCATCGTGCGCGAGGGCATGAAAGCCGTTGCTGCTGGCATGAACCCGATGGATCTGAAGCGCGGCATCGACAAGGCGGTCGCCGCCGCCGTCGCCGAGCTGAAAGCCATCTCCAAGCCCTGCGCCGACGACAAGTCCATCGCCCAGGTCGCCACCATTTCCGCCAACTCCGACGACGCCATCGGCTCCATCATCGCCGAAGCCATGCAGCGCGTGAGCACCGAAGGCGTGATCACCGTCGAGGAAGGCTCCGGCCTTGAGAACGAGCTGGACGTGGTCGAAGGCATGCAGTTCGACCGTGGCTACCTGTCTCCCTACTTCGTCAACGACCAGCAAAACATGCAGGCCGTATTGGACAATCCCTTCATCCTGCTCACCGACAAGAAGGTCTCCAACATCCGCGACCTGCTGCCGGCGCTGGAAGCTGTCGCCAAGGCTGGCCGTCCGATGCTGATCGTAGCTGAAGATATTGAGGGCGAGGCTCTGGCCACTCTGGTGATCAACAACATGCGCGGCATCCTGAAGGTCACTGCGGTCAAGGCTCCGGGCTTCGGAGACCGCCGCAAGGCCATGCTGCAAGACCTGGCGGTGCTGACTGGCGGCATGGTGATTTCCGAGGAAGTCGGCCTGACCCTGGAAAAAGTCACCCTGACTGAACTGGGGCAGGCGAAGAAAGTCGTGGTCACCAAGGATCACACCACCGTGGTAGATGGCGTGGGCGCCAAGGAAGAAATCGACGGTCGCGTCGCGCAGATTCGTGCGCAAATCGAAACCACCACCTCCGACTATGACAAGGAGAAGCTGCAAGAGCGCGTGGCCAAGCTGGCTGGCGGCGTAGCGGTGATCAAGGTCGGCGCGGCCACCGAAGTGGAAATGAAGGAGAAGAAGGATCGCGTGGACGACGCCCTGCACGCCACCCGTGCGGCGGTCGAGGAAGGCGTGGTTCCGGGCGGCGGCGTGGCTCTGGTGCGTGCCATGGCTGCGGTCAAGGCCGTTAAAGGCTCCAACCACGACCAGGACGTCGGCGTGAGCATCGCCCTGCGCGCGATGGAAGAGCCGCTGCGCACCATCGTTGCCAACGCGGGTGACGAGCCGTCCGTGATCCTGAACAAGGTCGCCGAGGGTTCCGGCAACTTCGGTTACAACGCCGCATCCAGCGAGTACGGCGACATGATCGAAATGGGCATTCTGGATCCGACCAAGGTCACCCGTTCCGCGCTGCAAAACGCCGCGTCCGTAGCCGGTCTGCTCCTGACCACCGAGTGCATGGTCGCCGAGCTGCCGAAGAAGGACGCTCCCGCCCCGGCCGGCGGCGGCATGGGCGGCATGGACATGATGTAACCTGACCCAGGCGCCTGGCGCCAGTCCGTATCAAGCCCCGCCAAAAGCGGGGCTTTTTTGTTGTGTTCGCTCGTGGATTTCTAAAATTTTCAAACTCATGCATAAGAAATATTTGGCGCACAGAGATAAAGGGTGGCGCTTTGTTTGCAGCGGGCGTGTTCAATAAAATGCAGCAAGAGTTCGTTCTGTGGTGAGTTCTTATAAAAATCAAAGGGTTAGTTATTTTTGTATGCAAATAAAAATATCTATGGGCAAATAGATTCATATGTTGGATAAGTCTTTTATTTACAAAGTGTTTTATTTGTTCCACAGCCCTGCTTTGATTTTTCCTTGCAAGGGCGCAAAATCCTCGGCGCTTTACTGAAAAGGTTTGTCTTGGTTCCCAGGACGAAGAGCTTGGTGATTGATAAAACGGATGGGCGCATTGTCCCCCAAGGAGTACACAGCATGATGGTGGTATTGAAGCGTTCGATGGTTTCTATGGGTGTTGCGGCCATTCTGGTCAGCCCGGCGTATGCGACCAATGGCATGAACCTGGAAGGTTACGGGGCGAAATCCGCCGCGATGGGCGGAACCTCCATGGCCTACGATGTCGGTAACTCAGGCATGATGGGCAACCCGGCCACCTTGGGGCTGCGCAAGGAAGGCAATAACTTTGGTTTGGGCGTCACCCTGATGCAACCGGACGTGAACGCCAGCATTCCGGCCTATGGTCTAAGCTCGGACTCGGGCGGAGATTCTTATTTGATGCCTTCCGTTTCCTTTATTCGCAAGGATGGCGCATTCACTTACGGTGTGGGCGTTTTTGCCCAGGGCGGTATGGGTACCGAATATTCGGGAAGCAGCTTCCTTTCCGGTGGTACGGGGCTGGAGCAACGTTCCGAAGTGGGTTTCGGTCGCCTGATGTTCCCCTTGGCCTACAACGTCAGCGATGAATTCATTGTCGCCGGGCAGTTGGATTACGTCTGGGGCACGATGGATCTGAAAATGCTGCAAATCGATCCGACAACAGGCAATGGCGGGTATGTCAACGTCAGTGACGATAACGACTTTGACGGCGCCATGACCGGCAGCGGCTTCGCGTTCAAGTTGGGTGCGGTATACAAAGTCAATAAAGACTTCTCTCTGGGGGCGAGCTGGCACAGTGAAACCGATATTGATGATCTGGAAGGCAGCGGAAGCATCACGCCGTTTATGGGCGGCATGACTCCGGGCGCCATGCCCGCCAACTTCACGGTGGTGGATTTCCAGTGGCCGCAAACCTTTGGAGTCGGCATGGCGTGGAATGTCACGCCGGAACTCATGGTGGCGGCTGACATCAAGCAACTGATGTGGTCGCAGGTCATGAAGGATTTCACCATGACCACCGATATTCCTGGTATGGGAGCGCAAACCCAGACCATGCCGCAGAACTGGGACGACCAGACCGTATTCGCTATCGGCGCTCAATACAAGATCGACCCTGCCGTCGCTCTGCGCATCGGTTACAACTACGGCAAGAACCCGGTGCCAGACGATACGCTGAACCCGCTGTTCCCCGCGATTACTGAGAGCCACTTCACCTTCGGCGCCGGCTGGCAGATCGACAAGGCCAACAGCCTGGCGATCGCATTCACCTATGCGCCGGAAGTTACGCAAACCGCGGTTGCTCCCAATCCGGCGGCGCCTATCGAAATGTCGCACAGCCAGACTTTGTGGCGTCTTAACTACGCTTACAACTTCTAATAAGCCAGATGCCGTTCGCTCGGCTTTGCGGGTCGGGCGACTGGCGCATCGTTGCATGTCAGTGACATGAGCGTGGGGTAACGGGGTGGCTTTGTGCCGCCCTTTTTGTTTGTGTTGACCTGGAGGAAAAAATAATGAGAGCAGCAAATTGGTTGATAGGCGCCTTGGCCCTGGCATCCCTCCCTTTACCCTTGATGGCGGCTGACGGGTTTAAACCTTTTCTTGCCGCGCCGGTTCAGGCGGGCACGGCAAAAGATGTTGGTGATCAGATCAAAGGCAAGCTGAAAGAGGCTGGGTTTGCTGTGGTTGGCGATTATGCGCCGCTCGCCAATGGTCGAGTGCTCATTGTCAGTAGCGATGCGCTGAAGAAGTCCGCCGCTAAAGGTGAGCGCAGCGCCTATGGTGCGACCATGCGTGTTTCTCTGGCGGAAAAAAACGGCAAGGTGAGCGTTAGTTGCACCAATCCCGAGTATTTCTCGGCGGCCTATCATATGGGCGCCAACGTGGCGGAAGTCAAAAAAGGGCTGGAAGTTGCGGCGGGCTGCAATGAACCCTTTGGCGCGGGGGACATGAGCGCTGCAGATGTAGCCGATTATCACTATGCCGTCGGCATGGAATACTTGGACGATGTCTATGTCTTAGGCGAGTTTGCGAGTTTTGAGGAAGCCAAAAAGGCGGTGGATGCGGGGCTGGAGTCCAACGCCCTGGGCGTGAAAAAAGTCTACCGTGTCGATATTCCGGGCAAGAATCAGGTGGTTTACGGCGTTGCTCTGGCGACCAGTAAAAACAATAAGGATGCCGATGACGGGCACATCATGGCCGTGCTGGATCAAGGGGAGAAAAACCGGCTTGGCTATTTGCCCTACGAGATTCTGGTGAACAACAACAAGGTCGAAGCGCTGCACATGCGCTATCGCGCCGCCCTGTATTTTCCTCAGTTGCCGATGTTGGGCGATGGCGCCAGCTTCTTCAAGTTGCAGGCATCACCGGATGCGGTTGGAGAGGTGCTGACCACGGTCGTTACCGGTAAAGCTGCGCAGTGATCGATGCGCTCGCGGATTTCCTTCAGAAGTACGCGGCATTTCATGTTGCGCGCTTTGGAAAGCTGACAGTTCCATGACAGATGCGTAGAATGCTGCCTCTTTTCGTTTTTTTGTGTCGGGACGGGGTTCTTGGCACTGGCGGGAGGCCGCTTTTGCGCTCTCCCGCTGTTTCTGAGGGGGTTTCCTTTCGTGGAATTGTTGTCCGGTGGAGAGATTTTTGTCCGCTGCTTGCAGGAAGAAGGCGTTGATGTCGTCTTCGGTTATCCGGGCGGCGCGGTGTTGCATATTTACGATGCGATCTTTCAGCAAGACCAGGTGAAGCATGTGCTGGTGCGCCATGAGCAGGGCGCAACCCATATGGCGGATGGCTACGCGCGCGCCACCGGTGAGGTCGGCGTGGTTTTGGTGACCTCGGGGCCGGGCGCCACCAATGCCGTGACCGGCATCGCCACGGCTAATATGGATTCCATCCCCATGGTGGTGTTCACCGGTCAGGTGCCGACCCATCTGATCGGCAACGACGCTTTCCAGGAAGTGGATAACGTCGGCATCACTCGCCCCTGCGTGAAGCACAACTTCCTGGTGAAGGATGTGCGTGACATGGCGGCGATCATCAAAAAGGCGTTCTATATCGCTGCCTCCGGTCGTCCCGGACCTGTGCTGGTTGACATTCCCAAAGACGTGACCGATCCCAAGGTGAAGGTGCCGTTCGAGTATCCCAAGGATGTGGCGCTGCGCTCCTACAACCCCACGGTGAAGGGGCACGGCGGGCAGATCAAAAAGGCGCTTGACCTGATTCTTTCCGCCAAGCGTCCCATGCTGTACACGGGAGGCGGCGTGATCCTCGGGCGTGCGTCCGAGCAGCTCACGCGCTTTACGCGGATGTTGAACTATCCAATCACCCAGACGCTAATGGGACTGGGCGCTTTCCCCGCGTCTGACCGCCAGTTCGTGGGCATGTTGGGCATGCACGGCACCTATGAAGCCAATATGGGCATGCACCATTGCGACGTGCTGATTGCGGTCGGATCGCGCTTTGATGACCGCGTGACCGGTAATCTGGCCAAGTTCTGCCCGACGGCCAAGATCGTGCATATCGACGTCGATCCGGCTTCGATTTCCAAAAACGTCAAGGTCGATGTGCCTATCGTCGGTCAGGTCGGTGATGTACTCAACGAAATGATGCGTCTGATGGAGCACGAAGCTCGCAAGCCGGATGCCGAAGCGTTGGCCGCGTGGTGGAGCCAGATCGAGGAGTGGCGTGGTCTGGACTGCATGAAATTCAAGTGGAGCGACGAGGTCATCAAGCCGCAGTACGTGGTGCAGAAACTGTGGGAAGTGACCGGCGGCGACGCTTACGTCACCTCCGATGTCGGCCAGCACCAGATGTGGGCGGCGCAGTACTACCCCTTCGACAAGCCCAATCGCTGGATCAACTCTGGCGGACTGGGAACCATGGGCTTCGGTTTGCCCGCCGCGCTCGGCGTGAAAATGGCCTATCCGGATGCCGAAGTGGCTTGCGTCACCGGCGAGGGCAGCATCCAGATGAACATTCAGGAGCTGTCCACCGCCTTGCAATACCAGCTTCCGGTCAAGGTGGTCAGTCTGAACAACCGCTACCTGGGCATGGTGCGCCAGTGGCAGGAGTTCTTCTATTCAGGGCGTTACGCCATGAGCTACATGGAGGCGCTGCCGGATTTCGTCAAGCTGGCCGAGGCCTACGGCCACGTCGGCATGCTGATCGACAAGCCCGCCGACGTGGAAGGCGCGTTGCGCGAAGCCTTCAAGCTCAAGGATCGGCTGGTGTTCATGGATTTCCGCACTGATCCGACCGAGAACGTCTATCCGATGGTGCCGGCGGGCGCTGGGCTTAACGAAATGATTTTGGTGTAACGATATGCGGCATATCATCTCCCTGTTGATGGAAAACGAAGCGGGCGCGTTGTCGCGTGTGGCGGGTCTGTTTTCGGCGCGTGGCTACAACATCGAATCCCTGACCGTCGCGCCGACCAACGACGCCACCCTTTCGCGCATGACCATCGTCACCCGCGGCGACGACCAGATCATTGAGCAGATCATCAAGCAGTTGAACAAGCTGATCGATGTGGTCAAGGTGCAGGACATTCAGGACTCTCCGCACATCGAGCGCGAGTTGCTGTTGATCAAGCTGCAGGCCAGCGGCGAGCAACGCGACGAGGTGTTTCGTCTGGCCGAGATCTTTCGCGGCCAGATCGTCGATGTGACCGATTCGAGCTATGTGGTGCAAGTCACCGGCCCCGGCGCGCGTCTGGACGCTTTTGTCCAGGCGGTAGGCGCGATTCCTGTGATCGAAATGGCGCGCACTGGCGCGCTGGGTCTGTCACGCGGTGCGCGCGGCATGACGGTTTGATTTTTTATGTAGTAGCGAGTTTGCTCGCTACTACGGCTGATTTTAACTTTTTAGCGGAGCAATTTCATGCAAGTTTATTACGACAAAGACTGTGACCTTTCCATCATCCAGGGCAAGAAGGTCGCCATCATCGGTTACGGCTCCCAGGGCCACGCCCACGCGCTGAACCTGCGCGACTCCGGCGTCAACGTCACCATCGGCCTGCGTTCGGGTTCCGCCTCCGCAGTCAAGGCGCAGAACGAAGGCCTGACCGTCAAGAGCGTGCCGGAAGCCGTCGCCGCCGCCGACCTGGTCATGATTCTGGCGCCGGACGAGCACCAGGCCGCCATCTACGCCAACGACGTCGAGCCGAACCTGAAGCAGGGCGCCGCCCTGGCTTTCGCCCACGGCTTCAACATCCTCTACAACCAGATCGTGCCGCGTAAGGATCTGGACGTCATCATGATTGCGCCCAAGGCTCCGGGTCACACCGTGCGCTCCGAGTTCGTCAAGGGCGGCGGCATTCCCGACCTGATCGCCATCCATCAGGACGCCTCCGGCTCCGCCAAGGCCACCGCGCTCTCCTACGCCTCCGGCGTGGGCGGCGGCCGTACCGGCATCATCGAGACCACCTTCAAGGACGAGACCGAGACTGACCTGTTCGGCGAGCAGGCTGTGCTCTGCGGCGGCGCGGTCGAGCTGGTCAAGATGGGCTTCGAAACTCTGACCGAAGCCGGTTACCCGGCCGAGATGGCCTACTTCGAGTGCCTGCACGAGCTGAAGCTGATCGTCGACCTGATGTACGAGGGCGGCATCGCCAACATGAACTACTCCATCTCCAACAACGCGGAGTATGGCGAGTACGTGACCGGCCCCGAGGTCATCAACGAGCAGTCCCGCGCTGCCATGCGCAACGCGCTCAAGCGTATCCAGAATGGCGAATACGCCAAGATGTTCATTCAGGAAGGTCGTCTGAACTACCCATCCATGACCGCCCGTCGTCGTCAGAACGCCGAGCACGCCATCGAAGTCACCGGCGGCAAGCTGCGCGCCATGATGCCGTGGATCATGAAGAACAAGATTGTCGATCAGAGCAAGAACTAAGTCGCGGTTCTGATTGCGTTCCGAGGCCGCCTTTGCGGCCTTTTTGTTTTGGCTGTTGTAGTTTACGCACGCAGTGCGCGGATTTGGATTTCCTTTCCCCTTGGGGTCGTCGTGAACGCAGTGTTGGAGGCATGGTAAACAGGCCAAGGATGGCCTGTTTAGTCCCGCCGCAACAGGACGTTGCGTCGGGACGGCCTTGCCGGAAGCGCTGCGTTCACGGCTTGCCCGCAGGGCGACCCCTCGGGGGTGCATTTCTTTGGTGACTTTCTTTGTGCAAGCAAAGAAAGTTACTCGCCCGTATCAGCGGTAAATTGTGCAGCGTGATGACATGAAAACGGGCGAAACAAGGCCACTGCGCTTTGAACGAAGGATGGTGGGCTTTTTCGCCCGTCGCAACCGCCTTGCTTCGTAAGCAAACAAAGCCGCTCACGGGCGAGTAACTTTTCTTGCTCGTGCAAGAAAAGTCACCAAAAGAACACGCCCCCACAAGCGCACCCCTACGGGGAACCGTGATCCGCACGCCCATCCGAGGGTCGGTCTGACGGGGCATCCTTGCCCCGGCAGACCTCAAACCGCATCCATGCGATTTGACCCTTTACTGGACGCACGGCTCACGGCGCGCTTGCCAAGGGGAAGAAAAAGCCAAATCCAAATCCGCGCACTGCGCGCGCAAAGCCGCGCTCATCTCCCTTCCTTTGCCCATCACCCTGCTAAACTCTCGCTCAAACCAGCACGAGCATCGCCGATGAATACCCCCAGCAACCACGAAGATCACGACGATTACCCTGACCATCCGCGCAGCAAGGCGATTTTTCTGTTGCCCAATCTTTTGACCACTGCCGGGTTGTTTTGCGGCTTCTTCGCTATTATCTCCGCCACCCAAGGCAAGTTTGAGATGGCGGCCATGGCGGTTTTTCTCGCCATGGTGTTCGATGCCCTGGACGGGCGGGTGGCGCGCATGACCCACACCCAGAGCGCCTTCGGCGTGCAGTACGACTCGCTTTCTGATGTGATCGCCTTCGGCGTGGCGCCCGCGCTGGTGGTTTACCTGTGGGCGCTGTCCGGCATCGAAGGGCGTTGGGGCTGGATCGGCGCCTTTGTCTATGTGGCGGGGGCGGCGATTCGCCTGGCGCGCTTCAATGTGCAGGTGGATACCACGGACAAGAATTTCTTTGTCGGCTTGGCCAGTCCGGCGGCGGCGGCCTTGCTGATGGGCATGGTATGGTTCGGCGAGGAGCATGGCATGGAGAGTGCGAGCTTCGCCGGTTGGGCATGGGTGGTGACGGTGAGCGCGGGATTGTTGATGGTGAGCAGCTTGCCGTACTACAGCTTCAAGAGCTTCGACTGGCGCAAGCGGGTGTCCTACCTGAGCGTGCCGCTGATCATTGTGGTGTTCGCCCTGGCCATGCGTGATTTCGCCTTGACCTTGTGGGGCGTGTTCCTGCTTTATGCCCTCTCCGCTCCGTTTTATGTGTTGACGCGGCGCGTATTGCGCGGCTCCGCTTGATTAAAGCGGCGGCTTGCCCTTATATTCAGGCCATGAACGCTTCCGCACGTCTTCATGCCGCATTCCTCGTTCAGGGCTACGCACTCCTAGCCCTGCGACTGCTGCCGCCTTGCGGCGCATAAATCCCCATGCCTGGCGAGGCTCGAAACGCAACCCCATCCGATTTTCCACGCCATGCGCCGAACATGCTGCGCGTGGCGCTTAGTTCAGGAAGCAAGCTCATGAGCAACTCCAAACTCATTATTTTTGACACCACCTTGCGCGACGGCGAGCAAAGCCCCGGCGCGTCCATGACCCGCGATGAAAAAATCCGCATTGCGCGCCAGCTGGAGCGGATGCGCGTGGATGTGATCGAAGCCGGATTCGCTGCCGCCAGCCAAGGCGATTTCGAGTCGATCAAGGCCATTGCCGAGACGGTGCGCGAATCGACGGTGTGCTCCTTGGCGCGCGCCAGCGAGAAGGACATCCGCGCCGCAGGCGAGGCGATTCGTCCGGCGGCGCGCGGGCGCATCCACACCTTTATCGCCACCAGCCCGATTCACATGGAAAAGAAGCTGCGCATGTCGCCGGATCAGGTGGTGGAAGCTGCGGTGCGCGCGGTGAAAATGGCCTTGGAATACACCGACGACGTAGAGTTTTCCGCCGAAGATGCCGTGCGTTCCGACATGGACTTCCTCGTACGCATTTTCGATGCCGTGATCCAGGCGGGCGCCAAGACGCTGAACGTGCCGGACACCGTGGGCTATGCCGTGCCCGATCAGTGGGGCGCACGCTTCCGCGAATTGATTGCGCGTGTGCCGAACAGCGATCAGGTGATCTGGTCCACCCATTGCCATAACGACCTGGGCATGGCAGTGGCCAATTCGCTGGCCGCTGTGCTCAATGGCGCACGTCAGGTGGAATGCACCATCAACGGCTTGGGCGAGCGTGCGGGTAATGCCTCGCTGGAAGAAGTGGTGATGGCGGTGCGTACCCGTCGTGACGCTTTCCCGGTGGAGACCGGCATCGACGCCACCCAGCTGGTGCCGACCTCCAAGCTGGTGTCCAGCATTACCGGCTACCCGGTGCAGCCGAACAAAGCGATCGTCGGCGCCAACGCTTTTGCCCATGAGTCAGGGATTCACCAGGACGGCGTGCTCAAGCACCGCGAAACCTACGAGATCATGCGCGCCGAAGACGTGGGCTGGGGGGCGAACAAGCTCACGCTGGGCAAGCTTTCCGGACGCAATGCCTTCCGTACCCGTTTGCAGGAGCTGGGCATCCAGTTGGAAAGCGAGGAGGTATTGAACGCGACTTTCGCCAGGTTCAAGGAATTGGCCGACAAGAAGCGCGAAATCTTCGATGAAGACTTGCAGGCGCTGGTTTCTGGCGTGACCGAAGAAGCGGAGGAAACCCTGCGTCTGGTAGCGCACAAGGTTTGCTCAGAAACCGGAGAAACGCCGCATGCGCATCTGGTGCTCAACGTGGATGGCATCGAGCACACGGTTGATGCTGTGGGCGGCGGCCCGGTGGATGCGGTGTTCAAGGGCATCGAGAGTATTGTGCAAAGCGGCAGCGCACTTACCCTGTACTCGGTGAACAACATCACCAGCGGTACGGATGCGCAGGGCGAAGTGACGGTACGTGTGGAAAAGGATGGGCGTATCGTCAGCGGCCAGGGCGCGGACACCGATATCGTCATTGCTTCGGCCAAGGCCTATCTGAATGCGCTCAATCGCCTGTTGCAGCCCGAACAGCGCCAGCACCCGCAACTGGGCGACGACATTTAAGCCGATGTTGAGTTTGGGACGAGAGGCGTTGTTGGCCGAGCTGGGCATCGTGCGCTGGCGGGCGCGTGTAGAGCGCGCGTGTGCCGTGACGGGCGAACTCTCCGGCGAGCAGCCCGGTGTTATGCAGGGGGTGACCGCGCTTGCTGCGTCGTCTGCGGGGCTTGTGGAGGCGCCGTTCGATCTCTGCTTTCATGCGGACGCTTGTGACGCAGCCGAAGCGGAATTGCTGGGCAATATTATCCAGGGAGTGCGTGATCGTCTGCGCAGTGACCTGCGCATCGAAAGTTTTGCATTGCACGCGGCACGTGCTCACGCGTCGGTTCATTTTCGCCTGGATGACGTGGACTTTCCCAGCTTGGCGACCATGCTGGCGCAGCCGTCGAGCAAGCGCGCGCTCTGGCAGGCGCTGCAAGAGGCTGTGGCGAGGTTGCCATGAATCTGTTCGCCCAACTCAAGCTGCGCGCTTGGAACGAAAGCGATATCGCCGCCATGGCGCTCATCGAGCAGGAGGCTTATCCCTATCCCTGGTCGGCCGGGATCATGCGCGATTGTTTTCTGGCTGGGCATTGGGGCTGGACGGCGTGGTCGCGCGGCGAGCTGGCGGCCTATGGCGTGGTGCAGGCCGTGCTGGACGAAGCGCATTTGCTGAATCTGTGTACTGCGCCGAGTTGGCAGGGGCAGGGCATCGGACGCGGCATATTGAGCTTTGTAATGCAGCAATGCGCGCAGCGTGAAATGCAGCGCATGTTGCTGGAAGTCCGCGCATCCAATACGCCAGCCTTGGGCTTGTATCGGGCGCTGGGCTTTGTGCAGGACGGCGTGCGCAAGGGCTATTACCCAGCTAGCGGCGGGCGAGAGGATGCTGTACTCATGAGCCGTTCACTCGGCGTTTGATAATTCAGCCAGGGCAGGCATAAAGCTCTGCGGCGCTCGAACTCGCTCGCTCCACAGATTGACGATGCTGCAAAACAGCAGGGCGGTCATCTCGGCATCGTAAAGCGCGCCATGCGCTTGCTTGCCATCGAAATCCAGCCCGGCTTCCTTGCATGCCTTGGCCAGCACGGTTTGGCCGTAGGCCAGGCCGCCCAGGGTGGCGGTATCGAACACGGTAAATGGGTGAAACGGGTTCTTCTTGTGCGCGGTACGCGCCACCATCGCATTGAGAAAGCCCAGATCAAAATGCGCGTTGTGCCCGACCAGCACCGCGCGCTTGCAGCCGCTGTCCTTCATGGCGCGGCGGATGGGCGCAAACAGCAGATCCAGCGCCTCGCGCTCTTCCACTGCGTGACGCAGCGGATTGTAGGGGTCGATCTTGTTGACCTTGAGCGCCTCATCCAGAATGCGTGCGCCGGGGAAGGCGGCCACATGCAGGCCGATGCGCTCGCCGGTGCCCAGATGCCCCGCCTCGTCAAAGCCGAGGATGACCGCGCCGATTTCCAGCACAGCATCGGTGGCGCAGTCGAAGCCGCCCATTTCCATATCCACCACCACGGGCAGGAAGCCGCGAAAGCGGCTGGCCATCAGGCTGGGCGGTTTGCCGGCGCTCACTTCAGGCTCACTTGAGACTCCAGCGCAGGGTTTCGCCGCCGCGCAGAGGAACGAGTTCCACGCCGGGTTCGACGCTCAGCAGCGCCGGAGCCGTCCATGCTTCCTTCACCAGGGTGATGCGCTCATGATTGCGCGGCAGGCCGTAGAAATCTGCGCCGAAATGGCTGGCGAAGCCTTCCAGCTTGTCCAGTGCGTCCGCCTGTTCGAAGGCTTCGGCATACAGTTCGATGGCGGCATGAGCGGTGTAACAACCGGCGCAGCCGCAGGCGGATTCCTTGGCGCCCTTGGGATGCGGCGCGCTGTCGGTACCGAGAAAGAACTTGGGATTGCCGCTGGTCGCCGCCGCAAGCAACGCCTGGCGGTGGGTTTCGCGCTTGAGAATCGGCAGGCAGTAGAAATGCGGGCGTATGCCGCCGACCAGCATGGCATTGCGGTTGAAGAGCAAATGATGCGCGGTGATGGTGGCGGCGACATTGGTCGGCATGGCGGAAACGAAGTCCGCCGCATCCTGGGTGGTGATGTGCTCCATCACGATCTTCAGCGCCGGGAACTCGCGTTGCAAGGGCATCAGCACGCGGTCGATGAACACTTTCTCACGGTCGAAAATGTCGATCTCGGCATCCACGACCTCGCCATGCACGCACAGCACCATGCCCTCGCGCTGCATGGCCTCGAACACCGGGTACACCGCCTTGATGTCGGTCACGCCACGGTCGGAGTTGGTTGTCGCCCCCGCCGGGTAGAGCTTGACGGCATGCACGATGCCGCTGGCCTTGGCGCGGCTTATTTCTTCCGGAGACGTTTGTCCGGTCAGGTACAGCGTCATCAGTGGCTCAAAACTCATGCCCGCAGGCGCCGCAGCGAGAATACGCTCACGGTAGGCCGCTGCGTCCTCGGTGGTGAGTACTGGCGGAACCAGATTGGGCATGACGATGGCGCGGGCGAACTCGCGCGCCACATCGGGCAGCACGGCTTTGAGCATGGCGTTATCGCGCAGATGGATGTGCCAGTCGTCAGGGCGGGTGATACTGAGTTGCATGGGTGTCACCAGGCGATGTAGGCGTAGCCTTTTTCTTGCAATTCCATCAGGCTGGCGGCGCCGACTTCCTCTACCAGGGCGAAGTCCTGCATGTCTTTCTTTTCCCAGCCGAGGGTTTTCATGGTGTTGCCGCAAGCGATGTATTTCACGCCGTAATCGGTGGCCTGCGCCTTGACGCGCTGGCGCAGCAGTTCGGGAATGTCGCGCTTGGGCTGCTTGGCCAACAGATGAATGCCCGGCCCGAAAACCACTACGGCAATGCCCACGTTATCCTCGTACTTGGTCAACATGGCGCTGATCGAATTGAGAATGTGCTCAAGATACTCCCATTCGGCATGGTTGATCTGATAGACCACATGGTGCTCGGGCGGGTCGCCGGGAAAGCGCTCTTTTTTCGCCGGGGCAGGCGCAGCGCCTGTTTTCACGGGTTCGGCAGCCTGCGCCGCGCTCAGGCCGAACAGTGCGCCGAGCGCAGGGAACGAGGTGAGGAAGCGGCGGCGTTGACTTTGGGGCATGGCGGAAGCTCGTGGGTGAATGTGGCCGATAACTATAACAAAAGTGTATCACCCAAGTCGTAGCCCAATCGTTGCGCCCTTTACTCGATATGCGGCAGAGCGGCGGCGATACTGGCATGCGCTGCGGCGGCAAGCTGGTTGCGTGGCAGGGATTCAGGCCGGATCAGCGGCAAGAAGCGCACTTCGGCGTACAGCGCTTGTTCTTGCACGATGCGCCCCAGGGTGTCGCCAAAGCTGTCGTCGTCGATATAGGCGGCGCGCGGGTTGGGCGCGCCGTGTTGATCAAGGTAGCGCAGGGCGACGGGTTGTATGGCGGTCTGCGCGAGTTGCGCCGCTTGCAACAGGCGAGGGTGAAAGCGGCGCAGGCTGAGGCCATCGGTTGTCGTACCCTCGGGGAAAATCAGTACGCTGTGCCCTTGGCGCAATGCTGCGACCACGTCGTGCAGGCTGTCCTGCCCCTGTCCGCGTTCGATGAACAGGCTGCCGGCGCGCTGCGCCAGCCAGCCGATCAGCGGCCAGCGGCGTACCTCGGATTTGGCCAGGAAGCGCACCCCGTCGAGCTGGCTGCCGAGTACGGGAATGTCCAGCCAGGAAATATGATTGCAGACATACAGCACGCCGGGCTGCGCTTCGCCATGGGCGCGAATGTCCACGTGCAGTGCCCGGCACACCTGCCCATGCCAGCGGCGCACTGTGCGTATGCCGCGTGCGGCGAAGGGCGAGCCGTAGAACGGGGTATGCAGCAGGCCGAGCAAAAGCTGGCGTGCGAGCTTGAGGTTTTTAAGCCAGGCGGGAGGAGAGCGGGGCGGTCGCTGGGATGTCATGCGCGGTCGAGTTGGCGTCGGTCAGGGTTTCCGGCATGGTACGCTGCACAAAGTGGCGTTGGTAGCGGGCTTGCAGATTGCGCACATCGAGCAGGATGAAAATGTCCGCGCAGGAGAAGTCGGGATCCCAGCAAGGTTCGCCGCAAATCTGTGCGCCCAGGCGCATATAGGCCTTGAGCAGCGGCGGCATGCGCGTCTTGCCGCGCGTTTCCGCAGCAGGCGCGGGGGGCAGGGGGCGTTTGGGCTGCACGCGCAGGCCGATGTCGCTCATGAAGTTTGCGCGCAGTTCGTCCATGATGTTGCGCGCCGCCAAGCCGCCGTCCTGCATGGGGATGCTGGCGCTGCCGAACAGATGGCTGATGCGGTACTGCTCCATGAAAGCGGCCAGCCCTTGCCACAGAATGCCGATCGTTGCGCCGTTGCGGTGCTCGGGATGGACGCAGGTGCGGCCGATTTCGATCACTTCGCCGCCCAGGTCTTGCAGCATGCTCAGATCGAACTCATTGGCCGAGTAAAAACCGCCTGCCGCCTGGGCATGGGTGCGGGTGAGAATGCGCGTGCTGGCGACGAGTTGCTCGTTGTGCTGGTCGATGACCAGAAGATGTTGGCAGAAGGCGTCGTAGTGATCGTATTCGCAACCCTGCTCGTCCACCTGCGCCTGCGCCCCCATTTCCTGCACAAACACCTGGGCGCGCAAACGCTGGCTGCGTTGAACGTCCTCGGCGGTTTGGGCGAGTTGCACACGGTAGCGGCAATCATTGGCTTGCAGGAGCGGCGAGAGCATGGGTTTATCACTGAGTTTAAATTTGCGGCATGCTAGAGCCGCTTCGTTGAATGCTTGTTTCAACTCGATGAAGACTTGATGAATGGCTGACCGGACAGGGCGCGGTTGGCGTGGGTCATGCGCTATCATGCAGGCCATTTTCAACGAGTCTGTGCCGTGTCCGTACTGCAACTGAAAAAGAACGAAGATCGTCGCCTGCGCCTGGGGCATCCGTGGATTTACAGCAACGAGGTGGATGCAGCGGCCACGCCGCTCTCGGGGTTCGCTCCCGGCGAGCAGGTGCGGGTGGCGGCGCACGGCGGCAAGGCGCTGGGCATGGCCTACGTCAATCCGCACTCCCTGATCGCGGCGCGCCTGTTCAGCCGCGAGGAGCATGTGCTGGATCGTTCCCTGCTGATTCATCGTCTCAATATCGCGCTGTCGTTGCGTGAACGTCTGTTTCCCACGCCGCATTATCGCGTGGTGCATGGCGAAGCGGATGGCCTGCCGGGGCTGGTGGTGGATCGTTACGGCGATGTGCTGGTGGCGCAGATCACCACGGCGGGCATGGAGGCGGTGCGCGAAGCCTTGATCGAAGCCCTGGTCAAGGTATTCAAGCCGCAAGGCGTGTTGCTGCGCAACGACAGTTCCAGTCGTGAACTGGAAGGTCTGTCGAGCGGCGTTGAACTTGCCTATGGCGAGGTGGGCGAGCAGGTTGAATTGGTTGAAAACGGTGCACGTTTTCAGGTGCGCCCCTGGGACGGACAGAAAACCGGCTGGTTTTACGACCAGGCCGACAACCGCGCGCGCCTGCCGCGCTATGTGCAGGGCAAGCGCGTGCTTGATCTATTCAGCTATATGGGCGGTTGGGGCGTGCAGGCGCTGCGCCACGGCGCAAGCGAGGCGGTGTGCGTGGACGCCTCGGCGCTGGCCTTGCAACAATGCCGCATCAATGCCGACCTGAATGAGGTGGGTGAGCGCCTCAACACGCTGGAAGGGGATGTGTTCGATGCGCTCAAAGACCTGCGCGATGCGCGCGAACGCTTTGATGTGGTGATTTGTGATCCGCCTGCGTTCATCAAGCGGCGCAAGGATGCCGCCGCCGGACTGGAAGCTTACCGCCGCGTGAACCAGATGGCGATGCAGGTCATGGCGCGCGACGGAGTTTTGTTCTCCTGTTCATGCTCACATCATCTTCCGCGGGAAAAATTGCCCGAACTGATGTGGGCGGCGGCGCGACATGTCGATCGTTCCATGCAGATTCTGGAGTTTGGCCATCAGTCCGCCGACCACCCGGTGCATCCGGCGATCCCGGAGACGGATTACCTGAAAGCAGTGGTGGCGCGTATTTTGCCGACCTGATCCATGTAGGTGCGACTTCATTCGCACAAAGCCGTTAAATTGTGCGAATGAATTCGCATCTACACGTAAGTTTGAAAGGCGCATCCATGCTCATTTACCCGCATATCGACCCCGTCGCCCTGCAGATCGGCCCGCTCAAGGTGCATTGGTACGGACTGATGTACATGGTCGGCTTCGCCTTGGTGTGGGTGCTGGGCAGGCTGCGCGCCGAGGCCAAGGGCTTTAAAAAGGAAGAGCCGGGCGACATTCTTTTCTACGGCGCGCTCGGGGTGATTCTGGGTGGGCGCATCGGTTATGTGCTGTTCTACAAGTTCCAAAGCTTTTTGGCCGACCCGCTGATGCTGCTGCGCGTGTGGGAAGGCGGCATGTCCTTTCACGGCGGCTTGATCGGCGTGATTCTGTCCATGGCGTGGTATGCGCACAAAACCCAGCGCAACTTCTTTACCGTGGCCGACTTTATCGCTCCGCTGGTGCCGCCCGCCCTGTTCGCCGGCCGCATCGGCAATTTCATCAACGGCGAGCTGTGGGGCAGGCCGACCGATCTACCCTGGGGCATGGTCTTTCCGCATGTGGATCAACTCGCGCGCCATCCGTCCATGCTTTACGAAGCGCTGTTGGAAGGCGTGCTGATGTTCATCCTGCTGTGGTGGTTTTCGTCCAAACCGCGCCCGCGCATGGCGGTTTCCGGTCTGTTCCTGCTGCTGTATGGCGTGTTCCGTTTCTTGGTCGAGCAGGTGCGCGAGCCGGATGCGCATCTGGGCTTTATCGCCGCCAACTGGCTGAGCATGGGCATGCTTTTATCCCTGCCGATGATTATCATCGGCGTGATATTCATCGGAGTCGCCTACGCGCGCGAAGGGAAGGTGGCGAAATGAAGCAATATCTGGAATTGATGCGCCATGTGCGCGATCACGGCGTGGAAAAATCCGATCGCACCGGCACTGGGACGCGCAGCGTATTCGGCTATCAGATGCGCTTTGACCTGGCGCAGGGCTTCCCGCTGCTGACCACGAAAAAGCTGCATCTCAAGTCGATTGTTCACGAATTGATCTGGTTTTTGCGCGGCGAGAGCAATATCGCCTACCTCAAGCAGCATGGCGTGAGCATTTGGGACGAATGGGCGGATGAGCACGGCGAACTCGGCCCGGTGTATGGCGTGCAGTGGCGCGCCTGGCCGACGCCGGATGGCGGCCATATCGACCAGATCAGCCAACTGGTTGAGCAGATCAAGACCAACCCCGATTCGCGCCGCCTGATCGTCTCGGCGTGGAATGTCGGCCAGATCGAGCAAATGGCGCTGCCGCCCTGTCATGCCTTTGTGCAGTTCTATGTGGCGGACGGGCGGCTTTCCTGCCAGCTTTATCAGCGCAGTGCGGATATTTTCCTCGGCGTGCCGTTCAATATCGCCAGCTACGCTCTGCTGACCATGATGCTGGCGCAAGTCTGCGCTTTGCAGCCCGGCGATTTCGTGCACACCCTGGGCGACGCGCACCTGTACAACAATCATCTGCAACAGGTGGAGCTGCAGCTTGCGCGTGAGCCGTACCCTCTGCCGAACATGCGTTTGAATCCGGCGGTGGATGATATTTTTGCCTTCAGCTTCGACGATTTCACCCTGGAAAATTACCAGTCCCATCCTCACATCAAAGCCGCCGTGGCGGTGTAAGAAATCACGAGTACAAACCCATGAGCGAATCAAGCCGTACTCCAAACAGCAAGCTGGTTGACCGTGCGGGCAATCTGGTCACCGCAGTTTTGCACAATCTGATGTTGTTTGTGATCGCCATCGCTACGGTATGGTCGGCTTTGGGCGAGTTCTCCCATGTGTTCGCCGGAGCCGCAGCGCCCACGCTGAAAGACATCCTGCTGCTGTTCATCTACCTTGAAATTCTGGCCATGGTGGGCATTTATTTCCGCACGCACCGCCTGCCGGTACGTTTCCTGGTGTATATCGCCATCACCGCGCTGACCCGTGTGCTGGTGGTGGATGTGAAAGTCATGAGCATTGAACAAATCATCACCTTTGCCGGGGCGATCCTGCTATTGACCATATCCGTGCTGATCCTCAAATTCGGTTCGGCACGTTTCCCCAGCAACCCGCCGACGGAATAAGCCCATGCGCTACGCCATTGTCGCCGCCATGGATCGGCAAAACCTGATCGGCAGCCAGAACAAGCTGCCTTGGCATCTGCCTGCCGACCTCAAGCATTTCAAGACGCTCACCATGGGCAAGCCGATGATCATGGGGCGTAAAACCTATGCCTCCATCGGCAGACCCTTGCCGGGGCGCACCACCATCGTGCTTAGCCGCGACACCGGCATTGCGCTGCACGAGGACGTCATCCTGGTGCATACGCTCAACGATGCACTGGAAGCCGCACACGATGCCGCGCTGGGCATGGGCGCCTATGAGGCGATGATCGTCGGCGGGGCGGATATTTATTACCAGAGCCTGCCCTGGGTTGATCGCATGTACCTGACCCTGGTGCACGAGCGCTTCAGTGGCGACGCCTACTTCCCGGCCTATGACCGACGTGATTTTGGTCTGATTCACGAAGAGCATCACCCGGCGGATGAAGCCAATGCCTGCGCGTACAGCTTTGTCACGCTGGAGCGTCGGCATAGCGCGTCGAGCTCCACGGTGAGTTTCAAAGCGTAGGCGGATAGGCGCAGCGCATCTGCCAAAGAGCGGAGCGCCGGACTAGCGGCTTGCTGAAAGACTCATCTTTGAGTTTCTCAGTCTTTCCACGGCCAGTGCATGGAAAAACAAGGAGAAACCTGCGAGGCGTTTCCGATAGAGGCCTATCCAAGGATGAACCAGTCCAAACTCTAGAAGCATAAAAAAACCCGCCTGACTTGGGCGGGTTTTTACTTGGAGCCGTATCAGTTAGTCGACATTAGAACAGCTCGTTGATTTGCCCCAAGGACTTGGGTTTGCTGAGGGTGCGAAGGGATAGGTAACCACATCCTCAACTCGTTCACCCGGAACAGGCAGAGTGAAGATGAATTCGGAGCGCCCCTCGCTGCCTACAACCTTGGCGGTCACGGTCATGACTTCGTCCACCCACGCACCATAGTTCTGTGCATATTTCACCACTAGGGTGGCAAAACCGGTTTCATCGGTCACAAGGTCGCTGCTTCCGCCCTCGACAGTTGCGATATTGCCGGGGTCAAGCTGACCATTGCCGTTGGTGTCTTCACCGGGGTCAAGTATGCCGTTCTGGTTCACGTCTTCGTTGAAGCAACTGGCTGTTACGGTTTGCACCCAGTCCTTGTCAATGACAGCGCCAGTGAGAGGGTCAAACTCCGTCGCTACGATCGCCCAGTACCCTTTGTAGAAGGCAGAGCCTGCTGTAGGGGGCAACAGGGTCGGACTGATTTGCGCGTCCTTGACGGGCAAGCCGGCGGAGTCGGTGACGATGATGGTGTAGGTCTGCTTGTAGAAGCGCGGATCGGACATGTCGATGCTGATATTGGAACTGCCAATACGCACAAACAGCGACTGCCCGGCGACGGTCAGCGTGGTGGTGGTTTCAACTACAGGACTGGTGCCTACCGCCGTAGCCTTGATGATCACGCCATCTGTCGCGGTGGAGGAGGTTCCTGCCGTGTAGGTGACCTGGGCGCGACCATTGGCGTCGGTCAGGGCGCTTCCTTGAGACAGACTGCCGTTGGAGGTGTCTGCGACGATGTTGAAGCTTACCGCTTTGTTGGCCACGGTATTGAACTGGTTGTCGCGCAGAATGGCGGTCACGGTGGTCGAGCCATTGACATCCACCACCGAGGGCTCCGCCTGAAGGACGATCTGCTCGGCTGCCGGTGCAGTAAACACAACCTGTTGCTTGGCGATCACGCCGCCAAAGCTTGCGGAGATTTCGGCGGTTCCGGAGTTGCTTGAGCTCAAGGTCACGCTGGCCTCGCCAGCGGCATCGGTGAGTGCAGAGCTCGCGCCCAGCGTACCGCGGGTTGATGCAAAGTCGATGCTCTGCCCGGCACTGGCGGGGGTGAGCCTGGCCTTGAAGGTGGTTGGCGTGTTGATGTTGATCAGCGCGCCAGAGGACGGTTCCAGAATTTCAACGCCAATGGTGCTGACGGCAAGATCCATGCTGCCGCTCGTGTTCAGTGCGCTGGCGGTTACGGTTGCGGCCGCGCTCACGTTCAGGGTGAACGAAGCCTCGCCCGTAGTGCTGGTGGTCACCTGAGATGAGCTCAGCGTGCCTGAAGTCGTGCTCAGGCTGACCGCATGATTGGGAATGCCGATGCCATTCGAGTCTTTCAGGCTCAAGGAGTATGAGGCGACATTACCGGTCACGGCGGAGGTGGGGCCGGACAGGGTCAGGATGGTGCCCTGCACTGTGATGGGGAAGGGTTGAGCGACAACTGCCCCCGCTGATGCGTTCAGGCTGATGGTTCCATTGTCGAACATGCCCCCGGTAGTGAGCTTGGCCGTAATGGTGCCGGTGTCGTCGGTCGTTGTGTTGCTGATCAGCAGCGAGCCGTTATCCGCCGTGAGGGTCACCGGAACGCCGGAGAGCAGAACATTGCTGGAGCTTTTAACCTCAACGATGATGGTAGTGCCGGTCAGGTCGTTGGTGCCCAGCGAGTTGCTGGAACTCAGGATGCGCACGGAACCGACGACGGTCTGCACCGCAGATACGGCGATATTCACCGAGGATGTTGCGGTTTTTCCTGCGTCGTCCGTGACGCTGGCGATAATGGTGTCAACACCGGTACTGGAGCCGCTGGTGTAGCGCACCATGGTTACGCCGCTGGCGTCCGAGGTGCCGCTTGCGGCAGACAGGGCTGCGCCCGAGAGGTTGGTGCCGAAGCTGAAACTGACGCTCCTGCCCGAGGCGATCGTGCCATCCGCGTTGGTGACTACGGCGGTGAGCACGCTGGACTGGTTGGCGATGACGCTGCCAGGCGTCGCGCTGAGCGCGACGCGCAAGGTGCTGGCCGAGGACGAGGAGCTGACGGTGATGGACACCGAACTGCTGGACGACTTGCCGTTGGTATCGGTCACGCTGGCGATGACGTTGTCCGTACCGGCCAGGCTGCCTGCGGTATACCGGGTGCTGACCTTGCCGCTGGCGTCTGAAGTGCCGCTGCTGGCGGACAGGCTGGCGCCGGAAAGATTGGTGCCGAAAGCGAAGGTGACGGTCTGGCCGCTGACGACCTTGCCGCTGGCGTCGGTGACGACGGCGGAAAGAATGCTGTCTTCACCGCCGTTGAGCGTGCTGCTGGCGGAAGTCAGCGTTACGCGCAGGGCGGCGGCCGAGGAGGTGGAGCTGACGCTGATGCTGACCGAGGCGCTGACCGAGCTGCCGTTGGCGTCGGTTACCGTGGCGATGATGCTGTCGTTGCCCGCCAGGCTGCCTGCGGTATAGCGGATGCTGACCAGACCGTCGCTGGCTGAGACGCCGCTGCTGGCGGACAGGCTTGCGCCGGAGAGATTGCTGCCGAAGGCGAAGGCGACGGTCTGGCCGCTGGCCGCCTTGCCGTTGCTATCGGTTACGGTGGCGGTCAGCACGGTGTTCTCGCCGGCATTGAGACTGTTGGCGGCGGCGCTGAGGGCGATGCTCAGGCTGACAGTGGCGCTTGAGGCGGTGACGACGATGTTGAGGGAAGCGCTCGTGGTCTTGCTGTTGCTGTCCGTTACGCTGGCGATCACGCTGTCGCTGCCGCTCAGGGCTCCTGCCGTGTAGCGCACATTGGCGACGCCATTGGCATCGGTGGTGGCGCCGGTGGCGGACAAGGTGGCTCCCGACACGTTGCTGCCGAAGGCAAGGGTGACTTCCTGGCCGGAAACCGCCTTGCCTGTGGAGGCATCGGTGACTTTTACGGTAAGGATGGTGTCCTGGCCGCCGTTCAGGCTGCTGGCGGCGGCGCTTAGGGTAACTTGCAGGCTGGATGTGGCGCTTGGCGTTTCGGCGAGGAGGGTGTTCGGTCCGCTGCCTCCGCCGCCGCAAGCGGCCAGCAGGACAACGGGCGACAGAAAGGCGAGAAGCCTGAACATGAAGCGATGAAAGATGCTGAGCATGATGTTCTTCCGGGATGGGTGGATGTGGCCGACAGGAGTATAGGTCACAGGATGGGTTGCAACGTGCAGTTTACCGTTCGCTTTGCACTTCGGTCATCATGCCGTTTTCAACAATGCGCGGGGTGACGAAAATAAGCAGCTCAAACTTTTCGTTACTTCTCAGACGCCTACTGAACAAGGCTTCGCCAAGCCAGGGAATATCGCCAAGGAAGGGGATTTTATCCAGTTGGTTGGCGCTGGTGATTTCATAAATGCCGCCGAGAACCACTGTTTCTCCGTTGTTGACCTGAACGATGGTCTTGACTTCGCGCTTGTCGATCGGCGGGACGCCGTTGACCGAGCGCGAAAAGTCAGGCTCATCCTTTTGTACCCGGATGTCCATGATGACGTTATTGTTGGGCGTGATCTGCGGGGTCACCATGGTCTGCAACACGGCTTCCTTGAAGGATGTGGAGGTGGCCCCGCTGGAGCTGGCTTCCTGGTAGGGAATTTCCTTGCCTTGCTTGATGTAGGCCGCTTGACCGTTGGCGGTGAGAACGCGCGGGCTGGAAATGACCTCGCCGTTGCCCTCGGCCTGCATGGCGGAAATTTCCATATCGACCAGAACATTGGAACCAAGAACGCTCAGGCCGAGCGTACCCATGGCGGTGGTGGTGGTGGGTAGGTTGACGTTGTAACGGTTGGAAACGGCTGAGGGGAAGCCGGGGGCGTTGCCGTTGGCGATGTTGGTAAGCATCTCGTTGCTGCCGGAGTTGTTTCCGGTATACACCGCTGTGCCGTTCGAACCGGTATTGACGCCGGTGACGCCCCATTTGACGCCCAGTTCGCGCGAGAAGCTGTCGGAGGCGATGACGATGCGCGTTTCAATCAGCACCTGCTTGATCGGTGAGTCAAGCTTTTTGACCAGATCGCGGATACGAACCAGGCTGTCGGCGATGTCGTTGATCAGCAGCGTGTTGGTGCGCTCATCGACGGTGATGGTGCCGCGCGGGCTGAGGAAGCCGTTCTGTTGGTTGACATTGTTGGGCGAGGTTCCGAGCGCGCTGCCGCCCCCGGCTATGCTCGGACGCAGCAGTCGGGCGATATCGGCGGCTTTCGCATAGTTGATCTGCACGAAGTCGGACACGAGCGGGGCGAGGGTTTCGTTCTGGTTGATCAGTTCAAACTGCGCCCTTTCCTGTGCGGCGATTTCAGCGGTGGGCGCAATGAACATGATGTTTCCGTTCTGGCGCATGGACAGGCCGCGCGTGGAAAGAATCAGATCCAGAGCCTGATCCCAGGGTACGTTATCCAGACGCAGGCTCATGCGTCCGGTCACGGAGTCGCTGACCACGATATTCTGGCCGGTAAAGTCGGCCAGCAATTGCAGCAGCGGACGCACTTCAATGTCCTGGAATTTGAGTGTCAGGCGTTCGCCGGTGAATTTCTTCGGCGCCAGGGGGTTGTTTTGGTTGACGTCAGGCTCTGGCATCGGGCGAATGTCGATCGTGAGCTGGTTGCCGACCTGATAGGCCATGTTTTCAAAGGCGACGCTGTTGTCCACGGTGATGCGCGAACCCTGACCCTTGCTGGCTACGGTGACCAGCTTGGCCGGGGTGCCGAAATCCGAGACGTCGTATTGCGCTTCCTTGAGTACGGTTTTGGGCAGGTCGATAACCAGTCGCTTGCCTTCGGTCTTCATGTTCATGGGTGCGTTGGGTGCGGGCATGGCGACCAGGATGCGTCCTTCGCCCTTGGCGCCAAGCTTGAAGTCGACCTGCGGTTTTTGGGAAGCGGGCGCAGGCGCCGTAGCGACGGACGCGGGGGCGGTCGGCATATCGGCTTGCGCTAGCGTTTCGCCCTGGGTGGAACCCGTATTCTGGATGGCAAGAACGACGTTGCCGCCGTCCAGGCTGAGATTGTAGGGCTGGCTTTTGTCAAGGCTGATAATGGCGCGGGCGCGCCCCTGGGATTCGGCGAAGCGCAGATCGCGCACGCTGCCGATGTCAATGGTGCGCAGCTTGTTCGCGCCGTTGAAGCGGGTGTCAGGAAAGTCCACTGCGATGCGTGCAGGCTCTTCGATAACGAAGTTGGTCGGTGTCGCCTGCACAGGCTCGGCCATGACGAAGCGGATTTGGGTGGTTCCATCCTGAAGCAGATCGACATTGATGTCTTTGATCTCGTTGGCCGCCCAGGCGGAGGACAGGCTCAGTCCCAAAGCGAGGGTAATGGCCTGGGCGAGGCGGTTATGGGAGGCGATTGGCTGCATCATGGCTTTTTACCCTGTGTGTCTACGTCTTTCATGGTGATGGCGGCAGGCTTTTCCATCCAGCCGCCATTGCCGTCGGGGAGGATCTCGATCAAGTCGATTCTGGTTTCTTCAATTCCGGTAATCTTGCCGAAGTTCTGTCCAAGGTAGTTGCCGATACTGACGGTGTGGATCGTGTCGTCGGGGGCGCTGACCAGCGCCTCGGTATTTCCGTTGCGCTCAATGATACCCATCATGCCAAGTCCATCCAGCGGGAAGGACTCTAGCGGTTCCTTGGCGCGATTGCTGTCCGGACGGATGCCGTTGTCCGCTTTTTCTTCGATGTATTCGGGCACGGAGAATGGGTCGCGCGAGTCAAAGGCCGAGTAGATGAACGGCGCGTAGGGCTTGAGTTGGGGGATGGGGGGAATGGCTCTGGCAGCCGGTTTTTGCATGGTTTCGTTGACAAAGGCTTCGAGGTCGCTCCTTCCCTCCGAGCAACCATGAAGCAAGGGCAGGCAAAGGGTCGATACGACCAGTGTGAGAACTCTAGAGGCAGGTTTCATCCTTGCGGCTCCTTAACTTCTAGTGGCCGCTGTGGCGGATGCCCCGCGTTGCTTGATCTCTTCAGCGTCAAGGTAGCGGTAGGTCTTGGCAGTGATATTGAGATCGAGCACTTTGTTCCTGGCGAAGTCAGCCGAGGGCGTGATCGTGGCGAAATTGTGCAGGGTGATGATGCGCGGGAGCGCCGAGGCGTCGCTGACAAACTTGGCAAGCTGGTGATACGTTCCCTGAAAGCGCAAGACGTAGGGAGCTTCTGCATAGTAGTCATACGGCACTTCAGGCAAGGCCTGAATCTGTACGTTTTTCAATCCGTCGGCCAAGGATGTCTGGGCGACATCGACGATCAGGTTTTCGATTTCTTTCTTGTTCGGCAGTTGTCGAAGGATGGCTTGCAAGGTTTGCTCCATTTCCAGGAGCTGCGCCTTGTAAGCATCCAGGTTGGCTGCAAGCTGCTGTTTTTCGACGATTTTATTTTTTAGGTCAGGCTCTTTGATGCGCTCCGATGCGAGCTGCTCTTGCAGGGCCTGGATGTCGAGGTAGTAAGCTCCGCCCAATACGCCCGCGAATATCATGGCCATGATCGTGATGCGTACGCTCAGCGGAGCGCTGCCCAGGTTATTGGGGTCGTCTACGGATTTGAAGTCTTTGATCAAGTTCATGGTTTGCTGCTCTCCGCACTGTTTTCAGCATCGACGAGACTTGCGGGGGGGGTTACGCCGGCGATGATCGAGAAAGCGAATTTGCCATCGAAGGCCACTTTCTTCTGTTTTTGTACCGCAGCGCCCCCGGTCGCGTCCTGGGCAAGAATACCTTCCCCTACAATCTCGGCGTTATTGAGGAGCTTGCTCTTGTTCAGACCGCGCAAATACTCGGCAACCCGCGCAGTAGTGTCGCTGAACCCGTTGATTTGCACGGTCCCCGCGCCCTCTCCCATGGAAACATTGGTAAGGACGATGCCTTCAGGGGTCGTGCGGGCGAGCTCTTCAAAAAGCTTGACGATCAGGCTGCGCGTGGCCTGAAGTTTCTCAATGGCGTCCATGCGTGCGATGAGATCGTCGCGCTTTTTCTTGAGGGACTGGATTTCTTCGATTTTCTTGTCCAGATCGGCGACCACGCTTTCGAGGTAGGTATTGCGATCTATCTGGTTGTCGATTTGACCCTGTACGGTCATATGGACGAGCAGGGCGACCGCGGCGGCGCCGATCAGAGTCAGTCCCGCATGGGTGACGAAGTCTTGCTGGCGCTTTTTGCGTAAGGCTTCGCGCCAGGGTAGTAGGTTAATGCGCGGCATCAGTCGAAGCTCCTTAGTGCGAGACCACAGGCGATAAGCATGGACGTGGCATCCTCGCCGAGTATACGGTTTCCAGCAGTGCCGGAGACCTGAGCTGAGCGCGTCATGCCCACGAAGGGATCGGCGATTTGCGTCTCCACGCCTGTGCTCATGGCGATGCGCTCGGACAAGTCCGGAAGGCTGGCGACGCCGCCGCCGAGCAGGATACGCGTCAGCGGAATGCTTGGGTTCGCAGCGTAGAAGAACTGCAGGAAACGCCCAATCTGTTGGGCGACCAGATCAACGAAGGGCAGCAATACCTCGGTTTCATAGCTTTCAGGCAGGCCGCCCTGGCGCTTCGCGCGTCCGGCCTCGGCATAGCTGAGCTGGTAGCGGCGCATGATTTCATCAGTGTGTTGACGCCCGCCAAACGGATGATCGCGGGTGTAAACCATGCTGCCTTGGTGAAATACGTTGACCGAAGTGGTGTTGGAGCCGATGTCCAGCAGGACAACGCCGCTGTCAGCATGGAGTTTGTCAAGCTTGGGCTCAAAAATCTGCTGAAATACGTTTTCCAGGGCGAAGGGTTCGACATCGACGATTTCGACGTTCAGTCCGCCCATGTCCGCAGCGCTCTGGCGCGCTTCAACCTTTTCCGTTTTTGATGCGGCGATGAGGACATCGACGTTCTCCGCGTTGCCAGCGGTTGAGCCAAGAATGTCATAGTCCAGACTGACATCATCCATGGCATGCGGTACATACTGCTCCGCTTCAATGCGTACCTGCATGGACAGCTCAGTCTCGGTAAGGTCGGCGGGCAGGCTGATGACCCGCGAAATGCTTGCGCTGCCCGGGATGGCGATACAGGCGTGCTTGGCGCGGGTGCCGGACTCCTTGACCGCCTTGCGGATGGCGGACGCTACGGCCTCCGGATCCACGATTTCCTTGTCCTGAATGGCGCGATCAGGGAGAGCCTCAATGGCGATGGCTTCAATGCGATAACCGCTATTCGTCCGACTCAATTCGAGCAATTTGACGGAGGATGAGCTGATATCCAGTCCTAGCAGCGGTGATTTGTTGGTTCGTCGAAACACGAGTCGTTTTCCTCTCTCGAAGCCTTTGCGGTATCGTGGCGCGCGGCCAGGCTTTCAGCAAGCTGATAATGAAATGCACACAGGACGATCTCCCTGAGAACCTGTTTACGATCTCGCCCGACGGCGCAGCAGTCGTCCGCAATCGCCCACATAGTTTTGCCTATGCTGAGCTTTTTCGGTCGATTTTTTCTTGCGCTGCGTCCGTTATCAAGGACGTAAACAGGTTCTGAGGATAGTCTCCGATGACGAAATCACACCCAGACAATACAGCCACCTTCTATGCCATTTCTAACATTCATTTTTAGGTTTGTCTTCTATCTTGTTGTATTTATTGCACTGATTGCTTTGTCGGCATGGGGTGTGGCTCGTTATGTTTATAGCGAGGAGTTGCCGGATGTCAATTCGTTGCGTGATACGCAGTTTCAGGTGCCCATGCGGGTCTATGACCGTAATGGCAGTCTTATGGCCGAGTTTGGTGAAAAAAGACGGATTCCTGCGACGATCGAACAAGTGCCGCCTCTGGTGAAAAACGCGTTTCTCGCCGCTGAGGATGATCGCTTTTACGAACATCCAGGCGTGGATTGGCAAGGACTGTTCCGCGCAGCCTGGGAGTTGTTGCGCACGGGCCACAAAGGGCAGGGCGGCAGTACGATCACCATGCAGGTGGCGCGTAATTTCTTTTTGAACAGCGAAAAAACCTATAGCCGTAAGTTCAACGAGATTTTGCTGGCGATCAAGATCGAACGCGAGCTGAGCAAGGATCAGATCCTTGAGCTCTACCTGAACAAGATCTATCTCGGTAACCGCGCATATGGTATTGCGGCGGCATCGCAAATTTATTTCAACAAGACGATGAATCTGCTGACTCCGGCTGAGGCCGCCATGCTGGCTGGCTTGCCCAAGGCGCCGTCGAAATACAACCCGGTCGTCAACCCCACGCGGGCGAAAATTCGTCGCGACTATGTGTTGGGAAGAATGTTTGATCTTGGCATGCTGGCGCAGGCCGAGCTTGAGCTTGCCTTGGCCGAGCCTGTCAGCACCCAGTTGTACCTTAGTGCGACCGTTGAACTGCATGCGCCCTATGTGGCTGAGATGGTGCGGGCGCGCATGGTGGAGCAATACGGCGACGCGGCCTATGAGAAGGGTTTGCGAGTCTTTGCCAGCATTGACGGCGGGCTGCAGCGCGCTGCGGCGCAGTCATTGCGCGACGCTCTGCTGAATTATGAGCGTCGTTACCATTGGCAGGGGGCAGAGTCGCATGTCGATTTGCTAGCCGATGATGAGGCGGGGCGTATCGCTCTGGCTGCGGAGCAGGCGGGCAAGCAGCGTGTCATCGAAGGTTTGCTCGCAGTCGTAGTGCTTGCGGTCAACCCGCAGGGTGTGAAGGTGGTGGATGCAGCGGGACGAACGCTTGAACTGGATGCTCCTTCGCTCAAGTGGGTTAAGAGCAGTCTGGGCAAGCGTGACGATAGGACGGTCAACGCCCTGCAGGTCGGCGATGTGGTGCGCTTGCGCGCCGATGATAAGGATGGCGTGGCGTCCCTGGCGCAAATCCCCGAAATCGCTGGCGCTTTCGTGGCCTTTGATCCTCGCAGCGGAGCCATGCTGGCGCTGGCTGGCGGCTTTGATTTCGCCCTGAGCAAGTTCAATCGCGCCTATCAGGCGCAGCGCCAGCCGGGGTCTTCGTTCAAGCCGTTTCTGTATTCCGCCGCGCTGGAAAACGGCTTTACCCTGGCGAGCGTGATTAGCGACGAACCCTTGGTATTCACCGGGCAGGCCGGGGACAACAAGGACTGGAAGCCAGAAAACTACGGCGGGCATTCGTATGGACCGACGCGCTTGCACGAGGCTTTGGTGCGCTCGCAAAACCTGGTTTCCGTACGCATTATCGATGCCATCACGCCCAAGGCGGCGCTCGATCATGCGAAATTGTTCGGTCTGCCGACGCAGCAGTGGAGTCCGACATTGTCCCTGGCGCTGGGAAGCTATGCGCTGACCCCTTTCGAGCTGGCGGCGGCGTACAGCGTGTTTGCCAATGGCGGTTATCGTGTGCAGCCTTATTTTGTCCAGCGAGTGGAGGATGTGAATGGCGTTGTGCTGTTCGAGCAGACTCCGCCCACGCTCTGTGATGCCTGCGCTCCGGGCGAGGTCAATTCCGCGCCGCGAGTTTTGCCCGAGGAAAACATCTGGCTAACCAATCTGATGTTGCGTGATGTGGCGCATCGCGGTACGGGCGCGGCGGCGGGCAGGGCGCTGAAGCGGCCGGATATTGCGGGCAAGACAGGAACGACCAATGATCAGCGTGATGCCTGGTTTTGTGGTTTTGGACCCGGAGTGGTGGCGACGGCCTGGGTCGGTTACGACGACTATCATTCGATGGGGCGCAAGGAAACCGGTGGTTCGGCGGCCTTGCCAATGTGGATTGATTTCATGCGCGTGGCGCTGGCGGATGTGTCGGTGCAGGAAAACAAGCCGCCCAAAGGGATAGTAACGGCGAGCATCGATCCTGCGACCGGTATTGTGGTGGAAGGCGGTTCGCCGGGTTCGGTCAAGGAATTTTTTGATGCGCGTCATGCGCTGTACACCACGGCAGTGATGTCGGAGATGTTGCCGCCTGCCGAGCTTTCCGAGAGCCTGGGGGATGCGCAGGTGACTGAAGAGCTTTTCTAAGAACCTGTTTACGATCTCGCCATTGAACGGAAAAATAGTCGCCAAAAAGTGTAGGTGCGAATTCATTCGCACAATTTCAGGCGCATTTGTGCGAATGAATTCGCACCTACAGAACCCATTTCACGAAGAATTTTAGTCTCAAAAAAATCGCAAACAGGCTCTAAGGAGCGAACAGATAAGGAGCAAACAAATGTTGAACGTAACCATAACAGGCGGTGGCGGTCGTATGGGGCGTGCGTTGATCGACTCGTTAACGCCTTCATATGGTGAGTCGCGTTTGCATGCGGTGGTGGATCACGAATTGGGTTTGGCAAAGTTACTTCGTATTCAAGGGGGTGTGGATTCAGGTTTTCTTGTGAAAGACGATCTGGCCTATGTTTTGCCCGGCACGGATGTGCTTATTGATTTCACCCGCCCGGAGGCCACCCTGCATTACCTGCCTTTGTGCGTGGCGGCAGGCGTGCCTATGGTCATTGGGACGACCGGCTTTAACGCCGAACAAAAGGCGGTTTTGACCCAGGCGGCGACGCACATTCCGATCGTCTTGGCGGCGAATTTCAGCGTGGGCGTCAATCTGTGTCTCAAGCTTTTGGATACGGCGGCGCGGGTGTTGGGAGATGATTTTGATGTGGAGATCATCGAGGCGCATCACCGGCACAAGGTGGATGCGCCCTCGGGCACGGCGCTGGCGCTGGGGCGCGCCGTGGCCGACGCGCTCGGACGCGATCTGGGCGATTGCGCGGTGTATGGACGTGAAGGCATCACCGGCGAGCGCGACGCCAAAACCATCGGCTTCGCCACCGTGCGCGGCGGCGATATTGTCGGCGACCATACCGTGCTCTTCGCTGGTCTTGGCGAGCGCGTGGAGATCACGCACAAGGCGTCCAGCCGCATGACCTTTGCACGCGGCGCGGTGCAGGCGGCGCGCTGGGTTCGGGGGCGCGAGCCGGGTTTGTACGACATGCAGGATGTTCTTGCCCTGCGTTGATGGTCATAAGAGGCAAGCCGGGCATCTGCATGGACGCTAATCGCCGCATCTGCTAGAATCCGCCCAATTTTTGCATGACGGGAAGATGCGCAACCCCGCGAATCGTCCCGTTTTTTGTGTGTGCCCGTTATGTGTGTGATACGTCATGTTTGAAAAGACTCCTGCCTTGCTTGCGCTCGAAGACGGTTCTGTATTCCACGGATATTCCGTGGGCGCTGACGGCCTGTCGGTCGGTGAAGTGGTGTTCAATACGGCCATGACGGGCTATCAGGAAATCCTGACCGACCCCTCCTACAGTCGCCAGATGGTGACCCTGACCTATCCGCACATCGGCAACACCGGCGTGAATGCAGAAGACGAGGAAGATCCCCGCGTGCATGCTGCGGGCTTGATCGTGCGCGATCTGCCGCGTTTGCACAGCAACTGGCGGGCGCAGGAAAGCCTGCCTGCCTATCTGCAACGTCATGGCGTGCTCGGTATCGCCGGGATTGATACGCGCAAGCTGACGCGGCTTTTGCGTGAAAAAGGCGCGCAAAACGGCTGCCTGATGGCGGGCGCTGACCTGGATGCCGAACAGGCTGTTGCCGCCGCCCGCGCTTTCCCCGGATTGAATGGCATGGATCTGGCCAAGGAAGTCACCACAGCAGCGAGCTATGAGTGGAATGCGCCCAGTTGGGACGCCAAGGCGCTGCGCGCAGGTGCGCCGCTGGAAAGCTTCAAGTATCACGTCGTGGCTTACGATTACGGCATCAAGCGCAATATCCTGCGTATGCTGGTCGATCGTGGCTGCCGCGTGACCGTTGTCCCCGCGCAAACGCCAGCGGCAGAAGTGCTCGCCATGCAGCCGGATGGCGTGTTTCTCTCCAATGGCCCGGGCGACCCGGCGGCCTGTGATTATGCGATTGAGGCGACCCGCGATCTGTTGCAGGCGGAGATTCCGCTGTACGGCATTTGCCTGGGGCATCAGATTCTCGGCCTGGCCTGCGGCGCACGCACGGTGAAGATGAAATTCGGTCACCACGGCGCTAACCATCCGGTGCAGGATCTGGGGAGTGGCAAGGTGATGATTTCCAGCCAGAATCATGGCTTTGCCGTGGATGAGGGCAGTCTGCCCGCCAACGTGGTCGCCACGCACAAATCCCTGTTCGATGGCTCACTGCAAGGCATTCGCCTGACCGACAAGCCCGCCTACAGCTTCCAGGGGCATCCGGAAGCCAGCCCGGGGCCGCATGATGTGGCCTTGGTGTTTGAACCGTTTATTGAAGGAATGCGTCAGGCCAAAGAGCAACGCAAGCATCGTTAACGTTCCTGAGCCACGACGGTAGGTGCGAATTCATTCGCACAAGCAATGCAACCAAGTTTTTTTGTGCGAATGTATCGCACCTACAAGATCAAGACGCCATGCCAAAACGTACCGACATCCAAAGCATTCTTATCATCGGCGCCGGGCCGATCATCATTGGTCAAGCCTGTGAGTTCGACTACTCCGGCGCGCAGGCGTGCAAGGCGCTGCGCGAAGAGGGTTACCGCGTCATTCTGGTGAACTCCAACCCGGCCACCATCATGACCGACCCCGAAATGGCGGACGCAACCTACATCGAGCCGATTGATTGGCAAACGGTGGCCAAGATCATCGAAAAAGAGCGCCCGGATGCGGTGTTGCCGACCATGGGCGGGCAGACGGCGCTGAACTGCGCGCTCGATCTGGAGCGCGAGGGCGTGCTGGCCAAGTTCGGCGTCGAACTGATCGGCGCGACCGCTGATGCGATTGACATGGCGGAAGACCGTGAGCGTTTCCGCGAAGCGATGACCGAAATCGGCCTGAGTACGCCCAAGTCGTTCATCGTGCATAGTCTTGAGGAAGCGTTGCAGGTGCAGCCGCAGATCGGCTATCCGGTCATTATCCGCCCCTCGTTCACCATGGGCGGCACAGGCGGCGGTATCGCCTACAACCGCGAAGAGTACGAGGACATCGTGCGTCGTGGGCTGGATCTGTCGCCCACCCGTGAGCTGTTGATCGAAGAGTCCGTGCTCGGCTGGAAAGAGTACGAGATGGAAGTGGTGCGCGATAAGGCCGACAACGCGATTATCGTCTGCTCCATCGAAAACTTTGACCCGATGGGCGTACACACCGGCGATTCGATTACCGTCGCCCCGGCGCAAACGCTGACTGACAAGGAATACCAGATCATGCGCAACGCCTCGCTGGCGGTGCTGCGCAAGATCGGGGTGGAAACCGGCGGTTCCAATGTGCAGTTTGCGATCAATCCGGCCAATGGCCACATGATCGTGATTGAAATGAACCCGCGTGTTTCGCGCTCTTCCGCGCTGGCTTCCAAGGCCACCGGCTTCCCGATTGCGAAAATCGCCGCCAAGCTGGCTGTGGGCTTCACCCTGGATGAGTTGAAGAACGACATTACCGGCGGCGCAACCCCGGCTTCGTTCGAGCCGTCGATTGACTATGTGGTCACCAAGGTTCCGCGTTTCACCTTTGAAAAATTCCCCGGCGCGAATAATCGCCTGACCACGCAGATGAAATCGGTGGGCGAGGTGATGGCCATGGGGCGCACCTTCCAGGAGTCGCTGCAAAAAGCCTTGCGCGGCCTGGAAACCGGCATGGATGGCCTGAATGAAATCGTCGATGCCACGTTGCCGGCGGATGAGGTTGAATCCAAGCTGATTCATGAGCTGCGCATGCCGGGCGCGGATCGCATCTGGTATGTGGCTGACGCCTTCCGCCACGGCTTCAGCCTTGAGCAGATTCACGAACACTCCAAGATCGACCCGTGGTTTTTGCTCCAGCTGGAAGAAATCGTGCAGGCTGAAAACGCCCTGCGCGGGCGCGACCTGGAAACCCTGGACGCCGACGAGTTGCGCGAACTCAAGCGCATGGGCTTTTCCGACCGCCGTCTGGCGCGCCTTTTGGATGACACGGAAAAATGCGTGCGCAACCGCCGCCATGAACTGGGCGTGCGCCCGGTGTACAAGCGTGTCGATACCTGTGCGGGCGAGTTCGCCACCTCAACGGCCTATATGTATTCCACTTACGAGGAAGAATGCGAGGCGCGTCCCTCCGAGCGCGAAAAAATCATCGTGCTGGGCGGCGGGCCGAACCGCATCGGCCAGGGCATCGAGTTCGACTATTGCTGCGTACATGCCGCACAAGCCTGCCGTGAAGATGGCTTTGAAACCATCATGATCAACTGCAACCCGGAAACCGTATCGACCGACTACGATTCTTCCGACCGCCTGTATTTCGAGCCGCTGACGCTGGAAGACGTGCTGGAAATCATCCACATCGAACAGCCCAAGGGCGTGATCGTGCAATACGGCGGGCAAACGCCGCTCAAGCTGGCGCGTGATCTGGAAAAGGCCGGCGCCCCGATCATCGGCACCACGCCGGACTCCATCGACCTGGCCGAAGACCGCGAGCGTTTCCAGAAACTGATTACCCAGCTTGGCCTGCGTCAGCCGCCCAACCGCACGGCGCGTTCGGCGGAAGAAGCCGTGCATCTGGCAGCGGAGATCGGCTACCCGCTGGTGGTGCGTCCGTCGTATGTACTGGGTGGGCGCGCTATGGAAATCGTGCATGGCGAGGATGATCTGCGCCGCTACATGCGCGAGGCGGTGAAGGTATCCAATGATTCGCCGGTACTGCTCGACCGTTTCCTGGATGACGCCATCGAGCTGGATGTGGATGCAGTGTGCGACGGCCAGGATGTGCTGATCGGCGGCATCATGGAGCATATCGAACAGGCGGGCGTGCATTCCGGCGATTCGGCCTGCTCGCTGCCGCCTTACAGCGTGTCGCAGAAATTGCAGGACGAGCTGCGCGGGCAGATCTTGAAAATGGCGCGCGGCCTGAAGGTGGTTGGGCTGATGAACACCCAGTTCGCGGTCAAGGGCGACGATATCTACGTGCTGGAGGTCAACCCCCGCGCCTCGCGTACCGTGCCTTTTGTCTCCAAAGCCACCGGACGTGCGCTGGCCAAGGTCGCGGCGCGCTGCATGGTGGGCAAGTCTCTGCAACAGCAGGGGACGCAGGAAGAAATCGTGCCGGGCTTTTATTCGGTGAAAGAAGCGGTGTTCCCCTTCATCAAGTTCGCTGGCGTTGATCCGGTGCTTGGCCCGGAAATGAAGTCCACCGGCGAGGTGATGGGCGTGGGCAAAACCTTCGGCGCGGCCTTTGCCAAGGCGCAGGCGGGCGCGGGTTCGCGTCTGCCTACTTCCGGGCGCGCCTTTATCAGCGTGCGCAAGGAAGATCACGCAGCTGCGGTGGACGTGGCGCGCGACCTGGCGGCGCATGGCTTCAGTCTGGTGGCCACGCGCGGTACGGCGGCCAGCTTGCAGGCGGCGGGCATCGTCTGCGGCGTGGTCAACAAGGTCGTTGAGGGGCGTCCGCACATCGTGGACATGATCAAGAACGAAGACATCGACCTGATCATCAACACCACCTCGGGCAATCGCCAGTCGCTGTCGGATTCCTCGGCCATTCGCCGCGAAGCCTTGCAGCGCAAGGTGACCTACTTCACCACCATTGCCGGCGCCCGAGCCACCTGCCAGGCGCTCAGGCACATGAACGAACCCCTGGATGTGAACCGCTTGCAGGATCTGCATGACATTCTGAGCAATGCACAAGTTTGAGATTTTGACGAAATGGAACGTGTACCCATGACCGCCGTTGGCGCGGCGAAGCTTGAAGAAGAGTTGAAGCAACTGCGCAGCGTGGAGCGTCCGCGCATTATCAAGGCGATTGCTGAGGCGCGTGAGCTGGGCGATTTGAAGGAAAACGCCGAATACCACGCCGCGCGCGAGGAGCAGGGCTTTATCGAAGGACGCATCAAGGAAATCGAAGGTAAGCTGTCCCTGGCGCAGATTATTGATGTGACCAAGCTGCCCAATACCGGCAAGGTGATTTTCGGTAGCACGATTGTCGTTCTGGAAGAAGAAAGCGGCGTGGAAACCACCTACAAGCTGGTGGGCGACGACGAGGCCGATATCAAGCAGAACCTGATTTCCGTGCATTCCCCCTTGGCGCGCGCTCTGATCGGCAAGCACATCGGCGACACCATCATTTTCAAGGCGCCAGCGGGCGAGCGTTCGCTGGAAGTGCTGGAAGTGCATCATCTTTGATCCAGAGCTTGAGCGGGAGCGGGGTTTTCTCCCTCTCCCCTCGCGGGAGAGGGCAGGGGAGAGGGGGCGTCGGCTAAACCTAGCCCTTCGACCTCTCTCCGGCGGCCTCCTCGCGGCGATTTTTCCATCAGGGAAACTGAAGCCAAATCCGGGCATCACTACTTATCCAAACCACCCCAAGGCAGAGAAACCATGCTTGACCCCCGAATCCTGCGTTCTGATTTGGCCACTGTCGCCGCTGGCCTGGCGCGGCGCGGCTTTGTCCTTGATGTCGCGCAGTTCGAGCGCCTGGAATCCGAACGCAAGGAAGCGCAGATGGAGGCCGAACGCCTGCTGGCCGAGCGCAATACCCGTTCCAAGGCCATCGGCCAGGCCAAGGCCAAGGGCGAGGATGTACAGCCGCTGCTGGATGAAGTCGCCAGCCTCGGGGCGCGCATGGACGCCGCCAAGGCGCGTTTTGCCGCCGTGGCGGAGCAACTGGAGGCGTTGGCGCTGAACCTGCCCAATATCCCGCATTCCAGCGTGCCCGACGGCGAAGACGAAACGGGCAATGTGGAACAGAAGCGCTGGGGCGAGCCGACACGCTTTGCCTTCCCTCCGAAAGATCACGTCGCCCTGGGTGAAGGTCTGGACGGCAATATGGACTTCGCCGCCGGAGCCAAGCTCACCGGCAGCCGCTTCGTGGTGCTGAAAAACGAACTGGCGCGTCTGCATCGTGCGCTTACCCAGTTCATGCTGAACCTGCACACCGGCGAACATGGCTACAGCGAAGTCTATGTGCCCTACATGGTCAATGCCGACAGCCTGCGCGGCACCGGCCAGTTGCCCAAGTTCGAGGAAGACCTTTTCAAAATGGCGGGAGAATCGCCGTACTACCTGATTCCTACCGCCGAAGTGCCAGTGACCAACTTGGTGCGCGACGAGATCGTCGACCTGGCTGCCTTGCCGTTGAAAATGGTTGCCCATACCCCGTGCTTCCGTTCCGAGGCCGGCGCTGCCGGGCGCGATACACGCGGCATGATCCGCCAGCATCAGTTCGAGAAGGTCGAGCTGGTGCAAATCGTCCACCCGGACAACGCCTTCGCTGCGCTCGAAGAGCTGACTGGCCATGCGGAAACCGTGTTGGAGCGCCTCGGCCTGCCTTACCGCCGCATGTTGCTCTGCACCGGCGACATGGGCTTCGGTTCGGCCAAGACCTATGACCTGGAAGTGTGGCTGCCCGCGCAGGACACCTACCGCGAGATTTCCTCCTGCTCCAATTTCGAAGCCTTCCAGGCGCGGCGTTTGCAGGCGCGTTATCGCAATGCCGAAGGCAAGCCGGAGCTGGTGCATACGCTCAATGGCTCTGGCCTGGCGGTGGGGCGCACAATGGTCGCCGTGCTGGAAAACTTCCAGGACGAAGGCGGTCGCATCGCCATTCCTGAGGTTCTGCGCCCCTACATGGGCGGGCAGACGCACTTGGGAGCTTAATCGACTTGTTGCCCTCCATGTTTGCCGACGGCTACGCCCAGCCCGCCGCCTTTACCCCGTCGCACGATGTTGAGGCCGATGTGCGCAGGGTGCTGCACGATGCCCTCCAGCTTGGCGACGAAGCCTGGGCATTGCGCGCCGACTCCCCCTTGCTTGGCAGTCTTCCCCAGCTGGATTCAATGGGCGTGCTGGCGGTGCTGACCGCACTGGAGCAACAGCTTGGCGTGCCGATCCATGACGATGAAATTGATGCCAGCCTGTTTGCAACCTTGGGCACGCTGACGGCGTTTGTGCGTGAGCGTTTGAAGTCAGCGTAATCCGATTTGGCTCCCTCCCCCTTGATGGGGGAGGGTTGGGGAGAGGGTGATTGATCGTTCCACTCTTGGCGCAATACCTGCCTGCTCCCCCTCTCCCTAACCCTCTCCCGCCAGGGGAGAGGGGATAACCTTGCCGCCGCACGAGTCCCCCTATGCCCCTGCTAACCGTTGACCACCTTGGCTTTGCCGTCGGCACACGCACCCTGCTGAAAGATGTCGCCTTCACCGTTGAACCCGGCGAACGCATCGCCCTGATCGGGCGCAATGGCGAGGGCAAATCCACGCTGATGCGCATTCTCACTGGCGAACAGCGCGCCGACGAGGGCAGCGTGCGGCTGGAAGCGGGCGCTCGCGCCGCCTATCTGCAACAAGACCCGCGCATGGAATCCGAAGACACGGTGTATGCCACCGTGCTGCTTGGCGTGGGCGATTTGCATGATGTGCTGCTCAACTACCACGCCTGCCTGGAGCGGGTGGGGGCGGGCGACGAACAGGCGCTGGAGCAGTTGTCCGCGTTGCAGCATGAGCTGGAAGCGCGTCAGGGCTGGGACATCGTCCGCCGTGTGGACGAAGTCATCACCCGCCTGGAGCTTGATCCGGCGCGCAAGGTGCGCGAGCTTTCCGGCGGGGCGCAACGCCGGGTGCTGCTGGCGCAGGCGCTGGTGCAACAGCCCGACGTGCTGCTGCTCGACGAACCCACCAACCACCTCGACATCGCCAGCATCGAATGGCTGGAAAGCTTCATCCGTGAATTTCGCGGCGCGGTGCTGTTCATCACCCACGACCGCGCTTTTTTGCAGCGCCTGGCCAATCGTATTCTTGAGCTGGATCGCGGCCAACTTACCTCCTGGCCGGGCGACTGGGACAACTACCTGCGCCGCCGCGAAGAGCGCGAACACGCCGAAGCGCAGCAAAACGCCGAATTCGACAAATTCCTCGCCCAGGAAGAAGTGTGGATACGCCAGGGCATCAAGGCGCGGCGCACGCGCAACGAAGGGCGGGTGCGCCGTCTGGAGTCCTTGCGCGCCGAACGTGCGCAGCGCGTCAACAAACAGGGCAAGGTCGAAGTCAGCCTGTCCAGCGGTTCGACTTCGGGGAAAATCGTGGTCGAAGCGGAACACGCCAGCAAAAGTTACGCCGGGCGCGAGCTGGTCAAGGACTTTTCCATCCGCATCCAGCGCGGCGACCGCATCGGCCTGGTCGGGCCGAACGGCATCGGCAAAAGCACCCTGCTCAAACTGTTGCTCGGTGAAATCCAGCCCGACCAGGGCAGCGTCAAGATCGGCACACAACTGCAAATCGCCTATTTCGACCAGCACCGCGCCCAGCTCAACCCCGAATGGACAGCCATCGAAAACATCTGCGACGGCGGCGACCGGCTGGAGGTGCATGGCGCGAACATGCACGGCATCGGCTATCTGCAACAGTTCCTGTTCACCCCGGATCGTGCGCGCACCAAGGTTGCCGCCCTTTCCGGCGGCGAACGCAACCGCCTGCTGCTCGCCCGCCTGCTGGCCAAACCCGCCAACCTGCTGGTGCTGGACGAACCCACCAACGACCTCGACCTCGAAACCCTCGAAGTCCTCGAACAAGCCCTGCTCGAATACGACGGCACCCTGCTCGTCGTCAGCCACGACCGCGCCTTCCTCGACAACGTCGTCACCAGCCTGCTGGCGTTTGAAGGCGAAGGAAAAATCCGCGAAGTCGTCGGCGGCTATGCCGACTGGATGAAGATCAAGGCGCAAGAGAACGCCCTCTCCCCTCGGGAGAGGGCTGGGGTGAGGGCTAAGGAAGCCGAACCCGCCGCCAAGCCCGAACCCCAATCACCCGCGCCCGCCGCCAAACCCAAGGCCAAACTCAGCTACAAAGACCAGCGCGAACTCGAACAACTGCCCGCCCGCATCGAAGCCCTGGAAACCGAACAGGCCGAACTCACCGCGCAAAGCAGCGAACCGGCGTTTTACAGCGGCAATCAGGCCGTAATCAAGACCGTGTTGGATCGGCTGATAGTCATTGGCGAAGAGCTGGAAACCGCCTATGCCCGTTGGGCGGAATTGGACGGTTAAACAGAGGCCCCAAAAAAACGTAGGGCGCATTAGCGCAGCGTAATGCGCCGAATGGCTGAACCTCAATCCGGCACGCTCAGAGCATCCGCGCTGGCGCTCCCTGCCCAATCAGGCGGATAAACCCCCGCCGCGACCAGACGGTGAAACGTCGAAAACGGCCAATCCGCGACGCTGTCCACATACCCGTGCTTCACCGGATTGAAATGCAGATAATCCATGTGCGCGGCAAAGTCCGCCTCATCACGAATCAGATGTTCCCAGAATCGCCTTTGCCAGATGCCGCGTTCACCCCGATTGATGCGCACACGCGAGCGTCTCTCCTCCAGGGGCAGTTGTTGTGAAAAACCTGACTTGATCAAGCGCCAGCGCACGGAAAAATCAGCATCTCCCTCTGGAAGTTCCAGGATGGCGTGCAAATGCTCCGGCATCACCACCCAGCCGTGAATATGAAACGGATGCTTGCGCCGAACCTCACGCACCACGGTGCGCAGAGTTTCCACATGACGAATCAGAAGCGGGTTATTCCGCCGTTGCAGAAGATTGACGGTGAAAAAGAATGTCCCGCCGGGGCAGAATGCACGACGATAATCAGGCATCAAATCAACCCACGGAAAATGTAACCGAACGTAGGGCGCATTAGCAAAGCGTAATGCACCGGATGAATTATATTGCCAGAGCAAGCTTCATGCGGCGGAATACGCAAAGCTATTCCGCCCTACACGGGCTGCGGGATGGTGCGTCATGGGATGCCTAACGCCGAGCTAAGCGGCAGTTTTTAAGTTGCGGTTTTGTGGAAAAATTTTGCGCAGCAAAACCACAAAACTGCGACTTAAAAACTGTCCAGCGCACGGAGTGCGCGGTGCTTGAGCGATTTGTTAACATTTGTTTGTTATTTGCATAATGCCAAAGTCATAATTTGTTTTTTTCTGTAACGACGAGATGGCTTTAATTGCACACCTATGGCTTTCATACAAAGAAGTGAATGAATTTGTATTGCGAAGCATAACTGCCATTTCTTCAATTTCGCTTTTTCTAAAAGTATGGCCCTTTGCAATTTCCCGCTCATTTTCAGATGGAACTACATGAGGATTTGGAAAGCCTTTATGCACAATTAGATGGCGCATTTTGGCAAATAGGAGTATTGATTCCAGTTCTTCTTTGTTGCATGAATTATTTTCGATTATATAATTCAGTAGTTTTGTATATGCAAAATCAAACACCTGATCATCTTCGGTATTTAAATACATTATTTCTCTAATACTATAAAAAACATGTTCTGAAGCAGCGCAAATCCACGCATAATAATTTGGCGCCATTGTAAATGACTTACCTTCCTCGTTGTTGTTTTTTATTGCTGCTTCAAAGTCAGCCAGAAAACAGCCTAAATGATTAGAATTGCCAGATACGGATAGCATTTCCCCGAGCGAAATTGCCAATTTATTTCTCCATGCTAACGTTTAGCTTGAGGGGCTGGCGAAAAGGTGGCGAAGCCAGCTTTTTGACAGTCCCTCTCGAAGCGCTTGTTAGAGCGCTTATGGCAAGATTTCAATTGGTGTTCCCTCCTTGACGAGCGCCCAAACAATATCCATGTCGGCATTGGACAGGGCCACACAACCATTTGTCCAGTTGAAGTGCTGGCTGATGAAAGCGAGCCAGCCCAGCCCATTTTTTTGCCCATGAATCATTACCTGTCCACCAGGCTTAACACCACGCGCTTTTGCCGAAGCAATATCTTTGGCGTTGGGATATGAGATGTGAATTGACTTATAGAAAGCGCTGTTGGGGTTTTTGTAATCAAGAGTGTAGGAACCCTCTGGGGTTTTCTCATCACCTTCCTGCATCTTGTGTCCCTTAGGTGTTGCACCAAACACAACGTGAAACTCGCGGACTACCTCTTCATTTGCCAATAACTGTAAGTTGTTATTTTCTTTGGAGACACGGACAAGTGTGATCGTAGGCTCAGCCCAAGCAGCTTGAACAACCAAAAGAAGAAGGATGGGGAGCAGATATCGCATTGCGCTCTAACGTCGAAGTTCAGGGGCAAGCGGAAGCGGGCGAAGCCCGCTGTAGCGCGTCCCCTGGAACGCAGTGTTAGGGGTGGAATATGAGTGCAAGTATTTGGTCCTTGTTATCAACGATCATGATGGTTGCAGCAATTATTGCCGCATACATTGCATACCGAGCAGAACGCGAAGCAGCAGCCGCCTCAAGGCGGGCAATAGAATTGGCTTCTGAAGCAAGTCGATTGGCTTCTTTGGCTATAGCTAGGGTTTCGTCTTCTCGCTTATTACGAACAACATCTGAAGCGGATTCTCTATTGATGCGTTGTAGCGCAAGCCAGTGCTCTATTTCTTCGCGAATAGGAGAACCAGGGCGGCCAAGCCTTCCTTCGCCTTTTGCCATTTCTGCGAGTACGCCTTCGTATCCTAGCTTTTCCAGATATGCGAGATCGTTGGCGTCCACACAAACCCCTAACGTTTAGCTTGAGGGGCGCGGAAACAGGCGGCGAAGCCGGCTGTTGGAGCGTCCCGCTCGAAGCGTTTGTTAGCACGGTTTTGTAGCGAGGTCATGGCAAATAATTGCCCAATCTTCACCAGTGATTGATACGGGAACAAAAACAGTCGTGCCCGTTATGTTCATGGCAGCACTAACGCCGCCTCTGCCGTAATTTGCTTCAAGGCGTTTTTTCAGGACAGGCCACCTCTTCTTTGCTTCTTCTGCTGGTAATTGCCTTGACAGGTCGCCAAGTGTTTCAATTTTGAATGGTAGGCGCCACGGTTCTGGCCAGACGTCATTGACTACAGCATCAGGGTCAGCATGAGAACGCACAATGAATGGCGTTGTGAACGCATGTAGTGGATTGCAATAAAGAACACCGAATGCGCCTGGACGTAGGTAACGATCTGCTTTTGTTATGCGCGCAGCCATTGACTGTTGATTGAGCAGAGTGCCGACCGCCCATAACTGATGTGCAATGCCACGCTTTATGTTTTCAACGTTTCTTGATGCGAAGCAGAACAGGTCCATGCGTTTCTCCCTAGAGTGCTAACGTAGAAGTGAGCGGCCTGCGCGGCTTTTCGCGCAGGTCCGCTCGACTGCCGGGTTAGCTTTTTTCGCTCGTCTTTCCAAGGACATAATTTATAAATGCGCTACAAGCCACAAGCATGAATTTCGCGTCGCTATAGCTGATAGAGCTCTCTTCCAATAGGGCATGTCGGATTCCGTCAGAATCGCTCGTATACCCATACAAGCTAGAAAGCGCCTTCTTAAATGCAGGATGTAATTGATGTGTGCGCTCTATCGAATTTAGGGCCGCACCTAAGGTGGCCTTAGGGTCGCCAGAAATGGAAACGCACAACGATTCCACCGCACTGATTGATTCTTTAACCGAATTCCGATAGTCCGGGGACTTTCGATCTGAAAGGAACCCTAGCGCGGTTCGAACATGCTTGTTTGCACCGGCATACTTCGTAGTCGAGCCGATAGCCGCCTCGATACTTTCAATTTCTTCTTCGCTAGTAATGTCCGTCAGTTGCGAATCTACGAACCTATAAGCAGATAGCTCCTTTTCGAGTATGTGATTGCAGAACTTCACGTACTCGTCCTTCAGTTCCTCAGGGCAGTTCTGTGCGGTGAACTCAATAAAGTCGTAAGCGTCGTACCACTCGCACTCAAAAAAATATTTCCTAACGCGTTTGTGTGCGTCGTCTAGGTATTCAGGAAGATTGTCGAGGGGAATTTTGAATAGGTTGTGCCAGTAGTGTTGAAACAGATCGTAGACGTTAGAGGAGCGAAAGGTTTGACTGTAGTGGCTATATGTAATGCCCTGCCATATACACAGATGTAGCGCGTTCCAGAGACCATGCCTCAATGCGCCGTCCATACCATCTTTCTGGACGGCATCTCTGACAGGGGACAACCCCTTTCTTTTAGAAAATAGCATGCGGTATATCCAAAAAAGCTAACGTGTTTTATACGGCGCAAGCGCCGTATAACTCCATAAGTAATCGCCGCTTAACAACGATCATGTGGGTGTAGCTCATTGTTTTTAAATGGGTTCAATTCGTTATGACGGCATCGTAAATCGACAAACACGGCGTTGCCCCGATCCAGAGGGCATCTTGCCACTCCCGGCGTAGGTGATGACATCTTGGGTGTTTGCTCCATACGCGTCCTGAGCGAAACCTACCATGCTTTAATGCGCCTGAACATCATCTTGATAACGTCTGCATGTCCCCTCATTCCCTCCCCATCGCCGAGCGCTTGTCCGCCCTTGGCGCGTTGCTGAACGCATCCGCTGCGCTGTGGAGGCCTGCGCCGTTTCATTACGCCGTTCAGCCGTGGGCGGGGGACTATCCCGTTTTGTTTGAGGCCATTGCCAAGCTTTCCGCCGGGCAGGTCGAGGCCTTTCATGCCGATGAGCCTGCCTTGCGTGGTTGGCTGCAAGGCTTTATTCCGGGCATGGGGGATTTGAACGCTCTGGTCGATGTGCCGCGTTGGAGCGCCGCGCCCATGCCACGATCCGGGCTGCATGCGCCGGAGCGGGATGTGCCGGGGCGCAAGTGGGCGCAGATCGAGGCGCTGGGCGGGCTTGCGCTCGCGCAACTGGATCAGGCGGGGGAGGTGTTGGACTGGTGCGCGGGCAAGGCGCATCTGGGGCGCTTGATCGGTCTGCATTCCGGGCTGCCGGTGCGTTCCCTGGAGCGGGATGCCGCGCTGTGCGCGCAGGCCGAGCGTTTGGCGGCGCGGGATGGCATTGCGCTGACTGCGGAGGTGTGCGATGTGCTTGCGCTGCCGCCGGGTCATGTCCTCGCGCCCGGCACGCTGGCTTGTGCGTTGCACGCTTGCGGGGATTTGCATCTGACGTTGCTGGATCAGGCGCAGTCCGCGTCCCCCGCCGGGTTGCTGATCGCGCCGTGTTGTTATCACCGCACGAGTCGGGCGATCTATCGGGCGCGTTCGTCGGTCGGTCGCGCCTGCGGGTTGGCGCTGGGGCGTGAGGATTTGCGGGTCGCTGTGCTGGAAACCGCCACGGCGGGCCATGCGCAGCGTGAGGCGGACAAGCGGCGCAAGGCGCGTCTGCTGGCCTTGCAGCATTGGGGGGCGCAGCATGGGCGGGCGTTGCAGGATTACGCACGCTTGCGCGATCTTGCGCGGGGTGAGTACGGCGCGGCCTTGAGGCGCGCTTGCGAGCGTTTGGCTTGGCCGCTGCCGGATGCCGATGCGCTGGTCGAGCTGTTGGCGCATGGCGAGCGCCGCGCCGCCGAGGTGCGCGCTTTCGAGCTGATCCGCGCCGCCATCCGCCGCCCGCTGGAGCTTTGGCTGGTGCTGGATATGGCGCTGGGGCTGGAGGAGGCGGGGTTTGCGGTCGAGGTGGGGGAGTTTTGTGCGGGTGCTATTACGCCGCGCAACCTGCTGATTCGTGCACGGCGCGCTCAACCTTGACTGTTTGTGGCCTGTTGCTTGGCCGCATGGCGACGCGCAATTTCATCCCAGTCGATATTATTGCAGGCTTCGCATTCTTCCTTGAGTACGCCAAGTTTGACCATCAGGGCGTGAACCTTACAGCCGACGCAGAAGCCGAGCACGGTTTCCATCCACATGAAGCCCAGGCAAACCCAAACCAGGGTGAGGGGAATCCAGTAGGGCATGAAGCTCACGGTCTCTGGCAGCAGGGCGTGTCCCGCCAGCTTGTTGACGAATTCGGCCACCGGCACCGGGTTGAAAAACACCAGGCAGACGGTAATCAGCGTAGCGCCAATGCCCCAGGCGAAGCGCTTGGGCACCAGCGGTTTCCACACCGGCGGCGCTTTGCGCGCCAGAAAGCTGGAAATCAGGATGGTGGGCGAGAGGCGCGAGGTGAGGACAAACATGCCGGCCAGCATTTCAAACAGGGCGTAGAACAGCACCCAGGTTTGAGCCGAGTATTCCCAGGTACGCTTGATGACCTGGGCGGCGTAGATGGTATGCCCGTCCCAGTCGGTGTCGAAGGTGTCGGTGAGCGAGTTGCCGTCCACGATCCAGCGCACGCCCCAGATGGCATCCCACAGGGTCAGCGCCATGTACAGCGGGATGAAAAGCAGGATGCCTGCGCGGATACGCACGGCGACTTCGTTGATGTAGGTCGGGGACTCGGCGGGGTCACGAAACCAAAGGTTTTTCAGCGTGTGCAGCATCGGAGGATCTCACGATGGAAGGGTGCAAGTCATGATACGCGCTGCCGGGCGCAATGCATCTTGAGCTTTTTAATAGGATATAAGTCTATCCTAATGAACTAATGCGCTTTTTCAGCAGGCTCAAGGCTTGCTGGCTTTGCTGCCGACCGTACCTGGCGTCGGCGGCATAGCTCCAACGCAGATAGCTTTCCACAAAGGCCGCCGCCTGCGGCATCAGCTCCGGGTGCTGTCGTTGCAGGCGCTTGAGCAGGGCGCGCGGCGGTTCGTTGGCGAATATTTCGATGCCGTGGCGACGCAGTAGCTGCAGAAAGTCCAGCCACAAACGCTGCGCAGGCGTGTAGCGTGGCTGCGCCCGCCAGGATTGGAAGAGTTTGATCGCGCCCAGGCTGAGCAGCAGGCTGAGGATCACCAAGCCCCACAGGCGCAGGTTCTGATCGCCGAACCAGCCCAGGGCTTGCAGGATTTTTTGCTGGTCGTCGGCGCTAAAGCCCAGCACCCAGCGATTCCAGCGGTTTTCAACGCCGTCCCAGCGCAGGCGCACTTGATGCAGGAAGCCGAGGTCGCGGCGCAGGGCGGCGGGAAGCTGGTTGGCGGTTTCGGGTACGGCTGCGGCGGCTCCGCCTTCGATGCGTTCCGGGGCGACGCTGGCCGTGGGGTCGATGCGCACCCAGCCCTGTCCTTGCAGCCAGACCTCAGCCCAGGCGTGGGCGTCGCCCTGGCGTACGATCCAGTAGCCTTCGGGATGGCGCTCGCCGCCCAGATAGCCGGTGACTACGCGCGCAGGCAGGCCGGCGGCGCGCATCAGCAGCACGAAACTGGTGGCGTAGTGTTCGCAAAAGCCCGCCTTGCTGCTGAACAGGAAATCGTCCATGCCGTCCTGCTCGTTGAGCAGCGGCGGCTCCAGGGTGTAGCTGAAGCCTTGGGTTTTGAAGTGGTCGAGCGCACGCTGGATGCGCTGTTCGGGCGGCAGTGCGCGCCAGCCTGCGCCCAGATCCTGCAACAGGGGGTTGTCGGCGGCAGGCAGTTGCAGCGCCAGCTTGCGCAGGCCTTGCGGCAAGTCGAGATCCAGCCTGGCCGTGGGGTCGCTTTGCAGCTGGACGATCTGGCGCGCTTCCTGCGGCAGGCGGAAGCGCAGGCTGTGATCGCGCAGCAGGTTGGCGCCCTGGGGCGCGGCCAGTGGGCGATCCAGCGCGGGGAGAATGGTGCTGTTGCTGCCCTCCAGCATCAGGTTGTAGTCCAGCGGCGCGGACATGGATTGCAGGCTTTGCCGCTGTTGCGTTTCGTTCATCAGCGCCCATTCGGGCGGAATGATGTTCCAGTGTTGGCCGTCGTATTCCCAAAACACAGGGCCGCGCCAATAAAGCTGGTTTTGCGCCGGGTCTTGCCCGCTGAACGTGGCGCGGAAGGCGATCTCCGGCGAGCGTGAAAGCTGGTTGATGCTGCCTGGAGCCAGTTCATCGGACAGGCCGGTGCGCGCCTGGCTGGGTTGCGGCAGACCGAACAGCGGGGCGCTCGGACGCGGCACGATCACGAACAGCACCACGGCCAGGGGCAGGCTGTAGGCCAGGGGAATCAGGCTCGATCTGAGGCTGTCGGCCAGCGGGCGCGGTTCGGCCTGGTGCGCCAGCTCGTTGAGCAGACTCATCAGCAGGGCGAAGCTGAACAGTGACCACAGCGCGCTCAACAGGCTTTGGTCGAATAAAAACAGGGTGAACAGCAGGAACAGGCCGAGCAGGGCGACCATGCGCGCATCACGCAGATTGCGCGTTTCCAGCAGCTTGAGTGCGGTAAGCATGAGGACAAAGCTCACCCCGCCGTCGCGCCCGATCAGCGAGTGTTGGCTGGCATAGACCAAGGCCATGCCGCCGAACGTGAGCAGGATCAGCAGCCAGCGCGGCGGTGCGGGCAGGCGACGCTGCAGATGCAGCCACTGCCAGCCCAGCCCCAGGGCGATCCACAGGCTGATCTGCGGCGGTTGAAACAGCAGATGCGGCAAAAGGATGACACCGATCGCCAGCAGGATGCGCAGCCGCATGGCGCTGGAAAGACTGGGTGCAGTGGTTTGGGCGGCCTTGCCGATGCGCAGGATGTTCATGTTTCCGCCAATAAGCGCAGGCATCGTTGGCGGTGCGCCTCCCCAATGCCCGCCGTGGTGGGCGGGCGATTCAACAAGCGCAGGGCATAGCTTTCGCCCTGGTGTTCGCAGCGCACGATCCATGCGGCAAGCTGGGACAGGCGCGCCTCCAGGGGCAGATCGAGCAACAGGCTTTCGTCCAGCCAGCGCGGCTGCGGCAGGATGGTTTGGTCGCTGCCGAATTGCTTGACGCGCAGCATCGGCTGTTGCGGGCTGGATTTGGCCAGCGATTTCCAGTGAATGCGGTTCGGACTGTCACCGGGCTGATAGTTGCGCAGGCCGTGGAAATCGTCCTGACCTGGGCTGGCGTCCGTTTGCGCGCGCTCGGGCAGGGGGCGCTCGCCTTGGGGCGCGGGGTAAACCCAATGCTTGCCCGCCAGGGTGATATTGCGTTTGGCGCGCAGTAGGCCAAGGTGGTCGCAGGTGCTGAGAGTCAGCGTGCCCGCAAGATGCACGCCGCGCGGGCGGGCGGGAAGCTGTAGGGTTTGCGCGCCGTGTTTGATCAGGCGCGCGGCGGAGGCGATCTCGGATTGCAGGTCAAGATTGAGCCACAAGCCTTGTGCGCCGTGCAGCTCAAGCTGCAGCTCAAGCGGCACGCCGGCAAAGCCGGAGTCGATGTGCGTCGCCTTCACGTTCACGCGCTCCAGACGCTTGCGCAGGCCGATCAGCCCGCCGATGGCCAGCGCCGACAGCCAGAAAGCGAAGAAGAAGCCGAGGTTGTTGGCGTATTGCGCCGAGCCGAACAGCAACACCAGCACCAAGGCCAGAAAGGGCAGGGCGAGCGGTTCGAGGCGCAGGTTTTGCATGGATGTTCTTCCAGGGCGGTTTTATAAATTCAATCAAGCCGATGGATGCAAGCCAAAAAACGGCGAAAAGACGGAGCATACGCACAGTATGTGATTATTTTGAGCCGGTTTTTGGTGCGGCAGACGCGGCTTCAGTGAATTTATAGTCTCAGGTGCGGCCTTCGGGCGGGGGAACGCGCTCCAGCAACCAATGCGCCGGGTTGGCGTGGCTTTGCGCCAGAATCGCATCGGCGAACAGCAGGCGATGCCCGGTGATGTGCGGCGCAAGCTGGCGCAGGTCTTCCGGCTCGACATGGCTGCGTCCGTGCAGCAAGGCCCAGGCGCGCGCCGCGCTCAGCCAGCCGAGTCCGGCGCGTGGCGAGAGCCCGTGCACGTAAATGCCCTGTTGGCGGCTGGCGGCAAGCAGATCCAGCAGATGTTCGATCACCGCCGCGCTGACGTGCACGGCGGCCACATGCTCGCGCAGGGCGAGAAGCTGATCCGCGTCCAGACAGGGCTTGAGCGCTTGCGCCACGCTGCGCGTGCTGCCATGCGCGAGCATCAGGCTCTCCGCACGGCGCTCCGGGTAGCCGAGCGAGAGGCGGAACAGAAAGCGATCCAGCTGCGACTCGGGCAGGGGATAGACGCCATGTTGCTCCAGCGGGTTTTGCGTGGCGATGACGAAGAAAGGATGCGGCAGGGCATGGGTGACGCCGTCCACGCTGACCTGCTGTTCTTCCATGGCTTCGAGCAGGGCGCTTTGCGCCTTGGGGCTGGCGCGGTTGATCTCATCCGCCAGCAGCACCTGGGCGAAGATCGGGCCGGGCTGGAAACGGAAGCTGCCGCTGGCGGGCTGGTAGATGGATGCGCCGATCAGGTCGGCAGGCAGCAGGTCGCTGGTGAATTGCAGGCGGTGCGCCTGCAGCCCCAGGGTTTGCGCCAGCGCCGTGGCCAGCGTGGTCTTGCCTACGCCGGGAATGTCTTCAAGCAGCACATGGCCGCCAGCCAGCAGGGCGGTCAGAGCCAGACGGATGCGATCCTGTTTGCCGATCAGGGCTTCGGCGACGCGGGCGACGACGCAATCGAGCTGGGCGCGGATGGGTGGGGTCATGGCGGGTGTTTTGCTTGGAGTGGGATGAGTTCAAGTCTAAGCGCTGGCTGTTAAAAGTCATCTTCTTCGCGCTTGCCGCTAATGCATCGTGAACAAGTTTAGCCTTACCACCCAGGTAAAACTGTGCTATCTTGCCGCGCTCTGCACGCCGGGATGAATTGTTTTCCGGATGAGCAGCATGCGAAAGTGGCGGAATTGGCAGACGCACTGGATTTAGGTTCCAGCGCCTTTGGCGTGAGGGTTCGAGTCCCTCCTTTCGCACCAGATTCTTGCCCAGTGTCATTGGCGACATTGGGTTTTTACTACCGATTGAAGCGAAGTGTTTTTGGGGAGTTTGACGTGCAAGTAACTTTGGAAACTGCGGAAGGTCTGCTGCGCCGTTTGGCGATTCATGTTCCGGCGGCTCGTGTGGATGAAGCGGTTGAGCTGCGCTTGAAGGAAATCGGTCGACGCGCTCGTGTCGATGGTTTCCGTCCCGGCAAAGTGCCTGCGCTGGTCATTCGTCAGCGTTACCTCGGGCAGGCGCGTGAAGAGGCTATCGATACCCTCGTGCAAAGCAGCTACGGCGAGGCATTGCAGCAGCAGGCGCTGAATCCGGCGGGTGCGCCGCGCATCACCGAGTTCAAGCTCCCCGAGGGTGAGGAAGGTTTGCGTTATGTCGCTGAACTGGAAGTGTTTCCCGAGATCACGCTTGCCGCAATGAGCGAAATCAAGATCGAACGCCCGATCACTGAAATCAGCGACGCCGATGTCGATGCCATGATCGATAGCCTGCGCAAGCAGCGCGCCAGCTTTGCTGCCGTGGAGCGCGCAGCTGCCGAGGGTGATCGCGTCACTGTGGACTTCAAGGGCAGTATCGACGGCGAGGCGTTTGATGGCGGCACGGCGGAAAACATGCCGATCGTGCTGGGCGAAGGTCGTCTGCTCAAGGATTTTGAAGCGCCCATCGTCGGTATGCAGGTCGGTGAGAGCAAAACCGTTGAAGTCACTTTCCCGGACGATTACCACGCGGAACATCTGCGCGGCAAAAAGGCCAGCTTCGATATCAGCGTGAAGAGCGTGGAAGAGATGGTTCTGCCGCTGGTCGATGACGAGTTCTGTGCTGCTTTTGGCGTTACCGAAGGTGGTGCGGATGCTCTGCGCACGGAAGTGCGCAAGAACATGGCGCGTGAACTGGAGCAGGCGATCAAGCGCCGCCTCAAGCAGCAAGTGATGGACGGCCTGCTGGCGGTGAACGAATTCGCCGTGCCGCAGGCGATGGTTGACGAAGAGTCCGCCAATGTGCGCGAGCAATTCACCCAGCAAATGCGCGGCGCGAATGCTGCCGAATTGCCGCTCAAACTGTTCGAGCCGGAAGCGCAGCGCCGCGTGAAGCTGGGTCTGCTGGTTTCTGAGTTGGTGAAGAGCGCCGAATTGCGCGTCGAGCCGGAGCGCATCAACGCCCTGCTCGATACCCTGGCAGCCAGTTATGAAGATCCGGAAGAAGTGAAGGCGTATTACCGCAGTCGCGCCGATCTGATGCAAAACCTGCGTAACATGGCGGCGGAGGAGCGCGTGGTGGATTTCGTGCTGGAGTCTGCAACCATTACGGACTTGCCGAGCGCGTTTGCCGACGTAGTCAAGGCAGGCCAGCAATAAGTCCGTCGCATTCCAATCGCTCACGAGTCTGGCGTTTGCCGCGAACGAGTCATCCATGAGGGTTAGCTGATGAATCTTGCCGATATGAGTGAAGCGCAAGCGCCTTACGCCGGGCTGGTGCCGATGGTGGTCGAGCAGAGCGCGCGCGGCGAGCGGGCGTATGACATCTACTCGCGCCTGCTCAAGGAGCGCGTGATCTTTATCGTCGGCGAAATCGAAGATCACATGGCCAATCTGGTGGTGGCGCAGTTGCTGTTCCTGGAGTCGGAAAGCCCGGACAAGGATATTCACCTGTACATCAACTCGCCGGGCGGGGTGATTACCTCCGGCATGGCGATTTACGACACCATGCAATTCATCAAGCCGGACGTGAGCACGCTGTGCATCGGTCAGGCCGCTAGCATGGGGGCTTTCCTGCTGGCGGGCGGCGCCAAGGGCAAGCGCTTCTGTCTGCCGAACTCGCGGGTGATGATCCATCAACCGCTGGGCGGTTTTCGCGGCCAGGCCTCGGACATCAAGATTCACGCCGAGGAAATCATCAAGACACGCCAGCGCCTGAATGAATTGCTGGCCGCGCATACCGGGCAGCCGGTCGAGCGCGTGGAGCTGGACACCGATCGCGACAACTTCATGGATGCCGAGGCGGCCATGCGTTACGGCCTGGTGGACAAGGTGCTTAATCGCCGGGATGCCTAGTTTTTTATTGGTTGTTTTTGAACCCCCGCCGTGCCCTAGCATTGCGGGGGTATTTTTATTGAGTAAAGTTTCGTGCAAGCGGGTATCTTGTACGTGAACAAGTTTGAGAGATCGATGGCATGAGCAGGAAAAACGACGAATCAACCCAGGGCAAGCTGCATTGCTCGTTTTGCGGCAAAAGTCAGGATGCAGTGCGCAAGCTGATCGCCGGCCCTTCGGTGTATATCTGCGATGAGTGTGTCGATTTGTGTATTGACATACTGCGTGAAGAACTCAAGGAGGAGGCTGAGCCGACCAAGCGCAAGTTGCCTACGCCGCATGAGATTCGCGCCATCCTTGATCAATATGTGATCGACCAGGGCGACGCCAAGAAAGCTTTGTCCGTGGCGGTGTACAACCATTACAAGCGTCTGGAACTGTTCGAGCAGCGCGGCAAGAGCGACAAGGAAGAAGTTGAGCTGGGCAAGAGCAATATCCTGCTGATCGGGCCGACCGGTTCAGGCAAGACCCTGCTCGCCGAGACTCTGGCGCGCATTCTGGACGTGCCCTTCGCCATTGCCGACGCCACTACGCTGACCGAGGCTGGCTATGTCGGCGACGATGTGGAAAGCATCGTGCACAAGCTGCTGCAAAAGTGCGATTACAACGTCGAACGCGCGCAGACCGGCATTATCTTTGTCGATGAGATCGACAAAATCACGCGCAAGGGCGATAACCCCTCCATCACCCGCGATGTTTCCGGCGAAGGTGTGCAGCAGGCGCTGCTCAAGCTGATTGAAGGCACGGTCGCCGCCGTGCCGCCCTCCGGCGGGCGCAAGCATCCGCAACAGGATTACCTGCATGTGGATACCTCCAATATCCTGTTTATCTGCGGCGGCGCCTTCGAAGGGCTGGACAAGATCGTGCAGCGTCGCGCCGAAAAGGGCGGCATCGGCTTTGCCGCTGAAGTGAAAAGCAAGGATGACAAGCGCTCCCTGAGCCAGTTGTTCAAGGATGTCGAGGCCGAAGACCTGGTGAAATACGGCCTGATTCCCGAGATCGTGGGGCGCCTGCCGGTGACGGCCGTGCTGGAAGAGCTGGATGAAAAAGCTCTGGTGCGCATTTTGACCGAGCCGAAAAATGCGCTGACCAAGCAGTTCGCCAAGTTGTTCGATATGGAAAACGTGCAGCTTGAATTCCGCCCCGAGGCCTTGAATGCGGTTGCTGCGCAGGCCATGTTGCGCAAGACCGGCGCACGCGGTCTGCGCACGATTCTGGAACATACCTTGCTTGATACGATGTACGACCTGCCATCCCTCAACAATTTGCAGAAGGTCGTGGTGGATGAGGCGACCATCAAGGGTGAGGCGCAGCCTTATCTGGTCTTTGCCAATGAGGAGATGGAGCGAGTCGCTTCCTAGTCGTTCTGGTGAGGGCTCCTCGCTGCATGGGCAATAAACGGCGGGGCGTGTTCTGGTCTTGTAACAAATCGTTCACGCCCTTATGTCCAACACTAAAGCGCGACCTGTTGTCGCGCGGGGTGCTTCAATAAACTCGATCCATCCGATGGGTGCCAGGCAAAAAACAGCGAAAAAGCGGAGCATATACAAACTATGTGAGCATTTTGAGCCGTTTTTGCCGCCGCAGACGCGGCTTCAGCGAGTTTATAGAAGCGCCCTGCCGCTTGTCGTATTGAGGACAATGAGATGCCCCATTCTGTAACCGAATCTTCCAAGACCCCCATGCCCGCGCATGTGCCTGTGTTGCCTCTGCGCGACGTAGTGGTCTATCCGCACATGGTCATTCCCCTGTTTGTCGGGCGGGAGAAATCCATCGCCGCGCTTGAGGCTGCGGTGCATGCCAACAAACAAATCCTGTTGATCGCGCAAAAGAGCGCCGATATCGATGACCCTGCGCCGGACGAGTTGCACGAGATCGGCACGCTGGCGCAGATTTTGCAGCTGCTCAAACTGCCCGATGGCACTGTCAAGGTGCTGGTCGAAGGCGTGGAGCGCGTGCACGTCAAGCACATGGCGCACACCGAGGACTACTTCACGGCAGTGGTGGTTGCGGTGAGCGAAGAAGCGCCTGTGGACGAGCGCGATCTGGATGTGCACCGGCGCACCCTGCTTGGTCAGTTCGAGCAGTATGTCAAGCTGAACAAGAAGATTCCGCCGGAGATTTTAAGCTCGCTGGAAGGCATTGATGACGCTTCGCGTCTCGCCGACACCATCGCCGCGCATATGGCGCTCAAGCTGGAAGAGAAGCAGCGCATTCTGGAAGTGGTGGATGTCGCTGCGCGCATGGAGCAGCTGATGGCGCTGATTGAGGCCGAGGTCGATCTGCTGCAGGTGGAGAAGCGCATCCGTGGCCGCGTCAAGCAGCAGATGGAAAAAAGCCAGCGTGAGTACTACCTCAACGAGCAGATGAAGGCCATCCAGAAAGAGCTGGGTGAGATGGAGGACGCTGCGCCCAGCGAGCTGGAGTCGCTGGAGCAGCGCATCCAGGCGGCCGGCATGCCCAAGGAGGCGCTGGAAAAGGCGCGCGCCGAACTGAACAAGTTGAAGATGATGCCGCCCATGTCGGCTGAATCGACCGTGGTGCGCAACTATCTCGACTGGATGTTGCAGGTGCCGTGGAAAAAACGCAGCAAGGTGCGCAATGACCTGAGCCTGGCCGAGCAGGTGCTTGAGGTCGATCACTACGGATTGGAGCGGGTCAAGGAACGTATTCTTGAATATCTTGCCGTGCAACAACGGGTCAAGGCGCTGAAGGGGCCGATTCTCTGTCTGGTTGGCCCGCCGGGCGTGGGCAAGACTTCGCTTGGGCAATCGATTGCCAAGGCTACCAATCGCAAGTTCGCGCGTATCGCCCTGGGCGGGGTGCGTGACGAGGCGGAGATTCGCGGGCATCGGCGCACTTATATCGGTTCGATGCCCGGCAAGATCGTGCAGACCTTGGGCAAGACGGGTACGAAGAATCCGCTCATCCTGCTGGATGAAATCGACAAGATGTCGAATGATTTTCGCGGCGACCCTTCGTCGGCCATGCTAGAGGTGCTGGATCCTGAGCAGAACAACAGCTTCGCCGACCACTACATGGAAGTGGATATCGATCTGTCCGAGGTGATGTTCATCGCCACGGCGAATAGCCTGAACATTCCAAGCCCCTTGCTGGATCGCATGGAAGTGATTCGTCTGGCCGGCTACACCGAGGATGAGAAGGTCAATATCGCCCAGCGCTATCTGTTGCCCAAGCAGATGAAAAACAATGGACTGCGCGACGAGGAGCTGACGCTGGACGAGGCTGCGTTGCGCGATATCGTGCGTTACTACACGCGCGAGGCGGGCGTGCGCAACCTTGAGCGCGAAATTTCCAAGATCTGCCGCAAGGTGGTGAAGGAGATTCTGCTGGCCACGCCCAAGGACAAGGCGCAAGGGGCGATCGAGGTCTCGACCGGGAACCTGGACAAATACCTCGGTGTGCGCCGCTTCAGCTTCGAGCGCGCTCAGGAGGAGAACCAGGTCGGTCAGGTCAATGGATTGGCGTGGACGGAGGTCGGCGGCGATCTGTTGACCATCGAGTCGGCCATCATGCCGGGCAAGGGCAAGCTGAGCTATACCGGCCAGCTGGGCGAGGTGATGCAGGAGTCGATTCAGGCGGCGATGACCGTGGTGCGCTCGCGCGCCGAGTCGCTGGGCATTGCGCCCGACTTCCACGAAAAACATGATATCCATATCCATGTTCCCGATGGCGCCACGCCCAAGGACGGTCCCAGCGCGGGCATCGCCATGTGTACCGCGCTGGTTTCCAGCCTGACCGGCATCCCGGTGCGCGCCGATGTGGCCATGACCGGCGAGATCACTTTGCGCGGCGAGGTGATGCCGATCGGCGGACTGAAGGAAAAGCTGCTGGCAGCGCATCGTGGCGGCATTCGCATGGTGTTGATTCCTGAGGAAAATCGCAAGGATCTGGTGGAGATTCCGCAGAACGTCAAAGACAGGCTGGATATCCGCCCGTTGAAGTGGATCGATCAGGTGCTGGAGCTTGCCTTGGCTGAGGCGCCGCGCCCTCGCGTTGAGGCGGTTCCGACCGTGGAACTTGGCGCGCGCGTCGGCGGCGCTCTTGATCATCCCGTGGCGCATTGAACTCCTGTCACCGCTAAACGCTTGGCGTTGACGCTGTGCTAGCCCCTTGTTATAAAGCGGAACGTTTTCGTGCTCACCTCGTAGGGTTCAGCCGTGCGTGCGGGTCTTGGTCGTGATCGCGCGATCCAAAGGCCTCTTTGCCCAACCTACTAAAAGGATTACCAAGTCATGAATAAATCTGAACTGATTGATGCCGTCGCCCACTCAGCGGATATCACCAAGGCCGTCGCAGCCAAGGCGGTGGACGGCGTGATCGAGGCGGTCACCGAAGCGCTGAAGAATGGCGATCAAGTGACTTTGGTTGGTTTTGGCACCTTCCTGGTGCGCGAGCGCGAAGCGCGCACCGGGCGTAATCCACAGACCGGCGCCGAGATCAGCATCGCCGCTTCCAAACTGCCTTCATTCAAGGCGGGCAAGGGGCTGAAAGACGCGGTCAACGAGTAAGCGCAGTTTTTATTGACCCCTCGCTTCGCATTCCGCGCTTGTTCGTGCGGGATGTGGAACGAGGGGTTTCTGTTGTTCAAGAGTATGTTCTGCCATGTTGATGGATTTACGCGAAAAGATTTCCGGCTGGATCGCCTACACCATTGTGGGTTTGATCACCATTCCCTTTGTGTTGTGGGGTATTGGCGAGTATTTCCAGGGAGGGGAGGCCAAGCCCTTGGCGACCATCAACGGCCAGGACATCACCCAGCAGGCTTTCGAGCAGGCGTATGAGCAGGAGCGCCAGCGCATTGCGCAGCAATTCGGCGGATCGGTCACGCCGGAAATGCTGGAGGGCATGGGCATCAAGCGCCAGGTGCTGGATGCTCTGGTGCTGCGCGAGGTGCTCAGCCAGTACGCCCAGGCTCAGGGCTTGCGCGTCAGTGACGCCGAGCTCGCCGCCTTGCTGCGCTCCATTCCCGCCTTCCAGGAAAACGGTCAGTTCAGTCAGGCGCGCTACGAGCAGGTTTTGCGTTTGCAGGGTCAGGCTCCGCAGAGCTTTGAACCGCTGGTACGCCTGGATCTGGTGGTGGGGCAGTTGCAAAACGGCATCGCGCAGTCGGCCTTCGTTACTCAGGCGGACGTGGATGGCTATGTGCGCCTGCGCGACCAAGTGCGTGACATCGAGGTGCATCTTTTGCCTGCAGCCGAGCGTCTGGCGGGCATCAAGCCTGAGGAGGCCGCTTTGCAGGCCTATTTCGATGCGCACAAAGCCGATTTCCGCCGCGCCGAGCGCGTGCGCCTGGACATGCTGGAGCTGAGCGCGGACGAATTGGCCAAGCAGATGAAGCCCAGTGAGGAGGATATCCAGCAGGCCTACGCCGCCTATGTCGAGGCGCAGAAACAACTGGAGTCGCGTCAGGCGCGGCATATCCTGCTTGCGGTCGAGCCGGGCAAGGATGATGCCCAGGTACGCAAAAGCATCGAGGAGATCGGCCTGCGTCTGCAAAAGGGCGAGGATTTCGCTGCGCTTGCCGCCGAGCTTTCCCAGGATCCAGGTTCGGCCAAGCAGGGCGGTCAACTCGGGGCGGTGACCCGCGGCATGATGGTTGAGCCGTTTGAAAAGGCCTTGTTCGCCATGAGCAAGGCGGGGGATGTTTCCGCGCCAGTGCGTACGCAGTTTGGCTGGCATCTGATCAAGCTGGACAGTATTGATCCGGTGCAGCCCAAGCCGCTGGCCGAGGTGCGCACCCAAATGGAACAGGATGCGCGCAAGACCTTGGCCGAAGCGCAGTTCCACGATGTAGCCGACCGCCTGGCGACATTGAGCTATGAGCATCCGGATAGCCTGCTGCCGGCTGCGGAGCAGTTGGGGTTGACCATTCGCAAGAGCGAGTGGATGACGCGCGATCAGGTCGGGATGAGCGCTAAGCTGTTGCAGGCCGCGTTCAGCGAGGATGTCTTGCAGCAGGGACGCAATAGCGAGGTGGTCGACCTTGGTGAGCAGCACGTCGCCGTTGTCCGTCTGCTGGAACATGAGGATGCCGCCGACCAGGATTTCGCCACGGTGCGCGCCGAGGTGGAGAAGCGCTGGATGGAGCAGGAGCTGAACAAGCGAATGCAAGCCGAGGGGGAGGCTGTGCGTCAGGCTCTGACTCAGCCCGGTGCGCTTGCGACGCCGTCCGGGGCGCAACGTGGATTCAGCGGTACGATCAAGCGTCAGGCGCGTGAGGTCGATGCCGAAATTGCCCGCGCCGCATTCGCCATGACGCCGCCCGAAGCGGGCAAGGTGAGTGCGCAAGCTCTGCGCTTGCCATCGGGGGATTTCGCCGTCGTGCGTTTGTTGGCGGTGAAGCCCGGCGATCCCGCGCTGCTTACGGCGCAGGAGCGTCAGGAGTTGGCGCTGGAGCTGCGTCGCAATCAGGCGATGAACGATAACGCGGCCTTCGACGCCTATTTGCGCAGCCAGGCGGAAATCACCCAGCGCCAGGATATTTGATGGCCTGAAAGGCTCTGATTGCGTTGGAGCCTCCTTGATGAACGCGCTCGACGCAAAAAGCACAGAAAATCAAAGGCTATAGGGTACTTCCATTCGCCAAGCGCGACCTAAAGGCCGATAATGCACGGCCACATTTTTCTGCGCTGTGCCCCCATGCTTCCCGCCAAAAACATCTTCTCTTACCGCAAATACTGGGCAAGTCGCTTCGGCGTCGCGCCTTTTCTGCCCATGTCGCGTGCGGAGATGGACAGGCTCGGCTGGGATAGCTGCGACATCATCATCGTGGTCGGCGATGCCTATGTGGATCACCCCAGCTTCGGCATGGCGGTGATCGGTCGCATGTTGGAATCACAAGGCTTTCGTGTGGGCATTATCGCCCAGCCGGACTGGACTTCGGCGGAAGCTTTTCGCCAGTTGGGCAGGCCGAACCTGTTCTTCGGTGTGAGCGCGGGGAATATGGACTCAATGGTGAACCACTACACCTCGGATCGCCGCCTGCGCCACAATGACGCCTATACCCCCAACGACGAGCACGGCAAGCGCCCTGACCGTGCGGTGACGGTCTATGCCCAGCGTTGCCGTGAAGCCTACAAGGATGTGCCAGTGATTATCGGCGGCATCGAGGCCAGTCTGCGCCGCATCGCGCATTACGATTACTGGGCGGACAAGGTGCGCCGTTCCGTACTGCCGGATAGCAAGGCCGACCTGTTGGTGTACGGCAATGCCGAGCGCGCCATTGTCGAAATCGCTCATCGTGCGGCCAAGGGCGAGCATCCGCGTCAGATGAAAGACATTCGCGGCACGGCCTTCATGCACGATGGTGACATGCCGGACGGCTGGGTGGTGCTGGACTCGACCACGGTGGATGAGCCTGGGCCGGTGGCGCCGCATCCCGATCCCTACGCGATGACCAGCGCGGCGACTTGCGACAAGAAGGAGGAGGGCGCGGGCGGCGAGGCCAAGGCCGAACAAGTCAAGGTCGTCCACCTGCGCCGTGAGATCCCGCGCAATCATCCGCGTGAGCTGTCCGTGGTGCGTATTCCATCCTACGAGCAGGTGCAGGGCGACCCGGTGCTCTATGCCCATGCCTCGCGCGTGCTGCATCTGGAAACCAACCCCGGCAATGCGCGCGCCCTGGTGCAACGTCACGGTGAGCGCGATGTCTGGCTCAACCCGCCGCCGATTCCCCTGACCACCGCCGAAATGGACGGCGTATTCGGCTTGCCTTATGCCCGAGCGCCACATCCGGCCTATGGCGAGGCGAAGATTCCGGCCTGGGAGATGATTCGTTTCTCGGTGAACATCATGCGCGGCTGCTTTGGCGGTTGCACCTTTTGTTCGATTACCGAGCACGAAGGACGCATCATCCAGAGTCGTTCGGAGGAATCCATCCTGCGCGAAGTGGAAGAGATACGCGACAAGGTGAAAGGCTTCACCGGCATTATTTCCGATCTGGGCGGGCCGACGGCGAATATGTACAACCTCACCTGCAAGGACGAGAAGATCGAAGAGAATTGTCGCCGCCTGTCCTGCGTTTTCCCCGATATTTGCAAGAACCTGAATACCGATCATGGCTCGCTGATTTCCCTGTACCGCAAAACCCGCGCCCTGCCGGGGATCAAAAAGGTGTTGATCGCCTCGGGTTTGCGCTATGACCTGGCGGTGCAATCGCCGGAGTACGTCAAGGAACTGGTGACGCATCATGTCGGCGGTTATTTGAAAATCGCCCCGGAACATACCGAATCCGGTCCGCTGTCGAAGATGATGAAACCGGGCATGGGGGCTTATGACCGCTTCAAAACCATGTTCGAGAAGTTCTCACGCGAAGCGGGCAAGGAGCAGTACCTGATTCCGTACTTTATCGCCGCGCACCCGGGAACGACGGACGAGGACATGCTCAATCTCGCCCTGTGGCTCAAGGCGAACAATTTCCGCGCCGACCAGGTGCAAGCCTTCCTGCCCAGCCCGATGGCGCTGGCTTCGGCCATGTACCACTCCGGGCGCAACCCGCTGCGCACCGTGCGCCGCGAAGGTACGGAAGAGGTCTACTCACCCAAGGGGCTGAAGCAGCGCCGTCTGCACAAGGCGTTTTTGCGCTATCACGATGCCAATAACTGGCCGCTACTGCGTGAAGCCCTGAAAAACATGGGGCGCGCCGACCTGATCGGCAATGGCAAGCGGCATCTGATTCCTACCTGGCAACCCGAAGGCACGGGCGATACGGGTGGGGAGGGTGTGCGTACAGGGCGCAAGCATGGCGCGCAGACCTTCCTTACCAAGCATACGGGGCTGCCGCCGCGCGGAGACTTGCCGGTGCGTGGCGAGCGTCCGACACCCTCGAACACGGCGAAAAAGCCCTTCGGTCATAAGGCGGAAACAGCGAAAACAGCAGCCGACCGCGCCGCTGCAGCCCGCCCATCGGCGACATGGCCGCCGAAAAAGACCAGCTCCAGCGCAGCCAGCGGCAAACCAGGCGCACCACGCGGGCGCAATAACCGTGCGAAATAGTGCGATTGAATTGACGGTAAAAATGTTTGATGCGCCTTGGTTGACGTAGCAGGCTAATCTTGAGTCGCTTCGTCAACAAACTCACACAGGGGGACATAACATGAAGCGTATTGCCATGATGGGACTGGTCGCTGCCGCTTTTGCCTTTAACGCACCCGTGTATGCCAATGCGGAGATGATTGCTAAAGGCGAAAAGCTGCATGCCGAGAAATGCGCCGCTTGCCACAAAGCGCCGCATGATGCCAAGTTTTATGAAAGCCGCGTCGGCAAGAAAATCCAGAGCAAGGCCAGCCTGACCACCATGGTCAGCTCCTGCGCCAACCACTTCAATATCGACTGGTTTGATGATGATGTTGCTGCTGTAAGTGAGTATCTCAACGCCAAGTATTACAAGCTCAAGTAAGTTAGGCTTGGTTTGCCTGCAAAAGCGGCGTGATCGCCGCTTTTTTATTGCAAGAAAAGCAGTGGAAGACGTACTGAGCCGCTGCCTAACTTAATCGCCGCCGCCTCCACCACCGTCGCCGCCCCCATCTCCGCCGCTGTCACTGCTCTCGGCGCTGTCCAGCGCGTCGGAAAGCGCCTGGTCAAAGTCATCTTCAAGCTGCTGCCACAAGTCCACCGATGACATATCCATCTCCGTGGCCTGCGCGCTGTCGCCCGCTGTGGTGTCGCTCATGCCTGTGCCGCCGTCGGTCATGCTGCTCATTTGTGCAAGCTCATGGGCGAACAGGCTCAGCCACAGCGGCATCATGCCGAAGGCGGCGGCATAGGGCAGAAGTCGCTGGAAGCTCTGCGGCAGGCTGTCGCCGGGGCGGTGCTGGCGTATCTCGTCAAGATCCGCCCGCGACATGAAGAGCTGCAAGCCTGCGCTTTGCTGGCGTAAATCACAGGCTTCGGGCTTGGGGCGAAGCTCGGAGAGATCGGTATAGACGCTCAATATAAAGCCCGCCAGCGTGATGGCGATAATGGCAAAAACCGGCCAAGCGAGTGCATGGAAAGCCAGTACGCTATTCCAGGCGATACCATGCTTGCCCAGGTGTTCAACGCTGATATGCCCAAGCCAGGCAACCACCAGCAGCATGAGAGCCAAGGGCAATGGGCGTAGCTTGGGGGCGGTTTTCGGGCCGATGCTATGCCGCGCCAGCAGAAATAAGGCCATGCCGCCGATGGCGTAAAGGCCGAAACCCGCAACGAACAGGCTGATAAGCATGAGGATCAGCGGCAGGAGAATCAGCAGGTGGAAAATTCGTCCATCCCAGCGACCGGGAAAATGCAGGTCGCCTTCGACAATATCGCGCAAGACTTCTAGATGGCGGCTGCGCAGATCAACCACGCTTTCGCGGGTTGCGCTGGAAATCGGCAGTTCAGCATCCGTTCCGGGCAATATCCTGCGCAGTTTTTGCAGCAGTTCACGCTCTTCCAGTGCAGATGGCAACGGTGTGGTTCTGCGCGGGATGCTCAGGGCAAAGGACTTTTCTCCACTGCGCTTGATGTTGATATGTCCGCCACTGGCCAGTCCGAACAAGGAGGCGGTCAGTGCGCCGGTGTCGTATTCCCGGCGCATGAGCCAGCGCGCAACCGCCGGGCTGAGTGCCGCCGTTGGCTCATACACGGGAATGATCGCCCGCGACGGGCAGCGATGGGCAACAATGCGCCAGGCGGCGAAAAACCAGGCGATAAACGTGGCGGTCAACAAGACATAAAGGGCATGTTCGACGCTGATCATCTTGCACCTCTCTTGACCAAAACCTTGGGTCTCAAGTTTTTCAGCGCCTTGTGAAGCCAGTGTGAAGCTTGCGCGATGCAGGCAAGGTCAGTTGACAGATTCAGCGGGCGTTTTCTCCGGTATGACCGCTGTCCAACTGGAAATAATCGGCCTGTTCGATGTGCAAGGCGGAGCCGATCAGGTTGGCTGGAAAACTCTCGCGCAGCACATTCAGCTCGCGGGCGCAGCCGTTGTAATAGCGGCGGGCGTACTGGATGCGGTCTTCGATGGCGGACAGTTCGGCCATCAACTGCGCAAAGCGTTCGCTGCTTTTCAGTTCGGGGTAAGCCTCGGCCACGGCGCGCAGGCGGTTGAGGTCCGCGGAGATCGACTGCTCCAGCGGAGTGACGCTGCGCACGGGCGCGTGCTCCAGATCGGCGCGCTGTTGCGCCGTGGCCGTATGCACAAGCTGCTCAAAGCGGGCGTAAGCCTGTACGGCTTCGACCAGTTTGGGAATCAATTCGTGGCGCAGCTTGAGCTGAACGCTGATGTCGCTCCATGCGGCGCGGGTGTCATGCCGCAGACGCACGAAGCGGTTGTAGAAATGAACCACTCCGCCGATGAGCAGGAGAATCAGTCCAAACAGAAAGACAAGATCCAGCGTCATTTCAGGGTTTTCCTCGGCTGTGACGCCAGCCAGTATAGAAGATCGAGAATGACTGCTTACACGTCGTGTTGTAGCTAATCGTTGCACGACTGCGCTACGACGATCCAGAATTTCTTAGTGCGAGTGGCCTATGGTAGGGTCTACACGCCCTGTTCCACACAACGCGCATAGCGTCCTGCTTCCCAAAAAACTCTGTAGGAGAAACATTCATGAAGAGATTGATCGTTGCCTGCGCTCTTGCAATCTGTTGCACCAACTTCGCTTACGCCGCTGGAGATGCTCCTCGGGTTGAGGTTCCCGTCAAATTGAAGACAGCTGATGTTGTGTTCAACATGGATCACCTCGCTTTTGAGGGAGATGTGCCGACAGGGATGAACTACATGCGTTTTTTGGCGGAAAAAATGAAGACGGATGGCGTAAAAGGGCAGGTCATTGCAATTTTTCACGGCGAGGCGGCCTATATGACCCTGAATGACGCTTCTTATAATGCCAACCGAGGCATAAGCACGGGCAACCCTTACAAAGGATTGATCCAACAGCTACAAAAGGAGGGAGTACAAATCGAAGAGTGCGTCAATTCGATGAAAGCCAATCACTGGAATAACGCCGAATTGTTGCCAGGGGTAAAGGTCAACGGCGGGGCGATCCTGCGAATCATCGAACTGGAACAGCAAGGTTTTGTTCAGATTCAGCCATAAAGGTCATTTGAAAAAACGTTCTGCGCTTTCCAGTCCGTTTGATCCAGCACACGCTTGTGGCTGCGAATGCAGCAACGACTGCGCGAGTTAAACGTCGCGCAGCAGCTCGTTGATGCCGACCTTTCCGAGGGTCTTGGCATCCACTTTCTTGACGATCACCGCGCAGTACAGGCTGTACTTGCCGCACTTGGACGGCAGGTTGCCGGAGACCACCACGGAGCCCGCCGGGACGCGGCCGTAGTGGACCTCGCCGGTCTCGCGGTCGTAGATCTTGGTGGACTGGCCGATGTACACGCCCATGGAGATCACCGAGCCTTCCTCGACGATCACGCCTTCGACGACTTCGGAGCGCGCGCCGATGAAGCAGTTGTCCTCGATGATGGTCGGCGCGGCTTGCAGCGGCTCCAGCACGCCGCCGATGCCGACGCCGCCGGAAAGATGCACGTTCTTGCCGATCTGGGCGCAGGAGCCGACGGTGGCCCAGGTGTCGACCATGGTGCCTTCATCGACATAGGCGCCGATGTTGACGTAGGACGGCATCAGCACGCAGCTCTTGGCAATGAAGCTGCCACGGCGGGCCATGGCGGTCGGGGCGACGCGGATGCCGGCGGCGCGGAACTGCTCGTCGGTCCAGCCGGCGAACTTGGGCTCGACCTTGTCGTAGAACTGGATGTCGTTTGCGCCCATGACGCGGTTGTCGTTCAGGCGGAAGGACAGCAGCACGGCCTTCTTCAGCCACTCGTTGACCTGCCACTGGCCCACGGCCTGGCGCTCCGCCACGCGCATCTTGCCGCTGTCGAGCAGGCTCATGGCCTCGTTGACGGCGTCACGCACGTCCTTGGGGGCATTGGCCGGGGTGAACTCGGCGCGCTGTTCAAAGGAGTCTTCGATGATTTTGCGCAGGTTGTCCATGCAATTTTCCTGTATTGATAAAGTTAAAGGGTTTGGCAAAAAGCCTTGATGCGTTGCGCCGCGTCCAGGCACTCGTCCAGTTCGGCCACCAGCGCCATGCGCACATAGCCCGCGCCGGGGTTGATGCCATCGACTTCACGCGAGAGATAGCTGCCGGGCAGCACGGTAATGTTTTGTTCGGCGTACAGGCGGCGGGCAAACTCGGTATCCGAAGTCGGTGTTTTTGCCCACAGGTAAAACGCGCCGTCTGGCAGGCTGGCCTCAAGCGCGCCATCCAGGATCGCCAGTACCTCGCTGAATTTTTCCAGATACAGGGCGCGATTCTGCACTACGTGCGTCTCGTCACCCCAAGCGGCGGCGCTGGCGATTTGCGTTGGCGGCGGCAGGGTGCAGCCGTGGTAGGTGCGGTAGAGATGGTAGCCCTTGAGAATGGCTGCATCACCGGCCACGAAGCCGGAGCGTAGACCGGGCAGATTGGAACGTTTGGACAGCGAATGAAACACCACGCAGCGCGCAAAATCATCACGCCCCATTTTTGCGCAAACTTCGAGCAGGCCGACCGGCGGTTCGTTGTAATAAAGTTCGGAATAGCACTCGTCGGAAGCAATGATGAAGTCATATTCATCGGCCAGTTCGATCAGGCGGCGGTAGGCGGCTTCCGGTAGCACTGCGCCGGTGGGGTTGCCGGGCGAGCAGACGTAAATCATCTGGCAGCGTCGCCATACATCGGCGGGAATGGTGTCGAAATCCGGCAAGAAGCCATTGTCCGCTGGCGTGGGATAAAACCACGGCTCCGCGCCCGCCAGATAGGCCGCGCCTTCGTAGATTTGGTAGAACGGATTGGGCATCAGTACCAGCGGCTGTTCATGGCGATCCACCACGCACTGCGCGAAGGAAAACAGCGCCTCGCGTGTGCCAGCGACTGGCAGAATCTGCGTCGCTGCATCCACTCTGGCCTGAAAGCGACGCTGCAACCAGGCGGCAATCGCGTCGCGCAGAATCTCGCTGCCCCGGGTCAGCGGGTACTGCCCCAGGCCGTGCAGATGTTCGATCAGGCTTTCCACCACAAAGGCGGGTGCGGCATGTTTGGGTTCGCCGATGGAAAGCGCAATATGCGCCAGCGTCGCAGGCGGGTTGCTGCCTGCCTTGAGTTGGGCGAGTTTTTCAAACGGATAGGGCTGCAAATGGCCAAGATCGGGGTTCATCTACGGGGCTGGCTGAGTGAAAATGAGGCGGAAGTATAGCCCAAAGGAAGTGAACAATGCCCCATGTGCTTGGTCTGCATCATGTCAGCGTGCTGGTCGCCGATACCGCGCAAAGCCTGCGCTTTTATGTCGATGTGCTTGGACTTGCGCCTATCGAGCGCCCGGATCTGGGTTTTCCCGGCGTATGGCTTGGTCTGGGGGCGCAGCAACTGCATCTGATGGAGTTGCCTAATCCGGATGCACGCGAAGGACGGGCGCAACACGCCGGGCGAGATCGGCATTTCGCCCTGCAAGTAGCCGAGCTTGCGCCGTTTGAACAGCGTTTGCAGGCCGCCGGCGTGAGCTTTACCCGCAGCCGTTCCGGGCGAGCCTCAATCTTCTGCCGCGACCCGGATGGTAACGGGGTGGAGTTGATGGTTGTGACGCCATGATCTCTGTTTCCTCTATCGAAACGCTGCTGCAACGCGCACAGCAGCGTCTTGTATCTTCCGATAGTCCTCGTGCCGATGCCGAAATCCTGCTGGCGCATGTGCTGGGCAAGCCGCGCAGCTATCTTTTGACCTGGCCGGAAAAAATGCTGAACGAAACCAAGCTGGCGGCGTTTGAATCGTTGCTGCAACGCCGGGTGGCGGGCGAGCCGGTGGCGTATTTGCTTGGTTCACGCGGCTTTTATGGGCTGGAACTGGCGGTATGCGATGCGGTGCTGATTCCACGTCCGGAAACCGAGTTGCTGGTGGAGGCCGCCTTGGCGCGTTTGCCGTCGGGAGACTGCCGCGTGGCCGATCTTGGTACGGGCAGCGGGGCAATTGCGCTGGCTTTGGCGAGTGCGCGCCCGGATGTATCGGTGCTGGCGGCGGATGTCTCGCCGCAGGCTTTGGCCGTGGCGCAGGACAATGCACAGCGTTTGCGGCTGAAGGTGGACTTCCGCCTGGGCAGTTGGTGCGCGGCGCTGGGTGATGAAGTCTTTGACATGATCGTGAGCAATCCGCCCTATATCCGTGTCGATGATGAGCATTTGACGCAAGGTGATGTGCGCTTTGAACCGGCGCTGGCCTTGGCCTCGGGGGCGGATGGTCTGGATGCGATTCGCGCCATCATTGGCTGCGCGCCTGCGCATTTGTCCCCCGGCGGCTGGCTGTTGCTGGAACATGGCTACGATCAGGCCGTCGCAGTCGCGGCCTTGCTGCGAGCGGAGGGCTGGCAGGCGGTGGATTCGCTGTGCGATTTGCAAGGCCATGCCAGGGTGACACTTGGGCGGCGTTCTGTGGAATAATCCGGCAAATTTTTCGGGGAAACGCTGATTTATTCAGCTATTCCCGCCTGGGGCAGGATGCCCCGACACGAACAATGGCGTAAGCCATTCGTTCGTGAAGGCCGTTGCGGGCGTGTACCGCAACGAAGTTTGCTGATTTATTCCATGGATGGAATAGATCAGCGTTTACTTTAGGGGTCACGACGATGGACGACAACCGCAAAAAGGCGCTGGCCGCTGCGCTGACGCAGATTGAAAAGCAGTTTGGCAAGGGTACGGTCATGCGCATGGGCGATTCTTCCGCCTCGCGTGAAGTGGATGTTATTTCCACCGGATCCTTGGGTTTGGACATCGTTTTGGGCATCGGCGGTTTGCCGCGTGGGCGTGTGGTGGAAATTTACGGGCCGGAGTCTTCGGGCAAGACCACGCTGACCCTGCAAGTGATTGCCGAGGCGCAAAAGCTGGGCGGGGTGTGCGCCTTTGTCGATGCGGAACACGCGCTGGATCCGACCTATGCCGCCAAGCTGGGCGTGAATGTGGATGATCTGCTGGTTTCCCAGCCGGATACCGGCGAACAGGCGCTGGAAATTACCGATATGTTGGTGCGCTCGAATGCAGTGGATGTGGTAATCGTGGATTCGGTGGCGGCGCTGGTGCCCAAGGCCGAGATCGAAGGCGAGATGGGCGACTCCCACATGGGGCTGCAGGCGCGTCTGATGAGTCAGGCGCTGCGCAAGCTCACCGCCAATATCAAGCGTTCCAATACGCTGGTGATTTTCATCAACCAGATTCGCATGAAGATCGGCGTAATGTTCGGCAGTCCGGAAACCACCACCGGCGGCAATGCGCTCAAGTTCTACGCTTCGGTGCGCCTGGATATTCGTCGCATCGGCTCGGTGAAAAAAGGCGATGAGATTCTCGGTAACGAAACTCGCGTCAAAGTCGTCAAAAACAAACTCGCACCTCCATTCAAGGAAGTTGAGTTCGAAATTCTTTATGGCGAGGGCATTTCTCGTGTGGGCGAGATTATTGAGTTGGGCGTGGCGCAAGGCTTTATCGACAAGTCCGGCGCCTGGTACAGCTACCGTGGGGAAAAAATCGGCCAAGGCAAGGAAAACGTGCGCCTGTGGCTGAAAGAGCATCCGGATAAGGCGCAGGAAATCGAACAGTCGATTCGCAACAAGCTGATGGTCAGCGGCGCGCCCGTAGCCGCCGTGGGCAACGATGACGCGCTGGTCGAGGAATTCTGATCCATCCGCCGCCGAGCCCGAACTTGAGCATGGGCATGAAAAAATGCAAGCCGGGTCTAGTGCGCATGAACTGGCCTTGCGCCTGCTCGCCAGGCGCGAGCACGCTTGCGGCGAACTGACGCGCAAGCTGCAACAACGCGGCGTGGCGCGGGAACAGGCGGCGGAAACCATTGCCGAACTCAGCGCGCAAGGTTGGCAAAGCGATGCGCGTTTTGCCGAACAGTTTGCGCAAGATCACGCCGCACGCGGCGATGGACCGCTGAAGATTCGCGCTGCCCTGCAAGCGCGGGGCGTGGCGGAAACGGTGATTGCCGAGACGCTGCGTGAACTGGGTGTCGATTGGCTGGCCAGCGCCTGTACGGCGCGGCGCAAGCGTTTTGGCGATGAGCTGCCATGTGGCGCGGCTGAACAGATGCGCCAGCAGCGTTTTTTGCTGGCACGCGGCTTTACTTCGCAACATGCGCGTGCTGCGCTGCGCGCAAATTCTTTGAATGATGATTGAAAACCCATGAATACAGCAGAAATCCGCCAGAGCTTCCTCGACTTTTTCGCCAGCAAGGGGCACACCATCGTACCCTCCAGCAGCCTGGTTCCGGGCGACGACCCAACCTTGCTGTTCACCAACGCGGGCATGAACCAGTTCAAGGACGTTTTCCTTGGCTTTGACCAGCGCCCCTATGTGCGCGCCGCCAGCAGCCAGAAATGCGTGCGCGCCGGCGGCAAGCACAACGACTTGGAAAATGTCGGCTACACGGCGCGTCATCACACCTTTTTCGAGATGCTGGGCAATTTCAGCTTTGGCGATTACTTCAAGCGCGAGGCGATTGCCTACGCCTGGGAACTGCTCACCGAAGTGTACAAGCTGCCCAAGGACAAGCTGACCGTTACCGTGTATGCCGAAGATGACGAGGCTTATGACATCTGGACGCAGGACATCGGCGTGCCTGCCGAGCGCGTAATCCGTATCGGCGACAACAAGGGCGCACGCTATGCCTCGGACAATTTCTGGGCGATGGGCGATACCGGCCCCTGCGGCCCGTGTACCGAGGTGTTTTACGATCACGGCGAGCATATTTTCGGCGGCCCGCCCGGTTCTCCCGACGAGGATGGCGACCGCTACATTGAGATCTGGAACAACGTGTTCATGCAGTTCAACCGCGATGAGCACGGCGTGATGCACCCGTTGCCCAAGCCGTCGGTGGACACCGGCATGGGGCTGGAGCGCATTACGGCGGTGTTGCAGCATGTGCATGCCAACTACGAGATTGATCTGTTCCAGGCGCTGATCAAGGCGGCGGCGCGGGAAACGGCGTGCAGCGATATGGACAGCCCTTCGCTCAAGGTGCTGGCCGACCACATTCGCGCCTGCTCGTTTTTGATCGCTGACGGCGTGATTCCGGGCAATGAGGGGCGCGGCTACGTTCTGCGTCGCATCATTCGCCGCGCCATTCGCCACGGTTACAAGCTGGGCGTGCGCAAGGCGTTCTTCCACAGGCTCGTGCCCGATCTGGTGGAGCAAATGGGCGCGGCCTACCCCGAGCTGGTGCAACATCAGGCGCGGGTGATCGCCACGCTCAAGCAGGAAGAAGAGCGGTTTTTCGAAACCATCGAGCATGGCATGGCGATTTTGGATGGCGAGTTGAAGTTGCTGTCTGAGGGCGGTGTTTTTAACGGCGAGACGGCCTTCAAGCTGCACGACACCTACGGCTTCCCGCTTGACTTGACCGCCGACATTTGCCGCGAACATGGCATCAGCGTTGATACAGCAGCCTTTGATGCGGCCATGACGCGGCAAAAAGAACAGGCGCGTGCAGCAGGCAAGTTCAAGATGGCGGCCAATCTGGATTACGACGGCCCGGCGACCGTCTTTCACGGCTACGCAGTTCTGGAAACCAAGGGCAATATCCTCGCCCTGTACAAGGACGGTGTGGCGGTCAACCAGCTCAACGAAGGCGAGATGGGCGTGGTGGTGCTGGATGACACGCCGTTTTACGCCGAATCCGGCGGTCAGGTGGGTGATCGCGGCGAGTTGCGCTCCGTTCACGGCATTTTCGGTGTTGAAGACACGCAGAAAATTCAGGCCAATGTGTTCGGGCATCATGGCATCGTGACCACTGGCAGCCTGAGCGTGGGCAATGGCGTCACGGCAAGGGTGGATGCCCAGGCTAGGATGCGCACCATGCGTAACCATTCGGCCACGCACTTGCTGCACAAGGCGCTGCGCGAAGTGCTGGGAACGCATGTGCAGCAGAAGGGTTCGCAGGTTGATCCGGACAAGACTCGTTTCGACTTCGTCCACAACCAGCCGATGAGCAACGAAGAAATCCGCCGCGTGGAAAACATCGTCAACGCCGAAATTCTGGCCAATACAGCGACGCAAACCCGCGTGGTGCCGATTGACGAGGCGCGCACCCTGGGGGCGATGATGCTGTTCGGCGAAAAGTACGGCGACGAAGTGCGTGTGCTGGACATCGGCAGCAGCCGCGAGCTATGCGGCGGGACGCATGTGACGCGCACCGGTGACATCGGCCTGTTCAGCATCAGCGCCGAAGGCGGGGTGGCGGCGGGCGTGCGCCGGGTCGAAGCGGTGACTGGCGATAACGCGCTGCGCTATATGCAGGGCATGGAGACCGCGCTGGGCGGCGTGGCGGGAACGCTCAAGGTGTTGCCGAAGGAAGTTCCGGCGCGGGTGAACAACCTGCTGGAGCAAACGCACAAGCTGGAGCGTGAGCTGGCGGCGATGAAGAGCAAGCTGGCCAGCGTCCAGCGCGCCGAGTTGCTGCAACATGCGGTCGAGGTGGATGGCGTGTGGGTGCTGGCGGCGAAAATGGAAGATGCCGATGCCGAGCTTTTGCGTGAATCGCTGGATAAATTGCGTGATCGTTTGCAATCAGCAGTGATCGTGCTCGGCAGCGTGAGCGAGGAAGGGCGCGTATTGCTGGTGGCGGGCGTGACCGCCGAACAGACCAAGAAGGTCAAGGCGGGCGAACTGGTGAATTTTGTCGCCCAACAGGTCGGCGGCAAGGGCGGCGGTCGCCCCGACATGGCGCAGGCCGGCGGCACACAGCCGGAAAACCTGCCGGCTGCACTGGCCAGCGTATTGGCTTGGGCAAAGGAGCGTTTGCAGGCTTGATGCTGATTTTTTAAGGCATTTTTATTAAACTGACCGACTTCGTGACAGCCCGCTGATGCGGGTTGTTTTTTGGTTTGCGTCCAAGTGTGACGTTTTTATGGCAATACACTGATGGCACTGATAGTTCAAAAATACGGCGGAACCTCGGTCGGTACGGTCGAGCGTATCGAAAAAGTCGCCGAACGAGTGATTCGCTGGCGCAAGGCCGGGCATGATGTCGTGGTCGTCACCTCGGCCATGAGCGGCGAAACCAATCGCCTGTTGGGGCTGGCCAGGCAGATCGATCCGCAGGCTTGCCCGCGTGAAATGGATATGCTGGCGGCGACCGGCGAGCAGGTCACTATCGCCTTGTTGGCCATTGCGCTGCAAAAGCGCGGGCAGGAAGCGCGTTCCTACACCGGGGCGCAGGTGCGTATTCTGACTGACGATGCCTACACCAAGGCGCGTATCCGCGAAATCGACACCCAGCGCATTCGTGATGATTTGCGCGAGGGTCGCGTGGTGGTGGTCGCCGGTTTCCAGGGTGTGGATGATGAGGGCAATATCACCACCCTGGGGCGCGGCGGTTCGGATACCAGCGGCGTCGCTCTGGCGGCGGCGCTGAAGGCCGATGAGTGCCAGATCTACACCGATGTGGACGGGGTGTACACCACCGACCCGCGTGTTGAGCCCAAGGCGCGCCGTCTGGATCGCATCACCTTTGAAGAAATGCTGGAAATGGCCAGCCTGGGTTCCAAGGTGTTGCAGATTCGCTCAGTCGAATTCGCCGGCAAGTACAACGTGCCGCTGCGCGTTTTGTCCAGCTTTGATGAAGGCCCGTTTGAAGATCATCCGGGCACACTGATTACTTACGAGGAAAACGGAATGGAAGAGGCGCTGATCTCCGGCATTGCCTTCAACCGCGACGAAGCCCAGCTCACCATCAAGGGCGTGCCTGATGCGCCGGGCGTGGCCTATCGCATCCTGGGGCCGATCGCTGCAGCCAATATTGAAGTAGATATGATCGTGCAGAACATCGGCGCGGACGGTACGACGGACATGACGTTTACCGTACACCGCAACGACCATGCCAAGGCCATGGTCGTATTGCAGGGCGTGGCGAGCGAGGTCGGCGCGCGCGAGGTGGCCGGCAATGCCCATATCGTCAAGGTCTCGGTGGTCGGCGTAGGCATGCGCTCCCATGCGGGCATCGCCAGCCAGATGTTCGCCGCGCTGGCGCGCGAGGGCATCAATATCCACATGATCTCCACCTCGGAAATCAAGATTTCCGTGGTGCTGGACGAAAAATACCTGGAACTGGCCGTGCGCACCCTGCACGCCGCCTTCGGTCTGGACAAGGCTCACTAGGTTCGACTCCATCGCCGATGCAACTATCGACCGTGGGGCGTGTCTCTGCTATGTTCAAGCGTACATGGTTTCATGGCAGATGGGTCTAGCCCAAGGAGAAAAGGATGTTGATCTTGACTCGTCGAGTTGGCGAAGTGTTGCGGATTGGTGATGATGTCTCCATCACCATTCTCGGCGTCAAAGGCAACCAGGTGCGTATCGGTATCGACGCTCCCAAGGATGTTGCGGTTCATCGTGAGGAGATCTACCAACGCATCAAGCGTGAAGGCGATGATGACGAGGCTTCTCCTGACAAGGATTTTGACGCCGACGCAGCGCGCTGAGAGGGTTCTTTCGCCGGATAGATCGCTTGCCAAAATGCTTCTTCTTGGCTAGAATGCGCGCTCTTTTGGAGACATGGCCGAGTGGCTGAAGGCGCACCCCTGCTAAGGGTGTATGTGGGTTAAACTGCATCGAGGGTTCGAATCCCTCTGTCTCCGCCATAATAAAAACGGGTCAAATCGTCAGATTTGGTCTTTCATCCCCCCCGAAACATTGAGTTCCAAGTTGGTGAACGTGTTTCGGTTTTTTTTGCGTTTGTTTCCAGAATAAAAAAACCCGGCTCGGTAAGCCGGGTTTTTTTGTTTCTCAGGAAGTGGGATTACTTGATCTTGGCTTCTTTGAAGATAACGTGCTTGCGCACGACGGGGTCGTACTTGCGGAACTCGAACTTGTCCGGAGTGTTGCGCTTGTTTTTCTTGGTGGTGTAGAAAAAACCGGTTCCTGCGGAGGAAACGAGTTTGATCTTGTCGCTAGCTGATTTGGCCATGTTTATTTACCTCAAACCTTTTCGCCACGGGCGCGCAAGTCGCTGAGCACTTGCTCGATGCCGAGCTTGTCGATAATGCGCATACCCTTGCTGGAAACGCGCAGGCTGACGAAACGCTTTTCAGCTTCCAGCCAGAAACGGTGGTGGTGCAGGTTCGGCAGGAAGCGACGGCGGCTCTTGTTGTTGGCATGGGATACGGTGTTCCCTGTGGCGACCGCCTTGCCGGTGACTTGGCATACTCTGGACATGTGAACTACCTTTGACTCAATACTATCTCCGGATCAGTGATAGTCCGGAATACGAAAGCCGACGATTATACGCTAAGTTGAGTTCGCTCTCAAGGGCGGGTGTGTTTAAAAATGCGATAGGGTTTGCGCAAAACTTGGATTTTTTCCTTCTTTCCTTTTTACGCGTTCTGAACTCCTCCGGCGGCGGATAAAAAATCAGTTTGCTGTTACCGCTTCCATACGGCAGGCTTGCACCAGTCCCTTCTTCTCGCTCACCGCCAGGCTGATGGCGCGCATGGCCTGTTCGACATCGCGCAGGCGGTTGTCGCGCAGTACGCCGCCTGCCGCGCCGGGGTGGCCGCCGCCTTCAAAATACATGCCGGAAATAATGCCGACATCCACGCCTTCGTTGGCGCGCAGCGACATGCGCCCATTGCCGCCCACGCGAATGGCGATGTCCATCTGGCCGCGATTTTCCATCAGCTCCATCACCACGCCACGGAACACATCGTGCGGCCAGTTGAAGAAAATGCCGGTGCGGTAGCCGTCGATTTTCAGCATGGGTACGTCTTCGGGCTGCACTTTTTGCGCGGAAAGGAAATGGTATTTTTCCTTGAGGGTGTTTTCCGGATTGTCGCGGCGCTCGTCGGCGATGCGCTGACTGAGGAAGTTTTTGCGGTAGTCGTAAGCGCCGCGCTCCAATTCTTCCAGGGTTGCGCCCTGTTCGAGCAACTGGAAGAAAGATTCGATCAGGTGGAAGCGGAATTCACGCTTGAGCTCCACCAGCGGCGGCGCGAGCTGGTCGTCTTCCATAATCAGGCCGATCAGGTAGATGGCGCGGTTGAAGCGCGGGTCGTCCTTCAGCCAGCGGTCGCCGACGTCGATGAACTCGGCGCGACTCTGGTAAAGCTCGCGTTGCGCTGCGTTCATGTGGGGTGCGACGGCCTCGAAAGCCAGGCGGGTGGCGCAGCGTTCGGTGTCCAGGTAGTACCAGTCGTACTTCTTGGCGGCATCTTCGCCAGTGGCGTGGTGGTCGAGCAGTTGCAGCAGGGGCTTGACCGGCTCGGCGCTGTCGTTGTCTTCTTCGCTGCTGGCGGCAAGCGCGCCCTTGAGCATGGCGGCCATTTCCGGGGAAAGCAGGCTGGCCTTGGCTGGCGCCTTGCCGGATTTTTTCGCCGGGGCGGGCGCGCCCTTGCCCGTATTCTGGATGCGCTGCGCCACCATGTCCGCCTGTTCCAGCGTCAGGTTCAGGTCGGTGATCAGCAACATGCAGGGTTCCTTGACCTTGCTCATGTCGTCGAAAATCTGTTCCAGCGCATCGGGAATGTCACGGTAATCGGCGTTGTAGTAACGGGCGCGGAAACCTGCGGCGCGGGTCATGTATTGTGCGCCGTAACCATCCAGATCGATGTGGCTGAGGTGAAAAAGCTGAATCTCGGAAGGCTTGGGCAGGGTCGGGGTGGTCATGCGCGGGATGGCTTGTTTTGAAAGGCGACTATTGTGCCGTAATAGGGTGTTTTGCCCAAGACAGCATTCACGCAGTGGCTTGCAGTGGACTGTATTGCGCCACGCTGGCGGGTTCTTCGTGAATCATGATATCCGCCGTGGGGTAGGCGGTGCGCAGCGCTTCACGCACCTGATCGCCGACATCGTGCGCGGCGCGCAGCGGCAGGCTGTCGTCCAGCACGATGTACAGCTCGAAGAAAAACACATTGCCGGATTGGCGGCTGCGCAGGCTGGCGATGTCATGCACTCCAGCCACGTCCAAGGCCAGGCTGCGCACATGCTGCACGATATCGTCCGCCAGTTCGCGATCCATCAACTGATTCAGCGCCTCGCGGGCGATTTGCACCGCGCTCCAGGCGACATAGGCGGCGATCAGCAAGCCGAACAGGGCGTCCGCGCGCACCATGCCCCAGGCGCTTAGCAGCAGGGCGAGGATGACGGCCAGATTGCTCAGCAAATCCGTGGCGTAGTGCAGAGCGTCGGCATGGATGGCGGTCGAGCCGGTGCGGCGCACCACGGAATACTGGAATGCCACCAGACCAGCGGTCAACAGCATGGAAAACAGCATCACGCCGATCCCCAGTTCGCCGTGGGCGATGGGTTGCGGGTTGGTCAGGCGTCCGACGGCCTGCAGGGCGAGCATCACCGCCGAGCCAAGAATGAACATGGATTGCGCCAGGGCGGCCAGGGCTTCGGCCTTGCCATGCCCGAAGCGGTGGTCGTGATCGGGAGGAATCAACGCCCAGCGCACGGCCAGGAAGGTCAGCAGCGAAGCCACCAGGTCTGCCGAGGAATCGAGCAGCGACGCGAGCAGGCTTACCGAGTCGGTCAGCCACCAGCCAAACAACTTGACGACGATAAGTAGGAGCGCCACGCTTAAACTGGCATGCGTTGCCAGGCGCAACAACCTAGCTTGGCTCTCGGGATTGGACGAAGGGGGCTGCATTGGGTAATAATTGAATAGCGTTATGGTTTGATCAATTTAATTGATGTTTGGAGGGTTTTATGAAGCAGAGCATTTTGATGGAACGTTATCCGGTTTACGAGATGGAGCTTGGCAAGGCCGAGACCACGATGGGCAGCGTGGACGAGATCATCGCCTATCTGCGTGACAAGATTGAGACGCATCCGGTATCGGCCTTTATCGGCGTCTTCGACCATTTTGCCCATACCAAGGCTCTGCCGGAAGGCAAAATCGCCCCTGAAATCGTGGATGCAAAACTGATCGTGTTCTGTTTTGGCACTGCCCTGCCCAATCCGCATGTGATGGCGGTGCGTCCGCGTTCCATCGGCGTGGCCGATCTGGGCGACAAGTTCGTCATCAACTTCATGGAGCCGCCGATGCCGGTAGCCACCACGGCGATGGAAGCCTGGGTGAAGGAACTGAAGAACATCTGAATTCTTCAGTCTCGTCAATCATTCAGCGATGACCAAGCCGGTGTTGCACGACAACCGGCTTTTTTCTTGCACAGCCTTGCAGCGTGGCTATCATTCCCGCTATGAAAAGATTTTTCACCATTCGCCCGCAGCGCTTTGATGCCGTATTCTCGGCATCGCTCGCACTGCTTTGCTGCCTGCCTGTCGCAGCTTGGGCGAGCGGCGCGCCGATCAAGTGCCACCGCGATAAACATGGGGTGATGAATTGCACCAATGTCGGCACGGGCAAATCTTCGGCAGCCAAGCCAAAAGTCGTAGCCACGGCGGCGGCTGTGCCTTCAGTTATGGCAAGCGATTCCGCAGCACAGCTTGCGGCGGTCGCCAAGTCGTCCGTGCCGACGAGTAGAACCACGCTGGTGTACAAATACCGCCAGTCGAACAATGTCGCCATGTTTACCAATCAGCCGCAAAGCGGGTTGAAACTGGTTTCCACCACGGCGTACCAGAGCTTTGAGAAAGGCTGGACAGGCAGTTTTTTCAAAGGAAACTGGAAGTTGAATCGTGAGGCTTACGAGCCCTTGGTGCAGGCCATGTCAAGCCAGCATGGCGTCGATCCTTCCTTGGTGCGTGCCGTGATTCACGCAGAGAGCAGTTTCAACCCCAATGCCGTTTCACGCACGGGCGCCATGGGGCTGATGCAGTTGATGCCCGGTACGGCGGAGCGTTTCGGCGTGGGGAATGCGTTTGACCCGGAGCAGAACATTCGCGGCGGCGTGAGCTATCTGCGTTTTTTGCTGGATAAATTCAATGGCGATGTGCGTTTGGCGGCGGCGGGGTATAACGCCGGCGAGGGTGCGGTCATGAAATACGGCGGTGTGCCGCCTTACAGTGAAACCACGCAGTACGTGGCGAGGGTATTGGATTTGCATGGACAATATCGCAGCCAATAGTGAAGACGGGTTTGCGGCGCTTCAGGCGCAATTGGATGCGTTCGTGGCGCAGCGCCAATCCCTAGTATTGGCCACGCAGGATGAGCATGGCGTGTGCGAGCTTGGACTGGCGCCATTTGTCTGGCACGAGGGCGGTTTCGCCGTGCTGTTGAGCGGACTTGCGCCGCATACGCAACATCTGGCGCGGGACTCGGCCTTGCAGGTCATGCTGCTCGATGACGAGGCGAGTGCGCGCCAGCCGTTTGCACGTCAGCGCCTCAGCCTGCGCTGCGAGAGTGTGCGTTTGGAGCGTGAATCTGCGCAAAGCGATAGCTGGTTCGATTTGCTGGCGCAGCGTTTTGGTTCGATTGTGCCGCTGCTGCGCGGTCTGCCGGATTTCAATGTGCATGTGCTCTCGCCGCAGCAGGGACGTTTCGTGGCGGGTTTCGGTAAGGCTTACCGCTTGCAGGGGCTGCGCGTGGTTGAGCATTTGCGCAATTAAGGAAGCTCTGATCGAATCAGAGCTTCCTGTGCGGGGCATGGATGCCCCGCCGCATTCATGACGTAAGTCATTGAAATGCGCGAGACCGCCCGGGCGTGTACCGGGCGGATCGAGTCTGAATGAATCCATGGATGGATTCATTCAGAGATTCCTTAAAGGTGACCTATGACTTCAATTCCGCCCATGGATCGTCTGGTGCAGCTCATTTTTGATGAGCACAAGCTTTTGCAGCGGCGCGATAACCGCGAGCCAGCGCCTATCGCACCACCGCTGGTGACCTTGACTCATGATTATGGTTCGGGGGCAGAGACAATAGGCCGCGCCCTGGCGCTGGAACTTGGGGTGGAGTTTGTCGGTGACGCGGTGACCTACCGCCACGGCGACAAGCACCACTTGGAAACCCTGATCCTCACGCGCCTTGAGCATTCTCATGGCGCGACACAGCGCTCTCTGTTGGACTATTTGGGCGGAAGTCCGGACACGCAGCAGGCTTATCGTCGTGCACTGGTGCAGGTTTTGCTGCATTTTTCCCTGCATGAGGGCGGTGTGTTTGTCGATCGTGGGGCGCATGTCATTTTGCGCGACCGTCCGGTTTTTCGTCTGCGCATTGTCGGCTCCGAGCGAGTCTGCGCCCGCCGCATCAGCGAGCGTGAGGAAATCAGCGAACAGCAGGCTCTGGACAAGTTGCGCAAGGTGAATCAGCAGCGTCGCGATTACCTGCGCTCACTGACCGGTACCGACGATCTTGATCCGCGCCAATTCGACTTGACACTGAATACCGACCATTTCAAGGATTTGGGTCGCGTGCATCACGGTTTGATCGGCGCCATGCGCGCCATGGGATTGAATACCGGGAGCGGCGGATGAAGGCGATTCTTGCTCCGGCCTTGATGCTGGATATCGTCACCATGCCGCGCCCGATCCTGAGCCTGCCCATCCGCCAGGTGGCGGCGCGCAGTTTTGAGGGTGAGCTGGCGATTTTGCCCGGACATATTCCTCTCATGGCGCTGCTGCTGCCCTGCGTGGTGCAGGCTTGGCCGTCACAAGTTGCGGAAGAGCATGCAACGCATGCCGGTCTGCGCAAGGTATTTATCAGCGGCGGCGTGCTTGAGGTTCAGTCAAAGCAGGTAGTGATCCTGGCAGAGGATGCCTTGTTCGCCGATGAAATTGACATCGACCATGCGCGTAACGCCTTGGCCGACGCGCGGCAGCGCATGCACGAACGCTTCCTGCTGGAAGATCGCGAGCGGGCGCGCATTGAGGCGATGAGCGCGCAGGCGCAGATTGATTTATGGCAGTGGGCGCGGGACGTTCAAAACGTGTAATCGAGCTTGATGCCGACGTAATACAGTGCTTCGCGCAAAACCTCGCTGCTGTTTTCCTTGTGCAGACTGGGGCGTGTGGCGTATTCGCTCAGGTGACGGCGGTAGGCGCGTGCGCCGGGTTGGCCGTGAAATGCGCCGAGAATATGGCGGGTCATGGCGTGCAGATCCACGCCGCGCGCCAGCTTCTTTTCCACATAGGCGACAAAATGCTGCATGACTTCGGCGGGGTCGGCATCGACTGAACTTGCGCCGAAAATGCGTCGATCTGCAGCCAACAGGATAAAAGGGTTGTCATAGGCGGCGCGCCCGATCATCACGCCGTCCACTTTTTGCAGCTGCTCTTCGGTCTGGTCGATATTCATGATGCCGCCGTTGATGACGATATTCAGCCCAGGAAAATCCTGTTTGAGCTGATGCACAAACTCATAGCGCAGCGGCGGAATTTCTCGGTTTTCCTTGGGCGACAGCCCTTGCAGCCAGGCTTTGCGTGCATGGACGATAAAGGTTTCGCAGCCGGCCTGGGCGACGGTGGCGATGAACTGCGCCAGCGGTTCGTAGCCTTCCTGGTGGTCGATGCCGATGCGTGATTTGACGGTAATCGGCGTTTTCACCGCCGCACGCATGGCAGCGACGCATTCGGCGACATGCAGCGGTTCGGCCATCAGGCAGGCGCCGAAGCGTCCTTGCTGTACGCGGTCGGAGGGGCAGCCGATATTGAGGTTGATCTCGTCATAACCCCAGTCTTCGCCAACCTGGGCGCAATGCGCCAGATCTTGCGGCTCGCTGCCGCCGAGTTGCAGGGCGAGCGGATGCTCTTGCGGATTGTGCGCCAGGTGGCGGGCGATGTCGCCGCGCATGATCGCCCCGGTGGTGACCATTTCGGTGTACAAGCGGGTGTGCTTGGAGAGCAGGCGGAAGAAAAAACGGGCGTGCGTGTCCGTCCAGTCCAGCATCGGTGCAATGCACAGACGGTGCGTGTCGAAGCGGGGGGGCGTCTCCTGGAGAGCCGCCTCAACGGTGTGCATGCTCAAGCGGACAGATGGTAGGCCGGGCTGAGTTCGCGCACGGCGGCGACCAGGGCGGCGACATGCTCCGGGGGAATGCCGGGGTGGATGCCATGACCCAGGTTGAATACATGCCCTTCACCCTGGCCGTAGGCAGCAAGCACGCTGGCGGCTTCTTCGCGGATGCGCTCGGGGTTTGCATAGAGCACGTTCGGGTCCATATTGCCTTGCAGGGCGACCTTGCCGCCGACGCGCTGACGCGCCAGGGCGAGGTCGGTCGTCCAGTCCAGACCGAGGGCATCCGCGCCGGAATCGGCCATCGCCTCCAGCCACTGGCCGCCGCCCTTGGTGAATAGCACGACGGGAACCTTGCGCCCGTCGTTCTCGCGGGTGAGCTGGGCGATGACCTTGCGCATCGGTTCGAGCGAGAAGCGCAGGTAGTCACGCGGCGAGAGCATGCCGCCCCAGGTGTCGAACAGCATGACCGCTTGTGCGCCAGCGGCGATCTGGCCGTTGAGGTAGGCGGCGACCGACTGGGTGATCTTGTCGAGCAGGCGATCCATCAGCGCGGGCTGGTCGAACATCATCGCCTTGGCCTTGGAAAAGTCGCGGCTGCCTTCGCCTTCCACCATGTACGCGGCCAGCGTCCACGGGCTGCCGGAAAAACCGATCAGCGGCACACGGCCATGCAGCGCGCCGCGTATGGTGCGCACCGCGTCCATGACATAGCACAGCTCGCCTTCCGGATCAGGAATGGGCAGGCGATCAACATCGGCGGCGGAACGCACGGGGTTGGCGAAGCGCGGGCCTTCGCCTTCAAAAAAGCCCAAGCCCAGACCCATCGCATCCGGCACGGTGAGGATGTCGGAAAACAGAATGGCCGCATCCAGCTCGAAACGCTCCAGCGGCTGCAAGGTGACTTCGCACGCCAGTTCGGGATTCTTGCAAAGGTTGAGAAAACTGCCCGCCTTGGCGCGTGTGGCGCGGTATTCCGGCAGATAACGCCCGGCCTGGCGCATGATCCATAGCGGGGTGCGATCAACGGGTTGGCGCAGCAGGGCGCGCAGGAAACGGTCGTTTTGCAGTTCGGTCATGGGATTTGAGTTTGTGATGTTAAGCCACAGAGGACACAGAGTTCGCGGAGACAAGATCGTTCCGATTCTCTATGCGCCCTCCGTGGTCGATCTCTGTGATCTCTGTGGCTAAAGTCGAATTTTATACGCCAAGATAGCCAAGAATACCCTTTGCGGCTTCGCGGCCTTCAAACACGGCGGTGACGACCAGATCGGAGCCGCGCACCATATCGCCGCCGGCAAACACCTTGGGGTTGGTGGTCTGATGCGGCAGCTTGGCGTGCGCAGGGGCGATCACGCGGCCATCCTGGTGCAGACCGATGCCAAAATCGGCCATCCAGGCGGCGGGCGAGGGGCGGAAACCGAAGGCGATCAACACCGCATCCGCCGGGACGACTTCCTCCGAACCGGGCACGACTTCCGGACTGCGGCGACCGCGTGTATCCGCTGCGCCCAGACGGGTCTGCACGAATTTCACGCCTTCGACCTTGTCTTCACCGACAATTTCCACCGGCTGGCGATTGAACAGGAAATGTGCGCCTTCTTCCTTGGCGTTGGCGACTTCGCGCTTGGAACCGGGCATGTTTTCTTCGTCGCGCCGATAGGCGCAGGTGACGCTGGCCGCGCCCTGACGCAGCGAGGTGCGGGTGCAGTCCATCGCGGTGTCGCCGCCGCCGAGGACGATGACGCGCTTGCCCTGCATGTCGATAAAATCACCTGCGTCTCTTTCGACACCAAGCAGGCGGTTGATATTGGAGATCAGGAAGGGCAGGGCGTCATGCACGCCAGTGGAATCTTCGCCGGGGAAGCCGCCCTTCATGTAGGTGTAGGTTCCCATGCCCAGGAACACCGCATCGTAATCGTCGAGCAGGCTCTTGAAGCTGATGTCCTTGCCGATTTCGGTATTCAGGCGGAATTCGATGCCCATGCCTTCCATGATTTCACGGCGGGTCTGCATGACCTCTTTTTCTAGCTTGAACGGCGGGATGCCGAAGGTCAGCAGGCCGCCGATCTGTGGGTAACGGTCAAATACCACGGCCTGTACGCCATTGCGCGCCAGAATATCCGCGCAACCCAGTCCCGCAGGGCCGGCGCCGATAACGGCTACGCGCTTGCCGGTCGGAACCACGCCGCTCATGTCCGGGCGCCAGCCCTGCTTGATGGCTTCATCAGTAATGTATTTCTCGATGGAGCCGATGGTGACCGCACCGAAGCCCTCGCCCAACGGGGCATAGCTGTCGGTATTCAGTGTACATGCACCTTCGCACAGACGGTCTTGCGGGCAGACGCGACCGCACACTTCAGGCAGGGAGTTGGTTTTGTGCGACATTTCCGCCGCCGCGAACAGATTGCCTTCAGCGACCAGCTTCAGCCAGTTGGGAATGTAGTTGTGTACCGGGCACTTCCATTCGCAATACGGATTGCCGCAGCCCAGACAACGATCCGCCTGCTGCGCCGCAGTCTTGGAGTCGAACTGGCCGTAGATTTCCTTGAACATGCGTACACGCACATCCGCCTTGATCTTGCTGGGATCCTGGCGAGGAACATCAATGAATTGGAACACATTACTCATGCTGGCTTACCCATGCTTGCGGCTTGCATTCGTCCGCACCGAATAAAAAATCGTCATCGCCTGGGCGATATTCAGTTCGCCCGTTGCAGGCTGGCGGATTGAAGCATCCGCCGTGCCAGGGATGATTAGCCGCCAAGTGCGGCTTTGATGCGCGCACTGACCAGGCTCATATCGGCGCGTCCCTGCAGCTGTGGCCTGAGTTGATTCATTACCGCACCCATTTCGCGCACGCTGCTTGCGCCGCTGGTGGCAATCGCCTGCGCGATCAGGGCGTCGATTTCCGCGTCGGACAGCGGTGCGGGCAGATAGCTTTGGATTACGCCCAGCTCGTAGGCTTCCTGCTCTTCAAGATCGGCGCGTGCGGCGGCTTTGTATTGCTCGATGGACTCGCGGCGCTGTTTGGCCATTTTGTCGAGAATGGCCAGTACGTCGGCATCCGTCAGCTCAATGCGCTCGTCCACTTCCTTTTGCTTGAGCGCAGCCTGAATCAGGCGAATGACCGCCAGACGCGGCTTGTCGCCGGATTTCATCGCGGCCTTCATTTCATCGACAAGATGTTGCTTGAGGGTGCGCTCGCTTGTATCGCTCATGTTAAGGCCTCGTGGGTTGGCGTTGAACGTTAAGGAAGTGCCGACAAGAAAACAAAGGCTGGATAAACCAGCCCTTGACGCTCATCCTGAGACTTGCAATCAGTACAGGCGGGTGCGGCGCGCAGCTTCTTTTTGCAGACGCTTTTCGTTGCGCTTGACCGCCGAGCCGAGGCGACGCTTGCGTTCGGTCGTGGGCTTTTCGTAGAACTCGCGGGCGCGCAGCTCGGTGATGACGCCGGCTTTTTCTACGGTGCGCTTGAAACGACGGATGGCAACCTCGAAAGGCTCGTTTTCTTTGATACGGACGGAAGGCATGAAGGCTCCAAAAGGGTTTGCAAACTCGACCGGACGGCTTGCGGGCAAGCGGGCGGGGCGGGCGTGCGGTTAATGTCTTAACGACAGGTCAAATAGTTAGGCGCGGAATTATACTTCCTGCGCTCGGTAATGCAACAATACCCGTCCATCCAGGTTGGAAGTACGGGCGGAACAGCACAGAGATGATCGTATTGGGGATTGAAACGTCTTGCGACGAAACGGCATGCGCCCTTTACTCGACGGAGCGCGGCCTGATCGGTGACAAGGTGCTGACACAGGCGATTCATGCCGAGTATGGCGGCGTGGTGCCGGAGTTGGCTTCGCGTGACCATGTGCGTTATCTGCTGCCGATGGTGGAATCCCTGCTGCGCGAAACGGGCGTGAAACGCAGTGAGTTGGGTGGCGTGGCCTATACCGCAGGGCCGGGGCTTCTGGGGGCGCTGCTGGTGGGTTCAGCCTTTGGCGCCGGGTTGGCCTTCGCCCTGGATGTGTCGGCGATCGAGGTGCATCACATGGAAGGCCATGTCCTTGCGCCGATGCTGGATGATCCTGCGCTCAAACCGCCCTTGGTCGCCCTCCTGGTTTCGGGCGGGCATACCATGCTGGTCGCCGTGTCGCAGATCGGGCATTACACGGTGCTGGGCGAGAGTCTGGACGATGCCGTGGGCGAGGTGTTTGACAAGGTGGCCAAGCAGATGGGGCTGGGCTATCCCGGCGGCGCTGCGCTGGCCAAGCTGGCCGAGGGCGGGCGTTCTGCGACCGAGGCCGGGCTGACGCCCTTCCCGCGCCCGATGACTGATCGCCCCGGACTCGAATTCAGTTTCAGCGGGCTGAAAACCCGCGCCATGCTGGCCTTGCGTGAGCGCGGCGACACGGCGCAGGGTCGGGCGGACGTGGCGCGCGCCCTGCAGGAAGCCATTGTGGACACGCTGGTGATCAAATGTCTGCGCGCTCTGGATCAGGTCGGCATGAACCGGCTGGTGGTCGCCGGAGGCGTAGGGGCGAACCTGCATTTGCGCGCCCGGTTGCAGGCTGCGATGCAAGAGCGTGGCGGGCAAGCGCATTTCCCGCGCCAGGCGTTTTGCACCGACAACGCAGCCATGATCGCTTATGCCGGTTGCCTGCGCTTGCAGGCCGGGCAGGGGCGGGCGGTCACCGGGTTCGCAGCGCGCGCGCGCTGGCCGCTGGATCAGTTGTCTGTGCTGGCCTGAGCTTGCGCTTTCTTCTGGCCGATGCGGCTTTCCTCGCCTTTGAGCAGGCGCTGGATATTGCCCACATGCCGCCAGATGAGCAGGGCGCTCATCAGGCAGACGACGCCGATCAGGCTCATGTCCAGTTGCAGAAGCCAGGCGATGATCGGCGCCGCCAGCGCGGCGGTGAGCGCGGCCAGCGAGGAATAGCGCAAGGTGAAGGCCATGAACAGCCACACGGCCAGCGTTCCCAGTCCTAGCCAGGGCGAGAGGCCAAGCAGCACGCCCAGCGCCGTGGCCACGCCCTTGCCGCCCTTGAACTGGAAGAAAACGGGGAATAAATGTCCGACGAAGGCCGCCAGCGCCGTCAAGGCCACGATCGAGTCGCTGGCATCCAGGGCGCGAGCGACGAGCACCGGGATCAGCCCCTTGAGCAGGTCGCCGACCAAGGTGGCAAGGGCGGCGATCTTGTTGCCGCTGCGCAGCACATTGGTCGCGCCGGGATTGCCCGAACCCACGGTGCGCGGGTCGGGCAGTCTGAAAAGACGGCTGACAATGACGGCTGTGGCGATCGAGCCAAGCAGATAGGCGGCGAGGGGGAGGGAAAAATGGAGCCAGTTCATGAATGGGAGATTGGTGTGGGTGAATGGATGCGGTTTTCTTATCCAGCCTGCGTGGACCAAGAGACGGACAGGCTTAGCGGATGGGCTGACAGTACGTCTTGCAAGCCGTTTTGCACGCTCGCGTCCAGATTGTCGGCGAAGCGGAAGCGGAGGGTTGTCTGATTTTCAGCGGACGGCGTTAGAGTGACATCCTTGGGAGCAAGCTCAAAGCCTTGCAGGGTATTCTGTGCGAATTTCAGCATCTTGGTGGATGAACTTTGTGCGGTTTCCAGTTCAAGCACGAGCCAATCTCCAGACGCGGCGATGTTGCCTGGTTTGAACCGTGCGCGGAGCAAGGTGTTGGCAAGCAGAATGAACAGAGCGCCCATCATGGCTTCGAAGATCAGGTCTGCGCCGGCGGCGGCGCCGATGGCGGCCGAACTCCAAAGGGTTGCAGCGGTATTCAGGCCGCGTATGGCGCCTTCGTTGCGCATAATGACCCCGGCGCCAAGAAAGCCGACGCCGGATACGACATAGGCGATGACATGCACCGTGCCGTAATTGCCGCCGTAAATGCCGTGGTAACGATTGGCGATATCGACAAATATGGCGGCGCCCAAAGCGACCAGAACATTGGTGCGCAGCCCTGCGCTGCTGCCTGTCAAATGGCGCTCAAAGCCGATTAGTCCGCCAAGAAGGAGCGCAGTGAAAAGACTGACGAAGGTGTCGACAAGCGATGCGGGGTCAAAAATGCGGATAAATTCCATGAGTCGCCTGTGCCAGTGGTCTGAAGTGTTGTGACGAACGAATCTATGGGGGCGATGATAAATGCTGCATGCTTGCATGACCATGAACGCTATGAAAAAGCGCATGCCGGGACGGGGGCGAGGACTGCGCCGGAGATGAAGGCCAGAGATGAGGACGAAAAAAAAGAGGATTTGGCAGGGCTGCCGCTGGTCTGGCTGCACGGTTGGGGGATGAGTGCGGCGATCTGGCGCGCCGTTCCCGCTTTTGCGCGGTACGATTCCCTGGCTCTGGATTTGCCTGGGCATGGAAATGCGGCCTGGAACGATGCTCTGGGCGCGGACATCACGCTCTGGGCGCAGGAGATGTTGGCGCGTGCGCCGCAGCGGGCGATCTGGCTGGGCTGGTCTTTGGGCGGGCAGGTGGCGCTGGAGGCGGCGCGACTTGCGCCACAACGCGTCGCGGCGCTGGGATTGGTGGCGAGCAATCCTTGTTTCGTGGCGCGTTCCGACTGGCCTTGCGCCATGTCTGCGGCGGCCTTTGCCCAGTTCGAGGCGGGCTTGCAGCAGGACCACGCCCAGACCGTGCGCCGTTTTCTCGCCTTGCAAACCCTGGGCGCAGCGGATGCGCGCCAGACGCGCCTGATGCTGGAGCAGGCGGTCGCAGATGCGGCGGAGAGCGATGAGCGTGCGCTGCATGCGGGTCTGCGTCTGTTGCGGGACGCGGATCAGCGCGCCGCGCTGTCTGGTCTGTCCATGCCGGTGGCGCTATTGCTGGGCGGCATGGATCGTATCGTACCGCCTTGCGCGCTGGCGGCCTGTCTGCAGTTGCAGGCGTCTGCATGGACGGCATGCATGCAGACGGCGGGGCATGCTCCTTTTTTATATGCGCAGGAAAAGAAGAATGAATTGGAAGCCATGCTGGCATGGTTGCAAGGGATGACCGGGGTGCAGGAATGAATGAATACAAGGTGGACAAGCTTAGCGTGCGGCGTGCGTTCGATCGCGCTGCACAAACTTACGATCAGCACGCTATGTTGCAGGCGCTGGTGCGTGAGGAGATGTTGCGCCGCCTAGCAGGGATCAAGCTTGCATCGGCGCAGGTTCTGGTCGATATGGGCTGCGGAACGGGCGCGGCGATGAAGGTGTTGCGTCAGCGTTACCCGCGCGCCCTGGTGCTTGGTCTGGATTTTTCCCTGGGGATGCTGCACCAGGCGCGGCGCTGGCGTCCCTGGGTGCGCAAGCCGGGATGGGTCTGCGGCGATATGGAGCGCCTGCCGTTGCGTGATGCCAGCGTGGATGTGTTGTTTTCCAGCCTGAGCGTGCAATGGGGCGATGAATTGGCGCAGATTTTTGCGGAAGCGCGGCGCGTGCTCAAGCCGGGCGGCGTGTTCATGTTTTCCACCCTGGGGCCGGACACGCTCAAGGAATTGCGCGAGGCTTGGCGCGTGGCCGATTTCGGCGAGCATGCGCATGTCAATATGTTTTATGACATGCACGATGTGGGGGATGCCTTGCTGCGCGCCGGAATGCGTGACCCGGTGATGGACGTGGAGCGCATCACGCTGCGCTTCGCCGATGTGGAAGATCTCATGCGCAGCCTGAAGAGCATCGGCGCTCGCAACAGTATGCAGGGCAGAGCGCGCGGACTGACGACCAGGGCGCGCTTGCAGGGTGTGCGCGATGCGTATGAACACCGGCGCGGGGCGGATGGCGCCTTGCCGGTGACCTATGAGGTGGTGCATGGTCTGGCGTGGGGCGCAGAAGCCAGACGATACCATGCAAATGCGGCAGGCGAGGTGAAGGTTCCTCTGCATGCTCTTCGCGGATGGGGCGGAAAATAATCAAAGTTTTTTATACAGGGTGTCGCTTAAGTTTTGACCTGTTTGAAAAGACTTGTAAAACATGGTGTTGCGTGAATATCCTAGATTTTTGCCCGGAAAACGATTCAACTTTAGCGTTTTCTAACGTTGCAGTACCATGCGCTGCACTGGATTGAGCCGGAAAAGTTCCTTTTTTTGTGCCTGTCCTTTTGGTCTTAAAACTAGGAGGGTCGTGCGATGACTATGAGTACAACAGCGGGTGCGCTGGCGGGCGCGAAAGCGGGCTCGCAGGCGGGCAAAGCTGCCGCAGTGGAGCAATACAACTACGATATCGTCAAAAAGTTCGCCATCATGTCCCTGGTATGGGGTGTGTTGGGGATGTTTGCCGGTGTGTGGATCGCCAGCGAGCTGGCGTGGCCGTTTTTGAACTTTGACGTCGCCGAGATTACCTTCGGTCGCCTGCGTCCGGTTCACACTACGCTGGTGATCTTCGGTTTCGGCGGCAGCGCGCTGTTTGCAACCTCGTACTACATCGTTCAGCGCACTTGCCAGGCTCGCCTGTGGGGCGGGCGCTGGCTGGCGGAATTCACCTTCTGGGGCTGGCAGGTCGGCGTTGGCGCTGGCGTGCTTCTCTATATGCTGGGCTTTACCCAAGGTCGTGAGTATGCCGAATTCGTCTGGCCGCTGGATATCGCCATCGCTGTCGTCTGGGTGACTTACTTCCTGGTTTACACCATGACCCTGGTAAAGCGTTCGCAGCCGCATATCTACGTTGCCAACTGGTTCTTCATGGCCTTCATTCTGGCGACTGCGCTGCTGCATATCTTCAACAACCTGGCCGTGCCGGTGTCCTTCACCAGCCTTGAGTCCTACAGCCTGTTCTCCGGCGTACAGGATGCGATGACCCAGTGGTGGTATGGTCACAACGCGGTAGGCTTCTTCCTGACCGCCGCCTTCCTGGGGATGATGTATTACTTCGTACCCAAGCAGGCCGGTCGCCCGATCTACTCCTATCGTCTATCCATCGTTCACTTCTGGGCGTTGTCCTTCCTCTACATGTGGGTCGGTACGCACCACCTGCACTGGACGGCGATTCCCGACTGGACCTCGACCCTGGCGGCGACTTTCTCCGTGCTGCTGCTTCTGCCGTCCTGGGGCGGCATGATCAACGGCATCATGACCCTGTCCGGCGCGTGGGACAAACTGCGCACAGACCCGATCATCCTGTTCATGATCACCTCGCTGTCTTTCTACGGCATGTCCACCTTCGAAGGCCCGCTGATGTCACTCAAGAGCGTCAATGCGCTGTCGCACTACACTGACTGGACAGTCGGTCACGTTCACTCCGGCGCTCTGGGCTGGGTGGCGATGATTACCTTCGGTTCGTTCTACCACCTGATTCCGCGCCTGTGGGGCGTATCCAAGGGCATGTACAGCAGCAAGCTGATCTATGTTCACTTCTGGCTGGCGACCATCGGCATCGTGCTCTACATCTCCTCCCTGTGGGTGGCGGGTATCGGCCAGGGGCTGATGCTGCGCGCCTTCGATGAATTCGGCAACCTGGGTTACACCTTCATCGAAACCGTGGTGTTCATGCATGCGCCCTATGTGGTGCGCGCCATTGGCGGCATGTTCTTCCTCGCCGGCATCATCCTCATGGTTTACAACGTCTACATGACCATTGCGGGCGCCAAGCGCAGCGCTGAAGTCGATGTCACCGCGCAGTCCGCTGCCGTCGCCCGCTGATTGGAGAGAAGCGAATGAAACACGAAAGCGTTGAAATTAATGCCGGTTTACTGATCGTTCTCACCCTCACGGTGATCAGTATCGGCGGTTTGGTCGAGATCGTTCCGCTGTTCCACATCAAGGACACCGTGGAAGAAGTCAAGGGCGTGCGTCCCTACACTCCACTGGAGTTGCGCGGTCGCGACCTGTACATCCGCGAAGGCTGCTACGCCTGCCACTCGCAGATGATCCGTCCCTTCCGTGACGAATACCTGCGTTATGGTCATTACTCACTGGCGGCGGAATCCAAATACGACCACCCCTTCCAGTGGGGCTCCAAGCGCACCGGGCCGGACATTGCGCGTCTTGGCGAGAAGTATTCCGACCAATGGCAGACCCAGCACTTGATTCGTCCGCAAGCCGTTGTGCCTGAGTCCATCATGCCCGCCTACCCTTGGTTGTTGAGCAACGACCTGAAGTATGGCGATATCGAAAATCGCATGAAGGCGCTGAAGGCGACCGGCGTTCCCTACTCGCTGACCGCTGAGGAGTATCAGGCCAACGTGACCAATTTCGGTCAAGCGATGGCGGACAAGCTGCATATTCCCAACGCCAAGGCATCTCTGGAAGCCCAAGCTAAGGGACGTGACTGGGATGGTCAGAAAGACCGCATTACTGAAATGGATGCAATGGTGGCTTATTTGCAAATGCTGGGAACTCTGGTCGATTTCAAGAAATACGACCAAGGTTACTTTGCGAGCTTCCGCTAAGGTTCTGCTGGGGCTTCCGGTCTGGAATCTGCGGTTTTGGTGATGTTTAACAGGGTGCGTGACAATGTCTGAGCTTTGGATGTGGTTGGGTAATTTGACCAACAGCAAAATTACGGCATTGCTGATTTTCTTCACGTCCTTCGTGTTGATCGTGCTCTACGTGTACACCGGAAAAAAACGCAAGGCCAGGCTTGAGTCCTACAAGGACATTCCATTTGTTGACGATCACGACAAAATTCCCGGCGCGTCTGCTGGAAAGAACAAGGGAGATAACTAATCATGGCGCTCTCAAGCGAAAATAAGCCCGGGCAAGTCGAAACCACCGGGCATGTGTGGGACGGTGATCTACGCGAATACAACAACCCGCTCCCGCGCTGGTGGCTGTGGACGTTCTACGCAACGATCGTGTTTGCGGTGGTGTACTGGATCATGTACCCCGCCTGGCCGGTGTTCAAGTCCTTCACCCCGGGCGTAAGCTCGCTCGAAGTGGAGCTGAACGGCAAGCCGACCCAGGTGCCCTGGAACTCGCGTTACCTGTTCCTGCAGGAAATGCAGACCAGCCCGTCCGCCGTGCGCCAGCGCGAGTTCATCGAAAAGGTGAACAGCGCCAGCTTCGATCAGATTGTTGCCGACCCGAACATGCTTGCTTTCGCCCGTTCCATGGGCGCCGGTTTGTTCGGTGACAACTGCGCTGCCTGCCACGGTCAGGGCGGTCAAGGCAATCTGCCGGGCTATCCCAGCCTCGCCGATGACGAGTGGCTGTGGGGCGCGTCTTTTGATGCCATTAGCAAGGACATCAACAACGGCTTGAAGGGCAACATGCCCGCCTTCCCCACCATCAAGGGCGAGGCTCTGACCGATTTGGCCAACTATGTGCTGAGCATGTCCGGACTGGAGGTTGATGCAGCCTCCGCCTCACGCGGCAAGGCCGGGTTCGCCATGTGTGCGGCCTGCCACGGCGCGGACGGCAAGGGCAACCCCATGCTGGGCGCGCCCAATCTCACCAATCTGGGTTGGTCGAACATCGACGTCAACGGCGCTCCGTCCATCGACGCCAAGCGCCAGATGGTCGAGCATGTGATCAGCAATGGCATTCAGCGTCAGATGCCCGGTTTTACCAACCGTCTCTCTCCGGTGGAGATCAAGATGCTGACCGTGTACGTGCATGAGCTTTCCGGCGGTCAGGTTGCTGCCAAGTAAGCTTTCAGCTCTTTGAGCTATGAGTCAAAAAGCCGGCGTAAGCCGGCTTTTTCGTGGGGGGATGCTTTATGGACTATGCGTTGATGATCGCGCAACAGGCTGCGCAGGTGGGCGCAGCCTTGCAGGCTCAGGGCTTGCGCCTTGCCGCCGCCGAGTCCTGTACCGGCGGCTGGCTGGCCAAGGCGGTGACGGATATTTCCGGAAGCTCGGCCTGGTTTGAGCGGGGTTTTGTCACTTACAGCAATCAGGCCAAACAAGACATGCTGGGCGTGCCTCTGCAAGTGTTGCAACAACATGGCGCAGTGAGCGAAGCCTGTGTGCTGAGCATGGCGGAGGGCGCATTACGTCATAGTCTGGCGGATTGCAGCGTGGCGATCAGCGGGATTGCAGGGCCGGGCGGCGCGACGCCGGACAAACCTGTAGGTACGGTTTGGATCGCCTGGGCAAGGCGTGGGGAGAACGCTGTTGCGCGCCCATATCTATTTATGGGAGATCGTGAAGCAGTGCGAGCGCAGGCTGTGCTGGCCGGACTTGCGGGCATATTAGACGTTGTCGGCCATTGAGTTATCGAGGAAAAGCCCGAATAAATCGGCGTTTCATGCGCTACGAATTGGCGTAAAATCCGCCGCAATGTTTTCTTTGCCAGGCCGGATCGCCAACGCATGACCGAGTTTCTGCTCATTTTTATCAGCACGGTGCTGGTCAATAACTTCGTTCTGGTGAAGTTTCTTGGCCTGTGCCCGTTCATGGGCGTGTCGCGCAAGCTGGAAACGGCAATGGGCATGGGCTTGGCGACCACTTTTGTCCTCACGCTCTCCTCGGTGCTCAGTTATCTGGCGCAACAATGGCTTCTGGAGCCGTTCGGACTGGAATACCTGCGCACCATCGCCTTTATCGTGTTGATCGCCGCCGTAGTGAATTTCACCGAAATGGCGCTGAAAAAAGCGAGTCCGGTGCTGCATAACGTCTTGGGCATTTATCTGCCGTTAATTACCACCAACTGCGCAGTACTCGGTGTCGCCCTGCTCAATGTGCAGGAAGATCACACCCTGGCGCAGACGGCAGTGTACGGCTTTGGCGCGGCAGTGGGCTTTTCGCTGGTGCTGGTGCTGTTCGCCGCCATGCGTGAGCGCCTGGCCGCAGCGGATGTGCCCAAGCCCTTTGTCGGCACGCCGATTGGGCTGGTGACGGCGGGGCTGATGGCGCTGGCTTTCATCGGCTTTGCCGGGCTGGTCAAAGTCTGATGTGGACGGCCATTCTCGTCTTCACCCTGCTGGCGCTTGCCCTCGGTTTATTGCTGGGCTACGCCGGGCAGGCGTTCAAGGTGGAAGGCGACCCGCTGGCGGACAAGATCGACGCGCTGTTGCCACAAACCCAGTGCGGGCAGTGCGGTTTCCCCGGTTGCCGCCCGTATGCCGAGGCGATTGCGCGTGGCGAGGCCGACATCAACCAGTGTCCGCCCGGCGGCGAGGCGACGATCAAGGCGCTGGCCGACCTGTTGGGCGTGGAACCCAAGCCGCTGAGCGCCGAGCATGGCGTGGAAAAGCCGAAAATGGTGGCCTGGATTGATGAGCAGGTGTGCATTGGTTGCACCTTGTGCATTCAAGCCTGCCCGGTGGATGCCATTCTGGGCGCGCCCAAACTGATGCACACCGTCATTGCCGATGAGTGTACGGGTTGTGAGTTGTGCATTGCACCCTGTCCGGTGGATTGCATCTACATGCTGCCGGTGAAAGCGCCGTTGGAGCAATGGCATTGGCCGAGTCCGGACAAGCGTCTGGAAATTGCCGAATCACCCGCAAGCCCGGTTCAGATGTCATGATGAGCACTCGCATCCTGCATCGTTTTCCCGGCGGACTGCATCCGCAGCAGCATAAGGCGGAATCCAATGCTACGCCGATTCGCCGTGCGGCGCTGCCCAAGCAACTGGTGCTGCCGCTCAAGCAGCATATCGGCGCGGCGGCGGAGCCTGTGGTCAAGGTCGGCGAGCGTGTGCTGCGCAACCAGCTTTTGGCCAGGGCGGAGGGCTATGTCAGCGCGCCGATTCATGCGCCGACCTCCGGGGTGGTCGTGGCGATCGAGGAGCGCACCATTCCGCATCCTTCCGGCCTGCGTGCGCCGTGCATCGTGCTGGAATGCGACGGTCTGGACGCGGCCATGCAAGCCTTTGAGCCTTGGCCGAACTTCAACCAGATTGCGCCGCTGTTGCTGCGCGAGCGGGTGCGCGAGGCGGGCATTGTCGGCCTGGGCGGTGCGGTGTTTCCCAGTGCGGTGAAAATGGCGGGCAGCGTGGGGACGCCCATTCACACCGTGCTGCTCAACGGCGCGGAGTGCGAACCGTACATCACCTGTGACGACCGCCTGATGCGCGAGCGCGCCGAGGAGATTCTGCGCGGCGGGCAGATCCTGCTGCATGTCGCGGGCGCAAAAAAGTGTCTGGTTGGCATTGAAGACAACAAGCCGGAAGCGATTGCCGCCGTGCGCAGTGCGGCGCAGGACTTGGCGGACGAGCGTTTTGAAATCGTCGCCATTCCCACCATCTATCCTTCCGGCGCGGAAAAGCAATTGCTGTACGTGCTCACCGGGGAGAAGGTCAGCCGTGAGAGCCGCGTTACCGAGCATGGTTATCTGGGGCAGAACGTGGGTACAGCGGCGGCGATTTACCGCGCCGTGGCCTTGGGCGAGCCCTTGACCCGGCGCATCGTCACCCTGACCGGTAGCGGTTTGTCTGCGCCCGGCAACTGGGATGCGCCGCTGGGCATCCTGGCCAGCGATTTGATCGCCCAGGCGGGCGGTTATCAGGCGGACGTGGCGCGCCTGATCTTCGGCGGGCCGATGGGCGGCTTTGCCCTGAGCAGCGACGAGCTGCCCGTCACCAAGGCGGCCAACTGCTTTCTTGCCCTGTCCGCTGCAGATGCCCCCGCCGATCCGCTGCCCATGCCCTGCATTCGTTGCGGCAAATGCGCGGAAGCCTGCCCGGTCGAGCTGCAACCGCAGCAGTTGCTGTGGGATGCGCGTGCGGGCGAGTTCGAGCGCGCCGAGAAGCAGGACAGCCTGTTCGAGTGCATCGAATGCGGCATCTGCGCGGCGGTGTGCCCTTCGCATATTCCGCTGGTACAGTATTTCCGCTATGCGAAAAGCGAAATCTGGCAGCGCGAACGCGATCAGGAAAAGGCGGGCTTGGCGCGGGAGCGTTTCGAGTTCCGCAATCTGCGCCTTGAGCGTGACAAGCAGGAGCGCGAGGCCATGCTGGCAGCCAAGCGCGCCCAGCTTGCCGCGCAAAAGCCGCAAGAGGGCGGCGCGGCGGTCGATGACAAGCAAAAGGCCATTCTGGAGGCGATGGAACGCGCCAAGGCGCGCAAGGCCACGATGCAGCAGGACAAGGGGGAGGGCGTGTGAACGTCTTGCTGCTGCACGGCATTTTCGACAGCGGGCGCATTTTTGCGCCGATGAGCGCCGCGCTGCACAGGGACGGCCATCGTTGCTTTGCACCGTCCTTCGTCCCGGCGGACGCCCGCGCCGGTCTGGCGCCGCTGGCGGAATTTGTTGCGCAGTATGTGCAGGAAGAGCTGCCGCCCGATCAGCCCTTCGCCCTGGTCGGTTTCAGCATGGGCGGGATCGTGGCGCGCTATTACCTGCAACACCTGGGCGGCATGGCGCGTGCGCGTGCGCTGGTGACTATTTCAAGCCCGCATTCCGGGTCGGTTTGGGGTTATTTTTATCCAGGGCAAGGAACGCGGGACTTGCGTCCGCACAGCGCATTGCTGCAGGGCTTGCAGGCCAGCGAGTCGATGCTGGCGGGCTTGCCGGTGCACAATTACTGGACATCGTTTGACCTGACCGTGTTGCCAGCGAAGCATTGCCGCTGGTCACGCGCACAAAGCGAGCAGGATGTGCGCGGCCTGTGGCATCGCTGGATGGTGCGCCATCCGCAGGTGGTGGCCGGTGTCCGCCAGCAGCTTGCCGCGCTGGAAGAGGCTAGTGCATGAAGCTGCTATTGTCCCCGCCATCATTCTGGCAGGCGCTGTGGCCGAGCGCCGTGTGGATGTTGCTCGCCTACGCCCTGATTTTGCCTTTTGTGCGCGGCAAGGCGGCGATCAGCCTGATTTTTTCCAGCGCACCGCTGGTGGCCTGGCTCGAAGCCTGGCTGTTCAAGCCCCTGATGAATCTGGTCGATGCCGAGCAACGCTTGCCTGCGACGATCTGGCTGTTGATCGTGGTGTCTTATTTGCAATGGACGCTGCTGGCCGCCGGTCTTGCCTATGCCTGGCGTTTCTGGGGTTACTGGCGATCCAGGCGCGTTCTGCGCAACAAGGAGGCGAACTGATGCGCTTTTCCACCACAAGCTCGCCGCATGTCGCGCCGAATAACGATCTGCGCCGCCTGATGCGCCAGGTCATGCTGGCGCTGGTTCCCGGTACGCTGGCGGCGATCTGGTTCTTCGGCTGGGGCGTGTTGCTCAATATCGCGCTGGCCGTGGCGGCAGGCTTGCTCAGTGAGGCGCTGATGCTCGCCCTGCGTGGGCGACCGCTCAAACCGTTTTTGAGCGATGGCAGCGTGATCGTCACCGCCTGGCTGCTGGCGGTGTGTCTGCCGCCGTTTGCGCCCTGGTGGCTGCCGGTGGTCGGGGTCAGTTTTGCCGTGGTGTTCGCCAAGCATTTGTACGGCGGGCTGGGCTACAACCTGTTCAATCCGGCGATGGTGGGTTATGCGGTGCTGCTGGTGTCGTTTCCCAAGGAAATGACCCAGTGGGGCTTGCCGCAGGGCGTGGCGGCACATGCGCTGGATTTGTGGCAGAGCGCGGTCTATGTGTTCGGCGGCGGTCTGCCGCCGGGCATGGCCTGGGATGGCCTGAGCGGCGCGACGCCATTGAATGTGCTGAAAACCGGCGCAACGCAGGGGCAGGGCTGGGATGCCTTGGCGCAGCAGCCCGTGTTCGGCTGGCTGGGCGGCGCAGGCTGGGAATGGGTGGCGCTGGGCTGGTTGCTGGGCGGCGTGTGGATGCTGTGGCGCGGGGTGATGAGCTGGCGCGTGCCGCTGGCGGTGCTGGCCAGCTTCGCCCTGCTGTCCACGCTGTTTCACCTGTTCGACCCGGCGCATCATGCCGCGCCGTGGTTTCACTTGTTCAGCGGCGGCTTGATGCTGGGGGCGTTTTTTATCGCCACCGACCCGGTGAGCGGCGCGACCACGCCCCGCGGGCAGTTGATTTTCGGCGCAGGCGTCGGCGTGCTGGTGTTCGTCATGCGCAGCTTCGCCGCGTTTCCCGATGGCGTGGCCTTTGCCGTGCTGCTGATGAACATAGCTGCGCCGCTGATCGACCACTACACCCCGGCGCGAGCCTTTGGCAAGTCCTACGGGAAGCATGAGTCATGAATCGCCGCTACATCGTCATCACCGCCTTGCTGTTGGCCGCTTTCGCCCTGCTGGGGGTGAGCGTTCTGGCCTTGATGCACCAGTTTACCGCCCCGGTCATTGCCGAGCAGGCGCGGGATGCACTCAATCGCCAGCTTGCCGCCGTGTTGCCGCCGGGTTTTGATAACGACCCGGCGAGCACGGCGCAGGACTTGCCCGCCGATCCGCGTCTGGGCGGAGCGGGAGCCGTGCTCTACCGTGCCAATCAAGCGGGAAAAACCAGCGGCTGGGCATTGCGCGTGGTTGCGCCGAACGGTTACAGCGGGGCGATCCATCTGTTGGTGGGAGTTAGCGTTACGGGCGAAATCAGCGGCGTGCGCGTGCTCACGCACAAGGAAACCCCTGGGCTGGGCGATCCGATTGAGCTGGAAAAATCGCCGTGGATTTTGAGTTTCAACGGCAAATCGCTGCTTGGCCTGCCGCCTAAAGGTTGGGCGGTGAAAAAAGATGGCGGCGTGTTCGATCAGTTCACCGGCGCTACCATCACCCCGCGTGCCGTGGTGCAAGCGGTGCATCATGCGCTGGAGTATGTCGCCGAACATCAGGCCGAGTGGTTAGGAGAATCGAAATGAGTCATGCAGAGCAAGCTGTTGGGGAAAGCCTGCCGACAGGCGTCGTTGCGCAGGCATCCGCGCCCTCGGTGTATGCGCAACTGGCGCGGGATGGGCTATGGACGAATAACCCGGCGCTGGTGCAAGTGCTGGGCTTGTGCCCCTTGCTGGCGATCTCCAATACCACGGTCAATGCGCTGGGGCTGGGTTTGGCGACCCTGTTGACCCTAGTGGTGAGCAATACCTTGGTGTCCGCCGTGCGCCACTGGGTGCGTCCAGAGATTCGCCTGCCCGTATTCGTGCTCATTATCGCCTCGGTCGTCACCGCCATTGAGCTGGCCATGAACGCCTGGCTGCATGGCCTGTATGTCGTGCTCGGCATCTTCCTGCCGCTGATTGTCACCAACTGCATTGTCATTGCCCGCGCCGAAGGCTATGCCGCCCGCAACAGCCTGCGCCATGCGGCGTTTGACGGTTTGATGATGGGGCTGGGCTTCGCCCTGGTGCTGCTTGCGCTTGGAATGCTGCGCGAACTGCTGGGGCAGGGGACGATCTTCGCCAACGCCCACCTGATGTTCGGCGAATGGGGGCGGCATCTGACCCTACACCTCATGCCGGAAAATTACGGCTTCCTGCTGGCGATTTTGCCGCCGGGGGCGTTTATTGGTTTGGCTTTGTTGATTGCGTTGAAGAATGCTTTGGATCAGAGACGCGCTTAACGGGCGGTTAGTATTGGTGTTTTCACAAGTAGCTTGGCGGACTCATCAACGCGAGTGGCAGGGCTGCATTCCCCTTTGAAGCCACAGCAGACAAGCCTGTGGAAGCTGCGTTCTAAATTCAGAGCGAATCGGCAGTCTGTGCGGGGTATTCAAGCATCATATCTCCCTTGTCGTAGCCAACTTAACGCCTCATCCAGATCCAGATGGCTGCTGGCGTAACTCCGAGCCAGTAGATCCTCAGGTAGCACCCAGTCCCACTTCTCGCGCACTAGGTTCTTTGCACCTTTGAGTAGCACTTCCGGCGATGGTGGGGCGTTCAGAGCGATGTTGTGAAGCGCATCTGCAATACCCTCGGCTTCGATGTTTTGCGTTTTTCTCACCTCGACACCGAGCTGATTGTGAAAAGCGAGAAAGCCATGGTGGGTGAGTAAACAAGCTAGAGCCTCGTTGCTTGCATCCCCAAGCCACGTGAAGACCCGCACCGAGTCGCCCACATCCCTTAGTACCGTGGTTGCCATCATGCGCCGACTGTAACTTTCCCGTCCCTCGTTAAGGAAGCGGTGTGCAACCGAATCCAGGAAGACAAGCGACTTGGGGGAAGCAAGAAGTTCGCGCATACGCTGACGAACCTTGGTATGAGTCCTACCACCCTCTCCTTTAAAGAGCGGCGGCTGATTGGCGCTGGCGCGCTTGACATAGATCGCCTTCTGCTCTTCATCAATTTCTTCAATCAACCATGTTTTACCAGCGAAGAGAATGCGCTGGCCGGGGATGAGCAGCTGGTCAATAGGGAGTGTGCCCAGCGTGCGCCCGCCGGCGATGATGCGGTACTCCTCCTCGTCGGGGAAGGCGGCGTAGAAGGTGTAATGGTTGACGAATTTCTCCCCGAGCCGACCGTGAAGGAGTACACCGGAGGTGTCCTGAATTAATAGCTCTCTTTCGCCCATGACACGTACTAGCGTCACGAAGTTACTCTGCGAGACGGCGGAAAATGGTGCCTGCGGTGAACACAGCAGGTTATAGATCTGTCCGATAGTCAGCCCACCGTATTGGGCAATAGTCGACAGGATCTGCTGAATGAGTGTGGAGTAATGGGCACCCTTTGTTCTTGGCTGCTCGAACCAGCCCTCTAGCAGCAGTGAGATCATGGCCGCCATCTTCACTGTCCCTAGTCGCAGCTCTGACTCAAGGGAAGTTTTAGGGGAGAGTGACTCTTCGACGCAGTAGCCTCGGAGTATTGCTGGCTCACCCTTGCGCCGACCAGAGCGACCAAGGCGTTGGCGCAGGCTCGCTACAGATGGTGGGGTGCCGATCTGGGCGATGCTTTTTACTGCACCAATGTCGATGCCAAGCTCAAGGGTGTTGGTGCAGATCGCGCTTGCCGGGCGCTCGCGTTGCTTGAGAGCACGTTCCGTCTCCTCACGAATTTCCTTGGAGAGGCTGCCGTGGTGTGGGTAAAACTCATTGGGCATACCCAGTTGGTCACTCTGTTTAGCGAGCAGGTGCGTATATCGCTCGACCTCGCGCCGAGAGTTAGGGAATATCAGGTTGTTCGAACCTCGTAGCGCCTTGAAGAGGTGGGTGCTGATCAGCCTTGGTGTTGTGAGCTTATCCTCTTCAGCCTCCAAGCTAACTACCGACTCGGGTTGCTCAGGTAGTGACCAAGCTGGCGCACGTATTTCCACCGGTTCTTCATAGCCCTTCACAATGATGCGAAGCTCAGTCTCGGAGTCGTCAGACTGGATGATCATTACCTGCGCGCCGTTGTTTGGACGTAAGTACTCGGCGGCGAGGCTCATGTTGCCCAGTGTGGCGGATAGGCCTATTCGGGCGACCCGTCGGCTGATCGCGGTCTCAATCCGATGCATAAGAGATTGCACCTGCTTGCCACGTTCCTCGCCGATGAATGCGTGCAACTCGTCGATAACGATGTAGAGCAGGCGTTTAAAGATGGCTGCGACCGCAGTTCCACGGTTACAGAACATCGCTTCAAGTGACTCTGGCGTAATCAGTAGAACACCTTCGGGCTTGGCGAGAAATTTTGCTTTGTGGGAGCTGGAAATATCGCCGTGCCATGGCCAAACAGGGATATCGAGTTGCTCGCACAGACGTTCGAGTCGGCCGAACTGGTCATTGATGAGAGCCTTTAACGGACTCACGTAAATGATAAGCCCGCCTTGACCCATCTGGAGCAAGCGGGTGAGAGCCGGCAGGAACGCTGCCTCTGTTTTTCCTGCCGCAGTGGCGGCCGCTACGATGACATCCTGCTTGGCCTGGAGAATGGGCGGGATGGCCAGCTCCTGAGCCTGTCTCAGTGACTCCCAGCCTTCGGCCCAGATGAAATGCTGAATGCGCTCATCCAGCAAATAGAAGGAGGAGCTGGTGTTTGTCATGACAAGCTGTGGGGTGTGGCACGAACCCCAACGGCTGCATGTTGGGCTTCCTTTGTCAGCCCACCCAACGGGCTGATTTCCTTCAATGAGATCAGTTGATTGGTCAATGGTCAGTCTTTGAGTTCTAGTGTGGTGTTGATGCTTGACAGCTCAGTGGTGATGTTCGTCAACTCTCCGTACAGATCAGTCAGGTTGTATCTAGCCGCCCCGACAAGGTTATCGGTAGCTTCATCAAATTTTGCAACCACATCGTCGAGACTGTAAGCACCATTGAGGTTATCTAGCTTCCCGGATATCTCTTCGAGTGAAGATGCAATTTCCGTCATCATCGAAGTTGTGTTGATACTGGACAGCTCAAAGGTGATGTTCGACAACTCTCCGTGCAGATCAGTCAGGTTGTATCTAGTCGCCCCGACGATGTTATCGGTAACTTCATCAAGTTTTGCAACCACATCGTCGAGACCGTAAGCACCATTGAGGTTATCTAGCTTCCCAGATATCTCTTCGAGTGAAGATGCAATTTCCGTGTTATCGGTAACTTCATCAAGCTTTTCAACCAAATCGTCGAGATTGTAGGATCCGTTGAGATTGTCTAGCTTCCCAGATATCACTTCGAGTGAAGATGCAACGTCCGTCATCTTCGAAAGCAGTTGTTCAAGCAGGTTTTCGATTTCGTTCATATGGCCTCGTTTTTAAGGTTTGACGATCTGTCAGAATGCAAAACGCACGACTACGTGGGTGTTATGTTCAATGTGGGCAGTGCGACTTTGAGCCGCCCCTTGTTTCGTGGAGGCCAGTTGGTTTAAGTCAGGTTGCGATAGTGGCCTGACTGGGTTCATGCCGATAGCAGTTTGCCTCAGCTTCAGCCGGAGGGATATAGCCGTTCGGTTCAAGTAGCCGATGGTGACAGCTTGAAGGAGGCGAACTCTTCATCAACCTCCGTCTCTACTACGAAGTCGGCGACCCCGCCATCATCGGCTTTGATGGAAACGCTACCAAGCAAAGTGCTCCAGTCAGTCCCCGGGTTTTGTTCCAGTACGGCGAGCAGATTGATGAATGCTGTGATGGTAGTGCGAGGAGTGCGGAAGTAGGCATCACCAATACGTGAGGAGCAGTGCTTCATGAAACTCTCGATGCCATGGTCTGGCAGCGGGTATCTGGTTTCATCACCGGATGCATACACATGTCGGATTTTCTGGAGCAATATGTAAAAATCTTCAGGCGTGAGGCTTGAGAGCCTTACCACGGGGCCACTGAAGTCCACGAGCCGGCCCGAAGCGAAAGTATTCTGTGCCAGTCGACTTTGAAGGGCTGGGTAACTGTAGAGTCCGCGACGGGTGTCGAGTAGGAACTCTGGGGTTCCGCCAAGCGCAAAGCCCAATCCGACTGCATTCCCCTGCAATGAGTCGTTCAGGATGCGGAGAATTTGTTCGTAGTTGGCGTTACGAGCTTGGGTATTGGCTAGTTTGTAAAGATTGACCAGCTCATCGAGACTGATCAAAAGACCGGAGTAGCCGGCCAATCGCACGAAACGAGCCATGAGCTTGAGTTGATCGTAAACCGAGGCGTCGTCGACGATACTGCGCACACCGAGCGCGTGACGAGCATCGGTCTTGGTCGCGAACTCCCCCCGCAACCAGCGGATGGCATCAGACTTGAGTTTTTCATTGCCGTCTTCAAAGCCTTTCCAGTAGGCGGCTAGGACATCGGCGAAGTCGTAGCCGTTCACCAGTTCGGTAAGGTGAGTGAGCTTCTCTCGGATAACCACCTCGGTAGGTTTTCCAGCGATCTGGGCTTCGCTTTTGGCCATCGCTATGAACTTCTCAACCACGCCGCTTAGCGCGCCTCCGTCCGGTTTGGTTCGGGTGGAGAGATTGCGCATCAGTTCGGCATAGAGCGAGCGAGCTTGGCCGCCGCTGGAATGGAGGCGGCGATCCGGATTAAGGTCGGCGCTTGCTACAACGAGTTTTTTCTCCACGGCGATTGCGCGGATGAGATTGAGAAAGAATGTTTTGCCAGCGCCGTACTCGCCGATGACAACACGGAAGGCGGAGCCGCCATCCGCAATGCGATCAATATCACCTACGAGAGTTTCAATTTCTCGCGTACGACCAACTTGAATCAGGCGCTGTCCCATGCGCGGCACCACACCGGCGCGCAGGGATTGAAGGACAGCATCGCGTTCTTTAGGACGAATATGTGTGGTCATGTTTCAAGTTTCTCCACGATTTCGGTATTGATATCGACCAGGTCATCACCGTCTGTGAATGGAATGTCGTAGGCATCATAGGCAGCCTCGTTAAGCTGCTCAAGAGCACCATTGAGCATCAGATCAAGATCTGCAGCCGCATCTTCGAGCTCATCCTTGCTCCACTGAGGACGGGATAGCAGGAGCCGGGCAAAAGCCGAATGTGCCTCATCCATACCCAGGATGCTGTTGTATGTCTTCAATTCGTCTGCCGCAGGCTCGGTCTCATCCTGCTCTACGCTGGCTACAACCGGCACATCCTCGGTCTCGGTGAAGATAGTCGTCAGAAGCGCGGAGACGCGTTGCGTCTCCCGTTGAAGTTCAGCAATACGTGTTGGGTCGAGCGAAAAGCCATCCTGCTTGCTCTTCTCTGTCTTGGCTGTGGTTGTGGCGAAGCTAGCGGCAACTGCGTGCAGGTCACTGAAGACTTTCTTCGGCTCGACTCCGAGCATTTTGTACAGTCTCTCTAGAAGTTTGATCTCAGTCGGCGAGACGATGCCGTCCGACTGAGCAACAGTCGCCATAAAGCTGGCAATAGTCTCTTTCTGATCTTGGCTGAGCGGCTCGATCTTCTTTTTCAGCGCAGTCAGTGACATTGGTTCGTCAATCAAAAGCCTCAGGTGAGCCATTAGACGACGCTGGTGGCTCGGTGTGAGCTGAGTCCAACTTTCCACTTGGACGCGTAGATAATTGATTTCTTTTGCACTAAACGCACCGTCTGCGGTAGCCACGGCTGAAGCAAGCTGGAGGGTGAGCAGGGCGGTCTGATACGCGGGAGTCGTGCGTGAATGCACTTCGCCTGATGGCAAGGCAAAGAGCGCCACTTTATTCCTTGGCTTAGGCATTTCTGCGCCTGCAAGTACATCAGGTTCGAAACCGACATCGACCGACTCCAAAGCACGTGCAAGAGCTTGGATCTTGTCACGAGTTAGTGTTGTCTGCGCCCCCAGCTTGCCAAGCAACGTTTCATACTGAAGCAGAAACATACCGCTGCCCATGAGTGCCTTAAGCGATTCGATTGCCAACTTGGCTGAGTCTGGCCATAGTGTGAACGGCAGGAGAAGATAAGCTTCCAGCGAGTCGGCAAGCTCAGGCTTTCTACCAATGAAACGACTGTACGACTCCAGGTCTCTGGTGGTTTCTTCCACGATCAACTGGAGCTTCTTCGTCGGGCCGGTCACGGCCGTCACATCAGGTACATCTCCGAAGCTAAGGTTGATATCGTTGCCTGAAAAACCTGAGGATGCGGGGCTATAGATGAATTTGAGCTTGGTACGGTTAAGGCGCAATTTGAGTCCTGCACCGAACGTCTTGCTGTACTTTTGTTGAAAGAGATCTTCGAACGGCTTGGAGCAGCGTATGGCCGGGGTGCGTAGAGGGATGGCTGGATCGTGTTTTACCCATGCCAAAGCAAGAGCGGCGGGTACTGGAGCAGCAGCAATCGCCGCTTGTCCAAGGGCAAACTTTAAGTAGAGCGGGAGCTCATTTGTTTGTGGCAGTTGAGGGATTGGTTTCAGGTAAAGGTCGTCGGCAGGGTCTGTCAGTTCTAGCCACTCCAGTAATCCGCTGGCGTAGTGCCGCAGAAAATGGGAGCGTTCACCATATATGCCGAGCAGGCGGCGCAACTCCGCTGCAATCACAGGAAAATCCGCTTTGGCAGCCGAACCGGTAGGCGCATCAATAAGCACGCGCCTCTCTAGACCGTAGAAGAACAGGAAAACGTAACCATCATCGGTTTCAGGATCACTGCGACCACCCGATAGCCAATCAAGATAGGCACGGCGCGCACTGTTTGAAATTTCTGAATAACTCGGCCAGTAACCCATTCCACCTGTAGTGTAGTCGCCGTATGCAGCGACGGGGAGGGAAGGGTTGATCAGACAGGGATCGGTGTTTCCAGATGATGCGGAGAGAAATGTGCCAACGTAGATCATCCCTCCTGATATTACGGTGCCTGCGATGGTGATCGATTCGCCAGCGGGAATCCACTTGGCGGCACCGAAGCCTTGCGGTGCGGGCGGGATGAGGAAGCTTGTTGGTGGGGGTGACTGTTTCGCTACAGGGATACAAGTTGGTTCGACTTCAATGCAACGAGGTGGGGTGCCCGTGATCTTTGTTGCAACCACTTCTGCCGTCGGTCGTATGGCTGGATTTGTGGGGGGCGGTGACGGCCATTGCCTTGATGGTGGCTTGGCTAAATTCGTTATCTGAGTGTTTGTGACGGAATGGGGATTCTTTTTTGGGTGCGTGAGGAATGCGCGAAAGGCTGGCGAATTTTTTGGCGGAGAGTCAGGTTGGGGTTTTTTTTGGGGGCGCGTGAAGAATGTGCGAAATTCGGAGACGAAAACGATAATCACGATTCCAATGAAGATGCCAAGAATCACCCAGACCACAAGAGGATCAACGCCCCATGTGGCGGCGAGTATCGCTAGCCCAATGATACTCCACACGCCACCGCTTGATTTATTCCTTCTGGCCATTTTCCTTGTTTCCAAAGTTGGTTGACTGCTTGTAGGGTATCGGTTGATGCGTTAAGTCTTAAATCCTGTGACTTCTTAAACCACACGCCGCCCGCGCCACATGCCCCACAGCACCCAGGCCGAGCCGCCAAAAGCCCACAACAACAACGGAATCACTACCCAGCGCCCTTCGGGGTAGCCGCCGTCGAAGGAAATGACGGCGAAGGCGCAGGCGACAAGAATCAGCGCCAGAATCGGCCTTCCCCAGCGCAAGTTGAGCGGGAAGCAGTCAAGCAGGCGCATGCCCAGTCCCGCCGCCAGCCAGCCGATCAATGCTCCGGCGAGAATGTCCTGTGGCCAGTGCGCGCCCACAACGACACGTGAGAGCGCAGGAATCAGCGCCAGCCCGACCGCCAGCAACATGCCCCACCAGGGCAGGCGCAAGGCCAAGGCAAATACGCCCGCCGTGGTCAGTGCGGTGGTGGCGTGGCCGGAGGGAAAGGCGCGGCCATGCAGGGTGTGGCCGATGATGTGGATGAGATGCTCCGGATACACCGCTGCCGGGCGCATGATGTCGAGCGCAGGCTTGAGATCGTGCACCACCAGGGTGGCGACAATGCCCGCCAGCACCGCCAGCCAGGCGATTTCCGGCCTGCGCCAGACAAAGGGCAGCAGCAAAACCACGGCGGGCAGGGTGTCGGCCAGCAGGCTCATTCCCGCCCAGAAACCAATCCACAGGCTGGATTTTTCCAGGCTAAAGGATGCGCCCAAGCCATTGATGAAAAAGAAGGCGTCGATGTTATTGCCCGCCGGCCAAGCCAAGGCAAGCAGGGCGGCGAACAGGATAGCCACGCCCCAGTAGGTGCGCCGCGCGGCGGCATCGACAAAAACCGGAGGACGCTCCGCGATGCGGTCAGGCGTCAACTGCTTTTCCAAGCGGCGTCATCCGTGGCAGGGGCGGCGTCCTTGTTGCGCACGATATAGCTCTTGCGCTCCTGGGTTTCGTAGTAAATGCGCGAGAGCATTTCCGCCAGCACGCCCGTGGTCAGCATTTGCACGCCGACCAGAATCAACAGGATGGAGGTAAGAAACAGCGGGCGCGTGCCGATGCTTTCGCCCAAGAGCTTGAGCAGCAGCATATAGCTCATCAACACGCCGCCCAGTCCGCCCAGCCCCAGGCCGACCATGCCGAAAAAGTGCCCGGGGCGTGCCGAAAAGCGCATGAAGAAATACACCACCAGCAGGTCGATAATGACGCGGAAGGTGCGCGAAATGCCGTATTTCGACACGCCACGGGTACGCGGATGATGTGACACCACCTCTTCGGCGATGCGGTTGGGTGCGGTGTAGGTCGCCAGCCAAGCGGGGATGAAGCGGTGCATTTCGCCGTACAGGCGCACGCTTTTCACCACTTCGGCGCGGAACACCTTCAGGCTGCAACCGTAGTCATGCAGCTCCACGCCGGTGATCTTGCGGATCAGGCGATTGGCGATGCGTGAAGGAATCTTGCGCATGATGACCGCATCCTGACGGTTTTTGCGCCAACCGGCGACCAGGTCGAGGTCTTCATCCAGCAGACGGTTGACCATGCGCGGAATGTCGATGGGGTCGTTCTGCAAGTCGCCGTCCAGGGTGGCGATGACATCGCCGCGCGCAAGGTCGATACCCGCCTGCATGGCTGCCGTCTGGCCGAAGTTGCGGCGCAGCTCGACCACGCGCACATGCTCGCCGTATTGGGTTTGTCCTTCGCGCATGGTGGCCAAGGTGGCGTCGGAGCTGCCATCGTTGACCAGCAACACCTCCCAGGGCATCGGGTAGCCCTCCAGTACTTCATGCACCCGCGCCAGCATGGGCAGCACATTGTCCTGTTCGTTGTACATGGGGATGACGAGGGATAAGCGGTGTTCGGTCATGGTGTTTCTACGTTTTAAGCCACGGAGACCACCGAGGGCGCAGAGAATGCACATGAGAAAAACTTCTCTGTGTTCTCGGCGTCTTCTGTGGCTAGTTTTTGTCCACCCGCATGGTAGCCGATTTGCCGGGGATGAGCATGGCGAGCAGGCCGAAAAGCAGGCTGGAGCCGAGCAGGAACAGATGCGTGTTGATCGCCGCCGCCGTTGCCCCGCCAAGCGGCAAGCCCTGCGGCAGCAGTGCGGCCAGCATGCCTGCCTCGTAAGTGCCGAAGCCGCCGGGCGCATGTATCGGCAAAACTGAAGTCAGTTCGCCGCCGAGCACGCCCAGCCCCGCGCCCGCCCAGTCGATGGCGACAAACTGGCGCAAAACCCAGGCCAGCGCTGCCAGCTTGACCAGCCAGTTCGCCCAGGTCAGGGCGACACCCACGGCGAAATGACGCGCATCGCGCGGCAAACCGGCCAGCGCCTTGTCAAACAGCGCGCGCAGCTTGCCTTCACGCATGTTCGCCACCCGTGCAGCCAGCCAACCGCGCATCATCCAGAACGCAAACGGCGCGATCAGGGCGAGAGCAAGCAACAGCACGGCCAGCGTCTCGACCCGCGCCAGCCAGAGCAGACTACCCAGCGCCAGCGCCGCCAGCACCTGCGCATCCACCAGGCGAATCCAGAACAAACCCGCCAGCGCATAGGCCGGGTCAGCGCCGAATTTTTGCCGCATCAGCAGCGGAAAGCTCAATTCGCCCGCACGCATCGGCAATAGGTTGTTCCACAGATTGTGTTGCAGATTGAGCGACAGCACTGCGCCGAAGTGCCCACGAATGGAAAAATGATCGGCCACTCGCCAGGCACGCAGCATGTAACTGGCCAACATCAAAGTGATTGCTAAGGCCAAACCACCCAAAGGAATCGCCGCCCACGGCGCAAGCAGGCGCGCCCAGCCGAATACCCACTCGATCATGAGGGCGAGGAGGATCGTGAAAAGGAATGGCAACATCGTCCGAGAAAAATCATTCATGGCGGTGAGATGTATCCACGGCGTTCCCTGGATTGGGCTCTGCCAACATATTCATAATCAGCCGAATCAGCGTTTCTTTTTGCTTGGGGTCTGACTCGGCCACCAGCAAGGTCAATGCGGCCAGGCCAATGTCGTTGATGACAACGTGTCCGTTCGTATCAAACAAGCGTCCATTGCGGTGCAGGAAATCCACGAATAGAAACGCACCACTGCGCTTGTTGCCATCACTGAAAGGGTGGTTTTTAACTACAAAATACAGCAGGTGTGCGGCCTTGCTTTCCACGCTGGGGTAGGCCGGCTCGCCGAAAATAGACTGTTCCAAGTTGCCCAGAATGGAGCTCAGACCGTCGCCACGCGGTCGAGCGAACAGTTCGGTGGCTTCGCCGCGTGCCATAAGTGATGTTTTCAGGGTTTGCAGGGCGTGGGTTGCCTCGGCCTCGCTGGGCAATTGCCCGCCGCGCTCACCGTGGGGTTCGTGCAACATGCCTTCGTCATAGCGTTGCAGCCATAAAAAGGTCTGCGTGTAACGGCTGACGATTTCGACCAGGCCGCTGCCAACTTCCAGGGTGAGTGCGGGCGATTGCGCCGTTTTGCGGATGAGGACGAGAGCTTGTTCAAGCTCGGCGGCGTTTTGCTCGAAGCGGGTCTTGTTTAAGGCGTAGCCCTGTACCAAGTATTCCTTAAGGCGCTGGGTTGCCCATTGACGGAATTGCACACCGCGTTGGGATTTGACGCGGTAGCCGACAGAGATGATGACATCAAGGTTATAGAGCCTTACAGGTTTGTCCGAGCCAGCAATGTGCAAATTTTGCACATTGCTTTTCTCATCCAACTCACCCTCGGCAAAAATATTGCGTAAATGTTTGCTGATTACCGAGCGCTCCCGCTCAAATAACTGGCTCATTTGTTCCTGCCGCAACCACACCGAATCGCGTTCCAGTGCTACTTCAAGCTGTACCTGTCCATCGGCACTTTGAAAAAGTCGAATATTGTTATTTTCAGCCATGACTGTAGCCACTCTCTTCGAATTCACGCCAGTTGGTGCACCTCATGCCGCTATAATGCCGCATCTTTAAAGCGCAACCGAATTGAACATCATGGAAAAAACCTACGACCCGCAAGCGATTGAGTCCCGCTGGTATGCCGCCTGGGAGAGCGCCAATCACTTCGCCCCGCAAGAAAACAGCCAGGACGCCCCCGCCTACTGCATCATGCTGCCGCCGCCGAATGTGACTGGCAGCCTGCACATGGGTCATGCCTTCCAGGACACCATCATGGACGCGCTCACCCGTTACCACCGCATGAAGGGCGAACCGACCCTGTGGCAGCCGGGTACGGATCACGCGGGCATCGCCACCCAGATGGTGGTGGAGCGTCGTCTGGCCGCGCAGGGTCAAACCCGCCATGACCTGGGGCGCGAGGCGTTCATCGAAAAAGTCTGGGAATGGAAAGCCGAATCCGGCGGTACGATCACCCGTCAGATGCGTCGCCTGGGCGCGTCGCCGGACTGGTCACGCGAACGCTTCACGATGGACGATGGCCTGTCGGATGCGGTGAAGGAAACCTTCGTCCGTCTGTACGATGACGGCCTGATCTATCGCGGCAAGCGTCTGGTGAACTGGGATCCGGTGCTGCATACCGCCGTTTCCGATCTGGAAGTCATCAGCGAGGAAGAGCAGGGCAGCTTGTGGCACTTCCACTACCCGTTGAGTGATGGCAGCGGCCATTTGACGGTCGCCACCACCCGCCCGGAAACCATGCTCGGCGATACTGCCGTGGCAGTGAATCCGAACGACGAACGCTACAAGCACCTGATCGGCAAGACGATTACTCTGCCGCTGGTCGGGCGCGAAATTCCCATCGTCGGTGATGATTATGTCGATATGGCCTTTGGCACTGGCTGCGTGAAAATCACCCCGGCGCATGATTTCAATGACTACGCGCTCGGTCAGCGCCACGGCCTGCCGATGATTAACGTCATGACGCCAGATGCGCGCATGAATGAGCACTGCCCGGAAAAGTACCGTGGCCTCGACCGCTACGAAGCGCGTGATGTGGTCATCCACGACCTCAAGGAACTGGAGTTGCTGGGCGAGATCAAGCCGCACAAGCTGATGGTGCCGCGCGGCGACCGCACCGGCGCGGTGATCGAGCCGATGCTCACCGACCAGTGGTTCGTCGATCTCACCCGCGACGTGCAGGCCGATGGCCGCCCCGGCGGCAAGACCGCCATCACCGATCCGGCTTTGGCCTGTGTACACGATGGCCGCGTCAAGTTCGTGCCGCAGAATTGGGAGAACACCTACTTCCAGTGGCTGAACAACATCCAGGACTGGTGCATCAGCCGCCAGATCTGGTGGGGTCACCGCATCCCGGCGTGGTACGACGGCGAAGGCCGCGTGTTCGTCGCCCGTAGCGAAGACGAGGCGCGCAGCAAATACAAGCTGCCCGCCGACACCGTGCTGAGCCAGGACAACGACGTGCTCGACACCTGGTTCTCCTCCGCCCTGTGGCCGTTCTCCACCCTCGGCTGGCCCGAAAAGACCCCTGAGCTTGCGACCTTCTACCCCACCAGCGTGCTGGTCACAGGCTTCGACATCATCTTCTTCTGGGTCGCCCGTATGGTGATGATGGGCAACTACTTTATGGGCGACGTGCCCTTCCGCGAGGTCTACGTCCACGGCCTGGTGCGCGACGCGCAGGGCCAGAAGATGTCCAAGTCCAAGGGCAACGTGCTCGACCCGATCGACCTGATCGACGGCATCGACCTGGAAAGCCTGGTGCAGAAGCGCACCAGCGGCCTGATGCAGCCGCAGATGGCCGCGAAGATCGAGAAAGACACCCGCAAGGAATTTGCCGACGGCATCCCCGCCTTCGGTACGGACGCGCTGCGCTTCACCTTCGCCGCGCTGGCCTCCACCGGGCGAGACATCCGCTTCGACCTGCAACGCGTGGAAGGCTACCGCAACTTCTGCAACAAGCTGTGGAACGCCAGCCGCTTCGTGCTGATGCAGTGCGAGGGGCAGGATACCGGCCTGACCGGCGAAGTCACCCTGACCCTCGCCGACCGCTGGATCATTGGCCGTCTGCAACAGCTTGAAGGCGAAGTGATCCGTCATTTCGACGCCTACCGCTTCGACCTCGCCGCGCAGGAACTGTACGAATTCACCTGGAACGAATACTGCGACTGGTACCTGGAGCTGACCAAGCCCGCGATCAAGACCGGCGACGAGGCCACCCAGCGCGGCACCCGCCGCACGCTCGTCCGCGTACTGGAAACCCTGCTGCGCCTGATGCACCCCATCATGCCCTTCATCACCGAAGAAATCTGGCAGCGTGTGGCGCCTTTGGCCGGAAAGGCTGGCGACACCATCATGCTGCAACCCTTCCCGCAGCCGGACGCCAGCCGCATCGACGAAGGCGCATTGGCCGACATCGAATGGCTCAAGACCTTCGTGCTCGGCGTGCGCAAGATCCGTGCGGAAATGGACATCGCGCCCGGCAAGCCGCTGCCGGTGCTGGTCGCCAACGCATCGGACAACGACCGCCGCCTGCTGGATGACAACCGCGCCTTCCTCGCCTCGCTCGCCCGCATCGAGAACATCGAGGTGCTGGATAACGAGTCCGCCGCGCCGGAATCCGCCGTCGCCCTGGTCGGCGAGATGAAAGTGATGATTCCGCTCGCGGGCCTGATCGACAAGGACGCCGAACTGGCGCGTCTGGCGAAGGAAATCGCGCGTCTTGAAGGCGAACTCGCCAAGGCCGCCGTCAAGCTCGGCAACCCTGCCTTCACCGACAAGGCCCCGCCCGCCGTGGTCGAACAGGAGCGCAAGCGCCAAACCGACTTCGCCGCCCAACTCGCGCAGCTTCAGGTGCAGCATGAGAAGATCAGCGCGTTGTAATTAGGGAGCAACCCAATGCAAGAACGTATCACCATTGACCCCGCAATCTGCCACGGCAAGCCTTGTATTCGCGGGCTGCGCTACCCCGTGGAAAATGTGCTGGAATGGCTTTCCAGCGGCATGACCATCGAAGATATTCTTGCTGATTACGAAGATTTGCAGCGTGAAGACATTCTTGCAGCCTTGGCTTTCGCAGCCCGTCTGGCGCATGTCAATCGCGTGGAACGGCTTGCAGCATGAGATTTCTGGTTGATGCGCAATTGCCCAGGCGCATGGCGCGCTGGTTGGGAGAGACGGGGCATGATGCCGTGCATACCCTTGATCTGCCTTTGGGCAACCGCACGCCGGATGCCGAAATTATTGCGGTTGCCATGCGTGAACAGCGTGTTGTGGTCACCAAGGATGACGATTTTGTGCGCTCGTTTTTGTTGTCAGGGGAGCCATCTGCTTTGCTGCTGATTGCGACCGGCAATATTTCGAATTTTGAGCTGGAAAAAATCATGCGAGCAAATATGGCAAGCATTGAGCGAGCCTTGGCGGCGCACCATTTTGTTGAGTTGCAACGCGACAGCCTTGTGGTTCACGCATGACCCCGACCATTCCCGAATCAGAACTGGACATCACCGCCACCCGCTCCAGCGGGCCGGGCGGGCAGAACGTCAACAAGGTGTCCACGGCGGTGCATCTGCGCTTTGACGTGCGCGCCTCATCCTTGCCGGAGGAGATCAAGGAACGCCTGCTGGCCGCGCATGACCAGCGCATCAACCGCGAAGGCGTGATCATCATCAAGGCGCAGCGCCACAACAGTCAGGAAAAGAACCGAGCGGATGCCATCCTGCGCTTGCACGAACTCATCGAGGCTTTGAGCAAGCCGCTCAAGCTGCGCAAACCCACCAAGCCCACCCGCGCCGCCAAGCTCAAGCGTCTTGAAAGCAAGGCCAAACACAGTCGCACCAAGGCCTTGCGCGGCAGGGTATTGGATTAGTCTGGCAGGCATTCACCAGTAGGCATTCAGTTGTCGCTTTCACCATCGGAGGGACTCATGGAACAAGATCGTTATAGCCGAGGCATGGAAAAGCTCAAGGAAATCAACGGATCGCGCGGGGAAGAGGTTCTTGAGCAGCTCGCGGAAATCGCCCCGGCGCTTGCCCGCTTTACTGTCGAGTTCCCTTACGGCGATGTCTACACACGCGGCGTGCTCTCGCCCAAGGAACGGGCCATCGTCACCCTGTCCGCGCTGAGCGCGATGGGCCATGCCCAACCCCAGCTCAAGGTACACATCAACAGTGCGCTCAATGTCGGTTGCAATCGTCGTGAAATCATCGAAATCTTCACGCAAATGGCGGTTTACGCGGGTTTCCCCGCCGCGCTGAATGCCGTGTTCACGGCCAGGGATGTCTTCGCCGAGCGTGACGAGGCAGGTCTGGCGGACTGAACCCAAACCGTTTGCAATGCGGCGCGAACATCCCGACCGCGCTCCGCGAACCGACCTGACCACCCAGCCCTCGCTCCCGATACTGAGGAACACCCATGGCTCTTAGCGCCACCATCTACAAAGCCGATCTCGACATTTCCGACATGGATCGGCACTACTACGCCAACCATGCGCTGACCCTGGCCATGCATCCCTCGGAAACCGAGGAGCGCATGATGGTGCGCCTGCTGGCCTTTGCGCTGAATGCGGATGAGGCTTTGAGTTTTACACGCGGCCTGTCGGCGGAAGACGAGCCGGATCTGTGGCAAAAGGATCTGACCGGCGACATTGAGCTGTGGATTGAGGTCGGTCAGCCGGATGAGCGCCGTTTGCGCAAGGCCTGCGGGCGCGCGCGCAAGGTCATCGTCTATGCCTTCGGCGGTCGCACTGCGAATATCTGGTGGGAGAAGACGGCCAAAGACCTCGCCCGCCTGAACAATCTGACCGTATTCAAGCTGCCGGAAGAAACCACCGACGCCCTGAGCGCCCTCGTCCAACGCGGCATGCGCCTGAGCTGCACCATCCAGGATGGCGACATCTGGTTCTCGGACGGAACGGAGAATCTTCATGTCCAACTCGACACCCTCAAGGAGACCGCTTAAAGCGGGTTTTTTTCATCTAAGGCTAAAATGCCTTCTGCCCTTGGATGAACGCCGTATTTGCCCGTAAGGGTTGCCGCATAAGAACTCCATCGTCCTTTGGAAACAATGAATTAAGATGCCACACATGGTTTTATACGGCACTAATGTTCATTTTACACGGCGCTGTGCGCCATATAATTCACGTTATGCCTTTTGAGTCTTTGAGCACATGGATAAAGTAAGAATAAAGCTCGTAACTATTGGTCATTTGCCACTACACCTAGACCTTATCCGAGTTTCTGCTTGGAAGTCCGATGTGTTTGAGTTGGCAGGAGAGATTGAAAACTTCGCGTTACGCTGCGATTCGGATAGTGACGGATGGGTGTTCTCCGACGCACTACTGAAAGACCAGCTTCCGGCGCACACTGGCGCAGACTTTCTAATAGCAATTGTCAACGTGCCAATTGAAGACAACTGGTACTCAAGACGGCTTGGCGATAACCAGATTGTTTTTACGTTTAGCCAAATCAAGGAACTCCTTGCTTGGGAGAGCATCCCACTAGAAAACGCCATCCTTCGTGTTTTATATGCGTATAGTTTGCTGTACAGGCGTTCAGGAAATCGAATTCCAGGCTTCGGCGAAGCGCCAAGTTTCACTCACGACGAAACACGTGGATGCCTGTTCGACATGAATGGCATCAAGTCGGATCTGGTTGAATCATGCAATAAACCCGTTGTTTGTGCAGAGTGCGAGGAACGCCTCAGGAACGAACGTATTTCAACCCAAACGATAAAGATGGTACAGAGTGAAATACGCAAGATTCGTAAGCGTCTCTACTATCGAGCACTTGATTTCGTCAAGGCCAAGCCTTTGGTTGCGCTGGCGGTTTCAAGCGCTTTTGCCATTCTTCTTGGTGTCGCTGGTTCCTTAATCGCTTCGTATATCTACGACGGCATTAAGTCGAATCCAATCGCTGGCATAACAAGTCAATCCAGCGGACCCGCTAAAGCGGGCCGCTGATTTCCAACGTTATCTCCCCGACTCTCCCCGCTCAAGGCAAGTCGAACAAGAGGAATTCCGCGCCCTGACCTTCACTGAAGGTCAGCAGGCTTTCCCCCGCAATCTTCGCGCCGTCGCCCGTTTTCATGGGCTGGGCATTCAACGTCATTGCTCCGCGCGCAAGGTGAACATAGGCGCGACGCTGCGAGTTCATCGGATACTCGATCTGCTGTTCTCCCTCCAGCGACCCGGCGTAAATCACGGCGTCTTGCACCATGCGCAGGGAGCCGTCCCGCCCGTCGGGCGAGGTCAGCACCTTTAAACCGCCGGGGGTCAGGCCGCCGGGGATGGCGTGCTGCTGGTAGCCGGGTTCCAGGCCTGTGCGGTTGGGCTCCACCCAGATTTGCAGCAGATGCGTGCGTTCGGTGAGGGATGGGTTGAACTCGCTGTGGGTGATGCCGCGCCCGGCGCTCATCAGTTGCACCTCGCCGGGGCGCAGTACGGAGCCGCCGCCGGTCGAGTCCTTGTGTTCCAACGCGCCTTGCAGCACGTAGGTGAGGATTTCCATGTCGCTGTGCCCATGCGGGTTGAAGCCCGCGTCAGGTTCGATCCAGTCTTCGTTGATGACGCGCAGCGCGCCCCAGTTCATTTCTTGCGGGTCGTAGTATCGGCCAAAGGAAAAGCTGTGGCGGCTGTCGAGCCATGCGATTTTCACATGGCCGCGTGCCTCGGATGGACGCAGGGTGATCATGGCTGTGTCTCCTGTGTTCAGGCCGTCAGGTCGCGCTGAGTTCCGCGATGCGGGTATCGGCCTGCTGTCGCGCACGTGCGGCGCTCTCTTCGCCCATCGCAAGACCTTCAGCGTAGATGAATTCGACATCGGAAATGCCGATAAAGGCGAGAAAATCGCGCAGATAGGTCGTTTGCGTATCTTTTGGTGTGCCGCTGTAAATGCCGCCGCGTGCGGCAAGGATGATGGCCCGCTTGCCCTTGAGCAGACCTTCCGGGCCGTTGGCGGTGTAACGAAAGGTGATGCCGGCACGGGCGATGTGGTCGAAATAGGCCTTGAGCGTGGAGGGAATGCCGAAGTTGTACATCGGCACGCCGATCACGATTACATCCGCCGCCTGAATCTCGGCGATCAGCTCGTCGGAAAGGCGCACGGCGGCCTGCAACTCGGCGTCGCGCTGCTCCGGCGGGGTGAAAAAGGCGTTCAGCGTGCGCTCGTCAAGATGCGGCACGGGCTGCGCGGTCAGATCGCGCAGGGTGATTTGATCCTGCGGGTGCGTATCGCGCCAGGCGCGGATGAAGTCGTCGGCCAGATGATTGGCCTTGCCTGCTGCACGGGCGCTGCTGTTGATTTGCAATACCTTGTTCATGATGGCTCTCCCGAATGGTTTGAATGTTCGTTCGGGAATGAGCTTATTCTTCGACAAAATATGAAAAAAGCGCAATGATTGCGTCAAATTAATCGGATTATTCGATCAATGCCCTATCCCAAGACCACGTTGGAGCAATGGCGCGTGTTGCAGGCGATCGTCGATCACGGCGGTTTCGCCCAGGCCGCCGAGAAACTGCACCGCAGCCAGTCCTCGATCAGCTACGCCGTCGCGCGTTTGCAGGAGACGCTGGGGCTGGAATTGCTGGAGCAGGACGGGCGCAAGTCGCGCCTGAGCGGCGTCGGCGAGTCCCTGCTCAAGCGCGCACGCGAGTTGCTGGACGACGCGGTGAAGCTGGAGGAGCTGGCGGCCACGCTGCGCCAGGGATGGGAGCCGGAGATCACGCTGGCGGCGGAGGCCGCTTTTCCTACCGATCTGCTGTTGCAGGCGCTGGCGCGCTTCGCCGAGCGCGCGCCGCACACCCGCGTGCAATTGCGCGAGGAGGTGCTGTCCGGCACGGATGAGGCCTGCCTGCATCGTACCGCCGACCTGGTGATCGGTTCCGCGCCGCCGAATGGCATGTTGGCGGATGTGCTGCTGGAGGTGGAGTTTCTGGCCGTCGCCCATCCGGATCACGCGCTGCACCGGCTTGGCCGCAGTTTGACCGCCGACGATTTGCTGCACGCGCAACAGATCGTGCTGCGTGACTCCGGGCGCGATCACCCGCGCGACGGCGGCTGGGTCGGCGCATCGCGGCGCTGGACGGTGACCAGCATGGACACGGCCTTGCGCATGGTGGAAGCGGGTCTGGGCTTCGCCTGGCTGCCGGCGCATGTGTTGCAAGAGCTGCTCGCGCGCGGTGCGGTCGCGCCCTTGCCCCTGCGCGAGGGGCGCTGCTTCAAGGCGCCGCTTTACCTGATTTTCGTGCAACCCGAACTGAGCGGACCCGCGACGCGCCTGCTGGCGGATGTATTGCTTGAGTGCGTGCGAAGCCCCCTGAACTCCTGATCCAAATTGAAGTAGAGATTCCTTAGCCTACTCAAGGAGATCGAACTTAGCGCCAAGGTGGGCGAGACGTGCCGAAAGCACGGCATCAGCGAGCCGACCTACGCCAAGCGGAACAGCCAGTTCGCCGACATGAGCGTGTCGCATTCGGCCTGGCTGCGCGAGTTGCTGGACGAAAATGCCTGGCTCAGGCGCATGTACGCTGACCTTGCGCTCATGTACAGCGCGCTCAAGGATGCCATCGACCGAACGCTCTGGTTCCGGAGCGTTGCTCAATGGTGGTTCGTTCACTGATGGACGAACACGGGATGAGCCAGCGCAAGCCTGCCAGGCCAGCGTGCGCTATCGGCCTGCCCATCCTGACAACTCCAGGGTGATCGACTGCATTGAGCAGCACATGGCAGCCAACCCAAGGCACGGCTTTGGCCTGTCGTTGTATGACAGCGCCCGCGTTTAGGTGCGCCTTTTTGGCAAGAGCGTGCACGGGGCGGTCTATCGCGCCATGAACCTGAATCTTCCGTGTCGTAGCAAGAAGCGGTGGGTTCTGATAGGACTCACGCAGAGCAGAGGTTTTACTCCCTCTACCTTGACGAGGGAGAGCAGTGAAGTTGGCACAAGTCTATGTTCTGGCAAAGCTTGCACCCACCTCTCCCCAACCCTCTTCCGCGAGGGGAGAGGTAGCTAAATCCAGTTTTTGCGTAAGTCCTATCTAAACTTCGAAGCGAAGCAGGAAGCCCGCCTTGATTTGTCGACCGTTAATCATCTAATCATCCGAGATTCGACAAGCAGCCAGTCGTACACCAGCGCGCCGAGGCGGCGGAAGAGTCCGGCGGAGGCTGGCGCGGAAGTCATATTCATGGCGTTAGCTCAATTTGCCAGTCGTTCGAGTCCGTCAAGAATCAAATCAAGCCCGAAGGTGAACTCGTTGATTCCGGAGTATCGTCCGCAAAGCACTTCTTCCGCCAGGCCGTGCACATGTGGATAGTTTGATGCGGGCAGCTTCGGAAGAAACTTCTCAGCGGTCTGAGCGTATTCCTTTTCCTCAATGGGAAAGTTCGACTTCAAAAGCGTAAAGCCGTAAATGTGACTGTCGATCGCATTGATGGCGTGATCGGCCAAGGCATAGGAAAAGCCAGCAGCGCGCAGACAGCCAAGCGTGGCATCGCCATAACGCAGCATCGCCGGGCCGATATTGATACGTGAAACGATGAGCATGGAGGCCCAAGGGTGGCGCAGCAATACCTCTTGCGCCGAAATGGCGCGCTGTCGCATTGCGGCCTTCCATTCGATGTTGGCGGCGGGCAATTCAATCTCGGCCACCACGGCATCCACCATGCCATCCAGCAGATCATCCTTGTTTTTGACGTGGTTGTAGAGCGACATGGCTTCGATGCCTAGCGTCTCGGCCAGTTTGCGCATGGATAGCGCGTCAATGCCGCGCTCATCGGCCAGCCTCACGGCAGCGCTCAGAACGGCGTCTCGCGTCAGGGATTTTGTTTGCGTTGCGCGCTTGGCGCGGTTTTTTTCAGGATGTTCTGTCATCGGCGCCATTGACTTGCTTACGTCGTAAGCCTATTCTTGCCTCAGACTTACGCTGTAAGTTCAAGACTGGGTTGCGGGGTTTGTTTCGCTTAAGCGGGAGCGATTGTACGTTGATGCATCAGAACATGAAGTCTTCTGTGTCCGGGCGCATGGAGAATCCAGAGCCTATGCCGCACGAAACGATGCGTGCCGTCGTAACCGACGGTTACGGTATGCCGAACCGGCTTAAGGTCATCCAAGTCCCACGACCCTCGATCCGGGAGCACGAGGTTTTGGTGCGGGTCTGCGCGGCGGCAGTGTGTCGAGCCGACACCTATCTTTTGGCGGGAAAGCCCTACCTGCTGCGCTTAAGCGGTTACGGTCCGCTCCGTCCATTGCGACCCATACCTGGGCAGAGCTTTTCAGGTGTCATTGTGGAGGTCGGATCGCGTGTGAGCGCTCATCAGGTCGGGGACTCGGTCTATGGCGAGGTTTCTTGCGGCGCTTTCGCGGAATTCGTGGCGTGTGACTCCGCTCTGCTTGCGTTCAAGCCTTCAAAAAGCTCTCACGCAGAAGCCGCGGCACTTGCGCTTTCCGGCATCACCGCCCTGCAAGGACTGCGCGATGTGGCACGGTTGCAACCCGGTGAGAGCGTACTCATCAACGGGGCTTCGGGAAGTGTCGGCACGCTCGCTGTGCAAATTGCCAAAGCACTGGGAGCAAGCGTTACGGCCGTGTGCAGCACGCGCCATGTAGAGCTTATGCGCAGACTGGGTGCGGACGAGATTGTCGATTACACGCAACATGACTATACCCGCTTAGGGAAGCGTTACGACGTGCTTTTCGATCTTGTTGCCAACCATACCCTGAGGGATAACCAGCGCGCTCTGAAGCCCAAGGGACGTTTTGTTGCGGCGGCCATCCCGCAGGGCAGGGATTGGGTTGGCCCTGTGACGTGGTTGCTCAAGCTGGCCATCGCGGATGCCCTGTCAACATCAAGCTTCACCTCATTGTTTGCCAAGCCGAATCGCGCCGATCTTGAAGACTTGGCGCGCATGGTTTACGACGGCCTGTTGCACCCCTTGGTCGAGCGTCGTTACGACATGTTCAACGTTGCCCAAGCCTATGCGCATGTCGCCAGCGGGCATTCGCAGGGCTCGAGCGTGATGGAGGTCTCGTGATGATGAAAATCCTGCTACGCATGAGTGCGTCTGTTTTCTTGAGTTTGACCCTTGCCAGTTGCGCAACGGTCAATGGCGTCACTACATCGATGGTTGACGATAAGGCCGTGGAGTACGTGCTGACTGGGGGCGGTTCACCTACCGTTGTGTTTGAGAATGGTTTGGATGGGCGGCTTGAATGGTGGGCGCAAGTGTTACCTGAGATTTCCAAAGAAACTCAGGTATTCGCATACAACAGGCCGGGCACTGGGAACAGTGCTGAGACATCAACACCACGGGATGGCGACACGGTGATCCAGGAGTTGAGGAAGCTGCTGCGCGAAAAGGGGATTGCACCGCCCTATGTGCTGGTCGGACATTCCTTGGGCGGGTTGTATATGCAGCTTTATGCCAGGCGTTATCCGAACGAGGTAGCAGGTTTGGTTCTGGTCGATGCAACGCATCCTGAACAATTGAAGGGCGCCGGGTCGAAGGAAAACTGGCCGGGTTGGTTTAACGCATTACTCGAAGTTTCGCTCTCCGAAACAGCGCTCAAGGAGTTGGAAGCCATTTCAATCACAGGCTCCGAGATGCTTGTCTTACCCGCGTTCACCGGAAAACCTGTCATCGTGCTAAGTGCTCAAAAGCCGATGGAGGATGACTCGGAGATGGCGAAGTACGCCAATGCCAAGCGTGTCGATATTGCGCGTTTGCATCCGGGAGCGAAACAGGTTTGGGTGGATAGCGGTCATGCCATACCTCTAGAAAACCCGGAGGCGGTGATCGCGGCGGTACGAGAAATCCTGTCGATGCTTAAGGCGCAATCGGCCACAAAACAAGCTCAGATTCAGCGATGAAACCACTTAACACATTGTATTTCTTGCCAATTATCTTATTTGCGGCAAGCGCTGGCTTGCTCTTGGCTGGGTGTTCCACGACGGTAGCGACGCTGAATCCGTCCCCGCAGAAACCGGTTTGCGAGCGGGAATCAAGCGCTCTCGTGATCTGGGAGACGCAATGGCGCCAGAATCAAAAGGACATCGCCGAGCGCGAGTTTGCCGCTGAAACCGGTCTGCGGCAATTTCTCGTTCAGTCAGGCTGCTTTGCTCACTCAGAATTGCGGCGCATAAATATGAATGATTTGGAGCCATTAAAAGGCTCAGTCGACACGTTCGATAAAGTCATTTCCATTACTGTGCGAGAAATAGGCCCCATCGTCATGCTGTTTTCCACTGACGGGATGATCGAGGGCGGTACAGAAGTGGTTTTGAATATTACGGAGTATGCGCTGCCAGATTTCAATTCAAAGCGTCAGTTCAGCGTCAACTGGTTCAGTGGCGGCGCTTTTGTCATCAAGGGCGTCGAGTCGCTGCCGAATGATATGCAGGAGGCTTTGCGCATTGGTATGAAGCCGGATGGGGGCAGCAGCGGTAGAAGTTTTTAACACAGCTGCCAGTCATAAAATTAAGCGGCCAGACGGGGGGTGAAATTTGGGTAGAGGTGAGGAATGTGACAATTCAATACAGTCGGTTGATTAGCAGGCTCTAATATGCGGTATTTCCGCTCTATGGAGGTGAAGTACTTGCGCATTTTTTTTCCTGTATGTCCTGGGTAAATTGATTGATTTCAATTCCACCCCAGACCGCCATGGCTAGCACAAGAATTAGCGGGAGTTGTAATAGCCAGCCGTAGAGGACAGCGATGCGTCCGCGCAGTATTTTGGTACGGCGCATGACCTTGACGCTCGGTGGTGGCCACTGTCGGTGACGTATCGTCCGATAGCCAGTCCAACTGATTGATAGCGTAATGAAAAAAATGGAAAAAAACACAAAGGCGTATGCGCCATAGATAAGCACGGTTGTGCCCGGTATCCCCCACAGTTTTATACACTCGGCGTGACTGGAGAAGCGGGCAATTGTCGGAAAAAGCCAGAGCTCGCAAGTGACGACGACCATGCTCAATAACAGGACGAGATAGAAGGCTTGGCGCATTCGTTGCGCTCTTGTGTACTCCTCAGCGTACTCATTGACAGCTTCATTTTCCAAGTTGAGCTTTCTCAGCAGTTTTTGCACAGCCCTGTCGAATTTTTCTTCCGTCGTCTGAGATGGAATTCGTGGTCCACTCCACCCTGTAGCAGACAAGGCGGTAGCGAGGACGAGAAACACATATAAAGCCAGCGTCACAAAGGCCGGAACACTTGCTTCGAAATCGGAAAGCTCCATACCTTGAATATAAAAGAGGAAGAGCGGTATGCCGACGCCACTGATAATGATCAGCGCGGCGGCTAATCGACTATTGATGTTTGAACTCATCTTCATCTCGCGATCAGTCTGACGATGCTCATCATATCGACGGAGCGTTGATCTTACGCCGCCTGTCGCGGCTCAACTTCATTGGCAATCTGATCAGCCACGGCCAACTCAGCGATGCGCAGATCATAAATGGCCTGAAGATTCATCCAACTTTGGGCGTCGCCGCCAAAGTAGCGTGCAAGGCGGATGGCCGTATCGGCAGTGATACCGCGTCGTTCGCGCACGACATCGTTGATGCGCGGCGTAGGAATATGCAGAGCCTTGGCTAAGGCATTGGCGCTCATGCCCAGCGGCAAGAGATAGTCTTCGCGCAGGATTTCGCCGGGGTGAACCGGACGCATACCATTTTTAAACATCAGCTTACTCCTCAGTGGTAATCAACGATTTCCACATCTTCTGCGCCGCCTTCGCTCCAGCGAAAACACAAACGCCATTGGTCATTGATGCGAATGCTGAATTGACCGATGCGATCACCCTTGAGTGCGTCAAGTCGATTTCCCGGCGGGCTACGCAAGAAATCGAGCGTGGCCGCGGCATCCAGTTGTACCAGCTTGCGCGTAGCAACTTGGCGAATATCGTTCCAACGACGTGATGTTCCGCTTTCAAACAAGGTCCTGGTTTCATCACAGCGGAAGCTTCTAATCATGAGTTCAGCTTATAACGCTTAACGTTAAGTGGCAAGTCGCTGCAGCAGCTGCTCGGTAAATTTGAAACGTTGTTCAACTTCATCCATCGGCGCGCTAAAGCGCAGCGTATCCTGCCCACCGAGCTGGTAGGTTTTGGGCGCGGATTGCATCAGTTTGACGATGCTCATCGGGTCGATGGGTGGTTGCGGCTCGAAGACGATGCGGCCACCTTGCGGCCCCGCTTCCAGCTTGCGGATGCCAAGCGCCTGCGCGCGTAGGCGCAATCCAGCCTGACGCAGCAGGTTTTTGGCGGGTTGCGGCAGCAGGCCGAAGCGGTCGATCAATTCCACGCGCATTTCGTCCAGGTCTTTTTGCGTGTCCAGGCTGGCGATACGCTTGTAGAGAATCAGGCGGGTATGCACGTCGGCCACATAGTCTTCCGGCAGCAGGGCGGGCAGGCGCAAATCCACTTCCGCGCCGTGGCGCAGCGGCTGCATCAGTTCGGGTTGCTTGCCGGATTTGATGGCCTTGACCGCGCGGTCGAGCAGTTCCATGTACAGGCTGAAGCCGACTTCGTTCATCTGGCCGCTCTGCGATTCGCCCAACAGCTCGCCCGCACCGCGTATTTCCAGATCATGCGTGGCGAGGGTGAAGCCTACGCCCAAATCTTCCAGCTTTTCAATCGCTTCCAGGCGCTTGACCGCATCGGGAGTGATACTGGCCTTGGGCGGGGTGATGAGGTAGCAGTAGGCGCGGTGGTGCGAGCGACCGACGCGGCCGCGCAACTGGTGCATTTGCGCCAGACCGAGCTTGTCGGCGCGGTTGATGAGAATGGTGTTGGCGCTGGGGTTGTCGATGCCGGATTCAATGATCGTGGTGCTGACCAGTACGTTGAAACGCTGGTGGAAAAAGTCCGCCGTGACCTGTTCCAGTTCTTTTTCCGGCATCTGGCCGTGGGCGAAGCGGATGCGCGCTTCGGGAATCAGTTCGGAGAGTTCGCGGGTGATGCGCTCGATGGTGTCCACTTCGTTGTGCAGGAAGTACACCTGCCCGCCGCGCTTGAGTTCGCGCAGAATGGCTTCGCGGATCAGCGCCGTATCCCATTGTGTCACCATCGTTTTCACCGCCAGGCGCTCCTTGGGCGGGGTGGCGATGATGGATAGCTCGCGCAGGCCGGAGAGCGCCATGTTCAGGGTGCGCGGGATGGGCGTGGCGGTCATGGTCAGCAGATCGACTTCGGCGCGCAGGTTTTTGAGCTGCTCCTTGTGGCGCACACCGAAACGCTGTTCCTCGTCGATGATGACCAGACCGAGGTTTTTGAAGCGAATATCCGGCGAGATCAGCTTGTGCGTGCCGATCACGATGTCCACCCGGCCTTCGGCCATGGCGTCGAGCACGACCTTGGTCTCCTTGCCGGCGGTAAAGCGCGACAGGCCCTCGATGCGGATGGCGAAGTCGGCGAAGCGGTCGCGGAAATTGCGCAAGTGCTGCTGGGCGAGCAGGGTGGTGGGGGCGAGCACGGCCACCTGACGGCCATCCTGCACGGCGACGAAGGCGGCGCGCATGGCGACTTCGGTCTTGCCGAAGCCGACGTCGCCGCACACCACGCGATCCATCGGCTGGCCGCTGGTCATGTCGTTGATGACGGCGCTGATGGCGGAAAGCTGGTCGGTGGTTTCTTCAAACGGGAAGCCTTCGGCAAAGCGCGCATAGGCTTCGACATCAAGTTTGAAGGCATGTCCCTTGCGTGCGGCACGGCGGGCGTGCAGGTCGAGCAGTTCGGCGGCCACGTCGCGGGTTTGTTCCATTGCCCGGCGCTTGGCTTTGTCCCAGACATCCGAGCCGAGCTTGTGCAGCGGCGCATTGTCCGGGTTGGCGCCGGTGTAGCGGGCGATCAGGTGCAGGCTGGCGACCGGGACGTAAATGCGGTCGCCGCCGGCGTATTCCAGGGTGAGGAATTCCTGCGTCAGCCCGCCGACATCGAGCACGGTCAGGCCGTGGTAGCGACCCACGCCGTGATCCTCATGCACCACCGGCGCGCCTTCGGCCAGCTCGGTCAGGTTGTGGATGAGGCTTTCGGCATCGCGGGTACGTTTGGTCTTTTTGCCACGCTGCGCCACGCGCTCGGTGAAAAGCTGGGGTTCGCTGATGATGGCGACGGAGGGGAGGAATAGACCTTCCTCAAGCGGTGCGGTGGTAATGCACAGCGCCTTGTCGCCCGTAAGAAAGTCTGCCCAGCTTTCCACCGTGTCGAAACGCAGCTCATGCTTGCGCAGCAGGTCGGCCAAGGCTTCGCGGCGACCGGGCGATTCGGCGGCGAGCAGCAGTTTGCCGTCGAAACTGGCGATGAATGCGCGCAGCAGCTGCGCGGGGTCGTCGTTGCGCGCCTGCCAGCCCAGTTCGGGCAGCGGCTGGGCGGGGAAGCGCACGGCCTGCGGCATGGTCGGGTCATTTTCGGCCAGCACGCGCACTTGCAGGCGTTCGAACAGCAGCGCATCGAGCTGTTCGCGGCCAAGGAACAGCATCTCCGGCGGCAACAGCGGGCGTTCACGGTCGTGGCGGCGTTGCTCGTAACGCTCATGCGCCTCGTGCAAGAAATCATCCGCCGCCTGGCCGGATTGCGGCAGGCTCAGGCAGATCGTGCCTGTGGGCAAATAATCGAACAGGGTCGCCAGGCCATCGAAAAACAGCGGCAGGTAGTATTCCACGCCGGGGAAGGGCATACCCTGCTGCAACTGGCGCAAAAGTTCCCGTCCGGCACTGTCGAAGTAGTCGCCCCAGGTTTTACGTACATGCTTGAGGTTTGCATCATCCAGCGGGTATTCCCGTGCGGGCAGCAGGTTGAGCGCGTCGATGCTCTCCATGCTGCGCTGGGTTTCCGGGTCGAACAGGCGCAGGGTTTCGATTTCGTCATCGAACAGATCCACGCGCACCGGCAGGCTTTGGCCGCTGGGGAACAAGTCCAGAATCGCGCCGCGCACGGCGAATTCGCCATGTTCCATCACCTGCGACACGGCGCGGTAGCCCGCATCGGAAAGGCGTTTGCGGAAGGTTTCCACGTCCAGCTTCTGCCCTTTGGCAAGCTGAATGGTGCTGCCGCGCACATAGCGGGTCGGCGGCAGACGGGTCAAAATCGCCGGGGCGGAAATAATCACCAGCCCGCGCTTGAGGTCGGGCAGGCGGTCGAGCGCCGCCAGGCGTTGGGCGATCAGATCCTGATGCGGCGAGAACAGGTCGTAGGGCAGGGTCTCGCTGTCCGGGAACAGCAAGATGGGCAGCTCAATGTCTGCGAGGAAAAAACGACACTCGGCCTGATAGCGGTAAGCCTCCTGCATGGAGGGCGCAATCAGCAGCAGCGGTTTGTCGTGGCGTTGCGCGGCTTCGGCGATAAGCAGCGCAAGAGCCGCTCCGGCGGGTTGTCGCCAGTAAAGCGGGTCGCGCGGGATTTTGGGCAGGGCGGGGCTGAAGGTGGGCATGGTTTTCATGCGCCCCATTCTCCCATGTGGGACGGGCAGCGTCACCGATAAGGGGGCTTACGCAGAATCCTGATTTGGCTCCCTCTCCCGCAGGCGGTAGAGGGTCGGGGTGAGGGGCTTTGATCTGACCCACACAGAAAAACCCCGCAGGGCGGGGTTCAGATTATTCGACCCGATAGGGGTGTTCTTAGTGCGCGCTGTCTGCGCCGGTTTCCTTACCACAGGTATTCAGGCCAACCAGAATGTAGGCCGGGCAGAATTTGACCAGACCGGTCAGCAGCATGACCGCGCCGACTGCGCCGATAATCATGTCCCATGGTGCGACAAAGACGTTGGCAATAGCCATGCCGATGGCGACGACGCCGAGGAAAAGACGGATGAATTGATCGAGAAAACCGACGTTTGCTTTCATGACAGTGCTCCTGTGCGGGCTAGGGAAAATAACGCTCTCTTTTATACGCCATTAGGCGAGTGAATAAAAGTGTCTGCGGACATTATGAAATGTGAGCCTTGCTTTCAGTTATCATCCCGCGCCATAACAACGAACAGGTTGCCGCATGTTTCGCCCTTTTGAGTTTTTTGTCGGTCTGCGTTACACGCGCTCCAAACGGCGCAATCATTTCATTTCCTTTATTTCAATGACCTCCATGCTGGGCATTGCGGTCGGGGTGACGGCCTTGATTACCGTGCTCTCGGTGATGAACGGCTTTGAGAAGGAGTTGCGCGAGCGCATTCTGGGCATGGCCTCGCATCTGACCATTACCGGCGCGGGCGAGCGTCTGCAAGACTGGCAGGCAGTGGTCAAGGATGTGCAAGGCTTGCAGGGCGTAATCGCCGCCGCTCCGTTTACCCAGGCGGAGGCGATGCTGTCGCAGCCTGCGGCGGTCAGCGGCGCGGTGGTGCGCGGCATTGTGCCGGATATGGAAGACAAGGTGACGGATCTCGGTCAGCATATGCAGGCGGGGCGGTTGGATAGTCTGCAAGCGGGCGAGTTCGGCATCATCCTCGGGCGCGAACTGGCGACGGCGCTGGGCGTGGGCATCGGTGACCCGCTGATGCTGGTGACCTCCAATGTGGCGATTACGCCGGTGGGCGCATTGCTGCGTGAGAAACGCTTTACCGTGGTCGGCATTTTCGAGGTCGGCATGTATGAATTCGACCGGGGTACGGCGCTGATTCATATGAACGATGCGCAAAAGCTGTTCCGACTGGAGTCGGAGGTGAACGGCGTGCGCCTCAAGCTGGCGGATATGTTCGCCGCGCCGCGCCTGGGGAGGTCGATTGCCGCCAACCTGGGCGAAGGCTATTTCGTCGGCGACTGGACGCAGCGCAATGCCAATTTCTTCCGCGCCATCAAGACCGAGCGCACGGTAATGTTCATTATTCTGGCGCTGATCGTGGCGGTGGCGGCGTTCAACATCGTCTCCACCTTGGTGATGGTGGTGACCGACAAGCAGGCGGATATCGCCATTCTGCGCACCCTGGGTGCTTCGCAGGGTTCGATCATGCTGATTTTCATGGTGCAAGGCACGCTGATCGGCCTGATTGGCATGGTGATGGGGCTGGTGGGCGGATTGAGTCTGGCGCTGAATGTGGAAACCATCGTGCCCTGGCTGGAGCATACGTTCAGCGTCACCTTCCTGCCGGCGGATGTGTACTACATCAGTGAGTTGCCATCCGATGTTCATGCCGCCGATGTGGTGCGCGTGGCGCTGCTGTCCTTCGCCTTGTCGGTATTGGCGACGATTTATCCCGCCTGGCGCGCCTCGCGCACCCAGCCGGTGGAGGCGCTGCGTTATGAGTGATAACAATGTGAACGCGGTCATTCGCTGTGTGGGCGTGGGCAAGACCTATGCCGAAGGCAAGCTGAAAGTCGAAGTGCTGCGCGGCATTGATTTGCAAATCGCGCCCGGCGAGCGCGTGGCGATTGTCGGCTCGTCCGGCGCAGGCAAGAGCAGTCTGTTGCAACTGATGGGCGGGTTGGACATGCCGAGCGCGGGCGAAGTGTGGGTGGACGGCAAGCATCTGGCGCGCCTGTCGGAAACCGCACGCGGACGCCTGCGCAATGCCAGCGTCGGTTTTGTCTATCAATTCCATCATCTGTTGGGTGAATTCACCGCGCTGGAAAACGTGGCCATGCCGTTGTTGATTCGCGGATTAGCGGTGAGTGCGGCGCGTGAGCAGGCCAGCGCCATGCTGGAGCGCGTGGGCTTGGGCAAGCGTCTGGAGCACAAGCCAGGCGAGCTTTCCGGCGGCGAGCGTCAGCGTACCGCCCTGGCGCGCGCCTTGGTGACGCGGCCGAAGGCGGTGCTGGCGGATGAGCCGACCGGCAATCTGGATTCGCGCAACGCGGGGGCGATGTTCGATCTGCTGATGGAGCTGAACGCGGAGCAGGGCACGGCCTTGGTGGTCGTGACCCATGATTTGGCTCTGGCGTCGCGCATGGAGCGGGTGTTGCACATGCGCGACGGGGCGATCGTCGCGGCGGAGTAAGCGAGCCTTGCGCACGCAGTGCGTGGATTTGGATTTCCTTCGCCCCTTTGAAGCCGCCGTGGACTGGCCTGTGGAGACCGGGTCAAAGCGCCATGGATGGCGCATTGAGTGCCGTCGCGACAGGAAGTCGCGTCGGCGCGACCCGGTTGGAGCAGGACAGTCCACGGCTTGCCCGCAGGGCGGCTTCAACGGGGTGCATTTCTTTGGTGACTTTCTTTGTGCAAGCAAAGAAAGTTACTCGCCCGTATCAACGGTAAATTGTGCAGCGTATGGACATAAAAACGGGCGAAACAAGACCACTGCGCTTTGAACGGAGGATGGTGGGCTTTTTCGCCCGTTGTAACGCCCTCGCTTCGTAAGCCGACAGCGATGCACGCGGGCGACCCCATTTCTTTGTTGCTGATGACATCCATGTCATCAGCCCTGCGGGTGATGCTCCGCATCTCAACGTCGTTCCTGACGACGTTTGTCGTACAAAGAAATGGGGGAAAGAAATACGCCCCCACAAGCGCACCCCTACGGGGAACTGTGATCCGTACGCCCATCCAAGGGTCGGTCTGCCGGGGCATCCTTGCCCCGGCAGACCTCAAACCGCATCCTTGCGGTTTGACCCTCTACTGGACGCACGGCTCACGGTGCGCTTGCCAAGGGGGGAAGAAAAATCCAAAGCCAAAACCAAATCCGCGCGCTGCACGCGCCTTGGTTTACGCCGCACCCAACAGACGCACAGAAAAAACCCGCCATGCGGCGGGTTGGTTTCGACAAATCCTGTTCGACGCGCTTAGTCGCAACGTCCCATGCCAGTAATGAAATAGCCCGAATCGACATAGATATTCTCACCGGTGATGCCGCGCGCCAGCGGCGAACCGAGGAAAGCGGCGGTATTGCCCACGTCCTCGATGCTGACATTACGGCGCAGCGGAGCATTCTTCTCCACATAATCAAGGAACATCTTGAACTCGCCGATACCGGAGGCGGCCAGGGTCTTGATCGGGCCGGCGGAGATGGAGTTCACGCGGATATTGTCCACGCCCATGCTGGCCGCCATGTAGCGCACGCTGGCTTCCAGCGCCGCCTTGGCCACGCCCATGACGTTGTAGTTGGGCATTGCGCGCTCGGAACCAAGATAGGACAGGGTGAGGATGGAAGCGTCTTCGCGGTCTTTCATCATCGGGCGCAGCGCCTTGGCCAGGCCGGTCAGACTCCACGCACTGATGTCGTGAGCGACGCGGAACCCCTCGCGGGTGGTGTTGTCCACATAATCGCCGGCCAGCTGCTCCTTGGGTGCGAAGGCCACGGCATGAACCAGAATGTCGAAGCCGTCCCAGTGCTGCGCCAACAGGCCGGGCAGGGCGTCCATCTGTTCATCCACGCTGACATCCAGAGGCAGCACGATATTGGAGCCGAATTCAGCCGCATACTTCTCAATGCGCTCTTTGAAACGATCATTGAGGTAGGTAAAAGCCAGTTCTGCACCCTGTTGATGCATGGCGCTGGCGATGCCGTAAGCAATGGAACGTTCGTTGGCGATGCCGACGATCAAAGCGCGTTTTCCGGTGAGAAAGCCCATGCGGTGACTCCTTGGTCTGTGATTTAATCCCGAACATGATAACACCGCGCTCACATTTTCTTTTTCTGCTCGCCCTGGCTGTGCTGCTGGGTGCATGGCTCGTCCCCCTGCGCGCCGCGCCCGCACTGGCTCTGGGCTATGCGCCTGCCTATCCGCCCGATTTCAAGCATTTCAATTACGTCAACCCAAAGGCGCCCAAAGGCGGCAGCCTAGGCATGTCAGCCTTTGGCAGCTTTGATTCGCTTAATCCCTTCCTGCTCAAGGGCTTGCCCGCCGCTGGCCTGGGTGGGCTGGTATTTGAAACCCTGCTGGAAAAAAGCTGGGATGAGCCGTTTTCCATGTACGGGCTGCTGGCGGAGGATGTCTCCCTGGCTGACGATGGACTGTCCGTAAGCTTTCGCCTGCGTCCACAAGCGCGCTTTGCCGATGGCTCCAAGGTAACAGCGGATGATGTGGTGTTTTCCTTCAACACCCTGCGCTCAAGCAAGGCGCATCCGCAGTATCGCGTGTATTGGACGGACGTGGAGCGCGTGGAGCGCATCGATGAGCGCAGTGTGCGTTTTGTGTTCAAAAAGGCCAATCCCGAATTGCACCTGATTCTTGGTGAAATGCCGGTGTTATCGCAGCACTGGGCGAATGGCCGGGCGTTTGATGAATTGGCGCGAGTCAAGCCTGTGGGCAGCGGGCCATATATTCTTCAATCCTACGACTGGGGAAAACAGGTGCGTTACAAACGCAACCCGGATTATTGGGCCAAGGATTTACCCGTACGGCGCGGCATGTATAACTTCGATGAAATAACATTCAAATACTACAAGGATCGCACAGTATCGCTAGAGGCGTTCAAGGCGGGAGAGTTCGACTTTTTCTACGAAAATCACTCCAAACGCTGGGCGCGGGATCATGAGGGCGTGAATTACGCCAATGGCAATATCGTCAAGACCACGATCGCTCATAGTAATAACGCAGGAATGCAGGGCATTGTGTTCAATACTCGCCGCCCCTTGCTGCAGGATCGGCGGGTGCGGCAGGCATTAAGCCTGGCATTGGATTTTGAGTGGTCAAATCGCAACCTGTTCTACGACCAATACACGCGCTGCGACAGTTATTTCAGCAATAGCGAATTGGCTGCACGCGGCCTGCCATCGCAAGCGGAATTGAAGCTGCTGGAACCATTCCGCGAGCAATTGCCGCCCGAGGTGTTCACCCAAACCTATCGCCCGCCGCGCGCCCTGACCGTGGAGGGTTTTCGCGCCAATTTGATCGAGGCGAAAAACCTTTTGCAGGATGCAGGTTGGACAGTCAAGAACGGCGTATTGACCAATGCGGAAGGCAAGGTTTTCAACTTTGAAATCTTGCTAGGGCAGAAAGTTTTTGAGCGCATTATGGCGCCGTATGTCTATAACCTGAACAAACTCGGCGTTCAGGCCAATTACCGTACCATTGACGCAGCACTATATCAGCGTCGGGTGGATACTTTCGATTTTGATGCGGTCATCGAGGTTTTCGGCGCTTCGCAATCTCCGGGCAATGAGCTGTTCAGCATGTTTCACTCGTCCAGCGCCAATCAGGAGGGTTCGGGGAATGCCATGGGAGTGAGCAGCCCCGTAGTGGATGCTTTGGTGGAGAAAATCGTCTATGCGAAAAACCGTCAGGATCTGATAAGCGCAACCCACGCGTTGGATCGGGTCTTGCTTTGGGGTTATTACCTTGTGCCGAATTGGTATATCGCCAACCATCGCATTGCCTATTGGAAGGGATTGGCCTACCCAGATACGCTGCCGCTATATTTTGAGGCCGAGCCTTGGGTATTGAAAACCTGGTGGCGCACGCCATGAGTCAGGCGATGAATCAGGCCATGAGTCAAACGGCGGGTCAAATCGTGGACAATACGCTTCACCCCTGCCTGACTTGCGGCGCTTGTTGCGCCACGTTTCGCGTCAGTTTTTACTGGACGGAAGCCGAACCGGCGGCGGGTGGCTGCGTGCCGGTCGAGCTTACGGAGAAACTGAATGATTTTCGCGCCGTGATGCGCGGAACCAATCGTCCGCAGCCGCGCTGCATCGCTCTGGAAGGCGAAGTAGGCACATATACCCCATGCAGGATTTATGACCAACGCCCCACGCCCTGCCGTGAATTTCTGATGGCGCTGGACGATCCCGATGAGGATACGGCCTGTGATCGTGCGCGTGAAAAACATGGACTGCCACGCCTGAAACCGCGCAGGGAGGAAGCTTCGCCATGAGCTCGTATATTTTCAAACGCCTGTTGTTGATGATTCCAACCCTATTCGGCGTTTTGCTGATTACCTTCGCCGTCACCCAGTTTGTCCCTGGCGGGCCGGTGGAGCAGTTGGTGCATCAATTGCAGCATGGCGGACGCGAGGGCGGTGAAGCCAGCGTGGGCGCGGAGGGAATGTATCGCGGCGCACAGGGGCTGGACGAAGAAAGACTGGCGGAAATTCGCGCTTTTTACGGTTTTGACAAACCGGCATGGGAACGTTTTGTCGCCATGTTGGGGAACTACCTGAGCTTTAATCTTGGGGAAAGTTACTTCCAGCACCAAAGCGTGTTGGCGCTGATGGCGGAAAAAATGCCTGTTTCCATCAGTCTGGGTTTATGGACGTTTTTCCTCACCTATCTGGTCAGCATTCCATTGGGCATACGCAAGGCGGTGCAGGACGGCACGCCGTTTGACGTGTGGACGACGACGCTTCTGTTGATTGGTTATGCCATCCCTGGGTTTGTGCTGGGTCTGTTTTTGCTGGTGTTGTTTGGCGGAGGAAGTTTTTGGGATGTCTTTCCCTTGCGCGGCCTGGTGTCCGATGATTGGGATGAGTTGAGCTGGCCTGCGCGGATTGTCGATTATCTCTGGCATATGGTCTTGCCGGTGACGGCGATGGTAGTCGGTCAGTTTGCGGTCATGGCTCTGTTGACCAAAAACAGTTTTCTTGAGGAGATCCGCAAGCAGTATGTGTTGACGGCGCGCGCCAAGGGCTTGGCCGAAAATCAGGTTTTGTATGGTCATGTATTCCGCAATGCGATGATTCCCTTGGTGACTGGTTTTCCCGCCGCGTTTATCGGCGCATTTTTTACGGGCAGCCTGTTGATTGAAACGCTTTTTTCGCTGGATGGCCTGGGTCTGCTCTCCTATGAGGCTGTTTTGCAGCGCGATTACCCGGTGGTGCTTGGCACGCTTTATATCTATACCTTGCTCGGTTTGCTCGCCAAGTTGCTGACCGATTTAAGTTATGTCTGGGTCGATCCGCGTATCCAGTTCGCTGCGCTGAATCGATGAGCGGGGTAAGGGATGCGTGCGGCCAATAAAAAAGGGAGCCTCAGGCTCCCCTTGGGAATCTCTGAATGAATCCATCCATGGATTCATTCAGACTCGACCTCCCGGTACACGCTTGGGCGGTCTCGCGCATTTCAAAGAGTTACGTCATGAATGCGGCGGGGCATCCATGCCCCGGACAGGAAGCTCTGATTCGATTCGAGCTCCCCTTGCAGATTTCTGCTGCGCGCAGCTTATTGCTTGGCGGCGGGTTCCATGACGATGCCGGTCGCCTCGGTGAACACTACGTCCACCTGATCGCCGACCTTGAGGGTCTGCAGCAGTTCCTTGCCAGCGGCCGTCTTGGCCGTGGTATGACGCACCTCACCATTAGGCAGGGTGAATTTGACAAAGTCGGTCTTTTTGTTCACGGCCTGAATGGTTACGGTCGTGGTGATGCGGCGACCGGTGGCCATGCCGGGCTGGCCTCCCAGCGGGGCGAGCGCCGCGCCTTGCTCGACTTCGGTGCGGGTGACCAGGGCGGCCTTGGGGCGTACTTCCATGAGCAGCGCCTGCATCATGCGCACGCGCAACACGTCTCCGACCTTGATCTGCGCGAAATTGCGCACTTCGGGCCCGGCGATGACCGTTGTAGTTTCGCCTTCGGCATTGCGCAAGCTTACGGCGCGCGTCTCGGCATTCACCGCAGTGACGGTGGCCAGCGGCAGGTCGACGGCGTCGACAATCACTGTAGGTTCATTGGCTGTGGATTGATTAGGCTTGGTTTCGGCAAGAGCCAGGCCGGTGTTGACGCACAGGCCGAGAGTCAGCAGAGCAAGGGTGATTTTGCTTTGTTTCATGAAGGTGAGGTCCTGGTTGGTTGGAAAGGCGGGTATGAATCTAGCAGTATTTGGGGGCGAATGTGAGTGCTATGTCGAAATCTGAAGCGACCATGCCGGGCGTCCTGGGGATGACGCCGGGGGCGCGCGCTTGGCTGCGCTTCAAAAGTCATCGGCGCGCCTGGTGGAGTTTGTGGATTTTTTCCTTTTTGTTCCTGCTCAGCCTGTTCGCCGAGATCATCGCCAACGACAAGCCCTTGCTGGTGAGTTATCAAGGACAGGTTTATCTGCCTTTTTTGCATCAATATCCGGAAAGCACGTTTGGCGGCGAGCTGGAGACGCCTGCGGATTTTCATGATCCTTTTGTCATCCAGAGATTGACGCAAGACGGCAACTGGATGCTGCGTGCGCCGATCCCCTACAGCTATAACTCGATCAATTACTTTGCGGCGCAGCCAAACCCTGCGCCGCCCGACGCCAGGCACTGGCTAGGGACGGATGATCGTGGACGGGATGTCATGGCGCGGCTGATCTATGGCTTCCGCGTTTCCGTATTGTTCGGTTTGGCGCTTACGGCGGCGGGGCTGGTGTTGGGGCTGCTCACCGGCGCATTGCAAGGGTATCTCGGTGGGCGTTTCGACCTGGCATTCCAGCGTTTCATTGAAGTCTGGGGCGCTATGCCTGAGCTTTATCTGCTGATTATTTTCAGCTCGATTTTTACGCCGAATATCTGGCTGTTGCTGATTCTTCTGTCATTGTTCGGCTGGATGGGGCTGTCGGACTATGTGCGCGCCGAATTTCTGCGCGGGCGCAATTTGGATTATGTTATGGCGGCACGTGCCATGGGCGTGAGCGATGCCTCCATCATGCGGCGACACCTGCTGCCCAATGCCATGACCCCGGTGCTGACCTTCCTGCCGTTCAGGCTTTCCGGGGCGATTCTGGCCTTGACCAGCCTGGACTTTCTCGGGCTAGGCGTGCCGCCGTCCACGCCCAGCCTCGGCGAGATACTGTCGCAGGGCAAGGAAAACATCGACGCCTGGTGGTTGTCTCTGTCCGCTTTCGGGGTGTTGGTTGGGCTGCTGGTGTTGCTGATCTTCATCGGCGAAGGCCTGCGCGAGGCGTTTGATACGCGCAAGGGATGACGCGATGCAAACTGCGCCATATGACGCAGTTGAGTTTTATGCCCGAATAAATTTGTGTTATTTGCCGTTTTTTGCGTCCTCAAAAACAAATTCCACAGTTAAATCAAATGGATAGTTGATGGCATAGCCATTGCTTATGTAGCGAAAGTCCGGTCTATGACCGTCTTTTGATCATGAGCTAAGGAGCTAGGCTATGGATTTAATCGGTCTTTACCCGATGTGGTATGAACCAGGCATCGGCAGCGGCTGGGTCGTGGGATTCATCGCCACGATTCACGTGCTTTTTTCGCATGTCTCCGTGGGAGCTGCGGTGTTTTTCATGGTGCTTGCCACCATCGCCTACCGACAAAACAGGCCGGAACTTCTTGAGTTCATCAAGAAGTATGGTCTTTTTTTATTGGTGTTTTCCTACATTCTCGGTTCGATCACCGGGCCGGGGATTTGGTATTCCACCACGGTGGCGAGTCCGCGCGGCATTTCTTCGTTGATTCACAGTTTTGTGTGGAAGTGGGCTACCGAGTGGGTGTTTTTCGTCATTGAAGTGGTTGGCGTGTACATGGTGACCTACCTGGTCGGCAAGGTCGATCAGAAAACCCATTTGCGCCTGACGATCCTGCTTGGCTTGGCGTCCTATACCACCATGCTGATTATCCTCGGCATTCTGAGCTTCATGATGTGGCCGGGCAAGGAAGAGTGGTTTAGCGAGGGCGGTTATCTGCTTGGTTTCTATGGAGGAAATACTTTCGCGCAACTCGCCATGCGTACCGCATTCATGTTCGCCATGACCGCCGTGGTGGGCAGTATCGTTACTGCGGGCTTCAAGGATCAGGTCTTCCGCGCACTGATCAACCGCTGGCTGGCCGGATTCGGCATTGCAGGGACGGTGATCGGCGCGGCGCTGTTCTATTGGTACTTGAATACTCTGCCTGAGTATTCGCATCTGATCATGGAAAACAGGCTTCCTGCCTGGTTTGCGCCGAGCTTGTATTCCATTCTGGCAGGCATGCTGGTGTATTTCCTGATGATGCTGGCTACGCCGCGCGTTATCACCACCTGGGTTGCCTCGACCGCGACAGTGGCGCTGGTGGTGTTTGGACTGTGGCCGGAAGAAGTGGCGCGCGAGTCAATTCGCAAGCCTTATGTTTCTGGGCAGTATGTCTATTCCAACCAGCTGATCGCGCGTGACGTTCCGGGGATGAATATCAAGAGCGAAATTCCCGTGGTTGAAGAGCATGGTCTGCTGAAAACCCAGGTATTCATGCCTGATCACCTGAAAACGGTCACTGCGGATAATATCCTGCAAGTGGGACAGGCGTTGACTACGCAAATGTGCTCAAACTGCCATTCGCTATCCAAAACGGGAATTCGTCCTATAGGCCGATACATCGGGGACAATACCGATATTCCGGCGATCAAAACCTATCTACAGGCGGCGCTCTCAACCGGAAACACCCTGTATATGCCGAGAATCCCACTCAAGGATGACGAGGCTGAGGCGATTGCCGTGTATTTGTCATATCTCAATAATCAAACTGTCGCTCAAAGCTATATTGCGCACAAAGGCGCATTGGCTCAGGCTGCCATCAAGGAGTAATTCATGGACGCACAAGCTTTATATGCCTTGCGGGACGTGGCGGGCGTACCGACTCATCCCGTCGTGTTTTTGATTCTTGGCGTGGTGACCTTCGCCCTCCATATCGCCGCCGTGCAAATCATGCTTGGCGCATCGGGTTTGACGATCTGGGGCGCATTCAGCAAGGACGTCAACAAACGGCGCTTGGCGCAGTCGATGGTGATGGTGTCCAAGGTGATGCTGTCCGTGGCGATTGTGATCGGAGTGGCTCCACTGTTGTTTGTGCAGGTGACTTACGACCCTTTCTGGTACACCAGTAATGTGCTTTCAGCATGGTGGGTGATCGGTTTCCTGGTGTTTCTTACCGCGGGCGCTTTGTTATGGTTTTTCTTTAATGCGAAAAACCATCACTTGTCCGAACAGAAAACCTTTTGCCCAGGCTCGGCGATTCTTGCGGTCGTGCTGTTTTTGGTCGTGGGCTTCATCATGCACGTATTGACCCAGCAAATGCTTTCCCCTGAAAAGTGGATGCAGTGGTATGCGCCGAATGGGGTTATCGATACCTCCGGTCGTGGCATCCATGATTTCAATCCGGCGCGTTTCCTGTTTTTCATCAGCCTGAGCGTGCCGGTGATCGGTGCGGTATTGGTCGGTTATCGACGCTTCTATATGCCGCGCCTTGGCGATGCCGAGCTGAACATGACCCAGGAATTTCTTGATTGGGTGGGTAATCTTGGTCAAAACCTGATCGCATTCGGCGGCGTATTGAGCGTGCTGATCGGCGCTTGGTGGATGATGACCCTGCCTGAAAATCAGGCGGCGTTTGCGCTTTCGCCTTGGGTATTCCTATCCCTTGGATTGCTGCTGGCCTTTGTCGCCTTCGCCTTCTGGGTGCGCATGGGCAGGATGGATACCTTATGGGCGTATGCCGTGCTGCCCGTTGGCGCGGTCGGTCTGATTATGGTAGCGGCGGCGCGCGAAATCCTGCGTTATGACATTTTGATGGGTGTTCATGGATATGACGTGTTTTCCTATCCCATTCATATGGATTGGTACAGCACGATCATGTTCTTCGCAACCTTTCTTATTGTTGGGGGCGGCGTACTGGCCTACATGCTTACCGTGGCATGGAAAGCCGGTCAGACCAAAGGCATTTATACCCCAGGGCCGGTTATCTCACGCATGGGAGATATTGGGATTGCGCTGATCGCCCTGTGGATCGTGCAGTATTTCGCTATCGGCCTTTATGTCTGGCTGGGCTGAATAGCCGGTTATTCGTAAATAAACCTGCCTGGGTGGAAATGCTGCCCAGGTCGTGTAAGGGATACCAACTTATGTTGCAAAAAATCTTTATGACGGCTTTCGTGTCGGCGGCAATGCTGATTGGCGCTCCGGCGTCCGCAGCGGAGGCTGCGTCTAGCGCCACACCGCCTACGGGCGAAATGATGGGCAATACCTGCGCGGGTTGTCATGGCACCCACGGACGCATGCATGGCGAGGCATTCATGCCGCTTGCCGGCATGGCTCCGGCCACCTTCACCCGCGCCATGCAGGATTTTCGCAGCGGCGCACGTCCGGCGACCCTGATGGGTCATGTGGCCAAGGGCTACACCGACGAAGAGATCAAAGCCATGGCCGAGTTCTTCGCCAAGGTCAAACCCTAAGGAGCGCAGCAGCATGAACACC